>CAZUXF010000040.1:0-1589 GCA_964624535.1 uncultured Anaerolinea sp. | reverse complement strand
ACAGGCACTTGGTTTCTTCAAGAGTGCCTGTTCTGTTGAATTTTTGGAATTTAGTTGATCTTGCCAGTCAAGTAATCGATCAGATCGATCTTTGTAAGCATACCCACCGGCTGCCCTTCATTATTAACAACGATTACCACTTTACCGCGCTCAAAAGCGGGAAGTACCTTTTCGATGCTTGATTCCGGAGTGACAGACAGTACATTGGGATTGATGATCGAAGCAATCGTCTCCAGCGGATCATGCACATGTGTGGATTTCAACAAATGGTCAAGCACATCCGCTTCACCCACCATGCCAATCAATTTATCCTGATCATCCACCACGGGCAACTGAGAAATGTCATATTGATTCATTTTGCTGACCACCACGTTCATTTCCTCATCAGAACGCGTCACGACCAATGGGAGTTTTTGGTGGGTTTCGATGAGCGTCATCACGCTATCAGTCACCTTGTTATCCGGTAAAAAGCTGTTTTCGCGCATCCAGTTGTCATCAAATAATTTCGACAGGTAGCGATTGCCAGAATCCGGCAGGATGACCACAACAATTTGCCCCGGTTTGAGTGATCGTACTATTTCAGATTTTAACACTCCTGCAACAGCTGACCCTGATGACCCGCCTGCAAAAATGCCCTCTTCGCGAACCAGGCGCCTCGCGAGTTGGAAAGATTCTTTATCGCTGACCTGAACCACTTCGTCCACCAGCGAAAGGTCCAGCGTGCTTGGGAGGAAATCCTCACCTATACCTTCGATCTTGTAGGTCTTGGGATGCGGATCACTCGGCATCTTGCCCTCTTTCCAGGTTTCAAGCAAGAGAGAGCCTTCGATATCCACACCCACCACTTTGATGTTGGGGTTTTGTTCCTTTAAGTAGCGTGCAGTTCCAGTGATCGTTCCGCCGGTGCCCATGCCCGCCACCAACACATCTATTTTTCCAGCGGTTTGTTCCCACAACTCAGGGCCGGTGAATTGATAATGAGCTTCGGGGTTTGATTGGTTATGGTATTGATTCGCCAGCATGCTGTTGGGGGTTTCTTTTACAATGCGGGCAGCCACGCTGTAGTAACTGCGCGGATCTTCCGGTGCGACAGCCGTTGGTGTAATCACCACGCGTGCACCAAAGGCGCGTAAAAAGCGGATCTTTTCATCGCTCATCTTGTCTGGCATGACAAATATGGTTTTGTAGCCCTTGATCGAAGCAGCCAGCGCCAGGCCTGCTCCCGTGTTGCCGGAGGTGGCTTCCACAATGGTGCCACCTGGCAGCAAGCGGCCTTCTTTTTCAGCGTTCTCAATAATGCTCAATCCGATGCGGTCCTTGATCGAGCCTGCCGGGTTGAAGAATTCCACTTTGGCCAGGATGGTTGCAGAGCAGTTGCCGAATACAATTTGATTAAGGCGCACCAGGGGGGTATTGCCGATGGTTTCCAATATATTCTTGCTAAATTGAGGTTGAGTATTTTGGGTTGCCACACCCATAATGGTTTGAGCAGTTGCGTTCGTCATTTCATCACCTATCGATTATTTTTACTATGGCCAACTGGAATAAAAAAACGGCAGAAAGTTTCACCGTAACAAAAGTAATTTTGC
>CAZUXF010000039.1:0-2109 GCA_964624535.1 uncultured Anaerolinea sp. | reverse complement strand
TTCCCTCCCTAGAGAGAAGGCAGACATGTCCCCCCCATGCCTGCCTTTTCGTTTAAGCAACCACTTGAAAAAATCAATAAAAGGCATTAATCTAATTATCAAAATTTCGAATATTATTGGGAGGTCTAATGGCAAAATTTTATGAATCAATAAATGACCAGATCAGGGAGTTTATTGAAAAGCAGCACATCTTTTTTGTCAGCAGCGCCCCATTGAGCTCCAGCGGACATGTTAACCTCTCTCCAAAAGGACTTGATAGTTTTCGCGTTTTATCACCCAGCCGCGTGGCTTACATGGATATTATAAGCAGCGGAAATGAAACTTCCGCCCATACTTTTGAAAACGGACGGATAACCATCATGTTTTGCTCTTTTGAAGGTGCGCCAAATATCTTGAGATTATTTGGGACGGGACGCACAGTGCTCTCCAGCGATGCAGAGTGGAAAGAGCTCGCGCCGCATTTCAACCTGATCTCGAGCACGCGGCAGATCATCGTCGCAGATATCAGCAAGGTACAAACTTCGTGCGGATACGGCGTTCCGCTTTTTGAGTACAAGGGCGAACGCGACCATCACTTCAAATGGGCTGAGAAGATTGGTACGGATGGGCTGGTAGCCTACCGCAATGAAAACAACCTGACCAGCATCGACGGCCTGCCCACCCCGCTCGGCAATAGTCTGAAATGATTTTTCAATGTAGGGGCGACCGGCCGGTCGCCCCTACGCAGATATAAACTGAAACCCAATTTAAACCAAAACCCAATTTAAACCAAAACCCCCGGCGGCCATTCCGGGGGTTCTTTCTATGTGGCGGAGAGAGTGGGATTCGAACCCACGATACCTTGCGGTATACCCGCTTTCCAAGCGGGCGCGTTAGGCCAACTGCGCTACCTCTCCATGGTGTTTCTTGTGTAGCGCGCCTATTATACCATTTCCTTGAAAAATCTCCATCCTTTTTGCGAAAATTTCGTATTAACTTGTAGATGAAAAATTTGACTTCACCATTTTTTCATTTAATTCTATAATTCACATAGTACGGTTAACAGGAGGTAATAAAATGGACGAATCCAAACGTGGGACGATGGCTGCCGGCATTATTCTGGTGGCGCTGGGTGCTCTCTTTTTTGCGCTCAACCTTATCCCTGGAATTGTGGCCGCCAAGACATGGCCGCTGGTGTTGGTGGTGATCGGTATCGGTTTTTGTCTGCCCGCCCTCATCTGGCCAAATCAAAGAGAATCCCTGGCCGGGTTATTCATTCCGGGCTGTATTTTGTTTGTTCTGGGTGCCATCTTCCTGTTCAACACCCTCACCGGCATTTGGAGTGTCTGGGCGATTGCCTGGATGCTCATCCCCGGCAGTGTTGGGCTTGGCTTGATCATGGGCGCCTGGATCGGCAAGTGGGACAAATCGGTAACCACTGTCGGCATGTGGATGCTCGTATTAAGCCTGGCGCTCTTTGCCTTGTTTGCATCCATGTTTGGCAATCTTGTGGTGAAATCCATTGGAGCAGGGCTGCTGGTGGCTACCGGTCTGGTGCTGCTCATCCGATCATTAATGAGAAAGCAGGCTGCTTAAAATATGTCATCCATCGTTCCTGACCTCGAACTCCCGATCCTCACAGTGGATGATGCCCACTGGCAAAAAGTGCATGCAGCAGACGCCGAAGCGTTGGAATATTCGATCCACCGGCGGGATGGCTTTCAACTTTCCACCCAGGGATTTGAGTTTCTCGTCCCTGAGGGGATGGATTTCAAGGGTCCGAATATCATCCAGGTCGTGATCGGCAAGGAAGAACTTTACGCCTTGGCCTACGAAAAAGGTAACCATCTGTATACCCTTGATAAAGCCAACCTCGTGCCCATGTACGGTTCTAAGCCATTTGAGGGATTTCGGTCAGGAACGAAATTGATTGTGGCCATCGGACACCTTTCTCCACCCACCTCCGAGCTGCCGCAGCCAAAATTTACGGTTTTATGGGCAGGCGTGGTCAATATTCTTTAATCTCCTGCCTGTCAGACTATTGTCAACTTGAAAATTCACCGTTATAATAGGGCTCGTTGGGCGGTTAGCTCAGTTGGTTAGAGCGTTGCGTTGACATCGCAAAGGTCG
>CAZUXF010000038.1:0-2278 GCA_964624535.1 uncultured Anaerolinea sp. | reverse complement strand
CAGACCTGGTCATATGGGCGATGTAGCCGTGACTGCGCAAAACCTTAAAGTTGTCTTGGTAGATGCCGAACGAAACGTGATCGGCGTAAACGGCTCCGTACCTGGTGCACGCGGTGGCCTTGTCATCATTAATGCATCGCGGAAGATGTAATTTATTTTCCGGGACCGTTTACCTGGACTTAAGGGAGCATACGACAATGGAAGTTGAAGTCTTAAACATGGAGGGCAAGAAGGTCAGCACGGTTGAATTACCGGCTGAAGTCTTTGAAGCCCCGATCAATATTGACCTCATGCACCAGGCATTCATTCGCCAGATGGCGAATGCGCACCTTGGAACGCATGAAACCAAGACCAAGAGTTTTGTTTCTGGCGGCGGAAGAAAGCCCTGGAAGCAAAAAGGTACCGGGCGAGCCCGCCAGGGTTCATCCCGTTCAGCGCAATGGAGAGGTGGCGGCAAGATCCACACCCCGCACATGCGTTCCTACGATCAGGCTATGCCCCGCAAGATGCGTCAGGCAGCCCTTCGGTCCGCGCTTTCTGTGAAAGCTGCTGAATCGATGATCGTGGTTGTGGATGACCTCAAAGTGACCGAGCCGAAGACCCGTGTGATGGTTGGCGCCCTCGATAAATTGGTTGGCGCGTCATCCGCTCTTGTTCTAATCCCGGCGATCGAATCTTACGAAGGTATCGTCCGATCCACCAACAACATCCCGGATGCCAAGGTACTGAACGCTAATTACCTCAACATTCGCGACTTGATGGTTTTTGACAAGCTGGTCTTACCGGTTTCCGCTCTTGATCTGATCAAGGCTAACCTGGGATAGGAGGAGAGATAATGAGCTCGATTTATGAAGTACTCCGCCGCCCGATCGTGACTGAAAAATCAAATTACCTGGTCAATAAACTGCACCAGTATGTTTTTGAAGTCGCCAACGATGCCAATCGAACCTTGGTAAAAGACGCGGTTGAGAAAATTTTTGATGTGAAAGTCGTTCGGGTCAATATCATCAATGTGCCTGCCAAGCGCGGCAGAAAAGGGCGTTCACGCCGCATTTCTGTCACCAGCCCGCAGTTTAAAAAAGCATTGATCACCCTGATTCCCGAAGACCGAATTCCGATATTTGAAGGGGTGGAGTAATGGCCATCAAGATCTATAAACCTACAACCCCCAGCCGTCGTAACATGACCGGGTACAGCTTTGATGAGATCACCAAAGACAAACCCGAACGTTCTTTGATCGTGTTACGAAAGGCTCATGCCGGCCGCGACAATAAAGGCCGCGTTTCTGTGCGCCATCAAGGTGGTGGACAGCGACAGTATATCCGCTTGGTTGATTTCAAGCGCAACAAGATCGGCATCCCCGCCCGCGTTTCAGCGATCGAGTACGATCCCAATCGCACCGCCCGCCTGGCCTTATTGTCCTACGCGGATGGCGAAAAACGTTACATCATCGCCCCTGTGGGCTTGAAAGTCAACGACACGATCATGGCTGGCCCGACGGCAGAAATTCGCCCCGGCAATAGCCTGCCCATCGCCAACATCCCGGTCGGCACTATGATCCACAACATTGAGATGAAAGAAGGCAAGGGCGGACAGCTTGTTCGTTCAGCCGGAACTTCAGCCCAATTGCTCGCTAAAGAAGGCGATTACGCCCAGATCCGCATGCCCTCTGGTGAAGTCCGTCTCATTCGCCAGCAGTGCTATGCCACGATCGGCCAGGTTGGCAATACCGACCACAGCAACATCAAGCTTGGCAAGGCCGGCCGCAAACGCCACATGGGCATTAAGCCAACTGTCCGTGGCACCGCGATGAGCCCCCGCGACCATCCCCATGGTGGTGGTGAAGGCAGACAGCCTACCGGTATGCCCGGTCCGAAATCTCCGTGGGGTCAACCGACCCGCGGTTACCGGACCCGCCGTAACAAGAGCAGCAACCAGTATATTGTGAGACGCCGGAATTCCGGTAATCGATAAGACCGGATACAGGTCTTAGTCGAGAAAGAAGGACGAGAATATGTCTAGATCGCTTAAAAAAGGGCCTTTCGTAGCCCCTAAGCTGTTGAAAAAAATCGAAGCAATGAACGCCAAAAGCGAGAAGAAGGTCCTCCGAACCTGGAGTCGCGCGAGCACGATCTTCCCTCAAATGGTTGGCCACACCATTGCTGTACACGATGGCCGCCGGCATGTGCCCATCTATATCACTGAGAACATGGTCGGGCATCGGTTGGGTGAGTTTGCACCTACCCGTCACTTCCGGGGACATGCCTCAGAGAAATCA
>CAZUXF010000037.1:0-3503 GCA_964624535.1 uncultured Anaerolinea sp. | reverse complement strand
ATTGCGGTGTTTCGGCTCAAAAAACCCGCCTGGTTATCGATATGGTTCGTGGCAAGAACGCTGTGGAAGCCCTGGCTACCCTGAAGTTTGCCAACAAAGTAGCCGCCATGCATGTGGGTCGTCTGCTTGCTTCAGCCGTTGCCAATGCCGAAGAGAATTTCGGTGTCAGTCGCGAAGATCTAATGATCTACAAGATCACCGCTGACGAAGCACCCACGCGCAAATGGCGCCGCTTTGGTGCCCGCGGTCGTTTCAAGCCGTTGCTGCGTCGTTCTTCTCACATCACGGTAGTGCTGCGAGAAAAAGAGTAAATTCGAGCGGAGCAGGGTTTCTACCCAGCTCCCATGAAAAAGACACCAGGAGAAATTATGGGTCGAAAAGTACATCCAATTGGTTTTCGTCTTGGCATCAACCAGCCTTGGGAAGGTAGATGGTTTGCTGAGGGAACTGAGTACCGTGATCAGCTCCATCAAGACCTCATCATCCGCAAAATGGTTCAGAAGGAAGCTGAAAAAGCTGGCATCTCTACCATTGAGATCGAGCGCTATCCCGGCAAGGTCAAGGTTTCCATCCACACTGCCAAGCCCGGCATTTTGATCGGCCGCAAGGGTGATTCAGTCAAAAAGATCCGCACCGATCTTGAAGCCTTAACCGGCAAGAAGATCGACCTCGAGATCAAAGAGATCAAAGCCCCTGATTGTGACGCTCTGTTGGTTGCAAAGAACATCGCCGGTCAAATCGAACGTCGTGTTAGCTATCGCCGCGCCATGAAACGCGCTCTCCAACAGGCTATGCGCCAGGGAGCCGAAGGCATCAAGGTATCTGTCAGCGGACGTTTGAGTGGTGCTGAAATGGCCCGCATCGTCTGGCTGCGTGAAGGCCGCGTGCCTTTGCAGACCTTACGCGCGAACATTGATTTCTCACGTGCTGAAGCCCTGACGACCTACGGTCGGATTGGCGTGAAAGTATGGGTTTACAAAGGTGAAGTCTTGCCCACTGTGGAAGAGAAAGCCGAATCCACTGAGGGTGTGTACGTTAGTGAATAGACTCTACTCTGGGCTAATGCTCAGGTAATGCGAAAGAGGTAGTAGCTATGTTGATGCCAAAACGTGTAAAGTGGCGAAAAACGATGCGCGGTCGCATGACCGGAAAATCGCTGCGCGGTGCTGAAATGATCTCTGGTGAGTATGCCTTGCAGGCAGTTGAGCCAGGTTGGGTGACCGCCCGACAGATCGAAGCCAGCCGTCGTACGATCGTCCGCGCGATGAAACGCCATGGTAAGGTATGGATCCGGATCTTCCCTGACAAACCGTACACTCATCGTCCTCCCGAAACCCGTATGGGTAAAGGTAAAGGCGGCGTGGAGTACTATGTGGCTGTGGTAAGACCGGGCAGAATTATGTTCGAGATCAGCGGGCTTGAGCACGAAGCAGCTGTAGAAGCCTTGAAACAGGCCGCCTACAAGTTTCACATCAAGACCAAGATCATCGCCCGTAATCAGCCTGCAGGAGAAAGTATATGAAAACTTCAGAATTAAGGCTCTTGTCTACGGCTGAAATCAATACCAAGCTGGAAGATGCCCAAAACGAATTGATGAACTTCAGGTTCCAGGTTGTAACCGGTCAATTGACCGACACCAGCCGTCTCAAGATTACACGCCGCGAGATCGCGCTCTTGAAGACCATGCTGCGCGAACGTGAACTTGGACTCAAAGTGGAAGGTGGAAAATGAACGAACGACGGCGCATGACTGGTACAGTTACCAGCGATAAAATGACCAAAACCGTTGTGGTGAAAGTGGACCGGACCTACCGGCACCCGCTTTACCGAAAAGTTGTGCACGCATCTTCCAAGGTCAAAGCACACGACCTTCTGGGATGTCACATTGGCGACGTGGTTGTCGTGGTGGAAAGCGCCCCGATCTCACGTGAAAAAGCCTGGGTCGTCGAATCCATTGTCAAACGCGAGGGTAAAACCCTCAATGTTGTGACCGAGGAGGCTGTTGAATGATCCAGCACGAGAGTCGACTAAAAGTAGCCGATAACACCGGCGCGCGCGAATTGCTGGTCATTCATGTGACCGGCGGCTCCACTCGTAAATTTGGTGGCGTTGGCGATATTGTTGTGGCGACCGTCAAATCCGCTGCTCCGCAGGGTTCTGTCAAGAAAAGCGATATTGTTAAAGCAGTCATCGTGCGAACCTCCAAAGAATGGCGCCGTGAAGACGGATCATCAATTCGATTCGATGATAACGCCGCTGTGATCCTGGACGCAGATGGTCAGAATCCGAAGGGTACGCGTATCTTTGGACCCGTGGCGCGTGAACTTCGCGAAAAGGGTTTCATGAAGATCGTCTCACTCGCCCCGGAAGTACTCTAGGCCAGGAAAGTAGGAGCGATCAAATGAAACTCAAGATTCATAAAGGTGATCAAGTTGAAGTCATCAGCGGCCAGCACGACGACAAGGGCAAGCGCGGTGAAGTCATCAAAGTAATTCCTGAAGTTGAACGTGTTGTTGTGCAAGGCATCAACATGCGCACGAAACACCAACGGCAAGTTCAGTCTCAGGGTCGCACAGTCAATCCTGGCAAGGTTCGTTTTGAAGCACCGGTTAGCATTTCCAATGTGATGCTTGTTTGCAAAAAATGCAACAAGCCCACCCGTGTGCAACTCTCCCGTGAAGACGGGCAGACCAAACGGATCTGCAAGGAATGCAACGCGATTATCGATGATTAAGCCGTTTGGGAGAGTGTCTGTATGAATATTATGAAAGAACGTTATCTGAAAGAAATCTCACCGGCTTTGATGAAATCGCTGGGTCTTACCAATGTAATGCAGACCCCGCGCATCATGAAAGTTGTGGTCAATATTGGCCTCGGTGAGGCCATGGATAATCCGAAGGCTTTGGACGCTGCGGTGATCGATCTGACCACCATCACCGGCCAGAAACCCGTCATCACAAAGGCTCGCAAAAGCATCGCGAACTTCAAGCTTCGCGAAGGCCGTGCCATCGGCACCGCTGTAACCCTGCGCGGCGACCGCATGTGGTCTTTCTTGGACCGATTGATGAATATCGTACTTCCCCGTGTGCGCGACTTCCGCGGCATTTCACCGAATTCTTTCGATGGCCGTGGCAATTACACCCTCGGGTTAAGGGAACAGATTATCTTCCCTGAGATCGAATACGATAAAGTTGATAAAGTCCGTGGTTTAGAGATCACCATTGTGACGAGTGCCACGAACGATGAACAGGCACGTGCATTATTGCAGATGCTTGGCATGCCTTTCAGGAAGGATTAGTATGGCAAAAAAGTGCATGGAATATCGTGAATTAAGACGAAAATACGCTGTTCAAGTGCGTAATCGTTGCAAACGCTGCGGTCGACCACGTGGATATATGCGTCGATTTGGACTGTGCCGCATTTGCTTCCGGGAGCTCGCTCTCGAAGGTCAAATTCCTGGCGTGACGAAATCATCCTGGTAAGAGCCAGCTCGGAGGAAGAAAC
>CAZUXF010000036.1:0-5393 GCA_964624535.1 uncultured Anaerolinea sp. | reverse complement strand
GCGCTCATGGCATGCGCGACGTGATACTCGAACGAGGACCCGCCCACGATGGTGTGGCAGCCCACCAGGGAGAACTGGTGGACCGGGGTCAGCCCGCCGATGATGGCAAAATCCTCGATGATGGCGTGCCCGGCCAAAGTGGCCGAGTTGGCCAGGATCACATTGTCGCCCACCGTGCATTCGTGGGCCACGTGGGAGTAGGCCATCAGCAGGCAGTTGCTCCCGATCTTTGTCACCTGGCCCTCCAGGGTGGAGAGGGTAACTGTGGCAAATTCCCTCACCACGGTCTTGTCGCCGATGACCACCTTGGTCCTGGCGCCTTTGTATTTCAGGTCCTGGGTGTCGCTGCCGATGGAGGCTCCGTGCCAGACCTTGCAGCCCTGGCCCAGCTCGGTCCATTTGTGGATGGCCACCGAGTCGCCGATGATGCAGCCGTCGCCCAGCGCGCATTCCGGGCCGATGATGGTGAAGGGGCCGACCGTAACATTGTCGCCGATCCTGGCCGTGGGGTCTATGATGGCGGTGGGGTGGATCTGATTGGACATTTTCTGAATGAAGTAAGGTTAGAAATGATTTAAAAGTTTTAAGCTGAAATGGCCGGGAACCGCCGGAATTCTGCCCGGCTTTTCTTGGAACCCTGGGGGCGATGTTGGCCGTGACGCTGTCAGCTGCCGTGCGTCAATTATGCTGTTTCCGCTTCGTCTGTTAACCGTTTCCATAATGATTCAACCTCTAATTTCTTTGCCCAATGTCCCAAATAATCCATGTTTAATTTCCCATACTGCACTTCATAAACCCGCAGGGCATCGGTAAATTGTTTTTCACTTCCACCGGAAAGTTTTGACCATCTCAATTTGGCTAAAATTGTATCCTCCGGGGTTGAAACTTTCATTTCTATGCCCATAAACTCTTCACTGATCCTGCGGAAAAAACGCGACTGGTCAAAAGGTTCGCCGGTTAATATCCAAAAATCAACTTTATCTCCGGCGGTTATATCAATTAGATTAAACATATCCTGCCTGCCAATTGCCTCAAGAATACTGTCTTCATCCAAATAAAAACCGGGCGGCGAAAAAGCTTCGGCCAATTTCTTTGCGGCTGATCTTTGAATAGCAATGACCATATCTATATCATGGGTAAAGCGCGGTTCGCCCTGCAAGCTTGAAACAACAGAACCTGTTATCATATATTGGATCCCAGCTTGATCAAGCGCTTTAATAACTTTCTTTAATAATTCCTGTTGTGACATTTATCCAGACGCTCCAAAAGTATTTTTTTGAATTCCTCGTCGCCAAGATTTGGAAACCTCCGGTGTAATCCATGAATAAAAAGTTGCCCGGCAAATTCAGATAACTCAAATGCCTTTAGCAGCCTTTTTTCAGGCGACATCCGGCGAAGAGCTTGAATGTATATCTTATGATTTGGACGGTTTTTAATATTCATAAATCCCTCATAATTTCTTATTGAATGCGCTATATCCATGAGCAGGGCAGCTAACGGGATGCGCATATATGACGTTTTCACCGTAGCGTAGCGAAGGTGAAAATGTGGCGAAGCCCGAAGCGACCAACGGGAGCGGAGCATATGTGAGCTGTTAGTTGATGGCTGAATAGTTACAATATCAATGCAAATTGGCTCATACGTCCCGAAGCGTCAACCCGCTGACGGCAACAGCGCTTTGCCGGGCGGCGTTTCATTCTTTTATCTTATCGTTGATCATTCTTTCAATCTCATTCAACTTGTTCAACGGAACCGAATTTAAAATCTTTGTCAGGTTGACGACGGTTTCATTTCGCTTAAGGCTTATCAACGGGTGGGTTTCGTTTTTCGCGTCTTTCTTGTCAGGTGTCCAGACCAACAAGTCGTTCGGCGTGCATTGCAATAACTCGCATAACCTTTCGACCGCTTTTAAATTAAGGGAAGCGATGCGGCTGTTGACAATCCTGGTCGCAAAATTGCCGGAGTAACCCGTATTTACAAGATAACTGAATGGTTTGTCTATCCCGCGAGCCTTGAATATGCGGCTAAAGTTGAAGGTTAGCATGATTCTTTCGTTTGTTTTATGGTTGCCGGAGGCGCAAATATAAAAGTTGTCGTTGTTTTACGGAATAAACACGTTTAATTACAGAATAAACACGTTTATTGTAAAAACCCTGTAGTTTATTCAACAAACAAACACGCTTGTTTACCCAGCACAGTCGTTTTAATATAAAAATAAGGCGTTTGTTTATAAAAGTAAGTCGTTTGTATTTAAAATAACTATATCGTAAAATGAATAGCGGGCGTTATTTTGTGGTTAACTTGTCAAAAACCAAAGAAACTTTGATATTTGATAACGTCCCGCACTTTGCGATGTTTGGCGCTGGTACAATTTTAGCACGCAGCGCTACACCAGCGCCAAATATGGGCGGAGCAACCGTAAGGAGCGAAGCCGCAGTGCGTGTTGTATGATGTATGCTTTTCCTTTTCCGACGATAGTTGGACACTTTTCTATCATTACTTCTCAATTTCCTTTAAATTTTTGTCTGGCAGATATAAAATAACCAATCCGATAACAATGCCAACTAGCGCCGTCCAAAAGTGGCTGCCACCGAAAACCAATTTATCTAAAGCATCGAGTAGATACCAAATTCCGCGCCAGATTAAGACTATCCCAACAACAATGGAGATATTTGTTGCTAGATATTTTAAGGTAATTTTTTTTGTCATACTTTTTAATAAAATTTGTTCATTGAAGAAAGTGTAAGGCGTTAGCCGTAAAAAGAAAAGCGTATTTCACACAACGTTTGCGGCTTTGCGCCATTATGGCGGGTTATGTGCTGTTTTGGTATATATTACGCCATAGTATGGCGTGCCTGTACGCCGAAGTAAGTAATAACACGAAAGCGTATATTTAGTCTATACCTTTTTGCCGTGAATGTCAAGCGGGCTTTTTATTTTCCCGATGGCCTGGTTGGAAACATTGGTGTAAATTTCGGAGAACTATTGGTCAAAGCCGCCTTTCAGCCGTTTACGGCCGTACCATCTTTTTTGTCACAGTGAAAAGTTATCTATCCACTATCGCCGCGGTCAGCTCGGCCTCGCAGACCACCTGGCCGTCCACCCGGGCCTTGCCCTCCATCTTGCAGATTCCCCGCTTGAAGGTGAGCATGGACAGCTCAAACCGCAGCTGGTCGCCGGGCACCACCGGCTTGCGGAACCGCACCTTGTCGATGGCCGCAAAGTACAGCAGTTTCTGGTGGTAGTTCTCCACCGAATGCAGGATCATGAACGCTCCGGTCTGGGCCAGGGCCTCGACGATCAGCACCCCGGGAAAAACCGGGCGGTCGGGGAAATGGCCGGGGAAGAATGGCTCGTTGATGGTAACGTTCTTCAAGCCCACCACCCGTTTGCCCTCTTCCAGCTCCAGGATCCGGTCCACCAGCAGGAAGGGGTAGCGGTGGGGCAGCATCCCGGCGATGGCGTTGATGTCAAACACCGGCCCCTTCTTCTGGCGCTCGATGTCGTCGTAAACTTTTTTTAGCTCCTGCACCAGCTTGACGTTGGAGCGGTGGCCGGATTTTATGGAGATCACGTGGGCCTTAAGCGGCCGGCCCAGCAGGGTCAGGTCGCCCAGCAGGTCCAGTATCTTGTGGCGCACGAATTCGTCGGGATAGCGCAAAGGCTCCTTGTTCTCGATGCCGTGTTCCCCGATCACCACCGCCGAGTTCAAACTTCCGCCCTTGATCAGGCCCTGGGCCTGCAGGTGCTCCACGTCCCGGGCCAGGCAGAAGGTTCTAGCATCGGCCAGTTCCTTGTCAAATATCTCCCCGTTGATGGGGAAGGAGGCGTACTGGCTGCGCAGGATGTGGTGCTCGAAGTCTATGGTAAAACTGATCCGCAGTTCGTGGCTGGGGCTGGCCACTAATTGGACGCTGCCGTCGTTGACCGAGACCACCTTGGGCAGGTCAAAATATTTCCGGGGGGCGTCCAGCTCCACCGTGCCGGCCTGCTTCAGTATGTCTAAGAAGGGGCGGGAGGAGCCGTCTCCGATGGGCGGTTCGTTGTTGTCCATCTCCACCCGGATGTTGTCTATCTCCAGGGACGCGATGGCCGCCAGCACGTGCTCCACGGTGTGGGCTTTCACCATCTGGCCGCCCACATCCCTGCCCAGAGTGGTGCCCCGGGCGGTCTCCACCACGTACTCGATCAGGGCCGGGATCTCCGGGGCCAGGGAAATGTCGGTCCGGATGAAAATGATGCCGGTATCGGCAGGGGCCGGCTTAAAGGTGAGGTTGGTCATGTTGCCGGTGTGAACCCCGATCCCGGAAAAGCGGACCTCGTTGACTATGGTTTTCTGCAGTTTGGCCATTAAGAATCATCTCCCCAAAATGGATTATGTAGTTGCCACTGAAAAACTTTTCCCACCGAAATACACGAAAAACACGAAAAAAGATATTTTAGCAAAACCAATTAATGTTCTTGGCCTATATAATATGTTGTTGGAAATGTATTTTAGTGAATTTTGGGTGTTTAGGTGGCTTTGCTGGGAGAACTATGTAAAATATAATAATACCCCAAAACCAAGGGGTTGTCAAATGATTTTAGCATTTATTCTGTGCGTCAGACAGTGGGAAGCTAATCGGAGCGGGTTAGGATCAGGAAAATATCTTCCGGGGTTTTAACCCCTTTACCCCGCGGGCTAAAGCCCAAATCTTTCCTGCTTTTTATTGCCACGACCTGAGGCCTTGCGCCACCGCTGTAGCTAGTGCCTCCGCTGAAGCTATGGCACTCGAGGAAGCTAATATGAAAGCGAAAGCGGAAGGCGCACGCGGCAGTAAGTATAATAGCGTAAGCGGTCGCTGAAGCTAGTGCCTCCGCTAAAGCTATGGCACTCGAGGCGGCCAAATATTAAAGCGTAAGCGGACGGCCCCCAAGGGAAGGCAAATATGTAGCATAAGCGAAAGGTCGTGGCAATGTTATCCTGACTTCTTGCCAATTATATGGTTTTCACGCCATTCCCCACTACTGTCTGAATCACAGAGCATTTATTAGCTTGACAAAGCTTGGTTTGTAAATTACAATAAAATGTTCTGTGGATACCCGTCTTCATATATTGGGAAAAGAAAGCAATTTAATTAAACTTATCACTACATGGACACTTTTATCCAGAACTCAAATTCCTCCTGCGGGACCTGCTGCACCAAGTTAGTGCGGTGGGAGGTCAAGCTGGGCAATAACGCGGTGCTGGAGGACATCAACCTGCACCTGCACTGCGGCCAGCTGATCGGCTTAATTGGCCCCAACGGCGCCGGCAAGAGCACCCTGCTCAAGACCATTTTGGGCGAGGTTCCGCATGCCGGGCACGTCCATTTCCTGGATTCTGGCAAACAGCGCCCCGACAAGCCCTTCAT
>CAZUXF010000035.1:0-5539 GCA_964624535.1 uncultured Anaerolinea sp. | reverse complement strand
GCCATATGTCCTTACCCCTGTCGCTGTTTATGCTTTGGGTTTTCGCAGATCACAAAAAGAACTCCACTGCGTTTTACGATTTTGCATTTTGCGCATCTTTTTTTAATAGATGGTGCAACTTTCATGGTACCACTCCTCAATACATAAGGTACTGCTAGTAAACCGAAGTTTTGATTATACCTGCACTTCGTCATTTCGTCTAGGAACAGATCCGTCTCCCAGCGTAGTTAGGATCAGGTGTCCATTTTCGGTAACCGCCACCGTATGTTCGTAGTGGGCGGTCAGCGAACCATCCGCAGAAGAAACGGTCCATTGGTCTGGCAAAACTCTTGTGGCAGGAGTGCCAACCAGAAGCATGGGTTCCAACGCGATGGTCATCCCGACGCGAAGCACAAGTCCACGACCCGGCACACCATAATTCGGAACTTGCGGTCCCTCGTGCATGGCTCGACCTACACCGTGACCGGTGTATTCGCGGGTGACGTGAAAACCTCGGCTTTCAGCAACTGTTTGTATGGCAGCAGAAACATCACCAATGTGATTCCCGGCCACCATTTTTTCGATCCCGGCATAGAGCGCCGCTTCGGTGGTTTCGACCAGCTTCTCAGCCAGTGATGAAACCTTTCCGACGCAAGCGGTGAACGCGGCATCGCCAACAAAACCTTCATAGACCGTCCCACAGTCCACCGATACGATATCCCCTTCCTTGATCTTGCGCTTGCCAGGAATGCCGTGCACCAATTCGTAGTTGACGCTTACGTTGGTGCTGGCGGGGTAAGGATAAGGTCCCGGATAACCCTTGAACGGGCTATAACAACCGTATTTGCGCAGCACTTCTTCGGCTGCGGCGTTGAGATCAGCAGTGGTCACACCCGGAGCGATGATCGCCCGGGCAGCGGCCAAAGCCTCTGCGTTGATCCGTCCTGCTTCCCGCATAATGGCGAGTTCTTGCGCCGACTTGATCGTGATTTGCCGATCCCAAGACATTTTGTTAAGCCTTCTCCAAAGCTGCGAGCAACTCTGTGGTGACTTCTTCGATGGTTTGAGTGCCGTCAATTTCAGCCAGGAGATTCAGTTTCTTGTAGTACTCGATCAATGGTGAAGTCTGTTGCGCGTAAACCTTGATGCGGTTCAACACGGTCTCAGATCTATCATCATCACGTTGGTAAAGTTCCGAACCGTCCAGGTCGCAAATTCCGGCGCGCTGAGGCGGGTTGTTCTTTTCGTGAAAAACGTGTCCATTCGATTTACATGTCCAGCGGCCGCACAGTCTTTCGACCAGCAGGCTCTCGGGTACCGAGATGAATGGAACAAGGTTCACCTGTCCAGAGAACTCCTTGAGCATGACCGAGAGCGCGTCCGCCTGCGCTGGTGTGCGGGGAAACCCGTCCAGCAGGGCGCCGTTGATGCAGTCAGGCCTAGAGAGCCTCTCACGGATCATGGCGATGGTTACGTCATCAGGCACCAGCTCACCCTTGCTCATGTAGGTTTGAGCCAGTTGTCCCAGTTCTGTTTGCCGTTTCAGGTTGTCCCTGAAGAGATCACCGGAAGAAACATGAACGAGTCCATATTTCTCGGCGATGATCTTTGCCTGGGTGCCTTTACCGGCTCCTGGAGGTCCTAACAAGACGTAATAACGCGCCATCTTAGCCTTTGATAATACTTTCATCGTAACCGTGGACTTTAAGTTCGGTTTCAATAATGGTGAAGGTATCACGAACGACACCAACCACGATCAGCAAACCAGCCGCGGAAATGACAAACAAACCAGATTGAGACATCGGTAGAATAGCTCCCAAAAGGTAGGGCAACACAGCCACGAACCCAAGGAAAAACGCTCCAGGGAAAGTGATGCGCCGTTGTACCTTGGTGAGGTATTTTTGGGTCGGTCCGCCGCGAACGACGCCGGGGATCTGCGCGCCTTGCCGCTTCAAGGTCTCACCATAATTCTGTTGGGTAAACAAAACATCGGTATAGAAGAAGCAGAAAGCTACAACCAAGACGAAGAAGATGATCGGATAAATCCAACCGGATCCGCTGAAGTTGCTGTAAACCCAATACCAGAACCCTTTACCGGTAGCCAGATATTTAGGGAACCAACTGGCGATCAGCGCGGGGAAGGACAGGAAAGTTTGAGCAAAAATCAAGGGGATCATGCCAGCCATGTTCACCATCAAAGGCAGATTGCTGCGCACTGGCATTGACATGCGGTTGCCCACCCGGCGACCCGGGAAGAGCACCGGCACATTGCGGCGTCCTTGTTGCACATAGACAATGGCAAAAATGGTCAGGGCAAGGATTATGATCATCAAGATGAACTGCCACCAGCCATTAACCTTGTCAGCCAACAACCCGAACAATTGGAACGGGATGCGCGAGACGATGCCTGCGAAAATGATCAGCGAAAGGCCCTGATTCGGGATACCGAACTCAGAGATCAACTGTCCCAACCAGATGCCGAACATGGTTCCTGCAACCATCGAGACCAGCAAGGTCACAGTAGGAACCAGTGAAGCGCCAGCGAACCCAAACGGAGTCGTAAGCACACTTTGACCAGCGGGGACCATTGTGTTGAAGATGTTCACCTGTCCGATCGCGGAAAGTAACGCCATCGGGATGGTGAGCATGGTGGTCCATTTTTCCATCAAGACCCGACCTTCACGCGGATTGTCTTTTAACCGGCGATCGAGGGCGGGAATGATGGGAACTAGCAATTGGATGATGATCTGGGCAGTGATGTAAGGGTACACACCCATTGCCAGGATCGAGAAGTTGGAGATCGTGCCGCCAGACAACAGATCCAGCAGGTTGAACAAGCTAGCACCTGGAGTGCCCGATGTAGCGATGGAACTGATCACATCACGTTCGATGCCGGGAACCGGGATATTCGCTGCCAATCGATAGATGACCAGCAGAAGAATGGTGATTACCAGCTTCTTGCGGATGTCTTGCGAGGTCCATAAATAGCGCCAGGCTGATCGCTTCATAAAGTTCTCCTTGGAGCGCCGGTTAGGCGATCAATTCGATTTTTCCACCTGCGGCTTCGATCTTGGCACGTGCAGATTTGGTCACACGCGCGACCTGGACGGTCAGGGCAACCTTCACTTCACCGCGGCCAAGGATGGCAACAGGATTCTTGGGTTGATGGAGCAATTTGGCCTCGGCAAGGGTGGCAACAGAAATTACACTGTCAGCCTGGAACCTTCCGAGTTGATCCAGATTGATCTCGTTGTAGACCACCTGGTTGGGTGGGGTGAATCCCTCTCCACGGATGAAGGGGAGTCGGCGGAAAAACGGCAGGTTACCACCTTGGCGATAAAGATTACCGCCTGAGCCGGCGCGTGAGCCCTGGCCTTTGGTGCCGCGACCAGCAGTCTTGCCCTGGCCAGCAGCGTTGCCATGCCCTTTGCGTTTGCCTACCTTTTTTGCGCCTTCGTTTGGCATGAGGTCATTTAGTTTCATTTCGCTTCCTGCTCTTCCACTTTCACAAGATGGTTAACCATGCGCAGCATGCCTTGAAGAACGGGACCATCTACCAAATCAACACTCTGGTTGATGTGGCGCAAGCCTAACGCGCGCAAGGTTGCTTTATGCCTGACTGAAAAACCGATCCCGCTTTTAACCATGGTGATGCGGAGGGTTTTCACGGTTTCTTTCTTTTTAGCCATTCTTCCTCCGTTCCCAGTATGGCAGAAGATCCTTGACGGGTTTTCCACGGCGGGCGGCTTCTACTTCAGGTGACTTGAGCTGCTCGAGCGCGTTAAAGGTGGCTTTCACCACATTCAACACATTGGCGCTGCCCAAGGATTTGGTTAAGATGTCATGCACTCCGGCAGCCTCGAGGACGGCACGGACGCCGCCACCAGCGATAACGCCGGTACCTGCGGATGCGGGTTTCAACAAGACTACTGCTCCGGCGGTCCGCCCCACCACTTCGTGGGGGATGGTCGTGTTGGCCAGCGTGAACTGTTGAATGTTTTTATGAGCGCGTTCGGTTGCTTTGCGCATCGCGTCGGGCACAGCGTTGGCCTTGCCAATGCCGATGCCGATCTTCCCATGTTTGTCACCGATCACGATGGTGACACGGAACTGGAAGCGACGACCGCCTTTAACAACTTTGGCAACACGTGCGATCTCAATGACGCGTTCGTCAAATTGTTGATCCAAGGGTTGATATTCCATACTCTCCATAATAAGGCCCTCTATCTTCTCTTAATTCCTAAAAATCCAGGCCAGCTTCACGGGCTGCGTCAGCCAGGGCTTTGACACGGCCGCCATAACGGAAGCCACCGCGATCAAAAACAACCTGCACGATACCCTTGCTCTTGGCGCGTTTGGCAACAAGCTCGCCGACCAGTTTGGCTTGTTCCATTTTTTTCAGGCCTTCGACCTTGCCATGGAGTTCATGATCGATACTAGAGGCAGCGGCGAGCGTGGTTCCGGTTTCATCATTGATCACTTGAACGTAGATCTCAGCCAGGCTGCGGAAAACACTCATGCGGGGTCGAGATTCACTTCCGTGGATCGTTTTGCGAACACGGTTGTGACGACGAATTCTTGCTTCAGTGCGATTATTTTTTGCCATATGCATTCACCTACTTCTTTCCACCTTTACCCTTGCCGGCTTTTCCTGCTTTACGGCGAATCTTTTCGCCCTTGTAGCGGATGCCTTTGCCAAGGTAAGGTTCGGGTGGACGGATCTTGCGAATATCGGAAGCCAGTTGACCGATCACTTCGTTGTCATAACCGCACACTCTCACGAGTCGGGTTTTACTATCCACTTCGAAGGAGATACCTTCGGGAGGATCGATAATGAAGGGGTGAGAATAACCCACATAGAGGGCAAGTTTATTGCCGTCCAACTCAACGCGGTAGCCAACGCCATCCACTTCGAGTTCGGTGGCGAAGCCGGTGGATACACCGGTCACCATATTATTAATGAGGGCACGGGTTGTGCCATGCAAAGCGCGAATAGGAGCAAGATCTGAATTCCGTGTGACCAGAATCTGATTGTCTTCAATCGCGATTCCGATCTCGGGTGAGAACGTGCGAACCATTTCGCCTTTTGGACCTTTTACGCGGACTTCTGAGCCCTTGATGTCAATTTTGACAGACTCAGGAATCGCAACTGGTAATCGACCTATACGAGACACGTTTCATTCCTCCTTGATTACCAGACCTTGCAGAGCAACTCGCCGCCAACACCCAACTGGCGAGCACGCTGTCCGGTCATCACACCCTTGGGAGTGGAAAGGATGGCGATACCCATGCCAGCCAATACCCAGGGGATGTCTTGTTTCTGCGTGTAAAAACGTCGTCCAGGTCGACTGACTCTTTCAAGACCAGTGATCACTGAAGCACGTTGTCGGCGTTCACCCACATATTTCAATTTGACCCGAAGGGTCTTGACGCTGGGTTTGTCGCTATCGACAACTTCATATCCCTCGATGAAGCCTTCCTCTTTTAAAATCCTGGCAATTTCGACCTTGATTTTTGATTGAGGCATAGCCACAACGGATTGGCTGGCCATTGTGCCATT
>CAZUXF010000034.1:0-6230 GCA_964624535.1 uncultured Anaerolinea sp. | reverse complement strand
TAATGCCCTGGTAGCGTAGTAACGCTTGGCGGCTCGCAGGTTAAGCCAATGTTAGCCAGACCCTCCGGGCGGAAAACTTGAAAAATATAAAGGTATGAAAATTGTTTAAAATATATATGTTTAGAAATAAATTGAATGCGTGTTCAAGAGATGAATTATACTTAATAATGCAAACAACAAGAGTAATTAGTAATTCAAAGCAATTGTATTTAGCTGCTATAGATTTGTTTCCATTAATAAAAGGGGATGAAATTAAAGCAAAGAGATATCATGAGGTTTTATATCATCAGGCATCAGCAATCTATGAAGTATTTTATGTTTTAGATAAAGATCTATTACGAAGATTTAAAGGGCAAATATCAGATAGTCTTTATGAAAGACTTAATGATATAGTTCTAAAATATCGTAAAAAAAAGTGATAAAAGGATTGAAGTATTAAAAGATATTCGTAATAAACATGGATATCATATTGCTTATGATAATGATTATATTTGGAAATATATAACTGATAAACCATCAAGATGGGATTTGAAAATAGGTATTGGGAATTCAACAGTCGAACAAGATATAATCTATACAATGGATAATGATCTTTTTGTTACGTATATAATAGATAAATATGGTATGCTAGAGAATGAAGTATATAACTTTATAAAGAAGTGTATTGTTGAATACGCTGATATAATTATTGATTTGTTTAGAGATATACTAGAAGAGCTACTGAAAGATAAAGTATATTCAATATAAGATATTGTAGAAAAAAAAGATTTGGCTAACAAACGCTTCAACCCTATAACGCCCTTTGTCATGGTTTTTGCGAGAAGATGACGCAAAAACCACGCCAATCCTTCGCTTCGCTCAGGAGCAGGCGTTAAGGGTTAAGCTAATGTTAGATTGACCCTTCGGGCAGTAATAGCTAAATACTGCATTTTTTATGTGGAGCTTCTATATGATAAAAAGGTGCCTATTTTTTGTATTGATCTTTTTAGTATATTTTCCATTTTTAGCGATGGCTCAAACTTCTATTAGCTTAAATTCAGGGGATAATACTCTTTTAGATATTTTAGGTTATTGGCAAAGTATAGATAGAAATAACTCAACTGATAATTTTATAAATCCAAATCAAAAAGTTTATTTTACGATTAGTAAAGATAACGAGAAGAACTATTTTTTAAACAAATTTCAGATAGAAGATTACTTAATAATGGAAATTGTCGAAAAGCAAGATAAAGAGTTTATTTTTCTATTAGAGGATACAATTGAAGATGGAGAAACAATAATAGATTCAAAAATATATAAAATACTATTTACGATAAAAGAAAAGAACAAGGGGATAATAATAGATTATGAAAGAAAATTATTTGGATTGGATCAAGAAATAATAGAGATTAAGAGATTAGCAGGACCAAATTACAATTAGAAAGCAAAAGAAAATAAGAAATCTAACATCCGCTTCAACCTTATAAGCCCTTTGGCACGCTTCTTGCGAGATTCTGTAGAGTAGGAGCGGCAATGTAAAGTGGTGCAAGAATCGCGCCAAACCTTCGCTATCGCTCAGGTCGGGCTTAAAGGTTAAGCGAAAATGTTAGGCAGACGCGCTTACGCGCGCGCAAGATAAAATATTATAATTACAGTAATTAATCTACAATCATAGATGATTATATGCACTTGACAAATAGATGCAATATGAATACTATTGAAGCAAGAGGTGCTTGTATGGCAAAGACTATTACCGTAAGGCTTGATGAAACAAGCTATGATATATTCAAAAAGGCAGCAGATGGACAAAAGAGAACTATATCCAACTACCTTGAGTACGCTGCGCTAAACTTTACGGTCAATGAATCGATCGTTGATGATGAAGAAATGAAAGAAATACTTACCTTTGAAAAGGATCTTAAGAAAGGACTTAAGGATATTGCATCGGGAAGGTATAATGTAATTGCTTAAATATAAAATTGCGGAGACTGAAACCTTTGATAAGAAGATCAGCACTCCGAAGTATAGATTCTTATATAAAAAGATCAAAGAATACATATATCCAATATTGCGAGAGAATCCATATTTTGGACCTAATATTAAAAAGCTGAAAGGCGAATACAAAGAAGTATATAGATATAGGATAGGAGATTACAGACTATTTTATAAAGTATCAGAAGAGACGGTTATAATCTTCATCATTGATATAGAAAATCGTAAAGATGCATATAAGTAAAAGCGAAATTGCCTAACAACTGCTTCAACCTTATAAATCCTTTGGCATGGTTCTTGCGAGAAGATTACGCAAGAACCACGCCAAGCCCTTCGGGCACGGATTTAAAGGTTAAGCCAATGTTAGGATGACCAAATCATTCGATATATCCTTGCAGTAGATATCAATAAGGACCAAAAAGATCCACCAAAGCGAAAGAAGTAGTAATAGTAAAGAAACAATGCGGAAGCTGTGAAAGAATCGCGTGGAGAGGCTCCTAGCGCGTATACAAGCAAGAGTACGCGGCTAAGAACTTCATCTTTTTGCAGCATTTAGCTAGCGTTGTGGAAACGTAGAAACGTATGTGACAAGTAGATAACAATGAGGCTTGAGGTAGCGATGTCAGAAGAGCTGCAAAAAGATTCGTGAAGAGCCGCTAAGGGCAATGAATGAAGCGCGAAAGAAAGAAGCATTGCAGAACGCGATTCTTTCACAGCCACATATCATAATTCTGGAAGAAACGAAGTATTCATTCATGGGATGAGAAACGTGGCATGAGAAAGTGAATGGAAGTGGGCATTCCTAACACCTGCTTCAACCCGACAACGCTATTGTCACGATTCTTGCTGATCGACGTAAAGTAGGAGCGGCAATGTAAAGTGGAGCAAGAATTGCGCCAATTTAACGCGTTGCGGGTTAAGCTAATGTTAGGCAGACCCTTCGGGCAAAAAGCAAGTAAATCATTTTCTAGTTAAAGGAGATACAAATGCTTAATGATGAAAAGATCGAGTCCGCAAAGAAAATTGCTGCAGTATTGAAGGAGTTTTCATTTGAATCTGTGCAACTCAAAGTTCTTGACTTTCTTTTACATGACAAGTCAATAAAAGAAAACGAGACACTAGAGATTCAAGATCCGGTTGTAACTAATAAGAAAAAAACGCGGAAGTCAACATCAAGTAAAAAGATAAAAAAGGTTGATGATACGACTAAAAAAACAGAAACTAAAACAAAAAATGGTAGACCTGGTCCTGGACAAATGATTGATATACTAATCGCAGATGGTTATTTTGATAGTAAACGAACACTTAATAACATTATTGAACATTGTAAAAGTAAAAAAGCATATATTTATGCATCAAATGATTTTTCTACGACTTTAGCTAGAGCCTTACGAAGTAATAAATTAATACGAGAACAGAATAATGAAGGCCAATATGAATACCTCAAGAAAAAATGAGCTTTATAAGTTCTTCTCATCCGTGAAGCAACCATTTGATAAGAAAATACCTGATATCTATCTACGTTTAAAAGATAAATATCTGGTTGCTTATTATAATAATGATTATGAAAGCGCCGGTATAGTCATTGGTAAATTTGTTGAAGTATTAATACGTTACGTTCAGAATGAAGTAAAAGGCTCTTTTACAGATTTTGGGGTAAGTATTGTAAATCTACCTTTAGAGTGTCGCAATATAATCGAAGTAAAAGGTACATCCGTTTCAGAATCTATTCAAATGATTATTCCACGAAGTTTGGTTTTTCTATACACAATTAGAAATAAACGTGGTATAGGTCATATAGGAGGAGATGTCGAAGCTAACAGGGTAGATATCAAAACTGCTATGCAAATAGCGGATTGGATTATTTGTGAAATTATTCGCATTTCTTATAGAGTATCATTAGAGGAAGCACAAGATTTTGTTAATAGCATTGCTGATAAAGACATGCCGATTATCTGGGAAATTGAAGGTAAAAAACGCGTTCTTATTAATGGTTTAACATTTAAAGAAAAAACCTTGTTGCTTCTTTATTCCCAAGAAAGTTCTTTTGCACTAGTCGAAGATTTATTCGATTGGGTTGAATATTCATCATTGACATATTTTAAACAAAGAGTACTTATACCATTACATGAAGAAAGAATGATTGAATATAACACCGAAAATGAAGCTGCACATATTTCTCCATTAGGTATTAAAAAAGTTGAAGATAGTATCATTAATAAGAAGTAATGCCTAACAACTGCTTCAACCCTATAACGCCTTTTGTCATGGTTTTTGCTAGAAGATCACGCAAAAACCAAGCCAATCCCTCGCTACGCTCGGGAGCAGGCGTTAAGGGTTAAGCCAATGTTAGATTTACGAATTGTAGAATAGCCATTTTAAAACAAATGAAAATGGAGGCTGCAAATGAGAAAAAATTGTATTTACCTGGCATTTTGTTTACTAGCTGTTTCATGTAGCTCAATTGACTACTCTGTATATAATAAAACGTCATATACAAATAAGACAATTACAGTACCAATTGGCAATAACAGGGTCTTAAATACAATAAAAAAGTATCTTGCAAAAAATAATTGGGAAGTATTTATTAGTAGTGTTGAAGGAGCCAAGACAACGGGGACCATCGATAAAAGTATTGATGTAAATACCAGTACAGTTTATAAAACAAAATATTTAATGGTGTTTATGCATGACTATAATAACGATTTTGGGTATTATGATATAACAATAATTGATCTGTTTGAAAAGAAAGAAATACTTAACTTTTCTGCAAATATTCTTGGTCCATCAACTGCAGGATTTAATGATATTGAGAGGAAATTTGATGAAGCGATGAAAGCTTCAAAGCAGTTCTAATTTTATATAGGATTTTAGAATGAGTAGCAATATACAACAAAGCAACTTCCGCTCATTTATAGATGGAATTACAGCTTCTATTATGTTGCGGAATAGAGCTGGAGAAAAAGGATGCTTTTTAGAGTATTTATGCTTAAGTGCGAGTATTGTTGATTCAATTATTAGAACTGGAATAATTTTAAAAAAGCAGATTGAAAAAAATAATAGAAATATTGATCAAAAATTGTGTTACCAGCAAAATAGTAAAGATAAAATTACTGAACGACAGATATATAAAAATGCATTTGATATAGAGATAATTGACCGAAAGATGTTCGACAAACTTAATGATGTTTATGAATGCAGAAATAAAGCAATACATAGATTTGCATTCAGCGATATTTGTTATAATGATATATTAGAATCCTGTCAAATTTATGATACTATAATTGATGAACTTGCTGCATTATTATATGAAATAGAAAATGCACAAATTCAAGAAAAAGTAGGTATGACTGTTTTGTCAGAAGAAAGTGAGTATACAAAACAGAAACTATTAGAAGAATATGCAAAAAAGAAGATAAAAAATGATAGGGTTTATGAAGAACTGCGAAATCTAACAACTGCTTCAACCTTATAAATCCTTTGTCATGGTTCTTGCGAGAAGATTGCGCAAGAACCACGCCAAGCCCTTCGGGCACGGATTTAAAGGTTAAGCCAATGTTGGACTGATTTAGCAATCATTGAATACAGATTAACGATAGAAAGGAAGAGACATGGACGGAACTGATAGAAACAAAATATTCAAGGGCCTTGAAGTAAAGATTGTTCTGAAGAATGATCAGGTCACAGGAAAATTAACAAGAGGAATAGTTAAAGATATATTAACCAATTCAATAAATCATCCTCATGGTATTAAGGTACGACTTGAGAGTGGAGCGGTTGGCCGTGTTAAGGAGATTATATCAAACCATGAATGAGCAAATAAATAATCCACTTCATGGAATAACTTTAGAACAAATTTTAGAATATCTTGTTGAACATCTTGGATGGGAAAAGATGAATAGAAAGATAGAAATAAACTGCTTTTATAGTCATCCAAGTATAAGATCTAGTTTGAAGTTTTTAAGACATACACCATGGGCAAGAAATAAAGTAGAAATGCTCTACCTAGAGACAATTTCAAAAGTAGAAGAAAAGAATAATCCCAATAAGATAGGATAAAAATATTGTAATAGATAAAGAAGAAGTATAAATAAGAACAGTCCAACACCTGCTTTAACCTTATAAATCCTTTGTCATGGTTTTTGCGAGAAGATCATGCAAAAACCACGCCAAGCCCTTCGGGCACGGATTTAAAGGTTAAGCCAATGTTCGACGGACCCTTCGGGCCGAAAACATAAGAAAACCTATTGTGAAACTAC
>CAZUXF010000033.1:0-7405 GCA_964624535.1 uncultured Anaerolinea sp. | reverse complement strand
GCAAGTTCATTTTGGACGGCATCCCTTCCGCCCCGCGCGGCATCCCGCAGATCGAGGTCACCTTCGATATCGACGCCAACGGCATCATCAACGTCACCGCGCTCGATAAAGCCACCAACCGCAGCCAGCATATCACCATTACGGCATCCAGCGGATTGAGCGAGTCTGAGATCCAGAAGATGAAACAGGAAGCCGAGGCGCACGCCGAGGAAGACCAGAAGCGCAAGGAATTGGTGGAGAACCGCAACAACGCCGATAACGCCGTCTATACCGCCGAGAAACTGCTCAAGGAAAACGGCGACAAGATCCCTGCTGAAGTTAAAAAGGAAGTGGAAGATGACGTGGCAGCGGTCAAAGCCGTGATCAACAACGACGACAGCGCGGCGATGAAGACCGCCACCGAAAAACTGCAGACCACCATCCAAAAGGTTGGCGCCAGCATGTACCAGCAAGCCGGCACCCCCCCCACCGGAGAACCTGCCGGCGAGCCCGGCGCTGCCAATGACGGCGGAACCCCTCCCGCCGGTGACGCTGGTGACGTGGTAGACGGTGAATTTAAGTCCGTCTAACCTTGCTTCAAGCAAGAAAAGTTGAAAATAATAGGCGTTTTGATTCCTGGTGACTCAAAACGCCTTCGGGTTTTGAAAACGCAGACCTGAAAGGGTAACGGAAATGGCGACTCAACGAGATTATTACGAGATCCTGGGTGTATCGCGCACGGCGTCCGCGGAGGAGTTGAAATCCGCGTTTCGGACGCTGGCGCGCAAGTTTCACCCGGATGTGAACAAGGAAGCGGACGCCGAAGAGAAATTCAAAGAGATCAACGAAGCTTACGCCGTGCTTTCTGACGCCGACAAACGCCGCGCTTACGACCAATTCGGTCACGCCGGTGTCAACGGCGCTGGTGGTGTGCCCGATTGGGGCAGCATGGACTTCGCGGACATCTTTGGCGAGTTTTTCGGCTTCGCCACCGGCGCCAGCCGCCAACGCCAGAACGCTCCCCGGCGCGGCGCGGACCTCAGCTATACCGCCGTGCTGACCTTTGAAGAAGCCATCTTCGGCGTGGAGAAAGATATTGAGATCTCCCGAGACGAAGTCTGCGAAACCTGCAAGGGCAAAGGCGCGGAACCCGGCTCGACCCCGGTGAAATGCAGCAATTGCGGTGGGCGAGGCGAAGTGCGCCAGGTGCGCCAAACCTTTTTGGGTTCCATGGTGCAAGTTGCCACCTGCCCCAACTGCGCTGGCCGCGGCGAGATCATCTCGAACCCGTGTCACACCTGCAAAGGGCGCGGTTTGGAACGCAAGACGGTCAAAAAGACCGTGCCCATCCCCGGCGGCGTGGATACCGGCACGCAGATCCGTCTGGCCGGCGAAGGCCAGCCCGGCGTGAACGGCGGCCCAACCGGCAATCTCTATATGGAGATCAAGGTCAAAGCCCACCAGTTCTTCAAACGCAAGGGCAACGACATCATTTTGAATTTGAATGTGAATATCGCCCAGGCTGTGCTCGGCTCCGAATTGGACGTGCCAACCGTGGACGGACCCACCAAGTTGAACATCCCCGCCGGAACGCAACCCGGAAAAGTGTTCACCATGCGCGGCAAGGGCAGCCCGGTACTGCGCTCCTCTGGCCGCGGCGACCAACTGGTAGTGGTCAACGTGGAAGTACCCAAAACGCTCACCCCCGACCAGCGCAAACTTTTTGAACAGCTGGCCGCCACCCTGGGCACGGAAGTGAAACCCCAGGAAAAAAGCTTTTTGGACGTGTTAAAGGATGTGCTGGGTGGATAACGCGAAATGGCTAGAGATCTCCCTCTCGGTGGATGGCGAACTGGCCGAAGCCGTGGCTGAAGTGCTGGACCGCTTCGCCGCCAACGGCGTAGTGGTGGAACAGAACGTGAAATACAACGACGCCGAAGATCTGGGCACGCCCTACGGGCCGATGAAGGTTTACGGCTACCTCTCGATTGACGACCAATTGGAAGACCGGCGCGCCAAATTGGAACAGGCGCTCTTTTACTTGAACGCCATTCGCCCGCTGCCCCAACCGGTGTACCGCGAGATCGCGGACGAGAACTGGATGGCGGCCTGGAAGAAGCATTATCACCCCATCACCATCGGCAAGAAGTTGATCATTCTGCCGGCGTGGGTGGAACAAACCGATTTTAGCCGCCAGGCGGTGAAGATCGACCCCAGCATGGCCTTCGGCACCGGCACGCATCCCTCAACCCAGCTGTGCCTTGAACTGGTCGAGGATTACACCCTGCCAGGCCAGGCGGTGATCGATGTTGGCTGCGGATCGGGCATCCTTTCCATCGCGGCGCTCAAACTGGGCGCCAGCCACGCCCTGGCCGTGGACATTGATGAGGAATCCGTGCGTTCGACCCTCGAAGCCTGCGCAGCCAATGGCGTCGCCGAGCGCACAGAAGGCGGCACCGGTTCAGTGGACGAGATTCGGCAGGGCGATTATTCACTAAGGCAAGCACCGCTGGTGCTGGCAAACATCCTTGCGCCGGTGTTGATCCGCTTGTTTGAGGGCGGCATGGCCGACCTGGTGAGCCCCGGCGGGGTGATCGTCCTGGCCGGCATCCTCGAGGAACAGGGTGATGGCGTGGTGGCTTCCGGCGAGAAGCACGGCCTGACACTGGTGGATACGCGCCGATCCGGGGATTGGGTGGCGTTTGTGATGAGAAAAGCAGGGAATCGAGAGTAGAGAGCCGAGAATCGTCAAGAGCGTAAGAGCAGTAATCTGTGAATAGGAATCAGGGATCAGGAGTGCAAAAACACTCCTGATTTTTTTAATTTTAAAGTATAGTAGAGGACATGCTGACAAAAATACAGACACGGTTATTGGCGGTATTGACCTTGATAGGCGCGGGGTTGGTGCTGCTCACCCGCCTGGTGCGGCCGGGATTAATCAGCGCGCCCGAGGGAATCGTCTTTCTCTTTGGCGTGCTGCCCAATCTCGGCGCGGGGCTGGGCGTGCCCGCCGCGATCACCTTGCTGCTGGCGTGGTTCCTGCAAAGGCGGCAGCGCCCCATTCAACCCAGGCGATTGTTTTTGCTCGCTTCCGCGATCGGCCTGGTCGGGGTGACCGCCTGGGAGTTCACCGGCGGCACGATCGACGCCTTTGACCTGCTCGCAACGCTGGCGGGCGTTTTGATCTCGTTCATCTGCGGCGGGTTCGCCCTGGCCGCGCGAAAACCAAAATTGGAGGAATCATGATCCGAACCGCCACCCTTGCCGACGCGGAAGCCATCGCCGCCATCTACAACCCCTTCATCATCGACACGGTGGTCACCTTCGAGGAGGTTCCCGTCACCGGCGCGGAGATCGCTTCGCGAATCACCAAGGTCCTAGAAGCGGGTTACCCCTACCTGGTGGACGAGGTGGACGGCAAGGTCATGGGTTACGCCTACGGCTCGCAATTTAGAACCCGCGCGGCTTACCGCTTCAGCGTGGAGGGCACGGTTTACCTGGCGCCCGAAGCCCGCGGCAAAGGGCTTGGCGCCACCCTCTACAGCGCGCTGCTCGACGAATTGAAAGCCAGGGGCTTTCACACGGTCATCGGCGGCATCACCCTGCCCAACCCAGCGTCCGTGGCGTTGCACGAACGACTGGGCTTCGTCAAGGCGGCGCACTTCCACGAGGTGGGGTTCAAGTTCGGCCAGTGGTTGGATGTCGGGTTTTGGGAGTTGAAAATATAGATTGATAATCATTTTATTGGGTGTTTTTTTCAAAGAGGTTTATGCAATAATTAGGAATAACGATCCTTCCTTTCCATAATCTACTTATGTTTCTAACCCGGAGATTTTTATGAAAAACAAAATGCGCTGCGACGCACGCCATTTTCATACTCGATTCTGGTATTTCGGATTGTGTTTTACACTACTTTTGATATTTACTGTGGGGTGCAACACATTCACGCAAGGGACAGAACCAGCAATTCCCTGGAGCCCGGTGGTCAACCCGCAAAACATAGAGACATTGCTGCCCACCGCTGTTGAAACACTTGGAGTTGGTGAGATTAGCTCTCCCATCTGGGAAGCGGAATCAGCCCCCGCGGACTGTGAAGACCGACCGCTGGCGGCATGGAGATTCCAACCTGGCACCTACACCATGCAATTGAATGCTTCTTCAGATCAAAGGATTTATTCACACATAATTGATCAATACATACATTTGGATGAAATGGATCTTTCTTCTTTTACTCCTGACAATGAATATCCATCTGTCTCCAACTATTGCTCATATCCAGCAAACGGTTTTGGAGCGTACATCCCCCAACCTCCTACTCCCGGGCTGGTCCACAATTGGGAAGGGACATGCACTCAACAATCGGAAGTTCCCCGTTCGGTAAGCCAAAAATGGACCTCAACGGTTATGGGTTACGAAGATATTGAAACTAATTTTGGCACGATTACCGCTTTGAAAATTGAGTCAATCAATGAAGTTACGGAAGTAGATGGAATAGATGGGACATCTCACGCGCATATAGATGCAACTAGCTGGTTTGTATGTGGAATGGGATTGGTATACGAAGAGAGTACCTATAATAACCTTACGACCAATTACATTAGGTCGTCAATCAATCAAGAGTTATTGTCCTTTTCTCCCATCACAACTCATGAGGATCGGGTACGCTACATACTGGCAGACATCGAACTCGGGCAAACCGCCGATTATTATCGAGCGAATATGATTGACGAAGAGACTGCTGAAGCCCTCCGTCGCTGGGATGCCGGAATAAGAGTTGTAAATTTTGACAAGTTTGAACGACTGCAATTCAACGGTCAGTGGCAAATCATAGACAGTGAAACTGGCCAACCTGCTGATGGAAATTTGATAATTTTAACATCAGATCAATAAACGATTCAATTACTCAACTTGAAATCCATATTCTTTGTGTCAGCAGAAAGAAATAACCGCTTGACATAGGACGTATGTTCGTGTATGATAATAGTACAAATGACCGATAATCGGTTCAGGAGGCTGTTATGGCGAAAAGACACCCGGGTTTAAGTGAGCGGCATCGCAAGATCATGGAATTCCTGACCAAATTCCAGGACGCCAACGGATATTCCCCCTCCATCAGGCAGATCGGCGACAGCATCAGCGTCAAATCGACCTCGCTGGTGGATTACTATTTAAACCAGCTGCTTGAGATGGGCTACATCGAGCGCGAGAACCGCATCTCCCGCAGCATCCGCGTGGTGCAGCCGGTCAGCGAAAATTCGCTCTCCGTCAAGGTGGGTGACGCCCTGCGCAGCGCCGGCAACGCCCTTGCAGACATGATCAGCGTGCCTATCGCGGGCCGCATCGTGGCCAGCGCGCCCCTGCCGATGCCCTCCACCGACCTCAACTATTACGACGCCGAATCCAGCGTGGATATCGCCCGCAGCCTGCTGCCGGTGCGAGACACCACCGACCTCTTCGCCCTCGAAGTGGACGGCGACTCGATGATCGACGCCATGGTCAACGACGGCGACATCGTGGTGATGAAAAAAGCCGTCACCGCCAACAACGGCGAGATGGTGGCCGTCTGGCTTGACGACAAAGACGAGACCACGCTCAAGTATTTCTACAAAGAAGCCACGCGCATCCGCCTGCAGCCGGCCAACCCCAACATGAGCCCCATCTACGTGGAAGACCCCAAAAGTCTGCGCATCATGGGCAAGGTCGTGCTGGTGATTCGTCAGATCAAATCAGTAGCCGGGTAATTTTGACGTAGGGGCGTATTGCCATACGCCCGTAATCCATACGCCCGCACACCCATACGACCGACACCCCATACACCCAAACAAAAAACGGGAACCTTTATCAAGTTCCCGTTTTCAATACTCATGATCTGGAACTAGGCAAGCTCTACGACGCCACCAGCGGCTTCGAGTTTACCCTTGGCATCCGCGGCGGCTTCTTTGCCAACACCGGAGAGGACTTTGGCGCCAGCGGTTTCGGACATGGTTTTGGCTTCCACGAGTCCGAGGTTGGTGAGGGCGCGAATGACCTTGATGACTTCGATCTTCTTGGGGCCGGCGTCCTTGAGGACGACATCGAACTCGGTCTTCTCTTCCACGGGTTCGGCGGCGGCGCCACCAGCGGCTCCACCAGCGGCAACCATGGCCACGGGTGCGGCGGCAGAAACGCCCCATTTTTCTTCCAAAGCCTTGACGAGTTCAGCAGCTTCGAGAACAGTGAGTTTGCTCAACTGCTCAACAATTTTTTCCATATCAGCCATTTCAATTACTCCTTCGTAAATTAGGTTTCATTTGATTAATCCGGATGCGTTATCCGGTTCCTACGGCAAATCAGGCAGCGGTGCCCGCTTTATCTGAATAAGCCTGGATGACAGCCGCCAGAGAGCGGGCAGGTTCAGCCAACGTACGCACCAATTTGGACGCAGGGGCTGAGATGGTTCCGAGCAGGGTGGCGCGCATAACGGGCAGCGGCGGCAAATCTGCAAGGGCTTTGATCTGTTTGTCAGTGATCAAGTCTTTGGCGAGGTAACCGCCTTTCACTTTGACGGTTTCGGAGCCTTTGGTCGCGTCAGTGAAGACTTTCGCGAGAGCGGGCGCGTCATTGAAAGCGAATCCAACCAGGGATGTGCCTTCAAGGAACGGTGCCGCTTCAAACCCTTGCGCGGCCAGGGCGCGAGTGAACAGTGTGTTTTTCACAAGATGCACTTCGCTGTTGGTCTCGCGGACTTTGTGACGGAACGCGTCGATCTCTTTCATGGTCATGGCTTTGTAGGTTAATACAAAGACAGCCTGACTATCACTTAACCATTTTTCGTATTGGGCGGTCATTTCGCCCTTTTCTTTCTTTGTAAAGGCCAATGAAAACTACCTCCTTCCTTTAAGGATAAAAAAGTCTTTGTCTGGTTTTGCCAGGCAAAGACTTTTTCGAGACCCCAAAGTGCTGGGGGGTTGATCGACTGAGAGTCTCCACCTCGGCGGGATATTAAGCCCTTTCGGGCACCAGCTTTCTCCGGTGAAACGTTGAAGATCGCTCTTCAACGGTGAAGATTATACCACAGCTATTCGCTGGCGATGGTCACAGCCTGCAAGGGATCGACCTTGACGCCGGGTCCCATGGTGGCGGCTACGGTCACTCGGCGGATGTAAATACCTTTGGCGCCGGTGGGGCGAGCCTTCTTGATGGCTTCGAGCAGGGCGGCGAAATTCTCGAAAAGTTTTTCTTCAGAGAAAGATGCCTTGCCAATGGGCACATGGATATTGGCGGTCTTGTCGAGACGGAACTCCACACGGCCAGCCTTGGCTTCGTTGATCACACGGGGCAGATCTTCGGGGGCGCAAACGGTGCCGGCTTTGGGGTTCGGCATCAAAGAGCGGGGCCCCAGAACACGTCCGAGCTTGCCGACTTTGGCCATCATGTCAGGGGTGGC
>CAZUXF010000032.1:0-10194 GCA_964624535.1 uncultured Anaerolinea sp. | reverse complement strand
TAGCAATGCGTTTAGCTTATCCGTACTAATGATCGAGGGCTTCTTCATATGGTGCGGGGAACTCGGCACTCTTTTGAGGACTACATACTATTCATGAAATTTGGTAAACTTAACATGTGAAATAAAGTCTCTTGGTGACTGGAGCGACAGTGGTACACCCGGTTACATCTCGAACCCGGTCGTTAAGGCTGTCAGCGCCGATGGTACTTGGAGGGCGACTTCCTGGGAGAGTAGGTCGTTGCCAAGAGACTTTTTTCTTTTCTTACCAACATGAAATAACCTTGGATTTTTCCAGGGTTGTTTTGTTTTAAGCACCTACCGGTATTATTACCTTAGCTGCATTTGTTTAGGATTTCCCCTTGCAATCTTACGCTCTGCGTGGAACTCACAAGCGCCCTGGTCCTGACAGACGGACAAATACCCATGTCAAAGGATCAGTCACAATCGATTACTCGTTGGAGTTTATAGGGGTTCTTTTGAACACATTTGAATATGATAAAGTAATGGGTGTTTGAGTCTTTAGGCGGCCGGTGTTAGCGTTGTAGTAACCCATGGCGTGGCCTTTTTGATCCCATTCTAATGAGTCATTAGAGTATCCAAACCTCTCTCAACTTGAGACAATAAGGTTTCGAGACATAAGGTACCAGTGTGTCCCAAAAGAACAGACATTGATCCTTCCTGCAGTCAACGATTTGTTTCACGATAATAAAAGCCCCTTGGGAGTTCCCAAGGGGCTTTTTACATTCGAGGTGTGCGTTCCAGTTACAACGTGCGGCGTTCCCGGTCGTAGTTTTGACCCAGGAAACCCGGCACCTTTGCCTTTCCAAACGTGAAGATCATTACTACGATGGTGGCCACATAAGGCAGCATGATCAAGAACTGATAGGGGATCAATGATCCGCCAACCTGCATACGGTAAGAGAGCACTTCTACACCGGCGAAGAAGAGCGAACCAAACATGATCGGCAATGGGCTCCAACCACCAAAGAAGGTGAGTGCGATCGCCAACCATCCGCGACCCTTGACCATCAGGTCTGTGAAGGTGCCTGTGTAAACCATGGGCAAGTACGCGCCAGCCAGGCCGATAAACATACCGCCGATGATGCTGGTGAGGTAGCGGTAGCGCACCACGTTGATGCCCAGGCTATCCGCGGCTTTGGGGTTCTCACCGACCGAGCGCAGTCGTAAGCCCAGGTTCGTGCGGAAGAGAATGTACCAAAGCGCAACAGAAATGATCACCGAGGAGTAAACCAGGATGTTTTGTTTGAAGAGGATCGGGCCGATGAAGGGAATCTTGCTCAACAACGGAATGGCGATGTCAGGCAGGGTGGGGATCAGCGGAGGGGTCAGGGTGACGCCCAGTGCCAGTTTCGGAAGCAATGAAGACAAACCCAGGCCGGTGAAGAACAAAGCCAGACCAACCACAAACTGGTCCATTTTCAAGGTTGTGGTGAAATAAGCCAGGATCAACCCGAAAAGGCCACCGACAAGCATGGCAGCAAGGACGCCCATCAAGACACTGTTGGCGAGATAACCCACCAAGAAGCCAACGGCAGCGCCAGTGAGCATGATGCCCTCTTGAGCTACGTTAAAGACGCCTGTACGGCCTCCCAGCATGGTTCCCTGACCTGCCAATACAAAGGGCACCATAGACAGGAATGTTAGTTTTAGAAAATCGGTCAAAAAGATTTCGATACCGCTCATTTTTGACGCCTCCTGATGAGATCCGAGAGCAAGATGAAGATGAGGATCAAAGCCTCCATGATCAACACCACCTGCACGGGGATGAGCAGGGTGCGTTGCATGGCGCTGGCGCCAACCTCAAGAATCGCGATGAAGAAAGCGACAAATGGCACAGCCTGATTCTTACCACGCGCGATCAAACCGATGATCAAGCCCAGAGTGGGGAAGTTGGAATGTAAACCCTCAATCAAGCGGTGTTGCGTGCCAGAAACTTCAATGGCGCCCGCGAGACCTGCGAGAGCTGCTCCGATGATCATCGAGAAGAGGAACATTTGGCGGATGTTGATGCCGTGCACTTTGGATGCGCGCGGGTTGGCACCCGTAACCACCAGTTCGTAACCGGCCGTGGTTTTGTTGGTGTACAAATACACCAGGATCGCGGCGAGCAACGCCAGGATCACACCGATGTGCAGTGGCGGTTGGTTGATCAACATCGGCAGAAAACCATTTTCACCGATGGCGATCGTGGTGGGGTGACCTGCAGCAGGGTCGCGCCATGGGCCAGTGGCCACGTAGTCGATCAGCGCGAACGAAACGAAGTTCAACAACACTGTGGTGAGGATCTCGTTGATATTGAACTGGTAAAGCAGCCAAGCCGAGATCAAACCCCAGAGAGCTCCAGCCGCCATACCCGCCAATATGACGAGCGGGATCAGGATGGCAGGGGGAAGGTCAGCCAAGGTGATACCCACGGCCGCCGCACCAATGGCGCCCACGATCATTTGACCTTCGGCACCGATGTTAAACTTGCCCGATGAAAGTGGAACGGTAAAGGCAAGGGCGAGGAGGGTCAGGGGCACCCACTTTAGCAGTGTTTGGATGAACCCGTTTGGTGTTCTGAAAGAAGTAAAGAAGATGGTTTCGTAAGCCTTGAAAGGGTTGAAATCAAGAGCGGCAATGAAAATGCCGGCTGCTACGAAGGCGGCCACTACCGCGATGAAGTAGGGTAGGAATTTCTTGATTTGGGTCATTGTCTATTTCCTTTCCCCGGTTTCTTCGCTGGATTGTTCGTAACCGCTCATTAATCGGCCGATCTCATACTTCTCGAATTTTTCACGAGGTAGAATGCCGACGATCTTGCCGCGGTACATCACAGCAATGCGGTCACAAATCAGCAGCAATTCGTCCAGGTCTTCAGAGATCACCAGGGCAGCCATGCCGGTTGCGGCGTGTTCAAAAATTTTCTTGTAAACGAAGTCCATGGAGGGGATATCCAAACCACGGGTGGGATTGTGCGCCAGCATGAGTTTGGAAGGTTGTGAGAAGGCACGGGCAATCATGACACGCTGGATGTTGCCTCCAGAAAGGTTGCCGCCTGCTTCATCAGGACCGGTGGTCTTGATGTTGTATTCGCTGATCATCTGTTTGGAACTTTCTTTGACATTTTTCCAACTGATGATGCCATTCTTGCTATAGGGTTCCAAGTGGTGGTAGCCCAGGATCAGGTTATAAGCTACGCTGACCTTGTTCAAAAACCCATCCGCGAGACGGTCTTCTGGAATATAGACGAAACCCTTGGCGATGCGGTTCTTGGTGTCAACGGTGGTGATGTCTTCTTCGTGCAGTTTGATCGACCCATTACTAGCGGATTGGATGGCCATGACCACTTCGGCAAGCTCGCGCTGTCCGTTTCCGGCTACGCCAGCCACACCAAAGATCTCGCCTTCGTGAATTTCGAAATTCACATCGGTCAGGGTTTGGGTTTTTTCAGCGCTGATGCGGTTAATGTTCTTCAAGGTCATTAAGACCGGCTTGTCGATCTTTCCTTCGCGGGTCTTGTCTTGAGAGAAGATAACACTCTTGTTCAGATCCATGCCCTCGCCAACCATGGCGCGCACCAGCATGTCATCACTGGCATCCTTGCGCGTTAGGCTGATCACGTTTTTTCCTTCGCGCAACACGGAGATGCGATCGCACACCGAGAGAACCTCGCGAAGTTTATGGGTGATGAAGACGATGCTAAGCCCTTCTTTCACCATGATCTTCAGGGTTTGGAAGAGAGAATCCACTTCTTGGGGGATGAGGTTGGTTGTGGGTTCGTCAAGGATTAAAACCTTAACCCCGCGGTAGAGCGCTTTTAAGATTTCAACTTTCTGGCGCGTTCCCATGGGTAGGGTTTCGATGCGGGCAGAAAGATCGATTTCAAGTCCAAATTGTTTACACAACTTTTCGACTACTGCTTCTTCAGCTTTATAGTTTGCCGTTAAAGGGCGTGAAACTTTTGAACCAAGGACGATATTTTCAATGACGGTGTAATTGTTGATCTGCAGAAAGTGTTGGTGAACCATGCCGATGCCTTTATGAAGGGCATCGCGCGGTGAAAGGATGGTGACTGGCTCGTTGTTTAATAAAACCTTTCCGGAGTCCATTTTGTAAAGACCGAAAAGGATATTCATTAAGGTGGTCTTGCCAGCGCCATTTCCGCCCAGGAGGCCGAGAATTTCGTTGTGATAAAGCTCGAAATTCACATTGCTGAGGGCGACAACTCGGTCAAAATTTTTGTTGACCCCTTGCATTTGTAAGATGGCTGATTGTTCCATTGAATCATCCTGTAATCTGGATTTTGAAAACTTCCGAGGGAAGGTATAAAGGGTGCTTCATCACCTTCTCCCCGGAAGTTTTATGGTTAGATCGAATTACAGACGCGAATTATTGAGCAACGATCTCGGTGCTGTCTTCGACAACAGTGATGGTTCCATCAACCACTTTTTGAACGATCTCTTCAACGGCGGTCTGAACAGCAGGATCGACGTTCTTGAGGGGCAGTTGAACTTCAACGCCGGTATCGAATCCGAGGGGATAGTATCCACCCATTTCGCCAGCCTGGATCCGGGTCATGATGTCCTGGAGGGGTCCAGCGAAATCATAGATGACGGAAGAGACGTAGTTGGCGGGAGCGTAGCTGGTCTTGTCGGTGTATTTGACGGTGACGAGGATCTGTTTGTCAGCAACAGCTTTGGCGGCTTCGAAGACACCGTAAACGCCGAGGTTGAGGCTGCTCATGATCACATCCACACCCTGACCGATCAAAGCATCGGCGGTCTGGCGGGCTTTGGTGGGATCATTGAAATCGCCGGTCCAAACATAGACGAGCTCGACATCAGAGCCGAGGTCGGCGAGGGCTTGCTGCACAGCGTGAACTTCCTGGTAAGAGAAGGGCAAAGCTTGTCCGCCCAGGTAAGCGATCTTGCCGGTTTTGGTGGCAAGGGCAGCGGCGGAGGCAATACCGTAGTAGCCGACCTGGAAGTTGCGGTCAATGAACCAGAGATTGGCAGGGGGTTCAGCAACGGCAGCATCACCTTCAGCGATGAAAATGACATCGGGGAAGGCTTTGGCAAGTTCAACGGTCTGATTGACGAACTGACCACCATGGGTCCAGATCACGTTGTAGCCAAGGTCGATGTATTCGCGCATGACACGGTCGACATCAGGCACGGCAACACTCTCAGAGTAGGTTGACTCGATGCCCAAGGTGCGGGTGACTTCGCTGACGCCAATGTAGGCCAGGGTGTTGTAGTCTGCATCGGTGATGACGCCGGGGAAGATGGCTGCCAGTTTGTATTCAACAGCGGCAACAGCTTCGGTGGCGACGGGGGCTTCTGTTCCAACAACGGCAGGAGCTTCGGTGGCGGCAGCGGGTGCGCAGGCAGCCAGGATCATGCTCAAGACGAGAAACAGAGGTACAACTACGAGTAACTTCTTTTTCATCTATTCTCTCCTTCTAAATAATGTGAGAAAAAACGATTTTTCCTCATCACTATTGTAACGAAATATTTTCCGAAATCAACGTGGATTTAATCCGTGTATAAATATGACAAATGATTTTTCTGATCCTTTCATCCAGCGATAAGCGAGGAGTGGTTTTTTTGGGCTTTTCGGGTTATAATAATGCTTGGTTCTCGCGTTTGAGTCGCAAATCAAAGAAATGTCGAGGTGATTGGAAACCCTTCTGGATCGCCAAAAGTTTTTCTTGACGTTTGTCTCTCATCCGCGCAACCGCGCGGTATATTTTTTAAAATCCCCTCGCGAAGGGAGGTGAGAAAACCAATGGCTTCAGTTGTTTTACGTCCGAATGAATCACAAGATTCCCTGCTGAAACGCTTTCGCAAAAAAGTTGTGAAAAGTGGTGTGCTCAGCACGATTCGCAAGAAGCGCTGGTTTGTTTCAAAGAGCGAACTTCGCAGAGTGGAAAAGAAGAAAGCGATCCGCCGCATCAAACGCCGCCAATTTACCAAGGTTGGCGAATAGTAGCGCGGACCGGTAATAAGCAAGAAACCCGGTCGGCTGGTCAGGAGGAATATGGCCAAAGAAGAAGACAAGATCCAGGTTGAGGGTGAGATTATCGAAGCCCTGCCCGGAACACAATTCAGGGTAAAGCTGGAAAACGGCCATGTCGTTCTGGCTTATCTTTCTGGCCGCATGCGCAGATACTACATTCGCATTCTGCTCGGCGACCATGTGAAAGTTGAGATGAGCCCTTACGATCTCACTCGCGGACGCATCGTCTATCGCCAGAAGAAAAACGAGCCGATGATGGACGAACCAACCCGATAGTCGTATCGAAATTTAAAAAAAGGAACCTGTTTTAGGTTCCTTTTTTTTGTATGCATTTATTTACATCCTCGTGCCAGGCAGGGGCTGCATCAAGCCTAAAATCGCCCCTCCCGGCTCGCGAATATACGCGAGGAATCCAACGGTTGGAATTTCATCCTTTGGCATCACGATCTCCCCACCGTTCTCGACCACCTGTTTTAAGGTTTGATCTAAGTCTTCCACTTCGAGGGTGTTTACTGTGGCTTTGAATTCGTTGGCTGCGCCGCCCAAGCCACCGTCGATGCCTGGGGTTTTCGAGTCACCGGTCATCACTAGCATGTAATCCACGGGTCCCCCGTATTTTTCAAGTTTCCATCCAAAAACACGTTCATAAAACTGTTTGCTTTTGTCAATATTCGTGGTGGGTAATTCGAAATGCACTACTCTTGCCATTTTAACCTCCGTATAAAATCATACAAAAATTATCTTATTTACCATGATACAACGACTGATTGGTTTGTCAAGAACTGAATTGAAATCTTCCGCGAGTTAGGATTGTGATCCGACCTCCTGTGAGGAATAAAAAAACTGACAGAGAGTAGCCCTGTCAGTTTTTAATCGACTAATTATTTACTCGGCGGTTTCGCCAGGCTTCGTGTAAGCCATGGCAGCCATTTGTTTGTAGAGTTCCCATTTTCGCTGGGCGAACTCACCGGCTTCATTCATTAACATCTCGGCGCGGGCTTCGTCACTTTGCACAAGCATGCGGTAACGGGTTTCATTGTATGCGTAATCTTTTACCGCCACGGAGGGTTCACGGCTGTCGAGCTGCAGTGGGTTCTTTCCCTCATCAGGCAGGGTCGGGTTGTATCGATAGAGCGGCCACAATCCTGTTTGGGTGATCAATTTCTGCTGCTCGAGCCCCTTGGACATATCAATGCCGTGAGCGATGCAGTGGCTGTAAGCGATGATCAAGGAAGGTCCATCATAGGCTTCGGCCTCGAGGAAGGCTTTCAAGGTTTGCTGGTCATTGGCGCCCATGGCGACATTAGCGACATAGACGTAGCCATAAGACATGGCCATCAAACCGAGGTCTTTCTTGCCCAGGCCTTTGCCCTTGGCTGAGAATTTAGCCACGGCCGCCAGCGGGGTCGATTTGGAGCTTTGCCCGCCGGTGTTGGAATAAACTTCCGTATCCAATACCAGTATGTTTACATTGCGGCCACTGTTGAGAACATGATCCAGTCCGCCGTAACCGATGTCATACGCCCAGCCGTCTCCACCGATGATCCAGACGCTCTTCTTCACCAATGAATCGGCGATGCCTTGCAGCATTTTTGCGGAGGGATTCTTGTTTTTTTCAAGTTTGAGCTTGAGAGCGTCCACACGCTTGCGCTGCTCGCGGATGCCGGTTCCGGTGGATTGGTCGGCGTTGAGCAGTTCTGCAACCAGGTTGTCGCCCAGGTCTGCGCCCATGCCGGCAACCAGTTCACGCGCGAATTCGTTTTGTTTGTCAAGGGTCAGGCGCATTCCCAGACCAAATTCAGCGTTATCTTCAAAGAGCGAATTTGCCCAGGCCGGGCCGCGACCCTGGTTGTTGACCGTCCAGGGGGTGGTGGGCAGGTTGCCGCCATAGATGGAGGAACAACCGGTGGCGTTCGCCACCACAAGCCTGTCTCCGAATAGCTGGGTCACCAGTTTAATGTAGGGAGTCTCGCCACAGCCAGCGCAGGCACCTGAAAACTCGAACAACGGCTCGATTAACTGTGAATTCTTGACCGACGTGGGCTGGAAGAGATCGGGGTCGGGCGCGGGCAGGGAGAGGAAGAAATCCCAGTTTTTGGATTCAGTTTCGCGAAGAGGGAGTTGCGGTGACATGTTGATCGCCTTGCGCAGCGGGTTGGTCTTGTCTTTGGCGGGGCAGTTTTCCACACACAGGCTGCAGCCTGTACAATCTTCGGGAGAAACCTGGATGGTGAACTTCATCCCCGGAAGTTCTTTGAACTTGGCATCGATCGATTTGAAGGTTTCCGGCGCGCCAGCGAGCAGGGCGGGATCGTAGACTTTCTCGCGGATGACGGCATGTGGACAAACGAAGGCGCATTTTCCACATTGGATGCAAAGGTCGGATTCCCAGACCGGGATCTCGAGGGCGATGTTGCGTTTTTCCCATTTGGTCGTGCCTACGGGGAAGACACCATCCACGGGGAAAGCGCTGACGGGTAACTGGTCACCCTTGAAAGCGATGATCGGGCCGAGCACGTCCACCACGAATTCTGGGGCTTCAGCGGGCACTGCCGGACGGCGGGAGATCTTGCTGGTGGCCGCCGCGGGAACTTTCACCTCAAAGAGATTTGCGAGGGTTTGATCCACAGCGTCAAAATTCTGCTTAACCACGGCTTCGCCGCGTTTGCCGTACGTTTTCTTGATCGATTTCTTGATCTGGTCAATGGCTTCGTCTCGGGGCAAAACACCACTGATGGCGAAGAATGCGGTCTGCATGATCGTATTCACGCGTCCACCCATGCCGGTTTTAGCCGCCACTTCGTTGGCGTTGATCATGTAGAACTTCAATTTTTTGTCGATCACATCTTGTTGAACTTCGACGGGGAGTTTATCCCAGACCTCGTCGAGATCGTAGACACTATTTAGCAGGAAGACCGCCCCGTGAGCGGCGTATTTCAGCATGTCGAGCCACTCGAGGAAGGAGAATTGGTGACAGGCCACGAAACTGGCGTCGCCATATTCGATCAGGTAAGGAGCGCGAATCGGCTCAGGCCCAAAACGCAGGTGTGAGATGGTGACTGACCCGGATTTTTTGGAGTCGTAGTAGAAGAAACCCTGGGCGTCATTGGGGGTGTCTTCGCCGATAATTTTGATGGAGTTCTTGTTGGCGCCCACGGTGCCATCAGAACCCAGACCAAAGAAGACGCAGCGCACGGTTTTGGGGTTGGCGATGGAGAAGTGTCCGTCATAAGACAGGCTGGTGTGGGTAACATCATCATTGATGCCAATGGTGAAATGATTTTTGGGGAATTCCTTAACCATTTCATCAAAGATGCCTTTGATCATTGCAGGCGTAAATTCCTTGGAGGAAAGCCCGTATCTGCCACCGATAACGCGTGGTGACACTTTAAAGGAAGTCGTACCAGCGGTGAGACCTTCGTTGATGGCCGTAACCACATCCTGGTAAAGGGGTTCGCCCACCGAGCCAGGTTCCTTGGTGCGATCCAACACGGCCAGGGTTTTGACCGTGGCGGGGATAGCCTTGATGAAATGTTCCACCGAGAACGGTCGGAATAACCGCACATTGATCACGCCGACTTTGCGGCCTTGTTTGTTTAGGAACTTGACTGTCTCTTCGGCGGCTTCTGCGCCAGAGCCCATCAGGATGATCACTTCAGTCGCGTCGGCGGGGCCGGTGTAATCGAAGAGGTGATAGGCTCGGCCGGTCGCCTTGGCGAACTGGTCCATGCATTTCTGAACTATGGCCGGTGTTTTTTCATAAAAAGTGTTGCAGGTTTCGCGCGCCTGGAAGTAGACATCCGGATTCTGGGCGGTGCCGCGAATCGAGGGATGTTCAGGAGACATGGCGCGCTGGCGAATCTCGGTGATGAAATCCTCATTGATCATCCCGCGGATGGTCTCATCTTCGATCTTTTCGATCTTGTTCACTTCAGCGGAGGTGCGGAAACCGTCAAAGAAATGCACGAAGGGCACCCGGGCTTCCAAGGAGGCTGCGTTGGCGATCAAAGCCTGGTCTTGGGCGGTCTGGACGGCGTCTGAGGCTAGCAGGGCAAAACCCGTCTGGCGCGCGGCCATTACGTCTGAGTGGTCGCCGTAAATCGAAAGCGCGTGGGCAGCGATGGTGCGGGCCGCCACATGGCGCGCTCACGCTGCAGCGCTCAAGGCCTCCCT
>CAZUXF010000031.1:0-15671 GCA_964624535.1 uncultured Anaerolinea sp. | reverse complement strand
CCACCTCGGCCAGGCGATAGGCAACACTGGCCACCGCCTCGTTTGCATCGATCGTGATCATTTCTCGTTTCATTGTTCACTCCAATTAAAAAGGGTAAGGGGCAAAAAAAACCCCTGATTCGCAAGGCAGTTGTTCATACATTATAAACCTAATTATTTCGACCAACGGAAATAAAATTCACAAATGAACGCTTATGAATTAAAAGAAATAACCCCCTAAAAATGAAAATTATTGATTGAGGTGATTTCGGGCGAGCATGAGAGCGGCGAGGGTCTTACCGTCTTCAAATTCACCAGAATCCACCATTTGCATTACTTTTTCAAGAGGTATTTTCCTGACGTTGAGGAACTCGTCCGCGTCGGGGGTCAGCGGGGAGGGAAACAGGCCAGTCGCCAAAAAAGAATACATGTATTCACTGGCATATCCTGGGGTCATATAAAAGTTACCGAGCGGCGTGATTTTCCCGGCGTCCATACCGGTCTCTTCGCGCAGTTCCCGTTGGGCTGTCAGGTTGGGCGCTTCGCCGTGCTCCATTTTACCGGCGGGTAATTCAAGCAAGGTTTTATTAGCGCCGATGCGGAATTGCTCAACGAAGAAGACATTATTGTCTTCGTCGAGGGGCAATATTGTGACCGCGCTCTGGATCTCGATCAATTCATAGGTTTTATGGCTGCCATCGGGAAGAACAACTTCAATATGTTTGACCTCAAAAAGGCTGCTTGCATAGACGGTTTTACCGGCATTTATTTGTGTGGACATGGTCTTGTTCCTTTGTTAAATTATACTGGCGGGTGATGAACCCGCCAGTTAAAGTTCATAAAGAGAAAATTATGGGATTTGCAGTATCTGACCAGGAGTCAAAGCCGCGCCGGCGGTGAGGCTGTTGGCAGCGTTGATCGTGTTGGGGTCAGCATCGCCGAATGAGCAGGCGATCTTGCCCATCGTGTCTCCGGCCAGGACGGTGTAGGTGGTCGGGTGGGTCTTAAGGGCGCGGGCGCCGTCAAAACTGCCCGAGGCGGGGATCTTTAAAGTAGTGCCGATCGCGGGACGGGAATCGACGGACATTCCGTTTTGGTTGAGCAGGTCTGAAATATTAACATTGAAGCGCCGGGCGAGACACCAGGGGAACTCTCCAGCTTGGATGACGTAGGTGGCCGGGTGTCCGGGTGTGGGGGTCGGGTAGGCGATCTTGGTTGGAATCGGGGTGGTAAGGGCTGCCGGGGAAGCGGTGACGCCCGCCATGGGCGTGGTTTCACCACCCACCGCAGGGGTGGTGTTTGCCATGGGCGTATTAAATGTAAAGGCTGGCGTGCTCGTCTTTAAAATCGGAGAGGTTTCGGTGGTGTGCGTATTTAGCGCCGCCGCGGTTTGGGTCGATTTTAGAATATCCACCATGATCTGCGGTTGCGTGGCGACCGGGAATGGGATCTCGCTGTCTGTGGCAACAGGGGCTGTGGTGGGTGAAACAGAGGCGGGCCGTTGGCAGGCGGTAAACAAGAAACTGACCGCCAATAAAACGACCACTAACCCAAAGATTCTCTTTTTCATGTGAATACTCCTTCGTCCGTTTACGGTTTGGGGCTCGCCTCAGTTAAGATGCTTTATGTTACGATTGGCTGATCTTGCAAATGGTAGCATATCGTTAAAGCACCGTCAAGCAAGTCCGGGTAGAAATGATGTTGCATAAGTCGTGCCAAGTAGAAGATAAGGGAGATCGCATGAACATTTATTTTTCATGTTCCATCACTGGTGGCAGAGCCGAGGAAGACGTGTATCAGGCAATCGTCCAAGCCATGCTGGATATGGGCCACGAAGTGCCCACCGCGCACCTCTCCAGCCCCGAGGTGATGGAAATGGAAAAAGTGGTGAACCCTGCCGAGATCTTCGAGCGAGACATGAACTGGCTGCGCGAGTGTGATGTCGTGGTGGCTGAAGTGACATCCCCTTCACACGGTGTGGGATACGAGATCGCCTACGCCTTATCCCTGGGTAAGCCCGTTTTTTGCTGTCATAAGGCTGGCCGTAAAGTTTCAATGATCCTGACTGGTAACCCTGACCCTAATTTGACTTTACGAAGTTACAACAGTTTGGAAGGCGCGGTATCTTCTGTCAAAGATTTTCTCGCTGCTGTAAAACGAAATAGTTAATCAAACTTCTACAAAATCCCGCAAAATTCTATTGACATTCTAATTTTAATAAGCATACAATACCATTATGGAATATAAGGATTATTACAAAGTGTTGGGCGTCGAACGCGACGCTTCGCAAGAGGTGATCAAAAAAACCTATCGCAAGCTGGCGATGAAATACCACCCTGACCAGAATCGGGGCAACAAACAGGCCGAAGAAAAATTCAAAGATATTAATGAAGCCTACGAAGTGTTGAGCGATCCCAAAAAACGGGAACGCTATGACCAGTTGGGTGCCTCTTATTCGCAATGGCAAAACCAGGGCGGCCGGGGTGGCTTTAATTGGAATGAATGGGCTACAAACCAGGGTCGCGGTGGCCAAAACGTGGACACAGGCGGCTTCGGTGACGGTTTTGGCGGGTTTTCTGATTTCTTCAGCGCAATTTTTGGCGGAATGCCCATGGGAGGTCGCCCCCAATCCCGGCAACCTGCCAGGGTTCAGGTGATCGAACAAAAAGTGCAGATCACCCTGGATGAGGCTTACCGCGGGACCCAGCGTCAGTTTATGATCGGGGATCGCAAGATCGAGGTCAAGATCCCGGCCGGTTCCGTTTCAGGCACCAAGGTTCGGGTTGCCGGGGCTGTGCCAACCGCGACTGGTGCAAAATCCGACATCCATCTGATCATCGAGGTGTTACCGGACGCGCGTTTCAAGGTGCAGGGTAATGACCTCACCAGTGAAGTGCGGGTTGACCTTTATACAGCGATTTTGGGTGGCACGGTGACCTTCTCCACACTTTCAGGCGAAGTGCGCCTGACCATCCCGGCTGGAACGCAACCCGGGCAAAAAATCCGCCTCGCGGGCCGGGGGTTGCCCAAAGTGAAAGATCACCAAACCTTTGGTGACCTTTTCGTGGTGATCAAGGTGGATTTACCCAAGAAATTAACCGACAACCAACGAAAACTATTCGAGGAATTGAAATCCTTATAGGTATGCACGGAGGAAAAAATGAAAAAAATCATCACGATTGGCATCGCTACACTCTTTGTTTTGGCACTTCTGGCCTGTCAACTCACTCCGAATTTTGATCTTGGCGCCGCCACGGATAAAGCCCAGGAAGCCCTGGCGACCGTTCAATCGGCCCCCATCCCCCAAATCATCAACCCGGCCCAGCCCGTCGCGGATACTGACGCGGCGCTCACTTCCATTTATGAGCAGGTGAACCCGGGGGTGGTCTCGATCATTACCGTCACCAGCCAGGGCGGAGGTTCAGGGTCTGGATTTGTGTACGACAAACTCGGCAACATCCTGACCAATTATCATGTCGTCGAAGGCGCCACTAATGTGGAAGTGGACTTCCCCAGCGGATTAAAAGTAATGGGGGATGTGGTGGGCACCGACCTTGATTCAGATATCGCCGTGGTGAAAGTCAGTGTTCCTGAGAGTGAACTTTTCCCCTTGAGGTTGGGTGATTCAGATGAACTCAAGGTTGGCCAAATGGTGGTGGCCATTGGCAACCCCTTCAGATTGTCGAATACCATGACCCTCGGCATCGTCAGCGCCAAGGGGCGCATCCTCGATTCCATCCGCACAGCCTCGGATCAATCCTCTTTCACCGCCGGCGACATTATTCAAACAGACGCGGCCATCAACCCCGGCAACTCCGGCGGACCGTTGTTGAATCTGGATGGCGAGGTCATTGGTATCAATCGCGCCATCCGTACCACCGGCACCACCGCGGAAGGTGAACCCGTCAATAGCGGCATCGGATTTGCCATTTCGATCAACATTGTCAAACGCGTGGCGCCCACCCTTGTGCTGGGCGAAACCTATGATTATCCGTACCTGGGTATCTCTGCTTCTCCTACAGATTACACCCTGGATGTATGGCAGGAACTCGGATTAACGCGCACGACCGGCGCGTACGTAACCAGCATCACGGCGGGCGGCCCCGCTGAACTCGCTGGGCTAATCGGCGCCCATACCCCCACCAGCATCCCGAACCTGGGGGCGGGTGGTGACCTGATCATCGCCGTGGATGGCAGACCCGTTAAAGTGTATGGCGACCTGATCAGTTACATTTTTACAAACCGGTCTCCCGGTGACCAGGTCGTTTTGACTGTGATCAGAGATGGTGAAGAAATGGAGGTCACTGTAACCCTCGGTAAACGTCCATAAGGACGGACGGTTCTTTATCAATAGAGGAGGTTTTCATGTTTACGGAAACAAACTTGCGGAAGATCGAGGATTTTTCCTCGGTTGACCCGGTGGTCAGCCTGTACCTGAATACAGAGCCGTCCATGGGCAACGCGGAATCGCACCGGCTTCGTTTGCGCAACATGTTGAAAGAATTACCTCTCGAAAAAGACACCCTAAAAATTGAAGAGTTCTTTAATCACGTTTACGATTGGTCAGGTCGCGCGGTGGCGGTATTTTCTTGCGCTCCGGCCAATTTTTTTGAACACATCACGCTTTCCACGCCGGTCAAGGATTTTATCAAGATCGCTTCCAAGGCGCAGATCGAGCCGCTGCAAGACCTGCTTCAAGATGTGAATGATTTAGGGGTGGCGTTGGTAGACCGGCAGGGTGCGCGACTTTTCCACTTTGTGATGGGAGAGTTAATGGAACAGGAGGGCGTTCTGGGCGCGGAAGTCAAGCATGTCAAATCCGGGAGCTCCACATCCGCACACGGATTGCGCGGCGGTTCGTTTGACGGCTCTCGAAAACAAGATGAGATCATCGACCGCAATCTGCGCCACAGCCGCGATTTCGCGGTGAAGTTCTTTCAGACGCACCATGTAAAAAAGATCATGCTCGCCGGAAGCGACGATAACGTGGCGCAATTCAGGGCCAGTTTACCCAAACCCGTGCAAAACCTGGTTGTCGGATCGTTTACGATGAGCATGGGGGCCAGTCACGCGGATGTGCTGCAGAAGATCGTCCAGATTACAAGCGACTCAAAGATTTAACACTCTATTTCTTATATCAAAGACCTGGCAGGTGAGTCAACTCCTGCCAGGTCTTTTTTAAATCGTAGTTGATTATTGAAGATTACTGATCAAGAGCAGCAGGTTGGAATATAAAGTTTCGAGCGCGTCCAAGCTTTTTTGCGGGTCGCTTTCCAGGTGAGCGTTGGCTTCTTCGATCTTGGCTTTAAACCCGGAGAGGGCTTCAGGGTCCAGGTTGGTCTTCTCAAGTTCCACCAGGTCAGATGAGACGAAACTGAGCGCTTGACGTGAAGAGGCTGGGTCTAGTTTGGAGAGGGTTGCGCGGGCGGCGTTGACGTCCGCCTGGAATTTGTAAATCAGCAGGAACTGGTCGGATTTGGCCAGGGCGGCGGTTTGTTCGGTAATGGTGGTCTGCGCGGCGGTAAGTTCGGCTTGCACGGTGGTTAACTCACTTTGAGCCGTGTCAACCTGACCCTGGAGCGCAGCGGCGTTTTCTGCTGCGGTGACCAACTCGGACTGGGCAAAAGTAAGTTCGCCTACTTTGGGTTGGTAAAGGGCGAAATAGGTCACGAGGGCGCCGGCCAAAAAGAAGACGATGGCCACGATCACCCACGGAAGGGAGCGGTCAATGATCCCCTTCTTGGCGGCGGGTTGTGATTCTTTGATCGAATTTTGGGTCTCCACGACCTCTTCGACGGGTTGGTCTTCAGCCTGAGTATCATTTTCGGTTCGCATGGTTTCTTCCTTTCAACGGTCTATGCTTTTAATAGTTTAAGTATAACCCGAAAAACCGATCTGACCTCCGCCTTTACCCCGACCCGTCGTGGAAGGTGAGGGTATAATCCAGATTATGGATTCCACCACACCCCCACCTGAAAGCGCCAACCGGCAGATCGCCAGGGCGTCTGGGACGATCATGTTCGCGTTCATCATCGGGCAGCTGTTCAGCCTGGTGGCGGGGATGTTGATCACTTGGAAGTTTGGCACAGGCGCGGAGTATGACGCCTTTAACGCTGCCAATAAATTCCCCGACATTCTCTATCAGCTGGTGGCCGGCGGGGCGCTGGCATCAGCCTTCATTCCCACCTTCACTCACCTGTTGACCCGTGGAGAACGTTCTCGCGGTTGGAAGCTGGCATCCGCGATGGCCAACCTGGTGACGCTCGTGTTGGTGTTGGTGGGCGCGTTGGCCGCCGTTTTCGCGCCGTGGGTGGTGCGGAACATCCTTGCGCCAGGCTTCACCGACGCAACCCAATTTCAATTGACCGTCAACCTGCTGCGCATCCAGTTGCTGTCCCCGATCCTGTTTGGGGTTAGCGGGTTGGTGATGGGCATCATCAACTCACACCAAAGTTTTCTCTGGCCGGCGCTGGCGCCCGCCATGTATTCGATCGGCAAGATCATCGGTGTGCTTTTTCTGGCGCCGTCCATGGGCATTTACGGCCTGGCCGTGGGCGTGCTGGTGGGCGCGCTGATGCACGGACTGGTGCAACTGCCCGCATTGGTCAAATTACCAGAATTTCGCTATACACCGCGACTGGGGTTAAGGATGCCCGAAGTGCGCGAGGTGGCCCGCCTGATGGGTCCGCGGCTGCTGGGGGTGGCATTTGTGCAGTTGAACTTTTTGGTCAACATCCGCATCGCCTCGGGTCAACCGGAGGGCAGCCTTTCGGCCATCCAGGTGGGGTTCGCGCTGATGTTGATCCCCGAGATCGCCATCGCCCAATCCATGGCCATCGCCGCGTTACCCACTTTTTCGGCGCAGGTTGCCAGCGGCAAACTGGATGAGATGCGGAACAGCCTGGCATCCCTCTTGCGTGGGCTCCTCTTTTTGGCAGTGCCGGCTTCGCTGGGGATGATGCTCCTGCGGGTTCCGATCATCGCGTTGCTTTACCAGCGTGGGAGTTTCGACGCGCACTCCACCCAGTTGGTTGCCTGGGCGCTGCTTTTCTACGCCGCCGGGTTGGTGGGGCATTCCGTGGTTGAGATCGTTTCACGCGCTTTCTACGCCTTGCACGACACCAAGACACCGGTGATCGTTGGGATGGTGATGATGAGTCTGAACGTGGGGCTGAGCCTCTGGTTCTCGAAGTTGTTTGCTAACCAGGGCTGGATGCCGCACGGTGGGCTGGCCTTGGCAAATTCGTTGGCCACCTTCCTCGAGATGGGGGTGCTGCTTTTGATCATGCGCCGCCGTCTTTGCGGACTGAATGGGTATAATATTATGAAGGGCTTAATCTTAGCCTTGGCGGCCGGCGGCTTGATGTCGTTGGCATTGTGGGGCTGGCTGAATTTCGGCGCCTCTCTCTCGGGCTGGCTCACCGCGCTGGGCGGCATCGCCCTGGGCGGGTTGGTATACGGGGTCGCGTTGTTTGTCTTCCGCGTGCCTGAGGTCAAGACGGCTTTCGCGCTGGCTGGCAGGATCAAATCGCGTTTTAGAGGAGAGCGGGGAGGGTAAGGATGAAAATCGCCATCCGGCAAGCAGTGTCAGGGGACGCGCTGGAGGCTTCGAAATTATTGGCTGATACCACTGGAGAGTTTGGGGTGGCCGTGTTAGGGCTAGGCAACCCAACATTACAGTTAAAGGCGTTTCAACGCTGGTTCAGCACCGGGGGAAATCGCTTCAGTTATCAACACACCATCATCGCGGAAAGCGATCAAACCCCAGCCGGGTTGGCGTTGTCTTTTGCCGGGTCACATTTAACAGCCCTCGAATGGGGATGCGCCAAAGAAATCTTCAAGATCTATGGTTTTAGCGGCGCGTTTCGAATGATCTGGCGCAACAAGACCCTGGCCGGCGCGCGAGAAGCCGAAAAGGATGAATACCTGCTCGCACATCTGGCCGTGGACCCGCGGTTTCGAAACCAGGGGATCGCCCAGGCTTTGATCGACCAGACAGCCCAAAAAGCGCACGCGGCAGGGTTTCACTGCCTGGTGTTGGAAGTGGAGATTGAAAATCAAGCAGCAATTAAGCTGTATCAAAAAAATGGATTTGAGATCAAGGATACGGTGTTCTTTAACCAGACAACCCAGAAATTTAACAGCCCTGGGTATTACAAGATGTTCGTTAAGATTTAAAGGAGGGGAAATGATCCAACCCAATTCTGGACAAGCATTCATGGTGCACAGTCGTTATGAACATCTCAGTCCGTCTCCTCAAGACGGTGGCAAGATTCCGCAGCCACCCCTTGAAACACCCCGTCCGCCGGGAGTGGCAATCGTCTTGAAACCGCAAGTAGAACTCGATCTGCCCGCCATGGACTTACGCCAGGCGGTGGAAGCGCGGCGCACGATCCGTAAGTACGCCGAGCAGCCCCTCAGCCTGGATGAGATCTCTTACCTGCTCTGGGTCTCGCAAGGCGTGAAACATGTCTCGGCGCGACCCTCCACGGCACGGACGGTGCCTTCGGCCGGCGCGCGGCATGCGTTTGAGACTTACGTGTTGGTCAACCGTGTGGATGGATTAGCCCCTGGGCTTTACCGCTACATGGCAATCGACCACGCGTTGGTTGACCTCCGCGCTGACCCCCAGATCACCAACCAGGTGAAAGAGGCCTGCCTTGGGCAAAAACAAGTAGAGGGCTGCGCGGCCACCTTTATCTGGGTGGCCGTGGTGGAGCGCATGTTCTGGCGTTACGTCGAACGTGGGTACCGTTATTTGCACCTGGACGCCGGGCATGTTTGCCAAAACCTGGCCTTGGGCGCGGAGCAAATTGGCAGCGGCATCTGCCCCATCGCCGCTTTTAATGATGAGCACCTCAACCGGGCGCTTGGCCTGGATGGCGAAGACCAGTTTGTGATCTACCTGGCAACGGTGGGGAAAAAGCTGGAAAGTTAAGCCACGTTATCAAACAGGAAAAACCCTTGAATGATCGTCAGGGGTTGATTGACCACGCCGGATCGGTGAAGGTCACCGGGTTGTCGCCAAAAATGACGATGTCATCTACTGGATGCTCTGATAAGAACTCACTCAAGAATAAGGTGTTTTGTCTTAAATCGATATAGTAAGTGTGATGATAATGTGCTGCGATCATTGGGATCACGCCTCGCACGAAAGACGAGCCAATCACTAATAAATTTCGATCTGAATTATTATGAAATTCGAAATCATAGATCGAATTCTGAAGATCAAAATACTGACCATAATATTCTTGAAATGGCATGGTGGAGTAATTGCGGATAAATTGTCTCTGTTTTTCTTGAAGAGGATATTCCCCCCATTTTGAATAAACGGTAAATGGAGGAGTGTCCAAATCATATACTTGGAAAACATCACCACCCATTGGATACAAAGTGGTTCGTGCCAGTGAACCTTGCTGCCTGGCATTTTGGAAGGTGATGACTTTTTCAAGATTAAGCTTCGGTGAAATCCCAGGATAATTCAAAGAAAGCATGTCATACAAATCGTGATAAGCACGGCCAAGTCCTTGCATACTTAAGTGATGATCGGTGGCGTAAAAATCAGAAACATGGTCAGCGTAACTATTAACCTTCATCACTGAAAGCGTTAATCCCAAAGGTTTTTGAGATTCAAAATATGCCAACGCCTGACCCCGATCCGCATTGGGAAAATGAAGATTCAAGGGGTGAAAGTTGGAGTTTTCCAAACGCTGCATATTGAAAACGTAAAAATGAATTTCCGGGTAGGAAGACATCAAGGTCGCGTAGTTTTCGATCCTCGCGTCGATAATTGCCGGCAGCATTTCATCGAAAGTTTCAGGGGGAAACAGGATATTGGGTGAATCTCCACGCGTGACTAACAACCCGGAGTGCATGTCCGCGGGGATGGCCGTATCCGGTAGAAAAACGTAGCTGGCCTGGATCACGCCGCGGTCGATGGCTTTGGCAAGCCGGATCGCTTGCAAGCGCAACGGAAACTGGTCAGAAGCGGCAGCTTCAAACTGGTGTTGATACTCCCGATCCAAAAAGCCGTTGAAGAGAAGCGCCAAGCCGGCGGCAGGTTTAAGCTGCAAGAAGCGTTTGATCACCGTCTTGAAACGAGGTTGAGGTAGTGCTGGGAAGCTGGCTAGGCTACGTCCTTCAACATAGGAATAACTTTCTTGCACAGGGGGGTTGACCAACCAAATCACTGGTACGGTAAACAGAAGCATGAAAAATAACAGCAGGATGTGTTTGATAAAACGAACGGGCTTCATGATCCCTTTTTAGAATTGCGCGTACATGAATGTGCTAAACCCATTGGACAGAATATAGCAAAGTGTGAGCAAAAATAGCCCGAGTGTGGCCAGGTCCATCCAAACCCGGGCGTTGGCGAAACGAGTCGTCAGCCGTTTTTCCAGGTTGGCAATGACGGGAGTGGCGAAGAGCACGGCGGCGAGTAAGATGGGCAAATAAAAAACGACGTTTTGTGTTCGCAGAGTCTCCATTCCGGTCCAGCCATTGCGGCCAAAAAGCGCGCCGAAGAAACCGCCCCATTGAGAAACATCCGTGAGCCTGAAAAACACCCATCCCAACAAGATCAAGGTGAGAGAGTAAGCGTGTTGCATAAAAATTGGCAGTCTTGTTAATTTTCGATTCCAACCGCTGGCTTCAAAGGCCAGGACCAAGCCGAAATAACCTCCCCAGATCAAAAAATTCCAGTTGGCGCCGTGCCAAAAACCGGTCAATAAAAAAACGATGAGGATGTCAATCGGTAGACGAAAAAACCTGACTTTTCTGCGCGCGAACTCAAGCGGAAAGAACACGTACGTTCGGAACCATTGTGTCAGCGTCATGTGCCAGCGCCGCCAAAAATCCGTGATACTGCGGCTGATGTACGGATAGTTAAAATTCTCAGGCAGGGTAAAGCCAAACATGTTTCCGAGGCCTATCGCCATGTCGGTGTAACCCGAAAAATCAAAATAGATCTGCATCATGTAAGCGACCAGGCCAAACCAGGCCAGGTCCGCGCCAATCGCGGCAAAGGAACCGCTAAAAACTTTATCAGCCACCACGGCCAGGCTGTCAGCCAGGATAACTTTTTTGGCGAGACCAGTGATGAAGCGGCGGGTTCCCTGCATGAGCAACGCGAAGTCCACACGTTTGGTTTCCGTTAAGGCATCTTGCACCTGGGAATAACGCGTGATCGGACCCTGGGTCAATTTGGGGAACATGACCAGGTAATTGGCGAAGCGCAAAAAAGACCGTTCCGCGATGATCGTGCCATTAAAAACATCCACGAGGTAAGCAATCGTAGAAAACGTCAGGTAAGAGATCCCCAGGGGCAGGGCTGGAACCGCGAACTGCAGATCGATGCCAGTGAGGCTCTCGAAAATGGAGCCAAAAAAACCGAGGTATTTATAAAAAACCAACCCTAATAAATTGACCGCGACCCCGATCGAGGTCACCGTCCGGGCTGCCAGCACACGCTCCTGGGCGAGCAACTTGCTGATGCCCAACCCAAAAAAATAATTCAACAAGACAAAAAGCGCGAGTTGAGGGACGTGGGTGATATCCATCCAGGCAAAAAACACCAGGGAACCCACCATCAGGATGGCGTTGCGCCATCCGCGGGAGGGGATTAAATAGAAAAGCAGCAGAAAAGCCGGGAGGAAAAAGAACAAGAAATGAATACTGGTAAAAGGCATGATGAATAGGCTACTATGGGTCGTTCTTGAATTGATTATACTCGCGGCTGCAACAACCCGAGAAGGTTCACCGCCACGAATCGGTTTCCTTGCGAGGGATTGCGATAAAAAAACCGGAAACGATCTTTCTCGTTTCCGGCGAGTGAGTAACTATTTAGCCAGGATGCGCGTCATCTCAATGTAGGCGTCAGAAAGCGTCTTGGTGTTGCCGATAACCTCGTCGATGGGCACAGGCAGGATCTCACGACCTACCAGCCCGGTCATTACGTTGGTTTGGCCAGCCATTAAGAACTCCACCGCTTTCACTCCGAAGCGGGTGGCTAGAAGCCGGTCAAAAGCCGAGGGCTTTCCGCCGCGCTGGATGTGCCCGAGGATGGTAACGCGGGTCGTAAAACCGAGGTCCATGGCGTCAATCATCGCGCCCAATTCGAGCGCCTGGGGTTTGTAGCCTTCAGCCACCACGATAATGCAGTGGGTTTTACCGCGCCGGTAGGCTTCATCAATAGCGGCGGCAACTTCGGCGGGTTTGGTCTTGGTCTCGGGGACGAGCACCAGTTCGGCGCCGGTAATGATGCCGGCCTGGACGGCCAGGTAGCCCGATGCGCGGCCCATGGTTTCCACCAGGAAGGCGCGATTGTGGGAGGATGCCGTGTCGCGGATCTTGTCAATGGCATCAACGATGGTGTTCAGGGCTGTGTCCACCCCGATGCACATATCGGTGCCGAAAATATCGTTGTCGATGCTGGCGGGCACTCCCACCACGGGGATGCCTTTTTGCACCAGTTTCTGGGCGCCGGCTAAGGAACCGTCACCACCGGCCACGATCAGGGCGTCCATACCGACGTTGTTGATCTGGCGGATGGCTTCACGCTGCCCGCTGGGTTCGCGAAATTCCTTGCTGCGCGCGGTCTGCAAGATGGTTCCTCCGCGCTGCAAGATACCGCTGACGTCTCGCGGACCCATCTCGCGGAATTTTCCGTGGATCAGGCCTTCGAAACCGCCTTCCACACCCAGTACCTTTATCCCATACGCGGCGCAGGTTCTTACCACGGCGCGGATGAAGGGGTTCATCCCCGGGGCATCACCGCCGGAGGTCATCACGCCGATCGTTTTTAAATTGAGAGTTGTTTCTTCCATTAATTATCCAATCCCTGGGTTCAACTTACTGGTTCGACCAGGACGTTTTCCTGGCCGACCAATTCTACCAGTTTATTGAGCAATTCGGAATTAGCCGCTGTGGTGTCGTTTGGAAAATCCAGCAAGTGGCGGCGGCCCTGTTCAAAGACCAGGAAACAGAAATGGTCTTCGCCGGGGAAAGAGTTCAACAAGCCATGCACCCGGCGCATGCGGCGCACGTCCCGGTCTTTTTCACCGCTGGCTTTTAAAGTGACCGTGATCAATTGTTTGCGACCCCGAGGGTTGGGCTTCTGCGGGCTGGTTGCTTCTGGGGCTACGATGGCCGGTGGTTTTTGCACAGGCTCGGCTTCTGGCACACGCAAGCTCTCGATCGGCGGAGCGATAACAGGCTTTTCCACCGGGAGCAAATCCACCGGAGTGTTATTCGTCTCAACGACCGCACAGGTGTATTTTTGTTCCGGTGGGGGCGGCTGTAACTGGAAATTCGAAGTATCCTCTGGCGGGGGTGCCAGGTGCCAGTCATCCGGTTCCATGGGAGGGGTGTCGTTTGGATCACTTTCTGCGGAAGGGGTTGGCACATCAACAGTTCCAACGTCCGAAGATGCCTGCCTGGGTTCAGCTCCAAGCGCGAGTGCGGCTTCTTCCTGACCGCGCATCGCGTCGGTCACTTCGTCCAAATGGATGGCTTTGATCACATCGACAAGTACTTTGGGGTCGCCCGAAGCGGCATCCACCTTGCCTTCAGCCTGGATGACACTTTCCAGTTGCACCAAGCCAGCAAACTTATCCCACACCTTGGGGAAGATAACCAATTCAATGGGGCCTTGCAGGTCTTCGATCGTGGCAAAAGCCATGGGGTTGCCGTTCTTGGTGGTCAGGGTGCGCATGCGCGTTACCAACCCGGCGACCACGGCTTTATCATGGTTGCCGGCTTCACTTAATTCGTTAGAGAAATGGGTTACCCGCTGGCGAATCAATGGAATATACGGTGAGATCGGGTGGTCCGAGACATATAGCCCGATCAACTCCTTTTCCCATTCCAATTGTTCACGGCGGTCAAGCACGGTGCCTTCAGGCAGGTGGATGTCTTCCTCCACACCGGATGCTTCGCCGAAAATGCTCAATTGACCGCTTTCAGCAGCCCGGTGGTGGCTGCTGCTGATCGAGATCAAGCTATCCAATACCACAAGCAGCGCCTTGCGCGGACCGAAGCAATCGAGGGCACCCACCCGGATGAGACATTCCAGGCTGCGCTTGCCGACCCGGTGCAGATCCACTCTGCGGAAGAAATCGTTGAGATCTTTGAATTTGCCTTGTGCCCTGGCTGCGAGGATAAGGTCCACGGGATCACGACCCACGTTTTTCACAGCGCCCAAGCCAAAGCGGATGGCGGATTTGCCCCCGCCCATGTCTTCAATGGTGAAATCCCAACCACTGGAACACACATCCGGCGGGAGCACTTCGATGCCCATCGCGCGGCAATCCGCGGCGTAGAAGGCCACCTTGGTGGCGTCCGCTTTCGAGACCGAGAGCAGGGCGGTCATGTATTCCACGGTGTAATGCGTTTTCAGGTAGGCTGTTTCAACCGCGATGACGCCGTAGTCCGCGGCGTGGCTCTTGTTAAAACCATAACGGGCGAAGTTTTCCCAATCGGCAAAAATTGCCAGGGCGGTGGGTTCGTCGATATCGTTTTGGCCAGCCCCGGCGACAAACTTAAGTTTGTGTTTGTCGATTTCGGCCTGCTGTTTCTTCGAGATCGCCTTGCGAAAATCGTCCGCGTCCGCGGCGGTGTAATTGGCCAACCCCATCACCGCCAGCATCAATTGCTCCTGGTAGATCGGGGTGCCGTAGGTGTCGGTAAAGAATTTTTCTAACGAGGGATGTCGGTAGCTGACTTGCTCCTCATTATGCATCCGTTTGATGTATGAGGGAATGAAATCCATCGGGCCGGGCCGGAACAAAGCCACCATGGCAATGATATTAGAAAGGTCTTTGGGCTTCATTTGCACAATGTTGCGAGTCATGCCGTTACCTTCCAACTGGAAGACGCCGGCGGTATGGCCGCGCCCCAGGGACGAGAATGTTTCGGGGTCGTCGAGGGGAATGTTGTGCAGGTTGAGTTCCACGTTGTGGCGTTCAGCGATGAGGTCGCATGCCCGTTGCATAATGGTGAGGGTCGAGAGACCCAGGAAGTCTACTTTGAGCAGACCCAGTTTGTCCACGATCTTCATCTCGAACTGGGTGACTGTTTTAATTGGGGATTCCTCAGCACCACTGGTGGGGCGGTGCAAGGGCAGGTACTCAACCAGGGGTTCGTCGGTGATCACCACCCCGGCGGCATGCGTGCCGGCATTACGGGCCACACCTTCCATGCGGCTGGCGGTGTCGATCAAGTCGCGCATGTAATCGGCTTCATTGTAGATGGCACGGAAGGCGTCTGAAGCTTCGAGAGCGTTTAGCACGGTGACGGGTTTGTCTGGGATCATGGCCGGGACGGCCTTGGTTACCCGATCCACCTCAGAAAGGGGGATGTCCATCACCCGGCCTACGTCTCGCAGGGCAGCACGCGCGCCCAGGGTTCCGAAAGTGATGATCTGGGCCACTTTATCCGCGCCGTATTGCTTCGCGCAGTATTCCATGATCAACGCGCGCTTGTCATCCTGAAAGTCCAGGTCGATATCGGGCATCGAGATGCGGTTGGGATTTAAGAAGCGTTCAAACAGTAACCCGTGGCTGAGCGGATCGATGAGGCTGATCTGTAATGAATAGGCCACAATGGAACCGGCAGCGGAACCGCGGGTGTTATACCAAACATTGTTTTCTTTGGAGAAGCGGCACAGGTCCCAGACGATGAGGAAGTAGGCGTCA
>CAZUXF010000030.1:0-16612 GCA_964624535.1 uncultured Anaerolinea sp. | reverse complement strand
CTGTGCACGTCAAGTGGATGGCCTTGGCTAAACGTTGCGCCACCCCCGTGACCAAGATGACTTTGCCTTCCAAAGTGTTCACAAATGACTACAGTATTTCTAGTTCGGCACTCAAAACCACCCTAAAGACTGGTAAAACTTGCTACCAATCTGTGTAGGAGAGAGTGGGCCAACCATTTTTACAATCGCTTGCGCTTGCAGGCCCAGGCCGAAAGACCTGGGTTACAACTCCAGGGTGCACACCCCGCCCAGGCAGGCTAATTCCTGCGAAGCCGTGGTGAGATCCTTTTCTTCATAATAGTAAAGCTTTGAGAAATCGATATTGGGGAATTTTTCTGCCAGGCGGTTGTATTCCGCTTCGCTGACTTCCTCGTAGGGCATTTGATTGTATAAGGAATCGTAGGAAGGCAGGAAGGTCATCCCGCCGATCACATCCTGGTGCTCCCAAACCCATTTGATAATGTCGATGATCTCATCGGGCTTGTAGGTTATGGTCACGCTGGGGTTGTGCTCCGTCCAATGGATTTTATTTTGCAGCCAAAACTCGCATTGAACCAGTGCGGAACGCGATTCACGGGTGATGGCGTGCGCCGGTGCCTTGACTGGGAAATGCACAACCCAGGTGGTGGCGTTCTCAACGGTCTGCCCATTTTCGGGGTTCATCGGCACCCCGGCATCTCGTAGCACCTTGAAAACGGGTGAATGAGTGCCTACACGCACATTGCGAATGTAGTAAGGTGACCAGCGCGGATGGATGCCCGGGGAGCAATCCAACAACTGGGAGGAATTGCCGGAGGGTTTGACCGTGGTCACCGCGGCGGCCGCGTTGATACCTAATAATGCGGCATATTTTTGGTTGGTTTCCACCGCGTGAGCGCGCAATTTATCTTGCACTTCCGGGTCCTGGGCAACGAGACTGTCCAGCTGGCCGTTGATATCAACACCTAAAAGGCGTTCCTCTTCGCCGTTCTTGCGCCAGATATCGCGCAACCCGGGGAAGTGTGTAGCCATGGATTGGATCGTACCGATAATGGTAGCGACTTCGATCTTATCGCGCAGGGTTTCAAAGGTGTCTTCACTGCGCGCGACCGCGATGCTCAAATTGCAGAATTCGTAAGGGCGTAACACGATCTCACCGCAAGGGTTGGTGCCGAAATCAACTTTCTTGCGTCGTTCAGGGATGGTATTCAGCGCGGCACGGCGGTTGAAAATACCCGGCTCTCCACGGCCTGAAGTATGCATGTCGGCGATGATGTTAAAGATCTCCAACTGGGTCAACTTGCGATCGGGCCAAACGAGCGAATTATTGGCGTTCCAACGTTGGCTGTTTTCACGTTCGAAATCACCCGATTTGCAGCGACGCATTTCGAGGTCGTCAAAATCAAAGAGCGAGATCATCGCCGTCCGGCGCACACCACCAGAAACGGCGGCATTGCCAACCTCACACATGATGTCATGCGCGTCGATCGGTCGGATAAACCCGCCCTGCTGAGCCAATACGCGGCCACGCACAAAATCGAGCATCTTCTTAAGTGGTTCGGGGCCAGAAGCACGGCCCCCTTTGATGCGCAGCGGAGCGCCAGCAGGGCGCACTTTGGAATAATCAAAGCGAATATCTTTGCCGGAGAACCAGGTCTCAAGACCGGTGCGCAGGGCGTCTGCCCAACCTTCAGCAGAATCACCCACAATCATGGTAGGCACTGACCCGGGGATCTGGCGATGCACCCGCGGGAAGTTCTCTACGTAGGTTTTTTCGACCGAGAAACCCACGCCGCAGCCGCTCATCGAGATGATCAAGGCTTCGACAAAAGCGTCAATGCAATCCACAGGTAAGTATGAGCAGTTATAAATGGCGATGTTGTTACGCTGCGCCGCGGGGCCAGCCATGGCGAGTAACCGCATGGAGGGCATTGCCCGCATTTCGAGAATGTTCTGACGGACGCGCTCGTAGGTGGCATCATCTAACAAAGAATTTGACAATTCTCTTAGGTAAGCCACAGCTCTGTCGACCGTTTCAACCCAGGTCTCGCGATGCCCCAACTCGTAATTGAATCGAGAATACTTGTCGTAAAACTGGAATTTCTGTAATTGGGTCGGAAAATACTGGTCGGATTCCGCGAACGCGTCGCGGATGTCTTGCGGAACCGGCCGTGACTGACGCATTTTGGCGTGTTCGGCACGGTAGAGAATGTAGTGTTTCGCTGCCGAAAACTCACCCGCTCCTTGCAGGGTCATCTCAACAATATCCTGGATGTTTTCAACCGTCGGGTGATCGTATTTGCTGGCCACCACGTTAACTGCCTGCCTGGCGATAACCTCGATGGGCACGATCGGTGTCTTCCCAATGGTTTCAAAACATCGTCTTAATGCATTCTCGATGCGTTCAATATTAAAAGGAACCACCCTGCCATCACGTTTGACGATCGTGCTGGGCACAACAATGACTTCCTGGCCAAAGGCGGCATCGGATTGGGATTGATCTGCATGTGGTTCGCTGACTGAATGATGGTCTGACTTCGACATATCCGGTCTCCCTGCGGCTAACTATAATTAATTCCTCTTCGAAGGGTATACCCCCATATATGGCGGTATACCTACTTCCCCCTCCTATATCTAGGATGTAAAAACAATATTAGCACATCTGGTCTGCCATTTCAAGTCAAACATGCCTTGGAAACTTAAACTTTTCCCTGAAAGAATAAAATTTAATGGTGAAAAAAACGCGGACTTACGCAGCGTATAGGTTATTTTCAATCCCCCATATACAGGTTATTTTTCACCGAATATCGTTTATTGTGACGAACCATGGGGGTATGAAAAACCACCGTTTTGCAGGCATTTTGAAACCTTAAAGAAATTCAAGGTTGAATTAAGCGAAGATTGTGTTTGAATCTCACCAATCACATTTTGTAATCTCCTTCGTCCTTCCAATGACCCAACCCAGGCAACCCTTACAATATGATAAACTTGCCTCGAAACAAAAATCTACCAAAAATAATTATTAAAGAGGGCATGCATGTGCGGAATCTTTGGCATCGTGACTGAAAATGAACAACCACTTGGGCCGATCTTAATCGAGGCTGCAAAAAGGTTAACGTATCGTGGCTACGACTCCGTAGGAGCAGCCACCATCAGCGGCTCGAAAATTGACTTGCGCAAAGATGCTGGCCGTGTGGAAGATGTGGCGGCCAAATACAACATTGCCGAAATGAGCGGGCAGCGCGGCATCACCCAACTGCGGTGGGCAACCTTTGGCGAACCCTCTCAGGTCAACTCGCAACCCCACCTCGATTCGGACGGTGACATCGTGGGCGCGCACAATGGAAATGTAGTCAACAACGTGGAACTTCGGCAACAATTCATGGATGAAGGCCTGACCGTTCGCTCCCAAAACGACGGCGAATCCTGCGTCCACGCCGTTGAACGATACATTAACCAAGGCCAAGACTTCATCGAAGCGATCCGGCATGCCTACCATGACCTGCAAGGCGATTACGCTTTCGTCATCGGTAGGATCAATGATGACAAGTTGTTCGCCATAAAAAAAGGCTCAGGTTTGGTGGTGGGCATCGGTGATGGTTTCACCTGCCTCTCTTCCGACCTACCCTCCATTTTGCCACTTACCCGCAAGATCATCCGGCTGGAAGATGGCGAGATTGTCACCCTCTGGCACAACCGTGTGGAATTACATTCCGTGGTGGATGGCAGTCTGATCGTCCGCGAACCCGAAATGATCACCGAAACGATGAGCGCGGTGCAAAAGGGGGGTTATCCCCATTTCATGCTCAAGGAGATCCACGAACAGCCCGAGGTCGCGCGCGAATTATTGCACCTGCTGGAAGGCAGCGCCGCCGTGGACGAAATCATCGAGAAAATCAAAAATGCCCGTCATGTCTACCTGATTGGTTGCGGCACGAGTTTTCACGCTTGCCAGGCTGGTAGTGTCTATTTTTCTCAACTAGCCAAAAAAGCGGCCATCCCCGTGGTCGCGACCCAGTTCATACCGCAATACTTGCCCACTGTCGGAAAAGAGGATGTGGGTATCTTTGTCAGTCAATCCGGCGAAACCAAAGACGTGCTCAACGCATTGAACGCGGCACGTGATTCAGGTATGACCTGTTTCGCGCTCTCCAACGTGATCGGTTCCACGCTCACGCGCGCCGCCAAGCAATGGCTGCCACTTTGCTGCGGCTACGAGATTAGCGTGCCGGCAACCAAGACTTTTACCAACCAGGTCATCGCCTTCCTTTACCTGGCCACCCGTCTGGCGGGGAGGAATCCCCAAGCCTTGAACGCCATTCCTGGGTTGATGGAAAACGCCATCCACACCACCGCCCCGCAAGTGGAAGCGCTGGTGGAGGACGTCAATCGCTGGAACGATCTCTATTGCCTGGGATACGGCGTCACCTATTGCATGGCCCTCGAAGGGGCCTTGAAGCTCAAAGAGATAACCTACGCGCATTGCGAAGGAATGCTTTCGACCGAATTCAAACACGGACCCCTCAGCGCGGTTACCAGGGGTTTCCCCGTCCTCTTCATTGCCGGGCCGCAAGACGTGCCCCTGATCGTCAGCGGATTAAATGAAGTCACGTGCCGAGGTGGACGCGCCATCGCCATTGGAGAAGAAGACTCACGCTTGAAAGCCAACGCGAGCGACGTGATCGTTCTACCCAAATCCGACCCCGAGATCTGTTCGCTGCTCGCGGTCATCCCATTGCAATTGCTCTCTTATCATATGTCGGTAGCCCGAGGGTTTGACCCTGACTTCCCAAGAAATTTGAGCAAGACCCTGACCGTGGATTAAACGCCGACCAAAATAGTAAATACACCCGCCAGGAAAATATTGGCGGGTGTTTGTTTATGCCAGCCAACGGTTCAAGTAAACACCCGTATTCATGTATATTGTCAAAAATGTTTCGTCATGCCATGTTACATAAGTCCTGATTTCGTCTTAATTGTCTGATAACCGTTGACTATCAATTTTGGGTTTGCTATACTTTTTTTGACCAATATAATCATTTAGAAAAGGATTAAAAGATGAAAGTAGAACTCCCAACTCCTGTATCTGTTGAAGAAATGAAGATTGATGTTCGAGAGATCGAAGGCATCCTGTCTTCACCCCCGATGAACATGCCGAAATGGACCGGCGCCCAGGTTAAATTACCGGATGGCCGCATGCTCTACATCCGCGAAATTCAAGACAGCGATATCGACCCCATTCTCGGTGTTCTCGAGAAGGTCATGAAAGTTGAAAAAGACTTCTATGACATCGTCGGCGTCCGCATCTACGGTGAAGTGCTTGCCCTGCGCCGCAAACGCCTCAAGGATCCCTTCACATTCGTGGGTCTCGTGGATGGTGAATTCCTTGGGTTTGCCAATGGCCGCGCCTGGGACGAAAACGTCTGCGTCAGCCTGCACACCCTCACCCTTTCCCGCCGCGCGAAACTCGGTTGGCCGATGTACTACGCCAAAACCTACTACGCTATGGAAATGATGAAGGCTCAGGAATGGTGGTCCACCTTCGAATCTTATAATGGTTGGAGAATGGCCGGTTTCTCAATGGCTCAGCCCACCAAACCCTTCCCCCAGATGCAGCATGAGCTGGGCGGCGCCAAGATCTTCTACGTCAACCAGGATACCTGGCAGGGCCGTTTGAAGAAATACTGCCAGCAGGTGATTGGCGACGATTTGAACTTCAAAGTCACCGACGAAGTCCTCAAAGCGAATGAGAAGTTCCGCGTTCCTGAAACCATCGAACTGTAAACTTTTTTAGCGAGATGAAATCGAACATCCCCTGGTCAGTGTTAACTCCCGACCAGGGGATGTTAATTCTCGGCTCTGCACATTATTAAGTTGTGAAATTTGTCATACATTTTGAGATTAAGGTAATTTGACTTCACTTTTTCAGCGTGTTATATTGAAGAGTGTCCCTGCGGCTTTTTTTATAAAAATCGGAACGAATGGATCAATTTTGAAGATTCGAAGATTTACAAACCATCATTGCGAAATCCAGAAAGTCAGTTCTTTTATGCTTTGTGTATCCCGATTTTCATAACACGGTTATGAAAATCTTTTTTAAGGTTACAGGCAGGTTTATTACAATCTAATCTCTCAGGAGTGATTATGGCAACCATAAAAACTGAAATCCGTCGTGGCGTGTACTATGATTCAGCCAAACTCATGTCTCTCCAACGCAATCTCGCCGGGCTTCCCGGTATTTTGGATGCGGGCGTGGTGATGGGTACTGAATCGAACAAGGAATTGCTCGAACATATTGGTTTGGATTCTCCCGAAGTTAAAAATTCGAAACCAGACGAACTGGCGATCGTGGTCAAGGCTGAAAACGATAAGGCCGCCGCTGAAGCCCTTGCCAAAGTGGATGAACTTTTAGCCGCCCGCAAGGGTAGTTCGGAAGGCTCCTTCGTAGCCCGCACCCTCGAAGCCGCGGCTGAGCATATGCCTGACGCCAACTGGGTGATCGTCTCTGTCGCCGGCCGCTATGCCGGCGGGGTCACTCGCGAAGCCCTGCGTTTGGGAAAACATGTCCATCTTTTTAGCGACAATGTTTCCATTGAAGAAGAGATCGAGCTCAAGAAACAAGCCCGCGATCTGGGTTTGCTTGTGATGGGCCCGGATTGCGGCACCGCGATGATCGGCGGCATGGGTCTGGCCTTTGCCAACAAGATTCGCCTCGGACCGATCGGCATCGTCGCCGCCGCGGGAACCGGCTTGCAGCAGGTCGCCTGCCGCATCCACCAGTTGGGCAGCGGCATCACCTCTGGCATCGGCACCGGCGGCAAGGACCTTTCTGAAAAAGTCGGCGCCATTACTTTCTTGATGGCCCTCGATGTTTTAGCCCGCGATCCAGACACCAAAGTCATCGTTTTAACCTCGAAACCACCTTCCCCCAAGGTGGCTGAAGAAGTGCTCAAAGCCGCCCGCAAGGCTCCAAAACCCGTGGTGATCAACTTCATCGCCCGCGCTGTCACCACCGTCCAGGAAGGCAACCTCTGGTTCGCCACTGGTCTGGATGATGCCGCCCGCCTGGCCGTGGAGCTTGCCAAGAACCCGCCCGCCATCACTGATGATCTGGGTGTGGATATTAAAGTCTTCAAACCCGAGCAGAAATACCTGCGTGGTTTATTCTCAGGTGGTACGCTGGCTTATGAAGCCCAGCACATCCTCGCCGGCTACCTGCCCAAAGTTTGGGCGAATTCACCCATCAACAAAGATTTCAAGATGGCCAACGCTCTCGTCAGCCAGGAACACAGCATCATTGACCTCGGTGAAGATGAATTTACCGTCGGTCGATTGCACCCAATGATGGATAACGAACTGCGCATCCGCCGCCTTTATGAAGAAGCCAAGGATCCTGAAGTGGCCGTCATCATGCTGGACGTGGTCATCGGGTACGGTTCACACGCCGACCCTGCCAGCGAGATCGCGCCCGCGATCAAGAAATGCCTCGAAGACTCCAAAAAGGCTGGCCGTCATCTCGAGATTGTTTGCGTGGTCACCGGAACCGACCTCGACCCGCAAAATTTCGATTCCCAGGTGAAACAACTGAAAGACGCAGGCGCCTGGGTCGATCCGAGCAACGAAGTCGTCGTTCGCCGAGTTGGCCGCATCTTGCGCGCGCTCTCTGAACGCGGCAGCGTTGAAGCCGCCGCCATCGGCAAGCCTGTTGACCTCGAAACGTTGAAGAAACCGATGAAAGCTATCAATGTCGGACTTGAATCGTTCGCCGATAACTTGAAAGACCAGAACGCGCCCTACGTGCATGTGGATTGGAAACCTGCCGCGGGTGGCAATGAAAAATTGGCCGCCATTCTCGAAAGAATGAAGCAGAAATCCTAATCGAGCGAACGCGATTCGCTTGGAACTTTTGAACTGGAGGAATCAACATGGTAGATATGGAAAAAGCAAACGCAATTGTTGTTGAACGCATGATGGAAGCCCGCCCGGTGGCAACCACCATGGCTAAAGCTCTTGGTACCGTCCCGGGATTGCACGAAAACATGCTCATCCACGCCGGTCCCCCGATCACCTGGGAACGCATGGCTGGCCCGATGAAAGGTGCCATGATCGGCGCCCTCATGTTTGAAGGTAAAGCCAAGAATGCTGATGAAGCCGAAAAGATGCTGGCTGCCGGCAAGATCGAGTTTTCACCCTGCCACGAACACATGTGCACTGGCCCAATGGCCGGTGTCATCTCACCTTCGATGCAGGTTTACGTGATCGAAAATCAGACCCACGGCATCAAGTGCTTCTCCAACCTCAACGAAGGTCGTGGAAAAGTTCTGCGCATGGGCGCTTACAGCGAGGATGTGTTAACGAAACTACGCTGGATGGAAGCCACCCTGGCCCCCACGGTTAAGGCAGCCCTCGAAGCCATGGGCGGCATCGACGTCCGCGCCATTCTCTCCAAAGCCCTGCACATGGGCGATGACGGTCACAATCGTTTAGACGCGGCTTCCGTGCTCTGGACCACCCAAATGGCTCCTTTCATCGCCAAAACCGCCAAAGACACCGCAACGGCTTTTGAAGTGATCAAATTCCTCGGCGAGAACGCCCTTTCCATTCTCAACCCCGTGATGGCCGGCTGCAAGACGATGACCGCCGCCGGGCACAACGTGGAAGGCAGCACCATCGTCACGATCATGGCACGCAACGGCACGGACTGGGGCATCAAAGTCAGCGGTTTGGGCGATCAATGGTTCACCGCTCAATCCCCAATCGTTAAGGCTCTTTACTTCCCTGGTTTCAAAGAATCTGATGCCTGCCGTGACATCGGCGATAGCGTGATCACCGAAACAGCCGGTATCGGCGGTTTCGCTATGGCCACCGCTCCCGCCCTGGTTACCTTCATCGGTGGCGTTCCCCGCGACGCGATCAACACCACCCTCGATATGTACGAGATCACCTATGCCGAACACAAGCAGTTCACCATTCCATTCCTCGATTTCCGCGGCACCCCCACGGGTGTGGATATCCGCAAGGTTGTGGAAAAACAGATCACCCCGCGGGTCAACACGGGTGTGGCGCACAAGGATGCAGGTGTCGGACAGGTTGGCGCTGGTGTGGCTTCGGCTCCCATGAGTTTATTCGAAGATGCCCTGGTGGCCTTCGCTGAAAAGTACGGTTATTAATCCACTAAAAGTTTACGGAGGCAATAATGGATCGCGAAAACTTTATCAAAATGATGTCTGAAGCCAAACTGTTTGACCTGACCCAGGACTGCAGTATCTTCACCCCACCTCATCCGCACGAAAAATCTCTTGAAGTTCACTTCTTCAAACGTGTTACCGGCGCTTTAGGCGGCGGTCAGGGTGCCAATGGACAGATCCTCAACTGGAGCAACACCGTTGGAACCCACCTCGTGGGCGAACGCGCTTTCCATTCCGGAGGTCGTGCCATCTGCGACATCCCCCTGGAAGACATCAACGGCCCCGGCGTAATCGCTGACATCTCTGACCTGGTCTCAGATTACAGCATCTACACCCCCGAGATGATCATGTCGAAGGTTGAAGTTAAAAAAGGCGACATCCTGATCATCAACACCGGTTACCACAAATATTCATGGGATCAGAAACAGGTCAACAACAAGAAAGCCCAGGGCGGTGTTGAATCCATGGAATTCGGTTTCCTGGTTCGCCATCCCGGTCCCTCTCTCGATTTCTACAAGTGGGCCATCGACATGAAGTTGAAGGTCATCGGTGTGGATTGCGGTTCCGCCGAGCACCCCATGAACACCCCCATCCGCCGCTGGCACGAGAATCATTTCAAGCTTGCCGAAGCCAAACTTCAAAAAGAAACCGGCAAGACCTGGGATGAAACCTTCCCCCAAGGCGAGTATTACCAGACCACCCACATCGACATGCCCAAGGCTCATGTGCTCATGGCCGAAGCTATTGTTGGTGAGATCGACAAAGTAAAGAACAAACGCGCCTGGATCCAGATCATGCCGATCCCCTACATGGAAGTTGAAACGGCCTGGTCGCGCGTGAGCGCCCTGACCGCTCCTGACGGCATGAGCGAAGATGAGTTCATGCGCAACATGGAAAAATCAGAAATGATCGACATGACCGTGCCCTTTAGCGTCATGACCCCGCAGTGGCTCAATTACGTGCCCCTTACCGTCACCTACACCAAGCGCGTGGGTGGCCAATACTTCGGCATGGGCCGTAATGGTTCCGTCTGCAACGCCAGCATCCACCTCGGCACGCACATGGATGGCGAAAAACACTTTTACCCCAATGGTCGCAGCATCGGACAGGTTCCCCTCAAAGAGTGGGTCGGCCCTGGCGTCATCGCAGACATATCAAAAGTGGTCAGCGATTCCAGCGTTTATACCCCGCAGATGATTATGGACCAGGTCGAAGTCCGCAAGGGCGACATCCTCATCATCAAGACTGGTTGGAACAAATTCGGATGGAACAGCAAGGAATCCGATGAATTCCGATACATGGTCAAGCACCCGGGCCCCTCAGCCGACTTCTCTCAATGGGCGATCGACATGGAGATCAACTGGATCGGTGTTGACGCCGTCTCCGCGGATCATCCCATGAACACCATCATGCGCATTTGGCACCCCAAGACTTTCGCTGAAGCCAACGCCAAATTGATCAAGGACTTCGGTAAAGATTGGGATCAGATGTACCCGATGGACGATTTCTACCAGGACATGCACCTCAACTTGTTCCCCAAGACCATCGTCCACGCGGAAAATCTGGCTGGTCAGCTCGCAAACGCGAAGAGCGGCCGCTATTACATCGGTTGTTACCTGCAGAAAGCCATGGAAGCCGAGTCGATGTGGGGCCGATTCGTAGCCTTCAAGGAGTAGTTATATAAACCAATCGGCCTTCAGGTATGTTTTTCCCTGGAGGCCGATTATTGCATTATGAAAATTGAAATTATCCCTTAAAATTGATCCGCGAAAGAGTTCCCGTTTTTTGAACCTCAATTTTTTCAGGAGGCAAGAAATAAATGAAGCCAGCTAAGTTCGATTATTACGCCCCCGCCAATGTCGAAGAAGCTCTCGACACCCTGGCTGAACTCGGATACGACGGCAAGGTACTGGCAGGTGGTCAAAGCCTGATCGCGGCGATGAATTTCCGCATGGCAAGACCCGCAGCCCTCGTCGATCTTAACAACGTGTCCGAATTATCGTATATCAAACCCACTTCTGACGGCGGTTTGGCCATCGGCACCATGACCCGTGTTTACAAGGTAGAAAACGATCCTGAGGTCGCCAAACGCTTCCCCCTGCTGCCTGAAGTAGCAAAATTTATCGCCCACGCCCAAATCCGCCGCCGTGGAACCTTTGGCGGCGCCATCGCGCACGCCGATCCGGCCGGCCAGTTACCCAGCATCGCCATCACCATGGACGCCAATGTGCTTATCCGCGGCAAGGGAAAGGAACGCTGGGTTAAAGCCACAGACCTGATCATCGGACCCTTTATGACCATCATTGAGCCTGATGAAATGCTCGCTGAAGTGGTGTTGCCTGGTAACCCCGCGCGCACTGGCAGTAATTATCAACAGGTCTCCAGGCAAAGCGGTGGTTACGCCCAGGCCGCAGTCGCCTCGGTGGTCACTTTAGACGAAAGCAACAAATGCAAATCCGTCCGTCTGATTTTGATGGGTGTCGGTGAAGTTCCCATTCTTTCTCAAAAAGCGTCTGAGATTCTTGTCGGCCAACCTGGCAGCGATGATATCTACAAAGCAGTTGCTGAAGCCGCCGCTACAAGCGAAATCGACCCCGCTACTGACCTGCATGCTACCGCCGACTATCGCCGGAATCTCATCCGTGTGCTCGTAACGCGATCCCTCACCACAGCCTTCGATCGCGCAAAAAAAGGAGGCTAAGATGACACAATTATTTCCTGTAAAAGTAACAGTCAACGGCCAGGTTTACGAACGTCAGGTAGAGCCCAGGCTTTTGTTGAGCGATTTCCTCCGCCACGACCTTGGTTTGATGGGTACACACGTGGGTTGCGAACACGGCATTTGCGGCGCCTGCACGATTATTTTTGACGGTGAACCCGTTCGCTCCTGCCTGATCTTTGCCGTTCAAGCCTCCGGCCACGAGATCCGTACCGTAGAATCACTGGGATCCCCTGACAATCTGCACCCCTTGCAGCAAGCTTTCACAGAAAAACACGGCTTGCAATGCGGGTTCTGCACCCCCGGTATCTTGATGACCGTGGTGCCTTTCCTTGAAAAAAACCCCCATCCTACGGATGAAGAGATTCGAGAAGCCATCGACGGCAACATCTGCCGTTGCACTGGCTATGAAAAGATCATCGAGTCGGTGCAGGAAGCCTCCAAGAAAATGGCTTCAGGTAAATAGAGAAGGATTGAGGTGATACTGTGACTGGAAAATATTTTGGCCAACCCATACCAAGACTCGAAGACAAGCACCTGCTCACCGGCCGGGCCAAGTTCATCGATGACATTGACATCCCCGGAACGCTGCATGCTGCTTTCTTGCGAAGTGACTACGCCCACGCCATCATCAAGAGTATTGATGTCAGCGAAGCTCGAAAGCACCCTGGCGTTGTAGCCGTTTATACTGCCGAAGATTTCGGTGATTACTGGAAGATCGGCCCCCTGCAGGTTCCGCCCCCCACCGCGATCAAAGGGGCGCAATTCAACGCCCGACCACTGCCCCCGATTGCCAAAGGCAAAGTGAGATTCTCGGGTGAACCCATCGCCGTGGTCATCGCAGAAACTCGCTACATCGCGGAAGACGCTTGTGAGTTGATCATGTTTGAAGCTGAAGCCCTGCCCGCGGTTATCAATCTCGAAAAAGCATGGGAAGACAACTCCGTACTGGTGCACGATGATCTCCCTTCCAATATGGCCGCCCTCGTCAAACAGGAAGCCGGCAATTACGAAGAAGCCAAAAAACAAGCAGACGTGGTGGTTTCACGCAAGTTCATCGCCGATCACGTGGCCGGTGCCGCCATGGAAAACCGCGGCTTTTTGGTCAACTGGGATGAACGCACCCAGGAAATGATGGTTTGGGCGACCACCCAGGCTCCCCTGCCTTTACGCGGCGCCATCGCCTCGCGCATGGGATTGGTCGAGAACCAGGTACGCGTCATCACCCCATACATCGGTGGTGGCTTCGGCCCCAAAGTAATGACCTCCCAGGCCGACGACGTGATCTTGCCCTGGGTTTCGATGAAACTGAACCGCCCGATCAAATGGATGGAAGACCGCCGCGAGAACTTCCTCGCTACCACTTCAGAACGCGACCAGGTGCATCATTGTGAGATCGCGCTGAAAAAAGACGGTACCATCCTCGGCTTCAAAGACATCTTCTACCACAACACGGGCGCCTACGATCCTTACGGCATGACCGTGCCTTTGAACACCCAAACCCACACAGTCAGCAATTACCGTGTTCCCAACTTCTACACCGAGATTCGCATGGTTTTCACCAACGAAATGGTGGTCACCCCTGTCCGCGGTGCGGGTCGCTCTGAAGGCGTGTTCGTGATGGAACGAATGATGGACGCGGCCGCGCAAGAATTGAAAATGGACCCCGCGGAAATCCGGTTGAAGAACCTGCTAAAGAAGGAAGAATTTCCACTCACTACTGGCATCATCGGCCAGGACTTCGTGGTCGGCGTGCTCGATAGCGGTGATTACAAGGGCAACCTTGAAAAATGCCTCAAAATGGTGGATTACGATAATTTCCGCAAGGAAATCCAGCCCAAAGCCCGCAAAGAAGGCAAACACCTGGGCATCGGTGTGGTCGCTTTCACCGAAGGCACCGCGGTTGGTCCCTATGAAGGTGCCCGCGTTACCGTGGGTTTGAATGGCAAGGTCAGTGTTTCCACTGGTTATAGTTCTCAAGGCCAGGGACACTGGACTGTGTTTGCCCAGATCGTGGCTGAACAGTTGAATGTCAAGGTCGAAGACGTCAAAGTCATCACCGGCGATACCGGGCACTTCCATTGGGGTGCCGGAACCTTCGCCAGCCGTGGCGCCACCATCGCCGGAACCGCTATCCACAACGCCGCGGTGTTGGTGCGCCAGAAGATCTTCGAAACGGCCAGCAAATTCCTTGAAGTGCCTGAAGATCAGGTGGAATTGTGTGAAGGTTCGGTTTGCGTCAAAGGCAAACCTGAAAAATCGATCGCGTTAGGCGATTTGGCAAGCAAAGCCAACCCCATGCGCGGCGCCGTTGCTCCAGATGTCAAACCTGGCCTCGAAGCCACCGCGTATTACGCTCCGCCTCATGGAGCCACAGGTTCCGGCGCTTGCGCCATGATCGTGGATGTGGACGCTGAGACCTTCAAGGTTAAGATCGAGCGTTTCGTCCTGGTGCATGACTGCGGCACGGTGATCAACCCATTACTGCTTGAAGGTCAGATCCAGGGTGGCGTATCAATGGGCATCGGCAACGCTTTCTATGAGAAAATTTCCTACGACGACAATGGCCAGCTGCTAACGGCATCTTTCATGGATTACCTGATGCCGCAAGCCACGGACATGCCCGACAAGATGGAAATTGGTCACTTGTCTCATCCAAGCCCCCTCAACCCGTTGGGGATCAAGGGTGTGGGTGAAGCCGGCGCGTTGCCGCCCTCCCCGGCGTTCTGCCAGGCTGTGGAAGACGCGTTGTATGAAACCAAACTTTTCCTCACCGATTCAAACCTGAACCCGAGCATGTTATACGAGTATGTTCAGAAAGCCAAATAATAAGTATTCAAGGTAGCGATACCTTTAGAAATACGGTAATAAAAATTTATAAAGGAGGCTGAAAATGATCATCGCAGGAGAACACACGTTTAACGGTCCGCGCGAGGTGGTTTATGAAATGTTCAACGACCCCAACGCGCTTGCGACAGCAGTGCCAGGGATGCAAAAATTGGTCAAGATCGATGAATCGCATTATGAAGGTGCGATCCACCTACGCATTGGTCCAATCTCTGCAACTTTTTCAGGGATTCTGGGTTTAACAGATGAGAACCCACCTGAAAGCTGCACGTTAAACATCGAAGGTAAAGGAGTTGCCGGTTTCGCCAAAGGTGTTGGAAAGGTCAAGTTTACCGACCTGGGCGACAACAAAACCCTGTTGAACTACTCAGGGGATGTGAACATCGGTGGTACGCTCGCAAGTGTCGGTCAACGCATGATTGATAGCGTCGCCAAGTCCATGATAAAATCAGGGCTTGAAAAATTAGAAAAAACTTTGGAGGAACGATGGCAACAGAAGTAGAAAAGAAAACTGTCGAAGCAAATAACAAGAGCAAGTTTCAGAAATTGATGGAAATTGCGGAATTTCGGATGTTGGTTTACATCATCCCTGTGGCCGCAGTAATTTTGGTACTCGCGATACTTCTCGGCAAATAAGGTGTTAAAAAAACGGGTGGATGATTTCCACCCGTTTAGTATCTTGACAAATGATGTATCATATTTATATCAAAAGTTAGGATAAAAAAAATTACAGGAGGTGCATATCGAATAGAGCATGCAGCGGGTAAGGTATGAGCAAATTTGAATTTAATTTTTGTTCTATCCACGTAATGAGTATTAGATCGAAGTAAACAATTTAATCAAAGGAAAGAAGGAAAAAAACCTATGGCAACTACTTCAAAAGTGTTGGGATACCTTCCATCAGATACCCCACCATTCGGCAGAATGCTCTTGCTCGGTTTTCAACACGTCCTGACCATGTTCCCCGCCACGGTTTTGTGCGCCCTGCTCATGCACTTTGATGTGTCAACCGTTTTGACCGTCACCGGCTTTGGAACCATCGTCGCACTACTTGGATCAAAATTCTCGATCAATACCTACATTCCCCTTTACTATGGCTCAAGCTTCAGCTATATCGCTGCAGTGACTTCCATCATTGGCGTTCTGGAACCTGATTTAGCTTTCGGTGCCGTCGCCTCCCCCGCCTCTATTTCTGTTGTTACCGCTGGCTTCTTGGTGACTGGTGTCATCAATGTCCTCATCGGCTTGCTCATCCGTGTCACGGGTGGAAAGAAAAGCCTGGACAAAATCCTGCCCGCTGAAATCACCGGTTCAGTCGCCATCATCATCGGTATCGGCCTTGCCTATACCGCCTTGACCATGGCCTCTGGTACCTGCTGCGGCGTTGAAGCCAACATGGCTCCGACACTCAAATGGTGGCTTGCTGCCCTCATCACCTTCCTTGCGGCTGTGATCTTCTCAGTCTATCTGCAGGGCAAGGGCTTCATCGGAATGCTCCCCATCTTGTTGGCCATGATCCTTGGTTATGTTGTCGCCATCCCCATCGGCCTGGTTGATTTCTCAACCATCGGCGCGAGCGGCTGGGTCACCGTTCCAAAGATCGTCTTCCCGGTCTTCAACAATGCCCTGACCGCCACCGCCCTGATCGGTGTTGGTGTCATGGCCATCGCCACCATCCCGGAATCCACCGCCCACCTTTACCAAATTGGTCTGTATGTTGACCACTTGGCTGAAGAACAGGGTCGCGAAAAACCCGGTCTTTCCAAACACATCGGCCTCAACCTGATGCTTGATGGTTTGAACGACATGGTCAACGGTCTCTTCGGCTCCACCGCTGGCACCAACTACGGTGAGAACAACTCCCTCATGGTCATCACCC
>CAZUXF010000029.1:0-18525 GCA_964624535.1 uncultured Anaerolinea sp. | reverse complement strand
TATCTCGTTTTCCTGGCGCAACGCGCAGAGCAATTCAAAATTGACATCATGAACTTGATTTCGCTGTTGTTCAAGTGATGAGACCTGGCGCTTCAAGGCTTCAATTTCAGCCTGAAGATTCTGGATCTGTGTTCGTTCAGCGATCACAACTCGACGTTGGGTGCTTCCATGTTGTTCTTGTTCCAGTAAGCATTGACACAATCGGCACAAATCTGCTTGGCTTCTTCCCAGTCTTTGACTTCTGGAATGATTTTGTCAAGCATCTGGATAAAAGAGTCTTGCGGAATGGCTATGTCGTTCATGAGTTTGTTATCAAAACTGGGGCTTGTGGATATGCCTTAAGTATCTGGAATCTTGATGCAAGAATATTCCTTACTGACCAAGTAGATCAAAAATGCGGTGAAGGGAAGGGCATGGGGATTTGGATTCAACTCGGCCCAAAATTCATAATAGAACACGGTCAAAATCTTCAAAGTTCTGTAAATGATCTTTTAGATAGGGCTGGCATACAAGGGGATTATCCCATCTCAATCACTCGACTTGATATGGCTGGGGATCTGTTGGGTGTGTCAATGCTCGACCAGGATGTTAATAAATGGTCTGAAGATTGGGTAGGGCGTTCAAAACTTTCGGCTCTTTTTCGAAATTCTAGAACAGGTGAATTAGAAACAATTTACATCGGCTCAAGAAGGTCACCAGTCTTTATTAGAGTTTATGACAAAGTCGCTCAATCCTTGGCGGATAGTGATTATCAATATTGGCTCGATGTTTGGGGTGGTATTGAAGGTGAGGTTACCCGTATTGAGTGGGAAGTAAAACCGAAGGACGGTAATTTTTCGGACAATCTACAAGACTTTTCGCTTTTCAACGGTTTTTCTATCCGCGAACTTATGAATTATTTGATTGATTGGGGGCGTTTATGTGACGAAAATCCAGATGATTCCAATCGTAGGCGCTGGCCAGATTCTCATTTTTGGGCTGATCTTAGGGTGTGTGTCGGTCAATGGAGCGAGGGTATTAATTGGCCAACTTCAAGACTTGGGAAGTCTTTCCATGGCGTTTCACCTGCTTACTTGAAATTTGTGAGTGGTACGTTATCAGGTGCTATGGCTCGCCTGAGCGAAAATAATCCGTCCATGTTTGCTTTATTTGATGAACTTAATAAACGTGGTGAAACCATTGAATCAATCAACCGAAAAGCAAAAATGAAAGCGTCAATTATTAAGAGATTATAGAAAGGAGGTGAGAAAAATGGAAGAAAGTAAACAGATTTCAATTTTTGGAAAAGTAATTGGTGAATGGGTTTGGTGTTCACATTGTCAACAGGTTTCTGAAGCAGGCCAATTCCGACTATCTCCAAATTTTCAAATGAGATGTCCAAATTGGGAATGTGATGGAGATAAAGTCCAAGATTCTTTGGATTGGAAAAAAATGCTTGAGTATCATCCGGAATATCCTGAATTTCCAGAAGAAGACACGGTTTATCCGATGTAGAAAACCAGTTTGCGATGGGAAGGGCCCCTCCCCGTGAGGCGGAGGGTGCCCATCGCAAAAAGGAAGAAAAACAATGAAGCCTGATGAAATAATTTTAAAAGGTCGATTAGATGGAAATCAACGTAATCGTTTACTACGATTAATGGATATGATGTATTCCCCAAGTGAATTAGCTAATGAAATTGGATTTGATAAAAGACAAATCTATCGAGTTTATATTCCGTTAGATTGTCCGATCGAAAAAGATTCAACAGGCAGAATTTGGATAAATGGACTTAAATTCAAGGATTGGGTTATTGAGCTTTATAAAAAAAGAGACCTGAAGCAAAATGAAGCTTTTTGCCTAACGTGCAAGAAGGCAGTTAATATGGTTGATCCTGAAAGAATCCAAAAGGATCGGCTTGTTTATTATCTATGCACGTGTCCAATCTGTGGGCGTAAATTGGCTAGGATCATTATTCGGGGGAAACCAATAAATGATCAATCGAAATAATTGGCGACTAAAGAAGGAATACATAAAATATCGGGCTGAAATTGACCAGGTTTCTGCTAAAACTTTACGTTTGGAAGAAACATGGCTTGAACACACGCTAATTTGGCTAGGGGATAAGTCTGTTGACCAGGCTCCAAAAATCAGGCCTGTATTTTCGGAATTTGTTTTAACCCAAAAATCAACGAAGTATTCGTCCGAGTATTTGCGAAAACTTGTAAGTTCTCATCGAAGGTTTATGGAATGGATTTCAATAAATCAGGAAGGTTATCGGCATAAGCTAACACCAGCTTGGATAAAAACAATCAAATTACCGAGAATGCCAGAAGTTGAAAGAGAACATGAATTTGTATCATTTGACGAGAACGTTCAAATTGCGAATGCTCCAGTAAATAGCTTAAGGGACAGAAGGATTCGAGCTGCCGCTATTCTCTGGTTTTTATCTGGAATTCGAATCGGCGCGTTTGTTACTTTGCCAATTAAAGCGGTAAATCTAAATAATCTAGAAATCTATCAGTTTCCATCGTTGGGAGTAAAAACCAAATTTGGAAAAAGTGCAACCACTGATTTATTACTAATCCCTGAATTGATCGAAGTGGTAAAGGATTGGGATCATCTAGTTCGAAGTAAATTGCCGGATTCCGCTTATTGGTTTTCTCCGCTTTCGTCTGAAACTGGCTCGTTTGATCGCTCTATAACTTCCGTAGGCGAAAATAGATCATCACGAGCATATAAAGACCTCAAAGACTGGCTTGATCGGTCTGGATTGACGTTTCACTCTCCGCATAAATTCCGGCATGGTTATGCTGTTTTTGGGATAAAAAATTTTACTACGCTAGCCCAATTAAAAGCATTAAGTCAAAACTTGATGCACTCAAACATCAGCATTACAGATGGTATTTATGGGATGCTTTCTAATGGGGACAAAAAGAAATTACTTTCTAATTTTAATCCAGTAACAAGCTCCGCACCAACCGAATTAAACCAAAAACTTGATGAAATACTTACCCTTTTAAAGCAAAATACCCCGGTCAAATCGGAGTAATTTTGTCATAGTGGAGGGACCTCAGGGCTAAAAGGTGGACCCGGCTGGGATCGAACCAGCGACCAAGCGGTTATGAGCCGCGCGCTCTAACCACTGAGCTACGGGTCCTCGTTTTTCTTGCCATGTTAAGTTGCGCTCTAACCACGGGCCCCCTGAAGGGGGTCTCCGTCACCTTCGGTGACTCCGAAGCTACGGGTCCTCGTTTTTCTTGCCATGTTAAGTTGCGCTCTAACCACGGGCTCCCTGAAGGGGGTCTCCGAAGCTGCGAGTCTGTCATTTGGATTATTATAACATTAAGGCCTTATTTGATCAGGTTGTGGGAGCGTGGCAACGCGCCCCTACAAAACCCTCCGTGCCCCTACGAAACCCCGAATTGTGGTTTTTCTCCGTGCCTCTTTGTGAGATCATTTATAACAACAAGGGCGCGTTGCAACGCGCCCCTACCAAACCATGCCGGGCGCTTGAAACGCGCCCCTACGACATCACGCCTCCACGAAACCACCTTGACCAATCCTCCTTTTGGGTTTTATAATTCAACTGTTGAATATTGGAGACGCATGAGCCTCGAAAATTGCACGGAACGCGACCTGGTCATCCTGGAACACATCGAACACGACCCCGACACCTCGCAGGCGGCCATGGCCAACACCCTCGAAGTGGCCGTGGGCACGATCAACTGGCATCTCAAACGCCTGATCGAAAAAGGCTACGTCAAAGTCAGCCGCGCCGAACGGCGCAAACTCAAGTACATCATCACCCCCGAAGGCCTGGCCCTGCGCGCCAGGTTGGCTATTGATTACATCCAAAACTCATTCAATCTCTACCGCCTGGTGCGTGAGCGCGTCGTCGAAGCGCTGCGCGAGGTTAAGGCGGCGGGATACGATAGCGTGCGCATCGATGGCAGCGGAGACGTGGCCGAGGTATGCCGCCTCACCTGCCTGGAGCAGGAGATCACCGTCTGCCCGGATGGCGGCGCGCCAGTGATGCGCATCGCCGGGTTGAAAGTATTCGTCGAAATGGAGGATCACAAGATAGCATGACAGACACATCCTTTTGGAAGAACAAACGAGTTTGCGTGACTGGTGGAGCGGGCTTTTTGGGCTCTTTCGTCACCCAAAAATTAACCGAGCGCGGTGTAAGCGAGATCTTCATCCCCAAGATCGAAGATTACGACCTGGTGCAGAAATCCTCCATTCTCAAGATGCTGGATGACAGCCGCCCCGATATCATCATCCATCTCGCGGCCCAGGTGGGCGGCATCGGCGCCAACCTGCTGCACCCCGCCGATTTCTTCTACGACAACCTGATGATGGGCGTCCAGCTCATTCACGAAGCCTATTTGCGCGGCATCGAAAAAGTGGTCGCGCTGGGAACCATTTGCGCCTACCCCAAGTTCACCCCGCTGCCCTTCCACGAAGACGACCTCTGGAACGGCTACCCCGAAGAGACCAACGCGCCTTACGGCCTGGCCAAGAAAATGCTCCTTGTGCAATCCCAGGCATACCGTCAGCAATACGGTTTCAATTCCATATTCCTGTTGCCGGTCAACCTCTATGGCCCGCGCGATAACTTCCGGCCTGAATCCTCCCATGTCATCCCGGCCTTGATCAAGAAGTGTCTCGAAGCCAAAATCGCCAACGCGCCCTCCATCGAAGTGTGGGGAGACGGTTCACCCACCCGCGAGTTCCTCTACGTTGAAGACGCCGCGGAAGGCATTCTGATGGCCACCGAGAAATACAATAAGTCCGAACCGGTCAACCTGGGTTCGGGCATGGAGATCAGCATCAAAGACCTGGTGACCCTCATCGCGCGCCTGACTGGTTTCAAAGGCGAACTGGTCTTTGACACCTCCAAACCCAATGGTCAACCTCGCCGCCAACTCAGCGTAGACCGCGCTTACAACGAATTCGGCTTTAAAGCCCAGGTCACTTTTGAAGAGGGACTGCGCCGCACAATCGACTGGTACCAGGCCAAACTGGACGCGGAAAAGTAACCCGCATGAAAACCAAAGAGATCGAAACGATCAAAAAACCGGATACCGTCATCATCCAGCCCGCCAGGGGTTTGGTGGCGCTCAACCTGCGCGACCTGTGGCTCTACCGCGAGCTGGTCTATTTTCTCACCTGGCGCGACCTGAAAGTGCGCTACAAGCAATCCGTGCTGGGCGTGTTGTGGGCGATCATTAAGCCGTTCATGGCCATGGTGGTCTTTAGCATCTTCTTTGGCAACCTGGCCAAACTGCCCTCAGACGGTTTGCCTTACCCAATCTGGTCTTATACCGCTTTGCTGCCCTGGGAATTTTTCGCCGCCGCCTTAAGTGTTTCGGCGCGTTCGATGCTCACCAGCGGGAGCATGGTCTCGAAGATCTATTTCCCGCGCATTATTGTGCCGCTCTCCTCGGTGTTTGCCAACCTGGTCGATTTCCTCATCGCGTTTGTGATCCTGTTTGGGATGATGTTCTTCTACAAGATCACCCCCACCATCAACATGCTTTGGTTGCCCCTCTTTCTGCTGCTGGCGGTGATCACCGCCCTTGGAGTGGGTTTGTGGTTTTCGGCGCTGCTGGTGATGTATCGCGACGTGGGCTACATGCTGCCTTTCATCACCCAGATCTGGTTCTTTCTCTCGCCTGTGGTGTACTCCTTCAGCACCGTGCCAGAAAAATGGCGCGTGCTCTATTCGCTCAACCCGATGGCCGGTGTGGTGGAAGGGTTCCGTTGGGCAATGCTCGGCACCCAGCAAACCATATCTCCGACCATGATGGCTATTTCTGCCGGAATTTCACTGACCCTCTTCATCACCGGGTTGTTCTTCTTCCGCCGCATGGAACGCGTTTTCGCGGATATGATCTAGGTCAGCCGACAAGCGCCAAAATACCAAAATTGATATCAAAGATGATGGCCAAATGTTGACAAAAAAATCTTTCAAACATCAAATCAAAATTTCGCAGCTCTTTTCAGGTGACAAATGAAGAAATGGGCTGATAAATACGTTATAGGGTTGACCGGCGGTGTTTGCACCGGCAAGGGTGTTGTGCGCCGCATGTTGGAGCATCTCGGCGCTTGCGGAATTGACGCGGATGCCATCATGCACCGCGCCATCGCGAATGATTCACCTTGTTACGAAGAACTCATCCAAAATTTTGGCAAGCACATCCTCACCAAAGACGGCCAGGTGGACCGGATCAAACTTGACCGGCTTGTTTCAAATGATACGGATTCCTACGAGACGCTGGTTTCGATCGTTTTTCCGCTGGTCGAGCAAGCGGTGGACCTGTTCATCAAACGCGCCAGCCAAAAAGTGGTCGTGATCGAAACTGCCCATTTGCTTGAATACGGACTTGTGTCTAATTGTGATTCCATCTGGGAAGTCAGCGCGCCACCCGAACTGCAACTCTCGAGATTGATCGTTGGCCGCAACCTGGGTGAAATCGAAGCGCAAAGAAAGATCGATTCTGAACCAATCCGCGACGGGGATGTTGTCTCCGCGTCTTTGGTCATTGATAATGTTGCGACTTTTGATGAAACCTGGAAGCAGGTGTTGGCAGCCTGGCATGAAAATGTCCCTCATTTTGACACGCATCCCTTGGTGGTTTCTCAACCAGCCAAAGTGTCAACTGGTCCAAAAAACCTTGCCATCCGGGTGGATAACATTGGCAAGCAATACAAGATCTTCGGAGAAGTAAACCGCTACCAGACCTTGCGCGAAAAGATCACCGAAACCCTGCGTTCGCCGCTCAAGAACCTGCTGCACCCAACTGGCAGCGAGAGTTTTTGGGCGCTGCGTAACATTTCTTTCGAGGTGGAGCGCGGACTGGTGATGGGTGTCATCGGCAAGAACGGCGCTGGAAAATCCACATTGTTAAAAATCCTTTCGCGAGTGGTGGAACCCACTGAAGGTCGGGCGGAAATTCGTGGCCGGGTGGGGTCGTTGCTTGAAGTGGGAACGGGTTTCCATCCCGAGCTTACTGGCCGTGAAAACGTGTATCTCAACGGCGCCATCCTGGGTATGAAACGCAGCGAGATCGACAAAAAATTTGACGAGATCATTGCCTTTTCAGAGATCGAACAATTCATCGACACGCCGGTCAAACGTTATTCCAGCGGCATGTACATGCGTCTGGCGTTCGCGGTTTCGGCCCATCTGGAACCTGAGATCCTCATCGTGGACGAGGTGCTGGCGGTGGGGGATGCTGAATTCCAAAAGAAATGTCTCGGCAAAATGAGCGATGTGGCCGGGGAGGGACGCACCGTTCTGTTTGTCTCTCACAACATGTCTGCAGTTTCGCGTTTGACGAAAGAATGCATCGTTTTGGAACATGGAAAATTGGTCATGCGCGCCCCGAGTGCCGAGGCTGTGGATTATTATCTCTCGCATGGGTTCGAACAAAGCGGCGAACGCACCTGGGAAGAAAGTGAAATTACGGCAGACGCGCACCCATTTACCCCCATCGCTCTAAGGGTGATGAATGGAAAGGGGCATGTGGTTGATTCGGTTCGATCGGTTGAGCCAACCACCATTGAGATGGAATATGAGCTCAAAGAACCAATCACTGGTTTGCGTGTAGGCATTTATCTGATGAGCGTGCGCGGCGATTATGTCTTCACCTCGTTTGACACCGACGACCCCGAGCAATTTGCCACACACACCGAGCGGAAAGCCGGGCATTATATCAGCCGCTGTACCATCCCCGCGGACATGCTAAATGAAGGTCGTTTTACCATTGGGGTGAACGCCAGTGTTTTCCGGGTCAAACGCTATTTCCAGGATGCCAACGCGGTGGTCTTCAATGTGAACCCCACCGGCGCGCCTGGCATGCACTGGGTGGAACCGAGACAGGGCGTCACCCGTCCGCGCCTCGAATGGCAGATCAACCTGCAAGCCTGACCTGTCGGAGGGGCTAACCTTGACCGATAACGGGGCGGGGTTTATAATTCAACAGTTGAATATTGAAAGTATCAGGAACCCTTAGAAGGTATCCTTTCCAAAAGAGACATGGGTCATTTATGGAAAATAATAACAAAGAAACTTTAAAGCGTTTCCTTGGGGGTATCCCGCTAACCGCGGAGCTTTACTGGCTGGTGCGGCAAAAAGACAACCCCGTTCACTCGCGCTTCTCCCTTAAGGCGCTCCATGAAGCCCTCCCCGAAATGGTGGAGGAGGTTAAACGCATCCGGCCTTCTTCCCAGGTAAAAAAGAAAAAGGTCTTCATCTTCGCTGCCTTACATTACTGGATCGAACAGGCCACCATCACCGCGCTTGGGTTGGCTGCTGACAACCACGATGTTTCCCTTGGGTTTTACCCTTATTTTGACTGGTTCACTGATTCGACCAAGTTCGACATTCGCCGGCAGAACATCTACGCCCAGAAGGTGCTTTCGGTAACCGCCCCGGTAATGAACACGGTTTCATTTATCACCTACCGCGCGCCTTACACGCCTCTGCCCAAGGCGATCCAAGACGCGATTAACGAAGTGACCGTCTTTGACACCCAATACACCTTGCAGATCGAAGACGTTGACCCCAGTTGGGATACCTACCAGTTCCGATTGAAACGCAACCAGGAAGCCGCCCAGTCGTTGCTGGCTTATCTGCGCGCCAACAAGCCGGATGTGGTCATCGTTCCTAACGGCACGGTGCAGGAATTCGGCATCGTCTACCGTGTTGCCAGGTTTTTAAAGATCCCCGTCACCACTTACGAGTTCAGCGACCAGAAAGACGCCTTCTGGATGGCTCAGAACGCCGAGATCATGCGTCAGGACACGAGCGAAATGTGGAAGGCTCATGTGGAAGGCAAGTTAAGCAGTGAGCAGAAGAAACGTATCCAGGATTTGTTTGAATCGCGCCAGCAAGCCAAGACGAGCGAAAACTTCACCCGCAAGTGGCAGAGCCTGCCCTCGCAAGGCGCCGCGAGTGTCAAAGAACAGCTTAAACTCGATAACCGCCCCATCGTGCTCCTCGCCACCAACGTCCTCGGCGACAGCCTGACCCTCGGACGGCAGGTCTTTACCAAGACCATGGCTGAGTGGGTCAGCCGCACGATCCTCTATTTTATCGGCCGCCCAGACATCCAGTTGGTCATCCGCATACACCCGGGCGAGATCCTCACCCGAGAGTATTCGATGGTTGATGTGGTTCGCCAGACGCTGCCCGAACTGCCCGAATACATACATGTCATCCAGCCCGAAGAAAAGATCAACACCTACGATCTCGTGGAAGTCACCGATGTTGGACTGGTGTACACCACCACGGTGGGCCTCGAGATGGCCTTGAAGGGCATCCCCGTAGTGGTCGCAGGGCAGACCCATTATCGCAACCGCGGGTTCACCTTTGATCCGTCTTCCTGGGTGGAATACTTCAAAATGCTGGGTATGATCCTCGAAAATCCCAAGCAATTTAAGCTCACGAAAGAGAAGATCCAATTGGCCTGGAAGTACGCTTACCACTTCTTCTACACCTTTCCGTTGCCTTTCCCGTGGCACATCAAGGTTTGGCAGGATTACGAATCACACAAATTGTCACAGGTCTTCAGCAAGGATGGCAAGAAAAAATACGGCAACACCTTCCGCTACCTGGTGGGTGAACCGCTGGATTGGACCAAGACCAATCACAACGGACGGCATTCATGAGCCCTGAACCCTCAGAGAATGAGGTCAAACAGCAGGTCAGCGCTTTCTACAACCAAATTGGCTGGAAAATGGAAAACGACGGTTTCTATCAGAACGCCCGATACGAAGACCTGCGTCCGGTCGCTCGAGAATACATCCACAAGTGCCATCTACGCGTTAACCGTTATCTGAACCCAACCGGCACGTACCTGTTGGATGCCGGCTCAGGACCGGTGCAGTGGCCTGAATACCTGACCTACTCGCAAAACTACCAATACCGCGTCTGCCTGGATATTTCCATCGTCGCGCTTGAAGAAGCCCGCCATCGTTTGGGGGGCAAAGGTCTTTACGTGGTCTCCGACGTAGCTAACCTGCCCTTCAAAGCGGATGTTTTTGACGGACTGGTTTCGCTGCACACCTTGCACCACATCCCCCCCGTGGAACAACCCGACGCGTATGCCGGCTTTGCGCGCGTGCTCAAGCCGGAACGCACCGGGGTGGTGGTCAACGCCTGGACGTCACCCGCTCTGATGGCTCGCATGAAGGGCTTGATCGCCCTGATGGATCGCGTCAACGGTTTACTGGGTCGCTTTAAGCGCCGCAAGGAGATACTCCTGGCTGAAACCCCCGCCAAAACCGCGCAGCCGAAACCCACCGGTACTTTTACTTTGCATATCACCCCCGAGTGGCTCAAAGAACAGCTTGCTGGTCGGGTGGACTTTAAGATCAGGGTTTGGCGCAGCGCCAGCGTGCGATTTTTGCGGTCGGTGATCCAACCCTGGGCGTTCGGCAAACTCTGGCTGCGCTGGCTCTACGCGCGCGAAGAAAAGAACCCCGAATATTATGGAGAGAACGGTCAATATCCTCTAATCGTGATCTCGAAACCAAAATCGAATTTGAATCGAGGCTAAAACCCATGGACTGGTCAAAAAAAGTTGTGCTAATAACCGGTGGAACCGGATCTTTTGGTAAAAAATATATCGATATCATGCTGAAGGAATATCATCCTGCCAAGATCATAGTCTTCAGTCGCGATGAACTCAAGCAACACGAAATGCGCGCTGCCGGATACGACCATCCCACCCTGCGTTACTTCATCGGAGACATCCGCGATCAGCAACGCTGCCGCCGTGCCTTTGACGGTGTGGATGTGGTCATCCACGCTGCGGCGTTGAAACAGGTGCCGGCTTGCGAATACAACCCGATGGAAGCCATCAAGACCAATATATTGGGCAGCAGCAACGTGATCGATGCCGCCATTGACGCCGGCGTCAGCCGTGTGGTGGCCCTCAGCACCGACAAAGCGGTCAACCCGGTCAACCTCTACGGCGCCACTAAACTGGCTGCCGAAAAACTCTTTGTCCAATCCAATGCCTACGCCGGCGGACGCGAAGTGCGTTTCGCCTGTGTTCGTTACGGCAACGTGGTCGGCAGCCGCGGGTCGGTGGTGCCGGTCTTCCTCAAACAGCGCGAAAGCGGCACGGTCACCGTTACCGATGACCGCATGACCCGCTTCTGGATCAGTCTCGACCAGGGTGTGCGTTTTGTCATCCAGGCAGCCGAGAACATGTTTGGTGGCGAGGTTTTTGTGCCCAAGATCCCCAGCATGAAGGTATCCGATCTGGCGCGCGCCATTGCCCCCAAGGCAAAGATGGAGATCATCGGCATTCGCCCTGGCGAAAAACTGCACGAAGTGCTCATCTCGGATGACGAAGCCCGTCAAACCGTGGAATTGAAGGATATGTACGTGGTGCAGCCCGCCGAAGCGCTCTGGTTCGGCCGCGACTGGGAGTCCAAGGGTAAGATGCTTGAAGATGGTTTCCGCTACGCCTCCAACACCAACGACGAATGGCTCGATATTGACCAGATCAGCAAGATCATCCGCCCGATCGAGGAGGATTATCTCGCGGGAAAACTCGGATGACCCATTTTTTGGTCACCGGCGCTAGCGGTCTGCTGGGATTGAACTTCTGCCTCGCCGTGGATGGCAAGAAACACCAGGTTACCGGCGTGGATTTTCGAAACCCGCTCAAGTGGGTCAACTTTAAGATCCTCCAGGCCGACCTCACCCATGCCGGCGCGATGGACCGCATCATTAGCGAGGTCAAACCGCAGGTGATCTTGCATTGCGCCGCCAATGCCAATGTGGATGACTGCGAAAAGAACCCGGAAGCGGCCGAAAAAGTGAATAGCGTGTTACCCGGCGAGATCGCCGAAGTGGCGCGCCAACACAAAATCAAGATGATACACATCTCCACCGATGCGGTCTTTGACGGCTCGGAGGGTAATTACAACGAACACGCCATGCCTAACCCACTGAGCGTTTACGCGCTCACCAAGTTGCGCGGCGAGAACGCCGTGCTGGCTGCCAATCCATCCGCGCTTGTGGCGCGGGTCAACTTCTATGGTTGGAGTATCACCGGCAAGCGCAGCCTGGCCGAGTGGTTCGCTTACAGCCTGGCCGAGGGCAAACAGGTGAAGGGTTTTACCGACATTGAGTTTTGCCCGATGATGGTGCTGGACTTGGTGGATACGTTGGTGGAAGCCGCAGAAAAAGACCTCAAGGGGCTTTACCACTGTGTCGGTCCGCAAGCCATGTCAAAATATGATTTTGGTCTGGCGATCGCCAACCAGTTTGGCTTTGATCCCGCGTTGATCACCCCTGCTTCCGTGCTGGATGGCGGCCTGACAGCGGCGCGTTCGCCCAAACTCACCCTTTCCACACAAAAATTGACACGGGCGCTCGGACATCCCCTGCCGCCTTTCAGTGACGGGTTGCAGAAATTCCACCGGCAATTTCGCCACGGTTTTCCGGAAATGATCAAAACGCTCGTTTAATCTTCAGCGGTTTCAATCCAGGAGGAAAACATGCAGGTGAAAATCGGTTCTCATACCATTGGGCTCGATCACCCGACCTATTTCATCGCGGATATCTCTGCCAACCATGACGGCGACCTCAATCGCGCGCGCATGCTTATCCGCATGGCAAAGCTGGCCGGGGCTGACGCCGCCAAGTTCCAGAACTTCAGGGCGGCGAAGATCGTCTCGGATTACGGCTTTACTGCCATGAAGGGGCAGGTCTCGCACCAAGCCGCCTGGAAGAAATCCGTGTTTGAAGTCTATTCCGATGCCTCCATCCCCTTTGATTGGACACCCGTCCTCAAGGAAGAATGCGACAAGGTGGGCATCGACTATTTCTCGTCCCCCTACGATTTTGAAGCCGTGGATTATCTTGACCCGTTCGTGCCAGCCCACAAGATCGGCAGTGGCGACGTGGACTGGCTCGAGATGCTGGAACACATCGCGAAAAAAGGCAAACCGGTCATCGTCTCAACCGGTGCGGCCAGCATCGGAGAAGTGCAGCAAGCCGTGCATACGCTGCTGGCGATCAATCCCCAGGTGGTGGTGTTGCAATGCAACACCAATTACACCGCCAGCCAGGTGAATTTTGACCACATCAACTTGCGCGTGCTGCAAACCTACCAGACCCTCTTCCCGCAGCTGGTGGTGGGGCTTTCTGACCACACCCTGGGCCACGCCACGGTTCTGGGCGCGGTGGCGTTAGGTGCCCGCGTGATCGAAAAGCATTTCACCGACGATACCAGCCGGGTTGGACCAGACCATCCCTTCTCGATGACCCCCGCCACCTGGAAGGAAATGGTGGACCGCACCCGTGAACTGGAACGGGCGCTCGGTTCTGCCGACAAATTCATCACGGAGAATGAAAAAGATACTACCGTGGTGCAGCGGCGCTGCCTGCGGGCTGCCCGCGATATCCGGGTTGGTGAGAAGATTACCCGTGATTGCCTGGATGTGCTCCGCCCCGCGACAATCGGCGCGATCAAGCCTGATCAGATCAGCAAAGTGATCGGCACGACCGCCTTGCACGACCTGCCTTTCGGCAAAGAGATCCGCTGGACGGACCTGGGAGAGTAGGTCAAACGGCATGCGAATTTTGTATTTCACCCGCACCCAATCTCCACACGACCTGCGCTTCATCCAGGCTCTGGCAGCCACACGGCACCAGGTCTTCGTGCTATGCCTGGAACCTGACGTTGAACACGTCTGGCCAGAGGGCATCCGCGAGATCGAGTGGGAAGGGATCGATACCAAACACGGCTGGTTGAAGATGGTCAGCCAGATTGGGCGATTAAAAAGAGGCCTGCACCTGATGAAACCAGATCTCGTCCATGCTGGGCCGATCCAAAGCGCTGCTTATTTAACTGTCCTGGCTGGTTATCACCCCCTGGTAAGCATGTCCTGGGGCTCAGACCTGATGCTGGAAGCCAATCGATCCTTTTTGCAACAATTAATCACACGCTATACCCTGGCCAGAACGGATGTGCTGGTGGGAGATTGCGCTTGCGTGGGTGCCAAGGCGGTGTCTTTTGGATTCGACCTCGCGCGTTATTATCAATTCCCATGGGGGGTTGACCTGGACCATTTTTCACCCATTGGTTCAACAAACCTGCGGCATAAACTGGGTTGGCAGAATAAGACCGTGCTGCTTTCAACCCGTTCAGCTGAACCCATCTATGGTTTGGATGTAATGGTGAATGCTTTTTTGACCGCTCAGAAACTAAAACCTGACCTGCGTTTGATCATGTTGGGCAAAGGTCTTGAACAATCAGGATACGCCAAAATGATCGGCGACCACGGCCTGGAAGAAAAAGTCTATTTTGGCGGGATGGCGACCCTCGACGAATTGCCTGATGTCTACCGCAGCGCTGATTTCTACCTGAGTGCGTCGCATAGTGACGGTTCTTCCGTCTCATTGATGGAAGCCTTGGCTTGCGGGCTACCTGTAATCGTATCTGATATACCCGGCAACCGTGAATGGATTAACGAGGGTGAAAACGGATGGCTTTTCAAAGATGGCGATGCCGGTGAGTTTGCCGCCAAAATTCTCCTGGCGGCCGGTCAGATGGATTCACTTAACACGATGAAACCGAAAAATCGCCAACTCGCCGAAAATCGCGCGGATTGGAGCAAGAATTTCCCGGTGCTGCTTGATGCTTACGAAAAAGCGCACGCGATGGCAGGTTCCCTTGACTAAAGTGGTGGCCATCCTCCAGGCGCGGATGAGTTCCTCGCGGCTGCCGGGCAAAGTGTTGCTCGACCTGGGCGGGCGCCCCGTGCTCAGCCGCATGGTGGAGCGCGTTAGGCTTACCAAACGGGTGGACCAGGTCGTTGTAGCCACAACCCTTGACCCATCGGACGACCCAATCGTCGAATTGTGTCAAAGTGAAGGCGTTGAGGTTTTCAGGGGCAGTCTGCCCGACGTGCTGGACCGTTATTACCAAGCCGCCCTTTGGTACCAGGCAGACGTGATCGTGCGCCTCACTGGCGACTGTCCGCTGGTCGATCCCCAACTGATCGACGATGTGGTGGAAGCCTTGATCGACCGCCAGGTTGATTTTGCCTGTAACCGCCTACCGCCGCCGTTCTCTCGCACCTATCCCATCGGTCTGGACGTGGAAGCCTGCACGTTTTCCGCGCTCGAACGCGCCTGGCGCGAAGCCGTGGAGAAAAAAGACCGCGAACATGTGCTACCCTATCTTTACGAGGTGCCTGGGCGTTTCAAAAATGCGCAACTCGATCACAACGAAGACCTGGGTCACTTGCGTTGGACACTAGACACCCCTGAAGATTACACCTTATTGCAAGAGGTGATTAAGCGTCTCGACAATCGCAACGATTTCTCCTGGCACGAGGTATTAGAGTTGTTCAACCGGGATCCCGCGCTGGCAAACCGGAACCAGGACATTCACCACAAGAGTATGTACGACGTCGACGCGAGGACAGCTTCATGACCACGACGCCTGTATTGACCCTCTTCACGGCGCCCAAGGCGTTCACCAACCCGCACATCGCCGTGATCCAGAAGAACGCGATCCGCTCCTGGACGCGCATGGGCGCAAACGTGGAAATATTGCTGTTGGGCGATGAGGACGGCATGACCGAAGCCGCCCATGAATTGGGCGTCCGTCATGTCAAAGAGATCGCGCGCAACGTCAGCGGAACACCACTAATCAGCTCGCTTTTTGAAACCGCCAGGCATCAAAACGATTCCCCATTGCTGGCTTACGTTAACGCAGACATCTTGCTCTTCCCTGGTTTTCTTACGAGCGCCCTCAAGACCTTGCAACGAGCCCACCGTTTCTTGTTAATCGGTCAACGCTGGGATCTAGAAGTAAAAAAAATGTTGGATTTTTCGGAAGATTGGGAAGCCAAGCTAAAACAAACCTGCGCAACGGAAGGCAAATTGCATTCCCCCACGGGCAGCGATTACTTCGTTTACCCACGGACGTGTTTTGAGAAGATACCTGATTTCGCCATCGGCCGCGCCGGCTGGGATAACTGGATGATCTACCAGTCTCGGCTGCAGGGCTGGCAGACGATTGACGCCAGCGAAGAGATCCAGATCATTCACCAGAACCATGATTACAGTCACCTGCCTGGCGGGCAAGCCCACTACCGGTTGCCCGAAACGGACGAGAACATCCGCCTTGCCGGTGGGCGTCGCGCGATCTTCACCCTGCCGGATGCCAACTGGCGCTACGAAGGTGGTGTACTTCGCCCCCAAAAATGGACTGCCAGGCGTGTTGTCAGGGAATTTGAAATTTTTCCTTTGTTAAAGTTAAGGTCGACCGCCCTGGCTGAAATGACCCATGTTTTGGTTCATCCACGCAAAGTGTGGGCGCGTGTCCGCGTCATGTTGCGCGGCAATCCCCGGAAGCAGGAGTAAAAAATGCGGCAGGGACAGAATCCAGTTAAAAAGATCAACACCGTGGCCAAACCAGAACGGGTTACCGTGGCCATCCTCAATTACATCCCCATGTTGAGCGGGTTCTACGCCAACATGCTTGAAGTATTAAAAGCCTGCCTGGGCAGCGTTTGGGCGAACACCGACCTTCCTTATGACCTGATGGTCTTTGACAACGGCTCCTGCAAAGAGGTCACCGATACCCTGGTTCAAATGCAGCGCGAAGGGCGCATCCAATACTTGATACTTTCTGAGAAGAATCTTGGCAAGGGCGGCGCCTGGAACTTGATGCTGGACGGCTCGCCGGGCGAGATCATCGCCTATTCAGACAATGATTGTTACTTTTACCCAGGTTGGCTCTCCAACTCGCTGAAAGTCTTGGAAACCTACCCCAACGTGGGTATGGTCACTTCGCGACCTGTCGCGCAGAAAGAGGAATTCGCAACGCAAACCATCGCGTGGGCCCAATCCACACCGGGGGTTGATTTGATGCGCGGTAGATTTTTGGATTGGGAAACCTTCCGTTCATTCACCATGAGTCTCGGGCACGAGGAGGACGAAACGAGGGCTTTGTATGAAACCCATGAGGACCTGAAAGTGGTCTACCAGGGTCTGCCCGCCCACGTGGGCGCCATCCATTACCAGTTTCTAGCCTACAAGAAGGTGATCAAGGATTTTCTGCCCTTTGACATGGACCGCCCGATGGGTCAGGTCAGGCAGCTTGATATTCGCATGAACGAAGCCGGTTACCTGCGTTTGATGACTGCCGAGCCCTACATGCAAAACATGAGCAACGACGTCTTGCATGAATACAAACCCGCAACGACCGCGGTCAAAAAACGCTCTTTAGCCAAGCGGTTGCGCGATCTGAAATTGATCCGCTGGCCGTTGATGCGTCTCTACGATTGGATCTTCGGGCTGTATTACCGTTAGCCACCGACCGGAAAAGGATGACCATTGAAAAAAGATCTTCTCTCCTTACTTGAATGCCCGGAATGCCGACACGCGCTGGTTGAAAACGCCTCCGGTGGGTTGGAATGTGAAAAATGCCACCATCCTGTGAAAATGGCGAAGGGTATTCCCGTGTTCACTGACGTTCCCCTTACCATCGAACCCTGGGAGAAGGTGGAACGAGGACCGAACCAGGGTACGGCTTGGCGCCGTGCCAACTGGATGTTTTTACAAAACCAGGTCGCCGGTCTGCCTGTCGGCGCGAAGATTCTGGATATCGGCGCGGGGCATGGAGATTTTGCTGATATTTTTGCGGGGCTCAAGTATTTTTCATTGGATATTGTTCCCTACCCTGAAGTGGACCTGGTTGCCGATCTCGGACAGGATAACCCCTTCAAAGATGGGGTCTTTGATGCCCTGGTCTTGATGAATGTGCTGGAGCATGTTTACGAAAGCCGAAATTTACTTCAATCCTTGCACCGCGTCCTTAAACCCGGGGGCAATGTGATCTTTACCGTGCCCTTCCTGCTTAAAGTGCACCAGGCGCCCTTCGATTTTTACCGCTACACTCCTCACGCGATTGAAAAGATGGCTTCAGAAGCGGGTTTTCAGGTGGAAAGTCTGCAAGGATATTACGACCCCCAATACTTGCTCAACGAAAGCCTCGGAAATGTTTGGCAATTCTCCATCCAATCTCAATCTAAATTAAAGCAGATCCTGGCCAAGATCATGGTGGCGGTTACCCAACATATGGTCAATGATCTGGGCTTGTTAACACGTAAAGGGTTCATCGCCGATTACAAATCGCAACCCAACCCCGCTCCGGTGGGTTACCTCGTAGTATTGAGGAAACCGGCATGACGCAAAATCGACAGAAGACCATATTCATCAGTGCGGACCACGGTCTGGCGATCATTTATTTTCTCCAGAGCGATGTGGTGAAGACCCTGATCGAAAAAGGTGTCAGGGTGGTTGTGCTCACCGATGACGGTCTGATGGAACAGATCACTGAGCGTTTTGGCATGCCCGGCATGATCGTGGAAGGATTGCGCTACCGCGCCTGCCAGCAGTATGCCAATGAAGTCGATACTTCATGGCAATATTTCTCCAATTTCGCCCGCCGGCTGGGCACCTCTAAACGCATCAACACCGAAGCCATGGACAGCCACAT
>CAZUXF010000028.1:0-19537 GCA_964624535.1 uncultured Anaerolinea sp. | reverse complement strand
AGAGCGGGCAGCGGGATTCGAATACCATCCCCCCTGTGGGGACGCGCGAATATAAAAAAAGACTCTTTCGAGTCTTAATTAGAGCGGGCAGCGGGATTCGAACCCGCGAATATCAGCTTGGAAGGCTGACGCCTTACCACTTGGCGATGCCCGCGATGTCAAAGATTATAATTCATCCCTGAAGTTTGGGCAAGGAAAACGATCTCCCCTCTACTTGCGAGGGGAGTAATTCATTTGACTATTTTATTTCGCAGTAGCGGTCGACACGCGCCTCGATGATCTTGAGGCTGACCTGCCAGAAAGCTTTCGTGCGCAGGTCAATCCCAAAGCGGGCTGCCAACTCGGCGGCCGAGCCTTCGCCGGTGCTCGCCAGTAAGTTCTTGTAATCTTCCACAAAACTGGGTCCGCGTTGTTGATAGATCGCGTAGAGACCCGTGGCGAACAACAACCCGAAAGCGTAAGGGAAGTTGTAGAACGACAGACCGGACGAGTAATAGTGGGGCTTCCAAGTCCACATCCATTTCTGCAGGTAGCGTTCATCGAGACCATCGCCAAAAGTGGCTTTTTGTGCTTTTTCCATGATCTCGCACAGCTCGTCCGCGCTCAGCTCGGATTTCACTCTGCGCTCAAACACTTCCTTTTCAAAGAGGTAACGAGAGTAGATATCCACGATGACTTGTGAATCCCCAATCAATTGGGTTTCAAGGATCGCCAGCTCATCCTGCGGGCTCTTCGCCAATTTCAGCGCCGCGGAGGTGACAATCGTTTCGCACATGATCGAGGCGGTTTCTGCCAGGGTCATTGGGGTGATCTTTTGCAACTCAGTTTTCCCTGCCTTGACCATGCAGTCATTGTGAAAACCGTGGCCCAATTCATGCGCCAGGGTGGAAACCTGGTCAAGCGAGCCATCAAAATTGCAAAGGATGCGGCTTTCGCCGACCCCGGGCACATCCATACAGAAGGCTCCGCCGCGTTTGCCGTCACGTTGCTCGGCATCGATCCAGTTTTGTGCGAAGGCGCGCTCGGCAAAGCTCTTGAGATCGGGAGAGAAGCCTCCGAAGTGGTTTAGGATGAAATCGCGTGCCTCTTCAAATTTGAAACTGGTTTTTGATTCACCGATGGGGGCGTAAATGTTCCACCAGGGTAATTTTTCTGTGCCCAGTCGGGCGGCTTTGGCTTTAAAATAGCGGCGAAACATCGGGAAGGAATCGTGCATGGCTTCCAGCATGGCTTCCAGCGTAGCCCGGTCAATGCGGGCAATGTCGATGGCGCTGTGTAGGGCGTCTTTGCGTCCACGATGCCGGTTGAGGGTGCTGACCTCGCCCTTAATGCCGTTCATTGCGGCGGCCAGGGGTTCCTTGACTGTATCCCAAGCTTTGTTTTCGGTTTCGTATCCCCGTCGGCGGACGTCTTCATCGGGGTGGGAGCGCATATTGATCAAGGCTGGCATGGGCAGTCGTTGAACTTTGCCATCCAATTCAAACTCAACGCTCAACTGTGAGGTCACCGTGCCTTGAAGTTTGCTCCAGGCGTTGCCACCGCTCAGGTTGAGCTCGGAAGCCAGGGTCTCTTCAGCAGGTGACATCAAATACTTGCTTTGTTCCGCTGCTTCCTTTAAATAAAAACTGTGCGCTTGAACGGATTTGTCTAACTCCAGGAGCTCAGGCAGACGGGAAGCCACTGAGCCGATCCAGGCACGTGTTTTGATCTCCACCTGGTCCAGTTTGACGCCCACCATTTCGTATTCGGATTGCTTCTTTAAGGCTTCCTTATTGTAAGAATCCGTGGAGATAAAGGATTCAAGATACGCTCTCAGGGTACCAGCCAAAATAAGAATCTGGTTGAAGCGTTCGACCAATGTTGCCGCGGTTTCGGCAAGTTTGGCAGCCGGCGAGCTGGGTTCGATCTTGATGACGGTTTCATTCAGGTATTTTTCTTGTTCCACGATCAACTTGGTCAATTTTTCAAAATCCGACAGGTACTGTTTGGAAGAAAGGGAGGGGTAGACATTGGTGAGGTCCCAATGTGGAGGGGTGTGAGTGGGCATTTGAGCTCCTTATTAATTATTTTCTAACCGGGAATGATTATAAAACAAAAAACACCCAGAATTAGTGCTGGGTGTCTGAGATCTGAATGCTCGGCGGTCGTTCGGACAATTTTCGTTTTTTTTCAATCCTTAGCATCATACTCCGAATGATTCGGTAGAGGAGCATAAATAACAATGCCGATCCGGAAACCCAATAAATTCCCTGGGCCCAAACGGCGGAGGTGTCAGTTCCCGCGGCCAAACCGTGAATGAGTACAAACACAAATCCAAGAAAACTTAAATAATGGATCGATCGCCAAAATTTAGGACCGATCACCTTTCGTACATAGAAGCTGAGAGTGACGAGTAACATCAAGTAGAAACCTAGCTGACCTAATCCGATCAGGACGGGCTTGAACCCGTTTGAGCTAAATGGCAGCAAAATTTGGATAATGGAAAATTGGATAAAGTGGTCACCCAGGAGAATCAGCGCGTGAAAAACCCCAAAGAATAGACCTAAAATACTGGTAAATTGATGCAGTTCAATTGTGGGCGGCAAGCCTGGCCAAAATGAGGAGAGCTTATTAGTGACCCCGACCCCCAGCATCATGGATGCCCACATCAGAAGATAGGCCGAGAACGCGCTTCCCCTGGACAGGTACCAAAAAGCCTTTGGATCCGGTCCTGAGATCGATTGGGCAATTCCTGGCAGCCATACGGGCAATACGAGGGCCGCAAAAATGGCGCCCACAAATGCTCCCGCCATGATCATTGCGAACCCGCCCAAACTGATGACTGGTGGGATCTCCTCCAGGTTTATTGCGTTGGAACGCGAAGATTCCATGTCTCATTCCATTCTTTGGATCGAAAACCCTGGTTGTCTACTCTAAAACCATCATCCAGAATCAGTAAGTAATCCAAGTTTTGTTGATTATCCAACCACTTTTTTCCTTCAATGCTTCCGAGGAAAACACCCATTTTTGCGTTGCGTTCCGCGGTAATCACGTCATCCGCGAGGATGGTTACCGCAGTGACATCCGTCGTTGCCGGTAAGGAACTCCGCGGATCAATGAGATGGTGTTGCCAGCCTGCGTTCGTCAGCCAACGACGGCGGTCTTTGCCTGAGGTCGCTACCCCTCCACGTTCTACCATGAGAATCGTCAAACTCTTATCATGGTCAAACGGGTTGGCCACAGCCACTGGCCATGGGTTTCCGTTTAACATCGGTGCGCTGATCGCAATGTCTCCACCCGCGTCCACTAAAACTGGCCCGAAGGGTTCAAGCCTTCGCATGGCCTGGTCGGCTGCCCAACCTTTGACAATCCCGCCAAAATCCAATTTCATGCCAAAAGGAACATAAATGGAGCGATTTTTCTCGTCAAATTCAATTTTTTGAGCATCACTCTGAGTATTGATTGGGTTAACCCTCAAGTCGATTTCAGTAAGGTCGATGATTTGTTCAAAAGAGACAGAGTAACCCACCGATTCGATCGCATTAAGGATGGTTGGTGTAATCAAGCCATTTGTATCTTTATCAGTTTCAATCGCCAATTTAATCACTTCAAAAAAGGGAGGGCTCACTTCAACTGATTTGCCGGTATTTTGATTGACCCAGGTTAACTCGCTTGTGGTTCTGAATCGGCTGAACACTTGTTCCCAATGTTCGAACCATTGCCGGGCTTGCTGGATCTCGTCCATAGTTCGTTTGTCCACAGAATCCGTGGCGATGAGAACTTCGGTTCCCATCGCGTGAAATCTTATCATGTCCATGACTAGGAAGACCTGGTGGTGGTTACTGGAGCGGGCGCCACGGCAGGAGCGTTTTGGATCGCCTGGGCTTGATTTGGCAATCCAATTTGAGGCTGGTTCCCTGGACGAGGAACATCCACATTTGGTAAATTGGAAAGCGGAACTGTGGGAGGTACCATGGTTGAGCCAGCAATGATTATGTTCGCGTCAACTGTTTTTAAGGCAACTAGTGTGGGTAAAGGTTCCAAAGTGACAGGAGGTACAAGCTGCGTGTTTTCAAGATTCTGTGCGTAAGCCTGGATCAAGTCTTTATTGGAGATGAGGTTCCAGATGCCAATCGTGCCTGCCATGGCGCTCATGGCGATCAAGAATTTAAAGGCGTTTGGAACAAAACTTTTTTTGTGATGTAGTTTGCTGTTATTCATGATTTTTTCCAATGATCACTTATTAATCATGCTCGTTTTCAGATTCGTGTGAGTCTTCGGTCTCTGAAGAGCCTGATGAGCTACTGGATGCCATGCGAACCGCGACAACTTTGCCGCTCATGTCCACGTATACTTTTTGGCCGTCTGCAAATTCAATTTCGTAGACCGTTGCTCCGTTAAAATCATCAAAATGGATTGACACTGGCATACTGGTTGGCAGGTAAGCGGAGGCGATCACGAGTGCCTGATCGCTGGATATATTGTTAAGTGGTTTCACCAATCCGTTGTACAAAACAGCGCCAGTATTGGCATCAATGTAAACTTTTCCATTGATAAAACTAATTTCATAAGCAGGCGAACCTCCAAAGTTCACCAAAGTGGGTTCTCCTTGAGGTGTGGCATTGGTAAGTTGTTGGCTTATTACCAGGGCTTGCTCAGCGGAAAAAAGATAGACAACGTTTGCTTCCTCTGAAGAATCGGCTGACAAGTTCGTCGATAATGTCGCGATTTGCTGATTTGCTGCTTCGATGCGAAGATTAGCCTCATTGATGAGTTGTTGATAATCTTTTTCCCGTTGAATGAACGCGGTGGCGTCCACGGTGGGCAGGGCGTTGGCGGCATTGTTTTTTGCCGTGACCGTGGTCACGACTCCAATACCAAGGGTTAGTATAAAAACGGTGATGAAGGCAGAAATTGCCAACAAGGTTTTATTTTTCATTCCGTACTCCTTTTCTTATCTCCTCATAAGGATAGTTTTTCAGGATTGGAATTTGATTTTAAAAAGATATGAGTTTTCCAATCAATTTCCAATCTTTCTTTGTAATAATTGTTAAAAATGAGGGTTGTATAATTTATGAAATGAAAATATTACTGATAGAAGATGATCGCAGGTTGGCAAAACTGATCCAAAGTGTTCTGACCGATGAAAATTATCAGGTGGATGTGGTCAATGACGGTGAGTTGGGACTCGAATACGCGTTATTGGGTACCTATGATCTTTTGATCATCGATTGGATGCTGCCTGGCAGGGATGGTCCTTCGATTTGTAGAAAACTGAGGTCGTCCAAAAATACCATCCCCATTCTCATGTTAACTGCCAGGGCTCAAATCGAGGATCGGGTGGCAGGTTTGGAAAGTGGAGCTGATGATTATTTGATCAAACCTTTTGATTTCGACGAACTCATCGCGCGTATACGGGCTTTAAGCCGGCGCTACACGCCCGGTTCCATCGACCCGGACGAGCTCAGGATTGGCTCCATTGTCATGGATGTTAAATCGCATCATGTCAGAAGGGAAAATATTTCGCTCGAGTTAACAAAAAAAGAATGGGATTTGCTTGAGTGTTTTCTGCGACACCCCAATCAAACCCTATCCCGGGCAGAAATCCTTGATTATGTGTGGTCCGCCGATACGGGGGTGCAACCCGAAATGGTAGATGTTTACATTTCATATTTAAGACAAAAACTGACCCTTCCAAAATTGAAAGACCCCATTCATACAGTGCGTGGGTTTGGTTACAAATTGGACGACCAATATGCTTAAAAAGCTGCGTATTCGTTTGACTGCTTTGTATACGCTCGCTTCAATTATTCTTGCCTTGGTGGTTGGTTTTGGAACATACGCGCTGGTCAACTATTATTTTCAAACGAACAATGACCAGGAACTTCGCGTGAAAATGGGTTTACAGTTCGCAGCCCTTGGTCTTCCACTTCCCACAGAACTTTATGATTCCGTTCGTCAGGCGGGGTTGGTAATCTCCAACCCACAAACCGCCGGCGGTTCCCTTCAGGCCGAGCACGAAGAGGGCATCCAGGAAAACGAACTGGCGGATATTTACGTGCTTCCATTAACTGAAAATGGCATGTTCGTAAACAACACAAGTTCCACGGTAACCCTTTCAAATATTGACCAGGATGCGGTTAGAGCCGCGATCGCCAATGGCTCCGATTACCGCACAATTCAAACCGCGGAGCGGCATTCTGTTCGTATTCTTACATACCTGGTGGCTGGTAGCGAAGAGGTTCAAGTCCTCCAGGTTGGCCGTTATTTGTCTTCGCAGCAAGGGCTAATGCGCAGATTGCTGAACACCATGGTCCTCCTGGGAGGGTTGGTCACCCTTTTCTTCGGAATGGCATCCTGGTTTCTGGCGGGAAGAACCATCAAACCTTCTCAACAAGCCTGGGATAAACAACAGGTATTCGTGGCCAATGCGAGCCATGAACTCCGCACCCCCTTAACTTTAATTCACTCAGGAGTTGAATTAAGCTTGCGAAAAAATAATGATCTGGAGGTTAAGGAAATATTGACGGATGTTTTATCAGACGCAAATTATATGAATAAGTTGATCGAGGATTTATTGTTATTATCGCGCCTTGATTCGAAGAATTTGAAATTTGAGATCCAACCGTTGAGTCTTGAAGAATTTGTTCCGGAAATTATCCGTCAGAGCGAACGCCTGGCATCACAAAAAGAGATTTCGATTCATTCCGTGGTGACAGCATCGCATTTGCTCGCAGATCCGATTCGGTTGAAACAGGTCCTGTTGATCATCCTGGATAACGCGATTCGCAACAATCTTCCAGGGGGATCAATCCAATTTGAAACCTTTATGGAAAATGGCCATTGTGTCATTTGTATTTCCGATACAGGCAAAGGGATCCCCTCCCATTCGTTGGACAAGGTATATGATCGATTTTTTAAAGTCAACAATCAGGCTTCGGCGGATTACCGGGGAAGTGGCCTTGGATTATCAATAGCCAAAAGCCTGATTGAAGGCCAAAATGGGACTATCCAAATCACAAGCCTTTCAGGGAAGGGAACCCAGGTCAAACTCTTGTTTCCGAATGCATTTATGCATACTAATCATTATGTTTAAAAAAAGGAGGAAAGATGGAAAACCCCAATAACAACATTGAAACGCGGCCGCTGACAGGCTTTACCAATCTGCAATTCAAAGCTATAGGCAAGATCCTTTTGTCTCTAGGTCCGGCCGACAGCCTGACCATCCAGGCTGACCCTGAGATTCGAGCCCGAATTCACACTGAGGTGAAAGACGGTGTGCTGGTGGTCACCTATGATTCAGATTGGAAAGATTGGACAGGCTTCAACTTGATTGACAAGGGCATGACCCTGTTTACGATCACCATGCGAGAAGTGCAGTCGCTTTCCATCTCAGGCGTTGGCAACCTCGACGCCGCTGCGATCACCGCAGACAAATTGAATATAAGCCTTTCAGGTCCGGGAAGCATTACGATTGGCTCATTAACAGTTAATAACTTGGTGGTAGACATGGCTGGTGTAGGTGCTGTGGATCTTGGCGGCCGCTGCCTGGAGCAAACCGTGACCCTCTCGGGTGCTGGCAACTACAAGGCTCCGCGCCTCGAATCAGACCGCGCCACGATCAAACTTGCAGGGGTCGGCAACGCGACCGTTTGGGTGAAAGAAACCCTGGAGGCCAATATCCCCGGCGCTGGCGGGATTGAATACTATGGCTCTCCCCAAATCTCCCAAAAAATTAGTGGGATTGGTGTGCTAAAATATCTTGGAAACCGATAGGTTTTATCTGATTGGGTTATTATTAATCAACAGGAGCTTTCTATGGCACAAGATAGAACCCGCAAGATTGTGATTACTGGCGTATTAGGCGCGATTGCCGTGGTATTGGGTCTTACCCATTGGGGATTTATTCCCTGGTTTGGTGGGATTTCATTGACCATCATGCATGTGCCAGCGATCATCGGCGCGATCCTTGAAGGGCCGATCGTTGGTGCCGGGATTGGGTTGATCTTTGGTCTATTCTCCATGCTTCAGGCGGCTATCGCCCCAACCTCGCCCTCTGACGTCTGGTTCACCAACCCGCTTCTCGCCGTCTTGCCGCGGTTGTTCATTGGTCCTGTAGCCTGGCTGGTGTGGAAGGCGCTAAAACGCATCCCCGTGGTGGGTCTGATCGCCAGTGGCATTATCGGCAGCCTCACCAACACCGTGCTTGTGTTGGGTACAATTGGCTTAATGGGTTACTTACCCTGGGCAGTTTTGGGTGGCATCGTGGTCACCAATGGACTCCCAGAAGCGGGTATTTCAGCTGTGATTACCTTGTTGGTGGTTGGGGCTTTACAGCAACTCAAGATCGGCAAGAAAAGCGGCGCGGACCTCTAATTCGGTTATTTGTTCAACTCAACGACCTCACAGGTACAAGATACCCAGTGAGGTCGTTATGCATAACAGCATAAAGATCAATTCTTTCCAACCCATACTATACTCATGCATACTCGTACGCTGGTTGAGATAACCATACGCGCGAGCATCCATGGCGAGGGCCATGTTCTCAGATCGTCGCAGGCTGATTAAAAAGAGGGGGATGATCAATGGAACTACCTGCCGGATTCGTGACCAGATTCCACGTGTTTTGACACCCCACTCAGCGCCTCGTGAAGCCTGGGCTTTGGCGATCCTTTCGGCTGTCTGCGCTAAAAAGGGGATAAAACGCAGCATAACCTGTAAGACCATGACCAGGTCCATCGTGTGGACCTTCAAGCGGTTTAGCGGTTTGAGAAGCAGTTGCATCCCCTGGATCATTTCAGAAGTCGAGATGCAAAAGGAAGCCAGGCTAAGCACCAGGATCAACCCGGTGAAGCGGATCAACAATGTAGCACCTGCCCAAAGACCGGCGACAGAAATCTTGATGATCCAAAATTCAAGAAGAATCTTGGAATCTGCGGCACCCACCACGAAGAAAACTTGTAAAAGGGCGATGATCACCAAAAATGGCAGGGGAGGCAGCAATCCTTTCAAAGCGTAGGTCAATTTGACCTTTGAGACGAGGATGCCTAAGACCAGAGCGAGTATCCCCACTCCCAGCCCAATGCGATGCGGAGTGAAGGTTAACGCGAGAACTAAAATGGTGAAACCGGCAATCTTGACCCTGGGGTCGAGGCGGTGAAGGATGGAATCGGTGGCGAAGTACTGTCCGAGGGTAACGCGCGAGAGAAAATCAAACTCATTCATGGCGGTTTCCTCCCGCAATGAGGGTCAACGAGTTGATCAACTGCTGCAAGGTCACCACCTGGGTCGGGATCGGCCACCCTTTTTCACGCAGCACACCGGCCAGGCGGATTACCGCCGGTTGACCCAGCGACGCCTCCGCGATCAGATTGCCGTCGTTGAATACTCCTGAGGTGCTTCCAGTGCGCAAGGCGCGACCGTCAGACATGATGGTCATATTTTGCGTCAGTTCCGTGAGGTCGCCCATGCTGTGTGAACTCAAGATCATTTCGATCCCATTGGACTGGAAGCTTTTCAACGTGGCGTGCAGGTTGCGGCGTGACGCGGGGTCCAGCCCGGCAGTGGGTTCATCCAGGATCAGCAGCTTGGGCTGGATGGCTAGCGTGGCGGCTAGTGCGACTTTCCGCTTTTCACCGCCGCTGAGGGTGAAGGTAACCCGGTCTTTGAAGGTCTCGAAATCAAGACCCACCAACTTCATCGCGGATTGAACGCGTTCGCGCAACCCCTCTTTGCCATACAACAAGCGAGGGCCGAAAGCGATCTCATCCCCCACGTATTGTTCAAAAAAATAGATTTCGGGGTTTTGAAAAACAAGACCACAAAACCGTCTAAGGGCTTTCACATCCAGATTGGGGTCGGAAAAATCGAAAAGCCCAATATGGATCGAACCGGATTGCGGCCGGTACAGCGCATTTAGGTGTTGCAGCAAAGTGGATTTTCCCGATCCGGTAGCCCCGGCGACGCCGTGGGCTTTGCCAGCCGTCACCTTCATTGATACATCTCGTAAAGCCACATTTTCCAGCGGCGTTCCAGGCAGGTAGATATGACCGAGATTCTTAATCTCCACCAGGGTGGTTTCGTGCCCTTGTTGACTTTCGAGTCCGGCAAAAGGCGCGCCATTGCCGAAAGTGGGCACTACTTTTAGCGCATCTTCAAAATGCGTCGGCAGCCCCGCCAGCAAGGGGTGGCTGGCTTTAACGCCGTTCATCAATTGTAGTGATTGGGGTTGTTCGAGTCCGCACTGCTTGAGAAGTTCAACATCTTTAAAAAGCTCATGCGGAGGCCCGTCGAAAACCATGCTGCCCTTGTTTAGCACCAGGATGCGGTCTGCACGCGCAGCTTCTTCCATGAAATGGGTGATGAAAAGAACAGTAATGCCCTTTTCATGGAGTTCACGCATTTCATCCATCACGTCTTGGCGGCCGCGCGGATCGAGCATGGCCGTGGACTCGTCAAAGATGACGCATTCCGGTTGCATGGCAAGCACGCCTGCCAGCGCCACGCGTTGCATCTGGCCGGCCGACAGCAGGTGCGGTGGGCGGTTTTTGTATTTGGACATACTGACCGCGTCTAGGGATGATGTGACGCGAGATTTAATTTCCGTTGAAGAGATCCCCAGGTTTTCGGGGCCAAAGGCCGTATCTTCTTCGATCAGCGTGGCGACCATCTGATCTTCAGGGTTCTGAAAAACCATACCCACACAGGCTCGAATTTCGGGCAGAAAGGTGGATTTGGTCGTGTCTTTGGAATCGATCAACACCCGTCCACTGGTAGGTTGCAGCAGAGCGTTACAGTGCCTCGCCAGGGTGGTTTTACCGGAACCATTGGCGCCAAGGATGGCTACCCATTCTCCCCTTTGGATCGTAATGGATATATCGTTAAGCGCCGGTTGAGACGTTTCGGAGGTGCCTGGGTGGCGGTAAATGACGTGGTCAAACTGGATCAGTGCTGGCAATTTGGCTCCCTGTTGGTGGTGAAAGCAAACAATGAATTATAAAGGAGGATGCTTGATGTGGCGTGCACTTCTTTACCATCATTTGCTGTTACACCGATATAGTTTTGAGACCATCATGCGAATTCGCGTCCGCCTTGACTTTCAACACCGTTGAGTCTATACTCCGAAAGGTAAGAGACATTTTCACGGGGAGCCTGGTGGACCAGGCTGAGAGGAAGGCTCCAGCCTTCGACCCGCAAAACCTGATCCGGATAATGCCGGCGGAGGGATGCGTTATTAAATCACCCAACCCTCCCAGGCGGAGGGTTTTTTAATGAGACGAGCGGTCATTTTCGCCAATGGTGAACTCCCACCCGATTTCTTCGATTTCTTCAGGTTTCAAACTGGTGATTTCATCCTCGCCGTGGATGGTGGCCTGCGCCATCTGCTGGCTTGCGGGCGTACTCCTGACCTGCTCATCGGTGACCTGGATTCGGTGGATCCTGTTGAAGTGACCCGGCTTGAGATGTTAGGGGTTGAGATCAAACGCTTTCCGGTGGACAAAGATGAAAGTGACCTCGAACTGGCTTTGTTGGCTGCTGTGGACAGAGGATTTGAAACCCTGACCTTGGCTGGCATTCTGGGCGGCCGCCTCGATCACACCCTTACGAATTTGAATCTTCTGATGCTTTCTGAGTTGGTCGGGCGTTCCGTGGTCATAGAATCTGGCGCCGAAGAAGTCTTTCTCATCCGTCAAGCGGCTACGATCTTCGGCACGCCTGGGAATCTGGTTTCTCTGATCCCTCTCAACACGGATGCCAAGGGTGTCACAACATCTGGGCTGCAATATCCGCTAAAGCATGAAACTTTGCATTTTGAGCGCAGCCGCGGCGTTTCGAATGTCATGCTCACGAACGAAGCTTCCGTGTCTGTCGATTCCGGTACACTTCTTTGCGTCCACACGCGCCGAATATAAATGGAGAAAAAATGAAAAGATGGTTTTGCTTAATCGCGATCAGTTTGATTCTGGTTGGTTGCACCCCTGCCGAACCTCAAACGCCCACTTTAACCGTGATGACTCACGATTCCTTTGCCGTATCCACAGCTCTTGTAGAGCAATTTGAGCGCGAAAACAACGCGCGCCTGGTTTTCATCAAGGGTGGTGACACGGGCGCGATCCTCAACCGTGCCATCCTCACCAAAAAATCTCCTGAAGCAGACGTGCTCTATGGGGTCGACAATACCTTCCTTTCCCGAGCCATCCAGGAAGATATTTACCTCGCTTACGAATCTCCAAACCTTAAAACGATACCCGAAGAGTTCATTCTGGCTGAGAATTTTGAAGCCCTGCCCGTGGATTACGGGGATGTATGCCTGAACTTCGATAAAGCCTATTTTGCTGAAAGTGGTTTGGCGCTTCCGCAGTCACTATCCGACCTGACCCAACCGCAATACGGCAAGGTTTCCGGTCAGGAAGGCTTGCTGGTAGTGGAGAACCCCGCCATCTCTTCGCCGGGGTTAGCCTTTTTACTCGCGACAATCGCTGAGTTTGGCCCGGACCATTACCTTGAATTCTGGCAATCATTGAAAGACAATGGCGTGGTCGTGGTTAATGATTGGACCACGGCTTACTACACCAACTTTAGTGGTTCCTCAGGGAAAGGCGCGCAACCGCTGGTGGTTTCTTACGCTTCGAGCCCTGCCGCCGAAGTGATCTACGCCGCCGAACCCTTGAGCGAAGCCCCCACCGCTTCATTGACCTCAACCGGGATGTGCTTCAGGCAGGTCGAATTTATTGGTATCCTCAAGGGTACTCAAAACGAGGTGTTAGCCCGGAAATTTGTCGATTTCATGCTGAGCCGCGAATTTCAGGAGGACATGCCTCTGCAAATGTTCGTCTACCCTGTACTTCCCGAAGCCTCTCTGCCAGAGGAATTCACCCTCTACAACCAATCTCCTTCAGAACCCGCCAGTCTGGACCCGCAGGTGATCGCCGAGAATCGCGATGCCTGGATCCAAGCCTGGACGGAGTTGATGCTCCAGTAGGCTCATGGAACGAATAAAAGATACACTCCTTAGAAGCAGCGTTTGGTTGTGGGCGTTGCCCGCGCTGTTTTTAGGTTTGTTTTTCATCACCCCGCTGGTAAAGATCCTCGGCGTCATGTTCACATCCACTGGCTCGGTCAGCCTCACCGCGATTGTGCGGCCTTTGTGGTTCACGGTCTGGCAGGCAGCGCTGTCGGTGCTGATCACGCTACTTGTGGGGCTACCAGCTGCTTTTGTTTTTGCACGATTCGATTTCAAAGGTAAATCAGTTTTACGCATCTTATCCACACTTCCGTTCATTCTACCCACGGTGGTCGCCGCGGCTGGATTTACCGCTTTACTCGGTCCGCGCGGGTTGACAAACGAGCTTTTAATGACACTATTTCACCTGGAGTCGCCGCCAATCGCCTTTATGAATACTTTGGGGGCGATCTTGACCGCGCATGTTTTCTACAACACTTCGGTGGTGATTCGCGTGGTGGGCAGCGCCCTTGCCCAGCTTGATCCACGCATCGAAGAAGCGGCAAAAGTCTTGGGCGCATCCCCATGGCGTGTATTTCGTGAGGTCACCTTCCCGCGTGTGCTTCCATCCGTGCGGGTGGCGGCGTTGATGGTTTTTCTCTTCGATTTCACCTCTTTTGGAGCGATTCTGATGCTGGGGGGTCCTAAATTTTCCACCTTGGAGACCGCGATCTATACCCAAACACTTTCAATGCTAAATTTACGCATGGCGGGCATCCTTTCGGTGATCCAGATGTCCTGCACGCTTGGTGTGACGCTGCTTTACACGCGCATGATCGGAAAAGGTGGCGTTCCCCTGATGCCAAGACTTGGCTCTGAACAGGTTCGTCCTCCGCGCGGAATGAGCGAGAAAAGTTTGGTTTTCGGTTTGGCGGGGTTGCTCGGCCTTTTTTTGGTGACGCCGATTGCCGCCCTGGTCGCGCGCTCGCTTTGGATGCCCGGGGCGGAGGGTGGTTTTTCATTAGCCTTTTACCGGGAATTGTTTATCAACCGCACCGACGCCTTTTTCTATGTGCCCCCGGCCACGGCTGCCCTCAATTCGTTAGTTTTTGCTACCTTAAGCACCCTTTTAGCCGTTGGCCTTGGACTGCCTCTCGCTTACACAATGGTCAGAAACCAGAAGACCGCGCGCTGGCTGGACGGTATGATCATGCTACCGTTGGGAACTTCCGCGGTGACGTTGGGGCTGGGATTCTTGATCACCTTTACTGCCGCTCCCCTGGATGTTAAAAATTTTCCGCTTCTCATACCGATCGCCCACAGCCTCGTCGGCTTGCCCTTCGTTGTGCGCACGATCCAACCCGCCCTCGCTTCCATCCCTATAAACCTGCGGAACGCCGCGGCCAGCTTGGGTGCGTCTCCGTGGCGCGTCTGGAAAGAAGTGGAAGCTCCCATTATCAGCAGGGCGGTAATGGTCGGCGCCATCTTCTCATTCACGATTTCATTGGGTGAGTTTGGCGCCACCAGTTTCCTCGCCCGACCCGAAACGCCCACCCTGCCGGTGGCGATCTATCGTTATCTTTCTCAACCGGGAGTATTGAATTATGGTCAGGCGATGGCCATGGCTACCCTGTTGATGCTGGCTTGCGCGATTTCGATCGCGCTGCTGGATCGCATCCAGGCCACCGATTTTAGCGGAAAAAACAGGTGAACCCATGAAAAACACACTCGAAGTCAGAAAAATCACCAAGAATTATGAGGGCAAACCACTCCTCCGGGGAATCAGTATTCAGGTGCGCCAGGGTGAGACCTTATGCTTGCTCGGAAGATCAGGCAGCGGCAAGAGCACCTTGCTGCGCATCATCGCTGGGTTGGAAGAACCTGACGGTGGGCAGGTGTGTTGGAATGGCGAGGATATCGCGGATGTTCCAACCTACCGCCGCCATTTTGGATTAATGTTCCAGGATTACGCGCTCTTTCCGCACCTCAATGTTTCTGAAAACGTGGCTTTTGGGTTGCGCATGCAGGGCAGCAATTCCTCAGAAAATTTGAAATTAGTGAACGAGGCGCTTGATCGGGTGAACATGGGCGCTTTCGCGCAGCGCAAGGTAACGGACCTATCCGGTGGTGAACAGCAGCGCATTGCCCTGGCGCGCGCCCTCGCGCCCAAGCCACGCTTGTTGATGTTGGATGAACCCCTTGCCGCGCTTGATCGGGTCTTGCGCCTCGAATTGCAACAAGAGCTGCGCGCCTTGTTGCCCAAAACGAACATCCCGGTGATCTACGTCACCCACGATCAGGAGGAAGCCCTGTTATTGGGCGACCAGTTGGCGATCCTGGCAGAGGGTCAGATCGAACAGATTGGAACGCCCGAAGATGTCTTTCAAAAACCCGGAAGTCTAAGTGTGGCTGAATTCTTTGGCATGACCAACACGCTTAAGGGGAGGGTAAAAAACCTTGACCCTTTGATAGTTGCTACTGTCCAGGGCGATTTCCGACCCGGGGTTTGTGAGCAGCAAAACTTTATTCTTGGGATGGAAGTAACCCTGTTATTGCGTCCGATCGGTGTGTCGGTGTCCACCACGCCTCTCGCGGAAAACACGCTTCGAGGAACCGTGGCGGATTGTGTTTTCAAGGGTGATTCATTCGAGGTGACGATCCGCGTGGACGCGCAAAAGAACATGCGTTTTCAGTTACCCGCAGCCCTTCCGCAAAGTGCTGCCGTTTCGTTAAGCCTCCCTTCAAATTCAGTCAACTGTTTGGAAGGATAAAAAACCGGATCCTCTATTTCAGGATCCGGTGCTTTGTTGCAACCACCCCGGGGGGAGGATCTTTTCAAAAACCAGCCACAACAAGAATAAGAGCAAGAGCGCGCCAACACAAAACGAAACCAGCATCACCACCAGGGTCAACCAGAGTTGCTTTTTGTGATGGCGCGATTCTTCCGGGGTGGTTCTGAACTCTTCGATTGGAATCTGATCGCTCATTGCGCGGCGGGGGGAGCGGTGTTTTTCTTTTTAAAGATCATGCGTGTTACCACGATGGTGGTGATCAAAACCAGCACACAAGCCACAACAACAGGTAAAACAATGGAAAGGAAGGAGACCGCGGTGGAAGCCGCGTCTTCCGCCATGCTGACCGGGATGTTGCCCATTCCGCCTGTGGTGGCGGTGACGGCTGGACGGATGGCAAGAGCCTTGACGGCGTGCACCCCGCCCGCCACGAGTAAACCGGCGATCAAAGCCAGCACCGGGTTCACATCCCCGATCTGGGTGGCTGTCGCGGCGAAGACTATCGCGCCGGCGGTTGGCCGAATAAAGGATTGCACCACATCGTTGACATGGTTGACCGCGGGGATCTTGTCGGCCAGGAATTCGACGATCGACAAGACGATCAAAACACCGATCACCCACCAGGAGGTCATCGTGTTCCAGGGCTCTTGAAGCTTGATTAATTCAGTGTATTTAGCCAGGAGAGCCACCACCAATAAGGGGATGTAGGCGTTCAAACCGGCACTTGCTGATAAACCAAAAGCAGAAAAAATATTAAAGATGTCCATCTTTCCTCTCTTACACTACAACTGGAAACCCAACCAGGATCCCGTCAGACCAAACCGCACCAGGTCCATCAATCCGATCTGCAGCCAGGCGCAGATCAAACCCAGTAAATAAAATGAAAACCCATCTGTGAATTTCTTGAGAGTGTTCTCCTTGTTTAAGATAATACTCCATAACAACGAATAAACCATGCCCAGGATCAAGAAGATCGTCCCCGTGGAAAGCACCCCGATCGGGTAGTAGAGCCAGGGTATATCGAGCCAAACGAGAATCCCAACCAAGACTTCACAGCCGAAGAGCAATAAAAAGCGCTTCCAGGTGTCCAACACTAGTCGAGCATCTTTTTCGATCCACAGGGACTGGTTCCAAAGGGGGATGAGCAGGTTGGCCAAGATCACACCCATCATCAACCCGGTCACCAGGCGCAGCAGATTGGAAGGTGGGTAGAGCGGAGCTTCAGCGGATATCAGGGTTAGGCTTGAGTTGATGCCGTCCACCAAGAAAACCAGGAACAACACCGCCAACACGACCAGTTTAACTTTGGAAGGTGAGCCTCCCCGCTTGTCGCGTGGGGCAAGCACCATCAAGGCAGCCAGTGCGCCCAGGTACATCCCGGTGCAGCGGGCGCATAAGGGCAGGAGCCTACCGCCAACCGAGAGGGTGTGGCTGTCGATCTGGTGACAGACCGCGTAACCCACCGCGCCGAGTTTACCATCCGCGCCATGGGGAGTGAAAAACGCCCAAAGTGTGATTACGCCGAGGAGGGCGATCATTAATCCGATCTTGACCGATTTAGGAGACAACTTGGGGAAGATTTTCATCAATGGCATTATAAGGGGCATCCCTTGCAGGGGCAAGTCAGCTTGATGAATCGGGTTTCCGAGGCAACCGTGGCGGGGGAAGGTATCTTGACATTCATTCTGCTTTATGCTTTACTTACGTTATCAGAACCAAATAGTTTCGCTATCCTAACGATGAGGAGGTGGTGTCTATGATAAGTAACAGTTTTGACCAACGCGCTGCGACATCCCTCCTCACGATTTTGTAGGGAAGTCGCAGCGCAAACACCCAAAGAGCCGCCGGAAGGCGGCTCTTTGCATTTAACCGATGGGTTGAATCTCATGGGGCTTACGGTTTGTTACCAAGCATTTGTTTTATTGAGGTTAACGATTGAGAGAGAGACTTTCCAAGATAGGTGCCTGGGGTCTGACCGACAAGTTCTGGGAAGATTGAAAATGCTGCCCCACCATAACCGAAATTGGGTCTGGGTTTTACCGCATTTAGCATATCGTTAAATTTTGCCAAACCTTGTGCTGATTCTTTCAACGTTGCCGAGAGGATGATAAGTTTTGGGTGTTCGCCTTTCGCGTAAAACGCAAGGTCCTCAAGTGGAAGGTCCGCGCCAAGGTATTCCACACTATAACCCGCGTCACGGATCAAGACTGCCAGCATCATCGGACCGATCTCGTGCAATTCACCCGGGGCTGACCCGATTAACACTCTTGATATCGAGTGCACGGTTGGAAGAGATTGATAAATGGCGAGCAACCTGGCTCGGAAAAAATTGCTGGTAAAGTGCTCTGTGGCGACCTGGATGCGACCGTGGTACCAGGCTTCACCAATTTCAACGAGTGTCGGCGCGAGCACTTCTTCAAATAAGGTTAAGAGGGGGAACGATGCCAGGGCGTCTGAAAAAATCTCCGCCGCTAACGTTTCATCATGGTTCACCAGCGCTTTATATAGTTGATCGTTGATTTTGGCTGCCGACTTGGCGGTCCGCTTGGGTGAAGTTGGCTTGGGCTCGGCCGCCGCCATATCAGGCCACTGGTTTTGCCTTTTGATTTGGGTTAACTCGGCTGCCGCCGCGCTGATGGTCAACCCCGTATCGAGTTGCTTTTTGATCCAGAAAAGAATGGCGATGTCTTGTTCGCTGTAAAGTCGGTAACCATTCTCTTGCCGCTTTGGAATGAGCACCTGGTATCGCCGTTCCCAAGCACGCAAGGTTACTGGTCGAATACCGGTTTTTTGGCATATCGTTTTGATATTGTATTTGGCTTGATCTGGAAAATCACTGATCTTGGTCATTTTTCAAGTCTTTCTACGAGGGTATCTTTATTTTACATGAATCGTATCAATTTGTCCTGGCTGGGTCGTTTATAATTACTTCAAATCAATCTTGGAGGATACCCATGGCGACGGTCAAAGAACGGTTCTTAAAATATGTAAGGCTTAATACCCAATCAGTACTTGAGAACGAGGTCTGCCCGAGTTCGCCGGGTCAATTTGAATTTGCGCGTCAATTGGTCGAAGAAATGAAATCCATGGGTTTGGCCGAGATCACAATCGATGAAAATTGTTACGTGATGGCCACGCTTCCGGCCACCACTCATAAAACAGTCCCCGTGATCGGGTTTATCGCCCATGTCGATACTGCCCCGGATATGTCTGGCGACGGGGTCAATCCACAGATCATCCCGGCTTATGACGGCGGTGAAATTGTACTCAACCGATCCACGGGGTTGACGATGTCCCCAGAGATGTTCCCGGAACTTGAAAAATACACCGGGCAGGAACTCATCACCACCGATGGCACGACCCTGTTGGGAGTCGATGACAAAGCCGGGGTCGCGGCCATCCTCACCGCCATGGAGTATTTCATCGCTCATCCCGAGATCGAGCACGGCAAGATCCGCATCGCCTTTACCCCGGATGAAGAAGTAGGCCGTGGTGCCAACCATTTTGATGTGGCCAAATTTGGCGCGGAGTATGCCTACACGGTTGACGGCGGGGAGATCGGTGAATTGGAATACGAAACATTCAACGCCACATGGGGATACGTCACGATCAATGGTCGGGATGTCCACCCCGGCAGCGCCAAAAACAAGATGGTCAATTCGATCATGGTGGCTATGGAATTCAACAGCATGCTGCCGCCTTTCGAACGGCCCGAGTTCACCGAAGGGCGAGAGGGTTTTTATCACTTGATGCGCATGACTGCCGGCGTGGAGCAGACGAAGATGGTTTACATCATTCGAGACCACAGCCGCGCGATCTTCGA
>CAZUXF010000027.1:0-23029 GCA_964624535.1 uncultured Anaerolinea sp. | reverse complement strand
ACTTCGTTGTTAAGGGTGCGCATGGTATTGAAGAAGGTCAGTCCGATGCCGATCAGGCCGAGCACCGCCAGAACTTCGATACCGAGCAACAGCCTGTCCATAAACACCCGGCGCGGGTCTTTCGGGATGGGCTGAAAGGCCACTTCGCCTTCGAGTGTTTCCACCACCCGACCCGGGTCGAGTTCATCTTCGGCGGTCTCGGGCGTTTCCACTGCCAGTGAAATTACCCGCCCGGTGCTTTTGAAGCGTTCAAGGCGGTCGTGGCGCGTAACGCGGCGTTTATCGAGCAACAGGCGACGCAGTTCTTCCACCGATAAATCTTCTGGCCGTTTTTCACTCATAGCACGGCGATTATACCGCAAGGGGCTATGAAATTTGCTCGAACAGGATATAATTAAAGTCCTTCTCCGTACGATAGTCAAATTGCGGAGTTCAAACCCAAGGAGGATAACCATGGCTTTTAGTTTTAAAAACTCACGCGGCGTGACTTATTTCTTGCACGCTAAGGCCACTCTTTTGAAGAGTGGTAAAACCCAAACCCTGTACTTCTTCTCGAAAGAGCAGAAGGAAGGCGTGCTCAATGCTGTGCCTGCCGGCTATGCTGTTGCAGAGACAGCCAATGGCTTGCCTGTTTTGAAAAAGGCGGCGTAAGTCAAACAAAGAGCCGGCCTGTTTCAAAAACAGGCCGGCTCTTTCCTTGTAATTTCAAGGTAGTCTTGTTATAATATCGCTCTGCTTTTGGGCGGGTAGCTCAGTTGGTTAGAGCATTGCGTTGACATCGCAAAGGTCGTAGGTTCGAGTCCTATACCGCCCACAAAAAGGCAAAGACCGGGACGAGTATCTGGTCAACTTACAGAAAGTGGAGATCATCGGTTGAAAGTCTCCACACCAACACCAGAGAAAACCACCCGTGAGCCTGATCCTGAACCGGAGAAATCCCCATTAAGGAAAACGGTTGACCCCGTTACTGGTCGAATGAGATCACGGCGCGGAACAACGCGTTCGTGAATCTGGGTGGAACCGCGAGAGACCTCTCCCGCCCCAGTGCTGGGGTGGGTTTTTTTTTAACTCCCCCAAACTCAACCCGAAGCTGCCAACGCAGCGCCTTTGAACGGAGGAAAGAATGGCTTCAAAAAATACGGAAGAATACGAAAAAAGTTTACTTTACAAGGTGCGCCACTCCACCGCCCATATCATGGCTGAAGCAGTATTGGAAAAATTCCCGACTGCCAAGATCGCCATAGGCCCGGCGATCGAGGATGGTTATTATTACGATTTTGACCTTCCCCGCCCGCTAACCCCCGAAGACCTGGAAAGCATTGAGAAACGCATGCGTGAGATCATTAAATCTGGGGCAAAATTTGAACGCAAAGTGGTCAGCGCCGATGACGCAAAAAAACTCTTTCACGATCAACCCTATAAGATCGAGTTGATCGAAGGTCTTGAAAAAGGTGAGTTGGATGAGGACGGAAATCCCGTTTCTGAAAAACCGGAAATCTCGACCTACACGCAAGGGATTTTTACCGACTTGTGCCGTGGACCTCACGTTGAAAACACCACACTCATCAACCCGGACGCCATTAAACTGCTAAACGTGGCCGGTGCTTATTGGCGCGGAGACGAAAAACGCCCCATGCTGCAACGCATCTACGGCACCGCCTGGAACAGCCCGGAAGATCTCAAAGATTATTTGTGGCGGCTGGAAGAAGCCAAGAAACGCGATCATCGCAAGATCGGACAGGAGCTGGACCTCTTTAGTTCCAACGACGAGATTGGCGCCGGTCTGATCCTGTGGCATCCAAAAGGCGCGAAAATTCGCAAGATCATTGAGAACTTCTGGTCAGAAGAGCACGAAAAGAATGATTATGAGTTCGTCTATACACCGCATATCGGCAAGGCGCAACTGTGGGAGACGAGCGGTCATCTCGGTTTTTACAAGGAGAACATGTATGCCCCTGTGGAGATCGATGGGCAGCAGTATTTCTTGAAACCGATGAACTGCCCCTTCCATTTGCACATTTTCAAGACAAACACCCGCTCCTACCGCGACCTGCCCATTCGGTATGCCGAAGAAGGCACCGTTTACCGCTATGAACGCAGTGGTGTTATGCACGGATTAATGCGTGTGCGCGGGTTTACCCAGGATGATGCCCACCACTTCTGCCGTCCTGATCAAATGCCCGATGAGATCGATTTCGTATTGGACTTCAGCCTTCATATTCTGCGCAGTTTTGGTTTTACTGATATCCATGCCTACCTGAGCACCAAACCCGAAAAATCGGTTGGCGAGCCCGAACAATGGACTGCGGCTGAAGCGGCACTTGAAGCTTCGTTAAAACGCGCCGGTGTGGAATACCAGGTGGATGAAGGTGGCGGAGCATTCTACGGACCCAAGATCGATCTAAAAGTTGGCGACGCCATTGGTCGTGAATGGCAGCTTTCCACCATCCAATTCGATTTCAATCTGCCAGAACGGTTTGACCTTTCTTATATCGGTGAGGACGGGCAATCCCATCGTCCATTCATGGTTCATCGCGCCTTGTTGGGCAGCCTTGAACGGTTCTTTGGCGTTTTGATCGAGCATTATGCAGGTGCGTTCCCGGTCTGGCTTTGCCCAATCCAGGCTGTGCTCATCCCGATCGCTGATCGGCATATTGACTACGCCAAAACAGTGGTCGCAACGCTTCGAGCCAATGGCATCCGCGCCATGGTGGATGCCCGCGGTGACCGGATGAACGCCAAGATTCGCGACGCGCAAAACCAGAAGGTGCCCTACATGTTGGTGGTGGGCGATAAAGAGATGGAAGCCGGCCAGGTGGCACTGCGCTTGCGTAACGGCGAGAATCCAGGCCCGATCGACCTGGAAGCCTTCCTCAAGTTAGCGGCGGTGGCGATCGAAAGCAAAGAATAAGCTTTTTGAACCCAGGACGGGGATATGATCCCCGTCCTGGGTCGTATCAAATCACAGTCTGTGGGGTTGATTAAGTATCAATAGGTCGCAAGACACTATGTAAGGGTGTGGAATCAAGTAAAATTATGCAATCCCTTGGAATTATCTCATTCAGAAGAGGCCTCTCACATGACCCGATACAAGATCATCCTCAACCCAACTTCCGGAAAAGGCTATGGTTTGAAAGCCAGACCTGAGATCGAAGCCGCGTTGAAAAAATTTGGCCTGGATTATGATGTGGACATTACCGGTTATCCGGAACACGCCATCGAATTGGCCAAAAAAGCCGCCGCCGAGGGTTTCGACGTGGTGGTCGCGGCTGGTGGTGACGGCACAGCCAATGAAGTGTTGAACGGGTTGATGCAACATAAACAAGCCCACAAGAAATGCCCGTTGCTGGCCGTTATCCCGGTTGGCAGAGGTAACGACTTCGCTTTTGGTGTTGGCATCCCCACTGGTGTGCAAGCCAGCGTGGATCTGTTGGCCGCGGGAATCAAGACCAAGATCGATATCGGCAAGGTCACTGGCGGGCTCCAGCCAGAAGGATTGTTCTTCGGTAATGGGGTCGGCATCGGTTTCGACGCTGTGGTTGGCTTTGTTGCCGCCAAGAGCAAACTAACCGGCATGTTGTCTTATCTTGTGGCCGCCATCAAAACCATCTTTATCTACTACAAACCACCCCAGGTGGAGATCGTTACAGATTCAAAAACTTTCGAACTGTCTTCTCTGTTGATCTCAATCATGAACGGCAAGCGCATGGGCGGCGGTTTTATGTTCGCCCCGGATGCCAAACCAGACGACGGGATTTTTGACTTATGCCTCGTCAAATCCGTGCCGCAAGCAGCCATGCTCGGGTTGATCAGCAAGGTGATGAAGGGAACCCAGGCCGCCGACCCGGCCGTCACCACCACACAAAGCAAGAAAGTGGTTGTGCGCGCCAAGGGAGGCTCTCTGCCCGGGCACGCCGATGGTGTCACCATCTGCGAGGAAGGCAAGGAGATAACCATCGAGATTCTGCCCAAAGAGTTGGAGATCATCACGAGGCTCAACGCGTGACCCTGGCCGCATCGATCATCAACCCGCCCATCAAGGCGATCTTGAGCACCTTTCTCGACATCGACGATCGGGAAGTGGCGCGCATCCCCATGCAAGGGCCTTTGATCATCGCCTGCAACCACATCAACTCCCTGGACGCCCCGGTGGGCTTCAGCCACCTGCATCCCCGGCCGCTGACCGCGTTTGTCAAGGTTGAAACCTGGGACAATCTTTTTATGAAATTCCTCTTCACTGCCTGGGATGCCATCCCCATCAAGCGTGGAGAGGTGGATTTTGACGCCTTCCGGGCAGCCGAAGAAGCCTTGAATAACAAGAAAATCGTGCTGGTCGCGCCCGAAGGCACCCGGTCTTACCACGGACGTTTGAACAAAGGCTATCCCGGCATCGCGCTACTGGCGATCCGCTCTGCCGCGCCAATCTTGCCGGTGGTTTTTTACGGCAACGAGGATTTCAAGAGTAAATTTCGGCTCGCGCGGCGGGTTAACATGGCGATCAAGGTTGGCGAAACCTTTACCATCGATACCCACGGCCAGACCCTCACCCGCGAGGTGCGTGACCAATTGACCAACGAAATCATGTACGAGATCGCACGCGTCTTGCCCGAGAAAAACCGCGGGATTTATCACGAGCTCTCCAAAACCAAACAGGAATTTCTTAATTTCGGAACGGTAAAAACGGAACCATCGAGTTAGTTGACGCCCGAGATTCGAATGTGGTATTATTTATCTAGAGTGGGCCCGTTCACGAAACGGGCTTCTCTTAAATACTAAAGTTCAGGAGAACACTATCAGTACTCAAAATTTTCGCGTCAATGAATTGATCCGCGTTCCTGAAGTCCGCTTGATCGGACCGGAGAACGAGAACATCGGGGTTGTTCCCATCCAAAAAGCGTTGCAAATCGCGCGCGATGCCGAGCTCGACCTGGTTGAGGTAGCCCCCAATTCAGAACCCCCTGTGTGCAGGGTGATGGATTTTGGTAAATTCTTGTATGAACGCACCAAAAAAGACCGTGAAGCCCGCAAAGCCCAGACCAAAATCGAAGTCAAAGAGATCAGGCTGCGCCCAAAAACCAACGAACATCACCGTGGATTTAAAACCCGCGATGCCCGCCGCTGGTTGTTGGAAGGCAACAAGGTAAAAGTCACCATCCGCTTCAGAGGACGTGAAATCACCTATCCTGAGATCGCGTTGGAAGATTTGAGAGAAATCGCCGCGGAACTTGCTGATGTGGGCGCGATTGAACAAGCCCCCAATATTGAAGGTCGCACAATGGGCATGGTGCTCGCCCCTTCCAAGCCTGGCAAGAAAAAAGCCGCGGAACCAGAAAAAGAAACCGCTCCGCAAGAAGCCTAAACGGGACAGGACAAGAAATCTCTGGTATAATCGGCGGTTGTGCATGCAACCGCATAAATTGTTGAGAGGAGTTCGCTGTGACAAGCAAGGTTAAAACACCCAAGTACAAACTGAAGACCCACAAAGCCACCTCCAAAAGGTTCCGTTTGACCGGGTCGGGCGTTTTAGTGCGCACCAAAGGTGGAAAAAGCCACCTTCGCCGCCGCACTCCAAAACGTACCAAAGCGTTGTTTGCTGAAATGGTCAAGGTAAAGAGCGAAAAGACCATCAAGCGTGTCAATCGTCTCGCCCCCCATATGGATTAAGCGAGATTATTCGACAGTCGTATCCGTGATTAGTGCGTCTGTTGGGTGCTCACAACGGGTTGAAAAACCGGCGCCCAGGGGTTCGCAAAGGAGTACAGCATGGCTCGTGTAAAAGGTGGTCCGCACGGACATCTTCGCCACAAGAAAGTTTTAAAGTTTACCAAAGGTCAGTTTGGCAGCCGGCATTTATTGATCCGACGTGCCAATGAAGCCCGTCTTAAAAGCATGTGGTACGCAACCCGCGACCGCAAGAATCGCAAACGCGATCTGCGCCGCTTGTGGATCACCCGCATCAACGCTGGCGCCCGCCAGAACGGTTTGTCTTACAGCCAGTTGATCTTTGCTCTGCGCAAAGCCAACATCCTGTTGAACCGCAAGATGCTTGCTGATCTCGCCGCGCGCGAACCCCAGGCGTTTACCGCCGTGGTCGCCAAAGCCAAAGCAGCGAAATAACCCTCACACAACAAGTTAATGGATGACCCCAAAGGTCATCCATTTTTTAATTAATTGGAACTCACACACTGTGGCACGAATTCACTGAGGGAAAAACGAGACCGAGAGCCCATGTAAACCTCGCGCCACAGAAAGCAACTACTTCCTCTTAACGCGCGCGGAGTTACTCTGAACCTGTGGGAAAAACGCTGAATAAGTGTAAATAAAACAGTTGCCGTATCGCGAGATTTTTCCTTCACGGTGACTCATTTCATGTAGAATAAAGCTATGACCCTCATTACCCACGACCACATCACGTCCACCAAGAACCAGCACGTGCAGCGGATACGTGAGCTGCTCGCCAAGAAAGCCAATCGGGAAAGCACCGGGCTCTACGTCATCGAAGGGGTCAGGCTTTGCGAAGAAGCGTTGAAATCCGGCCTGCTGCCTGAATTGACGCTCTATTCTGAAAATTGTTCAGCCAGGGGCATCGAGATCATGCAGCGCGTTCAAGCATTAGGTGGCAAGGTAATCTCGGTCACCGATTCCGTCCTTGACACGATCTCAGACACGGAGACCTCTCAAGGGCTCTTGATAATCGTGCCCAACACGCCACGGGAACTCCCGCAGGACGTTGATTTTGTGCTGATCCTCGACCAACTGCGAGACCCCGGCAACCTGGGAACCATCCTGCGCACTTCCCTCGCCGCCGGCGTCCAGGCTGTGTTTTGCACCCCCGGCAGTGTGGATTCATTTTCCCCAAAAGTGGTCAGGTCGGCCATGGGAGCGCATTTCCAAATCCCGATCATCACCAAGCCTTGGAAAGAGATCCAGGAGTATTGTGCCCAACAAAACCCCCCATTGCGGACGTTGCTTGCCGAGTCTGGCGGAGGTTCGCCGTTGTGGAAGTCTGACCTGCGTTCGCCTTTGGCATTGATCATTGGCGGCGAAGCGGAAGGCGCCAGCGGCGAAGTCAAAGCCAGCGTGGACGGATTTCTTAATATCCCCATGCCGGGTGGGTTTGAGTCACTCAACGCCGCGGTAGCCGCCTCGATCATCCTCTTTGAAGTCGTCAGACAGAGACAAGCATGAAGATCCGCTCCATTACCAGTTTTTTTGACCCGGCCGCGCCTATGTCAATTACAACCCTTCACCAATTGAAGGAACTTAATGGTAAATTGCGCGAAGCGATCACGAGCCTGGGCTATGAAGTAGAATCGCAGCGGCTTGCCACCCCGCCCTTTTCAACCTACTTGACAGGCTCCACGTCTGAAAAAATAACAACTATTCGTGCCCTGGAAAGTCAATCACGCGACTTGGGCTGGGATTACCTCTCTGCCGGACCAGCCACCCCTGACCGTTTGGAAGATTATGCGGTGATCCCAGAGTTTTTGGCGGCGACGAAAACCGTCTTTTTCAGCGGGGTGATCGCGGACGACAAAGCAGTTTTTCCACAGTCCGCGCGAGCCTGCGCGGATGTGATCCAACGCTGCTCCACGTTGCAGCCCAACGGTTTCTCAAATCTTTATTTCGCCGCACTCGCCAACGTGCCGCCTCACGCGCCATTCTTCCCGGCTGCCTATCACACCGCCGGGCAGCCCGCGGCGTTCTCTTTGGCCATGGAATGCGCGGATGAAGCCGTGTCCGCTTTTGACAACGCATCGTCGCTTGAAGAAGCACGAGCATCCTTTCTGGGTCGACTCGAATCCGCGGCCGCGAAGTTAACTCCCGTTTGTAAAAACCTCGCAACGAAATATGGTATCGAATTTAAAGGGTTTGATTTTTCCCCCGCCCCCTTCCCGGAGGACTGGTGTTCACTCGGAAAGGCATTTGAATGCCTGGGGCTGCAGCGGATTGGGCAACCGGGCTCGCTCGCGGTTGCTGCTTTCATCGCGGATGCCCTCGATAAGGGAACCTGGTTAAAAGTTGGATTTAATGGGTTAATGCTCGCCGTGCTTGAAGATTCCATGCTTGCTGCCAGGGCCGCCGAAGGCTGCCTTACGGTGAAGGATCTATTGCTTTATTCCGCCGTGTGCGGCACGGGGTTGGACACTATCCCGCTGCCGGGTGACATAGGCACCGACGAACTGATTGGCACTTTGCTAGACTTGGGCGCGCTTGCAACTCGCTTGGGTAAACCTCTAACTGGTCGTTTGATGCCCATCCCCGGTAAAATTGCAGGTGAAGTAACTGATTTTGATTTTGGCTATTTTGCCAACAGCCGAGTAATGGCATTGGATCATGGGGAGCTCAAATCTCCATTAACCCACGGAGAACAAATCCCGTTAACCCCCAGAAAACGCTAGGATAGAATATTTCTATGGTGTCGCGGCCAAGGTGGGCGTGGCAGTGGGGGTAGGTGTGGGGGTTTCGGTTACTGTCGGCGTGCTCGTCGGTGTAACGGTAATCGTGGGGGAGGCAGTAATCGTTGGTGACGTTGTTGGGGTTAAAGTAGGCAATTGAAAATTCAAGCGCAGTAGTTTTTCAGCATAAGTGTTATTCATTGAATTCATTACCAATCGCAGGGTCACGATTCCCGGTGGGATGGCACTGACATCCCAGGTGAGTAACTTTTGCGGTGACGCGGAAGGGTTACCACCTTCACCCACCAGGCGCATCCACCCCGAAGGATTATCCCCATAGCCATAATCCAGGTAAAAACTCTTGAAGCCGCTGGTGGCTTCGATCACTGCGTATACATCTAATGGGCTGGTTGTAATATTTTGCCGGTCTTCGAGCCCCACGAACACTACGTTGGGGCGTGAATCATCGGTTTTGCAAGCCCGGCTCGGTACAAAGATCACGGGCGGCTCAAACCCGTTCTTTTTCGCCCAGGACTGACCAGCCTCTTTTTCATTGATCCATTTGATCGCCCAGGGGTCGGTGACGTTTAGCACATACTTTTCGGCTGTGTATCCCTGGCATGCGGGAGAGGCGTTGAGATTGGTCCAGGTATCCACCTGGGTGTTCTTCCAAAGATCTTCCTCTTTTGGCAAAGGGGGTTGGTCAATGGCGAAGATCTCTCCGCGCTGGTCAGGGCAATATTGCGAAGGTTCGGTACCCGAAATGGAGCAAATGACCTTGTCGACGATGCCTTCCGGCCGTGTGAAACTGGAAGGGGCGTTCTCGGTTAGGTAAGGAACGGCGTATTTCATAAATTCTGCCCAAATCGGTGCGGCTCCCGAGACCCCTGAAGTGTTTTCCATGGCCGAGTTGTCGGCATTGCCCACCCACACCCCCACCGCGAGGTCAGGGGTGTAACCAAGCGTCCAATTGTCTTTGTAGTCATTGGTGGTGCCAGTCTTTGCGGCGGAGGGAAAAGGCAGGTTGAGAATGGAATTGGAGCCAAACATTGGCGCGCGGGCAACCGCGTCTGAGAGGATGGAGGTGATCAAGTAAGCATGTTCCGCGCGCAGCACCTGTGTGGCGGTGGTGGGCTCATGCTGAAAGATGATATTTCCCTGGTAATCTTCGATGCGGGTGATTGCAACGGGTTCGACACGGCGGCCATTGTTGGCAAAAATGGTAAAGGCAGAGGTCATATCAAACAGGGTTACTTCGCCACCACCCAGGGTTAAGGACATGCCGTAATCATCGCGAGTAAGGGTGGTGATGCCCATGCGCTTCGCGAAAGCGATCAAACCTTCTTCCGCGAGGGTGGCAGGGTCGTCATAGATCCCCACGAATTGGAGCGTTTTAACTGCCGGAACATTAAATGAATTTGCCAGCGCGGCGCGCGCTGTAACCGGTCCGTGGAATTTGCCATCGTAATTGACCGGCTTGTAAGGATCGCGAAGGTCATTGGGATCTCCCGATGGCGGAAATTCAGAGGGCACATCCCAGATGAGCGTGGAAGCCGTCCAGCCTTTTTCGAATGCGGCTGCGTAAGTGAGAGGTTTGATCGAGGAGCCAGGTTGGCGTGGGCGCAGCGCCATATTGATCTGTCCAGCGATGGCTTCATTGTAAAAATCCGCGGAACCCACCATGGCCAGTATCTCACCTGAAGTGGGCTCAATGGCCACCAGGGCGCCATCCGTGGCTTTGTTGGCCGCCAGCGCGGCAACCTGGTCTCTAACGATGCGGTCCGCTTCAACCTGCAATTGAGGGTCGAGGGTGGTAAATACACGAAAACCAGAGCGGTAAATGGTCTGGTCATCGTATTTTGTTTCGAGCAAGTAGCGGATGTAATTAACCCAATGCGGGTAAACCAGGGGGTTCGCCTTCATCACGAAGGGGTAACTGTCAATGAGAATGTAAGCGTCCGCCGCTTGTTGAGCTTCGAGACAAACAGGTTCTTCGGAAGTCTTGATGGAAATGCAGCCACGCTCCTTGGACAGTTCGTACATGGCTGTGAGGGTTTGTTTCAGACGAACGAGCGTGTCTTCGCGGGCAGAAAAAATATCATAGACGCTTGGCGCCTGCGGCAGACCCGCCAAAAACGCGGATTGGGCCAGATCCAGCTTGTCGGCGCTGGTGTTGAAATAGGTTTCAGCAGCGGCCTCAATGCCGTAGGCCATGTTGCCATAACTGATCTCGTTGAGATATAACTCGAGAATCTCTTCTTTAGAGTAACGGCGGGTCAATTCGGAAGCCAGGATGATCTCGCGCGCTTTGCGTCTGACGGAAATCTCAACTCGCTCGGCTGGGGTGAAAAAAAGAGTACGCGCAAGTTGTTGGGTAATCGTGGAAGCGCCAGAGACGACCTCCCCGCTGGTATAGTTTTGCACGAGGGCGCGAGTGAGCGCGACCAGGTCAAACCCCGGATGGTTGAAGTATTCCTTGTCTTCGATGGCGATGGTCGCCGCGATCAAGTAAGGCGAAATCTGATCAATTGGAATGTAGGTACGCCGGCCAGCGTTGGGGTCAAGCATCTCGTAGAGCAAGGTTCCGTTGCGGTCATAGAACCGTGTGGTTTCAAATTGAGAGGCTTTGGCGCGAATATCTTCAATGTTGGGCAGCGATGCCGCGATGGTGAAATACTGGTACACCAGGAAAGCTCCCGCGATCACGAGACCGATGACAATGGCAAACAATAAGATGATGACGGCTCGCACCAGGCAGCCACCGAAATTGAATCGTTTTTTCGGTTGTGCAGGAACCCGCGGCGGGGGGGTGCCCGCACCTCCGGGTTGGGTTTGGCGAGACTCTCCTCGCGGTCTCGAAGTATTTTGAACAGATCGAGAAGCGACAAACGCGGTGGTTGAAACCTGTGTCGCACCCAGGTCGATCTCGTCCACCCGACCGGGAAGAGCGTCCGCCCCGCCAGGCGGGGGTTGAGGCACCCGGCGTGGCAAAGATGATGATTCAGAAACCGCAGCATCAAGCAGGGTATCGACTTGGTCAGGATTAGGGGTTGTTGCCCCCAACTTGGTTAAAGTGGAATTCTCGGTACCCGGCAGGAGAACGGTTTGAACATCATCGAGGTTTGCAGGAACCACCATCGTGTCATCCGAGCGGTCTTCTTCAGCAGCTTTGATTCGTCTAAGCTTTTCGGCAGGTTCTTCTTGCGGGTCGTTGAAGTTCGTATCCATAACTGACCTTACTCATTCCTCTTGTTTTTTTCATTCTAGCATAATTCGATTGACCCTGGAGTTTTATGCTCTTACAATGCAAGCATGGAAATAAACCAGGCGCCTTCAACAGATCTCCGCCGCATCCTTGCCGCGGACCAGCGTTTCGGAATTGTAAACCCGGAAAATGATCATGTTTGGGAGTTGACAACGAGCCGGGGTGAGCCACCCGCGCTAGCCCTGCAAACCACCCTGGGTTTACGAGCGAACGGATTGCGGGTTTTTCCACGTTTTATTCAAAATCAAGTCGTCATTACGGATCCGAGATCCTTTTTTCAAACGCCATTAATTGATTTCTCTGCCTCAAATTTTATTTCGTTGAACTACGCTCCCTTTCAAGAGATCGACGTTTCACAGAAAGCCTGGGTTCCTGATTCTCAAACCCTGGTCTGTGAAGTCTCCCTGCGTAACACATCCGCCACGATCCAGCAGATTAGATTGGAATGGGTCGTACTTTTGAAATCCTTCTCCACCAGTTCGCCGATGTCTCCGGCTCAAATCAGCGTGAATACTGTGTTATGCGGGCAGAGTCAGAACCTTTACCCGGTTTTTTTCCTCACCGGGGGACCGCAATCCAATCTGTCAGCTTATCCAAGCCTGGGAGTTGAAATGGTTCTGATGCCGAACACTTCCAGGAAGATATCCTGGGCTTTAGCCAGTTTGGAATCAACCGAGGCTTCATTTTACTCCGCCCGCAAGTTTACTGCTCATTCGTTGGTGAACGAACAAGTCAGGCTTCAAATGCTGCAGAAATCTGAAAACATTGATTTTTGTTTTGAAAAAAAAGATTGGTCTTCAAGGATAAAGCGCAGTCAGGAACGCGTGTTTCAACTATTAATGCCTCCTTTTCAAAACCTGGGTCATACAAGTGTCGTCCACAGCCGCAACCCGGATGAACGATTGACGCAAGGCACCACAGAAAGTCAAAGTGGCGTTACAGGGGAAGCATGGAGTAATTTAGATCTTTGGCTGATCAGCCGGTCGTTGCTGCCCACTCAGCCGCAAATCGTGAGAGAGTTGATTCAAAACCTGCTTGACTGGCAAGACGAAGAAGGGACGATCGACGTCCAGATCTCATGGAATCCCAAGAAAACTGGTTTACCTGCCCCCCCGATGGCTGCCGCGTTGGTAAGAGACATTCACAAATGGCTGCCGGATGTTTTATGGTTAAAACAAATCTACCCGGCGCTTTTGCGTTCCGTTCAAGTTTGGTTCAACCAAAATAACGACGCAGACCAGGATGGAATCCCGCAATGGCGCCATGCCATCCAAACCGGTTTGTTGGAAGCTTGTCAGACGAATTCAAAAGAGTTAACCCTGCTCCAATTTTTCGTCGAACACTCCGAATGGCCGTTACTGGCTGCCTTGTTATTGCAGGAATGTGAATGTCTAAAACAAATCGCTGCCTCGATTGAGATGAGCGGCGACCTTCCCTGGCTGGAAAACCACATCTCGAGTCTGCGCGCGTTCCTAGCGGAAAGTTGGAATGAACCCCTCGGCCGGTTTACACTCAGGGAACGAACAACTCACTTAAGCCCCGTCGCGCAAGTATTATGTGCTGTGAAGCAAAATGGAAATCTTGCGATCCAGGATCGTAAGTTTGAACTTTCACCAATTAGCATTGAAATAACTGCAACCAGGAAACAAACTGATCCCGTGACCTTACAGCTCACAGGCAAACGTGGCCGAAAAACGGTGAGAGAAACGCTGGTAATGGATCGTTTTTCACCAGTAGACGGAAGCGCGTTTAACTTCACGGTGAGCGCATTCACAACCCTGGCTGAAATTGATGTCAGTGGTCTAAAAAAAGACAACCAGCTCGTGCTCTCAACCATGGATTACTCGATCCAATTCCCCGATTTCCTGGTTCCATTGTGGGCAGGGGTGTGCAGCCCAGCGCAAGCGGAGAAATTGATCAAAAATAACCTCGACCAGGTGGCACAAAATGGTATTTTCTACCCGGCTCATCTCAAAATCATGTGGGTGGAGGCCTTACTCGCCTTCGATCGAAAAAAAGAAGCGGCCGACTTTTTTAAAGCCTGGTTCCTGAGTTCTCCTACTGAAGACGTGTCAAATTACGGTAGACCGTCCTCACCTTTGGAACTGGAGCAACTCACGCCGATCCTCCCCTTGCTGGAGTTACTTGGGATCGAAAAACTTGGCGAAAAGGAACTACTGTTGGCTGGTTTTAATCTACATTTGCCAAAGGTTAATGTACAATATAAACTAGTTACGTTAACCCTTGAAGCACATCAAACCAGGGTTGAGCGACTGCAAGGGGAGAGTGTTGATATCAACGAACCCGGGCGACACCGGGTAAGGCTCTCTTGATAAGGAGGTATCGTGAACAAATCCAGCCAAAAAACTGAAGCCCGCAACTTACTCTGCATGGCGGTCGTGCAAGCCCAAGATGCTGAACTCGCTGAAGATGCCATCCGGGCTTTGAATATCTCTGTAACCCGCCTGCCCAGCCTGGGAGCATTCCTGGGCCGCCGTAACGCAACTCTGCTCATTGGGCTTCCCGCGAATCAACAACCGCAGATCATGAAAGCCTTCAAAGAAAATTGCCGTCAGCGCATCGAATACATCTCCGTGCCATTGGAGAGCGCCCCGCTGCCCATGCCATCGCCAACCCCCATTACCGTGGGCGGCGCCACCGTCTTTTCGATGGAAATTGAACACTTCGAGGAGTTTTAGCCATGAAAATGATCATCACCATTATCAAGGACAATGACACCGACGCGGTCACGAGCGCATTGACCACAGCCACATTCAAGGTGACCACGATCGCCTCAACGGGTGGATTCTTAAGAAGTGGATTAAGCACGTTGTTGTGCGGCGTGGAAGATGAACAACTGGACCAGGCGCTTCAAGCAATCCACGGAGTCTTTCCGCCTCAACCCCCCACCGCCGGAACACGCTGCACGTTATTCGTGATCAACGTGGCAGATTACCAGCATTTCTAAGCGTTAAAATCAAACAACCAAAAAAAAGTACCGCCTGGCGGTACTTTTTTTTGGTTACTCCTCCGAGAATTCTTCCACATGGTAGACCGAGACCTCCAGCATCTTGCGCTGCCAGGTGTCTGCGGGCGAACCCATTTTGGCACACAAATGCGATAAGAATTCCTCGGGGTCTGGAAGCTGCTGCCAGACCTGTGGCAGAAACGTTGCCCTCCTATATCCATCTTTGAGGATAACCCCGTCAATCCCGGGGTGAAGTGCCAACGGCAATCCTTCCGGGTGGTCATACGGTAATGGCACAGGGTTTGTGAGGTGCGAGATTTCAATCTTAATGTCGTTCACTTCACTCACGGTCACCGGGTGAAAACGGTAATCTTCCAGGGCAGCCTGAACGGCGTGTTCCTGCACATCCAGCACGAGGGGTTGGTGGGCTTCAAGCGAGCCGATACACCCACGCAAATTGCCACCCAGGGTCAGAGTCACGAACGATGCTCCGTTTTGCGTCAAAGTTTTTGAAAGTTCTTTAAGATTTATTATCGGCAAATCCATGCCCGCAACAGCCAGTTGGATCGTTTGGCGAGCGAGAACCAGTAAAAAATCCTTGTCGTCGTCAGCAAGTTTTGAGTTCATGTGTTCTCCAAATGGCGATATTCGCGATTGGCGTAAACAAGGGCAGGTTGATCCTCCAAGACCTCGGCATCCAATACTCGGGCGACAAAAAGAGTTGAATTTGGCAGCGAGTAGGTGTGTTCCGTTTCGCAAACCAGGTGAGCCAGGCCGTCTCTCAAGACGGGGACGTTGTGAGTGAGCCATGTGAGTTCAAGCCCTAAGAACCGGTCCGCTTCTTCCGGGACGCGCCCAGCAAAACGGTCCGCGACCTCTTGTTGCGCTTGGGCGAGCAGGGTGAGACCGAAAAACCCGCTTTCGACGACCAAAACATGGGTGCGAGTGTTCGTCGCGAGGGTGACCACAATCATCGGTGGGTCAATAGAAACCGAAGCGAGGGAATTCACGGTCATTCCATGTTTAACCCCGCGGCTTTCCGCCGTAATCACGGCGACACCGGTAACCCATCTGCGCATAACTTCGCGAAATTTTTCCATTCCAGCCGCCTATGAGAGTGGAGTGAACCCTCAACTAGGTTATACTTTGCCCGGAAAACAAAGTCAAGAATTGTCCGGTCTGGTTTTGAGATTGGCACGAACCTTGCTATAATGCTTGAAGGTATTGATGATGAGTGAGCCCATGAACCAATCATACTTTGAGACCGAACCGGAAGACGAAAACCCGTCCGCCGGTTTTGAAAATGGCAGCAAATCGCCTGGCGGTGTTCAACCAGGTGGATTTAGCATCTTTAGCAGCATCCAAAGCATTGTGACCTACGCGTTTTTAGTCGCGACGCTATTTACCCTTTTCACTCCCAACAATCTTTTCTCGGGGGAAATGCTGACCCGCGTGTTCGAGGCATGGCAGGCAAACCCCACGATGGTGGCCCCCCTGGCCACCCCCATTTTTGCCGCCGGGGTGAACCGCATCGGCATTGTTTCAGGCCATTGGAAAAATGATTCCGGCTCCGTTTGCCAAAATGGTCTAACCGAAGAACAAGTAAACCTCAACATTGCTTCTCGGGTACAGAAGATTCTCACCCAGGAGGGATTCCAGGTGGACCTGATGGCGGAGTTCGATCCAAAACTGTCACAATACCAGGCCATCGCTTTAATTTCGATCCACAATGATACCTGCGAGTATGTAAATGAAGCCGCCACAGGGTTTAAAGTGGCAGCCGCGCTAGACAGCGCCTATCCTGAAAAAGCCTCCAGGTTAACCACCTGCGTGGTCGACCGTTACGCCAAACGCACCGGTCTGCCATTCAAGCAGAATACCACCCCTGACATGACCTCTTACCATGCCTTTGGAGAGATCCACACCGAGACCACAGCCGCGATCATCGAAGCAGGGTACTTAAATTTGGATCAAACCATTTTGACGCAAAACCCAGACTTGATCGCCCAGGGCATCGTCGACGGACTGCTCTGCTTCATCCGAAACGAAAGTGTGAGTTCGCCACAACCGACCCCATGAGCGATCAAGCTGCCTACCACCTCCGCATCGCACTGGTTAACGCCCAGGTAGCCCTCCAGCAGAAAAACAAAATGGAGGCGAGACGTTGGGCGATCGTTGCCGCTCAAATAGCCCCGCAAAATGAGGAAGCCTGGTTAATCTTGGCGGCGGTTTCAAGCCCCAACGCCAGTGTGGCTTATCTTGAACGTGTTTTGCAGCTTAATCCCCAGAATGAACGGGCAAAAAAGGGCATGCAGTGGGCCTTGGACCGGTTGGCGAAACAGCCCAAACCGCAACCACCACCCCCGCCGCCAACACAACCTGTCGCGGAAATCCAACCTGGGTTGGAAGAGGTTGAGAAACCGATCGCAGCAGTAGAACCTGTTTCTTCAGACATTCCAGAACAACCAGTCGCTCCGTTTAAGGATGTCCTATCGGAGACCGTTACCCAAGAGACCGTCTTGCCCTTCAAGGAACCCGTTGAAGCGGTTTCGAGTGTGCCTGCCAATTTGGATGACGACCTGATCAACATCGATGATTACATTGGCGAACCTGAACCTGCCGAGCAAGACCTGCTCTCCGGTTTGCGCCCGGACGCTGACATATTTCCCGAACCGCAAGTAAAAGTTAAAGCGACAAAACCGGCTGGCAATCACGGCCTCGGCTGGGCGGTGACCGCGATCGTAACTTTGGTGATTCTCAGCTCAGCCGCTGTGGTTTGGGCTGCCCTACCAGGGTTGACTGCCCTGGCGCGCAGTTCTGCTGCGCCCATCCCAGGGAATGTACTGGCAAAACCCTCCTTGACCCCCACGGTGACGGCTACCCCGACTCAAACGTCCACGCCAACACCCACCGAAACGCCGACACCCACGATCACCAACACGCCCCTGCCGACTGAAACACCCATGCCGACGAACACACCTTACCCGACCAACACACCCAAGCCGACACAAAAGAAAACCACTCAGGCGGCGCAAGCATATGCAGATTACTCAGGCCATTGGATCGACATCGACCTGGGTGACCAAAAACTATACGCATACGATGGTGATGCCCTAATTTCATCCTTCGTGGTCTCCACGGGGACCTCCGCCCACCCCACGGTGGTGGGCACCTTCGCGGTCTATGTTAAATATAAATACACTGACATGTCAGGTCCAGGTTACTACCTCCCAGATGTGCCCTACACGATGTATTTTTATTCAGGATACGGTATCCACGGCACCTACTGGCATGATAATTTCGGTACGCCCATGAGCCACGGTTGCGTCAACATGCGCACCAGCGAAGCGGAATGGGTATTCAACTTCTCGGAAGTCGGCACCCCTGTCGTCGTCCATTATTAGGCAACCATGAGCGACTTTCTAGATATCCGTTCGTTTTCCCGCAGAGAATTCCTCAAGATGAGTGGAGCCACCCTGGCGGCGTTGCTTTCACTGAGCGCGCCATCGCTGGCATACGCCACATCCCCCCAAACTCAATCTTCAATGGGTAGCCTCGGGCGGATCACCAAAACCGGCACAAAGATGTATGCCAGCCCATCGCTGGACGGCAGCTTGCTTGAAAAACTCGACCAAGACCTGGTTTTACCCATCACCAACACGTCCATCGCCAACACCGAACCGTTTTACAACAAAGTCTGGTATGAGCTGGATGGCCAGGGATTTGTTCATTCTGGGCGTGTGCAGCCCGTGGAAACTCGCCTGAACCCATTAATTAAGACCCTGCCTACCGTCACCGCCCTGGCAGAAGTCACCGTCCCTTTCACCGACGCCACCTGGAACCCGCAATCAGGCAGTGAAGTTGCTTATCGGCTTTATTACTCCACCACCCACTGGGTCATCGGCACCGCCAGTGATAATAAAGGCAATTTATGGTACGAAATTCTTGAAGATTTCTACCGGTTCCATTATTTTGCCCGGGCGGATCATATGAGAATCATTCCGCCAGAAGAGACCTCCACACTTTCCGCCGATGTTCCGGCCAGCGACAAGAAACTCAAGGTCAACCTCGAAAATCAAATTGTGATCGCCTATGAAGGCGACACCCAGGTACAGCTTTTCAGATGCGCGGCCGGGTCAAAATATGGCAACCACTACCTGACCCCCACGGGTTTGTTCACCACTGATTACAAGCGGCCGTCGCGCCACATGATCGATGGCAATAACCACCAAATGAATACATACGACCTGCCAGGGGTACCTTGGGTGACGTTCATCGAAGAAAACGGGGTCTCCTTCCACGGCACGTATTGGCATAACGATTTTGGCACCCCGCGCAGCCACGGCTGCATCAACCTGCCTTCGCCTGCCGCAAAATGGGTTTACCGCTGGACGCTGCCAAACGTACCCTACGAGGAACAGCGGGGCTACAAAAAAGGCGCGGGCACCCTCGTCGAGATCTTCTAAAACACTGCGAATTTTCAAGAATCTGCCTTTTTCAAGGCAGATTCCTTTATAATTGGGGGAGGTGAAATTATGAGTAGAGAACCCCTTTTTAAAGGTTTGATCCTGGATGAATATGACCAACCCGTCACCACGGGCTGGATTGGAACGGAACCGTGTTATATCGTCAACGATAGCGGTTTTTTGCGCCACATCCCCTCAGACCCGATCGACCTGCAAATTTTGCACTCCTTTGGCGAACAGATCATCGGAAACGAAGAACTGATCGCCGATCAGGCGGCGAAAATGCTCGGCCAGGAAGATCTGTTCTCACACGCGTTTATCGAGAACCAATTGAAAAATCTAGACAAACAGTACGAGCAGATGTTGAAAATGGGGCTTCCTGAAGAAACCCGTGTCTACCTGGGGATGATGGGTTTCAAAGTCGTCATCGACGTCCACGGCGAGGTGCTGCGCATTGATCAACCCGCTGCCCGATCTGGGGATGGCGAAAACCCTGACGGTGAATAATCCCCACAATTTGTGCGGAAACTGGCAAGTAAAAGGAAGGTAATGTCGGAATACATCCGTTCTGTCACCGAAAGTGATTTTGAATACGAGGTTTTAGCGTATTCTCAAAACACACCCGTTGTGGTGGACTTTTGGGCTGAATGGTGCCGGCCATGCAAAGCGCTTTCGCCAATTCTCGAAAAGATCGCGGACGAAGCCGAAGGCGCGTTCCGACTGGCCAAAGTGGACGCTGACGAAAACCCAAACCTGGTGATGCGTTATAGCGTTCGCAACATCCCCACCGTGGTGGCGTTCAGCCAGGGAAACCGGGTGAGCGATTTCGCTGGGCTGCAGCCCGAAGCCCGGGTGCGTGATTTCATCAGCCACTTGCTTCCACCCAGCCCCGCGAATTTGATGATTCAAAAAGGCAACAGTTTATTGGCAACCAGTGAGTTGCGAGAATCACGTGAAGCGTTCGATGAAGCACTTCGCATCGCTCCGGACTACCCTGCAGCTTTATTAGGGTTGATGAAAATAGACCTGTTGGAGGGTAAGGCCGAGACTGCGTTCAAGACTTATCGAACTTTCCCGGCTTCAAAAGAATATAACCAGGCTGAAAGATTGCTGCCATTGATCAAAGCGATGCAAGACGCTAATGCGGGCACTCTTCCACAGGAAAGCGATCTTGAGATCACGTTTTTTAGTTCCATGCGCATGGCGGCGCGCGGAAACTTGCTTGCCAGTGTGGATGGGATGATGGATATCTTGCGCCAGGATAAACACTTCAAGCGCGACCGAGGCAAACAAGTGGTGCTTGGTTTGTTGGAGTTGCTGGACCAGGAAGCCGAACAGACCCGCCTTTACCGTAAAGAATTAACATCCATCCTATTTTAAAAATTAAGTGACTGCCTCTCGACAGTCACTTTTCACATCATTTCCTGGTTACTTCACTAATACCAGCTCTCCCCAAGTTGTGGGGTTGAATACCGAAAGCCCGGCCGCCGTGGAGATCATGGTCATTTTCTCGTAGGTTGTAACGTTGTCATTATCATCCACGTTGACGGCGAAACCAATGCGCGTGCCATTTGCGGGGGTAATGCCAAACACCGACCAGGGGATGGCGGCTTCAATGCGGTAAACCGTAGCCGATTCAAACTGGCTGGACATGACCACCTGGGATCGCGCGCCTTTGACATTGGATGGATACCATAGGTACGCGCCTGAGGCAACGCCGGCGCCGGGATTGCCAGCCGAGATGCCCAACTGGTAATCATCCGAGTTCAAGGTGGTGGTGTAAAAATCACCGGTCAGGTTGGTGTCGATCAAGATTTCGATCGTGTCACCCAAATAGATCTCACCACCGGCGTGGGTTTGGGTGTAGGTGTCATCGGTCACTTTCACCCCGATGTAAAGGTTGGTGCTATCCCATGCAACCGCGAGGGCGCCTTCCAGGTCGGCATAATTGCTCCAGTTGCCTGACCCCCAGACTTTGTTGGGGATGGTGTATTTATTGGTGAGGTCGACCCATTCCGCATAAGTGCCGTCTTGAACAGGCGCGGTGGTGAGGAATTTCGCCACAAGCTGCGGATTCGCGCGCTGCAATGGCCCGGCAGTGGCGGCAACTGTCGGCGCGACAGTAGTGGCCACAGTTGGAGCGACGGTATTAGTGGCGCTGGCCAGCGGGGCCAGGGTTGCGGCCGCGGTAGCCGTCAGCGTTGCGGTGGATAGATCGACAGTTGGGGATGCCGGGATACTTGTGGAAATCACCGGAGGGGTGATGGTGGGAGGTATGAGTTTGCTGGTGTCAAACAGCGCGGTCAAAGTCGCGTTAGGGGTGGGCTGACCCACAGGCTCAGGCGTTCGTCCAATGGGAAGATCACAAGCCACCAGTACCCACGCGCTAATCAAAATCATCGTAACTAGAACAGGGAGTTTTTTCATCTTTCCTCCAATTTACCAGCTTTGCCGGTTTCAAGGATGTGACATCCCGGCCATCTAGTTGCTGTTGCAAGGTTCATACTAGAATTATAGTGGAAAAGCGCGCTTACCTGGTTAGGATAGAGATGGTCTCAATATGGTAGGTCTGGGGGAACTGGTCAAAGGGGGTGACACTCTTGAGAGTATATCCATCCGCGAGGAACTTTTGCAAGTCACGAGCCAACGTGGATGGATCACAAGAAACATAAGCGATCTGTTTTGGCGCGAGCTTTAGAATACTCTGCAAAGCTTTGGCTTCCAAGCCGGCGCGGGGTGGGTCAAGGACAACGATTTCAGCGGGTCCTTCGAGAGCGGGCAAAATCTCTTCCACGGCACCCACATACAGCGAGACATTCTCATATTCATCAAGGTTGGTCGCAAAGTCGTTACATGCCGACTCGGAAATTTCGATGCCAGTCAGGTTTTTCACCCTTGGCGCAAGAAACGCGGAGAACAACCCCACCCCACAATACGCGTCGATCACGTTTGTGTTGGGTTCCAACCTTAGGGTGTTAATCACATGGTCCACCATGGCTTCGGCGATGGGCAGGTTAGCCTGAAAGAATGAGGAGGCTGACACCTGGAAGACACGACCCTTCACTTGCATCAGCGAAAAATCTTCCCCTGAGAGGAGTAAATTCTCCTCCGCCCCCATAAAAACCACGGACAAAGGAAAATCGACTTCAAATTCAGGCGGCTGGGGGCGTTCGCACTCCAGGCCGACGAGCAACTCGTCGTCTGAACCACAACGCAGCATGGCACGCTGAATGCCAGTTTCAGGGTCGAGTTCCAAGGTTGGCCATAAAGCGTTGATTGGTGAAATGGGCAGGTGGCACTCGTTGATCTCCAAGATGCCTCGATTCCCGACCCGCTGGAACCCTAATTTGCCATCGCGGCTCAAGTGAAATTGGACAGTATTGCGATAATTCCATTCGATGGGGGAGGGCACGATCGGGAGCAGCGGCGGGTTCTCGATCTTGCCGATGCGCTTGAGCTGGTCTTTGACGATGCCTTGTTTAAGTGCGAGTTGGTCTGCGTAAGCCAGGTGTTGATAGTGGCAACCGCCGCAGGCCGTGAAATGGGGGCAACGCGGCTGAATGCGCGTCGGCGACGGTTCAAGGACGCGCACGATGCGACCCCTGGCGAATTTATTGCGGTTGTCAATGACCTCGACTTCCACTGTTTCACCCTGGATGCCGAAAGGTATAAAGATGGCTTTACCGTCAGAGAGCCTGCCAATGGCGTCCCCGCCAAAAGTTTGGGCGGTCAATTCAAGGGTAAAAACTGGGTTCATGGGCGCACCTGATGATTTGTAAGATGGGATTCAATATACCTTAAAGCCCAAAAAAGTGCGGAAAAAGGGTTGACTTGCGCATCAAGGTCGGGTAAAATTTCTTTCGCAAGTTGGAAGTTCGCGGGCGTGGTTCAGTTGGTAGAATGTCTCCTTGCCAAGGAGAAGGTCGTGGGT
>CAZUXF010000026.1:0-23231 GCA_964624535.1 uncultured Anaerolinea sp. | reverse complement strand
CAGCTTCAAAGCCTTTGAAATCAAGGGAGTAAAAGAAACGTTGATTATCCGGGCTGAAATAGACCTTTTCTACCGGCTTGTCACTGACATTCACCAGCAGTTTGCCGTCCGATGAGAACAAGCCCAGCCCACCGCCGGTCTGGTTCAACAGGATGAGCTTTCCATTCGGAGAGACCCCGGCAACTGAATCGACATTACTGATGGTTGTTGTGTTTCCATCCGCTAAAATCAACCCTGCCTGACCGGGCCGCTTCAGTAAACAGGGTCACCGACCCATCCTTGAGGTCCGCAGCCAGGTCTTCCTGGTCGTCCATCAATTGCGCGAACGCCCCATAATTAAACACAATTGCCATTTCATCTAATGTCAATTCACCGGCGGCCAGCACGCCATCCGCCAAAACGGACGTACCCCCTTTTTCAAATGAAATGCTGACAATATCTACCAGGGTCGAATTGACCGGTGCTTTCGGCAATCGCATACTTTTATCCTGGGCAGAGTGGATCGCCAGCAAACTGTCATAAACCTGCGGGAATTGATCGCGAGGATATTGGCTTTCGATCATTCTCACAAGGTCGAGCGTGTCACGTTCAGAACGATCTCGGGGATCAACATCTCTGCCTTCAAGCCAGGCACGGAAGCGCAAATTGAAAGCCACTTTTTCACCCCTACTGCGGCTGGAGTCGTCCAAAAAATTATCGGAAACCGGGTAGAGCATACTGTAAGCGAAGATGGACGGTGTCAGGTTTACTGGCAGACCCAGGAGTGCTTGCAGGTAATTGGATGTCCAAACATTGCGGCTGGCTTGAAAGATCTCCTCGAAAGGCATGAAAGGATCGAATTCACGGGCGTTTTTTACGAACGCCGCGGCTGACTGGTTAATCCCCAACTCGTCCAGGCTGTTCATTTCTTCTTCTGAAAGTTGTAAAATTTCATTGCCCGCATTCTTAATGAGGTCGGCGGCTTCCCCTGCGAAACCCTTGGATGAGTTTCCGCCACGAACAGTAGAATCCAAACGCTTGCTGATCCATTCCAAAAGGCTCGTCACTCTGGCTTCGTTTTCAAGTTTTTTATTTAGTGGAATTTCATCGAGCAATGGAGTGGGTTGGTCAGAACTTGAAAACCAAAGATCACGCATCTTGTCAGTCTGCGTTCTAACGAATTCTTCGAAAACCGGGGTGATGCCACTGTTCATCATAATTTCCTCGTTCACTTGATAACCAATATACGCGCGGAATTGGTTAGAGTTGCATTTTCATCTTCTTTCAGGTTCATGTGAAAAAATACGGAAAAGGTTATACTAAAAATCGAATCAACAACATTGACATAATTTCTGGTGATACTACTATGAATAACACCCAGCGGCCTATCGTTAAAATCATTCAGGAAATCTGCGAAGAGCAAGGTATCCACTGCGAGCGTTTTTCTTACGACTGGATCTTCCGCCTCACCAAGCAGGGTCACGTCGCCCACATTTATGGTTACCAATTTGGCAACAACTCCGCCGCGACCCAACTGATCTGCACTGACAAGGCGGCTACCAGCGACTTGCTGGCTGCCCAGAATATACCCGTGGTCAAACACCACTTTTTTATATCCCCCGCGGATATGGACTATATCGGCGTTCAAGGCAACTGGCAGAGATTGTTAGAACTGCTGGCCGAACACAAGAAAATTGTTTGCAAACCCAACGGTGGAACGGGCGGGATCGATGTGTTCATGGTAAGCAATCAGCGTGAGCTTGAACAAGCCGTGACGCGCATTTTTCAGCACTCCAAAACCATGGCGGTATCGCCATGGGTACAGATCGAAGCGGAATATCGGGTGATTCTCTTGAACCAGCAGGTTCAACTCGTTTTTGCCAAACACATCCCCTTGTTGGTAGGGGATGGCCACTCTTCAGTGCGGCAATTAATTCTCGCTTATGAAGGAGACCACCCTGAGCAGCAGCCGATCGAAGACCTTAGTCCTGAATTTCTCGACAGGGTGCTTGTAGCCGGCGAAAAACACCCCCTACACTGGAAGCACAACCTGGGGCAGGGCGCGTTGCCCGTGGTGGTCAACGACCCAGACCTGGTTACGAAATTAAGCGGGTTGGCAGTTCGGGCTGCAGACTCCGTCAATGCCCGGTTCGCCTCCGTAGACATCGTCCAGGTGGAGGGTAACTTCATGGTGCTGGAGATCAATAGCGGCATCATGATGGATTATTTTGCCAAACAAAACGCGGTAAATTACAATAAGGCTAAGGAAATATATTCCGCCGCGATTCGCTCCTTGATGGAGACTTGAAATCCATAATGTTATTTTCACAACAAGATTAACTGATTTGAGATAAAATTTATACAGCAAGCCAATTTAGGGAGGACATCAATGAAGCGCTTGATCATCATCGCCTTGGCAGCCACGCTACTTGTATCTTGTGTGATCACATCAACCATCAAACAAGCCCTGCCATTACTCTTTGCTACTGAAACCGCAACCCCCACTCTGACCTCCACCGCCACACCCACCCTTACGTCCACACCCACTGTAACGCCCTCCCCCACGCAGACGATTTCGCCCACCCTCTCGATGAGCGGATTGCCAGATGAGCTGATCGCGTTCCGCAACGCCTGCACTGACCCCTACGAATGCGCCCGTGTGCTGCTCCATACTTACGGATGGCGTTGGCAGGAACCTGAAGGAGAAGCGCGCATGTCACCCGCGGTTTCTTTGGCTAAAAAACATGGGGTTTGCTTTGAATTTGCGTTATTAATGTATTTTGGGCTTAAAGACAAAGGATTTGATCATTACCTTCTGGCACTCGATGACACCATCAACCACGGCGAAGGGCACATGATCGATATTTTCCAGGATGAACAAGATCGTTGGGGATATATCGAAAACAACGAAAATTATGTCAATGCCATTCTCTATGAGGAACCTCAATTCGTCAGCCTGGATGACCTCTTTTTTTCTTATCGTGAAACCCACTCGTTGATGGATGTGCAATACAACGAATACACAGTCTACACCACCAACAACCTCGACCCGCAACGCACCTGGGTCTCCACGACCAATTCAGTCAATTTGGTTTGCATGACTTACAAAGACGAGGAAGATGTTTTAAACAAGGGTATTAGCATGTGTTCAGACAGCATTCACGGGCCAGATAGACCCCTACCCAGCCCAACCAAAACCCCCATAAGTGTTCCCACAAAAACACCCAAAGCTGTTGTGGCTACTCGTGCACCTGCCAACCCCACCGCCGACCCCAACTTGCCTTATGATCTGACGATCAAAGTATTCAACAACTGCCCAGTCCAAGACACAGTTATGTTCTACGGCCCCACCACCCTGAAATATGTGGTCGCGCCTGGTGAAACGAAGGAACTGCAAGCGCCAAAAGGCGTTTACACTTTTACATCGAATTGTTGCGGCACATCCACGCGCGAACTGTTCGTCAGTCTTTGGACGGTTACCTTGTGTTCCAATTAAGTTGTTTCCCAATCCCGTCTCTAGCCAATTTATTTAAGCTGAGAGTTAGTGGGTAACAAAAATCAGCGGTTAAAGAGCATAGTTGAACAAATAATTTGGCTGCCATTAATCAGAAAGGTCAGTAGTTCCGTTTTCTCGCTACCAATCAAAACTTGCAGTTGACTTTTGGGGGTTCCCCCTCTACACTTAACCCATGCTAGCCCGCGTGAATGCTTGTGCTGTCATCGGTCTGGATGGGGTCATTGTAGACGTTGAAGTAGATATCACCACGGGTATCCCAAAACCACCCATGATCATTGTCGGCTTGCCGGATGTCTCCGTGCAGGAAAGTCGAGAACGCGTCCAATCCGCCATTCGCAACGCTGGCCTGGATTATCCCCGCAAGAGGGTACGCGTCAACCTGGCTCCCGCCACAGTCCGTAAAGAAGGTTCCGCCTACGACCTACCCATCGCGCTGGGGGTCTTGCTTGCCAACCGCCAGCTCCCACCCCTCTGTTTAAAAGAAGATTTGGTGATGGGTGAACTCTCCCTGGATGGCAGCGTACGCCATATCCGTGGAGTGTTGCCCATGGCTGCGGTTGCCCGGCGTGAGGGATTTAAGCGCGTGTTCGTCCCCGCTGAAGACGCGCCTGAGGCCGCCATTTTCCCTGACCTTGAAGTCATCCCGGTTACATCTATTTCCGAGCTTTACGCCCATTTGACAGGTTCGCGAATCATCCCACCCCAGCCGCATATCGAGGTGGACCAGGTCCCCGTGGTGGTGCAAACTGATTTCCGTGATGTCAAAGGCCAGGAGCATGTCAAACGCGCTCTGGAAGTGGCCGCGTCTGGCGGGCACAACCTCTTGATGATCGGCCCTCCCGGCGCGGGAAAGACGCTCATGGCGCGGGCGCTACCGGCTATCCTGCCGCGCATGACCGTGGACGAATCCCTGGATGTGACCCGTATCTATTCGGTCGCCGATGAACTGCCAGAAGGCATACCTTTAATCAAAAACCGACCATTTAGGGCGCCTCACCACACGATCTCCAACGCCGGACTGGTAGGCGGCGGCAACTGGCCGCACCCTGGCGAGATCTCACTCGCCCATCGCGGCGTTCTCTTTTTGGATGAACTGCCCGAATTTGGCAGCCGCACACTCGAAGTGTTGCGCCAACCCTTGGAAGACAAGATAGTTACCATCAGCCGCGCTCAAGGCACTCTCACCTTCCCGGCTAACTTCCAGCTCGTGGCCGCGATGAACCCCTGCCCATGCGGATATTACGGCGATTCGTTGAAAGCGTGTTCTTGCTCGCCAGGGACGGTAACCAAGTATCAACGCCGCATCTCCGGACCTCTGATGGACCGCATCGATATCCATGTGGAAGTGCCACGGGTGGATTATGAAAAATTGAGTGAGACCCGTCAGGGAGAATCTTCTGAGACCGTCAGCCGCCGGGTTGAAGCCGCCCGGCAGATCCAGCGTGAGCGTTTCGCCGAAACCAGCCTGACTTGCAACGCGGACATGCATCCCGCCCAGGTGAGACAGTTTTGCAACCTGGATGAAGCTTGCCGGAGCCTGATGCGCGCTGCGATGAACCAGTTGCAGCTTTCGGCACGCGCCTACCATCGCATTTTGAAATTGGCGCGCACCATAGCCGATCTCGCCAATTGCCCCGACATCCAACAAACTCACCTCGCGGAAGCACTGCAATACCGGCCCAGGGTCAGCGAGATATAAACTCTAAATTCCGTAAACGATGACTCCGCCCAAGAACCCCAAAACCGCAGCGATGGCAAAGAAAACAAAGTACATGAAAACGTAGAGACCTTTTCCACGCGTGTGGAAGAGGTCGGGTTTTTTCCAACGGATCACCACGGTGATCAGACTCAAGAGGAACAAGGTAGATGCCAGGATAATTTTTGCGGTGTGGTTGGCGGCGCCTCCATTATAAAACTTGAGATTGTCGGTGATCCCCGCTGCCCCGGCAGCTAGCGTGCTGAGTACAGCGAGGTTCAAGTTGGCAAACGCCACCTTTTCAAACAACTCGCTCTTACGCAAAGTAGCCAGCAAAATAAAGAAAAAACCGGTCGTCGTCAGCGCGATCGGAAAATGAACGAGCAATGAATGCAGTGGATGAAGTTCGGTGAGCGCGTAGATGATCTTCTGAATCAGTTCCATGTTTTCCTCCTGATTATAAAAACTTTAATTAAGATAATTATAGTCCGATTAAAAATAATATCAATCTCTTAAATGATGACAGCCCGGTGAAGACACCAGGCTGTCAATGAATGCGCTTGAATTTTAGAAGATCAAAAGGGCGATCACCGCCAGAACTAACACCAGCAAACAGATCCAAAGCCAGCCGGCCGGGTCAGCCGCCCCATTCCCAATGCCAATCGGGCTTATCTTTAAGAGTGGGATATCGATGATTCGCGGTTGCAAATCCTCATCCGAGATCGTCCAGGGGTTGTAGCCTTCAAAAAAACCCGCGAACCCGGCATTTTTCAACACCCGCCGAATTACCACACGGCGCGTTTCAACGTCGTTTTCCTCGGAAACTCTTCCATAGATCGCCCCACCTGGTAGAATGACTTCAATTTCTGGATGCACCAACAAATTTTTATACCAATCTGAGGTTTTGCGGCCACCTGAAAGGCAGTAAATCGCACCTTCGTGAATAGCGTAATTCACTGGCGCGTAACGAACCTTTCCGGACTTACGCCCAACAACCTTTAACACCATAATGTACCCTGCGATTGGGCTCACCAGGATAGCCCCCAAACCTAAACGAAACAGGGGCACCATAAAAAACATGTTCAATATCTTGAAAATTCTGCGCAAGATTATTGGCATTCTCCCTCCCTAATCATGAAAATTAACGTTGCCCATTATTAATTAGTTCGATGGTTATGGGTGCGAAACCAGCCGACAACGAACCAGGGCAGCATCGCGAAGATTCCGGCTAGAGCAACGCCGCCGAAACCGATCATCAAGCAAGTGACGATCGAGGTTACTCCCGTGATGCCGTATAGGATCACCGCCCATCGATCTGGCACTTCGATCACATTTGCCTTCATCTTCCTGGAAACCACCAGGAAAAGCCCCACCGCGACAAACGTGGTCAGCCACCAACCCCAGAAGTTTTGCAGTGGAACACCGAAGTAAGCGCCGTCAACTTCCCAAACCCAGTTGCCGCCGAACACCATCATCGGATCCATCACCACGTCCCAAGCGGTCATGATCACCCCACTTAAGGCGGCCACCAGGATGCCGCGTTTCCATCCCGTCCATGTTTCTGGCACGACTCTGCCCGCAATAACCATGGACGGATAGATCATATACGTCCACGCCAACGGGATTAGATAGGGAACCAACCCAAGGAATTTCGGACCGAGCTGGTCAGTGTAATGATAGGGACCATATACCCATCCACTTGCCACCCCCAGGCTCTCAAAAAATAGCCCTGTGAAGAAAACGATCACCAACAACAAGCCGGTTTTCAACCAACCTTCGCGCTGACTGGCGTGCAACAACGCGAAAGAAAGGGATACCAGGGTGATGAATGGCGTTATCGCCGCCGTCACCGGCAATTCAAACCGGAAAGCCAGCAGCGCGTATAACGAAACGACTGCCGTCATGATTAACAAAACAAGAGTGATGCGCCTTTTAATCATCCAAAACTCCAAAATCGATGAGGCTTATTGAACTTGAACAACGACAGAATCCATGGTCATCAACGAACCGTCCGCCATGCTCAGTTCAGCCAGTTCCAACCGCACCCATGCGCCAAAAGGCAGCGCTGGAAGCTCAACGGAGTTGGAAAAAGTTGCCGGGGCTCCTACATCAGAGGCCGTTACCATAAAACCAGATTGGTAAAGGACCTTCCCTTTCAGGTCGTAAACTGTGAAAGCCAGGTTACTCTCAAAGGGCGCGATGGGCATATTGCCTGTGATCAGCACCGGGTTGGATATGCCACCTTCGTGAAGGGGAGCCGAAATATTAATTAAGCTTTCGGTACCATCTGGGTTGACCCTGGATTGTCGGGTCAGCGTAATTGTCCCTTCGAGGACCTGGTAAGTTCGCTGGACCAGTAAGGTTGGTTGTGCCAAAATGTCGTCAAATCGGTGGATGGTTCCTTCAAAGTAAACGCTTCCATCTTCAATGGTTACAGAATCAATCTTTGGGCGATCGTCAATAAAAATTTCACCAGCCTGCAAATAACCTTCACCGTCACTGGTGATGATGATCAGGCTGACAAACACTCCCGTGCCTCCCATGGATTCCGCGAGCAACAGGGCAGCGTCATCCACATCATCACCGTTAAGATCACCAATGGCAACCTGAGGGAGCATTTCAACAGCTACTGTGCCGGCATCCCCCACTCCTTCAAATTTTCCGTCGGTTAGCTGAACCGCTTGTTGAGATTCAGGACCAAAAAACACGGAATTTTTAAGGAGGTCGACGGTCAACCCTGGTTCAGGAGTGGGCGTGAAGACCTCCGTTGGCTCCTCGGTTGCTACCGAGGTTTGAGTCGCTACAACGTCTTCCGTGGCAACGACCAAGGGTGCAACTGGCGCGCATGCCGCGACCCATCCCGACAACACTCCAATCAATATAACTCGAAAAAACGTCATCCTGCTCTCCCTGAATAAAAACTTAATATTTTAGAAATTGTAAGGAAATACTTGAATTTCGGTAATAATAAGCGTATAATGTGTATAAAAGTGGTAGAAAGTGGGTCTAAGTGGAAGAGCGCCGGAATTGAATCCGGCGTTCGGCATATATACAAAAGGTAGAACTTATGTTCACTGGCACATACGACCATAACATCGATGAGAAAAACCGCATCACTTTTCCGGCTAAATTCCGTGAATTGGTCAGCGATGGCGCTTTCATCATTCGCGGTTTTGACGACAACCTGGTAGTCATGACTGCCACTCGTTTCAACTCCCTCGCTGAAAAAATCAACGCCTTAAGTTTTGGCGACGCCGACGCTCGTGAATTGCAGCGTTTTCTCTTTGGCAACGCTTCTGAGATCGAATTTGATAAGAACGGCCGATTCATCATCCCTCAAAACCTGCGCGAATTTGCCCGGCTTTCTGGCGCGGCGACTGTGGTGGGTTCTGGCGAAAAGATCGAGATTTGGGATCCCGAGCTTCTGCGGCTGCGTGACGCGCGCTTCCAGTCACCTAACGCCGCAGCCGAACTCGCCAGGAAATACGACCTGGCTTTCTGATGACTGCTAAAAAAGACAGCGGCCTCAATCCACCGCATGTCTCTGTTCTTTACCAACAGATTATAACTGCTTTACGTCCGAAAAGTCCGGGGTGTTACGTGGATGCAACCGTGGGAGCCGGCGGGCACGCCTGGGGAATTTTAACCCAGGGTTCACCAGACGCCCAACTCCTCGGTTTGGATGTCGATCAAGGCGCGCTCGCAATTGCCAGTCAGAGGCTTTCTTCCTTTGGCAACAGGGTGCGACTGGCTCACTCCTCCTACATCGCGCTCTCCTCCGAATTGCTGGCGTCAGGCTGGGATCACGTAGACGGCATTGTCATCGATCTGGGTGTGTCATCGATGCAAATCGATTCTCCCGAACGTGGTTTCTCCTTCATAAAAGATGGGCCGTTGGATATGCGTTTCAACCCATCCCAGTCCGTCAGCGCTGCCGATCTGGTTAACAACGCCCCCGAAGTGGAACTGGCTGATATCTTCTGGCGCTTCGGAGAGGAAACCGCTTCACGGCGGATCGCTCGCGCGATCGTCCATGCCAGACCGCTGCACACCACCTTGGAACTCGCAGCCCTGATCGCCAAGAGTATCGGCAGAGCCGGAAAGATCCACCCGGCCACCCGCTCTTTCCAGGCTTTGCGTATCGCTGTGAATCGAGAACTTAGTTCACTTTCAGAGTTTCTCCCCCAGGCTATCCAGGCTCTGGCTCCCGGAGGTAGGTTGGCGGTCATTTCCTTCCATTCTTTGGAAGACCGCATCGTAAAGCAGTATTTCAGGCAGGAAAGCAAGGATTGCATCTGTCCACCTGAACAACCTGTTTGTACTTGCAACCACAAGGCTTCGATCATTGAGATTAACCGACATCCCATCGAAGCTGACCCCGATGAGGTCAATCAAAATCCAAGAGCGCGCAGCGCTAAATTACGGATCGCAGAAAAGAAATAGAGACTGAAGCATGACCGTATTCAATGACCGCCCAAACCGCAGAAGGCAGCGCACCAGCGTCAAATTAAAATTGACGCAGGCCTTCAAACAGGCCCCCTGGCGCAAACAGATCCAGCTCACTGGCATGATCCTGCTTGGGTTGGTGGTTGTTGTGGTGGTGGCTGGGGTTTACCTGAGCATTAGTGGTAAAGCCGCCTCGGCGGGTTTGGACGCCTATCGTCTCAACCTTGAACGTCAAACTCTCGAACGCAAGATCGCGGATCGCAAAGCCCAAATCGCGCAACTCACCGCTTCATCGGCAATGGAAGTGAGAGCCAAGAACCTGGGCTTTAAACGCATCGATCCAGAAGAAGCAGTTTATATCCCCATCCCGGGATACACTGGGCGCCAGGCCGTAGTGCTCGCCGCACCTCCAGGCATTGATGAATCCGCGCGTTCACTCGTGCTTCCTGCCTATCGTCAGTCCGTGTGGGATTGGCTCTTCCAGGGTATCAACCGCTTAAGCGAGTCGGTGGCGGGAGGTTCGTTATGAACCTCTTTAGCAATATGACGCGTATCAAATCCCTTGGAATCGCGCTCGCCGTTTTCATTATTGTCATCGGGCTCCAGATGGTGCGAATTCAGACCAGCTCCCACGCCCAGGTGCTCGATAAATGGGCGAAGGGGTACGGCACCGAAGTCCGCACCATTCAATCAGAACGCGGATACATTTATGACCGCTGGGGGCACTTGTTGGCTGGCAACCGTGAAGTCTACGAGATCGGTGTGGAACTTCAATACGTCCGAAACCCGGTATCCATCGCTTCCGCGCTGGCAACCATCCTCGGTAAAGATTACAACGAGATGCTAACTCTGGTGAATACGCCCTATGAACCAGGTGCGAGCGTCTACGTCACCGTCGCCGATTTCATTTATGGCGACCTCGTCAACCAACTTTCCTTGCTTAAAGACCAATACGAAGAAACCAACCTGTACGGTGAGGATCCAACCTTGCCAACCTTGAGAGGGTTGGTTTGGACGCCGCACCTGGAGAGGATTTATCCCGAAGGAACACTGGCTTCCAATGTACTCGGTTTCTACACCTACTACGACCGTGACAAAGGAAATGGTTACTTTGGGGTCGAAGAACAATACAATGACCTGCTCTCAGGGATCAAACAAAAGGTCGTCATCCCGCTTGATCCGTACGAACTTCAAGAGATTCCAACCGCCCCGGCCGGGGCGAGCCTTGTTTTAACCATAGACCGCGAGATCCAACGAACTGTCGAAAAGATCCTTGACAACGCGGTTGCCAAAAATAAAGCCCAAAATGGCACAATTATAGTGATGAACCCGAAAAACGGTGAGATCCTGGCCATGGCCAGCACCCCTCACCTCGACCCGAACGCTTATTGGGAATATGAAAAAGTTTTCACCGCGGGTGTCTCTTACAACATGGCCGTCAACCAGGTCTATGAACCTGGATCAGTTTTTAAGATCATCACCATGGCTTCAGCCCTGGATGCCGGTGTGGTCAACTGGGACACACCTTTCAATGATACTGGCGTGATCGAAGTTGGCGGCTGGCCGATCTATAACTGGGATCGAGGCGCCTGGGGCGCTCAAAACATGATCGGCTGCATGCAGCATTCACTCAACGTGTGCCTTTCATGGGTTGCCCTTCAACTTGGACCTGACCAATTCTATGATTATCTCAATCGCTTTGGCATCGGTCACCGCACCAACATCGACCTGGCGGGCGAAGAAGTCTACCCGCTCAGCATCCCCGGCGACCCAACCTGGTACAGCATCAATCTGGCGACCAATTCATTTGGTCAAGGTGTGGCGGTAACACCCATTCAAATGATCATGGCAGCATCCGCCATGGCGAACGATGGTAAAATGGTCGCTCCCCATGTCTTGCACTCCTATATTCAGAACGGTCAACAATACTACACCAATCCGCAGATCGTGGGCACACCGATCAAAGCCGAAACTGCTGAATTGCTCACAGAAATGCTCGCTATCTCGCTCGAAGAAGAAGCATCAGACGCTCTGGTCGAAGGATATCGCGTGGCTGGCAAGACCGGCACGGCCGAGATCGCTGTCAATGGTCAATACTCCAGTGGCGCCACCAACGCATCCTTTGTTGGTTGGGGCCCCGCGGATGATCCTCAATTCCTGGTGTATGTATGGCTCCAAAAACCAAAAAGCTCCATTTGGGGCTCTGTCGTTGCCGCTCCAGTTTTTCAGGATGTGGTTGAACAACTGGTCGTCTTAATGAACATTCCTCCGGATGAACTCCGCAGGAGCCTGCAAGTCTCGCAGTAAGAGGAAACATGTTGACCCTGGCCGATTTGATCGAAGCAGAAAAAGGTGTGCGACCCGAACGGGCTGAACTTGGCATCAGCGAAGCCGTGGTCGACTCACGCCAGGCCATCGCTGCGTCCCTGTTTATCGCCATCCAAGCCGGCCACCATTATGTTGCCAGCGCTTTCACCAATGGTGCTCAACTCGCTCTTATTCAGCAAGACATTGATCCTTCCATCCCTGTGCTTGACCTCACCCAACCTTTTAATAGTATGACCAGGATTCCTGAAGCTCCGTTTGCCATCCGGGTTAACAACACCACAAAAACACTCCAACGCTTCTCAGCGTTTTGGCGGAATAAATTTGATTTGAGGGTCATAGGAATCACAGGCAGTGTTGGCAAATCAACAACCAAAGAATTAGTCGCCGAGGTTCTCTCGAGGCGCTACCGCACCCTCAAGAATATTGGGAACTACAACAATGAAGTTGGTCTGCCCCTAACCATGCTCCGGCTAGGCGCGGGTTACCAATGCGCAGTTTTGGAAATGGGCTTTTATCAACCCGGTGAGATCCAATTCCTCTGCGATTTGGCTAAACCCCAAGTGGGCATACTCACCAATATCGGCACAGTTCACGCCGAACGCGCCGGTTCGCAAGCCGAGATCGCGCGAGGTAAAAGTGAACTGGTGCAGGCCCTTCCCGCCGAACCTGAAGGCACGGCCATCCTCAATTTGGATGATCCCTGGATCGTTCCCATGGCGAAGCAAACCAAGGCTAGAGTATTCTTCTACGGGCTAGATCCACGCGCGGATCTCTGGGCGGACGAGATTGTCAGTATGGGATTAAATGGCATTCGTTTCAACCTCCATCACTTGGGTCAGGTCTATCCCGTTCAGGCTCCCATCATCGGCCAACATTCGATCCACACTGTGCTCCGTGCGGTTTCCGCGGGATTGGTGGAAGGTATGCCGATGGAAGAGATCATCCTGGGGGTTCAAGAAGCCAGCACCCAGCTCAGATTGGTCATGGTTCACACCAAACAGGGCGCTTTGGTGCTCGATGATACTTATAACGCTTCACCAGAAAGCATGCTCGCAGCGTTGAACCTGATGCATGACCTGCCAGGGCGTAAGATTGCCGTGCTCGGTGGGATGTATGAACTTGGTATGTACGAGCAATCTGGGCACGAAATGATTGGACGCCGGGCAGCCGCGGTATGTGACCAGTTATTCACCTTTGGCGAACACGCCCGCATGATCGCCGAAGCCGCCTTAGGCGCGGGGTTATCCGTGACTGCCGTGCAAGAATTTGGCGAAGTAGACGCGGTAGTGAAAGCCTTAAAATCCGAAATAAGAGAAGGCGACGTTGTATTGGTGAAGGGCTCACACGGCCTGCACATGGATCGCATCGTTCAGGCCTTGGAGGTAAAACCATGAAAGAGACTTCATTAGCCCTCGCGTTGAGTGGTTTGGGCTTTATTTTGGCAGTGATCTGGGGCTCGCCCTTGTTGCGCATCTTGCGCCATTATCGCCTCGGAAAAATGATCCGCGTAGAGGGACCTGATTCACATGTAACAAAGATGGGCACACCCACGATGGGCGGCGTGATGATCATAATCCCAGTCCTCGTGGTATCCATTCTGCTAAACGCGGTTTCATTACTCGGTATTAATGTCTTGGGCCGTTCCATCTTGCTGCCTATGCTGGTGATGATCGCTTTCGGCATCTTGGGAGCGATCGATGACTGGGAAGGCATACGCGGCCCTCGTCGTGGACTTGGAATGCGCGCTCGGACAAAATTCTTCCTGCAGATCATCCTGGCAGTCGGCACTGCTTACATGCTGAAAAACTACCTCGATGTTCCACAGATGTTTTGGCCTGGTTCACAAACTGTTTTCGACCTGGGCATCTGGTACATCCCCATCGCCACATTTGTGATCGTGGCCATGTCGAACGCAGTCAATCTCACTGACGGCCTGGATGGACTGGCTGGTTTGATCGCGGCCACAGCCTTCGCGGCTTACGGCGGTATCGCTCTCATCCAGGGCAATTTGTTCATCGGGCGTTTCTGCTTTACTGTCGTCGGTGCCATCTTTGGTTTTTTGTGGTTCAACGTCCACCCCGCCATGCTCTTCATGGGTGACACTGGTTCACTTTCCCTGGGTGCCTTGTTGGGTGTGGTCTCCTTGATGACCGGCCAATGGCTGCTCCTCCCCTTGATTGCCATCATCCCGATCAGTAATATCGCCAGCGACATTTTGCAGGTTGGTTATTTTAAACTCACCCACGGAAAACGACTCTTCAAAATGGCACCTCTGCACCATCATTTTGAACTGATTGGTTGGAGTGAGACTCAGGTTGTGCAGCGTTTTTGGTTGATCAGTCTTTTGGCCGCGATGTTTGGCGTTGCGCTGGCCATGGCATAAGGATGATGATGCAAAACTGGCAGGGTAAACACGTATTAATCATCGGAGCCGCCCGGCAAGGGCAGGCGCTCGCGCGCTTCCTCTCACGCCGTGGAGCTTTCGTGATCCTCAATGACGTGCGTTCCCCCGCTCAAATGCAGAATGAAATTTCGACACTTGCCAATACTGGTGTGGAATGGTTCCTTGGCGATCATCCATTGACACTTTTGGATCGCGTTGAGTTGGTTTGCCTATCGGGTGGGATCCCACTGACCCTGCCGATCATCATTGAAGCTCAAAAACGCGGAATTCAAATCACCAACGATTCACAGATTTTCATGGAAGCCGTCAAGGCTCCCGTGATCGCCATTACCGGTTCAGCCGGTAAAACCACCACTACCACCCTGGTTGGCCGCATGGCCAAAGCTGCGGCGGGATCCACTCGAAAAGTATGGGTCGGTGGCAACATAGGGTTACCCCTGGTGGAATACCTGGACGAGATCCAGCCGGATGACCTGGTAATCCTGGAACTATCCAGCTTCCAATTGGAACAGATGACAATCAGCCCGCGCATCGCCGCTGTATTGAACATCACACCGAACCACCTTGATCGTCACGGAACCATGGAAGCGTACACGACAGCCAAAGCCCGCATCCTCGAGTTTCAAAATACAAGCGATATAGCCATCCTTAACCGCGAGGATCCTGGTTCATGGGGTTTGCGTGGAATGGTGCAAGGCAAACTCGTCAGCTTCGGTTTGCAACAGCCCCCCAATGGTGAAGATGGTGTATTCATGGAACAGGGCTTGTTGAAACTCCAGGAAAATGACCAGGTCTTCGCCATCCTGCCCCAGGAATCCATTCAATTGCGCGGCGAGCACATGCTGCTGAACGTGTTGGCAGCCTGCGCCATATCCAACGCCGCCGGTCTTTCATTTGAAGCGATGGCCAAGGGTGTGGAAGATTTCTTGGGCGTGGAACACCGCCTCGAATTCGTCCGCTCAATCAACGGCGTAACCTGGATCAACGATTCGATCGCCACCGCACCCGAACGTGTGATGGCCGCCTTGCGCTCCTTTACGGAACCCTTGGTGCTGTTATTAGGTGGGCGTGATAAGAACTTGCCCTGGAACGACCTGGCCGAAATGATCCATCAACGTGTAGATCAAGTAGTGCTTTTTGGCGAAGCTGCCGAAAAGATCCAATCCGCTATCGGATCCCCCCGTAATGGGGAGCGTTTGGTAAAGGTTCAAAAAGCATTGAAATTTGAGGATGCCCTGCCCTTGGCCGCCGCCGTCGCGGAAGAAAATTCGATCGTTCTCCTATCACCAGGTTGCACCGCTTACGACGCCTTCAAGGATTTTGAAGAACGCGGCAATCTATTTAAGAAATGGGTAAATCAGCTGCCATGAACGAAACTATCAATACCCCGGTAACCCGCCAAAAAGCTCGCCGGCTTTCATTCCGCGAGAAATTTGACCTGCCACTCTTGATCATCGTGGTCTCATTATTTGTGATCGGTCTTTTGATGGTCTATTCCGCCAGTTGGCAGTTCGCGCGCTATCAGGGTTACTCGGAATACGAAACCGTATCGCGACAGTTGTTGATCGGCCTGGGCGGCATGGTTGCCGCGGTGGTAATCACCTTTGTTGACTATCACATCTATCGCAAGTATGTCGTTTTCGGGATGCTTGGAATTATCGTTCTCCTTTTCGCAGTACTCCTCTTCGGGCAGTCTTCCGATTTTGGCCCCAAACGCGGACTGTTCGAGGGGTCGATTCAGCCCTCCGAATTTGCCAAGCTAATGGTCATCATTTATCTTTGCTTCTGGCTTGATAGTAAACGAGACGCCTTGAGCAAGTTGTCATTTGGCTTGATTCCATTAGCCTGTATCGTGGGGTTCACCGCAGGCTTGATCCTGGCCCAACCGGATGTCTCAGCCGCGGCTACCGTGATTTTACTCGGCGGCATGCTCTTCTATATCGCTGGAGGAAAGCTTCGCCAAATCCTTATGGTTGTTGGCATTACCGCCGTTCTCGGACTTTTGGTGGTTTGGCTTAGCGACACGGCCTCCACCCGCTTGAAAGATTATTGGAGCGGGTTACAAGACCCCGTGCAAGCTTCAGATCACGTGAAATGGTCGCTTGAAGCCATCATCAATGGCGGCTTTTTCGGTGTTGGCATCGGACGATCTACCACCAAATTCATCGGATTGCCAGTTGCGCCAACCGATTCCATCTTTGCTGTGATCGCTGAAGAAACCGGGCTGCTCGGCGCGTTCGTCGTCCTCGGGCTTTACGTCGCGTTCATTTGGCGTGGGTTAACCATCGCCCATCGCGCCAAGGATGACCTGGGAAAATGGATGGCAGGCGCCATTACCCTTTGGATCGCTCTGGAAGCCGCCATCAATACTGGTGTGTTGGTTAATTTGCTGCCTTTTGCGGGTAATGCCCTTCCTTTTATCAGTTCCGGCGGTTCAAGCCTGGTCACCGTGTTTGCCGCTGTAGGTTTGTTATTCAGCATTGCGCGTCAATCGAAGTTGGAGACCCCAACCTCAGAAAGGAGCTCATCCCATGCGGCTGTTGATTTGCGCCGGGGGGACAGGCGGCGGAGTGTACCCCGCCCTGTCCGTCTTGCAGGCGATCGGTGATCGCGCTGAATCTGTATTGTGGGTAGGCGGTCAAGGCGGCATGGAAGCCGACCTGGTCGCTCATGAAAACATACCCTACAAATCCATCCCCGCAGCTGGTGTTCATGGGGTGGGTCTCTCAGCGTTGCCGGGGAATCTGCTTAAGCTCGCTCGAGGTTTTTTCGAATCTCGGCGCATTTTACACAACTTCCGCCCGGATGTGCTCCTTTTTACCGGCGGTTATGTGGCCGTCCCCATGGCGGTGGCCGCCACACGTTGGAATAGTGTCTTGTATGTCCCGGATATTGAACCAGGACTGGCGTTGAAATCCCTGGCGCGTTATTCAGACGTTATCGCCCTCAGCGCAGACACCTCGCGCAAATATTTCAAACCTGGCAAACGAATGGTCGTTACCGGGTACCCCACCCGCACAGATCTCAGGAATTGGAACCGCGCGGACGCACTCAAGGAACTCAACCTCTCTGATGACCTGCCCATTGTTTTGATCATCGGTGGCAGCAAAGGTGCCCGGTTGATCAATCAAGCCGTCATTCCGCAATTACCCGCGATCCTCAAGCGGGCGCAGGTAATTCACCTTACGGGTCAGGCTGATTTCCAGGAAGCCCAAAAAGCGGCTACGCTGCTTTCTCAAAGCATGGCTTCCCGCTACCATCCCTACCCGTACCTTCACAAAGAGATCGGCGCGGCTTTCGCCTGCGCAGACCTGGCAATCTCTCGTGCAGGAGCATCAACTTTAGGCGAACTTCCTCTATTCGGGTTGCCCGCCATATTAGTGCCCTACCCGTTTGCGTGGCGTTACCAGCGCGTCAACGCGGAGTACCTGGCTTCACACGGCGCGGCCGAGATCATTGAGAACGCTGTTTTGGAAGAGAAGTTGATTCCCACCCTCGACCGTCTTATTCCTGATCGCGCCACCCTGGCGGCCATGCGTAAAGCCATGCTCAACCTGGCTACCCCCAACGCTGCCGAAAAGATCGCCAGTCTGCTCGTGGAACTGGCTTCCCCTGTAAGTAAAGGAGGATCGCGATGATCAGCCTGAATGTTATGCTCATGATCTTCATCTTATTGTTTGCCATCATCGGCGCCATGCGTGGTTGGGCCAAAGAGCTGCTCGTGACTTTTGCCGTCATTCTTGCGCTATTCACCATGAACGTCCTGGAAACCTTCGTCCCCTTCTTCAAGGAGATCATCCAGTCCTCCTCACCCAAGTCGGTTTTCTGGATCCGCACCGCGATAATCACTGGGTTGGTGTTTTTCGGTTACCAAACTCCAAAATTGCAACGGCTGGCGGAAAGCGGCCGCTTCGTTCGCCATTTCCTACAAGACGCTTTATTGGGCGGATTTTTGGGCGCGGTCAATGGCTACATCGTTTTTGGAACCCTCTGGTTCTACCTTCATTATGCCAATTACCCATTCGCGTTCATGTCGGCTCCGGATCCTACCACATTGAACGGCATTGCAGCCCTCAATTGGATCAATTTCTTGCCCCCGGCATGGTTAATGGGGACGCCCGCGATCTATTTCGCGGTGGCAATCTGCTTCGTCTTTGTATTGGTGGTGTTTATCTGATGGAACACATTCATCTTATCGGTATCGGCGGAACAGGAATTTCTTCCATCGCGCGTGTCCTTCTTGAAAGAGGATACAAGGTGAGTGGATCAGATCGGGCGTTATCGCCTCTGGCTCTTGAGCTTCAAAATTCAGGAGTCACAGTCTATGAAGGCCACGCGCCTGAAAATATTAAAGGAGCAGATATGGTTGTACGCTCTTCAGCGATCCTGGATGAAAACGTCGAAGTGGTGGAAGCCCACCGGCTTCACATTCCTGTCTTAAAGCGCTCCGATTTCCTCGGCAGTTTGATGCAAAAGAATATCGGATTGGCGATTGCCGGCTCGCATGGAAAAACCACAACTTCCGCGTTAATGGCCTGGTCTCTTTATCGCCTCGGCCTGGACCCCAGCTACATTCTAGGTGGTGTCTCCAAAAACCTGGGCATCAACGCCCACGCCGGCACAGGTGATTATTTTGTCATCGAAGCGGACGAATACGACCGCATGTTCCTGGGGCTTAACCCCGGCGCGATCTTGATCACCAACGTCGAATACGATCATCCGGATTGCTACCCCACCCCTGAGGAATACGTTCAGGCTTTCAAAGATTTCATCAACCGGGTAAAACTTGGTGGGCTGATCGTTGCGGATTATGACAGTGTCGCGACCAATGACCTCTTCACCAGTAAACCCGCGGCTGCCAGCGCCTACACGTATGGCATGGATGTGCGCGCTGACTACCGGGCGGTGAACCTCAAACAAAACCAGATCGGCGGATTTACTTTCGATGTGGTCTTCTCGGCGGATTCCCTGCCCATCACTACCGTCAGCCTGCAAGTTCCCGGCGAGCACAATGTGCGCAACGCTTTGGGTGTGATCGCCATGCACCATCAACTGGGGACCAACGTGCACATCGCTGCCCAATCGCTTTCAGAGTTCAAAGGCACCGGCCGCCGTTTTGACGTTGTCGGTGAAGTGGATGGGATTACCTTGGTTGATGACTACGCGCATCATCCTTCCAAGATCAAAGCCACACTGGCCGCCGCCCGCAATCGCTATCCAGGCCGCCGGGTCGTGGCCGTCTGGCAGCCCCACACCTATTCACGCACACGCGCTCTCGCAGCGGATTTTGTCCGCTCACTTGAAAACGCGGACCTCGTCATCGTCTCGGAGATTTACGCGTCTCGTGAAAAGCATGAAGAGTTTTCTTCCAAGGAACTCGTTCAAAACATGGATTTGCGAAAGGCACTTTTCATTGCCAGTATCCCTGAGATCAGCCGTTATTTGACCAAACACCTGCTCCCCGGCGATGTGCTCATCGTCCTTTCCGCCGGCGACGCCGACCAGATCTGCAAGTCCGTTCTGGCGAACCTTAACGAAAGGAAGGGCTAAATGAACTATCTAAACCAATACGAAACCAAAACCACTGACTTGGATTTTCGCGTTCCCCAGGAATTTGTTGTTTTTGAACGCATCCAAATGACCTCCCCGCGAGCGCAGATTCCGCAGGAATTTGGCGACCTGAGTCTCGAAAAAAGACAGGAACTCCTTGAGAAATTGATCAAGAGGGTGAAATCCCTCTAAGGATGATGATGGACGCGCTTCTTGTAACCCAGATGAAACAACATTTTGGCGAACGTCTGACCGAGAACGTCAGCCTCTCCAAATTCACCACTGCCCGTGTGGGCGGACCGGCGCGTTGTTTCGTTGCCGCCTACTCCAGCAGCCAGCTCGCCGATACTGTTCAATACCTTTGGGATCTCGACCTCCCCGTGCAGGTTTTGGGCAGCGGCGCCAACATGCTGGTCAGCGATGCTGGTTTGGAAGCCGTGGTGGTTTACAACAAAGCCAAAGAAATCCACATTCGCCCGGAGAGCGATCAAACGGTCATGTTCGCCGAATCTGGTGCCACTCTTATCAGTGTGGCCCGTGAAGCCGGCCAGCACGGATATACAGGCCTTGAATGGGCCTCCACCATCCCGGGGACGCTCGGCGGCGCAGTTTACGGCAACGCCGGGGCACACAAAGGTGACATGAGCCAAAGCCTGGTTATGGCAGAAATCTTGCACCGAGAAAAGGGCAGGTTGTCGTTGAATGCTGAAGAGATGGCTTACTCCTATCGCTCCAGTGTTCTCAAACGATCTCCCGGGTCTGCCGTGATCCTCTCGGCTTTATTGGCACTCGAACCCGGCGATCCAGACGAGATCCAGGCGCTTATGCAAGCCAATCTCGAAAAACGACACCTCACTCAACCCACCGGCTCAAGCATGGGCTCCATGTTCAAGAACCCGGCCGGGGATCATGCTGGCAGGCTCATCGAAGCCGCCGGACTGAAAGGTAAATCGATCGGTGGAGTGCAGATCAGTAACTTGCACGCCAATTTTATGGTCAACAATGGCACCGGCACCGCCACCGACTACATCCAGTTGGTGCGGTTGGTTCAAAATACGGTCTCTGAGAAATTCGGTGTTAAACTGGAACTCGAGATCGAACTCATCGGAAAGTGGCAGGACCTACAATGACGCGTAAACTGAACATCGCAGTCCTCTTCGGTGGACGATCTGGCGAACATGAGGTTTCTCTCATGAGCGCCCGCAGTGTTTTATCTGTGCTCAATCCTGAAAAATTTGACGTCACCCAAATCGGCATCACCCATGCCGGTGCCTGGTTGACGGGTAAAAATGTCATCGATGCCTTCGAAGCCAACGCCCTGGATGCCCTCCACCCTGTGGTCATGCTTCCTGAACCGCGCCAGGGCGCCTTGTATATGCAAAAAGGAAACACCTTAGAAGCCCTGCCCAAGATCGATGTGGTCTTCCCGGTGCTGCACGGCACCTTCGGCGAAGACGGCACGATGCAAGGCTTCCTCGAGCTCGCGGATGTAGCCTACGTGGGCTGCGGCGTGCTCAGTTCTTCCGTGGGCATGGACAAGAATCTCTTTAAAGATGTCATGCGCGCCAACAACATCCCCGTGGTGGATTCGGTGCTCACCAGCCGTGCCATGATCGCCTCGGATATCGACAACGTGATCAAAACCGTGGAGAGCGCTTGCGCCTACCCTGTTTTTGTCAAACCAGCCAATCTGGGTTCTTCGGTAGGCATCAGCAAATGCAACAACCGCTCTGACCTGCTCGAAGGGCTCATGGAAGCCGCCCGCTTCGACCGCCGCGTGTTGGTGGAACACGGCGTCAATGCCCGCGAGATCGAGATCAGTGTTTTGGGCAACGAAAACCCGGCCGCCTCTGTGGCTGGCGAGGTTCGCCCCATGGACGAGTTTTACACCTACGAAGCCAAGTATATCGACGATACCTCCGAGCTGATCATCCCCGCCCGTGTGGACGCCTCGACCATGACGAAGTTGCAAGAGATCGCCGTCCACGCCTTCAAAGCCATCGACGGCGCCGGCATGGCCAGGGTCGACTTCCTGGTGGAAAAAGAGACCAGCGAGATCTGGCTATCCGAGGTCAACACCATCCCCGGGTTCACCAAGATCAGCATGTACCCCAAACTTTGGGGCGCGAGCGGCATTTCTTACTCCGAGTTGGTGGACCGCCTGATTGAACTCGCAATCCAACGCAAACAGGATCGTGACAACACAGAACGCACCTTCAGGAGAAACGAGTGAGCGATCGCACCGCACGCCAACCGGGTTCACGCTCTGAGCAGCTCCGTCAAAAACGGCAGCAGCCTTCACGCATCCCGGTGGTGCCCTCCAAGAAAGAAACTCCCCTGGCCGACCGCCGTCCGGTTACCAACGCGTTCGGACGCTCGGTCGTCCCCCCCGAACAGCAAACCATGCGCAACGCTTCGGTGGTTACCTCACGCGCCACCTCCTTCCCCAACCCCATTCGGCAAGGCGTGTCAACCCCCGTGCGCCGCAAGGTCTACCGCGTGGGTGCCAACGGCGTTGAAACCCGCCTGCCCTCGCTGCCCATGCTGCGCTTCAGCTGGCAGTGGGTCTCAGGTTTCATGACCGTCGTTTTGCTCACCTTTGTCATTCTCATGCTGGCACTGCCAACATTTAAAGTCAACCAGGTGGAAGTTTTGGGAGTCAATCGTGTCACCCCCGCCGAAGTGCAAGCCGTGGTTCAGGCTAATTCCGGTTCCATCTTCACCCTCGACCGCGCCAAGATTCTCAACGCGCTGGGGGTTGCCTTCCCCGAGTTGGCGGATCTGAAATTGAAAGTCACCGGCTCTGCCGTTGTGCAGATTTCAGCCCGCGAACGTCAGCCCGTGCTCGCCTGGACGGCCGGTGGACAAACGATCTGGGTCGACGCCGAAGGTGTGACCATGCCCGCCCGCGGAGACGCCGGCGCCCTGCTCACCATCCAATCTGAAAATTCCGCGCCGCTCGCCAAGCCACTCACTTTGACCCGCAACGCCACAGAATTATTGATGGTCATTCTCGACCGTGCCGAGCACCCAGTCACCCCGCAAGACGTGATCAACAACATCAACCCCGCGGTGATGAAAGCCGCCATCGACTTAAGCGCGCTCATGCCCACCGGTGCCGTCCTCGTTTACGATTCCATTTCAGGCATGGGTTGGCAAGACACGCGCGGATGGAAAGTTTATTTTGGCTTGTCGCTGGAGAATATCCAGTTCAAACAAACGGAATACGCGGCCATTGTTGACGCTCTTACCGCGCAAGGCATCACTCCATCCACCATCAGTGTGGAACATATCGATTCACCGCATTTTCG
>CAZUXF010000025.1:0-25242 GCA_964624535.1 uncultured Anaerolinea sp. | reverse complement strand
CCATCGGGTCTGGGGCCGGGTTTGAACGATTCTGCAAGACTGGCGAGATTGATATCGCGAATGCCAGCCGTGCCATCAAGGATGCGGAAGTTGAAGCCTGCGCCGCCCTTTCACCCGCTCGCACCCCGATCGAATTTCGGGTCGGAACCGATGCCCTCGCAGTTGTGGTCAGCAAAGAAAACACCTTCCTCACCAATGTCACCATGGAAGAATTAGCCCTGATCTTCACAACTGCCCAGAAATGGTCAGACGTGAACCCTTCCTGGCCTGCTGAAGACATCCTGCGCTACACCCCCGGCACCGACAGCGGTACCTTCGATTTCTTCACCGAGGTAGTCATCCAAAAACCGTTGGAACTGAAAGAATTGGATGAAGCCAAAGCCCTCGTGCTCGCCGCTTCAAACCTTCAGACCAGCGAGGATGACAACACCCTCGTCCAGGGTGTGGAAGGCAGCCCCTTCGCCATCGGCTACTTCGGATATGCCTACTTCAATGATCAATCTGACAAGTTGACAGCCATTTCTGTTGCGGATGTCGCGCCCTCTTTTGATAGCGCTGAAGATGGCAGCTACAAACTTTCCCGCCCGCTCTTCATTTACTCGGATGCCGGTGTGCTCCAAGCCAAACCACAGGTGGCCGCTTTCATCAACTTCTACCTGACCCGTGTCAATGAAGTCATTGGTGAAGTCGGGTACTTCCCCGCCAGCGATGCCGCCCTGCAAGAATCCCTGGCAAAATTGGCCGAAGCTTTAAAATAACTCCTCTCTCGTTGAGATTGGCCTTGAAACATCAGGCCAATCTCAACAACTTATTCAAGACCAGATCAAAAGGGCTCTCGTGAAACCAGACCAAGCACAGGTATCATCCCTTTTTAAAACGAAAACCCGTTGGTCAGAGATCCTGATCAAATATTTTTTAGTCTTTGCCGGGATCCTTTCAGTCTTCACAACACTGGGTATCGTCTATGAATTAGGCAAGGAATCCTTGCTGTTTTTTGGGCTTCCTGGAATTAACCTGAAGGATTTTTTAACCAGCACGACCTGGCAACCAGCCATCCAGGCTTATGGCGTTTTGCCATTGGTTACTTCCACATTGATCACCAGTTTTTTTGCCATGTTGATTGCCATTCCATTTGGCTTGGGCGCGGCGATCTACTTAAGCGAGTACGCCGCGGATAAAACCCGGCGGATTTTGAAGCCGATCCTGGAGATTCTGGCCGGCATCCCCACCGTGGTGTACGGTTACTTCGCGCTCACCTTCATGACACCGATCCTGCGTTCGCTTTTTGGCGAAAGCAATGTTGAGATATACAACATGCTCTCTGCCGGCTTGGTGATGGGGATCATGATCCTGCCTTTGATCAGTTCGATGAGTGAAGATGCCATGCATGCCGTACCGCGTTCTCTTCGAGACGCCGCTTTCGGCCTGGGCGCCACTCGCATCGAAACCGCGCTTCACATCGTGTTCCCTGCAGCGTTGTCTGGCATCATCTCCTCCATCATCCTCGGCATCTCCAGAGCTGTGGGCGAAACCATGATCGTGGCCATCGCCGCCGGTTCAGGGCCAAATTTCACCTTTAATCCACTTAAAGCTGCTGAAACCATGACAGGCTACATCGCCCGCATAAGCGGTGGTGACCTTGGTTACGACACTCCGGATTACAACAGCATTTTCGCCATCGGCTTGCTCTTGTTTATCATCACTCTCGTCTTAAACATGATCAGCCGGAAAATCTCCAAAAAATATCGTGAGGTTTACGAATGAACCCGGTTGACAACGCGCACGCTTCGCTACTTGTTCATTCGAACCCGCATCTCGAGAAACGTCGTAAAAAAGAAGGGGTCTGGAACTCACTCCTCAATTTCTCGATCACTATGGGGATCATCGCGTTAACCATTCTCATTCTGACTGTCATCAACCAGGCGTTCGGATTGGTAGCCGTGATAGACCAAAATGATCGCAGTTTGTTCATTCGCAAGCCAGTGGAGGAACTTTCGACCCAGGAATTGATTTCTTTAATCGATATCAATCTTTCGAAAAACCGGGTAAAAACCCTGGATCGGGATGAACCGCTGCTTGAAAGAACGCACAAGGAATTGATCACGCTCGTGGAGAATGAAGTTTTCGAAACCCGCGTCGTGGATAGCTACCCCTTGTTCCAATCCATCCTTTCACCCGGAAAATTTCATGCCCGGGTTGAGCAAGAATTCCCTGGTGCCACGATCGAATTCAGGGCATGGATCCAGCCAAAATTTTTCACCAACGCCATGTCTTCCATCCCAGAACAGGCTGGGTTGCGCACCGCCATTTTGGGTTCGCTTTCAATCATCCTGGTTACCCTGGTTGTGGCTTTCCCAATGGGGGTGAGCGCGGCGATCTACCTCGAAGAATATGCTCCAAAGAAAAGCCGCTTGAGCCAAATCATTCAAACCAACATCGACAACCTGGCTGGCGTGCCTTCGATCATTTACGGCATCTTGGGTCTGGCTTTATTCGTGCGCGCGTTGGACCCGATCACCAGCGGAAGAATATTTGGAGCGGAAAGCGCTAATGGCCGTACGATCCTCTCCGCAGGGCTGACCATGGCGCTTCTCGTGCTGCCGATCATCATCACTAACGCTCAGGAGTCCATTCGCGCCGTCCCCAATACTTTAAGGCAGGCAAGCTACGGTCTCGGCGCCACCCAATGGCAAACCATCTGGCACCATGTGTTGCCCTCCGCCCTGCCGGGCATCCTCACTGGGACGATTCTGGCCATGTCGAGGGCCCTTGGCGAAACCGCGCCATTGATCATCGTTGGTGCGGCCACGTACATCACCAAGGATCCAAGTGGATTGTTTTCAAATTTCACAGCGATTCCAATTCAAATCTATAATTGGACAACGCGCCCACAAACTGAATTTCGAAACATCGCCGCGGCAGCGATTCTGGTTTTGCTTTTCATGTTATTATCATTGAACGCTGTCGCAATTCTCTGGCGCAACAAGCTCCAGAAGAAACTCTAAAGGTTAAGGCATGACAGACCAAAACAAACGTACCTGGGCAATTGAAACCGAAGACTTAGACATTTATTACGGCGATTTCCGAGCGGTTAAACACGTCAACCTTCAGATCGAACCTAAGAGGATCACCTCGATAATCGGTCCTTCTGGCTGCGGCAAAAGCACGGTGCTGCGGTCCTTCAACCGCATGAATGATTTCATCCCATCCGCGCACGCCACCGGGCAAATCCTCTTCCAAGGACACAACATCTACGACCCCAAAGTCGACCCGGTGCAGGTCAGGCAACACATCGGCATGGTTTTTCAAAAACCGAACCCCTTCCCCAAGACGATTTATGAGAATGTGGCCTGGGGAGCCCGGATCAATGGTTACTCCGGCAATCTTTCAGAACTCGTGGAAGATTGTCTTGAAAAAGCCGCCTTATGGGAAGATGTCAAGGACTTGCTTCAAAAACCCGCCTTGTCGCTTTCGGGAGGCCAGCAACAGCGCTTGTGTATCGCCAGGGCGCTTGCCGTCAAACCGGATATCATCTTGATGGACGAACCCTGCTCAGCCCTCGACCCCATCGCCACATTAAAGATCGAAGATTTAATGCGAGAATTATCGACTAACTATACAATTATCATTGTCACCCATAATATGCAGCAAGCCGGCCGCGCCTCAGATTTCACAGCCTATTTCACAATGGACGCTGACCGCGCCGGAATGATGGTTGAATACGGTGAAACCAGCCAGGTTTTCACCAACCCACGCAACAAATCTACAGAAGATTACATCTCAGGTCGATTTGGTTAATCAAGGCGAAAAGGTGAGCTATGTCCAGAGATAATTTGATGATTCAGATCCACCAGGTTCAAGACGAACTTCTATTGATGGGCAGCCTGGTCGAACAGGCCACACTCAAGTCGATTGACGCTCTGAAAAATCGTGACGTCAAGGCGGCCAGCCTGGTCTATAACGCGGACCGCCAGATCAATGAAAAACGCTACGCCATCGAAAACTCGATCCTGATCCTCATCGCCACCCAACAACCCCTCGCGCACGACCTGCGTCTATTGGCTGCGCTGCTCGAGATCTCCGCGGAGATCGAACGTATGGGCGACTACGCCAAAGGTATCGCCAAAGTAGTGGTCAAGTTGGGTGATTTTGAATTACCCATACCATTCAAAGATATTGAACAAATGGCAACACTGGCGATCGGCATGCTCCATAAAGCCCTCGGCGCGTTCATTATCGAAGACGCGATCACAGCCAAATCCATCCCGATGGAAGACGACAAAGTAGACGTGATCTACAACAAGATTCTCAGGCATATCGTTCACATCATGTCTGAAAACCCTGAGATCATTGACCACGCAAACCTCTTGATGTGGGTGGCTCACAACCTCGAACGCATGGCCGATCGGGTCAGCAATATTTGCGAACGCACCATCTTCGTCGCCACCGGCGAGCTGATGGAAATCGAGACCAAGAAAAAAGATCTTAAGGTTTAGTTCAACTAAGCAAAACAACCGCCTTTCCCCGTGAGAAAGGCGGTTGTTTTTTACCAAAAATATATATTCCTTCAAGAGATTTCTGGATAAAATAAGTATTGGGTCAATATTCTTGGAAAACAATCGCAGGAGTGAAAGACATGGACGCGAAAAAGGTAAATCCGGCAGATCAGATCAGGCAAGAGATCCAAACCGCGAAGAGTGACTTGAACGAATTGGTCCGTGACTGCAACCTGGGCGATCTGCGCGACGCCTACACGGATCTTGATACTGGCGTGGCCAACCTGGGAATCCGCGTTCAAAAGATCAGGGATCGAAAATATGCCTACAACAAGATCGCTGAACAGCAGACGCTTGAGTTTCAGAAACAATGGGCGTCCAAGAAATTCGCCATCCAGTCGCAGATCAACCTTGAAGCCAACAATCTCAAAGCCGCCTTGCGGCCACTTGAAACCCGGGTGGCCGGCCTGAGCGCGGGTCTGCCTAACGCGACCCTGGTTAAAAATGTTCAAGCCGACCTGGACCATTTCGAATCGCGTATCTCGTCCTCCGAACAGGCGATCCGTGAAATGTTTGACGATCTCAAAACCGAAGTGGACAAACTGACCCAGCAATTAGTTAAAGTAGAGTTCACCCTCGACAACGCGGACGCGGTAACCTTCGGCTTTTTGCCCGGCGAAAGCGTGGTAATGGGCGTCAAAGCCACCTGGACGCGCGACGGCAAGGACGACAAGGACGACCCGGAGGGAATTCTCTTCCTCACCGACCAACGCTTGATCTTTGAGCAGAAACAGGAAGTGGCCACCAAGAAGGTGCTTTTTGTGACCACCGCGCGAGAACTGGTGCAAAAACTTCAATTCGAAGTTCCGGTTGTTTCTGTGGAAAGTGTGAAAGCCACCAAACAGGGTTTGTTCAAAAATGAAGATTGGCTCGAATTGATCCTGGCTACCGGATCATTCGCGCGCGAGACCCGCATGCACCTGGATGGTCAGGACAGCATGGATTGGCAAAAACTGATCAACAGGGTCAAAACCCGCGAGATCGAGGCCGACCGCGCCTTCGCCGTGGACCAGGTCGCCGTCGAAAAAGCCCGATCCGCGCCAAGTCAGTGCCCCAACTGCAACGGCGCAATCACCAAGCCCGTGCTGCGCGGTCAAGACACGCTCACTTGCGAGTTTTGCGGCACAGTCATCCGGCTCTAAACGGTATCTCACCTGATAAAAACGGGAACCCTTGTGGGTTCCCGTTTTATTTACACGCCTTCGAACAAATCTTTTTCCTTGTGTTTGCCAGGGGGAGGAAAAGCGCGCATATATTGGTCGCTGACCCCGAAGATCTTGCGGAACTTGCCCATAAATCCCTTCGTGATGCGCGCGCCGCCCTGGCTGGCGTGACAGGCGCTGGCGATGTCGCGCTTTTCCAGCACGTCGCGGTAATCGACCATCGCATTGGTTGGAAAGTTCGCCTCAGCGATGGGCACCAAGTCTATGTCCTGGTTGCGGCCGAAGTGATGCGGGTCCTTACCGAGCACTTTCATCACCCAGACCGAGACTTTTAAGAATCCACGCGGAAAAGTGTGGAAATATAATTTCGCGGGTTGGTAGGCTTCCAGGTGGTCTGGATACTGTTTTGAGTCGCCAGCCGCGTAAAAAGCCTTCACGGTCGCGTTGTGGATGGCGATGTGATCGGGGTGGCGGTAGCCGCCGATGGGGTCAAAGGTGATCACCACCTGCGGTTTGAGTTGGCGAATGTAGCGCACCACATCCCCGGCGACTTTATCGAGGGGGGTGGCGGCCAGCGCGCGGGGGTGCTGATTTTCGGGGGAACCCTCCATGCCGGAATCACGGTAGTCAAGCATGTGAACAGCGGTCAAACCCAGCGTTTGCGCCGCGCAGCGCAACTCGGATTCGCGCAGATCGGCCACGCTCTCGAAGCCTTCCATCAATTCGGGGTCGACATCCCCAGCCTCGCCGCGGGTGGCGCACACAAGGTGCACTTCCACACCTAGGTTGGCGTAATGCGCCAGCGTGCCGCCGGTGCCAAAGGTCTCATCGTCCGGGTGCGCCAGGACGGCCAGTAAACTTTTTTTGTTTTCACTCATTACATTGCTCGCCTCTAATCGGTTTTGTAGCATGATTATAATCCGCATGTCATTCGAATGCCATTTAGCATAAAAACCATGCGAGGTGACAAAATGATACAATAAAAAAATGGAGATCATCCTGACCCACGAACAGGCCGATTTTGACGCCCTGGCAGCCATGCTGGCAGCGCATCTTTTAGCGGATGGTTCCAATCCGGTGCTGCCCAACCGCCTGAACCGCAACCTGAAGAAATTCATCAACCTCTACGGCTCGGAACTGCCCTTCATCGAACTCCGCGATCTGCCCCACCAATCGATCAAATCGATCACCCTGGTGGATACCCAATCGCTGGTCACTTTAAAAGGCATCACCAAAGAGACCCGTATGCAGGTGATCGACCACCATATTGAAAAAACCGACTTGCCTAAGGAATGGGCGCGCTCGATCGAAAAGGTGGGCGCCACCACCACCCTGCTGGTCGAAAGCCTGATCGAGCGCGCCATCCCCCTCACCACCATCCAGGCCACGCTGCTGCTACTCGGAATCTACGAAGACACCGGTTCGTTGACCTACGCTTCCACCACCCTGCGGGACGTTAAGGCCGTGGTTTACCTGCTCGAAAACAGCGCGAATTTAAAAATTGCCGCTGAATTTCTCAACCCGGCTCTCTCATCCGATCAACGCGCGCTAGCCGACCGCCTGCTCAAGAACGTTCGCGCCCTGACGATCAACGGAAAGCACATTCTGATTGCCTGCGCGGACGCGCGCGAGATGAACGAGGAGATCTCGAGCGTGGCGCACAAAATGCGCGACCTGTTGGACCCGGACGCCCTGTTCCTGCTGGTGAGAACCAGCGAGGGTTTTCGCCTGATCGCCCGCTCCACCACCGATGAAGTCAAGGTTGGCGCGATCCTGGTGCCCTTCGGCGGGGGTGGACACGAACGCGCCGCTTCCGCGTTGATTCAGGACACCGCCGAATCCGCGGAAGCATCGGACCACCAGGTTGAAAAACTGATTTCCCAGCTCGAAGCAGAACTGCACCACCAGGTGATCCCTTCGATGACGGTGAAGAAGATCATGTCCAAACAACCGGTTTTACTTTCCCCTGAGACCACTTTGAACGAAGCTGATAACCTGATGCAACGTTACGGGTTTGAGGGATTCCCGGTGGTCGAGGATGGCAAGGTGGTAGGCCTGCTCACCCGCAGGATGGTGGACCGCGCGCTGCAACACAAATTGAAATTAACCGCCGGCAGCCTGATGGAATCCGGTAACATCACCCTCTCGACCGATCAATCGTTGACCGAAGTGCAAGATCTAATGGCTTCGACGGGTTGGGGACAGATCCCGGTGGTGAATCCTGCCAACAGTGAAATTGTGGGCATTGTCACCCGAACGGATATTCTCAAGAACCTCATCGGCGGTGAAAAAGCCCCGGTGCGGGTGAACAATTACGCCAAAATGCTCGAAAAAGCCCTGCCCGCCTGCCGCTTGGCACTGCTGAAGAAAGTCGTTTCGATCGCCACGGATGAGAGAATGTCGCTTTACGTTGTAGGCGGTTTTGTGCGTGATCTGCTCCTGCGGCGCCCCTCCCTGGATTTTGACATCGTGGTCGAAGGTGACGCACTGAAGCTGGGGCACGCTCTCAATAAAACATTCGGCGGCAAGATCACCGCCCACAAACGCTTTGGCACGGCCAAGTGGCAAATTGGGTCGATCAGCGAAGAGCTGGCGGCGAAGTTGGGCTGCCCTACCGGCACGTCCACTGACCTCCCCGAAAGCCTGGACCTGATCAGCGCGCGAACCGAATTCTACGAACACCCCACCGCGCTGCCCACCGTCGAAACCTCGAGCATCAAACAGGATCTGCATCGGCGCGATTTCACCATCAACACCCTCGCGTTGAGACTCGATGGCAGCCATTATGGCGAGTTGTATGACCACTGGGGCGGGCTCGAAGACTTGAAGAAAAAACAGGTTAAAGTCCTGCATTCGCTTTCGTTCGTGGACGACCCCACCCGCATGCTGCGCGCGGCGCGCTTTGAGCAGCGATTTGGTTTCCATATCGAAACCCGCACCCTCCAACTCATCACCGAAGCGCGTGAAATGCTCAAACAAGTCAGCAGCGACCGTGTGAGGCACGAACTGGACCTGGTCTTTAAAGAAGAGCGCCCTGAGAAGGTTCTCGATCGATTGATGGACTTGGGTTTGTTGAAGCCCATCCATCCCAGCCTGGTATGGCAAGAAACCTGGAAAGACTCCCTGATTAGCGTGGTATCTGGCTGGCAGGTTGCTCCATGGAACTTGACAGACACCCAGGGCAACCTATCCACTGGCACATTCCTCTCATACCTGGTCTGGTTTGGCCATCTCGAAAAGGATGCCGCCCTCTCCGTCAGTCGCCGATTGCACTTCTCGACCCACTTTAACGAAGCGGTGGGCAATCTTTTCCGTCTACTCGCGTTGGGGTCAAGCACGACTTCCTTGCCCATTAGTCAGATTACTGAAATTTTGACCAAAATTCCAGAGGTTGTGATTTACGCCTGGTCAAAAATCGTCATGGACGCCTCCCTGGACGACAAGCTGCGTTCGTACCTGACGACCTGGCGCGCGATCGAACCCATAACCAACGGGGACAAGTTAAAAATCCTCGGGGTTCCTCCCGGTCCGAGATACGCGCAAATCCTCAAGGAAATCCGCGCCGCTCGATTAGATGGCGTGATCACCAATGATGAACAGGAAGAACATTTTTTGGAAAAGTTGATCCAGGAATAATCGCCGAGGCGCACAGTGGATCAAAACACCCTCACCCTTCTTGTCGCAGACCCTCCTGCCCGCATCATCATCCGGCCGATGGAAAGAACCGACCTGCCCGCGCTTGAATGGGAAGGGGAGTTCATCCATTTTCGAAGGGTGTTTGAAGATGTATACAACAAAGTCGAGAAGGGTCTCGCGAAATCCTGGGTGGCGGTCACCGATCAAGGCTTCATGGTTGGGCAGGTTTTTCTGCAACTCTCGTCTGATCGTCACGAGCTGGCGGATGGCTGGAATCGCGCCTACCTATATTCCTTCCGCATCCGCCCCGAATTTCAAAACAAAGGCATCGGCACTCGCATTTACGCCGAGATCGAAAAGACCCTCCAACAAATGGATTTTAAACGGATCACGCTGAACGTAGCCCGCGATAATCAAGGCGCCATCCGGCTTTACAACCGGCTTGGCTTTCAGATCGTCGCTGAAGAACCCGGCGTGTGGTCCTTCCCGGACCATTTGGGTCAATGGCGCACCTACACGGAACCTTCCTGGCGCATGGAAAAAAGACTCCCTGACCCGATGGAATAAGTTGTTTTTATTGAATTACGATTTCAACCCCACCAATTGATAATCGATCGACTTGCAGGCGTTCAAGGATCGCGTCGCGCGTGCTGCCTTCACTGGCCCGCACAGGCTCAACCCCGGGCGATTGGATCAACACCGGAATGATCTCAATTTGGACAAGTTCACCTTTTTTGAAGAACAACTTCACCAACGCGGACCGGTTCGCGTCCGGCAGCATCCATTGATCGGCCACCAGGTTGCCAAGGCTGTACAACACCAAAGCATCATTCCCGTCCGCCCTTTTAAGCCAGGCCATTCTTTGAAGTACATGTGGGTGGTGCCCCCAGATGATGTCCGCGCCGGCATCAGCCATGGCTTGCGCCAGGCGCGTTTGACGTTCATCCGGGCCAGCCTGGTATTCGTTACCCCAATGCATTGAAACAATTGTGATCGATGCGAGTGAACTCGCTTGCTCTATTCGCGTGAGCAATAAGTTTTCGTCTACAGCAGTAGAGACATCATCCACGGCAATCACGGCAATCGTGTCGTTTGCTTCATCCAAATAGACTGGCTGCATGTCTGCCAAGGCGGATTTAACCCCAACCATCTTCAGGTTTTCGGCTGTTTGACTGTCTCCACCAAGCAGGCAGTCATCGCGATGGTTGTTCGCCAGGCTGGCCAGATCCACACCGTTTTCTGCTAGCGTCCCAGAAGCCTGAACATCAGCGCACAAGTTCATGTCACTGTGTGATTCGATTGAGTTTCCGAGAGGGGATTCAAGGTTGACGAAAAACAATGATGAACGTGAGATGTCTTCGGATATACCCTCGAAGGGTCGATGGGACCCCGTGATTGGCTCCCCCGCCCTGGCCAGCATCACATCCCCGCCCAGCAGGATGGTAGTGCCTTCCGTACTCGGTAGACACGCTGCATATAGGAGGAGCGCTGTTGCCAGCGCTCCTAACGAAAGGTATCGATTCTTTTTCAAGGCACGATGTAAGCGTCCGTCCAATCCGGCATGGCCGGGGCGTTGCCGCTTTCGAGCATCTCGCGCCAGGCTTCATCGGTCATGCGCTCGTTCACCGGAAGTGAAAACTCGTAATACGTGTAAACCGCACCTACGGTCACCGGGTATGGCGCAACTGGCGAGATTACCAGGATGTTGGTCGGGTAACCAACCCCTTCTTCCAAAGCCATGCCATACCCCGAAGCCACATCCGCGATGACCGCCGATTTCTGGTCATCCAGATAGCTGCGTCCCTGGGCTTCATCCGCAGGGTCCGCCGCGGCGATGGTCAACGCTTCAAGCCAACCGCCATAATACTGAATGCGCCAATACTCCTCGGCGGTCAGTTCAACTCCGTTCAATTCCTTTTCAGAAACATCGAGCAGGAATTCCAGTTCGTCGATCAGGTTGTCCAGGTTGCCTTGCGTGGTTTCATCCAACAGACCGCGGTTGAGCAAACCGGAGCGCGTCATCTGCGCCAGCGCCAGCAGGCGGGCAAAGGCTTCAGGATTCGGTTCCACGTAACCCTGCGGGGGTTCGTCCTCCGCGCCTCCTCCCATTTCAGCCATGACCTGTTTGGAGTAGAGGATTGTGTCATGCTTCAACTCCGCCCAGGTGCTGAGAGCGGTGCTCATGTCTTTGCGCAGCCAGGCCTGGGTTTGCATGAACGCCGGGTATTGCTGCCCCTTGACCTCGAAGAGCGGTTGCATGGCGTAGAGCCAGGCCCAATAGAGATTCTGCGTCCACGAATCCAAACCGTAGCTGGCAATCTCGGCCTTTACCTTGGTCATTTGCGTATCAAAATTCTCATAATGGGTTTCACCCATTTCATCGAGCAATTGGTAGGCTTCGTCGGATCCCATGGCGGCCAGCAAATCCAACCCCTTTGGCAGTCCACGCGGATCATCCAGGGTGCCGACCATGCGGAAGATGAGTTGACCGAACACATATTGATCGAGGGTAAAACGCTGACCCATAAAGCGGAAGCCCTGGGTGGCTTCATCGCGATCTTGCCAGATGAAGACCCACATGGAGTTGATCTGGGGTGGCGGCAGGGTTTTGGCAGCTTCATAAAACTGATCCATTTTCGCTTCATCGCCAAAATCAATCAAAGCCGGGTTCGCGCCGAAGATTTGCTCCGAAAGCGCGCCGTACTCGTGGATCGAGAGATCGTCTGCCTTGCCAACGATGAAAACGGTCGGGTCGTAGATGTTCTGCCACAATTCCAGCGCGGTTGAGCCGGTTTGGCTTGTGGCGGTCTTCATCGCCTGCACCATCAATAAGGCGCGTTGGGTTTCGATCGGAATCTTCAATCGGTAGGTCAGCCGGCCATACCACATCATGGCTCTGAAATATCGCTCCAGTGCCTCGCTACGGGTGTAATGCCCGCGGGGGATGTATTGTGAATAATCCTCGATCAGCAAGTCTTCCATCGATTCCCCACCCACCGTCCAGATGGGTGAGGCCTCAGTGGCCGCCGCTCCTTCGATCAAGACCAGTTCCTGGTCTACAAGCGTTTGAATCTCGGATGGCACGTCATAAGGCAGCCCCAACAGATCCGCGGCAACCGCAAAAAAGGCTACATTCCTGGCCGCGGCTTCTTCCAGGGTCGTGCCTGCCAGCTCAGAATGTTGCTGCGCCGATGCGGTCAGCATTGTGGCTGTCAACTCATTGAGAATGGTGATGAACTGGTTCTTTTCGAGATCGCGCAACATTTTGTCAAAAATGAGATGATAGACGTGAAATACGGAGTCCGTGGTGATGAACACCGGCGCGGAATTGTATCGATACGACTCGTAAGCCTGGTAAAACTCGGTGTACATGCGATTCGGGTCAACATCTGGCGGAACGACAACGAATCCATTCGCTAACAGCGCGGAGCGCTGCGCTGCGCTGATCTCGAGCCCATCTAGGCCGGCCACCTGACTTTCGTTTAACGGAAGGTCGTAACCACCCGTGAATTGGTCGGGCAGATCAACACTTTGGATTGGATAATCCGAGAAGCCTTGCCCATACACATCTGAAGAATCCGCCCCGGGTTGGAGGGGCTCGTCAGTCGACAGCCCTTCCTGTCCATCCTTCAGCGAAATGGTGAATGGCAGTTTATCCACCAAGGTTGAAAAATTACACGCTGACAGCAGCATGACAAAGATCAACATGATCGAAAACCAACCCCATATTTTTTTATTTCTCATGATTTCCTCCACTGTTTAATTGGTCACTACCAAGACGTTCCCATTCATTGAAACGATCCCCAAATCAGAATAGTTACCGATCGCCCGGTCGCGAAGACGAAATCCGAAACCGCTCCAGTCCCAAACCGTAAGGTTACCAACTTCCTGATTAGACTCGTAGGAACCTTCCAGAGCAACGAGTTCCTGGAATCCGTCGCCATCCACATCCGCGGCGCGGATATGCGAGACCGGATCGATCAACGACGACCCAGCCCACAATTCGCGGTACTCGTCGCCGTCCCAGCCGATCAAGATCACATGGCAGCTCAATCCCTCCGCGTTCTGAAAATCCGCGATGCGGCCACCGTGTGGCAAAAAGACGTCTACCGGCCAGGGTTGGTGCGGACGCCACACCACGATCGCCAAATCGTTCAAGCCATCCCGATTCAGATCGGCAATGATCGCTTCTTTCACCATCCAGTGGTCGGGGGAGCTCCAAACGGGAGGCGCGTCATCTTCGTCGCAAATCGCAATTTCAAGTTGGCCATCCGCAAAGCGGATACACTCAATTGGGGTTCCAAAATCAAAATTTGAAAGGGCTGCAAAATCGATCGAATCCCAATAATCATTGACCGTGGTTGCCGCCTCAATTCGCCCACTTTGAACAGCCCACAATTGATAATGTTGAGGTGAAATCGTCAGGAACGCTCCAACGGTTAACAAAACGAGTAGTAAATGAAATCTTTTCACCATTTAACAATATCACTGAATTTATTTTTTTCAACGCTTGCGCTCGCACACTTATGACAGGCTTTTCTTTGACAAGAACCTCATCATCCCTTAAAATAATTAGATTGAACTCATCTCAAGAATAGAGAAGGGCCCCCATTTCATGAAAGAGTACTCGACCGACAAGATCCGTAATGTTGTACTGGCATCTCACTCCGGTGCTGGCAAAACAATCCTGTGCGAGGCTTTACTTCATTTCACTGGCGCTACCACTCGCATGGGGAAAATTGATGATGGAACCACGGCTTCTGATCACGATGACGAAGAGATTCGCCGCAAAATCTCGCTCTACACATCTGTGATCCCGATCGAATACCGAGATACAAAGATCAATTTCCTCGACACCCCGGGTTACACCGATTTCATCGGCGAGGTCATCTCCGCCATGCGCGTGAGTGAAGGTGCCCTGATCATGGTGGACGCGGTCAATGGTCTGGAAGTCGGGACTGAAATCGCTCTGAATTACTGCACTAAATTCTCCCTCCCGCGTTTCTTGCTGATCAATAAAATGGAACGCGAGAACGCAAATTTCCAAAAATCACTCGCTTCAGTACAAGAATTCGCGGATATTCGCTTGATCCCCATTCAACTGCCTTTGGGCGAAAAACAGGATTTCAAAGGCGTTATCGACCTGGTCAGCATGAAAGCTTACAAAGGCGATGGCAAGACCGCGGAAGAGATCCCGGCCAATTTCAAAGCCGAAGCCGATGAGGCTCGTGCCAAACTGGTCGAAGCCGCTGCTGAAGGAGACGACTCCTTACTTGAAAAATATCTCGAATCTGGTGAATTGACCGATGCCGAAGTGCTCAAAGGTCTCGCGGAAGTTGTGCGATCCTGCAATTACGCTCCGGTGGTTTGTTCTGCAGGTCTAATAGGCACCGGTGTGCTCAAACTGCTGGATGCCATCATCGATTTGATGCCCTCTCCCAAAGACGCCGTCCCGGCGGTTGCCGTTGGCAAGGCTGGTGAAGAAAAACTCGAAGCCAAGGACGATGGTCCCCTGGCAGTCTATGTTTGGAAGACCACCGCTGATCCCTTCGTGGGCAAACAAACTTACTTCAGGATCTATTCCGGCACCGTCCACGGCGATTCCAGGATCTGGAACCAAACCAAATCCATGGAAGAGCGCATCGGCTCCATTGGCATTCCCCGCGGAAAAGAATCCCTGGCAGCCAAGACCGCCCACGCCGGCGACATCTGCATCGTGCCGAAATTGACCGAAACCTCCACCTCCAACACGATGTGCGACAAGAATCACCCCTTGACCCTGCCCATCCCCGAATACCCGACCGCCTTATACAAGGTGGCGCTCTTCCCGAAGACCCAGGGTGACTCCACCAAGATCACTTCCACCCTGCACCGGCTGTGTGAAGAAGACATGACCTTGGGCTGGTTTAACGACGGCACGACCCTGCAAACCATTCTCCAGGGCTTGGGCGATCAGCATATTGATGTTGCCATTCGCCGGGCTGAGAGCAAGTTCCAGGTTGGGGTCACGCTGCATGAACCCAAGGTTCCCTACCAGGAAACCATCACCAAATCCGCTTCCGCCATGCACCGCCACAAGAAACAGACCGGCGGTTCAGGCCAATTCGGCGAAGTTCACCTCAAGGTATCACCCCTCACCGACAAGGAATTCGAGTACACATGGGACGTCTTTGGCGGCGCGGTTTCACAGACGTATTCCTCGTCCATTCAAAAGGGCATCGCCACCGTGATGAAAGATGGCGTTATCGCCGGTTACCCCGTTTCGGGTGTGCACGTATCGGTTTTTGACGGTAAGGAACACCCCGTGGATTCGAAACCGGTGGCGTTTGAGGTTGCCGGGCGCAAGGCGTTTGAAGAAGCCATCCGCGAAGCCGGCCCGGTCTTGCGCGAACCGATCATGATGGTGCGTATCACCGTCCCTGAAGACCATATGGGTGACGTGATGGGCGACCTCAACACCCGCCGTGCGCGCATCCAGGGCATGGAAACCGAGAAGGGTCATTCAGTGGTCACCGCCACCGTGCCCCTCGCCGAAATGCTGCGCTACACCACCACCCTGCGCTCGATCACTGGAGGCCGTGGCGTCTTCTCGATGGAATTCGACCACACGGACGTTGTTCCGGCGCACATTGCGCAACCCGTCATTGACGCCCGCACCAAGGAAATGGAAAACCACAAGGAAGAGTAATCTGCTTTTCGATTCACAAGGCTGGACGGGTTACTCCGTCCAGCTTTTTATTTTCGGCGGTGCCGTGTTGCTTGACTCACCCCTTCATGTCTGGTAATCTTAGAAAACCGTGGTGTTTAAATAATGTCTGATTTCGAAACTTACCTCGAGCAAGTCTGGGATGACCTGTTATCGCGTGACCCTGAAAAGATCAAGGTCCGTTTCGCCATGTTAGACCCCGAATCTCAAACCACGGCGCTCGCCCATCTCACCCGCATGACCACCGAGCCTGGCTGGCACTCAGAACAGATAGCCTCCGCCGCCTTCGCCCTGGAATGCGTCTCCAACCGGGAACCCTAATATGGATATCCGCGAATTAACAGAAGCGATGAATCAATTCGTATCTTCAAAGGGCTGGTACGCCGAAAACAGCGCCAGACCGCAAACCCCGCGCAACCTGGCCACCTCCCTCGCCCTTGAATCCGCGGAAGTGCTCGAGCATTTTCAATGGGGAGACGAGGTCAAAGACCGGGCTGCATACGAGAGTGAGCTGGCAGACGTCACCCTTTACCTGTTGCAGCTTGCCTGGATCAGCAAGGTCGACCTCGAAAAAGCGGTATTGCAGAAATTACAAGTCAATCAGTCCAGGGAATGGGATCAAACCGAACGACTCGGAGGTGCTCATTGAAGATCGCAGTTTTCGGCGGAGCCTCACCCAAACCCGGGGACGACACTTATGAACAGGCGCGGCAATTGGGCAACCTATTAGGCTGTGCAGGCCATACCGTGATGACCGGCGGCTACATCGGCGTGATGGAAGCGGCTTCCCGGGGGGCGTTCGAAGCCGGCGCTCACGTCATCGGCTCAACGTGCGAGCAGCTCGAAACCTGGCGTAACACCAAAGCCAATGTTTGGGTCAAGGAAGAGTGGAAGCACAAGACCCTGCGTGACCGCATGTATGCCTTGATCGACGCTTGCGACGCCGCCGTGGTGATGCCCGGAGGGGTGGGCACCCTGGCCGAGTTGATGGTGATGTGGAATGAAGAGATCATCTCGCGAAAACCTCCCCGGCTGATGGTCGTGGTTGGCGAGAGCTGGAGCCAGGTGGTGCGCGCATTCCTCGCTGAACAAGGCGGATTTATTAGACCCCAAGACCAGGAACGTGTGCAATACGCCGCGGACGTTCACGCAGCCTTCGTGCTGATCATGAAAAATCAGAAATCATAATCTTTATTCGTTCCAAGACAGGACAAAATCATGAGCAATGAAAAATTAACCACCCGCAGTGAAAACTATTCCGAATGGTACAACCAGGTCATTCAACGCGCCGAACTCGCGGATTACGCGCCGGTGCGCGGCTGCATGGTGGTTCGTCCGCACGGGTGGGCGCTCTGGGAAAACATCCAGGCCTCCCTCGACCGCCGTTTTAAAGCCACCGGGCACGTCAACGCCGCCTTCCCCCTTTTGATCCCGAAATCATTCCTCGAAAAGGAAAAGGAACACGTGGAAGGGTTCTCGCCCGAACTGGCCGTGGTGACCATCGGCGGCGGCGAGGTCTTGGAAGAACCCCTGGTGGTGCGCCCGACCTCCGAGACCATCATTGGTTACATGTACTCCAAATGGATCAAGTCACACCGCGACCTGCCCTTGCTCATCAACCAATGGGGCAACGTCGTCCGCTGGGAAATGCGCACCCGCCTCTTTCTGCGTACCCTGGAATTCTACTGGCAGGAAGGCCACACCGCCCACGCCACCGAGAAAGAAGCGGATGAAGAGACCATGCGCATGCTGGAGGTCTACACCCGCTTCGCCGTGGATGAAGCCGCCGTGCCGGTCATCCCGGGACGCAAAAGTGACACCGAACGCTTCGCCGGCGCGGTGCGCACCTACTCGATCGAAGCCATGATGGGCGATACCAAGGCGCTCCAGTCTGGCACATCTCACATGCTGGGTCAAAACTTCGCCAAAGCCTTCGACATCCAATACTCCGATGAAAACAACACCCAACAATATTGCTGGACGACCTCATGGGGTCTCTCCACCCGTTTTATCGGCGCCATCATCATGACCCACGGCGATGACCAGGGCTTGATCCTGCCCCCCAAACTAGCCCCCATCCAGGTGGTCATCGTCCCGATCTACAAGAACGATGAAGAACGCGCCAAGGTGATGCCGGTGGTGGATCAGCTTCGCCTGGAACTGAAAGATTTCAGGGTCAAGGTGGATGACCGCACCGAGGTTTCACCCGGGTTCAAGTTTAACGACTGGGAACTGCGCGGTGTGCCCCTGCGCCTGGAAGTGGGACCCAAAGACGTGGAAAAAGGTTCCGTTATGTCTGCCCGCCGTGACATCCCCGGCCGGGACGGCAAAGCCATCCTGCCACAGGAACAGCTCGCCGGCCAGATCGCCGAATTGCTGACCGAGATCCACGCCAGCATGTATGACAAAGCCAAGGCTTTCAGAGACGCGCACATCTTTGACCCCAAGGATTATGAAGAATTGAAACAAACCGTTGAAGCCGGTTGGGCGTTCAGCTGGTGGTGCGGAAGCCGCGCCTGCGAGGCCAAGGTAAAGGAAGACACCAAGGCAACCACGCGCTGCATCCCACTTGACCAACCCGGCGGCAAAGGCAAATGCATCGTCTGCGGCGCGGAAGCCCACGAAAAGGTGTACTTCTCCAAGGCGTATTAAGCCAGGGCGTTGCATGCCAGCCATTGAGTTTTCACGCTTACGCACCAAGATCGAACTGCTCGGGAGGGTTTACGCTTCCCCCGGGCAGTTCGTTAAAGACCTCTCCGACCTCTATTTTTTTTATTCAGACATGACCTTTAAGCCCTCCGGCACGCCCTCCACGGGGACGATATCCGCTTATCGCGCCCCGGTGGTGATCAACCGCGAACTGGAGCGCATGCTGAAACCGTTTGCGGTCAAAGATCCAGAATCCACCTTGCTGATCGCGGATTTGCTGTGGCAGACCAAAAAACTGGAACCCTGCCAGCTCGCCGCGGGCTTGGTCGGTGCGCTGCCTATTGAAGAAACTGACAAGGTGTTGAGCTGGATCAAGGAAAAATCCACCGGGGGGGAAGCCAATGAATTGACTACGGTGATCCATGAAAAAGCCACAGCCACCCTGCGGAAAGAGGAACCGAAAATTTGGCTAAGCACCCTGGCAGCGTGGTATGAGGGTGGCGACACCGCCCTGAGAAAGATGGCCATTGAAGGCCTGGCCCCTCTTTTGAAGGATGAGAATTTCGACAACCTGCCGATCGTTTTCGATTTTCTTGAACCGGTATTTGCGAAATTCGATTCCCATGTGGCGTTAGCGTTGATCACCCTGCTCGGCTTGCTGGTCGAAAGATCAGAGGTGGAAACGGTCTTCATGCTTAAGCAGGTACTGAAAACGAACCCAAACGAAGACCTTTCCCGCTTGATTCGCCGCGCGCTGCCGTTGTTTTCGGTGGAGGGGCAAAACTCTCTAAGGGCCTATATGCGCGATCACCAGTTTGACTCACCCGCGACTAAGTAAAAAATTAAAAAGAGTAAAATCAAGTGAATCAACCTTGCTTTTCGCCACAAAGATCTATCTCACCATGTGAGCTGATCAAAGTAAATTTGTAGGTTTTAACCAGCATCGAATTCTAGCGACAAACCTAACATGAAGTGGGGGCAGGACATATATGAGAAAAACCATAAACCTATTCTTGATCGTCTGTTTTGTTTTTTCTTTAGTTGGTTGCGCGAGTGGCGAAAACCCAAAACCGGTTACCTCAACAAACACACCAGAATCCTCCACCGCCAACACAGATCAAAATCCCTTAAAAATTGTTGGTCAAATTGGCGGGCCAACAAACGCGGTCGCGGTTCAGGGGAATGTTGCTTTTGTTGGTGTTGGTTACCGATTAATGATCCTTGACGTGACCGACCCTTCGCATCCACAAGAAATTGGGGCGTCACAGCCTCTTAAAAGTCAAATTCAAGGCATCACCGTCCAGGGCGAGGTTGCCTATCTGGCCACGGGCGAGAGTGGGCTTTCGATCATCAATATCGCTGATCCTGCTCAACCTGCCCTTGTCGGTCAATACGATACGATTGGTTTCGCGGAAGGAATACTGGTGGATCAAGACCATGCCTTTGTCGCTGACGGCCCCGGTGGCATGAGCATCCTAAACATTGGCAACCCGGCAAACCCAACCCTGGTGTCAGAAACCTTTTCAAAAAATTACATCTACGACATCGTGCTCGATCAGTCGCATGCCTATTTAGCCTCCGCGGGAGCAGGCTTGTTGGTCGCGGATGTATCCGATAGAACCAACCCTGTCGAATTGGGTAATTATGATACTTCGGGATACGCTTACGGATTAACAATGATCGGTTCAACCCTCTACATCGCGGATGGTTGGGAGGGTCTGCAAGTGTTGGATGTTTCTGATCCAGGCAACCCTGAGGTAAAAAACACCATTCAAACTCCGGGCTGGGCAATGGACCTGACGATCCTCAATGATTCCCTCTATGTTGCCGATGCCTTTGGTGGTTTATGCGTGTTGGATATTTCAAACGCGGAAGCACCCGACCTGGTTGGCAGTTTGAAGATTCCAGAGGGTCACGCGGTACAAGTGGCGCTGAGTGGCAACGTGCTCTTCATGGCGGATATTCGATCAGGTGTCCACATGATCGATGTTTCAAATCAGGATCAGCCCGCCATGATCAGTTCGTATAACCCTATGGGGTCCGTCCAGGCGGTCACGGTTGCGGATGGGTACGCTTACGCCGCGGCCCTTAATTCCGGTTTTCGTGTCATCAATGTTAAAGATCCAGCGCAACCGAGGGAGGTTGCCACAATCCCCCTCCTTGGGCCGGCAGTGTCAATTGCCCACTCAGGCACAACAACTTATGTGGCTGACTATGAGTTCTTGAATACCGTGGATGTTTCCGATCCGTTAAGCCCGAAGGTAACATCGAGCGAGAGAATGCAAGGCAAAAAAAACACAGAAACCTTGAATTCTGAGAGTTTTCTTTCGGATGAGGTCGTGTACCTGGTGTCACGGAGCTTAACCATCCAGGGGACGAGCCTCTTCCTTGCCGGGGAATGGGGTTTGCTCTTGTTGGATATTGCCGATCCATTATCCCCCCGAGAACTTGGGTTCCTCCAGACCACCGATTCACCCTATTCTCAACTGGAACCCATTGCGATTGGGGTAGCCGTTCACCAGAATACTGCTTATCTTGCTGTCTCGGGGGCAGGTTTGTATGTGATAGATATCTCAGATCCCAGCCGGCCAACTTTGTTGAGTGTTTTTAATGAACCGATGCCCCTGGCATACGGTAAAAAAAATGAAACCATCAATGTGATGGATGTGGTTGTTCAACCGCCTTATGCTTATATTCTGGATCAAAACGCCGTCAGGATCGTGGATGTTTCCGATTCCGAAAATCCAAAAGGCCTGGGTATCTTTGCTTTGCCCACCATCCCTTTCAACAATGGCGGGGGCGCTTCTCGGTCATTGGCCATTGAGGGGAATAAGCTTTTCGTGGTCGACAACGCCGCAGGCCTGCTCGTGTTGGATGTAACCGACCCCTCCGCCCCCACTTTGGATAGCGAGCTCCATTTACCCGGTATCGCTTCTTGGGTAGTCGTCGAAAATGAAACCATTTATGTGGCTGCCGGCGAGGGCGGGCTTTTTATCATTCGATATGATCAAGATTCATCCACCACCGAAACCTCTTCTGTTACCACAAAGCCGAGTGTCTCTTCCGCGGTTTTACCCATGAAAACGATCGAAGCAAACTTCACCCCCTATCAAGAAGCGAACTCACCGTTAAATACCATTCTTGGGACGGGCAAGACCATCATCGTTAACAATGTTTTAGATAGTGGGTCTGGAACCCTTCGTGAGAGTCTTGAAAGTGTTAGTCCAGGCGACATTATTACATTCGACCCCGAAGTTTTTCCGCCAGCAAACCCCGCGACCATTCAGATCAAAAGCCAGTTACCCGGCATTGACCAGGGTGGGGTCACACTTGATGCTAGTAATGCCGGGGTAATCCTAGACGGCAGCGACGCGCCCTCCGGGACTGCAGGCCTGTCCATTGGGTCAAATAACAACGCCATCAAGGGTTTTCAGATCCTGAATTTTTTGGGCGATGGAATTAAATTAAGTGGATCGAACAATCTTATTGGTGGTGATCGTGATATTGGCACAGGCTTGATGGGCGAAGGCAACCTGGTGAGTGGCAACAGAGACTTTGGAATCAGTATCTGTTGTGTCGAAAGAGCCGTCCATAATACGATCGTTGGCAATTACGTTGGCACGGACGTGACAGGTACGCAGCCACAACCGAATGCCGTTGGCATTGTCGTTGGGGGTTGGAAGAACACGATCGGCGGTGATAACCCTGCCGATAGAAACGTGATCAGCGCGAATACCAACGCGGATATCGAATTAAAAGGGGCTGCCGAAAACCTCATCATTGGAAATTACATCGGGCTGGATAGTAATGGTTCAAGCCAAATAAGAAAGGTTACAGGGTTTTCTGTTTCAATTTGGTTAAAATCCACGAACAACCGCGTCGAGCGTAATGTGATCGCGGGAACGCTTGGATTTGTGGATACCGGCACATCTTATAATGAGGTAGTTGGGAATTACTTTGGTACGGATGCCACAGGAATGGTTTCGCTCAATAGTGACGCTTATGTGGTCATCACACAACCCTATAATCGCATCGGCGGCACAAATCCAGGCGAAGGAAACTTGATCAACGGCCGCATTGGTATTGCCAGGTCTTCAAACACCTACGTGTTCGGCAATTCGATCAACACCGACCTAACCGGTAAAACCGTATTCCCGAGACCAGGCGGTTGGGAAGTTGGTTTAACCGAAGGGTCATGCTACAACTTTATTGGAGGAACAACAGAGACTGAAAAGAATGTAATTAATGGGGGAACAGAGAGCGTTTTAGTTCATCTTGAAACCTATTCAAATTTCAATTTTATTATGGGTAACGCCATCGGTACCGATGCCACGAACGCGATGATTTTTCCAAACCACACGGGGATTGGGATTGAGAACGCTGAATCTAATTTCATCCAAGGAAATCGCGTAACTGGGGGAATGAATGGGATCAGTCTGGCTCTATCGGAATATGACAAACCCGGCGCTAATTTTAACATCGTTAAAATGAATGAGATTTCTGACATCGCCAAGTATGCCATCGGCATTGGCCGGGGCGAAGGCAACATGATCCTTGGTAACACATTTTCGAATAACAACATGAATGGCTATGACGCCGGTGTCAACAATACTTGGGAAGATGGAGTATTAGGGAATTAACCAAAATATTTTTTTAATATCCTCAGATCAAAACTATCCATTGTTCATGTGGTTAATGCGAACCCTTCATTGTTCTTAGCCTACTATTCGGTAAAATAAAGGATTTTCATTTTCTTTACAACAACCACAACCTTCACGCGCCCCATAACCTCTGGTATAATCTAACACTGTGACTCGACCTGTCTGCGGCGCTGCTGCGGGCATGGAGACCAAACAATTCTAGAAGGAGATTTTGTCATGCCATTAACCAAGGAAGTAAAGTCAGAAAAGATCGCCGAGTTCCATCTTCACGATACGGATACCGGTTCAGCCGCGGTGCAAATCGCCCTGCTGAGCACCCGCATCAAACAGCTCACCGAGCACATGCGCAATAACAAAAAGGATAATTCCTCGAGGCGCGGCCTGCTCCAAATGGTCGGGCAGCGGCGCCGGTTGCTGGCTTATCTTCGCCGAACCGATTTCCCCCGGTTCGCAGCCATCACCGAAAAGCTTAACATCCGCACACGGTAGGGTTAATCAACGAGTAGGTGGCTAAACCCCATCTACTCGTTTCGCTTTAACCCCAGACGCGGAACTTAGCCGCCGGTTGGGCATTGAAAAGTGGCGAGGACGGCCTCACGTCCCCCTCAATTTTCAGTTCCTAACTGGGCGGAAAACGAAAGGAACAACTGAATATGAAACCAGAATCCAAGAAGTTCATCACTAATTTGGGTGGACGCCCGCTTACCTTCGAAACCGGTAAGCTCGCCGCCCAGGCCGGTGGCTCGGTCACCGTCCAGTTTGGCGACACTGTTGTGTTCGCCGCCGCCACCATGGGCAACGAACCCCGCTTGGGGCAAGATTTCTTCCCCCTGACCGTGGAATACGAAGAACGCATGTACGCCGGCGGCAAGATCCCCGGTTCGTTCTTCCGCCGTGAAGGACGCCCCGGAACGGACGCCATCCTCGTATCACGTTTAACCGACCGCCCGCTGCGCCCGCTCTTTAACCAGGCCATGCGCAATGAGGTGCAGGTGATCATGTTCTCCCTCTCCGCCGATACCGAGAATCCCCTCGATGTCTTGGCCATCAACGCCGCTTCGGCCGCGGTGATGATCTCTGACATCCCCTGGGGCGGCCCTGTGGGTGCCGTGCGGGTTGGACGTGTGAACAACGAATTGATTCTCAACCCCACCTACGCCCAGATGGACGAAGGTGATCTTGACTTGCGCATCGCCGGCACCTCAGACGCGATTCTCATGGTTGAATGTGGCTCCCTGGAAGTCGACGAAGAAGCCATGGTCGCTGCTTTACTCTTCGGGCACCAGGCCATCCAGACTATCGTCGAAACCCAGGTTCAGATGGCTAAGGAAGTTGGCAAGGTCAAGCGTGAAGTGAAAATCTTCGACCTTGATGAAACCGTCGTTGAAAAAGTATACAACCGTGCCGCCAGCGACATCGATGAAATCCTAGAGACCGTCCACGGCAAGCACGAACAGCAAGCCGCCTTGAACACCCTTCGCGATTCCGTCGTCGTCGAATACACCGACCCGGAAGACCTCGAACAGGTGTCTGCTTACAAGGAAGGTTTCGAAGAGACCCTCAAACGGGTCGTGCGCAGCCGCATCCTTGACCAGCACAAACGCCCCGACGGCCGCAATATCACCGAGATCCGCCCGATCTGGTGCGAAGTGGGCGTCAGCCCCCGCGCCCACGGCTCCGGTCTTTTCACCCGCGGCGAAACCCAGGTTTTGACCCTGGCCACCTTGGGCACCCCCAAGGAAGCCCAGGAGATCGACACCCTTTCTCCGAACGATTCCAAACGCTACATGCACCACTACAACTTCCCGCCCTACTCCACTGGTGAAGTCAAACGCATGGGCGGGCAATCTCGCCGCGAAGTTGGTCACGGC
>CAZUXF010000024.1:0-33080 GCA_964624535.1 uncultured Anaerolinea sp. | reverse complement strand
GACCTTTGCGATGTCAACGCAACGCTCTAACCAACTGAGCTAACCGCCCAACGAGGCCTATTATAATGGTGATTTTTCCGCTTGACAATAGTCCGCGAAGAAATCAAACGATGTTGACCACCCCGGCCCACAACACGGTGAACTTGGGTTGTGGAAACTCATTGGTGGGTGGGGCGAGGTGACCTATCGCCACGATAACCTTGGCATCTTTCTGAAAACCAACAAACGGCCTGGAGCCATACATCGGCACCAGGTTGGCTTTGTCGATGGTAAAAAGAGTCACGTTTTTTTCGTAGGCTGTCGCGTAAAGCTGCTCTTTCCCCACGATGATCTGGATGATGTTCGGGCCGCTGATCTCGACCTCCGTGGGGATTGGAAACTCAAACCCCTGGGTGGAAAGTTGAAAACCATCCTTGTTCGAAACGGAGTACTCCAGCGCAGATTCTCCATTGGCGCTTACTTTTTGCCAATGGGCTTCGTCCACGATTAAAATGGGGAGTTCGATGTCAGGAATGATGGAAGACATGTTTATTCAGGGGCTTGCTTCTTGATGAATGACCTGATGAGCATCACCAAACCGGTGGCGATGAGCAGTCCCGCGCCGATGGCTTTGACCACCAGGTTGCCAAAGAGCGAAGCGAAAAGCGCGAAGAGGCTCAAACTGATCACCAGCATCCACAAACCGACCGTCCGCACCGAGCGATCCCATTTGCCGATCCAGGCGCCCATGATCAAGCCCAATCCCACACTGCCGGGGATCAACAGCCAGGCGATCGCCCAAACTTCCCAAATTCCGGTGAGTGTGTTGAAGAGGAAGATGGCGCCTAGCACGAGAAAGATGGCGCCGGGTATGAACAAGCCGGCCAACCCCTCGCGGGATTTCGGCCAGACGAACGCCGGCAGCCAGAAGCCGACGCCTAGCACGATCAGGATCAATGGCCAGGTTTTCGCGGCGCTCAACCCGGGGATCAGATTCATGGCGAAGAATAAGGCTCCCAAAACTACTAAAACGAGCCCGGAGATCATGGTTCCACGATTGGATTCATTCATTTTGTTGCCTCCTGTCAGTTTCCTAAAACAAATTATAGGAGTTTTTCAAAAAAAGGCAAAGCGAAATCTCTCCCCTGAAATTTGTGTAAAAATCTGGACGATTTAATATCTCGGATGGTATAATCGGGGAGCAAGTTGGCCAAGACCTTGGAGAGGTAGCGCAGTTGGCCTAACGCGCCCGCTTGGAAAGCGGGTATACCGCAAGGTATCGTGGGTTCGAATCCCACTCTCTCCGCCTAAAGACTCCTTCACCGGAGTCTTTTTTGTTGGGTTCGAATCCACATCCCAAAAAGGGACCTGCGGCTCTCTCCGCCTAAAGACTCCTTCACCGGAGTCTTTTTTGTTGGGTTCGAATCCACATCCCAAAAAGGGACCTGCGGCTCTCTCCGCCTAAAGACTCCTTCACTGGAGTCTTTTTTGTTGGGTTCGAATCCGCATCCTCTTAAATTACTCTACCCACTTAAACCCCTCTCCACCGTAAGGTGGAGAGGGGCAGGGGGGAGGCATAAAAATTAAGAAGAAAGGCAGGCATGGGGGGGACATGTCTGCCTTTCCTCTAGGGAGGGAACTCCACCTTGTAGGTGGAAGACACTCGTGTTCTAAAAGTAATCGTGTCTAGTAGATAATATACATCTAAATAGTCCGATTAACATTAAAAATAATTAAGAGTTTTTACTTTTTTGAATTCTTTTCAAATTCTTGAAGCCACCCCTCCACCTCGAGCGCTGTTGGCAGTTTCTCGCGTTTCTCCTGAACGGCGGTCTCGCTAGCCAACACCTTGCGGATCTCCGTGGCAAGCGTTTCGGACGAGAGTACTTCACAACCTAAAGCTCGCGCCTCGGCCTGGATTCTCCGATCCGAGCTGGCAACGCGAAAATTCTTCGTGTTTTTGCCAGCCAGCCTTAGAAAATCGATCATCGCGCTGTCAGCCGTCCGCCCGATCTGGATGAAATGTACATGCACCAGACCACTCTTGCGGTGGTGGCTTCCGGGATTGGGAGCTCCGTCAAAGAACAATTCGGCTTGCATGCGGGCCAGACGGCAATATTCCTGGATGATCGAGATCAAACGTTCTTCATCATCGGCGTCTTCCAAACGGATGCCGGGGAGTTTGGGAATCAAGTTGTGTCCATCAATGATTGTTTTCTTCATCATCCACTTCCGTTGACCAATTCTACTTGAATAATTATGCTATGATTTGTTGGAGTAAAAATGACATTAAAGAAACTGTATCCCTACCTGGTTTTGAATGTGGTGGTTTCCGCACTGGCGATGCTGGCGGTGCTGTTGATATGGAACGCGTTGCATCCCAAGCCTGTTTTTACCGAAGCACCCCAAAGCGCGACTTCCGACCCCACAATATTGCAAAATACCCTGCCACCCATGGACGAGAAAACAGTAGAGATTCAAACCGTTTTCTTGCCTGGTGAATTTGGTTACGAAAAATTGAGTCTGAAGAATGTGAGCGCGGATCCGGTGGAACTGACAGGATGGCGGGTTACCAATTCGAAAGGGGATGTCTTTACTTTCCCGTCGCTTACCCTTTACCCCAGCGGCGCCGTGGATGTTTATTCATCGGCCGGGATCAATACCGCCGTGGCGTTGTATTGGAACCACGACCAGGCCATTTGGTCTGCAGGTGAGACCGCTTCGCTTCTCGACAGCGCCGGAAATGTCCGCTCTACCTACCCGGTGCCTTAAGGTTTAAAAAATCGCCCCCCATCGTTCAGATACGTTAAAATGGGGGGCGAAGTAAAACCATTCTTTGTTTGACCCGCGTGAGGATGAATTATGACCCAGGCATTATACCGAAAGTGGCGCCCCCGCAAATGGGATCAGGTCATAGCCCAGGACCATGTCGTCAAGACTCTCCGCAACGCGATCCAGGCGGACAAGGTAGGCCACGCCTACCTCTTCTCGGGTCCGCGTGGCACAGGCAAAACCACCACTGCGCGCTTGCTCGCCAAGGCGGTAAACTGCCTTTCCGCTGACGCGTCAAACCGTCCTTGCGATGAATGTAAAAACTGCGTGGCGGTCAACGAAAGCCGCTTTCTCGATTTGATTGAGATCGACGCCGCCTCGAATACCAGTGTCGAAGATGTGCGTGACCTGCGCGACAAGATCAATTTTTCGCCCTCGGACGGAAAATTCAAGGTTTACATTATCGATGAAGTCCACATGCTATCCACAGCGGCCTTCAACGCGCTTCTAAAAACACTCGAGGAGCCCCCGGCGCACGCCATCTTCATCCTCGCCACCACCGAAGTTCACAAGATTCCGGCCACCGTGCTTTCACGCTGCCAGCGCCACGAATTTCGACGTATCCCGGTGATGGATATCGTCGACACACTGAAGCACCTGTGCGAACAGGAAAACATTCAGGCGGATGAAGACGCGCTCATTCTGATCGGCCGTCAATCCACCGGCGCCATGCGCGATGGCATCTCCTTGTTGGACCAACTGGCGTCCACTGGAGAGCGCATCACCCTGGAACTTGCTCAGCTCGTATTAGGCACGGCCACCAATCAACTGGTGATCGACTTGATCAAAGCCATTCAAGTTAAAGAGTCTTCCGCTGGTTTAGCGGTGATCCACCGCGCCCTTGACGCAGGCAGCGATCCGCGCCAGTACGCCCGGCAAGTGGTCGAGTACTTGCGTGGGCTGATGCTCATCCGCATGGGTAATGAACAACAGGTCGAAGCCACCAAAGAAGGAAAGCAGTTGATGAAGCAGCACAGTCAGGCGGTTGAAACACCTGTCTTGCTGGAATGGATTCGATTATTCAACAACGCGATCAACGACCTTCGCACTTCCTGGCAGCCAAGCATGGCTCTCGAAATGGCTTTTGCCCAGGCGATCAGCGTGGGTGATGTTGCACCTTCGAAGACCACCCCGTCCAGGGAGGGTGTCCGACCTGAAAAACTGGATACAAAAGTTCAACCCAAAACCTCACCAGTTCAATCTTCCGATTCCGAACCTGAGCCGGTGAAAGCCACCCAAAAAGGGCAGCCCGCGGTCAGCACCACGCAAATTTCTGAAGGCGGCGTGAGCGCTCAACTGATCCAATCCAACTGGAACACGATCCGCGCTGAAGTTAAGGCGCAGCGCTCTCAGACCGAAGCGCTGCTGAATTCACATAAATCTCTTCAGGTGAAAGATGGCACCCTCGTAATCGGTTTTGCCAGTGAGATGTTAAAATCCAAGATGGAAACAGCGGAAAACGTTGAAGTGACCCGGTCGGCCATTCAAAAAATATTAAAAATTGATCTGCCGGTGGTGTGCGTTGTGGTGAGCAGCAAAATGTCGGCCACACCCGCGGACCTGGACGTGGAAGCGGATGGCATCGTCGGCACGGCGCTGAACCTCGGTGGCAAGCTTGTTCACCGTGATTAATGATTAAAGGAGATCGATATGGCAAAAGGATTTAATCGACCAGTAGGCGGGGGTATGGGCGGCGGTGGTGGGATGATGGCCCAGATTAAAAAACTCCAGGATCAAATGGCCGCGGCGCAGGAACAACTCGCCATAGACACCGTGACGTCTTCCGCTGGAGGCGGCGCGATCAAGGTCACCATGACAGGTGACCAACACTGCAAGGAAGTGATCATTGACCCGGAACTCTTAAAAGATGCCGACGCTGAAATGCTCCAAGACCTGGTGCTCAGTGCTGTCAACCTCGCCCTGGATGATTCGCGGAAAATGGCCGAACAAAAATTAGGCCCCCTGGCCGGCGGTCTCCCTGGGATGGGATTCTAAATTCTGGTATTATGTCGATCTTACCGTTACCCATTCAAAATCTGATCAACGCCCTCGAGCGCTTACCCGGCGTCGGGCCAAAATCCGCTTCGCGCCTCGCTTTTCACATACTCAGAGCGCCTGATGACCTTTCTTCGCAATTGATCAACGCGCTCACCGGCCTCAAAACCGCCACCGGGCAATGCCAGATCTGTTTTAATATCACCCTGGCGACCCAAGAATTGTGCGAGATTTGCGCGAATACCGAGCGCGCGGATGGCACGATTTGTGTGGTTGAGGATCCCCTGGACGTGCTCGCCCTTGAACGTACTGGCGGTTTTCATGGCCGTTATCACGTGCTTCAAGGGGTTTTATCACCCATCGAGGGCATCGGCCCGGATGATCTTAAGATTCGTCCATTGTTGGAGCGAGTGAGAAGTGGTGAAGCCCGAGAGATCATTCTTGCCACCAACCCCAGCATGGAAGGGGACGCCACCGCGCTCTATTTGCGTCAGCAAATGTTGCCGCTTGGTGTGCGGGTAACACGCCTTGCGCGCGGCTTGCCGATGGGTGGTGATCTCGAATACGCCGATCAAAACACGCTGCTGCGCGCGCTTGCCGGCAGACAGGAAATGGGCAACTAAACTTCCGATAGAAAATTATTGAGGCTTTATCGCGCAGTGGATGGCGACCGTGCCGAGATTAAGCACCTCGAAACCCACTTGGGCGAAACCCACGCTGGCCAGTTTATCGGCCAGGTCTTCGGCTTTCAAGAAGGTCTGAGTTGAATTGGGCAGGTAGGTGTAAGCGTCTTTATGACCGGTGATGACGGCGCCGGCCAGTGGGATAACGCGATTCAAATAGAAGCGGATCAAGGGGCTGAGCAAGTTTTCGCGCGGGCGCGTCATGTCTAATATCACCACCCGGCCCCCCGGTTTCAATACCCGGAATTGTTCGCGTAAAGCCGCGTCCACATCGATAACATTTCGTACCAAAAACCCCGAGACCACCAGGTCAAAAGCATCGCCTTCAAAAGGCAGGGTCAATGCGTTGGCGTTAGCCCGCGGAATCCCGTTCCAATCTTTGCCGGCTTCTAGCATGGCCAGGGTCAGGTCGGCGGCGGTGAGGTGGATGCTCGGCTCGACGTGATGGATAGCGCGCGCCAAGTCGCCCGTGCCGCTGCCCAGGTCGAGAACCTTAAGGTTCGGACGCAGCGCCGCTGCCTGGATCAATTTTTTACGCCAGTGCAGGTCTTGCCCGCCGCTCATCAAACGGTTCATCAGGTCGTAGCGGCTGGAGATGCGGGTGAAGAGATTTTGAACGTAAGATTCGTTTTTGTCGGGGGCTTTGATCGTCATAACGGCGTATTATACAGGATTTGTCCGCCGAAAACGATTTTGCACCGAAACCCTGGTTTTGATAAAAATGGCTTTAATTGCCGGAACCCGGAGGACCAGCAGCAAGAGCACCACCAGCCCATAGATCAAGGGTTCAAGGATGTTGCCTTGCAGTTGCAGGATATTGCCCTTTAAAGCTAAAAAGAAATGCGTTACCACCAGTGGAACGATGAGGTATATCAGGCGGTGCAGCCGCTTCCAGTTCTTTTTCAGCAAAGACTTCATCTTCTTGAATGAGGTTGCCGCCAAAGCCAGCAGCAGGGTGAAGGCTGTCAGCCCGATCCAGATGAAGGGCTTGCCGAGAACATCCGTAACGATTCGTTTGAAATCGAAACCGTAATCCAACCCGATGAAAAGTAAAAAATGGATTGCCGCGTACATGAAGCCGTAAAGCCCGAGCGCTTTCTTGCGCTTGGCCAGATCCCGCCAATCGAGGATTGCCCCCAGCGGCGAACACGCCAGAGACAGGGTCAGGAATATCAGCGCGGTTACCCCGGTCTTCTGTTCGAGGGTTTGGATGGGATTCACCGACAAAGTATTTGTAAAGAAGCGCGCCGCTATTATCACCAATGGAACGAGAGCTCCAATGTGAACAAATGGACGTAGTGTAAAAGCAGGTTTGTTCATTGGCTTAATAATACACTTTCAAATCCATACCCTCGTAGAGTGAGGCTACCTGGTCGGCGTAACCATTGAACATCAGGGTTTCGCGGCGCGCGGTTTCGCCGATGCGCCGTTCGGTGGCCTGTGACCAGCGTGGATGGTTAACGTTTGGGTTGACGTTGGAATAGAAACCGTATTCGTTGGCCGCGATGGTGTTCCACATCGTGGCTGGCTGTTCGCTTACCAGCTCGATCTTGACCACCGATTTGATCGATTTGAAACCGTACTTCCACGGCACCACCAGCCGCACACCGCCGCCATTCTGGGGGGGCAACGCGCCGCCGTACATGCCGGTAGACAACAGGGTGAGATCGTGCGCGGCTTCGTCCAGGCGTAGTCCTTCCTGATATGGCCAGGGGAAGAGGTCCTGCCGCTGGCCAGGCATCTCTTCAGGTCTCAATACAGACTCGAAACGCACGTACTTCGCCTCGGAAGTCGGCTGCACCTCTGCCAACAACTTGTGCAGCGGGAACCCCACCCACGGGATCACAAGGCTCCAGCCTTCCACGCAACGCATGCGATAGACGCGCTCCTCGGGTTGAAAGAGGCTTACCAGTTCTTCGTAGGAATATGTTTTTGGCGCGTTCACCAGCCCGCCGACCTCGATCTGCCAGGGGGAAGTCTTAAAATCTTTCGCCAGTTCCGCCACCCCGGAGGGGTTGGTGGTGAATTCGTAAAAATTGTTGTAATGCGTGGTCTCGTAAAAAGAATTGATCGCGTTGCCCATTTCATCCGCGTTGATTATATCGGTTCCGCCGCCGGGTTGGGCTGTGGGCTGAGTGGGAGCGCAAGCCGCCAGGGTTAAACCTCCAGTCGCGATCGCCGCCGCGCGCATGAATTCACGCCGTGAAAGGTAGTGCAGCAGGGGGGTGATCTCAGCGGGGTCGATTCCGCCAGGGATTCGTGTTTGACTCATCTCGTCCTCCTTGGGCCGTGAATTTCAATAAAAAAATAGCTCAATTTCGATAAATATTATCATATTTGAATAGCAAATGCATGATTCTCCATAATAAGGTTCTACAGCCTGCCCTCGGGCTAGGCTACTTGATTTAAGTCGCCAAACGGCCTATGATATTAATTCCACGAGCGGGTGTCAAGTTTTCCCTTGGTGTAAAAAGTTTCGATCAAACCAGGAGCGGAGTGATGTTAAAGATCTTCAAAAAGCGACGCAATGTCTTCATCCATCTCATCCACGAGCAGGCTTCCTTAACCTTGGAAGGCATGGAGCTTCTCAAGGCATATCTGCTCAAGCCGGATCAAGCACTGGCAGACCAGTTAACCTTTAAGGAAAAGGAAGCCGACGAAGCCCGCCGCATTTTGATCTTTGAACTCAACCGCACTTTCATTACCCCCTTCGACCGTGAAGATATCTTTGCCCTTTCGCGCGCCATCGACGATGTGCTGGATTACGGCTACAGCACGATGAGCGAGATCGTCATCCTCAAAGTGGAGCCCACCAATTTTATGGTCAGGATCTGTTCACTTTTGCGCGACGCTTGCTTTGAATTGCTCATGGGTGTGGAACGGCTGCAAGACCATCCTGGCGTGGCGGCCGAGCACGCCCAACGTGCCAAGGCGCTTGAGAACAAGGTGGAAGATGTCTACCGCGAAGCCCTGGCGGACATGTTCACTGAAACGGACGATACCAAGCAGTTGGTCAAGATGCTCAAAATGCGCGAAGTCTATCGCCATCTCAGCAACGCCGCGGACCGCGGAGACGAAGCCGCCAATGTGCTGGCAGATATCGTGGTCAAGACCACCTGACGCGCATAATTTTTATTTCAGTTTACCCAAATTGAATCGAATTGCGTCCCCCAGCGATTCCAGGCTGACGGGTAGGCTTGCGATTTTTCCGTCTTCGCTGCCACCTGAAACAAGGATGCCTGGCAGATTGAGTTTAAGCCAATCAAGGGCACTTTGCCTTTCAGGTTCGCTTAGTGTAATTTCGACCATCCTGGCGAAGAGGTCTGCGGTCGCCGTGGGGTTGCCTGTTGGCGCGAGCGCTGAGACCAGGTCGGTTTTTTCTGGTGCGTCAACGCGATGATAAACCTGAATGGCAAATACTTCGCCGTCCAATCCCGACCGACAATCGTAAAGCGTATAAGCCAGCACATCCCCGGCGGCGCCACTTTCGGTGCAAACCAGGTCAATGTCAGGCAAGATTGTGCCCAACCCGGTGCTGATCGCTGACGTGGCGATGGGAAGGTTGGCGCTGCTCACTTGGGCTGCTTGCGCGCGAGAGTCCGCTCCAGTGGAGCCAATAATGCGGATAACGGCTCCGGCGGCCACCCAAAGGCAGCCTAGCGCGATCAACCCCAGGGTAATATAACGCGTCCGTTCCAGTCTCGCGGTCGAGTCTTTGATCCGCAGATAAGCTTCTTCCGGTTGATCGGGATTGTAAAAAAGGGTTACGGTTTTTGCCGGTGGGTATTCTGCCGCATAGCGCGCGGCAGCGGCTTGGTTAAGGTTGGGCGTGGCGCGATCTGATAACTCAAATCCATTAGCTCTAAAAGGTGTGCCAAACACTTTATAGGTATATTCGATGCACGGCAGGTAACCGATGCGTGTGTGACCGGGTCGCCCGGTTCTGGTGGGACGGTTAACGCGAACTCTTTCAACGCTGGAGCGTTCGACCAAGCCTACTGTGGTCGGCCAGGCAGCGATCTTCCTGGCTTTTTGCAGGCGAGTGTGGTTGTTGAAGAAGAGGATTACGCCTATTCCGCCGAGTACCAATCCCGGTAGACCCCAATGGATAATAAAATCCAACGCCCCTCCTTTGCCTGCTTAAAGTGTAGCACCGATTCCCAGCGTGCGTTGACACCCCCCCGCCTCCATGATAAAATCCCTCCCGTTGATAGACGCCCCCATTGTCTAGCGGCCTAGGACGTGGCCCTCTCAAGGCCAAAACACGGGTTCGAGTCCCGTTGGGGGCACTAACAAAAATCCGCCTACTAAGGCGGATTTATTTATTATTCTTAGCTAACCCATTGGCCGGTTACGACCTCGGTGTTTTACAATGGAGGACTAGCCTAACGATTAAGAGTCAGGAACACACCTCAACAGCACTGTCCCGGATGAAAAGGTGTGGGTCTCGACCGGTTTGAGCCGGACGCGCTCCGTGAGCCGTGAGAACGCTGCCTTACCTGACCCCAAAAGTATTGGCACGTAGTAGAGCCGGTATTCATCGATCAACCCCGCGGAAGCCAGGGCCGAAGCGAGCACAAGCCCCCCCACACCCATGACCCCGTCACCGGGTTGCGATTTAAGCCTCGTCACTTCTGCGACCGCGTCGCTTTTTACCAACCGTGCGTTCCAGTTGACGCTTTCGAGGGTTGATGAAAAAACTACTTTGGGAATTGGCTTCCAGAGCTGGGAGTACTCAAGGAGAACCGCAGGCGCGGAGGGGTCCTGGTCTGCTGTCGGCCAATAATCAGCCATGATCTCATACATGGTGCGACCATAGAGCAGGGTCTCGGTCTCGCGTTCTACATCATTAAAATGTTGGTGAAGTTCTTCGTCAGGAACGACCCATTCAGGGTCCCCGGTTACAGAATCAATGTAGCCGTCCAGCGAAAGGGATGTGGAGTAAACGAGTTTTCGCATGATAGCTCCTCAAACTTGCCTTAAAATTGAGTATAGCAGGTCCGGCTGGCGGTTCAATACTGAACCGCTCAATGTAAAAAAAAAGCAGTTCATCTGTGTCCATAGAAATCCCAATCCCGTATCCTCTCAACTTCTTAAGTTTGACTTCCCTAGCCGGGCATGCTATCATCAATGGACAGCATTTATTTTCCATTATTTCGCACATTAACAGTTTTTATTCAGGAGCAATTATATGAGTGCAGATTTTATTTTTCGTATTTTAGGTATGATCGGTTTCGCCATCGGGGGAGTCTTTTGGGGAAAAAGCTTGGGTGAATTGGCAAACACCAACCCCACAGCCAACACCATGACCGTGGACCAATACGCTTTTGTCATTGGTTCAGTCGGAGCGTTGGTGGGCTTGATTCTTACCCCCTACATCACCACTCGGCCAGCACGCGCGATGAAAAAGCTGCTCACCCGCCTTTCAGCCCAGATCCTGGTTTCGGCGTTGATCGGGTTGATCGCCGGCCTGATCGTGGCTGCCTTGTTCTCCTTCCCGATCTCGCTGCTGCCGCCCCCACTTGGCCACATCCTGCCCTTTATTGCCGTCATCATATTCGGCTACCTGGGCATCGCGCTCTTCGTCATGCGCCAATCTGACATCTTCTCCATCTTTTCCGCCATCCGCAGTGGAGGCGCCATGCCCGCCCGCGAGGGTTCGCCCAATTGGGCCGAAGGACGCAGCATCCTGCTGGACACTTCCGTAATCATCGACGGCCGCATCGCCGACATCACCCGCACTGGGTTTCTGCCCGGCAGCCTGCTGATTCCACGCTTCGTGTTGAACGAGCTGCAATACATCGCCGACTCGCCCGACAGCATGCGCCGCCAACGCGGACGCCGCGGCATGGAAGTCCTCTCCGCGTTACAAAAAGACGCGTCAACACAGGTGCGCATCAGCGACATCGATGTGGAAGGTATGCGCGAGGTGGATGACAAACTGGTTGTGCTGGCCCGTCAGCTGCGCTGTCCGATCCTGACCAACGATTACAATCTCAACCGGGTCGCCGAGCTGCAAGGTGTGACCGTGCTGAATATTAACGAGTTGGCCAACGCGGTTAAATCCGTGCTGCTGCCTGGTGAATTGATGAACGTCAAGGTCATCCAGGAAGGTCGCGAATCCAACCAGGGCGTCGCTTACCTCGACGATGGCACCATGGTGGTCGTGGAAAACGGCCGCGAATATATGGATAAAGAGATCACCTTGATGGTCACTAAAGTGCTACAAACCGCGGCTGGGCGCATGATCTTTGGCCGGCCCGAAGAAACCAACACCGCTAACCATTAGAGGAGTACGAGCATGTTGAAAGTCTACAATACCCTCACGCGCAAGACCGAAGAATTCAAGACTCTCGAACCCAACAAGGTCTCGATGTACGTCTGCGGTCCAACCGTTTATGCCAAGGCGCACATTGGCCACGCCATGTCAGCCCTGGTGTTTGACATTATCCGTCGCTACCTTGAGTATCGCGGTTACGATGTGAAGCATGTGATGAATTTCACCGACGTGGATGATAAGATCATTCTCAAAGCCAATCAGCAGGGCATGGATCCCTTCGCGCTGGGCGAGATGTACATCCAGGAATTCCAGCAGCACCTCAAGGATTTCAACATCCTGCCCGCCACCATCAACCCCCGCGCCACCCGCGAAATGGAACAAATCCTCACCATGATCCAGGGCTTGATTGACAAGGGGTACGCCTACCCCGTGGAGGGCGACGTCTATTTCAGGGTTACCAAAGATCCACATTACGGCAAGCTTTCTGGCCGCAAAGTGGAAGACATGCAGGCCGGCGCGCGCATCGAGGTGGACAACCGCAAAGAGCACCCCATGGATTTTGCCTTGTGGAAGTCTGCCAAACCGGGTGAACCAGCCTGGGAGAGTCCCTGGGGGCAGGGCCGGCCGGGCTGGCACATCGAATGCTCCGCCATGAACCTCAATCACCTCGGGCCGCAGATTGACATTCACGGCGGTGGAAATGACCTTGTTTTCCCGCATCATGAGAATGAGATCGCCCAAAGCGAAAGTTACACGGGCAAATCTTTCTCCACCTACTGGATTCACAATGGCATGCTCCAGTTGAGCGGAGAAAAGATGTCGAAATCCATTGGCAACCTGGTGACCATCGAGGAATTCCTGCTGCACCATCCCGCGGATGCCTTGCGTATGATGGTTCTAAACTCTGGCTACCGCAGCCCGCTCTCTTATTCAGAAGACATTCTCGTCCAGGCCGAAAAGGGTATCGACCGACTGAGATCCGCGCTCAAACCTGCCCTGGGCGGTGCGGAGGGCGCTCCCTCAGTATCTATCCAAACTCTGACCACGCAAATGGACGCGACCCGTGCCGGTTTCATCACCGCCATGGACGAGGACTTTAATTCTTCCGGTGGTTTGGCACAGCTTTACGAACTCGTGCGCGTCACCAATCAGACCCGCGCCGACGGCGCCACGCAAGTTCAGCTCGAGCCCGCCCAGGCTTTGATCCGTGAACTGACCGCCGTTTTCGGTTTGACCCTTGATCAGACAGAAGCTGCTGATCAGGCCGTGGATGGTTTCGTGGAACTGCTCATAGAGATTCGAAAGGATTTGCGCGTCAACAAATTGTGGGCGCTCTCGGACAAAATCCGTGACCGGTTGACCGCGTTGGGCATCGTCCTTGAAGATAGCAAAGACGGCACTTCGTGGCACAGGGGTTGATGCCTTGAAAGAATGGATCCTCGGGCGTAATCCGGTCATGGAAGTTTTGAGAACCAAAAGGCGAGATGTCTTTCGTCTTTTGTTAAGCAGCACCGTCGAAGAAAAAGGCCGTGTCTCTGAAATGGTAGCTCTGGCACGTTCACGCAAGATTCCCGTCGAGCGCGTCCCTAAAGAAAAACTCGCTGCGATGGGTGAAAACCCGCAAGGCGTAGCCTTGGAAGTCAGCCGTTACCCCTACCAAAATATTGCTGATATCACAGCCCGTGCCGCGCAAAAAGGGGAACCGCTTTTCGTGTTGATGCTCGACCTGATCCAGAACCCGCAAAACCTGGGTACGCTGTTGCGAACCGCCGAAGCTGCGGGTGTGCATGGGGTGATTATCCCTCCACATCGCGCCGCTGAAGTAACCCCGGCCGTGGTCAGCGCCTCTGCGGGTGCTTCCGAACATATGCTCATCGTTCAGGGTAACCTGGTGCAACTCTGTGCTGAGCTCAAGGAGGCCGGCGCATGGGTGGTGGGTCTCGAAGGTGGCAAAGATGCCAAACCGGTGCAGCAGGTGCCATTGGATGGCCCGATCGTGATTATTGTCGGCAACGAAGGGGAAGGTATGCGCGCACTGGTGCGCGAGACTTGTGATTTCCTGCTGGGGTTGCCCATGCTTGGCCAGATCGAGTCTTTAAACGCCGCCGTGGCGGGCTCGATTGTACTTTACCAGGTGGTGCTGGCACGCCAGAAACCGGCCATCTCTTAAAAGCCCAATAATTACCAAGAATAATTAAAACAATCCCCGAGTTCCCGGGGATTGTTGGTTTTAAGTTTTCGTTAAAGGGTTTTTACTCTGGATCGGGCAGCTTGAAGGCGTTCACCACGGCGTTGAGCTCCTTGGCAAGTTGGGCTAGGGTGATGGCGGATTCGTGCACTTCGTCTACTTGCACCGCCATCTCATGGGTTGAGGCAGAAACCTCCTCGATCGCCGCGGAGTTTTCTTCGGAGATGGAAGCGATGGATTCGATGGCTTGCATCATTTCGGTGGAACCGGCCGCCATTTCTTCGGTCGAAGCCGTGTTTTCTTCCACCACGGCCGAAACGGAGTCGACTGAGACAACCAATTCCTTGGCCGAAGCGGACATTTGCTCCGCGGCAGCCGCTACCTGCGTGGCCTGATCGTTGACCTCGCGCGCGGCTTTCAAAATGTCTTGAAGCGAAGCCCCGGCTTCGTTGGCCAGGGTCACACCCCGGTCGACTTCACGGTTGCCGTCATCCATGGTCGAAACGGCTTCATATACCACTTTTTGGATCGAGAAGATGATCTCGCTGATCTCTTTTGTGGCAAGTGAGGAACGTTCGGCGAGGTTGCGCACTTCGCTGGCCACCACCGCAAACCCTTTGCCAGCCTCACCGGCGCGTGCCGCTTCGATGGCGGCGTTCAGGGCTAACAAATTCGTTTGAGAGGCGATCTCGTCGATGGTGGTCACGATCTGACCGATCTGTTCAGAGTGTGTGCCCATCTCCTGGACCTTGGCGGTGGATGCATCCACCACTTTTTTGATGGCGTTCATTTCTTCAAGCGTGTTTTCAACCTTCTCGGCACCAATTTGCGCCGCAGAGGCGGCCGTCGTGGCTTGCTGCACCACCGCGTGGATATTCTCGGCGACCTGGTCGATAGTTTGAGTTAATTGCGAGGTGATTCCTGCGGCCTGGGTGGCGGCGTTAGCCTGTTCCTGGGCGCCACCTGCCACACCATCAATCGCCCGAGCCATCTGTTCTATCGTTGAGCTAGACTTGGTCACGGTGTCTGCCTGATTGATGCCGCCCTTGGCAACTTCCTGCAAGGTTTGGGCGATCAAACGGGTGACCGTGGAAGTCTGTTCGGCGGCTTTCGCCAGTTCATCTGAGGTTGCGTTTACTTGCCGCGCGCTCAAAGCCACATTTTGGATCGATGCTCTTAATCCTTGAACCATCTGGTTCAAGGCGTGCCCCAGCTGGTCGTGCTCCCCTTTGAGTGCCAAATCTTTCGTCAGGTCACCACTGGCAATGGCTTCTGCGAAAGCGGTTTTGTCTGAGAAATTATGGATTAAGTCACTAAATGCCTTTCCTACTTCACCAAGTTCGTCATTCAAGAGATCGATTTTGGCGGTTTCTTTGCGGTTCATGCCGGTCAAGGTAATGTCCCCGGTGGCGAGAAGCTTGGCCCCTTGAGCGATAAGTTTGGCGGGTTTGCTGACCACCTGGCCGATCACCAACCACAGGATTCCCAATCCTAGAATGACCAACAGGCTGGAAAGCAAGATCGAAACAAGCGTCTGCTGTCGGGCTGTCTTGATCGCGACCTTCAAAGGCACGATCAACTGGATTCCCCAGGGCGTGGTCGCGCTGCCGATATGGATCGGCGCGTACGCTTCCAGGTTTAAACCAATATTTAGGGTTCCATTCTCACTGGAGCGGATTTTTTCCATTACACTCTCAAAGTCAGCGTTGACTTCGCTGAGGGGTAAACCCACTTGTTCAGGGTGATCTGTGGCCGCAGCGATCGTTCCGTCGTTGCCGAGAACGATCAAATGCGCGCTATTGTCATAAAGGTCGACCGCGTCAGCAAACTCTTGCAAAAAATCTAATCTCAAGTCCAGACCCATCACACCATAAACTACATCATTATGCAAAATTGGGGTGGTCACGCTGGTTTGCAGCACCTCTAGACCTTCGGCGCGGTCAATATAAGGGTCGAGGAGGCACTCGTTTTTCGTTTCGAGGGAACACCGATAATACCACCCCGAACTTTCTTCGGCGTACTCCACGATGGGGTAAATCCCGGTGATCTCACCTTTTTCGTTCCTCACCCAGTAAGGAGAAAACCGACCCGTGGAATCACTGTTGCGGTCATCGATGTGCAGGGCATCCACCCCGTCTACGCCGTTGGGTTCAAATGCCGCCCAAATACCGAAAATCGTCGGGTTGCGGTCCAACACTTCCTTAAGCGTGACCTCGATCTGTCCCCGGGTGAGTTTATTGATGTTTGCCGGGTTTTGATTGGCAGCAAAAGTGTGTGCCAGGGTGGTGGTTACATTCATGGCAAGGTTGATCTTGTTTTCGATCCTGGCGGCTTCAAGGTTGGCCTGCTCCAGGATGATCTTCTCCGCGTCCGCGATCAGGGTCTTTTGGAACATGGACGAGAGGTAGGCGATGATCACTCCACCAGTCACAATGAGGATTAACCCGATCCCAAACACAAGTTTAGCTTGCAACGAGTCCAACCGGAGTAGTTTCTTTTTCATGGTCCATTCTTTCTAAGCATGAAATAACCTGGTTATTGAAATTCCCCGCCAGCGTATAAAAAAAATCCGCCAACCTCTTTATTATTACAATAAAAGGTTGGCGGTTCTATGAGGATTCAGTTAAGAATGGATTAATTTCTTGTGAAGGCCATTTTAATTACTTTATCAACCACACCCATAATCCCCAAAGGACGATCATCAAACATCCGATAAGAAAGCGTAAGACCACGGCCATTCCACAGCCTTTTAAGATTCCACCTGTTGATTTGAGCCCTTCCTTGAAATCCTTTTTGCGGATCCACTCAAAAACCAGGATTCCGACCGCCGCGAAAAGGAGACCGCCAAACGGGGGCAGAATGAAAGTACCGGCAATACCGGCAACAAGAGCCACCAGGATGGCTGGCCAACTCGCGCCGGATTTGCGTGCCTGGTCGCCCATGATCAGGTTGTCCACTAGGTTGCCGCCAATCATCAACAGGGTGATAACCCCGAAAAGGATGCCTGAATACCAATTGAAGCCGGTGACAATTCCGTAAGCCAGCACCGCCAGCCAGATGATGGTTAACCCGGGGATGATGTAGAAAAGCAACCCGAGCAACCCCACCGCCATGACGGCTAGAAGGATCGGGATGAACCATGGGGATTGGGCGATGGTTTCCATAATTTATCGGTTAACGAATCTCAATTGCGCCGCCCATCCAGGGCTGTAAAACTTCGGGTACCTTGATCGAGCCGTCAGCTTGCTGGTTGTTTTCGAGCAGGGCGATCATCGTGCGCGGCATGCCTAAACCAGAGCCATTTAGTGTGTGCACCAGGCGGTTCTTACCACCATCTTCGGGTTTGTATTTGATGTTGGCGCGACGCGCCTGAAAGTCTCCCACGTTGGAAACCGAAGACACTTCGAGCCATTCGTCACAACCCGCCGCCCAAACTTCCACATCGTAGGTGATCATCGAATTAAACCCGATGTCGCCGGTGCAAAGGCGCTTGATGCGGTACGGCAGGCCAAGACCGGCGCAGGTGGCTTCTGCGTCTGCGAGCATCTTTTCCAATTCGTGCGCCGATTCTTCCGGTTTACAGTAGGTATACATCTCAACTTTGTCGAATTGGTGCCCGCGTTTGATGCCACGGACGTCTCGGCCCGCGCTCATTTTTTCGCGTCTGAAACAGGGGGTATATGCCGTGAAGCGTTGCGGAAGGGTGGCGCCTTCGAGCACCTCGTCCCGGTACATACCGGTGAGGGGCACTTCGGCGGTGGGAACCATCCAAAAATCTTCTTCAATATCATGATACAAATTGTCTGCAAACTTGGGCAGTTGCCCGGAGGCGAAGAGGGTCTCGGCTTTCACCATAAAAGGAGTGTAGCGTTCTTCATAACCCTGTTTTATATGAAGATCCAGCATGTAGGCGATTACCGCGCGCTGAAGCCGCGCACCCAGACCGTTCAAGATATAGAAACGCGATCCGGTCAGCTTGGTGCCGCGGTCAAAATCGATGATCCCCAGGCGGGTGCCCAACTCCCAGTGGGGCAGGGGTTGGAAGTCAAATTTCGCCGGCTCGCCAACGGTGCGTAAGACCACATTCTCGCTGTCGTCTTTGCCATAAGGGGTGGCCGGGTCAGGCAGGTTGGGGATGGAAGCGAGCAGGTAGTTCAACTTCTCATCAACCCCGCGCACGGTTTCATCCAGGCGGGCGATCTCGTCGCCGACCTCGCGCATGGCGCTGATCTTTTGATTGCGCTCGGCGGCGTCTTTGGTGGTGCTGATCTCTTTGGAGACCGCGTTGCGTTCGGCCTTCATTTTTTCGACCCGGGTCAAAAGGTCGCGGCGTTCGGTGTCGAGGGTTAAAACCTCATCGACCGGGCTGGTGTCCATTTGGCGGTCAGCCAGGCTCTTCTTGACGATTTCAGGGTTTTCACGGATCAAATTGAGATCTAACATGCTGCACCTCTCCCGGTGAATAGAATACGCCCCACTCCTTTGCAGGACGAGGGGCGCTCGTGGTGCCACCTGCTTTCACTCCCGGTTTCGAGAGCCTTGTTTGTGCGGTAACGGTGCGCCCGGCCTTCTTACGGCACTTGCGGCCCCTGCGAAGGCGACCCACCCGATGGGTGACCGGGGTGGAATGAATTGAAACGCTTTACCGACTCGCACCATCCGCCGGCTCTCTGAAAAAGCCTGTCAACCCAACTCCCCGGGTAGGTCTTGTTGGATAGATTATACCCAACAGAAAGGCACTGTCAAGCAGGCGTCTAGTGGATTACCTTCCACAACACGGTCTGCAAGATCATCGCCAGGATAAACACACCACCATAAACCCGGGTGTGGATGAAAGCCGCCGCCACGTACCACAAGGGCCAAAATTCCCTGGCTTCCGCCGGCATTTCCGTGGGACGGGGGTGGGTGAAGATGTAAAGAATCGTCTCGCGCTCTTTCTTTTTCAGCAGTAGCGGAGTCACCAATACCAACAGCATGATCCATGAATAGTAACGTGGAATTAGGAAGATAGCGGCGATGGGCAGCAGGTATTGCAGCGCCATCATCACCAGCACCAGGCTGCGGCTAAGTCTTTCACCCAACAACACCGGCAGGGTGTAGATTTTCTTCTCTTTGTCTTCACGGCGCTTGTCGATGTGCTTGCCGAAGATCACCGTCACGGTGGCGAGGGCGTAAGGCAGGCTGGCTGCCACGGCTCCCCAAGACCACGCGCCCGTGATGGCGTAGAACCCGCCGCCGATCATCAACGGTCCCCAAACCAGTAAGACGGTCAATTCGCCCAGCGCGATGTATTTCAACGGCCAGGTGTAGAAGAGCACGAAGACCACCCCGGCAAGCGTCAGCGCCAGCGTGATCCACGGGTTGCCCGATTGCGGGCTGGATTTTTGGGTGAGCACCAGCACGAGCCCAGCCGCTGCAGCAATCGCGCCAGTTGCAGCGATGTACTTGAACAGTTGTTTGGTCGTCAACAACCCGCTTTCGAGGGGCTGCGGACCATATTGAGTGCGGTAATAATTATCTTTATCGACGCCCCGTTTGAAATCGGTCAGGTCGTTGACCAGGTTGTTGGTCGCGTGTGCGAAGTACAAGCCAATGGCCACCAGCAAAAAACGCGGCCAAGAAAAGAGTTGATCTTCGGGGTATCCGCCGATGGCGGCCAGCAAGCCGGCGATGATCGCGGAGGTGAGGGTCATCACCAGCACCGCGGCGCGGGTGGCGATCAGCCAGCGTGAGACCAGATCCAGTTGATCCCATTCTTCCTTGCTGATCTTGGGGATGACCTGTAATGCTCGTAACCACATTTTGAAATTCATCATTTTCCTCACCAATAAATATATTTATAGAATAGCAGTATATTAACCCATTTGGGTCTTCAAAGTAACGATTCTCAGTGAATTGGAGTTATCGTGCGCGAGTGCTGACAGGCAGAATGATGCAGCCTTCATTGGGGTCGCCCAGCCGGGTGACGCCGGCTGGATTCGTGTAGCCGGACCACGCGGTGTAGGCCGCAACGAGAGCGTTCAACTCAGTGACTTCCAACAGAATGCCGTTGGGTAGGTTGCCAGTGAGCATGCGATGGCGAGTGATCTCTTCAAAAAAGATCATCGGGTCGCGCACGTTGACGTGTTCTTCCTGAAGCAGCAGTTGGCGCTGGATGCTTCCTTCGAGAGTTTTGGCCGGATTGAGTTTGGTGCCCAGCAATTCTGCATAGGCGCAATCTGGGTGCACTTCCATCAATTGTCGTTCCGCGCCTGGTGAAGGCCAGCGTTGAAAACCAAGGGCGGCCAGTTCGCTTGAAAACCGCAGGGCGCGTTGCAAGGCAGGTGAACAATCTTCAATCGATGAAGGAGTTCTAGTTGCGGAAAAACCACGCTTAATCACTTCAAACTCGCATAAACGCAGATTGGATCCGCGATTCTTTAGAGGAAGAAGCGTGGGCTGTTGACCATTTTTTAGGTCTGACATCAACCCTTCGTTGAGCGTGATCGGCGCGGTGATTGCCGCGATCAACACCTGGCTGCCAGAAAGCTTCTCCTCAAGGGCTTCGGTCGGGATCGTCCCCCTAAATTGGATCCGGCGTGAACCATCCAAAACGGCGAGGGTCAGGCTGCCGCGTGGAACGTTCAGGTCGATGCCGACAAAACAAGTCAGACTGAGATCCATAACTCACTGAGTTTACTGGAAATAAGGTGAAAGTGCAAATTATGGTGTCGTGTGGTGTTTCTGGATTACAATTAATCTCATGGATGAACAAGCACTCGTACGATCCGCGATGCAAGGTGAGTTGGATGCCTTCAATCGCCTGGTTTTGGCGTATCAAGACCTGGCGTTTAATGTAGCGTATCGCATGCTTAATGACGACGACCTGGCTGCCGATGCCGTCCAAAACGCGTTTATTTCGGCGTATCGTAATCTCTCAACTTATCGTGGGGGATCTTTCAAAGCCTGGGTCATGCGCATGGTGACCAACGGTTGTTATGATGAGTTGCGCCGCCAGAAACGCCGACCGACGACTCCGCTGGAACCACTCAACGCTGAAGACCAAGAGGAGATCGATTCTCCAGAGTGGATGGCCTCGGACGATCTTTCGCCGGAATCCACTGTCGAGCAGGCTGAGTTGGAGCACGCCCTGCAGCATTGCCTCGAACACTTGCCGGTAGACTTCCGCGCCGTGGTGGTGCTGGTGGATGTGCAAGGCATGGATTACGACGAGGTCGCCGAATCTGTGCGAACGCCGCTCGGAACGGTCAAGAGTCGCCTGGCTCGGGGACGCCTCAAATTGCGTGATTGTTTGCAGGGGTTTCAGGAACTTCTACCCACCCAATTCCGTCTTAAGGGTGAGGTGCGCGAATGAATGTACGATTATCCCCCAAAGACTGGCTGGCAATTTCCGCGCATCTAGACGGCCGCCTGAACCCAAAAGAATCCGCTAAACTCGAAACCCGGCTTAATTCCGACACGGACTTCAAACGTTCTTATCAAGAATTGGAATATACCCGTCGCATGTTGCGGGCTTTACCGCAGCGCCGCGCTCCGCGCAACTTTACCCTTTCTCCAAAAACAATTTCAGCGCCGACACACAAGCCGCGCGTTCAACCCGTTTTCGGGTTCGCTTCCGCGGTCGCAACCCTGGCAATGGTCATCCTTTTTGCCGTTCAAAATGGAATCCCATCGCTACTTCGCGCGAAGACCGCCGAGCCGATGTTGGCCGCCGTGCCAGCCGCCTCTGAATCCGCCATGAGCACCGCGGCGGAAGACTCGACCCCGCCCATGATCATCTTTTGGAGCCCGGGTCTTTACGCGGATGGTAAAGGTGGGGGAGGTGGTTATGGTGGCGGCAGTGAGCCCTCCACCACCATGGCGTTGCCACCTGTTGAAGAACCCGCCCTGAAAGATCCTTCAGCCCAAACAACCGAAAACCAAAACGTTGATCCTTCGACGCTCATACTTGGCTTGCCGCAAGCCGCTGCCGCTGACAACGCGCGAGACCTCGCGACACAACCACTCAGAAAAACCTTACCCGCCGCTACCTGGTGGATGATTGGTCTGGGAGGGATCGCCCTTCTTTCTGGCATCCTCTCCTTCGTTTTTCGCAGGCGCTAGCCATGCATACCCACTCGCCTTTTAAGTTTTGCCCCAAGTGCGCCACACCCCTGGTCTTGACGACCCAGATGGGAGAGTTGCGCCCCACATGCCCGGTTTGCGGTTGGGTGCACTACGCGGATCCCAAAGTGGCTGCGGGTGTTCTCCTGCAGCGCGGTCACGAAGTGTTACTGGTACGCCGCGTGATGGAACCTTACCTCGGTCTGTGGAGCATCCCGGCCGGGTTCATCAACGCCTACGAAGACCCTCAGGCGGCTGCGATCCGCGAATGTCTTGAGGAGACCGGTTTGACCGTTGTCATCTCTGACCTGTTCGACGTGCGGTCAGGCCGCGAACATCCCCGGGGCGCCGACATTTTACTGGTGTATCGTGCGGAGATTCAGGCTGGCCAACTCGCCGCCGCAGATGACGCTGACGCCGCTGAATGGTTTGACCTGGACGCGCTCCCTCCACTGGCTTTTGAGAACACCCGCAAGGTGCTGGAAAAGCTCTCCCACCCCTTCGGCTAATTCCCAACGAAAACTATGGTATGAATACTGCAACCAATCGGTTGTCGATTATTGATTTAACCTCAAGAGAGAACCCATGCCCAAGTCTTCGTACTCACGCTCGTCTTACTCCAAAAAATCCGCCGCACCTTCCAAACGCGGATCGAAGAAATCCGCCAAACTGATCAGCTCGGTCAATTTGACCACCGAGCAAAAAGTGGATTTCATCGGCGGGTTGATCGCGATCGCGGGCATCCTGAGCCTGGTGGCTTTTTTCGCGCGCGATAACGGCTCGCTCACCGGTTGGGTCGCCAAGACCATGGCGCAGATCGCCGGGTGGGGCGGGTTCATCCTGCCTGTTGGCATGACAGCCTTGGGCTTGTTCCTCTTGCTGCGCAAAGTGGATCGGCTGCCCCGGCTTTCGGGTGGACGAGTGATTGGCGTGCTCTTGCTCTATCTCAATATCCTTGCCTGGTTTCATCTTGTGGATGGCGGCGGTTTCGACTCAGCTCGCGCCGGTCTAGGTGGCGGGTTCATCGGCGGTCTCTTCGATTTCATTCTGCGCGACAGCCTCGGCGCCGCCGGGGAAGTGGTGGTCTTGATCGCCTGGCTGCTCATCTCCACGCTTTTTATCGTTGACGTGCCGCTTCCCGCGTTGGTCAATCTGTTGCGCGGGCGCCGCCTGGAAAAAGGTTTTCAACAAAAAGCCATTCCCTATCCGCGTGAACGCGTTCGTTCGTACCCAACCCCTTCGGCGGCTGACGAAGAAGAAATCGCCGTACTGCCGCAAGGTTTTAACGCCTTCGAACACAACCCCGAGACTTCACGCGCGAACCTGGCCCGTCAGCGCCGTGAAGAAACCGGCCGGGTGCCAACCGTCCGCTCAACCGCTCAATCCTTAACTCCCCAATCTACTGAAAATTCCACGTCCGCGCCAACCGTGCATGTGGGTGTGACCGCCGCCAGATCGGCAAAACCCTGGCCGCTGCCCGCCGTCGCGGATATCCTCGACCCGGCCACCCCGGCGGGTGTGCAGTCGCATTACGACAAGGACCGCGCCCGCATCATCGAGGAGACCCTCGAATCCTTCGGCTCCCCCGGCCACATCGTCGAGATCCACCGCGGACCGGCCGTGACGCAGTTCGGCGTCGAGCCTGACTTCATCGAGAACCGTGCCGGCCGCACGCGTGTGCGTGTCTCCAAGATTGTCGGTCTGGCAGATGACCTGGCCCTTTCCCTGGCCGCGCCGTCCATTCGCATCCAGGCGCCGGTGCCCGGCAAGGCGTACGTGGGCATCGAGGTGCCCAACACGGAACTGACCCTCGTCTCGCTGCGTGAACTGCTCGAGAACGAGGCTTTCCGCAAGATCAAATCTTCGCTGCGCTTCGCCCTCGGCAAGGACGTGGCCGGCAAGCCGGTCTGCGCCGACCTCACCGCCATGCCCCACATGCTGGTGGCCGGCACCACCAACTCCGGCAAATCCGTGCTGGTCAACGCCATTCTCACCAGCCTGCTGCTGCACAACTCCCCCGCGGATTTGCGCTTGCTGCTCGTCGACCCCAAGCGCGTGGAGCTGACCGGCTATAACGGCATCCCGCATCTGCTTGCCCCCGTGGTGGTGGATGCCGAGCGCGTGGTCGGCGCCCTGCAATGGGTGCTGCGCGAAATGGATTCGCGCTACAAGAAATTTGCCAAGGCCGGCGCGCGCAACATCGTGGATTACAACCGTAAGGGCGAGGAGCACATCCCCTACCTGGTGATCGTCATTGACGAACTCGCCGACCTGATGATGCTCGCCCCGGACGAGACCGAGCGCAGCATTACCCGCCTGGCGCAGCTGGCCCGCGCCACCGGCATCCATTTGATCATCGCCACCCAGCGCCCCTCCGTGGACGTGGTCACCGGTTTGATCAAGGCAAACTTCCCGGCCCGTGTGGCTTTCATGGTGGCCTCCAACATGGACAGCCGTGTGATCCTCGACCAGCCCGGCGCCGAGAAACTCCTCGGCAAGGGCGACATGCTCTACCAGGCCCCAGACGCGCCTGCCGCGGTGCGTTTGCAGGGTGTTTACGTCTCCGATCAAGAGATCCAGCGTCTGGTGGAAACCTGGCGGGTGATCGCCATGAACCGCGGCACCGAGAGCGGTGAAGATTCCGGCTCGGTGATGATGGACACGTATGTGCCCGGCACACCGCTCAAACAGGGCGAGCTTTTCGGCGAGGAAGACCGCCACGCCGACCCGCTGCTCAACAACGCCCTCGAGATCGTCCGCCGCGAGGGCAAGGCCAGTATCTCGATGCTGCAGCGCAAGATGCGCGTGGGCTACACCCGCGCCGCCCGCCTGGTGGATACGCTCGAGGAGCAGGGCATGATCGGCCCGCAGCAGCATGGCTCGCAGGTGCGCGAGGTGTTGAATTACGGCGACGCTCCCGTCCCCGAAGGCCTGCCCGACCAGGAGGAATAATATTCTCGTGGGGTCGGCTGGTCGCGGTTTTTGCACACCCGAGCGAAGCGAGTGGTGCCGGTCGCCCCTACTATTTTTCACGGTTTTGTTGTTTAATGGATGTGGGCCTTAATGCCCACATCTTCTCGGTTTGGAGGACGTATGCGGCGCACATCACGGTTTTGGGTCTCCTTTTTGGTTCTGGCGGTGCTGGTGTTGACGGTGGGCTGCGCCATCATCCCGCAGACGGTGCAAGACATCATCAACGGCTTCACCTCACCGGTGATCACGCCCGAAACCATCTACGTCACCGCCACGCCGAAATCCCCGGCGCCGCCCGCGGCCTGGACGCCACTGGTCATCGCCCCCTGCCTCTACGCCGCTGATTGCCCTGAGGCCGTCGACCTGGACGGTCTGACCGGTGACGAGTCGAGTGAATCCTACGAGGTCAGGGTGCCTTACGATGCCGTGGTCAAAATGAGCAACGGCTGGGTTGCCCTGGATGACGAGAACCTCTCTGAGAACCTCGCCAGCATCGTCTGGGTGCTGGATGTGGACGGCGTCAGCTATTACGATCCAGCTTACATCGTCAAAGACACCGCGCAGATGTTTGCAGACGACGAAACGGAATACCCCGGCGCGTGGATCGCGGTGACGATCAAGGGTTTCAATCTCAACGAACCGCACACCGTCACCATCGGCTACTATTTTGAAGATGCGGTCTACGACGGCTGGGAGAGCTTCCCCCAGGGCTTCACCTCCACCATCACCTACACCATTTTGCCGCAAGAACTCAATTACGGCGCGCCCTCGATCAAGAGCATCGACCCGCTCCTGATGGTTCCCTGATCATCGTCAATTACCGTCGGGGCGGGTCTCGGACCTGCCCCGATTCGTTTATAATCAACCCGATGAAACTATCCAACCTGCGTAAAATATTGTGGATCGCCGCCGGGTGCGTCTGCCTCGCCCTGGGGACGCTCGGCGCGTTCTTGCCGGTGCTGCCCACCGTCGTTTTTTACCTGCTCGCCGCGGCGGCCTTCGCCCGCAGCTCGGAGCGCCTATACACCTGGATCATGAACCACCCGGTCATCGGCCGGCTGATCCGCGACTACCGGCTCTACCGCGCGGTGCCGGCCAGCACCAAGGCCGTGTCGCTGGTCTTCTTGTGGCTCACCATTGGAACTTCGGCCGTCTTCGCCGTGGAAAGCTGGTGGGTGCGCGCCCTGCTCGGCCTGATCGCCGTGGGCGTCACCGCGCACATCCTTTCGCTGCGCACGCTGACGAAGGAGATGCGCGCCGAAATCGCCGCCCGAGACGCTTCCGTGCCGGGGGCCGGGGTGGTGGTGGAGGGGTGAGGATTTATGGTTTGGGTGATTGAGATTAAGGGAATCTAGATGAGATTACAAATATTGATTTTTACTCGACCTTTTCGATCATAAAAAGCATGTCTTGGCAACGCTGAAGATCGTCTCTCATAAGACCTTCGCTTAAGACAAAATGGCGTATCGAAATTCTTCGCTTAAACCTTCTTCGAGGACCACATCCACGGGGGTGGCCAGGGATTCTTGCAGATCGTATTGCAGCCCGCCGAGGTCAAATAGACTTCGGTTTTCGGCGAGCGTCACCAGAAAATCGATGTCGCTTTGCGCATCGGCCTCACCTCGGGCAACCGACCCAAACACGTGAATACACTTCGCACCGTGCTTTTCCGCGATCTGGTGGATAAATTGACGCTTGTTTTGTAGATCAACGTAGTTCATACATTTATTATAGCGAGTTTAAGGGTGGATTTAGGATTGCTGGAAATTAATTATAGCTATAAACCATGAAAGAAAAAAAGATACTTTTATTAAGGGGACAGCGCGCCCTGCTCGGCGTCATCGCCGTGGGGGTTACGTGGTACATCGTTTCGCTGCTGCACCTGTTGGATGCGCGTAAACGCCGTGGGTGAGTGCAAACCGAAGCCCCGGGCGAGAATTAGCCATGGCGCGAGCGGGGAGAGAGGCCTAAGGAATTTATAGTGTTTTTATTTTGAAGAGACTATTTTTCACACCGGTTATTTTAAGCAAATTGTATCGGATTGTTTATTCTCGAAAAAATTATGCTAAGGGATTATATAACCGAGAATCCAATATCACGAAGGTATTCATATGTTGTATCGTAATATTCAACTTTACGGGACGTATCTTCAGTATTTCCATACGGAACTACAATAACCATTCCTTGTCTTGCTCTTGTTAATAAAACTCTGTATGCGTTCTTAAGATAATTCTTTCTTGTGACAGATTTAATCTTATTCCATTTACTACCCACAAATGAATACTCATCCCAACCGCTAGGCCTATACCTAAAATCTGCATCCCAAACTAAACAAGTCCAATCTAGTTCTAATCCTTGAATTTGGAACTCTGTTGCAACATCTTCAAGGAAATAGGATGACCGAACATCAGTTTTTTCTTCTAGGAACCAATGAATGGGATTGATTTCAGGACGAATGTCAACTGATAATGGTTTTAAACGGTAGGCTTGGGATGATACAACCATGCCATATCTTTCTGTTCCCCGAGCATTTTCCCTGAGCCAAAGTTTTGCTTTATTAACGTCTCTAGTGATTACTATCGGATATTTAGATTTTATTTTTTTAAGTGTAATTCTAGCTTCTTGAATTTCTAAGTCTAATATCTGTTTAATTAACAACGAAACCTTTTCAGATCTAAAAGAACGTAGTGAAACAGCAAGATGTAGGTCATCGATGGTTGTAACATTAACTCGGTTATTAATATTTTTTTAAAATTTCCCCTGCACCATATTCTGAATCTGTGAGCTTAGAGGAAATAAAAACAGACCAATTTGAAAACGAATGGTTTATTGCATCAATCCACTCACTAATACCTGCTTCGCCCGTATTAATTTCTTGCCCACCACCGACCAGACACACAACAACTGCCCAATCTTTGTGGCGATCCATGTAGGAAATTAAAAATTCCGGCTCAGAAAAATTAAAATTCGGTATGTGTTTTTTCCTTAGCATAAAATTATGTGTCTGTTCTTTTGTCCATGCACGCTGTGCCTCATCAAATAAAGCAACATGTTCAATAGGCGGATTATTTTTATCGGTGATTGCTTCATCTCTAAAGTTGTGTACATTCTGGATAAAGGCTTTTACCCTTGACCTTGAAGTAGAGAGAGTTAGCTTTTTGCCTATTTTTAATTCGCTTAGTACTCGATCTCGTGCTAAGGCCTCTTGAAGGACTGCAACCAGCGGGCCGTTTCCTGATAAGAAAACACTATAAAGGTCTTTTCCCATATTCATGTTTTTAGCAGCGATATTCAAACCTACAAGAGTTTTACCTGCTCCGGGTACACCGGTTACAAAACAAATACTCTTTTGATTAGTTTCCCTGGAATTACTGATAATTTCTGATAAAGCTTGAGTAGTTTCAACAAGATTTTTCGCAGAGGCATCTTTTCTAGAAATTTCCTGCACATCATGTCCCTTATAAAGAGCCATAGCAGCTTCGATGATAGTCGGTGTTGGGTGGTACTTTGACTCTTCCCATTTTGGAATATCGATTGAGGTATTCTCGGATAGAAGAATCACGCCATTAATAACCTCCGTAATTTGTTCAGTATTACACTTGATTGGATTAAACACATTATCAACTGATCTAGTCATACTGATTTCTGTAAATTGGTTCTTTGAATTTGTGGAAATCAGTATAGGAGCAATCAATGAGTCGTGGCTTTGCTCGTGAAAATTCTTTAAATCTAGTGCATAATCCCATACTTGATCTATCGCATATTGGGGGAAGTTTTTTTCACCGACCTTGAATTCGAGGATAAATATTACAGATTTTATTAATAATAAAACATCTATACGCTTACCCATTCTAGGGATTGAATACTCAAAGAAAACCTTTCCTGAAAAATTGACAAGACATTTCTGAAGGATTGCAATTTCCTCTATCCATGCCTCCCTTTGAGTTAATTCAATTGGAAATTCGTTGTTTGAAACAAGTTTTCCGAGGATTGTATCTGGGGTTGATTTTTGAAAACTAAAAATGCTATCTGAATAGTATTCTCTTATCATTCAAACCTGCCCTAAGGTTTTACTTGTACAATTTATTATACAAGTAACAATAGGAGGAGCACCAGGTACAGTTAAGAGGAAAATGATTCCTAGAGGAGGGAGAATGGAAAAAGACCAGGTTTTAAATGATCTAGAGACAGGAAAAATAGTTAGTAAACATGATTATGAAACGCTACTTAACATTATTGGGCATTTTGAAGTAATCAATTGCTTACAAAATCGATATGACATAACTCTTAATATCAAAACAATTATTGAAATCTTTCGGTTATCTAATGAAATAAATCAATTTAGTACAATTGCCTGTTATAACGAAGAAATTAAAAACCATAAAAAAGAATTAACTCAAGAAGAATATCAATATTGCACAAAATTAATCGCAAAAGCGATGCCGAAAATGCGCATTCAAGGAACACAGGATCATTCGAGGAACAAAAAGAGAGATTGTTTTTCTGAAACGCCAAGATTTCTTGAAGTTCACCATGATAATGAACCTTACATAAATCGAGATTGCACAATACCAGAAGACGAAATTAAATTTGAAAAGAAATTAAACGATATTTGCCTTGATAATTGGGAGCTTTATGATTTTTTAAGAGAAGAAAAAATTCGTCAGAAACGTTATGATTAATGAATCTATACAAGAGCATAAGTTCTTGCATTGTTAAACCTTGATGCACTTATGTGATCAAGGACATTGAATTACGGGAGCAACATCGATGACTTCAAAAAACAACCGCGGCTGCCTATCTCTTATTCTTGATCTTTTCCGTTCGGATGACAAAGAGACTAATTCTTATCACTACAAAGCAGGTGAAGTGCCTTATCCCTATGCACTGAGTAAACGGTTTCTCACCGAAGCGGAGCACTCCTTCTACCTGGTTTCAAAAAAAGTCCTAGGCGAGCATTACATGGTCTGTCCGCAGGTCTCGCTTTCGGCAGTTTTTTTAGTCACCACAAAACGTCATTATTGGTCAGCGTTTCATCGCATTTCGCAAAAACGGGTGGATTTCATCGTGTGTGATGCCACCACCATGCGCATCCTTTTCGGTATTGAACTGGATGATGCCTCACATCAACGCCCTGATCGCATTGACCGAGACGTTTTTGTGAATACGGTGTTCGAAATGGCAAATTTGCCGCTGGTGAGAGTCAAGGCTAAAAATGCCTACAGCACGGGCGAGCTTGAAGGAGTTTTCAGCCAAGCGCTGCTGCCAGGCATGCCTCCAATAGAAAAACCGCAATTGCAACCACAGAATATCTCGCAGGACAAGCCAATCGAATATCGGGTGGTGATGAATCGCGACAACTGCCCAAAGTGTGGAGCGAAATTCAACATCCGTGTTTCAAATGCCGGCCCGCATGTTGGACAGAAGTTTTATGTTTGCAGCAAATATCCCGAATGTAAAACTTCAATTCTCATGGAGTAAGGTTAAAAAAGATAATGAACCCCAAAATCCCGGGAGTCTTTTTCCAGACTCCCGGGATTTGCACATCACCAGACACCTCACTAAAGGGCACTTCTTGCACACATCGCTCGCTATTTTGGTGTACTTTGCGAGGTGAACAAAAAAGGGCGACCGTTCACCTCTCGCATAGACCGCTCGGGTGTGCAAAGATCGCGACGGCCGCCCTTCTACGATTCTCTGCTCTTTTACAGACCAGCCGCAATCCTCAATGCCGCCGCTTTATCCGTGCGCTCCCAGGTGAAATCGACGTCGTCGCGGCCGAAGTGGCCGTAAGCCGCCGTCTTCTGGTAGACCGGCTTGCGCAGGTCCAGGTCGCGGATGATGGCGCCGGGGCGCAGATCGAAGGTCTTGCTGATCAGCTCGGCGATCTTCTCGTCGGCGATCTTGCCGGTGCCGAAAGTCTCCACGTTGATGCTCAGGGGGTGATGCAAGATGAGGGCGCTCAAGATTTCTGAGTTGATGGGAACATTCTTTTGTGAAAGTTGTATAATCACATTAAAATAAGGTAATATTACATTAAATAAATGTAATGCGGATTAGAAAGAGGTGAAATGATGTTGACACCCTTGATAAATTCAGAAAACACAGAACGCATTCTTATTTATCTCATCGCGCGCCAAAAAGGGTATGCCAGCGAAATCGCGGCGTTTTTTGAAACGGATTACGCCCCAATTCAAGTACAACTAAAAAAACTTGAAGAAGGGGGCGTGCTGGTCAGTTTTCTGGAAGGAAGGACCCGGGTTTTTCAGTTTAATCCGTCCTACGCGTTCCTGCCCGAGTTGAAAGCCTTATTGGAAAAAGCCTTTCGCTTCTATCCACCCGGCGAGATCGAACGCTTGCAAATGAACCGCCGCAGACCGAGACGCTCCGGAAAGCCGTTATGAAACCGATCCCCGAAATGACGCAGATTGAAGTTGCGGCATTCGTAACCACTTGTTTGGAAGATTACGGCATCCATGTGACGCTTTCAGGCGGGGCCGCTACGGGTTTCTATTCGAATAACGTGTATATATCCAAAGATATTGACCTGGTCAATGAATATCGGGTTCATCCTGAAAAGATCAAAAGGGTTATGACTGAAATCGGCTTTATCGAAGACGGACGCCATTTCATTTATCCCGGTTCGAGTGTTGTCGTTGAATTTCCACCCGGCCCATTGAATGTGGGTGCGGAGCCCGTCCAGAAAACAGAAAGAGTGAAATTACAGACGGGAACCTTGAAAATTATCTCCGCTACAGATTCGGTCAAAGACCGTCTTGCGGCATTTTATCATTGGGGCGATCTGCAATGTCTCGCCCAGGCCAGATTGATCAAGGAACACGCCAAAATTGATTTGACCGAGATTAAACGTTGGTCAATCAATGAGGGAAAACTGGCAGAATATCAACAATTTCTCTCAAAACCTTGAGCCTTTACCGGTCTACATCAAAGGAAACAACCGTTCACTGATCGCTAATTTTCGTGCCTTTTGAGTTATCTTGGTTAAAGTTTTTGGTTCTTCCCTTCGTGGCTCTGTGCCTCTGTGTGAGTTGGATTTTTTTACGAGAGGTACTTCCCTTTTACAACTAGATTTTCGTGCCTTTTGAGTTTTCGTGGTTAAGGTTTTTGGTTCTTCCCTCCGTGGCTCTGTGACGCTGTGTGAGCCGGGGTTTAGTCTCAAACAAAAAAGGGCGACCCGAGGCCGCCCTTCTACGATTCTCAAATCTCGATTCTCTGCTTGCTTACAATCCCGCAGCCTTTTTCAACGCCGCCGCTTTATCGGTGCGTTCCCAGGCGAAGTCAACGTCGTCGCGGCCGAAGTGGCCGTAAGCTGCCGTCTTCTGGTAGACCGGCTTGCGCAGGTCCAGGTCGCGGATGATGGCGCCGGGGCGCAGGTCAAAGGTCTTGCTGATCAGGTCGGCGATCTTCTCGTCGGCGATCTTGCCGGTGCCGAAAGTCTCCACATTGATGCTGAGGGGGTGCGCCACACCGATGGCGTACGCCACCTGGATCTCGCAGCGGTCAGCCAGGCCGGCGGCCACCACGTTCTTGGCCACCCAGCGGCAGGCGTACGCCGCGGAGCGGTCCACCTTCGTGGGATCCTTGCCCGAGAAAGCGCCGCCGCCGTGACGGCCCATGCCGCCGTAGGTGTCGACGATGATCTTGCGGCCGGTCACCCCGGCGTCTCCCATCGGCCCGCCGATGACGAAGCGCCCGGTGGGGTTGACGTAGATCTTGGGCTGCTGATCGAGCAGTTCCGCGGGGATGACGGGGTTGATCACATGCTCGATGATGCTCTCGGTGATCTCGGCGTGCGAAACCTCGGGGGCGTGCTGGGTGCTGATCAAAACGGTGTCCACGCGCACGGGCTTGCCGTAGGCGTATTCCACCGTCACCTGCGATTTGCCGTCGGGGCGCAGCCAGGGCAGCGTGCCGTTCTTGCGCACTTCCGCGAGCCGGCGGGTGAGCTTGTGCGCCAGGTAGATGGGCATCGGCATCAGGGTGGGGGTTTCGTTGCAGGCGTAGCCAAACATCATCCCCTGGTCGC
>CAZUXF010000023.1:0-36471 GCA_964624535.1 uncultured Anaerolinea sp. | reverse complement strand
CATTGCCATTGGCCGCACTGCTGCAGGGCTGCTGGCAGGTGGTTCCGTGCCGGATTTTCTTCAGATAGAATTAAACTTGTGTTGGTGCGCCCGCGGCACACCCTACGGATTCAAGAATCAAAACTCCTTTCACAGGAGTTTTTTGTTTTCCGTTTTGTAGGGTGGGCTCGGTTTGTGAGCCCACCAGCATTAAATTTGTGATAGTGCGCCGTTGGCGCACCCTACAAAAACCAAAAAAACACCCCTGTCGAAAAAATTGTAGAAGTTCTTGTAGGGTGGGTTCGTTTTTTGAACCCACCAGAATTACCCATTGGTGGTGATTTCTGTAATTTACCCGGTTATTGGTGCGTTGCGAACGCACCCTACGCGGGTTTTTGTTGGGTGGGCTCGATTTTTAATCCCACGAGAATTTCCCATTTGTCGTAATATCAATTATTTTCGTAATGATTGGTGCGCCAACGGCGCACCCTACGAAAATTTTTATTTGGGGGGTACTGAGCTCACCGACAAAAAAACAAAAAAAATACACCCCTATCGAATAAATTGTAGAGTAGATGTAATCAGCCCACCTTGTTTCAAAACGCGGACTATTGTAAACTTATATCCAAGCGATGGAACGTCTCCTGAACCATATGTTGCGCTCAAGCAAATTATTCGTAAAACCGGACACCTACTTCCGGGCAAACCCGCTTGATCTAGGAGTTCACCGTTCAATGATGCTGATGGATCGATTTTTAAAGGTAACTCACATGGGGGAATGTTATGGCCGCGCGTAAACTTACCAACCCTATTCATCCAACTCTGATCCCCTCCTACCAACAGATGATCGAAAAATCATTTGAAGGCGTTTGGGCGATGGATGCTGATTTTAATATCACCTATGTCAACCAACACCTTTGTGCGTTACTTGGATACAGCGAAAAAGAGATTTTAGGCAAACAGGCTTTCACCTTCATGTACGCCGAGGACGCCGCGGATCACCGCACCCGGCTGGAGAACCGCCGCGCTTTGAAATCAGAACAATACGAACGCCGATTTAAGACTAAAAAGAATGGCGATATTTGGATGTTGATCACTGCCAATCCTATTTTGGATGAAAATGGCAGGTTTGCTGGAGCCTTTTCCTATTTGACTGACATCACGCAGCAAAAACAATTCGACCGCAGGTTGTTGATCCTATCTGAAACTCAATCCAGGCTGGCCGAGATGGAAGATATTGACCAGGTTTATACCCTGATCGGCCAAAAGATCAGAGAATTGGTCGGCAGCGGTATCGTCGGCACGACCATCGTGGATGAAGAGCGCGACAAAATTACTATCCATCGGTTGCATGGGGTGGGCAAGGCTTACACCGATTTGATTGATAAATTTAAAATTGACCCACTTAAGATCTCCTTTTCCTTAAGCAAAGCGCCCCCTTACGGGCTTGAAATCTTCCGTTCGGGAAAGTTAAAACGTCACGAAAAATCGCTTTACGACCTTTTGATGCGCAAGGTGCCGAAAGGCATGTGTGAACTCGCCGAAAAACAACTTCCGCTCAAATACATCTTTATGATGGGACTGGTTTCGGAGGGGCGTCATTTTGGTGGTGTTGCTGTGCTGAATGACGCGGATATTTCGGAATACACCTCGGTGATCGAAACCATTGTCAATCAGGCCTCGCAGGTAATTAAAAGACTCAAAGCGGAAAAGATCAGGCAGGCAAGTGACATCAAACTCACGAAAACCCTTGAGGCGATCAACGAAGGGTATTGGGATTGGAATATCTTGACCGGTGATGTGGTGGTGAGCAACAAGTGGTTCACCATGCTTGATTATGAACCAGGTGAATTTAAACCCACGATCGAAAAATTTGTTGATTCAATCCACCCGGATGACCGTGCCGCATTAAACGAGCAGCTGCAAAAATCCATGTCCATCCCGGATTTTGAATATCATGTTGAATGCCGTATCAGGACAAAATCTGGAGAGTATCGTTACATTCTGACTCGTGGAAAAGTGATCGCCCGTAATGAAAAAGGCGAACCCATCGAGATGGTGGGTACCCACACCGATATCACCTCCAGAAAACGACTCGAAGCGAAAAAGGAAATCTTTTACGACACTCACCGCAAGATTCTACAATCGTCCCGCTTGGATGAACTTTTCGATGTTGTAGGTACCGGCCTCAAAAAAATTATTGAAAATGGTTTTGTTGTCGCCAGTCGAATCGACGCTTCCGCCCAAGCCATGCAAATTGCCGGGTTTTATGGATTGGAAGATCGGGTTGAGGATCTAGCGAAACGTCTCCATTTTTCTTTAAAAAATAATCAAGTTTCGATCAAGGATATCGATCCGGACGATCTTAAAGTATGGCGCGCCAATAAACTAAGTCATTATGAAAAAGGCTTGTATGAAGTATTAACCCGGAAAGTCCCCCGCCCGGTCTGTAAAGGGATCGAGAAGGCGCTAAGTATTCGCCACATTTACATTATGGGTTTAGGTTGGCACGAGAAAGATTTTGGCGGGTTTACATTTTTGCTACAGGAACAGATTGGCGAATCCTGGGAATTGGTCGAGTCGTTGGTCAATGAAGCGGCGATTGCCTTGCAGCGCATCCTCACCGCTGACGAATCCCATGTGGTAAATGAAAGATTTCAACGTATCTTCGAAAAAAGCCCGGTGGGTATCGTTACAGCCGGACCGGATAATAAATTTATCACCGCGAACCAGGCTTTTTGCAACATGGTCGGGTATTCTGAAAGCGAGTTGCGAAAGTTGGGTTTTCTGGATATCACCCATCCTGATTACATCGAAAGAGATTCTGACCAGGTAAGGAAACTGGTCGCGGGCGACATCCAAATTTATAAAGAAGTAAAACGTTATATCCGCAAGGATGGCGGCGAGATCTGGGCGAAATTGTTGGTCAACAAAGTGACAGACGCGCATGGGAAATTCTTATACAACCTTGGAATGGTCACAGACATTTCAAAAGAAATCATCGCGGAACACGAAATGGCGGAAAATCGCCAATTCCTGGAATTGGTGCTGGATACGATTCCCAATTTTGTATTTGTGAGGGACATTGATGGAAGGTACCGATTATCCAATCAGGCTTTCGCCGAGGCGATGGGCACAACCAAGAGAGAGATTGTGGGAAAAACTGATCTGGAGCTGGGTGACGCTCCAGAGTTGGGAGAACTGGTAAGACAACAGGATCAAGAAGTCATTCGCTCCTCAAAGGAGTGGGTCGAACCGGAAGTGGAGATCGAATTAGCCGCCAAAGGGCGTATGTTTGTCCAATTTGTTAAACGCCCGTTACCCAATATCGCTTCAAAAAAACCCGCGGTACTCGCCGTGCTAACCGATGTTGGAGAACGGCGTAATTCGGAACTTGCGATCCGCAAGAGCGAAGAAAAGTACCGCCTGTTGACCGAGAACATGAAAGATATCATCTGGACGCTGGATACTGGAACAGGAAAATTAACCTACATCAGTCCGTCTGTAAAAACATTACTTGGGTTTTCGGCGGAAGAGATCCTCGATGCTCCTTCAAGTTTGCGCTCCATCGATGGAAACCTCAAACGGTTCTTACAGGAAGTGAGCGCCCGAGCCGACCGTTTCAATCAAGGCCAGATCTCCGCGAATGATTACTTCACTGACGAATTGGAGTTCCACCGCAAGGACGGCACCACAGTTTGGACTGAGATCGTTACCAGTCTAAATCACAACCCGGATTCGGGGAGTGTTGAACTGAAAGGAGTCGCGCGCGACATCACCGAACGTAAAAGGGCTGAATTCGAACGGCAGGTACTATATGAGATCATGCGCGGGTTGGGTGAAAGCAAAGACCTTCAAGAATTCCTGACCATCACTCATAATTCAATCGCCAAGGTGATCGATGCTAGGAATATCTCGGTTGTGTATTTTAACCGGGATTCCTGTCTATTCGAGGAAATCTATGTTGTAGACGAATATGACCTGCCCCTGGAACCTTCGAAGCTGGAAAACAGCTTAACCGAGCACGTCTATAAGACGGGTAAATCCCTCATCTTGAGGGATGAAGAATTTAAAAAGCGTATCCGACACGGAGATTTTAAATTGATCGGTAAGGAGAGCGCCAGTTGGATGGGCGCACCTCTTAAAAACGGCGATCAAATCATCGGTGTAATTTTTGTCCAAAACTACGAGGACGAAAACTGTTACACCGAAAAAGACAAAGAGTTTCTAACCACGGTAGCTTCTCAGGTCGCGCTGGCTATTGACCGTAAACACGCCGAAGATATTTTACATGAGAGTGAAGAACGCTATCGCACTCTCGTGGAAAACGCCCCCATTGGCATCATGCTTGTTCAACAAGGTAAATTCCTTTACGCAAATAACGCTGGCCTTAAACTATTTGGAGCCCAAACTTTGGATGAGTTTGTGGGCACGAATGTTTTATCCATGATCCACCCTGATTCGCAAAAGAAAATACTCAACCGTATTTTTGAAATAGACCAGGGGAAACCAAACCCATTGATGGAAATTAAGGTAATCAAGAAAAATGGAGAAATTTGTGAAACAGAATCCACCTCGACGCAGATCAAATTAAATGGAGAGACGATCAGCATCGTTTTTGGACAAGACATCTCCAAACGCAAGCGAGACGAGGAGGATGTACAAAAGAAATCGGACGACTTACTCTTGCTTAAGGCGTTGAACGATTCTGTTAACCGCGGCGACACATTGAAAGAAAGTCTGCTGGCACTTAATCAAGAAGCCAAAAGGTTATTCTCCAGTTACGGCGCGACCGTCTACTTGTTAAGTGAGGATAAACAGCAACTTGAGATGCAGAGCTTGCAATTGGAATCTGTAATGATCAAATGGATCGAGGAAAAAATTGGGTTTAAGATCCCTTCGATCAAGATCAAGTTGAATCCTCAGAGTGTTTACCGTCAGATCCTGGAACGCAAGAAATTCCAGTTGATCGACGATCCCAAAGAGATCATGCGCCTGATCGAAGAGTTTACAGAAAACAGACACCTGAAGAAACTGATCCCGACGATCGCCCGTAAACTGGCCATACATAGCGTGATCTGCATTCCTTTGATCTCCAATGACGAGAGTGTCGGACTTTTGGAACTTTCCAGCAGTGCGTCTTTCGCGCCCGAGGATCTAAAAAGACTTGAAATGATCTCTTCAGAATTAGGCTCGATCATCAGACGCAAACAAGCCGAGGAAGCCCTCAAGGAAAGTGAAGAAAAATTCCGGCAGATCGTTGAGCGCGCGAATGATATTTTCATCCGACAGGATTATGCCTCCCTGGGGTTCTTGTATGTGAGTCCCAAGGTCAATTTGATCTTGGGGTATACCCAGGATGATGTAATGCATTTGGATGGGGCAAATCTAAATGATTACATCCATCCCGATGATCAAGAGTTGTTTAGAGATTTTCGCAAAAAACTTTTGGAAGAATTACAGGCGGGCACGAATAATTTCATCCGGGAATTTCGGTTCCGGGACAATCAGGGAGTTTTTAAATGGCTGCTTGGAAATTACTCGCTTCTTTTGGATGAGAAGGGGCAGCCGCTGCATATCATTTGCACCCTGGCCGATATTTCTGACCGCAAGCATAACGAAAGCATCTTGAATTTTAGATTGAAACTGATGCAATTAGCGCCCAGTTTGAAACTAAAAGACCTGCTGGTCTCTGCTGTGGACGAAGTTGAAAGGCTGACCGACAGCCAGATCGGGTTCTTGCATTTCATCAGCCCAGATCAGGATCGCGTGGACTTGCAAGCCTGGTCTTCAAACACCACAAACCAGACGTGCAATTCATTAACTGATCAGATGCATTACCCCATTTCCAAAGCCGGGGTTTGGGCTGAATGTATACCAGGCAAAAAACCGGTTATCCATAATGATTACGCTTCACTCCCGAATCGAAAAGGCCTGCCAGAAGGGCATTCGCAAATCGTCCGTGAATTGGTGGTGCCCATCTGCAGAGATGAGAAAGTTGTGGCCATCCTGGGGGTGGGGAACAAAGCCAACAAATATACCGAGGCGGATCAAGACTTGGTCGCCACGCTTTCTGACATGGCTTGGGATATTATCGAAAACAAAATAAACGAAGAAGCGCTCATAGAAAGCCAGACGATATTTACCGCTTTCATGGAAAACAGCCCGATCTATGTTTTCTTTAAGGACAAAGAAATCCGCTCAAAACAGTTGAGTCGCAATTTTGAGTCCATGCTAGGGAGACCCCTGGAAGAATTGCTCGACAAAAACATGTTTGACCTCTTCCCTTCTGAATTTGCAGCGAATATGGTCAGAGATGACCAACGAATTTTAAGCGAAGGAAAAACCGTTGAAGTTGAAGAAGAGTTAAATGGCCGTCATTACACCACAATCAAATTCCCGATCTTTAAAGATGGAGTTCCTGATTCGTTAGCAGGCTTCACTCTGGATATTACTGATCGGGTGCTTTCCGAAAAGAAACTGGCTGAAAGCGAAGAGCTTTACCGCTTGATCTCTTCCGTGGTATCTGATTACTTATTCTCGAGTTACATCGATGAGAATAATATTCTAACTCTTAGTTGGGTGGCGGGCGCGTTTGAAAAGATCACGGGGTACAGCATGGCGGATTACACCGCGGCTGGAGGGTGGCGGGCGCATGTCTACCCGGAGGATTATCCGATCGATGACAAAGATCTCGAAATCTTGCGCGCCAATCAGAAGGTGATCACCGAGATCCGCACGATCAAAAAGGATGGCAGCTTATTGTGGGTGCAGGTCTACTCCCAGCCGATTTGGGATGAAGAGAAGAATCAATTGGTTGGCATCAACGGTGCCGTTCAAGACATCAGCGAAAGAAAGCGAGCCGAAGAAGAAATTCGGAAGAGCGCGCTGGAATTTGAAGCGCTTTATGAGACTGCCAAAGACTATTCTCAAAATCGCGACCCGAACATGATCTTGCGCACGATCACGGACCGGGCTTGTTCCATGTTTGGGGTAAGCACCGCGTTTGTTTATATCTACGATCCTGAAACGAAACAATTACAGTTGAAATCCAGCACTGATCCAAACCACCCAATTGGACACACAATTAATCTTGGCGATGGGCTTTCGGGTAAGGTGGCTGAATCACAACAACCCATTTTCCTTGACGATTACAGCACTTGGCCAGACCGGCTCCATCGGTTGGAAGGTAACAATATTGCCGCAATCCTTTGTGTGCCCATGTTGTTTGGCGGAGAACTAATCGGTGTGTTGGGGGTTCAAGAGTCGCATCCTTCCAAGCATACCTTTACAGATTCAGATGCCCATTTCCTTTCACTTTTTGGGTCGCAGGCTGCTGGGGCTCTCTACAGCGCCTTCTTGTTTGATAAGATTCAACGCAATGCGTCTGAGCTTGAAAAACGAGTGGATGAACGCACCAAGGAATTGCAGTTAAAGAACAAGGAATTGGAAACGTTTACTTACACTGTTTCGCACGATCTTAAGGCTCCCTTGCGCGGGATCTCTGGGTACTCGACGTTGTTAATGGAGGACCACGAAGATCAATTGGATGAAGAAGGAAAAAGGTATCTAAGCAACTTGGTGAAATCCACCGAGCGGATGAACCTGTTGATCGAAGACCTACTGGCATATTCACGTGCTGAGCGACGGGAGGTCAAGCGAACCGATATACAACTTGAGGAAATGATCGATAGATTATTAATCGAGCATCAAGGCGATATCAAAAAACGCAATATAATCATAACTAAAGAATTGGGCTGCCCGATCCTTTTCTCTGACCGTGAAGCACTTAGCCAGGCTTTGCGCAACCTGATTGATAATGCCATCAAGTTTACCAACGATCGGCCTGATCCAAAAATCGTGATTCGCAGCGACCGATTTGAAGATCATTGCCTGATCTCGGTGGAAGACAACGGAGTTGGTTTTGATATGCAGTATCAAGACAAGATTTTTGAGATTTTCCAGCGACTGCAATTGTCTGAAGATTACCCGGGAACAGGAGTGGGGTTGGCTCTCGTGCGCAAGGCTGTAGATCGGTTAGGCGGCAAGGTGTGGGCTGTTAGTGAGCCAGGCGTGGGATCCACATTTTACCTGGAATTGCCTTTATGAAAAATATTCAAGATTTGTCGATCTTGCTGGTTGAAGACAACCCGGTGGATATTGACTTGACCTTGCACGCGTTCTCGCGCATCCATTTTAACAATCCGGTACAAGTGGCGCGCGACGGCCTCGAGGTGATGGAACTTTTCGACCATTGGAAGGATGGCGATGCCTACCCAGGTGTGATCTTGTTGGATATTAAACTTCCCAAGGTGACTGGGTTGGAGGTGCTCAAAAAATTAAAAACAAACCCAAAAACCTGCGCCATTCCGGTTGTGATGTTAACCTCATCGGCCGATGAAATGGATGTAAAAACCGCCTACAAAAATGGCGCGAATTCATATATCATCAAGCCCGTTGATTTCGAAAAATTTATTGTGTTTACCACAACAATTTGTGAATATTGGATGAACCTTAATGTTAGACCGGAGTTGCCAAAATGAGAGTGTTGTATGTCGAAGATAATCCCCTGGACGCGGACCTTGTTCGAATCACCCTGAAAAAATGTGGTGACGAGTTTGATCTGGTCCACGCGAATTGTGTGGCAGACGCGCTCACTTTAATCAATGAAAAGGACCCTTGTCCATTTAATGTAGTGTTGTCTGATATGCATCTGACGGACGGTAGTGGCTTGACTGTGCTTTCTGAGATTCGCAAGTCCGGCAAACCAGTGGCTGTGGTGATGGTTACCGGCCAGGGTGACGAAGACACCGCCATCGCTTCACTTAAATCAGGCGCAACAGACTATATTGTTAAACGGCAGAATTACCTCAAGGAATTACCTGACACGTTGAGGAACGCCTTCGCTATCTACAAGGAATCTGCGGCGACCCAACCCAAAACGATCAGGGTGCTTTATGGCGAGCACAACGCCACCGATATTGACCTTACTCGTCGATTTCTTAAAACTCACGCGCCCCAAATTGACCTTGAGATCGCGCTGAATGGTGAAGACCTTACCAACCGACTAGTGGGTAGTGGCAATGAGGATGAATACGACGCGTTGCTGATTGATTACCATCTTCCTGGCCCAAACGTGACCGATTTGATCAAGAACTTGCGGATTAATAATGTGACGCTCCCAGTGATCGTGATCACAGGTTTGGGCAGTGAAGAGGCGGCGGTCGAGGTTTTAAAACTAAGCACCACAGATTACGTGGTGAAGACCAGCGGATATTTGATGCGCTTGCCTGTAATCCTTGAAAACGCCCACCATCTGGTGATGCTACAACGCGAGCAGGAAGCTTTAAGGAAAAGCGAAGCTCGATTCAGGCTGTTGGCTGAAAACGCTGTAGACGTGATCTTTCGGATCAAGGTGAGCGAACCAGTTAAATTGGAGTACATGAGCCCTGCGGCTGAGCAGGTTTCAGGCTTTACCTTGGATGAGCTGTACGCGGACCCAATTATCCTGCTGAAAAATTCGATAAATACCACCGACATTAGGGAGTTTACCAGTTGGGCAGATCGCCTCGCTGTTCCAATGGTTAACGTGCCGTTTGAACGCAAAGATGGCAGGAAGATTTACATCGAATTGCGCTGCACGATTATTAAAAACGAAACCGGCGAGAACGAATTTATCGAGGGAATCGGTCGCGACATTACAGAGCGGATTCGATCAGAGCAGCAACTGCGCGAACAAATGGAACGCATCAATGCCCTGCACCAGATCGACAAGGCGATCACGTCTTCGTTTGACCTGAGGGTGACTTACCAGGTGCTTCTTGATCAACTCAAACAAGTCTTGCGTGTAGATGCGGCCGCGGTTTTGCAATTTGAACCAGAACTGATCCAATATCAATACCATACCGGGCTCGGGTTTCGGACGCTCGAGAGCAACCTGCGCATCGCCTTGCGCCATTCTCCATTGCCCGCAGAAGCCATCACCACGAAAAAGACCATACAGGTGGACCTGGTGAATAACCCCGTCTCTGCACTCGGGTTGAACGATATTCTTCACCAGGAAAAATTTATAAAGTACATTGCCACCCCAATGGTGATTAAGGGCCAGATAAAGGGTGTTTTGGAAGTTTATAACAAATCCAGCCTGGAACCGAGTCGGGAGTGGATCAGCTTTCTTGAAGCGCTGGCGCAACAAGCTGCCATTGCCCTGGACAACTCACAGAACTTCGTGGAACTACAAAAATCCCAGTCGGTTTTGTTGCAAGCCTACGATGACACACTGATGGGGTGGGCGAACTTCCTGGATTTGCGGGATAAAGAGACCGAAGGTCACACTGTCCGTGTGCTTGAAAGAACAATGAAAGCCGCGCAACGTCTCGGTGTGAGAGATGAAGACATGGAACATTTACGCCGCGGTGTCTTGCTTCACGACATCGGCAAAGTGGGCGTGCCTGATCACATTCTCAATAAACCAGGACCGCTCAGTGATGAAGAATGGCAGATCATGAAAAAACATCCGGATTATGCCTATCAGATGCTTTCGCCAATCGGTTTCTTGAAGCAAGCGTTGGATGTGCCTTACTGTCATCATGAAAAGTGGGATGGCACGGGGTATCCGCGCGGTTTGAAGGGCAAGGAAATTCCTTATACGGCGCGTATCTTCACTGTTTTTGACGTCTACGACGCCATCACCAGTGACCGGGTGTATAACAAGGCGCGCAGCAAAGATGAAGCGCTCGCCTACCTGCGCGAAAACGTGGGGGTCATCTTCGACCCGGATATCATAGATGTTTGTATTGGGGTGATCAACGAAAAATAATAAAAGACCGGTCGAGATCCCGACCGGTCTTTGCTGCTACTGTTTGTTTTGTTCTTCCTTGACCGCTTTGCGGTAAACAAAGAATCCCTGGCCTGCCTGCATTAGCCCAAAGGCTACCACCGCCACAACTAAAAAGGTCATGTTGCCATTATCGGCGGCTTGCGCGGCGGAAAAGAAGTACATCACCACACCAAAAACGGTAAACAATCCACCGGTTAACATTAACTTTTTGCCTCCGGCGCGGGTGGCTTCCTGATAGACCTTGATGCGGGCGTCTCCACGGATAAAGCCTTGCACACCGCTGTCATCCACAACGCGAACCCATCCCTTGCCGTCGTCCTTTTCGATACCGTTTGCGGTGAGGACGGTGTTCTTGGTGTAGGTTTTAAGCACGGCACTTTCAACATCCGGCTCAGCGTGTGATTCCACACCGTCCTTGAGCAACTGCACTTTTTTGATCACAAAGATCTTGGTGTCGCCAGGCAGGAAAACCACCTGGCCGCTGTCAAGAGTGGCCTCAACCCACACCTGTTTCTTGACCTTTTTTACCCGCCCCAACTCAAAAGTCACTCCTTTTTTGAGTGTGGCGAGGGAGATCATCTCATCCCCCGGCTCGCCGTAAACCTTTACATCATCATCCACCAGGACAGCTCTCATGCAACACCTCTCTCGTCAGGATTCATCTCTGGATTCAATCATCAATCCAGGTTTTCGGTCTTCCAGTGAAAATACTCCGCGGTTTCAGCCGCCCAGGCTTCGTTTTCAAATGTGATCCGCAAGGCGATCTCATCCAAATGGTTCGAGCTTGTGACGATCCTGGATTCGATAGCTGCCCGCGGGTGGGGTTGGAAATTGGATGTGTTTTTTTCAAGCTGGCTTAACACGATCCCTTGTTGTTTGCGTTGGTATAACCAGGCTAAAAGCAAAACGAGCACGCCTGCGATAACGGGTAACCGCCACGCGGCTTTGATCGCTTGCAGCTCAGGCACATCTGGAACGATGGGTGTCAACAACAAGAATCCGGCACCAGCCAGTAGACTCCCAACCATCCAAACCAGGGATTGTGCCTTGGCCACACTGCCTAGTGGGGTTTTGTCATCTTTGAGCGCTTCAGGGTGGGTTAAAAAATCGGATTGGTAACACGACTCGCACACACGAATTTTCAAGACATATTTTTTTGAAAAGGAAAATTTCTTACCCAACAAATGTGTGCTGCGATGGCCAATATTAAATTTCAAGCGATGAGATTCAAAAAATTCAGCAGGGGCGCGGTCACATCGTGAACAGCGGTTAATGGTTTCCAGGTCCAGGCTGTCTTGGGGTAATTCCATCAGTTCCCGGGCCGGGACCATGATCTTTAAGGGCATCTACAACTTCCTCCATCCAATATCGTGAAGTTATTGTACTCGAAAAACCAACCCTGCTGGGGGGCGCCTGGCGCAACGGGTTGTGGGAGCCAAGACCATCTGTCCGAGCTACAACCAGGCAAAAATGCGGTAATAACCACCGGTCGATCCCCGGCGGGTGGATGCGACAGTGGAATTGCTGGCATCATTTCCAGTAGAAATGATGATGCTTTCCGCGGTGGTTCCTAGAACATCGCGTTCATAACTTGTGGCGGCAACGGTGATATTTACTCTCACCCATTCACTGGCACCGGCTGCGTCAGAGGAATGCCACAAAGTAACCACGCGTGGATTGGCTCCGAGGCCATGGTTTTTGGTGTAGGTGGTGTTGGCGGTGACCGCGAACCAGCCGGAATCGTAATCCGCGTCTGGCAGGGAGGTGTTTGAGAAGTAACAATTGATCGCGCCCAGGTTGGAGCCATCCCAAAAGACGTGACCGATTAAGCGTTGATCTGTGGTTTCAGACGACGAAGTGTTTGCTGCCAGGGTGAAGGTGCGCGAACCAGCCGTCCGCACGGCGAAGATGTACCAGACGGCTGCGGCTCCGCTGATCAACCCGGAAGCAAGGTCGATGTTGGCTTGGGATTGAAGCATGAACCCGTTGATCATCATCGTCGGCGGGTTGGAAGAGACGAAGGGAACCCGCACACGGTTGGGTTCCAGGCGTTCAAGACGAATGCCGGCGGCGTAGCGTTTAAAAAATTCAGAGAGATCCACCGCGTCAGATTCCGCCTGCCCAAGGTGCACAGCGTCGGCGCGCAGATGGTTGTAATGATCGGCGGCCGTGGGTTGACCGGCGCTGACTGGTGAAGAAAGCGGGTAAGTCATGTTTCACCTCCAATAGGTGAACTACAAAAAGCGGACGGATGAAAGAAAGGTGGTCGTAGGCCAGAAAAACCTAACCGATGATCTGATTAGCGCCACCAGGCGCTTGCCCAGGTCAGGGTTCCATCCCATACGGAAAGCTGCAGCAAGGCGGGGTCGACCGGCGGCCAGTAGACACCGGTGTTGTTGAATTGACATTTAACCAGCCCGAAACCCGGCAGATGGCGCTCGTCGGCCGTCCAGCCAACCGCCCCCAACGCAAGCAGGGTGCCGGCGGGTGAGGTGATCGCAACCCGCTCTCGTTTTGAAAGGTAGCGACACAGCATGGTGTAATCTTGGGCGCGGGTTTGCACTCTGAACGTGCCATTCGGGTTGACTGCGCGGTCGGCGAGCAGCACGTCAAAATGCAGCCACAAGCGGGTCGTGCCTTCAGAATCAGGTAAGCCAGCATCTGGTTGGTGCCGATGAACTGCCGCAGCGCGCCGATCATCTGCGCTACTTTCATCGGCGCGTTCTGGATCAAGTCCTGGTACGTCCGTTCAGCGGTCTCGCCCCAGTGCCAGGCTTCGTCGAAGTCGGTGATCTGCGCGTCAGATGAGTTGCCGCTCTCGTTCTTGAACAGCATGTTGTAAGAGCGGTTCGAGTTGAAAGGCGGGTCCAGGTAGATCAGATCCACAGACGGGTCTTTTATGTGTTCGCGCAGCACTTTCAGGTTGTCGCCGTAATAAAGAGTATTGATGGTGTCCCCTCCCCGCTTAATTATGCCTTATTATTATGAAACGCAGGGGCGGGGCGCGGTAAAAAAGTAGGGGCGGGTTCTGAACCCGCCCCTACGACAAACATTTTATAATCGGTCGCCCTTACGAATAATATTGCGTTTATTGCGCGGCGAGCATCATGAATTCGATCGAAACGTCCGTGGTGTAGGGCAGAGTCACCGTCTGCGCAAAAGGCATGTTTCCGATGATTTCGCAGCTCTCTGGGCCAGTGGGGACGGCCGCGTTGGTGTTCGCGCACGTCACACTATTTGGCCCAACGACCCATTCACCCTTCTCACTGAGCGGGATGTAAAACACCCATTCGCCTGAGGCGTTGGTTTCGGCTTCGTCATACCGGCTGCCGTTAACGTCCGCGGCGGGGGAGAGGTGCAGCCCCACGCCGTACGCGGGGGTCTGGTCAGCGAGGTAAACATGCCCGCGCAGGAGGTGGGCGTTTTCCACGTTGTAAATGGGCAGGAGCAAGGTGTCGCCCTGGACGTCCAGTCCGTCCTTGCGCATCCAGCCGGTACGGTAATCTTCGGTGGTCACCAGCATCCAGGTATTGGTGGCTTCACGCCCAAAAATGTTCACCACGTCTCCGCTTGTATACTGTTCAATACGCTCAAACAAGCGGCTCGGGCCGGAACGCAGCGAGAAGTTGTCAAGCTTCACCGCGGCGCTGACCATACTCACCGGCGCGGGGGTGGCTGTGGGGGCCGGTGTGGAGGTGGGTAGGGCGATGGTGGGTTCCATGGTGGGCAATGGGATCTCGGTGGGGCAGACCGCTGCCGCCAGGGTGGGGTAAACCATGGGGGTCGGTTCGGCGGGCGTGAGCAGGTCGCAGGCGCTCAACAACCCGAGCATCAGGATGCCGATCATCAAAATTCCGGTCTTCTTCATAGTCTCTCCACAAGTGTTTGGATGATGTGTGATTTTCTTCAATTTTACCAGCCCTCAGCCTTGAACGCGCCCGGGTTTACCTCCTGATTAATAATCCTCCAAATCTTGTACAACGCCTTGACTTAACTAGTACGTGGTAGTATAGTTCCACGCCGAACCAATTTGGAGAATGGATGAGTAATGAACTGTCACCATGGCAAAGAAGACCTTTACGAAGAGATGCACAAACATCTTAAACAACATGTCGAACGACTCAGCCCTGGTGCAGACATTCAAGGGCTTGAAATGAGTTCGTTGATCCGCATGCTGGCCAACGATTACAGCGCCATTGTGAACCTGCAAACCGAAGCCGGCGAGCTTTCAGGCCCGCGCCTGGGCATCTTGATGCGCCTGATGGTTGCCGAGGAACGTGGCATCACGGCCGGCATCAACCCTACCACCTTGAGCCATTTTCAAAATGTCAAAAAGAACACCATCAGCTCGCTACTGCGCGGCCTGGAAGAGAACGGACTGATCGAACGCGCGCTGGATCCCAACGACAAACGCGTCTTCCTCATCCGCATCACGCCGGCCGGCAAAGATGTGATCCGCACTGTCGGTCCGCGCCGGTTGGAACTTATGAATGACCTGGCTTCGGGGTTGACCGCCGAAGATAAAAGTCAGTTGATCCAATTGTTAAACAAACTGCGCCTGTCGATGAAGGGCCGCGCTGAGTTAGCTCACCATAATCATCCAGACCTTGCAGACAACGACCCCCTGGAAGCTTAGCTTTTTCATACTATTGAGAGAGGAAATTATTCATTTATGTTTCGATTGTTCAAGTACTTAAAACCGTATTTATTGATGATCTTGTTGTCGATTGGGCTGCTCTTTGCCCAGGCGATGGCAGATTTGGCTTTGCCCAATTACATGTCTGACATCGTTAATGTTGGCATTCAGCAGGGCGGGGTCGAAAGCGCCGTCCCGCAGGCTATCCGCGCCGCCGAGATGGACAAACTGCTGGTCTTCATGACCCCCGCCGAAAAAGAGAGCGTGCTTGCCGCTTACACCCTGGTGGAATCCTCCACCGCGGATGCCGGACAACGTGAAACCTTCCCTGTGCTGGCTTCCGAGTCTGTTTACGTGCGGCATGAACTGAGCGCGGAAGAGACGACGACGCTTGACCCGATCACCGGGCGTTCCATGCTGGTGGTCTCAATGCTCGAAGGCGCCCTGGATGACCCGGCCAAAGCCGCTCAATTGAGTGCGGCTGGTTTTGATCTTTCCCGCGTCCCCCCTGGCATGGACCTCTTCGAAATGTTGCCGCAGCTTCCTGAAGCGCAGCGCGCGCAAATGACCGCCGCCATCGGTGAAAAATTCAACGCGATGAGTACGGATATGCTTGTGCAAGCGGCCGCCGCGCCCATCAGCGCTGAATATGAAGCCCTGGGCATGGATGCCGGCGGGCTGCAAACCAGCTACATCCTGCGAATCGGTGGGCTGATGCTCTTGCTGACCCTGGCTTCCGCTGCCTGCACCATCTCGGTCGGGTTTCTCTCCGCTCGCGTGGCGGCCGGATTCTCGCGCGATGTGCGCCAGGCCACCTTCGCCAAAGTGGAAAGTTTTTCGAAGGCAGAGTTTGAGAAATTCTCAACCGCTTCGCTGATCACCCGCTCTACTAACGACATTACCCAGATCCAGATGGTGGTCGTCATGATCATCCGCATGGTGTTTTACGCGCCGATCATCGGCGTGGGCGCCGTGCTCCACGCGGTGGCTAAAAGCCCCTCCATGACCTGGATCATCGCCCTGGCGGTGGGTGTGCTATTGGCGGTGATCATCACCGTTTTCTCCATCTCGCTGCCGCGTTTCAAACGCATCCAGAGCTTGATCGACCGCTTGAACCTGGTGACCCGCGAGAGCCTGGCCGGTATGATGGTCATCCGCGCTTTCAACACACAGCCCTTCGAGGCGCAGCGCTTTGATAAAGCCAACACTGACTTGACCCAAAACACACTCTTCGTCAGCCGCATCATGGTTACCCTGATGCCGGTGATGATGTTTCTCTTGAATGGTTTGTCCATCCTGATCATTTGGGTGGGTGCGCACCAGGTGGCCAATTCCACACTGCAAGTAGGAGACATGATGGCCTTTATGCAATACGCCATGCAGGTGGTCTTCTCCTTCCTCATGCTTTCGATGATGTTCATCATTCTGCCGCGGGCGTCGGTTTCGGCTAGCCGCGTGGCGGAGGTGCTCGCCATCCAGCCCAGCATCGTGGACCCCAAGGAAGCGAAATCTTTCGACACGAAAACCAACGGATTGGTTGAGTTCCGCAGCGTTTCCTTCCGTTACCCCAACGCGGAAGAGAATGTGCTGTGCGGCATTGACTTCGTGGCCAAACCCGGCCAGACCACGGCCATCATCGGTTCCACCGGCTCGGGCAAGTCCACGGTGGTCAACCTCATCCCGCGTTTCTTTGACGTCACCGAGGGTTCCATCCTTATCGACGGCGTGGATATCCGTGAGGTCAAACAAAGCGACCTGCGTGAAAAGATCGGCTACGTACCTCAAAAAGGTCTGCTCTTCTCGGGCACGATCGAAAGCAACCTGCGGTATGCCGCCGAAGACGCCAGCGAAGAATCCCTGATCAAAGCCATCCGCATCGCCCAGGCCGAGGAATTTGTCTCGGCATCTGACGAGGGTCTCAAACTGGAGATCTCGCAGGGCGGCACGAATGTGTCGGGCGGGCAGAAGCAACGCCTGGCCATTGCCAGGGCGTTGGTTAAAGAACCGCCCATTTACATTTTTGATGATTGTCTTTCGGCGCTTGATTTTAAGACCGATTCAGCACTGCGCCGCGCCCTCAAGAAAGAGACCGGCAAAAGCACCGTGATCATCGTCACCCAACGGGTCTCGACGATCAAGACCGCTGAACAGATCATCGTCCTTGACGAGGGCCAGATCGTGGGCAAGGGCACACACGCAGAGTTAATGAAAACCTGTGAGACCTATCGTGAGATCGCGTCTTCACAGTTGAGCAAGGAGGAGTTGGCATGATGATGCAAGGCAGACCCCCTCAAAAACAATCGGACCAAAACAAGCACGGCGGACCGATGGGCGGAGGCCCAATGGCTGGCTTGATGCGCGGAGGCGAAAAAGCCAAGAATTTCAAAGCCACAATGGCGCGCTTGATCGGTTACTTGAGCCCCTATAAGCTCTCGATCGCTGTGGTGCTCATTTTCGCTGTGGCATCCACTGTCTTCATGATCGTAGGCCCCAAGATCCTCGGCAAGGCCACCACCAAACTGTTTGAAGGCATCGTCGGCCAGATCGCTGGAAGCGGCGGCGGCATTGATTTTGTCTACATCGGCAACATCGTGGCCATCATGGTAGCCCTTTACCTGGCTTCCGCGATCTTCAGCTACATCCAGGGCTGGATCATGACCAACGTCGCCATGAAACTGACCTACCAGTTCCGCAAAGAGATCGCCGCCAAGATCAACCGCATGCCTTTGCGTTATTTTGACGGCACCAATCACGGCGAAGTGCTTTCGCGTGTCACCAACGACGTGGATACGGTCAGCCAGACCCTCAACCAGAGTATGACCCAGATCATCACATCGGTGGCCAGCATCATCGGCGTGCTGGTGATGATGCTCTCGATCAGCGTCACCATGACCATTGTGGCCCTGGTGATTTTGCCGGTTTCGGCGGTCTTCATCATGCTGATCGTCAAACAATCACAAAAGTATTTCAAGCAACAGCAAGATTACCTGGGGCACGTCAACGGTCACATCGAAGAGATGTTTGGCGGTCACGTGGTAATGAAGGCTTTCAACGGTGAAGCGCGCAGCATCCAGAAATTTGACTTGTTTAACAAGACGCTATACTCCTCAGCCTGGAAGTCCCAATTCCTGTCGGGGTTGATGATGCCGATTATGATGTTCATCGGCAACCTGGGTTACGTGGCCATTGCCATTCTGGGTGGCTACCTGGCCATCCAAAAAGCCATCACCGTGGGCGACATCCAGGCTTTCATTCAATATGTACGCTCGTTCACCCAACCCATCGCCCAGGTGGCGAACATTTCCAACGTGCTGCAGCAAACCGCCGCCGCCGCGGAAAGAGTATTTGAATTCCTGAATGAAGCGGAGGAATCCGCTGAAACCGCGAACCCGGTTAAAGTTGAGAACGTGCAGGGTCATGTGGAATTCAAGGACGTGCATTTTGGTTACGCACCCGACAAGATCATCATCAATGACTTCTGCGCTGAGATCCAGCCCGGTCAGAAGGTGGCCATTGTCGGCCCCACTGGCGCCGGCAAGACTACCATGGTCAAACTGCTGATGCGCTTCTATGATGTCAACAGCGGCGCTATCCTGGTGGACGGGCATGATGTGCGTGATTTTGAACGCGCCGGCCTGCGTGACTTGTTCGGTATGGTGCTCCAGGATGCCTGGCTCTACAACGCCAGCATCATGGATAACATCCGTTATGGGCAGTTGAATGCCACGGATGACGAGGTGGTGGCTGCGGCCAAGACCGCCTACGTGGACCATTTCATCCGCACGCTGCCGGAAGGCTACAACATGATGTTGGATGAGGAAACCTCCAATATATCGCAAGGCCAGAAGCAGCTGCTCACCATCGCCCGGGCGATCCTCTCCAACCCGAGGATATTGATCCTCGACGAGGCTACCAGCTCGGTCGATACGCGCACGGAAGTTTTGATCCAGAAAGCCATGGACAACTTGATGAAGGACCGTACCAGCTTTATCATCGCCCACCGACTCTCCACCATCCGCAACGCGGACCTGATCCTGGTGATGAATAATGGCGACATCGTGGAGCAAGGCTCGCACGAAGACTTGCTGGCGAAAAATGGTTTCTACGCCGAGATCTACAACAGCCAGTTCGACGCCGCTGATCTGTATTAAGAAAAATCATAGGGGCAGGTTCTGAACCTGCCCCTACAAGATCGGTTTTTTCCCAAAATAATGGACTTGAATTTGTGATAACCTGGGGGTCGGTCCCCGCGGTTTTAGCACACCCCAGCTCAGCGAGAGGTGCCGATCGCCTCTACGACTTAAATACCAAAGGATCGGTTTTTTCCGACAAACGATTCCGCTGGGAGGGCTTATCACGCCCCTGTGCCGCCGTGTGAGGAAATTATCGAGCAACAACAAGGCCAGAAAACAAAGTAGGGGCGACGAGCTGGTCGCCCCTACTTACAAAATAATCTGTTCGTACGGTTGAATTATTCCTTGAAAACGATGTCGATGCCGGCGATCTTCCAGGCGTCGCTGATCTTATACAAAATCAACTGGATCGTGTAGGTTTCGATACCCAGGGTGGCTTCGCCATCCAATTGACCATAATCATTTTCAAATTGGGTGTTGGTGAATTTCCACTCTGAGAAGTTGCGCGGGGCCGCGAAATCCACCCAGGCGGCCTGATCGCCGATCTCGGCTTGCAGATCAGGGGAAAGCAACTCCCAGGAGGTGAGGGCTTCGCCATCCCGCAGAGCAGCCATGAAGTCGTCACCCGTGTTTTTAACCTGGGTAAGATCGCCCACCACCGAACAAGCGGATAAAACCAAAATTGCTGCAAGTGAAACCAGAACTAAAACCGATAATTTTTTCATACTGTTAATCTCCTTTGTTGGTTACCTTTAATTATACAAATATTATCCGAATTACAAGTCCCCAATATTTTTCAGAGCTTTATTCATCCAAGCGCACATCGATGACCTTGTCTGCGGGAGGAGTGTTCTTTTCCGCTTCCCATTGCGCGAAGCGATCCAGGTCGGCTTTGAGTTGGGCGAGGACGAACATCAATACTGCGGCATCGTCGATGAACCCCGAGAGGGGGATGATATCAGGCATCAGGTCGATGGGTGAGACGAAATAGATCACAGACCCCACGATCAAAACGATCGACCCCCAGGGGATGGCCGTGTACTGTCTCGAAAAATAGGCTTGCAACAATCTAAAAACTGTTTGCAGGTTTTTCCAGAGATCGGCCAGCGGGCCGGTCGGCTTTTCTTTGTTTTTGGCTTTTTTCATCGCCTCGTCGAGTAGGCGTTTGGATTTCTCTGGATCTTTAAGGTAATCTTCCGCGCGCGATCGGGCGCGGGCGCTTGCATTGGCAACTTTCTCTGGATCGGGTTGATACGGGTTGGGGCTCATTTTTCTTCCTGTTTTTCTAACGGATAATCGGCTAAATACTCGATCGGTCGAAACGCGATCACACCCAGGTGGGTGAACATCCCCAAGATCGGGGTGAAATGTTGTTTGCAAAGATCGAGAGCCAGGCGCAACTGGGCGTCTGGCAATTCAAATTCGAGGGTGCAATGCGGCACCCACTGGTCAGGCCAATAATATGCGGATGAGGGTATTCCTTCCTGGTTCAGTACGTCATGAAACGCATTGTGCAAATTTAATATTCCCTGGCTGGGGGTTGCATAAAGGAAGAGCACATTGGATGTGGATGGGAAAACCCCCACGGCTTCCAGGCGAACCGGCATTGGTCCGAAGTTATTGGCGGTCAATGCGGTGATTTTTTCAAGCTTATAGGGATCAGTCTGGCCAAACACGGCCAGGCTCACATGAGGGCGGTCGTCCATGGCGCCGAGGATGGGCAATATTCCCATTTTGTAAATCGAATCGCGGAAAGCGCGGATCGATCTCTCGGTTTCAGAATCAAAAAACAATTCAACAGCGTACCCTTGCGGCGTGGTGGGTGACATACTTTGCCCCTGAAACTAACCTTTCCGCGGTAGCAGCAAGAACAAGCCAGCCGCCATCACCAGCAAGCCCAGCACACGCGGCCAGGTGATCGGGATGGGAGGCAATCCGCCCCAGCCCTTGGCGTCGATGATCACCGAAGCCACCAACTGCCCCAGGATCACCGTGGCCAGCCCGGCAGCCACGCCCGTTTTTTGCAGCGAAAAAGAAATGCCGGTGATGATCATAATCCCCAACGCTCCGGCGATGACCAACATCACGAGCGCGGGACCTTGAAGCTGCCAAAACCCCTTGCCCTTGATGATCAAGAGGGTGACAAAGATCAGGCTAGCGATCAGGCCGCCGATGGCGTTCATCAACACACCGGTTTTGAAATTACCGATCAGCCCGCCTATCCGGCTGCTTAGTGTGGACTGGGCGCCGATGGCGATACCTGTGAACAACGCCGTCATCACACCCAGAATTACCAGGTTAGTCAACACAATCCTCCGTTGGGAATTCACGGTACCCGCCTACTGATGGCTGAATTCTTCCATGTAGTGCTTGATGGTCGGCAAGGCGGTTAGCCGGTCGTAGAAGAAATTGTTGACCAGGTTGATCACCATCCCGCGAGCGGTTTCCGCCTCGCTGGTGAGGATCTGCTTGCCGGCCGGGTTAGCCAGCGCGTCACGCAGTTTGAGCAGGTGACTGACGATCTCGGTCTCCTCCTCGCCTTCCAGCGCTTTGATCACTTCGATGATCAAATTGTCGGTGGATTGCAGAAGTTGTTCGCGGGTGATGCTTGTGCCAGCCGTGCTGGCATCGTCGATCGTGCGGATCAATGACCAAACTTGGTAAAGCATGGTGGCGGGCTCGTCGAAAAGTTCGCGCAAAAAACTCGCCTCTTCATACCGCCCGGTGAGGCGGAAGATGTTGTACATGCGCTTGGCGACCTTGCCATAATTGATGTCTTTGGTCAGGTATTTTTTGACCTCACGCTCGAGGGCGGCTACATATTCATCCAAGGCATTCGCCGAGACGTGTTGCGCCAGCTTGGAGAAGATCGGCACGGAAGTCGCATCCAGGTAAACCTCCTGGAAGTAGGGGTCAAGATAACCATCAAGCGGCGTGATGCTGCCATCCGGGGCTTCCCAGGTGACATCGAGCATGTTGCTGGCGTTGGCCAGTTGCTTGCGGATGGGGTCGGCCACCACCCAGTCCAGCTTGCACCAGCCCGGGTCGGTGCTCACCTGCTCCCAGGTGATGGTGAGCGGCGCGCCTTCTGGTGTGAACCCTTCGATCTTGGCGGCTCTGAGTTCGTCTGGGCGCCAGGCGATGGGTGTTCCCGCCTTGGACTTTCGATCACCCACCACCGTATCTTGCGGGTAGGAGCCAAACTTGACCTCGATCAACTGGTAATTGGCACCCTGCATTTTGGAGGTGGCTTTTTCGAGCATGATGCGCGCCAAAACGGCGCAAGCCTCGTCGCGTGTGGAGGCGAGGATGTTAACCCGCTCGAAATAATCGCAATCCCCGGGGTAGCTTTGGATCTTGGATTGCGCTGAAGACCCGGATAATGCCAGGGCGGTTTCCACCTGGCCGGGAATATCGTCAAACTCTACCAGTTTGCCTACTCGTTTAAAATATTCCAATTCCTTATCGCTGAAATCGAGCATGCTGATCTTGTGGCCAAACACTCCGCTGCGGGTGCTGACCGTGATGTTGTCATCATCATTGGCAGAAGCCATGCTGGTCAGCCACTGCAACGCTTCTTCCTCCTGGATCTCCACGCCCAAACGTTTGGCGGATTCGATGATGCGTTCCAGGTCAGATTCCTTGTTGTTGATTTTTGTGCTCATCCGTACTCTCCTCTGAAAACACGAACAAGTTCGGCGCGGTTCAATATGATTTAGTATAGCAAAAATGAGCTTGGATTGAATTAAAAGTATGGAGGATGGTTTAGTCCGCGCGATGGATGGACGGAGATTGGTGCAAGATCATACGAAAGATCTCAGCCTGGTCTTGCGCGTCTGCCAGGGCGTTGTGGGTGAGGTGGCGTTCTTCAAGGAAGTGCCGCGACATGTGGCGCATGGAAGTCTCTTGCCACGCCACGCCCATTTGACCCATGAAATAAGCTTTAATGTCCAGGGCACTGTGACCGAAAGGATTTTCCCCCAGGTAGCGGTGGAAATAATCGTTTATGAACATCCAGTCGAAGGGCGCGTTCAAAGCTACGAAGACCGGCTTTTTTCCGGCCGCGGCTACATTCTGCACCCAGGAACGAAAATCGGCGAGCGCTTCGGCAGGTGGTTTGCCGTTCGTTTTGAGCGTCTCAAGCGAAAGCCCGTGAATAGACATGGCCTCTGCCGAGGTTTTTTCGCGGTCTGGCTGCAATTCCACATAAAAGGAAACACTCGGATCTTCCACCAGGCAGGCGCCGATCGAAAGCAGCGCGTAATCCCCGGGGACGGGTCCGGCCGTCTCCACATCCACACTAATGTAAATTTCTTCAGGCATGCTGGGGATTATACCCCCTGGTTATATGAATTCTCTTAGAGTCGATGAATTGGTTAAACGGCTTGACCAATGCCGCCCCGATGGGGTATTCTCTTAATCATGGTCGCAGAAAAAACGCCTGTAAACAAACTGGATAAAAATATTGAATCTGCCGGGATTCATGCGGTTCGGTCCAATAGCGGTTTCCTGATTTTCGCGCTGGTGTTGATGTTGTTGCTTACCATCGCGGTGCTGCTACCGCTTTTTCCCAATGATTTCTTTCCTTACGTGCGCATCGGTCAGGAGATCATCCGCACTGGCGGGATCCCCACCACGGAGTTTATGACCTTTACACAACCCGGCCAACCGGCTGTGTATCTGTATTGGCTGCCCTCACTCATCTTTTTGGGTCTTTACAATCTCGGAGGGGTCACCCTCGTCAGCCTCATTTCAGCTTTGTGCATCGGCGGGTTTTGCACCCTTTTGTGGTTGTGTTTGAGAGAGATCAAAGCCGGTGCCCTGACCGCGGGCTTTGTGCTTTTGATCACTACCGTCGTTGGGATCAACTATTGGGCCACCCGGCCGCAGTTGTTTACTTATCCGCTCTTTGGATTGGCCTTGCTGGCGATTTTGCGCTGGCAGCGCCGGGATGAGCGTCTGATCTGGTGGCTTCCCCTGGCGTCCTTGTTATGGGCCAATCTGCACGGATCTTTCATTGTTTTATTTTTCCTGCTCGCACCGGCGATCCTGTTTTGCAACGGCAACCGAAAAAAACTGGTGTGGGTCACCCTCGCCAGTCTGGCGGCCACATGCATCAACCCCTACGGGTTTGGGTTGTGGGGCAGCATGTTCTCGATGGTCAACAGTGATTCCATCCGCCTTTTCAGCGTGGAATGGCGTCTACCCTCCAACGAGGGCTGGCAAGCCAACATTTTCTTCGCTACGTTATTGGCCATCCCGGCGCTGGTGGCCTGGCTCAAACCCAAGATTGCGCCGCTCTACTGGGCCTGGTTTTTAGGTTTCGGCTGGATGGCGCTTTCGGCGACCCGGTATGGGGTCTGGTTCCTACCGGTCGAAGCCATATTGCTGGCCATGATTCTCTCTCCATTTTTTGCCCGTCATCTTGAAGGGCGCAATCGTTTTCAAAACCGCGCGATGAACCGCGTCTTGGGAATTGTATTGCTCCTCATGCCATTGGCGATGCTGCCGGGCGTGCGCCAAACCTGGTGGCAAAACGCGCCTCCGGTCAACAGCGAGACGACCCCTGTCGAAGCCGTGGAGTGGCTCACGCAGCATCCCGAGTTACCAGGCGAAATATGGTCCGACTTCACTTTTTCCACCTACCTGACCTGGGCACTGCCGGAACGCAAGGTCTTCATGACCAACCGTTTTGAAGATTTCCCGGCTGCGCAATTTGAAGAGAACCACCGCATTGCCGAGGCGGACGATGACTGGCAATCCCTATTGGATCAGTATTCGATTAACCTGTTGATGCCCAGTTTTAAGTACCAGCCCGACCTGATCGCCGCCGCTTCAGCGTCGGACGTGTGGCGCGAAGTCTACCGAGATGACCGGGCGGTCATCTACGCTCGGGTGGCACCGATCGCGGTTGAGGCGGACAAATGAGTGCTCCTGTGATTGATCAGGAAGGCAAACGCTCGGGTGGTGGAGGGTTATTGTTCAGCCTGGTGCTGGCGCTGATCTTCATCCTCGTGGTGCTGATGCCGCTCGAACCCAGCGATTATTGGACGTATCTGCGCGTTGGCCAGGAAATCCTCGAGACCCGCTCCATCCCGGCTGTCGAGTTTATGACCTACACCAGCGCCGGAAACCCGGCGTTCTTCGCCTATTGGCTGCCATCGGTCGTTTTCCTCAAGATTTACGAGATAGGTGGCCTGGCGCTTACCGCGCTGGTGACCGGGTTATGGGTGTTGGCTTTTTACGCGCTGCTTTGGTTGTGTTTGAAGGAAGTTAAAATTCCGCCGGCAACAGCCACGCTGGTTTTATTCATTACGGCGCTGATGGGCAGCAACAACTGGTCGACCCGCCCGCAGATCTTCGCCTACCCGCTTTTCGCGCTGACCGTGTGGCTGCTGCTCCGTGCCCGAACTCGCTCCTGGCGCGGACTGGCATGGATTCCGTTGATCGCGGTTTTGTGGGTCAACCTGCACGGCTCATTTATTCTCTTGTTCGTGTTGTTGATCTCTGCGTTGGTTTTTGGCAATAGTGCGCGAAAACCATTGTTGCTGGTGACGCTCGCCAGTCTGGCTGCCACGTTGCTCAACCCTTACGGGTTGGGCCTCTGGTCGCACACCGCCAGGATGGTCGGCAGCGACCTGATCAAGACCTTCAGCACTGAATGGTTCCCACCTGTCAACCAGGGCTGGCAGTTAAACCTCTTTTTTGGCTCACTGCTCATCGTCCCTATTTTGGCGGCGTTCACCCCCGCGCGCTTGCCACGCATCTTTTGGGTTTGGTTTTTGGGCTTTGGCTGGATGGCGTTCTCGAGCGTACGTTACGTGGTTTGGTTCACTTTCGTCGAAGCCTTGGTGGTGGCTCAAATGGCCCTTCCCTGGCTCGGAGTGTGGCTGGACCGGCGCGAATTGTTTAAACAAAAAGTGTTCAATAGTGTCATCACCATCATCCTCTTCGGGGTCGCGCTCGCGTTCCTTCCGGGGGTTCGACAAACCTGGTGGCGTGAGGCTCCACCCGAATTGACCGCCACCACGCCAGTAGAAGCGGTCGAATGGCTCAGCGAGCATCCCGAACTACCGGATCATTTGTGGGCAAACTGGGTCGCCTCTATTTACATGTCTTATGCCCTGCCCGAAAGGCAGGTCTGGATCACCAACCGCATCGAGGACTTCCCCGAGGAGCAGCACCTTGATAATCAGCGTTTAATGCGCGCCGCGCAAGATTGGCCTCAGATATTAGACAAATATGATGTCAATCTGCTGCTTCTGGATCGAGCGCGGGAAAAACCTTTGATCACAGCGGTGTTACGTGCCGGGGAGTGGGTGGAAGTCTACCGGAGCGACGACTCGCTCATCTTCGTGCGTCAAGCCGCGGATTAATTAGTGGGCAGGCTGAAGACAGCCAGGGTCGCACCATTCTCGTCGAGCAGTACAAGGGTCTGGTTTTCCATTTTGTAGCTGGCCGTCTGGGCTAACGCCTGGTAAAAGGCAGTGGACTGCGCGTTTACTTCATCCCCGCAATACATCATGGTTGAAAACACATCGTCACCAAATATAAGCTTGGAATCAGAGGTGGTGTAGGAACCGCCAAAAGTGTTGCAGCCGTCGCTGCCACCGATCTCGCCTTCGCCCAGGTTGAGGGTAACAGACACATCCGGCATGATGGGCATTCCGTTCAAAAGGGTCAATTGCCAGCGGGTATCTGCCAGCGGGTTGCCGCCCTGGCAGGCGCTCAAGATCGTGAGAATAACCACGCCAAGAATCAGGATGGTTGATAATTTTCGCATGAATCCTCCGTGAAACCGTAAAAGTTGGGTCTCATCCTTAAGACGACAGGTTACCCACGAAGGTTCCATTCTTGCGTGGATGTTTTAGCGCCTGGCGTAACCATTGCGCAAGGCGATCTCGAAATCTGGTCGTCCATTCTGACGCGCCTGCTCCGCTGCTTTGGAGTGGTCATATTCCACAACAATGTGTTCGACCTTCCAGCCACTGCCGGTCGTTTCGATCAGGGCGTAGCGCGCGTGAGGTGAGCCGTTTTCCACCACATGCCCGCCGATGGGAGAGTCGTCGTGGAAAGCCTGCATCCCCACGCTGCCGGGGTTGACGATCAGCACGCCCTCTTCCAGGCGCGCCACCCGTGGAACATGGGTGTGCCCGCACAAGATCAAGCTGGGGTGAACGTTCCCGAGCCGGCTGCGGATCTCATCGGGAGACGAAAGCCGGGTGCGTCCGTTCTCAATGGTTTCAAGTAAATAGGTGGTGTCCTTCTCTGGCGCGCCGTGACAAAGCAGCATGCCGTCTTCGGTTTCAACCTTGGACGGCATTAAAGCCAACCAGTCCAGGTCGGCGTGGTCAAGGTGGCGATATGCGAAGTGATCCGATAATCCCAGGCGTTCAGCCGGTTCGGTGGCGAGGCAGCGGTCGTGGTTCCCACGAATGAAGGTCCAATCTTGTTGGCGCAGGAAATCGAGGGTTTCTTTCGGCCACATCGGCCCGGATACGTGGTCGCCCAGGCAAAAAACACAATCGGCATGGCGTGGCTCCAGGTCAGCGAGCACGTCCTGGAGGGCGGGCAGGTTGCCGTGGATGTCGGAAAGCAGCGCGATACGTGTCATTTTATACAACCGTCCGCGGTTTGGGCGCAAAGCACCCTGTCCCCGGCGTCGAATAACACCTCACAGGTATCAGAGATCCCCCAGGTTGCGAGGTTCTGCGGCGCGGTAAAAATGAAGTGAGACTGAATCGGATCGGTCATGCGGACAGGGTCGTTAAAGAAGTTCAACCCGATGCCAGCCGGTAAAGTTTCGAGGTTTTCACCCGAAAAACGGTCTGTGAGCAAGGAATTGCACCAGGGCTGCGCCCCGGCTTGATAGGTGATCTCGCCGAAGGCGGGGGTGTAGGTCTCACCGGTCGGATCCCAGCCGCCCACAAATTGATTGAGGTGCATCTGGTAATCGGTCAGGAACATTTTGATGCCCAACAGGTTGGAAAGGATTAGCGCGTAAGCCAGCACGCCGTGAATATCGCGCGGACATTTCAGCGACTGGATTAACACCATCACACCAATTAAAAGCAGCGGGGCGAAGATGCGGTAATCGCGGAAGCGCGAAACGTCGTAGAGGGCGATGACCATCACGAAACTGGCCATCAGGATAAAGATACTCGACCCTGCTGCCAATTTATTGCGTTTGAACACCACTCCGAGCAGCACCATCAGCACCACGTATTGGTAGCGGAAAAGAATTTCCGCACCAGTGGAAGGCGCGCCGAATGAGAAGTAATTTTTGAGGTTCTGTCCGATATGCGCGAAGAGAATCCCAGCACGTTGCGTCATTCCCAGCCCGGGTTCAAGAAGCTTGAGGACGAAGAAATCGGGGTAGGGGGCCGTCCACCACGAAAAAACTTTGTAGAGCACCACAATGGCAGCAAGGGAAAGCACCACCGAAACCACAGCCCATTTAAATGACTTTTTTTCTTTCATCAAGAAGAGGATGGGGAAAAGGGCCACCACCCAGGTGAGGCGCAGTAGACTGGCCAGCACCGCGACCACCACGGCCAGAACTTTCAACCACAACGGATGGACGCCTGGAGCGGACAACCTGATGATGAAAGCCCCGATCAGAATACCCAAAGCGTGCATCAAGCTTTCTTGCATCGTGGATGGCGCGTAAAGCAGCGCCGGGGACGCCAACGCCACCAAAATAAGAATGAGAAGCGATTGGAAAACTGAGGGCTTGATCATCAATACCGCGAAGAAAAGGGCGATCGCCAATAGCGCCAGGTTGTAGAACGGTCCCGAATTCAATTCCCAGCCGAAGACGCGCGCCAGCGAGCCGAACAGGATCGGGAAGGCCGCGCCGTGATTGCCAAAATGCAGCGCGGTAGCGGTGGCGGTCTGTTCTTCATAGGTGAAGTAACCACCGTCCAACCCGACCTGCTTATAGGTGTTGACCTCCTGCCAGTTGATCACTTCATCTGACCAGGCCGGGTGAAAATCAGGCAGGCGCGCGCCCAATTGGGTTGAAACCAACAGGCTGGTGATGAGTGCCGGCGCCAGGGCGATCAGGAGGGCGATGATCCAAATTTTCAGTTTCATGGTATGCGTCCTGGGAGTGGATTTTCAAAGCAAACCTATGATACACCATCAGGGGCGAAAGAAAAACAAGCGACCGGGAGTGAAACAAAAGATCCCGGGGATGCCGGGATCTTGAGGTTGTTAAGAGGATTTTTCAGTGGTTCGATCTTTTAGATCGGTTCAACCGTATCGATGGGTTCGATGGTTTCAACCGGTTCTTCAGTTTCGGCTGGCTCGGTCGACTCAGGAGATTCGAAGTCGCCTAATGCGGCGTCGGTGTGGATGACGATGCCACCGGCTGTAATCTCAAGCGTGCTCACATCGCGCGGAGCGATGATCGTCACACGCGCGCCCACCACCAACAGGGGTAAGCGTTCGAGGGGCAGGATCTTGGTGGTTTCGGCGAGCAGAAATTCGTACGTCTCGCCATCCACGGCAAGGATGGAAATGGACACCCCCGGCACATATGCGCTGACGATGCCCACGTTGTGGGTGCGCTCGGGTTTGGCAGGGATTACCTGGATCGATTTGGCAGTAAGCGCGCCATCTTTGCCGACTTGCGCTTTTACCATCACCTTCATGTCTGGCTGCAGAGACTCGAAGGAACCATCTGACAGGGTGGGCACATGGACGCTCGTTTCGGCGTCAAGGCTAATGGTTACGGAGTTGCCGCCATCCAGGGTGAGGGTAATGCTGTTGGCGTCCACGGCGGTTAAAATACCTTTGAAATGCTCGATTTTGCCGTGCGGGTTGCCTCTATCTGAGTCGGCTTCAAGCTCCGCGTTATTCGAGTTGTTAGCGCCGGAGGTTTTCACCAAACCGGGTGGGGTTTTATCTTGGCCTGGCGGCGTTTTTTCTTGGCCGGGGGGAGTTTTGATCTGACCGGGGGGAGTGGTTTTGAATTCGACGCCGGCGGGGGCGGCCAAGGCCTGTGAAGAGACCGCGAAGAGAGCGGTGATCAGGGCGATGGCGAACAAGGTGCGTAAGATTTTCATATCCCCTCGCTATTAATCCTTTTCGTAGACCACAGAAAGAACCAATTCGATCAATTCACCTTGAGGGCTGCTGGCGACCATTTCGATCAGGGTCACGCCTTCTTCAAGCGTCATCGGGAAGGAGAAAGATTCATCCGCGCCGATGAGCAGTATCTCGTCGTTGATGCTTAACACGGTTTCCACCGGAGCCTGGCCGTTGACCACAATCTGTGGATCGCGCACGATCTCGCCATCTTTCGGGGAAGCCAGCCGCAGCCAGAAACTGCCGTTGACGTATTCGGTGTAGCGGATCGGCTCAGCGGTGGTAGTCAGAGATGGCAGGGCTGGGACGACTGAATCGTTGGTAGCGGTTTGCCCCGTGATCGGCACCTGGTTGGCACACGCGCACAAGAGCATTAATAACGTTGAGATGGCAATAATGACTCTTGGTTTCATCATCTTATAGTTTACCTGAATCGGATTGTACGCGAGTTAACAAAAAGGTGGGTCGATTGTGAGTAGGGTGCGCACCTGCCCCAGTTCTATCGGGGACCGGCGCACCGATAAACGCCAACGGCGCATCGAAAAACGCCATTGGCGCGACGAAGGTTATGCTTTGCGAAGGATCTTTTCCATGGCTTTGCCCTTGGCCAGTTCGTCGATCAGCTTGTCGAGCAGGCGGATCTCACGGGTGAGCGGGTCTTCGATCTCTTCCACGCGGATGCCGCAGACCACACCGGTGATCAACGATCGCGAAGGGTTCAGGTTGGGGGCTTCTGCGAAAAAGGTCTCAAAATCGATTTGCTTTTCGATCTGGGCTTCCATCTGCGCCTGGGTGTAACCCGTCAGCCAGCGGATGATCTCGTCCACTTCGGCTTTGGCGCGCCCTTTTCTCTCCACTTTGGTGATGTAGAGGGGGTAGACGCTGGCAAAACTGTAAGTGTAAAGGCGTGGTTTGGTCATGGGATAATTTTACACGTTTTTATGGGGTGTGTACCCGGCTGGGATCGAATATCATCCACCTTGCGAAGCACCCTTCGGGCTGTTGGGGCTGGCGATCAAATAAGATTTTTTTGTAGGGTGCGTTGCAAACGCACCATTATGAGAGGGTCCGGCTGGGATTGAACAACACCCCCCCCATGCAGGGACCAGCTACCAAGCGGATAATAACCTTATTCCATTATGGCAATATTGTTAATTAACAATTAATCAAAAAAACCTAGTAAAAAGATTATCTAGAATTATATTAGAGTTTATGGCTGGATAAAATCTGAAAACCAATCCTCAACATCAATAAGGGTAAGTTCTCCATTTGCCGGATTCGTTAGAAAGTACTCACTAGTATCTAAATCAAGTAGAATTAATTGGTTATCAGGAGTCCAAAATAACCGCCCATCTTTAGGGATTATTATTGCTTTCTTATTTTGTATGTCAATGATTCCTGCCTGAAAAGCCCCGTTTCCATGAGACCCATACCTAAAACTTAGATAAGCTCCATCAGGCGAGGGACCGCCACTATCCAAATCAATTCGCTTATCAAGGTCAACTATCAATTCTTTACCGGTTCCATCAATATTAATCTTATAGACTTGGTTCCCTTCAGAGTAGAGCAAAGCGTTTCCACCTGCTTCCCACAGGAAATTTCCACCTTGATTAACAGGATTCGAAAAAAAATACGAACTTACTAAAAAGGGTTCTGATCTATCTTCACTAACAACATATAAATTCATGTAAGGTAAATTAATGGATAAATAGGCATAAGATTTTCCATCAGGAGAAAATTGAGGGTCAAAACCAAAATGATTTGTTGGATGCATCGAAAAATCAGAAATATTAATTATTCCAATCTCGTAATTTTCGATGGGATCACCAATTTTTGAATTCCTAATATTAAATAAAAACTTGCTATTGTCTGGACTCCAATCAATTCCATAATTAAAATTTGCAAAATCATTCCAATCTGAAAAACCAACTGAGGGGATTAATTGTCGTTCTTCTGATCCATCAACCTTGGCTGTCCAAAGTCCGCATTCTTTCTCACAATCATCTCCACCGATAAAATACTGTAACCATTTTCCGTCCAAAGACCAGCCTTTAATAAACATATAAAGATTTTCTATATTCGAAAAACGCCCATTGGTTAGGTTTATTTTTGTGTTCCCATCAATCGACGATAAGCAAATATTATTTCCTTCGCAATCCACAATAAATAGGCGATCCGCTTTGTATCCGCCAAAAACTGTTGGAACGGTGGTGGGGTTAGGGGAGGGCGAAGGAGTTGGTGTTGGAGATTGCGTTGCTGTATTGGTCGGGGGTTGCGTTGTCCTCGATTCATATACCTGACCAGCTCCACACCCTGACAAAAACAAACTAAACACTAAAACAAGAATAGCAACAGTAAGAGAGTATTTTTTCATTTTCCCCTTTTAAAAGGTTAAGTTATTCATTGTTTGGCACAATATATGGTTATCGCTGCCGATTGATTAATAAAAAAAACTCTTGATTTGAATAATCTTTCCCAAGTGGGTAGGGTGGGTTCGAACTCTGAACCCACCATCATAAAGGCATAAAACGAAACAAACGCCATGAAATCGGCTTGGCTTGCCGCCCTCACAATCGAGAATGTAAAAAACCCTGCCCGAACGAAACAGATAGCTGGATGGATATCTTTAATTAATATGGTTATATCAATAAGTTTTTTGTAGGGTGCGTTACAAACGCACCAGTTTTAGTGGACCCGGCTGGGATCGAACCAGCGACCAAGCGGATTATGTCTCAATTCCAGTTCGGATATAAATATCGTTATCTTATTACAAATAAACTATGTTTGTAGCCTCATCATTAATTTTTATGGGTCGTTTTAAGCCTGATTGATTTTGTTCAATATGCACATTTGCATAATGAAACATACGGTGGTGATTTGCACATAAAATGACAACATTTCCTTCCTCTTGGCTCCCACCACTTGATAATGGAATTAAATGATGTCCTTCAGCATAATAGTTTCCGTTATTCTGGGTAAATGTAATACCGCAACCTTCGATTTGACATTTGCTACCATATTTTTTCTTTAAATCGTCAACAATTTTCTTGTACCGTTTAATCTTTTGAATTGTTACTTCGTAAGACTCATTAGGCTGAGTCATTTGATCTTCTTCTAAATCATTATTTAGTTTTGTCCTTTCAGTAATATCTAATTGGATTAATTCTTGTGCTTTTTGTAGGGCATGTGAAGTTAATTTGTGAAATTCCGTTTGGTTTGAATTTATTATTATGGAACTTAGTTCAATTAAATAACTCTCACCATTTGTTGTGATTTTCCATTGATCGTCTATTTCGCCATTTATAAATTTGTTATCTACCAAATACTTTCTTACGAACGCTAAATCATTTCGCCAGTGTATTTCATGGCGGTTCGTTTTCATGGCTAAATCTTCTTCAGAAAAATGGAAATATCCTTGATTCTGAATATTATCAAGAACTTCTCGTTTTGTCCCAACACCTCCTAATTCGAAAATTGATAATAAAACAATAAACCTTTTTTCGTTTGTAAGTGTTATGGCCATAAAATTTCCTAATAAATTTTTACGTCAATATGGTTTTATTGGTTCTATATTGAATTTTATAATTATTTGGTTTCAATAACTCCTGTTATTGAAACCAAATAATTTGGCCTGTAAATTTAGCGAAATAACTTTTAAGTTTATGCGATGTATAAATACTAGAAGGGAATCTCTTCGTCTTTTCCTATAACACCAGGTTTTTGTAATTCATTAATTGTTTCTTGAACAATCTCGTCTTTATTATAAAAATAATTATTGGCAGATGTTAGTAATTCATCTAAAAGGCTATACTCATCATCCCTGGGGTCTAAACTGAAAAACTCAATCGTTACACCATTATCTGTAAATAGGTGAAAATATACTGAGTTAGCATTGTCGCGATAAATATTTATTTTCTTGTTATCAAGATTTACAACGAAATCTTCAGGATAACTGTTTATACCTGGAGCACTAGATAAAATCCACTTAACTTCCTTTTTGTTTGTTCGTTCGATCAATGTAGTAATTATTGTGAAAATTGTTTCTTTACTCATTTTTCCTCTTTGTCTATCTCTTGAATACTATTTCCAACCCAAGAATGTGACGATTGAATAACTTCACCAATTTGCCGAAGAATTTCGGGTGTTTTTGGGCGTTTGTTTTGACACAATGCGGTGGATAGCGTTATTTGAATTTTTGTTAAAATATCAATATTATTTCTAATAATTTCTAATGATTCTTTAGGGATAAAATCTTCCCTTTTTTGAAATTCTGATATATCTTGAACCACTGATTGTAATCGTAGTAAAGACCATTCATAAGAGCCATTTCTAATTGAATTGAAAAGATCTTGTAATCCAAAATTAATCTTCGCAATGCTTTCGGAATTTAATTTTTGAACGATTTTCTTATAAGTTGCTGCTGATGCACTTTCCGCAGCCGCATGCGAATTTTTAATTTTACTGACTTGGACTAATGTTAAACAAAAACCAACCAGGCCAATAAGAATCTGAATTAAATCGGATAAGGAGAAGAAAAGAAAATTGGTATCAAGCAGTTGCTTAATTGACATCAGAATGATTTTCCCCAAAAACAAGTTGATGTGATTGTCAATTATTATACTTGATTTGGATATTTTATTGTTATTAAGTGAGTCCGACTTTATTAATTAGTTCTACTTCTTCCAGCGAGGAAATTAAAGATTATTAAATATATTCAACCGATTCCCAAGCCAATTATTAATTCGGTAACAAAAAATTATGCATATCGAAAAAGCACTGGTTATGAAGCGGTAACTGATTATTTTAGAGCTAGGGGGTGTCGATAACGACGTCAATTATCTAGTCGCGAGCATAATAAAAATTACAAATTTCTCAAGATGTCCATGGTAATTACTTTCAAAATCAGAAATCCGGTTTTCTTTTATGGATATAAATGTATAAATACCCTCAAGTGTCTTATAGTCTAGTTGATTCATAATGTCCTTCCAGAATCTACTATTCTGACACTTTGAGTAACATTGGTTATCGAAATCAAAGAGTTTTTAGATTGTTAATTGCGTTTATTTGGGCAATTATTTTTTTTAGATCACTCTCGCTAAGCATTCGTGCATTCTGTAGCAATTCTTGTTCGAGGACTGATAATCCTTCTTCTTCGACGGGGTGTAAAAATCTCATTGAGTAAAAATACGAAATGGGTTTGTCGAGAGCATCGCTTAGATAAATAATTTCCTCTGAAGTAACTGAACGAATTCCTTTTTCTATTTGTGAAACACTCGCCTGACTTAGATATGCGCGTTTTGCTAATTCAGTTTGGGTAAGTTTTTGTTCATTTCTAGCTTTCCGTATCAATTCACCTAATTGAAGAGTGAATTTGTTAGGCACATTGCGCTCTTCTCTAATTAATCCAACAAGATCAAACATTTTCCCTCTTGACATTTAATAGAAAATCTAATAATATTAGAAAATCAATTAAATAATAAGAATTCTATTATGATTATATTACATCCTAATAGAATTCTTTGCAAGCATGAAACCGTAAGGTTTCATGCGAACCCATTGCCACAAGTCAAAGCGAGCCTGTCATAGGGCGAGCTTGCGAGTCCCTTGACGGGATCGCGACTTGTGGCAGGAACAGCAGGATCAGTAAATCAACCCCGGGCAACCGGGGAACCCCCGTACTGTAATACGGGGGTGCAACGTACAAAAGGTGGTTTTATGAATGCTTTTATCACTCTCGATACTCTTTACTTACACATGAAATATCCGAAGCGTGATGTCTTTGACTTCTGGAA
>CAZUXF010000022.1:0-37374 GCA_964624535.1 uncultured Anaerolinea sp. | reverse complement strand
GCAATGTGGCCATCGACCGCAAATTCGGTTCCCCCACCATCACCCATGACGGCGTGACGGTTGCCAAAGAGATCGAACTGGAAGACCCCTACGAAAATATGGGCGCCCAACTGATCAAAGAAGCCGCGACCAAGACCAACGACATCGCTGGCGACGGCACCACCACCTCTACACTTTTGGCGCACTCCATCGTCACCGAAGGTCTTAAGACCCTGGCCGCCGGCGGCAACCCGATGTTGCTCAAACGCGGTATCGAGATCGCTTCACAGAAGGTTTCCGAAAAGATCAAAGGTTTCGCGATTCCCATTTCAACCCGCCAGGATATCGCTTCCGTGGCCACCACCTCCGCTCAAGACGCCTCCATCGGCGAATTGATCGCTGACGTGATGGACAAGGTCGGCAAAGATGGCGTGATCACCGTCGAAGAATCCAAAGGCCTTGAATTCGAAAAAGAATACGTTGAAGGTATGCAGTTTGACCGTGGTTACATCTCTGCCTACTTCATCACCGATTCCGAAAAGATGGAATCCATCATCCCTGAACCCTACATCCTGATCTACGACAAGAAGATCTCCGCCGCCCAGGATATTGTCCCCATCCTCGAGAAATTGGTCCAGACCGGCAAACGCGACCTGGTGATCATCGCCGAAGACATTGATGGCGAAGCCCTGGCTACTTTGGTGCTCAACAAACTGCGCGGCATGCTCAACGTCCTGGCTGTCAAAGCCCCCGGCTTTGGCGACCGCCGCAAGGCCATGCTCCAGGATCTTGCCATCCTCACCGGCGCCCAGGTCATCTCTGAAGAGACCGGCCGCAAGCTCGAGACCGTGGTCATCGCTGACCTCGGCCGCGCCGAAAAGATCTCTGCTGACAAAGACAACACCACCGTCATTGGCGGCAAAGGCGAAGAAGCCCAGATCAAAGGCCGCATCGAACAAATCCGCATCGAAATCGACAAGACCACCAGTGATTATGACCGCGAGAAACTGCAAGAACGTTTGGCCAAACTCTCCGGCGGCGTTGCCATCATCCGTGTTGGCGCGGCAACTGAGACCGAACTCAAAGAGAAGAAACATCGTGTCGAAGACGCCCTCTCCGCGACCCGCGCGGCCGTGGAAGAAGGTATCGTTCCTGGTGGTGGTGTTGCCCTGATCAACGCCATGACGGTTCTCGATGACCTCAAACTCGACAGCGAAGATGAGCAGATCGGTGTCAAGATCGTCCGCAAGGCGCTTGAAATGCCGATGCGCAAGATCGTTGAAAATGCCGGCAAAGACGGAGCCGTGATCGTCGAAGGTGTCCGCGCCGCTCAAAAAGCCAAGAAGAGCGACCAGATCGGCTACGATGTGATCCGCGACGACTACATCGACATGATCAAGGGCGGCCTGGGTGATCCCGCCAAGGTGACCCGCGGAGCGCTCGAGAACGCAGCATCGATCGCCGCCATGATCCTCACCACCGAAGCGTTGATCTGCGAACTGCCCGAAAAGAACGCCCCCGCCATGCCTGCCGGCGGACCCCCGATGGATTACTAAAATCCTCAGCACTTCGATTCCCGGAACCCACAAGGTTCCGGGTTTTTTTTTGTCAAATCCTGTCTGCGGTATAATTGACCAAATGAAAAGATTCCCCTTAACCCTCTTATTAACCACCGTCTTGCTTTTGACGGCATGCAACCGCCTCCTCCCGACCGCTGAACCCACGGCCACAGCCACGGTCATGCCGCCAACCCCCACCTCGTTGCCCATGGCGTTGATCGTTAATGGCGAGGGTGTTTTATTAAGCGACTACCAGGCGGAGCTCGCTCGGCTGCAACAGGCGCAAACCGCGCTAGGCGAGGAAAGCACCCCAGAAGAACAAAGACAACTCATCCTGGATAATTATGTTGACCAGCTCTTGTTGACCCAGGCGGCAACGCAGGGTGGCTTCAGCGTCGATGACGCCACGCTCCAGGCTCGCATCGACAAACTTATTGAGACGATCGGTGGGCAATCTGAACTCAGCAACTGGCAGACCACCAACGGTTACACCGACGAGTCCTTCCGCGCCGCGCTGCGCCGTGAGATCTTGGCTGCCTGGCAGCGCGACCAGATCATCAACGCCGTCCCCTTAACAGCGGAACAGGTGCACGCGCGCCAAATTCTCGTCCAGGAGGAAGTCAACGCTCAGAGTGTGATCAACACTCTTGAATCTGGGGTCGATTTCACCGAACTGGCCAAAGAATACGACCCAGTGCTGGGCGGCGATCTGGGCTGGTTCGCGGCTGGCACATTAACACAACCTGAAGTGGACGCTGCAGCGTTCGCGTTGCAACCCGGTGAAACCAGCGCGGTGATCCACAGCCAGATCGGTTATCACATCCTTCACATCATCGAACGCGAGAGCGATCATCCGCTTTCGGTGGATGGCCGCCGCATTTTGCAAGAAAAGGCGCTTAGCCATTGGTTGGCAGATGGCCGAGCGGCAAGCAGCATCGAAATTTTAATACCTTAAGCTTGATGAACCGGAGTCAGCGATGAACTTTACCGACCGCGATGAAATGACAGCCCGCCGTAAACGAAAACTCCGCCGTCAGCGCGCCGATGTTTTTTGGAACTTTCTGACCGTCTGTACCGTGCTGGCCACTCTGGCCTTGATCGCTGTTTTTCTGGTCCTCTTCTCCAACCCGAACCTGCCGATTAACCCTTTCCCGCCACCAACCATGCCGGTGCTGGTGCAAGTACCCACGTCTACGGCTACGTTGGTCTTCATGCCACCTACCTGGACACCCGCGGCCAAAGCCACCGAGACCCAAATGCCACCTACAGCAACCAGCACACCTGACCTCACTGCCACGGCTGCCGCGGTTGCTATGATCACTCCCCCACCTGGAGATGCGGTCTTCCCATTTATGCTGCAAGGGGAACCCGCCGCCATCCGCAGCGTGTTGTTTAAACCCAATAGTGGTTGCAGTTGGCAGGGGGTTGCTGGTGAAGTGGAAGACATGCAAGGCAGACCGGTACCCCAGATCGCCATCGAACTCAAGGGCATCTATAACGGCAAGACCATTGATATGAAAACCATCTCGGGTACGCATACCGAATATGGAGAATCCGGCTACGAATTCCAATTGGGCACCACGCCACTGGATTCGAGTGGTTCGCTCTCGATCCAGGTGGTCGACCAGTCTTATTTGCCTTTATCTGAACAGGTGATTTTTAATACTTATGCGACCTGCGACAAGAACCTGGTGATGATCAATTTCAGGCAGGTGCGATAACATAATCCATTGGGATGATTCCTAATGATGAATAAAACACAGATGGAAGACTAATCGGTCCTCCATCTTTTTCATTCTTTAATGTGATGAGATACATGCCATTATTTGAGCAGGTAAAGGGTGTAATTCTCGTCCCCATAGGCTTCGCGAAAATCAACCACCTGGATGGCGACATCGGTCAATTCGACTAGATCCGCTGCGCTCCAGGTAAAAGTCTTATTATACGAAAAATCGAGTTGTTCCGCAGACGCAAGGGTTTCAGTCGAAAAACCCAGGACGATCACCACAGGCAGCCCAGATTCTTGGTTGAGTTCTTTGGCTTGGGCGATCAATTCCGCGAGAGACAGGTCGGTGCGCGAGTTTAGCGTCCAGGAGACATAGGTGCCGAAGCGGCTTTCGCGTGGATAATAGACACGGTTGTCAGCGTAATACGGCAGCGCGTCCATCAAGTAATCTGGTTCGGGGACGATGATAGCGTCTCTTAATCGTGGGTCTGTATTAAGAAGACTCCCCAATGCCGCGCTGGAACTGCTCATCCCTGTGATGTCCGGCCAAAGGGTGCCCTTCAATTGAATCAGATTGGCCAACAACAATCCACCCAAACCAAGTTGCAACCCAACCTTCATGGCCAGATTAAATTTTGGTTTGGCCGTGGGGAAAATGGAATTCGGTTCGAACAACAACCAATAAAGAAAGACGAGGAAAACGAGGAAAACACCCTGGTGCCGGGCGCTGGCTGGATAAACAGTTTGGAAAAGGACGCCAAAAGCCATTTGCGCCAGGACGGCGATGCCCAATAATTTGGGTTTGCCAATCAGCCCGATCAAGGCGGCATAATAGAGCGCGATCAACAACGCGGGCGGGACAAAAGCTGGCATGAGTGTTGAGAAGTTGAGGTCCGGGCGGGCGAGCGTGGTCAACGCGCTAATGACGATGTTATTGGGGGTGAGATTTGCCCGCAAAGGAGCGAAGAGCGAGTCTCCACTGGGAATTACCGTCAAAGCACAAGTCAATAGCCCGGCGGCAACGATCACAAAGGCGATCGCCACGATCCAGTTGGTTTTTGGTGATGGTTGTTCGCGCCGGTTTGTAATCCAGTCTGTGACCCAGAGCATCCCGATCAAGCTGGCCAAAATGGCAGAGTGGACGTTAGCGTTGGCAAGGAGCGCAAGAGCGATCCCCAGCCAGAGCGGATGTTTCTGTGGATTACGGTAGAGAGCAGCGATGACAGCCAGTAAAAGGAAACTTAAACCGTAAGGTCTGGCCATGACCGTATTCTCAAATAATATCAAAGAACCGAAAATGAGCAAACACTTGAACCATAACTTAAAGGGTGAGAAAAAGAGTGCTGCTAACACCGCGACCAAAGAAACCAGCACGCTGACGGCAGGCAGCACCCAGGGCGCATCAACGATCGATTTTGCCGCGAATAATAGCAGGTACCACAAGAGGGGATGTCCTTCGTTTTGGGTGGCACCGACTAGCTCAAAGGGTGAGGAAACCGAGCGCGCGATGGAAAGATCCCTGACCTCGTCACGCCAAAACTCGTGCTTTGAGATCGCGAAGATCACCAACAAGAGCCACAGAGCGGCGATCAAAAGAAGGACGAGGTTATTTCGATTCAAAAAAGGCTTTTTGATTTCATCGGGGGTCATGTTTTTTCGTCCCCCTTATTAATTCCTTTTGCCTCAGTTAACAACGTAGCTTGCACTCTTTTCTTTTCAGTCGAAAAGAGGGTCATTATAAACGCGCTTAAAACAGCCAGAGGGAAAACCACGCTCCATATGTCGTGGTCGAGCTTGGTGGCGAGTGCCAACAAAGCCAGCGAAAAAACCCCCCAGCCCAACAAGTGCAAGGTCGGTTTCGTGATCGAGGAACCCGGGTTGACCCTTGCGAGAATGACATACAGGATTGGGATAAGCAGGAGCAGAAAATCGTAAGACCGCAGGTAGGGGGTGACCAACAAACAGATCAAGATAGAGAAGCATAGCATTTCGGCCGCGGTGATCGTCTTTTTCAGTTTCTTCACCACCACGATTACGCCAACCACCAGCGCGAGCGAACTTGCCGCCCAAAGGAGGGTGGTGGCGGTGACGCGATTTTCGGTGACCAAACCTGCAAGACCGCGCAGGGTGGGATAAAGATTGTCGATCTGGGATTTATAGAGACCCACCTGAATATAGTTCCGAATCCAAATCGGATCAATCAATAACGGAACTAGCAACAACGCCAGGCTGGCACTGGCGAGCACGGCGAGATTTTTCCACTTTCCGCGCCACAGCAACCAGACGCAATAAGCGCCGAGGAGGGGGACGCCAATATTGGGCTTGATCAAAAGGAAAGCGAGCAGACCATGCGCGAAGACTGGTTTCCCTGTTGAGATCAAGTAAATGGCTAGCACGATCAAAAGCAGTAGCAACCCGCCCACTTGTCCCATGAGAAAGATCAATATTATTGGGCGAAATAAGCAGAGCACCAGCGTAAATGGGATCACCCATTTTTGCCATGAGAGTGGTTTCCACAATTTTAACAAGATCACAAGACTGACGAGGATGGATAAAAATGATATTAAAAGCCAAACAAAGGCGGCGGCTTCGATGGGTAACAGCCCGAGCGGTATAAAAAGAATAGCGGTGAACAGGGGGTAGACGTAATACAAGTTGGGAATCCATGTGGAGCCGTAAACGGAATGAGCACCGACCCATTGGGTCGAGTTATATACATCTTGACCCTGTGAGGCTAGTCGACCTCCAAGCCAGAAGGTGAAGAAATCCAGGTCGCGGTAGGAGTTCTTATTAGCGGTCAGTGAAATCGCGAGAAAGGTAAAAGCGATCAATGCCAAGATTAAGAATATCACAACGATCCATGTGATGGGTTTATGGCGTGGATTTATATTCATTTCAATGGGTTCCAAACATGCTGAGTTGAATGGTCTCTTCCGATCGAACGGGGTCGCTTTCCAACTGCATCAACCAAAAGTCCAGGCTGTTATTGCCCGATGATTCGAAGTCACGTAAGGCGCGATACTTGAGGAAATGCCACCGATTTGAGACTTTCTCGCGAAAGTAAGGATCGCGATCCAGCTTAAAGCGCAGTAGCGCCGAACGGCTGCCCGGAAGTAAAAAAATTGTCTCTGGGGTTTCGGAGGATTGGGTGTAGGCAAGACGACTCGCCATGGCGGATGCTGAGACCACGATCCTGAACCGTGGCGTATCGGGGTGTTTTTTCTCAAACCAGAGAATCTCGTTTTCTTCGCTCATATCGAGCCCAAACCTGCCGGCCAATGTTTTTAACAATGCTTTTATTTCTTCAACATCCTTTTTGCGTAGGGTGGTGGATTCATGTGGTTTGAGATTCCACGTAAGAGCAGACGCTTCGAAATCGGCATAAGATTGCAGGCAAGTCTCGACAAACTCCACGGAAGGGGTCAACAAGCCGGTGAAACGCTCGTTCATCCTGGTGATCACGTTCGTGGCAGGCAGACTCTTGTCTCTTTGGAGCCAGTTTACCAATTCCATTTCAACCCGATCTACCAAAGCGATCTGGCAGCCCTCCGGTTGTGTTAGCCACCACAAACCGCTTTCAGGATCTTGGGCGGTGGTCTCGAGTCTGCGCATGAACTTGCGGTCCGCGAAGACTTTGACGATTTCAGCGTGTATGGCGGTAGTCGTTTCGTAGGTCAGTTGCTGAATGGTAGTTGGAAAAGCTCTGTTTTCTGCCAGGGCGGCAAACACTGCCGTGTAGAGCTTTAGATAATGACATGGTTCCCCCAGATCAACCAGGCATGCGTGCACCGCTTCGCGGATGACATGCTGCAAATTGACTTTCTTTACTTCGCGGCTGGCAGACCGAGTGACCCATTCCAATTGTAACGGATGGTTTTCATCGAGGTAAGCGAGCCCAACCAGGGTCAGGTTGGAGGCGCACCCTGCTTCAACCGCGGCAGCTGTAAAGCCCGCCACCGGTTCAGGCAGGATGGTGAAACATTGGCTGCTTTCCTTGAGCAAGCGCCCCGCGGGAGCCAATGCGGATTGAAGCGCGTTGGCGTGCCAGTACCAATCAAATCGTTGTCGCTCGAGCACATTTTTCAGACTGGTGGCGTTCTCCTTGCCCCACAACCAGGCGGACCACAAGGTGGAGAGCGTCCAAAAAGCCTGATTGGGGCGTGGAAGCACACACGCCAGGGTTCCAACCGGCAGGTCAGGGTTTAATTGCTGCAAATCGCGCATGCGCCCGGAGTATAAGCAGACACGGGTTTGCGGCGTGACCTCGGGGTATCGGGAGAGTGGGATTGGTTTGGTGAGGACCGACCAGAATTGCGCGGCGCGTTCAAGCGCCATCCAAAGATTGTGCTCCACGTAGATGGTCGGGGTGTTGAGCACCCTGGTTCGTTCTTTTGGGTTTTCCAGGGGCCAGAGAGTGTGGCCCGCGTCTAGGGCGGAGAGCAGTAGTGCATCCACCCAAGCTCTGCGCTGCGGGCTGAGACTCATGCCTTCGACCTTGTTGATCATGGTGAACAGCGCGTAGAGCGGCCGCGCGGCGTAGATCTTGATGATCTCTTCAAGGTAGGTGCGCGCCTCACGCGTGCCACCGGGCACACGCTCCAGAGCGCGGGCGCGGTGCAATGGGTCTGAGCGTTGGACGGAGACCAGGCGTTCGAGGTCTTCTTCATTTACCGGGTGTTCACCGGAATCTCCGCAAGCCAGGCAGGTGTAATCCTTGGCAAAGGGTGCGGTCTCTCCCCGGCGCCAAATGAAGCGTTCCGCGCTCACTTCAGCGCCACAAGAAGCGCAGCGTGTCAAATAGAGATTGAGCAGATGCGCACCCAACCGTTCGGTTCCACGTTTCTGTGATGAGAGCTCTCCTAAAACAGATTGAAAATCTTCCATTTTTGGCGCGCTGGCGAGAACTTCGAGTTGAAAAGCACTGACCGGGTTGTTAACCGCCACCAGTACTTTAAATCCGGCACCAGCCATCTCTAGGACGGTGTGTGGGGAGGCGCCGATCGGTTCAAGTACCCAATCCCCCGGTGAGGCGTGCTTGTGCAACCATGCGCTGGGCATGCCAAAAACACCCGATGGCAGGTAGCGTTCAAACGGTAATGTCAAACCACCAGTCTGGGGTGCGTAGTAAGGCAGGGATTGGATTTCGTTCATACCCCTTTATGATATACGATAATGAACGCTTTTCAAACCAGCAAATGAAAAACGCCCTCCATTGGAGGGCGAAGATAAACTGATATTGAATTTGATGGGGTCACTCTTGAAAGATACGGATGCGAGTCTGGTTCAGGTCTCGCGAACTGCACAAGTTGGAGAGGGAGCAAGACTCGCAAGGTTTTTCAGGGTTACAACCAGGGTCAATGGATTTCAAATAACCTTGAGACTCGAGCGTGTCTAGCATGGCCTCGATCATTGCCGTGCTCGTATCCAGTTTGAGGGCAAGCGCGGTGGGGGAAGTGGTGCCCCCGTTTTTGATCTCATTTAGCAACCGTAAGAGCATTCTAACCTCCCAGGGCGGTGGCAACCTGGTAAACCACCGTGGCCGCCGCTACCGAGACGACCAGCATGACGCCCACGTTGACCATCGTCCACTTCCACGAACCGGTTTCTTGCTTGATCACTGCCAGGGTGGCCACGCAAGGGACGAAAAGAAGCGAAACAGTGAGGAACCCGAGGGCGGTGGCCACCGAGTAAAGCCCTGCCAAAGATTGGGCCAGGCTGGCGTCTGGCAGCCCACCAAAGAGGATACCGAGGGTGGCAATGGCGTTTTCCTTGGCGACAAAACTGGTCAAGAGTGCCACTGTCAATTTCCAGTCCATGCCCATCCAGCGGCCGACGGGTTCTACGGCGCGGCCGATGGTAGCTAGCGCGCTGTTCTCGATGTTGCCATCCGGCAGCACTGAGAGTGCCCAAACTACCACTGAAATGACCAGGATGATCGTCCCGGCTTTTTTAATGAAGGAAAGTGAACGTTGCCATACAAGCAAGGCGATCGTGCGCAAGTTGGGGACGTGGTAGAGTGGCATCTCCATAATGAAGGCTGAACGTTCGCCTTTAAACAAGACCCGATTGAGGATTACGCCAAGGATGACGAGCATGGCTATCGAGAAGAAAACCAAACCCCAGATAACCAAGATCGCGTTCTTGCCAAAGAACGCCGGTGCCAAAAAAGCCACCACCGCCATGCGAGCTGTGCAAGGCACGAAAGGTGCTAACAGTATCGTAAGCAGGCGCGACTTCCATGAATCAATAACCCGGGTGCCAATCACGGCAGGGACGTTGCAGCCGAAACCGAGGAATAGCGGCAAAAAGGATTTGCCATGCAGTCCCATCCAATGCATGAAATTATCCATCACGTAGGCGGCGCGCGCCATGTAACCCACGTCTTCCAGGAAGCCAAAGGCGGCGAAGAAAATGATGAGGATGGGCAGGAAGGTGAGCACGGAACCCACCCCGCCGATCACGGCGTCCACAGCCAGGCTGCGCAACCATGCCGGGGATGCTGACATCCAGCCGCTAACCAGGTTACTAAAAGGTGTGATCAAGGCGGTGTCGAGCCATTCCTGCGCGGGCGAACCGAGTGAGAAGGTCAACCAGAAGACAATGCCTAAAATGGCTGCCAGCATGGCCAAGCCGAAAACCGGGTGCGCTGCCCACCGATCAAGACGGTCGGTGAGGCTGACCTGCCCAACACGCGGATGAGTCACCGCGGCGCGGGTGAGCCGTCCAATCCATTCGTAACGCCCAGAGGCAATCGCCAGCATGGCATCATCGTGCTCCTTGAGCAGGTCGTGCACTTTTTTCCATTCCGCGGTGGGCAATAGCGCCTGCATCTTTTGGGTGATCTCTTTGTCCCCTTCAAGAAGCTTGAGTGCGACCCAATGGGTGGGATAGACATCTGGGACGTACTTATCAATCAAACGAAAAGTCTGGTTAAGGATTTCCTGATGGTCTTCTCGAATATCGGGGACGCGCGGGGTTTGCGCCAGGTCGGAGGTGACCAATTTGCGGATCAATTCGAGTAGCGTGTTGATGCTTACAGGGTGAGTAGCAGTGAGGGGGATGACGGGAACCCCCAACGCGGCTTCAAGGACGTGCGGTTCAATGGTAAAACCTTGTTGATCGGCCACATCCATCATGTTTAACACCACAACAAGCGGTGCGGAGAGGGTGACCAGCTCAGCCACAAGGTAGAGCGACCGTTCCAGGTTGGCGGCGTTGACCAGGGCAACGACCAGGTCGGGTTTTTCAGCGAGGATGAATTCACGGGTGATGACTTCTTCCGGCGAGTTGGCAGTGAGGCTGTATGTGCCGGGCAGGTCTACCAGGCGGTATTCCCGGTTTTCGAACTTATACTTGCCTTCCTTGCGCTCTACTGTCTTCCCCGGCCAGTTACCAACGTGCTGATTCAATCCGGTCAGCAGGTTGAAAAGGGTTGATTTGCCCACGTTAGGCTGACCCGCCAGGGCGATTAATGGTGACCCCTTGGCGGCAGGCCGTTTTACGGTTTGGGAGGGGGAACAATCATGGCATCCGGCGCTCATTAAGCCGTCCCAGTTTCAACGAGGATATGCCGGGCTTCACCGCGGCCGAGGGCTACATGGGTGCCGCGGACGTTGATGATCAATGGCCCGCGACCAAAATTTTGAAGCACTTCCATTTGCGCACCGGGGGTGAGACCCAGTGAAGTCAGGCGGCTGGTAAGATCGCGGCCGACCTGGATGGTGTGCAAGGTTACCCGGTCGCCGGTTTTGATCTCTGAGAGCGGAACGGCATTGTTTTTGCCAGTCATTTAGGAAAGGTCCTTTGGTGTTAGAATGATCCAGTGATTTGGTAAAAATGATTTATAATTAGCATATGCTAATTACAGAGTTAGTATATCCTATGACCTCAAAAAATACCAGTATGCTTTTTGTCATCCTTTGCGAGTTAAAAAATGACTAATCGAACCAGCGCGACCATCGAAGATTACCTTGGAATTTTGTATATATCTGACCGGGACGGGGACGAACTCCCGGGCAGCCGGCTGGCGGAACTATTGGGAGTCTCGGCGCCTACGGTGACGAACACGCTCAAACGAATGGTGCGTGATGGGCTGATCACCATGGACGCCAATCATTTGCCCCATTTGACCCCGCACGGAGATGAACTGGCACGCACGGTGATGCGCCGACATATGTTGGCGGAATGGATGTTGGCGAAATTGCTCTCATGGTCAAAACTGCATCTCGAGGCGCATGAATTTGAGCACAACATCTCGGATGAACTTGAAAAAGCCCTGCTGGTGACGTTAAATGAACCGGAGACTTGCCCGCATGGCAACCCATTGCCCGGGCATGAAGACGCGGTGGCGGGTTGGGTTCCGCTCACCCAACTTCAAAAAGGCGATCACGCCACCATCCGCCGCATTCATGAATTAGCCGAGGAAGTGCCCGAATTGCTCGCCTTTTTGGAAAGAAACCGCATTTCCCCGGGGCAGGCGGTGGAGGTCAGCGAAGTGCTGCCCTTCAACCAAACCCTCACCCTGGAAGTCAAGCCCATCAGCCCAGATTTGAAAACCGGGGATCAAGTGACGCTGGGATTCGCCACGGCCAAACAGATCTTTGTGGAAATCTAGCGCCTGCGAAAAAATTCGTTCTATCCCCAAAATCATAATCGACCTGCCAGGTAAAATCTATAGCAGATCGATTCTATGATTCCGGATGTGGATTAATTAATTCAGTTTGAGACTCGTGACACCCTTAACCCCCCGGATGCCCTCGCGCAAGTCGATCATCGGGTCGCCTTCGATGGTTTTCAGCACCACCTCGACGGTGGTTTCGTCACGGGCGATATCTGATTGAATGGTGATGGAAAGCACTTTCTTCTTCAAGCGTTTATATAACGCCAACAAGTCTTCCTCTATGGATGAATTCCCAATCGCGGTCACTGACACGGTGATGGCCTCATGGACGCGGATCAGTTTCTTTTCCAATACGTTGAGTACCACCAAGATGATCAAGAGCATCAGGGTGGTGGCCACCCCGGCGAAGTAATGCCCGGCGCCAACCGCCAAACCGACGATGGCGATGGTCCAGAGCGAGGTGGCGGTGGTCAACCCTTTGACACTTGTTCCGTAGCGCAAGATCGCACCGGCACCCAGAAAACCGATGCCTGACACAACCTGGGCTGCCAAACGGGCCGGATCGCCGTTGGGCACGAACGCGGTGAACTGCATCGCCAGGTTGATCGAGATGGCCATGGCCAGGCATGATCCGATGGCCAGGATGGTGTGCGTGCGTAAGCCAGCAGGTTGGTTTTGGCGTTCACGTTCAAAGCCTACCAGCATGCCCAAGAGGGCGGCGATACCGAGACGGATGACGATATCTTGATCAGGGATCATTTGGTTTCCTCATTTCTCGTGTTCAAAAACTTGCCGTGTGCGGGCAATATCAAGTTGTATCTGCGCGACCAGCGCCTCGGAATTGTCGAATTTGACCTCGGGGCGTAGAAATTCGATGAATTCCAATTTGAGTTGTTGGCCGTAAAGATGCTCTTGGATGTCTAAAAGGTGAGGTTCCACTCGTGGGGCTGGCAGGGGATTTTCAAAGGTCGGGCGTACGCCAATGTTGGTGGCGGCGATGTAGGCTTTGCCATCCAGCCACGCACGGGTGGCGTAAACTCCGTTACCAGGGATCAAGCGTTCTAGTATCAACTCCAGGTTGGCGGTAGGCACGCCCAGCCGGGTGCCACGGTGCTCGCCATGGACGATCTTGCCGCTGAGAGAATACGGTCGGCCGAGTTTCTCGGTTGCTTTTCTCACGTTATTGGCGGCCAGGTCCATACGGATCAAACTGGAAGAGACCATTTCGCCACCAGATAACAGGGGTTCCACGGCACTAACTCTAAAACCCATTTTATTACCGATTTCAATCAAGATTTTGACATCTCCACCACGGTCTTTACCGAGGGCAAAATTGGGGCCGACCAACAATCGGGTCGCATTAACTTGTTTTCGAAGATCGCCCATGAATGCTTCAGCATCCAGGTTGGCCAGGTCTTGGTCGAACGTGAGCGTGAGCACCCCGTCCACACCGAGGGCGGTTAATAAATCGCGCCGCTCAATGGGAGAAGTCAGCGCGTATGCCAGCGGCGCGCGATGAAAAAAGGTGGCGGGGTGGGGCCAAAAAGTGACGACCACGGCGAGTTCCCCAGCAGCGTGGGCTCGCTCCACAAGTTGTTTGATCAGGCTCTGGTGCCCAAGATGCACGCCGTCAAAGGAACCGATGGTGACCCAGGCTGGTTGTGTTGGAGAAGGAAGGTTGAAATCAGTGAAGTTCATCCTCCTATTATATGTAAAAACCGACTTCCCTCAAGGGGTCTCAAGGGGCGAGGCAAAACCCCTGTCTCAGACAGGGGTTTTGAAGGTTACGAGAAAAAGACCTTCTTCGGTTGCCACTCGTGGGTGCCGTCTTCAAGTTCTTCATGCACCAGCAGAGCGACCAGTTCGCCTTGTTCGCTGACCCCGCAAGCTTTGGGGCCGGCATCCGCGGTGGCGGGGATGCGGTGGCCGTGGCGGATGGCGTCCATCTGGGACTGATCCACCTCAATGGCGGGCCAATCGGTGAGGGCTTCTGCGGCAGGGATCAGGTATTGATACCATGAGCCATCGATGAAGGCTTCATTTAACTTGCGAAGGGGCACGGCGTCTCGCAGGGTAAAGCGGCCATTCTTGGTGCGTCTCAACCCCGATAGGCTGGCTCCGCAACCCAGTCTTTCGCCCAGGTCATTTGCCAATGAACGCACATACGTGCCCGATGAACAATTCACATCGATGACCACTTCGGGGGGCGCCCATTCGAGTAATTCGAGACTGTAAACATCGATGATGCGTGGGGCGAGTTCAACTTCTTCGCCCGCGCGCGCCATATCGTAGGCTTTACGCCCGTTGACCTTGACGGCGGAATAAGGCGGTGGAACCTGCTCGATGCGACCAACGAATTTTTGCAGTTCGGTATTGAATTGTTCTTCGGTGACATTCACTGGCAAGGATGCCGTAGTGCGGCCGTCAGCATCGAAGGTGTCAGTGGTCGTTCCCAACATGATCACAGCCTGGTAGCGTTTGTCAGAGGCGCTGACGTATTCACTTAAGCGCACGGCGGGGCCTAACAAGACAACCAATACACCCGAAGCGCGTGGATCGAGGGTTCCGGTATGCCCAGCCCTGCGGATATTGGTGCCGCGTCGGATGGCCGCTACAACGTCATGTGAGGTCATGCCGGTGGGCTTATCCACCACCAAGACTCCTGAAATGGCATTCTTCATATCAAATTCTTGTGACTTGTCATTCATATCTTTACCCTCCACGCATACCCCATTAATGTGATTCAGTTTCAACCTTTATTGATCTCAAGTACTCGGTGGTAATCGAAAGTACCTTATCGGTAACTTCCGCCAGTGTTCCGGCTACTTCCACGCCAGCTGCCGCCGGATGACCACCGCCACCCAGAGAATAAGCGATGTTAGAAATGTCCAAGCCCGGTCTCGCCCGCCAACTGACCTTGACGAGCTCGGGTTTTTGTTCAACGAAGAGAATGGCGATATCGAGGGGATCGATGCTGGAAAGAATGTTGGTCAAATCTGCATCGTCGTTGCCTGGATATGCCGCGTTCTTGCGGTCTTCAAGGGTCAATGTGGTCCAGACCAGACCGTCCGCTTTTTCCATTTTTTGAAGCGCGAAGCCCCAATATTTTGCAGCCTCGAAGGGGCGGCTGATGAGCGCCTTATTGTAAAGTGCGGTGATATCGGCACCTATGTCCATCAAGTCAGCGGCGATGCGTAAGGCTTTGGCATTGGTGTTTGAGGTACGAAAACCGATCGAGTCGCTCAAGATTCCGGTTAATAAGGCATTAGCGACATCAAGGTCGATGGTGAGCCCCAATTGAGGGATCAACTCGGCCAGGATGGCGCATGTGGCCACCGATTGCGGCTCTATCAAATTTAGTTTGGCGAATTTCTCGTTGGTGATGTGATGGTCAATGCATACATCCGCCGGGTGGTCTCCCAAGACCCCGCCGATTCGTTGGAGATCAGACGAGTCGACGACGACGAACAGGTCGAGATCCCCTTCGAATTTCTGCTGGATCAGTTCGCTCCCTACCAGGTGTCTGAAGGTTTTCGAGACACCATCGCGGAGCACGAGTTGAACATCCTTGCCGGCATTGCGTAAAGCGAGACCTAGGGCGATCACCGAGCCGATGGCATCCCCATCCGGCCGGATATGCGCGGTAATGCCGATTTTGCCCGCCTGGTTAAAAGCTTTACGAATCTGTTCGCGGATCATAAACCCTTATTTACGATTCTCGTCTTCCGCGTGGATCGAAGCGATCAACTGTTCAATGCGGTCTGCTTTTTCTGGGGTGACATCCCAGTGGAAGCGCAACCGAGGGAATGAGCGTAGTTCGATGCGGTCGGAAAGCGTTTTACGGATAAAGGGAGTGGCGCTTACCAGCCCTTGAAGGATTTCCTTTGAACGGGAGACACCTTCAACGGCTGAAACGTAAATTTCAGCGTAAGACAGTTCGCGATCCACGGAAACATCCGTGACCGTGATTCCCGCTACACGCGGATCTCTGACTTCATTTCTCGCGAACATAACGGCCAATTCCTGTTGGAAACGATCGTTAATACGAGACAGCCTCAATGGAGAGGGCATACGTACATCCTTCCTGGTTCGAGTTCAGCTAACTTGTTTTTTCGATGATGTAACTTTCGAGCAAATCGCCTTCGCTAAGGTCATTATACCCTTTTAAGGAAATACCGCATTCGAAACCCTGCCTGACCTCTTTGACATCATCTTTTTCGTGTTTCAACGACGAAACCTCGCCGTCAAACACTTTTTCACCATTTCGCATCACACGGATGCGCGTGTTGCGGCGAATTTCACCTTGGGTTACACGGCAGCCGGCGATGGTCCCAACTTTGTTGATCTTAAAGATGGCGCGCACCTGGGCTTGCCCAACCGGGATTTCTTTCACTTCGGGTTCAAGCATGCCTTTAAGCGCTTTGTCGATGTCTTCGATCATGCGATAGATAATCTCGTAAAGGCGGATGGAAACACCTTGTTGTTCGGCAAGGTTGCGGGCAGCGCCATCTGAGATTACATTAAATCCGAGGACGATGGCTTTGGCTGCAGCAGCAAGCATCACATCACTTTCACTAATGTTGCCGGTTTCGGCATGGATGATGTTGATCTTGATCTCGCCCTGGCTGAGCTCATTTAGCGAATTGACGATAGGCTCTAGTGACCCTTGAACGTCAGCTTTGAGGATCAGGGGCAGCTCGCGAACCTCGCCGGCCTGGAATTTCTCGAAGAGTTGTTCGAGAGATGCCTTGGTGGATACGTTCGCACCTTTTTTACGCTCGATCTGACGAGCTTCAATGATCGTGCGGGCTTCCTTGTCATTCGCCACTACCTGGAAGAGATCTCCGGCGGGGGGAACTTCACCAAAACCCAACACTTGCACAGGGCTGGCAGGACCGGCATTCATGACCTTCTTGCCAGTGAAATCAAACATCGCGCGCACTTTACCGTGTGTTTCGCCGGCCAGGACGACATCACCACATTCCAGGGTGCCATTCTGCACCAACAGAGTTGCAACCACGCCCCTGGCTTTGTCAATCTGCGATTCGATGACCGTTCCAGTTACCTTACCCTCAGGGTTGGCGAGGATCTCGATGCTGTCGCTCACCAGGAGGATGGCTTCAAGCAGGTCTTCAAGACCTTTCTTTTGTTTCGCTGAAACCGGGATGATCATGGTATTCCCGTCCCACTCGTCGGGGACAAGACCAGCGTCTGCCAATTGGTGTTTGACGAAATCAGGGTTGGCATCCGGGCGGTCGATCTTGTTGAGTGCAACGATGATGGGCACCCGAGCTGCTTTAGCGTGGGCGATGGCTTCCTTTGTTTGCGGCATGACGCCATCTTCAGCGGCTACGACGAGGATGACAATATCCGCGCCCTGAGCCCCGCGGGCGCGCATGGCAGTGAAAGCCGCGTGTCCCGGAGTATCTAAAAAGGTGATCAAGCGGCCTTTTTTCTCAACCTGGTATGCACCGATATGTTGAGTGATACCGCCTGCTTCGCCGCTGGCCACGTTCGTATGCCGGATGGCATCCAGAAGGGTGGTCTTGCCATGATCAACATGACCGAGGATGGTCACCACGGCAGGACGCTTTTGAAGTTTCTTGTGGTCCTCATCCATAATCAGCCGGCGCCAGAGAGGAACCTCGCTGGTATCTTCAGGAACCGCGTCTTCGGCGGAGATTTCCATAACGGCTTCGAAACCGAGTTCTGAAGCGACGATCGCTGCGGTATCAAAATCGATCTGCTGGTTGATGTTGGCCATCACGCCGTTGGACATTAATATTTTGATGACTTGGATGGGACTGGCGGACATTTTAACCGCCAAATCGCGAACGGTGAGAACCACCGGAAATTCAATTACCTTATTGCTCGTTGTCTCGCCCATAATGCACCTCCAAAGAATGTGCCCCCTTGAATGCAGGCTGCGTAAAAATTGCCACTGCCTTCATTCCATTGGTACTTATTGAGCAAGCCAGTTCAGGTCAACCGATCACATGGTCCGTTCCTTTTACTCAATTACCTGGATACGGGTGTCTTGAGGTTCATCCCCTTCAGGCAAGGTGGCCATGAATTCAGCCAATTTCAACTTGTCTTCAGGGGTCAATTCCACCTTCAAGGATTTATTGATCGGTCCTTTAATTGCTTGCTCCCAGCAGCCACGGATGTTGTGCAAATAAGCGCCGCGGCCATCAGCCCTTCCCGTTGGGTCAATAAAGATTCCCCGAGGGGTTCGCACGATGCGGATCAATTCTCGTTTGGAGAGAACGTTCCGGCATCCGATGCAAGTACGCTGAGGTACGTGTTTGATCCGTTTCTGCGCTTTTCTAGCCACCTATCCTACTCGCTTCTTATTCCTCAAAATCCCATTCGCCACCGCCACGTTTATGTTGCTTGGTAACCATGGTTAGGTCGCGGTCAGGATCGTAAGTAACCACTACATGTTTGCTCTTCTTTTTCTTCTTTTTGCCCTTGTCTGAATCGTCGCCCTCTTCTTCATCAACGACCACGGCGGTATCGAGAACTTCAGGCCGCAAGGTAAAGATCTCTTCAAGAGAGACTTCTTCTTCGGGTTCAGCCTCAGACTTGGTTTCGACCACAGGCTGACCTTCGATGGCAATAAGTTGACCATCGGCAATCGCTTCAGGAGTTCCAGCATGTTCAACTTCCACAGCAACGTCCGCGGTTTCGATCACGGATACAGGTTCTGCGGCTTTTAGTTTGGCGGCTTCCTGCTCGGCTACGAGTTGTTCGTCAAGCGAAACCATGAGGGTTTCTACATTCACCATTGAGCGAGGACCGATTCCCTGCAAACGCAGGATGTGGTCGGCGTCCAATTTCATTTGGACTGCGAGTTCACCCAGGTTGGAATAACCGGCTTCTTGCAAGATGTAGGCGACATGCTCCGGCAGTCCACTGTCAAGAATGCTGAGCGTAAATGCAGAAACAGGCACCAATTTCTTGAGCTCTTCAAATTGCTTCTCTTCTGCCTTCTTTTGCTCGTCAGTCTTGGCTGTGGCTTTCTTCTCCACTTTGTCGACGAATTTGGCCATCATGTCAAATTCTTCAGGAGCCAGCGGACGTCCTTCAGCTTTACGACCGAGGAATTCCTCCATTTTTACAATGGATTCGGCTTCGGTTTCGAGCATCTTGGCAAAGGCTGGGTCATTCTTCAATTTGAAGAGTGAATCTGAGGCGGCCTCTGGGAGACTCTTGATGTCGATGCGCCAACTGGTGAGCTTGGCGGCCAGGCGGGCGTTTTGCCCGTCACGACCAATGGCCAGGCTAAGCTGGTCTTCGGGGACGACCACGGTGGCTGTTTTTCCGCCGCCGACTTTTTGTTCATTTAAGTAGACGCCACTGACGCGGGCCGGGCTGATCGCCTTGGAAATGAAGACCGCCGGATCAGCGTTCCATTCGATGACGTCGATCTTTTCGTCATGAAGTTCACGCACGATGGTTTGGATGCGCACACCACGGATGCCGACACAGGCGCCCACGGGGTCAATCCCCTGTTGTGTGGCGCTAACCGCCACCTTGGCGCGCTGGCCGGGCTCACGGGCGATGGAGCGAATCTCAACGATGCCGTGGAAAATTTCGGGAACCTCGTTTTCAAGCAAACGGCGCAAGAAATTGCGGTGGGTACGTGAAAGGATAATTTGCGGTCCGCGCTGATTGTCTTTGACCTCAGAAACCAGGGCGCGCACACGATCGTGAATATGAAAGCGTTCGCCGGGGATCATCTCTTTGCGCGGCATGCTGGCTTCGGTTTTCATCTCGAGGCCAACGGTCATCCCCGTGCCACCTACAGATTGCACCATGCCATTGACGATCTCGCCAAGTTGCTTTTCAAAGTGAAGTACCTGGGCAGAGCGTTCGGCATCCCGAATACGCTGTTGAATGACCTGCCTCGCGGTTTGAGCAGCGACTCGGCCAAAATCGGTGGGTGTGGTTTCAACCAAGATCAACCCGCCGAGTTCGATCTCGGGATCTACTTTTTGGGCATCTTCGAGGGCAACCTCGGTGATGTCATTTTCAACCACCTCAACGACCTCTTTTTCGGCAAAAATGGTCACCTTGCCGGTTTCAGTGTCAACCACGGCTTCAACATTCTGTTGTGCCGAAGCGTTCACCGAACGGCGGTAGGCCGAAATCATGGCCGATTCGAGCGCCTTCAGGATGATCTCCTTGGGAAGCCCTTTGTCTTCGAGAACCTCGTTGAATGCAAGTGTAAATTCGTTCTTCATGCTTTTCTCTCTCCGCCTATTGTCTTCACGAATGTTGTTTGAAATAAACAGAAAAGTGGGGGTTGCCCACTTCTCGGTGTTGACGTCGCTTTGTTTTCCGAACCACTTCGTATTCTATCACAATCTGGCTTAAGAATCAAGGTTTTGCGATACGTCAAGGGTTGCGGAGTAACCCAGTTTTGGATGTACTAAATCTAAAGGGTTGCAGCAAGTAATCCCTCCATCGCGGCGGGAGCGACGTTCGGTTCAAAGCGTTGCAATATCTCCCCATGTTTCCCGATCAGGAATTTCGTGAAATTCCATTTGATCGAGCCACCATGGATGGAGTTGGCTTTCGAGGTCAGATATTGATAAAGCGGGTGGGCATTTTTACCGTTGACATCGATCTTGGCCATCACGGGGAAGGTGAGACCATAGTTCAATTTGCAAAATTCCTGGATCTCAGCGTTGGAACCCTGTTCCTGCCTGGCGAATTGGTTACACGGAAATGCCAGAATTTCCAGTCCGCGGTCGTGCCATCCATCATAAAGTTTCTGCAAGCCCTCGTACTGAGGGGTGAATCCGCATTTACTGGCGGTATTCACAATGACGATTGCTTTTCCAGAATACCGGGTCATGGAAATGCTGTGACCAAGCGCATCTTCAATTTCAAAGTCATAAATGGTTGCCATAGATTAAATCTCTCACTCCTTGTTACATTATTTGTAATCCATTCGATCCGTGATTACAAGGTGTATGATCTATTCCTTATACAAACCTTAATCAAATGGTTCCAGTGTTGGTGATAACACTATTGCGTATAATTAATCAATCTTAAATTGATCGAGGTAATCATGAGTGATTTTTTATGGTGGCGTGATGGCGTGATCTATCAGATCTATCCACGATCCTTCGCAGACAGCAATGGAGACGGGATAGGCGACTTGCAGGGCATTACAGACAAGTTGGATTACCTGGCTGATCTTGGTGTGGACGCGCTGTGGTTGTCGCCCATCAATCCTTCCCCGGATGTCGATTTTGGATACGATGTTTCGGATTACAAGGCGATTGATCCCAAATTTGGTTCGATGGAAGACTTCGATCGTTTGATCCAGGCAGCCCACACCCGCAAGATTCGCATCATCATGGACCTGGTGCTTAATCACACCTCGGATCAGCATGCCTGGTTTAAACAATCACGCAGTTCGAAGGATAATCCTTACCGAGACTGGTATATTTGGCGGGTAAACCCAAAAGGAAAACAGTACCCACCCAACAACTGGCAGTCGATTTTTGGCGGCAAGGGCTGGGAGTACGATGAGACCACCGGGCAATGGTATTACCACATGTTTTGCAAAGAGCAGCCCGAACTCAACTGGCGCAACCCCGCCGTCCGCGAAGAGATGATGTCGATTTTCCGATTTTGGTCTGATCGCGGCGTGGATGGTTACCGCCTAGACGTGTTCAACCAGTATTTCAAAGACGCAGAATTCCGCGACAATCCGCCCAAATTAGGGCTGCGTGGATTTGATCGCCAACAGCATGTGTTTGACTCAGAACAACCGGAGATGAAATCGGTTGTAGCCGAGATTCGCCAAACCCTGGATGCTTACTCCGAACGATACGCGGTGGGTGAAACCTTTATAGGTGGTCCAGCTGTGGCTGCCTCTTATAGCGGTCCAGGAAAGCTGCACGCGGCCTTTAATTTTGCCTACATAGGACATCCGTGGCAGCCTGATAAGTTCTTGAAATCAGCATTGGATTGGGAGTCGTTGCTTCCGGATGGAGCGTGGCCTAACCAGGTACTTAATAATCACGACAAACCCCGCTCCGCCACCAGGTACCGCGCGCCTGAAAATGATGAACGCCTTAAAGTAGCCGCGGCGCTCCTGCTCACGCTGAGGGGCACGCCCTTCCTTTATTATGGAGAAGAGATCGGCATGCGGGATATCGCGGTCAGGCGCGATGAGATTTGTGACCCGGTTGGCAAGCGTTATTGGCCTTTCAACAAAGGAAGAGACGGTTGCCGTTCACCGATGCAGTGGTCTTCCGCAGATCAGGCTGGTTTCACATCAGGCAATCCGTGGCTCAAAGTGCATCCAAACTTTGTTCAGCGCAATGTTGAGGCGCAAAAAGCGGATCCTCTTTCCCTCTTCAGTTTTTATCGAAATCTTTTAGCCTTACGCCGTTCACAATCCGCGCTGCAAAAGGGGATGTTCCAACCTCTTACCTTTGAGCCCAGGCAAGTTTTAGCTTACTTGCGCCAGGAGGGTGAAGAGACGATCCTGGTTGCTTTGAATTTTGGTAAAAGGAAGATCAAGCTCGCCCTGGGCCCCAGGCTGGAAAACGCCCATTGGGAATTACTGCTCTCGAACAAACGTGAGGAGACACCAGCGATGCGAAAGGGTTGGCTTCAACTTTTAGGTGACGAGGTTTGTATTCTTAAACAGAAATAAGGTGAAAAAGCAGGGAGTAATTATCTCCACTGGTTATTCGATCTTAAGGGGTTGCAGGTCAAAGGGCACTTGATCTTCAATGCCTGCCTGAACCAGGGTGTTGTAAGCGGCTTCAGATATTTTCACGCCTTCCATCGCGGATCTATCTGCGTTCTCAAATTCTTTCTCGCCGTGAATGTAGATGCGTACTTCGCCATCTGCTTTGGGAGACTTCTTGAGCGAGGTTAAAAGTTCATCCATATCGCGCTTGAATTCCGCGATGGGTCTGAATGCGTCAATCCGGATGGCCGCGAAGAAATGGCCGATATTGGCGTCCGTTTTGCCGCTGGAACCGGAAACCATCTCTCCAAACGCCGCTCCGGCCATTACTCCTGAAAAAATGTCCACCATCAATCCCAGCCCGTAGCCTTTATAACCGCGCGTGATCTCCGCGCCGCCGAGCGGCATGAGCGCGCCGCCATTGATCACCCGCGCCGGATCTTCGGTGATGTTCCCGTTGCCGTCTACACCCCAGCCTGGTGGAATGGGTTTGTTTTCTTTTTGATAGACGGATACGCGCCCGATGGGGACGATGCTGGTGGCCATATCGAGAACGAAGGGTCGTTGGGAAGCCGCCGGAACAGCGACCGCGATGGGATTGGTGCCTAACATGGCTTTTTTGCCGTGGGTGGGCGCAACGAGCGGGCCGGAGTTGGTGAAACTCACGCCGATCATGTCATGGGGCAGAGCGAGCATCGCGTAGTAACCGGCGATGCCGTAATGATTGCTGTTTTTCACCGTGGCCATGGCTAGGCCGGATTTTTGCGCTTTTTCGATGCAACGCCGCATGGTTTTCACCCCAATGGGGTGCCCGAGGCCGTTTTTGCCGTCCACCGCGAGGGTGGTGGTGGTTTCTTTTATAGTAACTATTGGCGAAAGTGGATCGATCAAACCGAGGCGCAAGCGGGAGCCATAATAATTGTTCAAGCGGATGACACCGTGGGAATCCACACCGCGCATGTCGGCCGAGACGAGCACGTCCGCGGCGATGGTCGCGTCTTCAAGCGGCACTCCCCACCGTGAAAAATAGAGGATGACGTAGTCTTTCAGGTCTTCCTGCTTGAAATAATAATCCAAGCTCATGATCTTCCTTTCCGTTACAAGGGTCGAAAAAATTATACAATATGTATGTGTTTTTTATTGACTTGAAGGTTAATCAAAGGGTATTTTAGAGCTAAAGGAAACCACTTATGCGACGCAAAATCTCATCCTTAATTCTGATTCTCCTCGCCCTGGTCTGGTTTATATCGGCGTGTTCTTCGGAGGGTTCGAGCATCGGGCAGAATCCGTCCGAGGGTATGCAAGTGGCCACCCTGGCTGGCAGTCTTGAGCGTGGAACTCCCGTTGCGATGAACCCGACCCTGGAAGGGAATGGACCCTTTATACTGATGGTAGATGGTTTCAGCGACCCAAACACTGGTTGGGAGGAATCCAGCGGGGATTTCGGAAGGGTTGCGTATGAAGCCGGGGGCTACCTGGTTGAAGCCACAACGGAGGAGCAATATTATTGGGGAGTCGCCGGTGTGGATTACCAGGATATCCGTATTGATGTAGACGTGGTTGTCTTGGAGACCCCCTCCAACAAGAACGACGCCTTTGGCGTGGATTGCCGCATGCAAGAAAACGGGGAAGGATACGGATTCAGAATTTCATCGGATGGTTATGTAGGAATTTTCTTATTCGAAAACGGAGAGGAAATTTCTTTAGTTGAGTATTATCAAAGTAATGCGGTTTCCACGGACGGCCGAATCAACCATCTGACCGCTATTTGCCAGGGGGATCATTTCGAATTCCTGGTAAATGATGTCTTTGTGGCTGAAGCTGTGGATGCCACGTTTACCAGTGGGGATGTCGCGCTTTCGGCCATCCCCTTCGAACCTGAAACCGTTTCTGTGCTTTTTGATGATATCACCATACAACAGTTGGGCGACCCGTATGCCTACGCCGATGTCGAAACCCCAATCGTACCTGGTGGGGAGTTCACGCTGACGGTCACCAACCCAACCAATAAAGAGGCTTGCCATGTTTTCATTGTGCCTTCAGAAGATGAATTTTGGGGGTACGATCTGATGGAAGAGGGAGAAGTGATCGCGTCTGGTGGAGAACGGACATTTTCAGGGTTGCCGGGTGGATTAACGGATGTGAAAGTGGATACCTGCCAATTATTAACACTGTATGAAGAATATGAGCTAGACCTTGCCGAAACGAGCACCATCCAGCTGCTCGCGCCAACGTTGCTTGAAGCGTATGATTTCAGCGATAATCAGGGGTGGCCGGACGGGGTCGTTGAGGGCGGTTTGATCTCAAACCGCAACGGAGATTATTACTCGGTTTCTGTCACCGAAGCCGAAAAATTGGTCAGCGTCAACGGTGGTTTCAATGCCAAGGACGTCACTCTCATGGCCGACATCTCCATGGCTAAAAGGGGTAACAACGGCATGGGCATCTACGGTGTCACCTGCCGAGTGCAACCCAACGGGGACGGCATCTTCTTCGCCATCCGAGGTGACGGAAACGCCGCGATATTAAAAATGACCGGTGGAAACCTTGAAAACCTGATGCCATGGGAACCTTCAGAATTCATCCACGCCGGCATCGGGGCAAATTATATTCGCGCAGACTGCGTCAATTCAATTTTTAGTTTATTCGTCAACGGCGATTTCATAGAATCCGTTGAAGACGTGTCTTTCAAATCCGGGGCGGTGGGCGTTGCGGTTTTTTCACCAGCCGGGCAAACCACCCAGGCGGATTTTGACTACCTTGAGATTTACGAAGGTTACTAAAAAAATCGGGCGGATGACCTAAATGATCACCCGCCCTTTGTTTTAACTTAATCCGATGATCTTGCCAGTGTCCGGCTCTATGTCGATCTCCATGAAAATTGGCCTGGTGGGTAGCCCTGGCATGGTGGACATCGTGCCCAGCAATGGGTAGAGGAAACCCGCACCGACCGAGGCGCGAATGTCACGGATCGGGACGATGAATCCTTTTGGAACGCCCTTGAGCGCTGCGTCATGCGACAGGCTGAGGTGGGTTTTGGCCATGCAAATGGGTAATTTGCCGAACCCGAGGCGGGTGTAATCGGCGATGCGTTCTTCCGCTTCAGGAAGATACTCCACGCCATCCGCGCCGTAGACTTCGCGGGCAATCACCTCAATTTTTTCCTTGATCGACATTTCCAAAGGGTAGAGGAATTTAAAGTTCGCGGGCATTTCCGCGGCTTGGATGACAGCCTGTGCCAATTCTAACGCGCCTTCACCGCCTTTTTCCCAATGCTCGCAGACCACGGCAGACACCGCGCCGCCTTCTTTCACCGCGGCCTGGCGAACCATTTCCAATTCGGCGGGGGTATCGTGCAAGAAGCGGTTGACCGCAACCACCACGGGTACACCAAACTTACGAGCGACCTTGATGTGGTGCAGCATGTTTCCCAATCCGGCACGCAGCAGTTCCAGGTTTTCTGAGGTATAAGCCGGGTCGAGGGGTTTACCGGCCACCACCTTGGGTCCACCTCCGTGCATCTTTAGCGCGCGCACCGTAGCCACCAAGACGACTACCGAGGGTGTCAGCCCTGAGTACCGGCACTTGATGTCCATAAACTTTTCCATGCCCATGTCGGCACCAAAACCGGATTCGGTGATGACGTAGTCGGCTAACTTTAAGGCAATCTTATCGGCGAGGATGGATGAATTTCCGTGGGCGATGTTGGCGAAAGGCCCGGCATGGACGAAGACTGGCGTTCCTTCCACGGTTTGCATGAGGGTTGGTTTGATCGCGTCTCGCATAATGACGGTCATGGCGCCAGCCACCCCCAGATCTTCGGCGGTGACCGCTTCACCTGAGCGACTGATACCGATGACGATCTTCCCGAAACGTTCGCGCATGTCTTTCAGGCTGGTGGTCAAGGCCAGGATAGCCATGATTTCGCTTGCCACCGCGATGTCAAAACCGGTGCTGCGCGTGAACCCTTTTTCATCCGGCCCCATGCCAATGGTGATGCCGCGCAGAAACCGGTCGGAGGTATCCATCACCCTGCGCCAGGTGATCGTTTCTGGGTCGATATCCAATCGGCAGAGCTTGCGCCTTTCATCAGGAGTTAATTCGTCAGGGTCGGCGGCTGTGATCTTCAGTTTTTCCAACCTCACGACCATTCCCTTGGTAAAATGGCGCTTGCCGCTCTTGTCAGCGGGCAACAGTCGATTAAATAATTGTTCGTCCGTCGCGTCCGCTTCGTGGAACATGCGCGCGTCGATGGCCGCAGCCATCAGGTTATTGGCCGCTGTGATGGCATGGATGTCTCCGGTCAGGTGTAGGTTAAACTCCTCCATGGGGACTACCTGCGAATAACCACCACCCGCGGCTCCGCCCTTGATGCCAAAGGTCGGACCTTGCGAAGGCTGACGTATGCAGGTGACAACTCTCTTGCCAAGATGCGCTCCCAGCGCCTGGCTTAACCCAACCGTGGTGGTTGTTTTTCCTTCACCGAGTGGGGTGGGTGTAATGGCGGTGACGTCGATGTATTTGCCATCAGGGATGTGATGAAGCCGTTGCAAGACATCCAGTTTGATCTTGGCTTTGGTCTCACCATATTGTTCGATCTCACCAGGCAGCAAGCCAAGTTCCGCGGCCACCAGGGTGATCGGTTTGAGCACCGCCTCCTGGGCGATCTCAATATCTGATGGGACGGGTTTGCGTCTCGTTAATGGGGTCGCAGTAAAAGGTTTTCGGTTGATGGTTTTATCTTCAGAGGACATGAGGAACCTCCTGGTTGACAGTCCGATGCTTTTATTAAAGACGATTTAAGGTTTCATGGCAAGTTATTTTAAGACCAAGCGACCCCGAAAATTGCATCTTGTAGGAAGATTTTTCTATGCTATACTGACTTTATGAGATTAGGATATAATCTCACCTCACTTAAAACCAAATAGGAGGATAAGATGGCAGAAATTGCATATTGCATGAAGTGTAAACAGAAACGCGAAATGAAAGAAACCCAAGAAGTGACCATGAAGAACGGTCGCAAAGCCCTCAAGGGCAAATGCACGGTCTGTGGCACAGGCATGTACAAGATCCTTGGAAAGTAATTTTCTCCTTTGATCAAAAAATACCGCGTCAGATGATGACGCGGTTTTTTAATTAATTTACCTCACGTAGATTCCTTACATAATCAGGTGATTCAAGCCGGGTATTACTGCGAAAGGCAATACCCTAGTTTATCTGTAATCCATTTCCAAGTACAACCAGCCTGAAGACAGGGAATCCGACTCATGTACACAGAACATGGGGTGGACGGGACAGGTGTTGGGGTTGGCGTTGGTGTCGGTGTCCTCACCCCGGTGAAAACTCCCAAACCTTCCAACACTCCTCGCGTGTTTACATCCCGTTTGGGCACCCAACAGCGGACGAAACTTACCGGGGTCGGGGTATACCGGGAGTCAGTGGGCGGGATGTAATCTTGTTCCGGGTTGATCAGGTACCACGCGCCCGTTGGATCCACACCGAGGATGGAATACTGACTGCCCTGGCTCAATTGTGCAAAGGCACGATTGTTAAAGCCTGGGCCAATGTAGCAATAGGTGTCCCCCGGCAGATCCAATTCCGGGAAGTCGAACACTTCGGGCACATAGGGGATAAATGGAATCTCAAGATAATCCCAGCCCCAATCGAGAGTGAAAGCTTCGTGACCGTGAATCTGAACGTTTTCCCAGTTGTGCATGTTGGCGAAAGGCAGGTGTTCATAAGTCCAAACCCCGGGGATCAGGAGCGGGGAATTGGACACATCCGCGGCTTTAATACTGACGCAGTAATCCGTCCAGGTTCCGTAGAGCGGCAGCAGAAAATGGTAAGCACCGTCATCGTCTGTTTGAGTCTCGGCAATTTTTACCAAGGGTGAAGTGGAGCCACAGTTTCCTCTAAAGGCTTCCACGGTCACCCCCGCGATCCCGGTTTCGGCGGGTTGCCGAACACCATCCGCGTAAATGTCACCCCAGTAACTTTTCACGCAGCCAATCCCGGCGGCGGCGTCGCTGCCTTCTGAGGTGTTGGAGCATTGGTCATCCCACACCACACCTTCGACAGAACTATACGATGTGATCGAACCAAACTGGTAGAACCAGCCAAAATCTACATCGAAGATGCTGTCACCATCTGGAGCGGTGACCTCATGCGAAGCGATCGAACCACCAGCGCTGCCGGAAGGTGGGTACGTCCAGCCGCCGGGGATAAGCGTGGTGGCGCTTTCGAGTGCGTCGATGCTAACGCAATAATCGTCTCCCGGGATTCCAGTGAACGAATAGATCCCGTTCTCATCGGTGAAGGTGACCCCTTTATCCGTGGAAGGGCAGTCGCCGGAGCCAATTCTGACGAGGACATTATAGATTCCAGGTTCACCCGGGTCCAGGATGCCATTACCTGAAGCGCCGCCCCCAGATGTGGGCGTGCAACCGAGCGGCAGAGGGAAGGGCAACGGACCATCGGTGAGAAAACAGAGATCTTCCCACACCATGCCGGTAATGGTCGCACCCGGCAGCCCTTCGTCAGGGCCGCAACCGCCCAGGTTGGTGCGGAAGGTGAAGGTTTGTGATACCGGGCCGAAGGTGGACGCGATCGAAGGTGTTACCTTCCAGTAATAACGGGTGCAATCTGACAGGTTCTCGGCAGACATCCAACGGGTGTTTGAATTTCCTGTTCCGCCGGAGAGGGAAGTGTCGGCAAAAGTTGGATCAATGGATAGGTCGACTCGGTAACTTTCAGGCCGGCATTCCCCCGGGTATTCCCAGGCCAGCACGGGCAACAGTTCCGCGACCTCCGCGCCGTTGTAGGGCATGACTGGCAAGGGTGCCTGAAGGTCGGCCACTTCACAGAGTTCCCCTGTGAAGAATATCCGTTGCGTGGAGGGTGGCCCAAATTCCCCCTCGCTTTTTGGCCAAATTACCCATTTATAGGCCTCTCCCGGCTGTAAGTCAGACAAGGGCGTGAAACTGGTTAATTTGCCGGTAATAGTGTCTCCGATGTTCATGTTGTAAAAAGGCCCTTTGACGAGGACGACACTATATTCTTCGGGGATACATTTGGAAGTGGAGGTGTTAATCGGGTAAGGAACATCTGGAAAACCCCAATTCAATATTGGCGTCAAACTGTCGACGACGGCATAATCCGGTGGATCGATGGCGAAGGGTTGGGTGAGGTAATCCGCCGGGCAGGTGTACACTTTTACACACCCGCTCAGGACAATCAAAAGAATCAAGATCACGATCGTGAATAATATTCGTTTTTTCATTGAAAGACCCTCCCTCCCAAATTGTCTAGACATTTTAATTATCTACGATTCGAGACGCTTTACAATAGTCACCTCAGTTCTGGCAGGGAAGAATTTTCAATAGAGTGACGCCATTCGAGGCGTAGTTGGACTGGTACCAATTCGGATAGCTGGTGTCATCGATCTGAAAGGATTGCTCCAATCCGCTGTCGTAGAGAAATCGGGGGGGTTGATTACAGAGATCGGCATGGTATGCAGGATCGAACCAGCGGGCATCGAAAGGCAACGTGTTGGTCTGGCGACCTGTTTGGTGGTTGATCCACAGGCCGGCATCCACGCCCGCCATGCGTCCTTTGTTTTCAAGCCCCGCGATGTAAACGATGGCGTCGGCCGGAAGATTCCTTTTCATCCACCGGAACGCGGCCAGGTCAATGGGGCGCGCCCAGTCGCAGCATGGGTCAGGAGAATAGTGCGTACTCAATAATCCAAACGAAAATATACCCAGCAACAATACCAATCGAACGAGAGTTTCATGGATAAGATATTTTTTACACTCACGGGCAAAGGCGAAAACGCCCGATACCAACCAACCCGCAATTGGTAGAAAAAGGATCGCAGCGGCGAAGGGCAGGTCAATCAGCGTGTCGGCGCCCCCTGGCAGAAAAAGGGGGGTATTGATGCTTAAAAGTAAAAGAATCCCAATGATCAACAGGGATACCCACCGTACCTGGCGGGAAGGTTTCGCCGCCAAAAAAGGGAAGGTGATCACCAGCAGAACAGATGCGGGGATAGAAGTGAAGAGGTAGGCAGTCGCGAGCTCTCGATTTAAAAGAAGGAGAGCCAAGGCTCCAAGCATGAGTCCGGTTTGCAGCCACCGAAGAGTTGATGCAGTATGAATTTTCCCTAACCAGGCATCCACTGCCCAGACGATGAGAATGAGAGCGTACACCACCAGCAGGCGCGCATGAAAGATGAGCGAACCGGCGCAGGTCAGCACGAGCAAGGCAACGAGCCGCGTTCGATGTTCTTCGCGACGGAAAGCGAGCGCTCCAACGGTAAACAGCGCCGGCAATAATGCGACCGCCGCCAAAGTGGGGTACTTTCCCCAATTGGCAGTGAAGGCCGGAAAGCTCCAGGTGAAGACTGACAGGAGCGATCCGATCACCGCCTCAGGAAGTCGGTGGAACCAGCTGAGCAGCAGGGCAAAAACACCCAGCGACGAGGCAAAAATAAACCATTGCCCGACCAGGGCGATCATCGTTACCGGGTCATTTCCTCCAAGCGACGAAGCCCAGGCGGTTAAAGCATGTATACCGAAATGGTAAAACCCCTGGTTTCGTAGAAATTCGATTAATCCGCCTGATGCGAGAAAGGAATCACTCAACTGAACGTGAAAAAGCGAATCGCTGTAAGGAGGCAGGAGCAGATTCTTTATAAAAGCCAGCCTAAACACAAGGCAGAAGAACGCGATTATCCCGGCGACAATTAAAATGAAAAGACTTTGACCAAGGTGCAAGCGGGGTTTCACCACCCAAAACCACAATCCAAGCAGCGCTGCAGAAAAGATCAACAGGATCAGGCTCATGAAAGGAGAAATGGCGCGAGCCTGACCGATAACAACAACCAGCGAGATGATTCCAGCCATCGGCACCCATCCCAGGGGGATGGCCAAGGTGAAGTTTATTAGAACGGAATGCTCTTGACCTCGGGTAAAAGGGCGCGCCAGCCATACACCGTAACCGAGTGGACCCACCATAAAAAACAGGAGGTTGAACCAGTTCGCAGAAAGAACGCTCAAACCGTTTCGAATGATCTCCATGCACTCCGCCACATAAGTTGCCTTTCCACGGAATCAAACTGAAAAACCGGTAAAGTAGTGAGTACTCTCATTTTCCCTCTATTTTTCAATTTGTAAATATGCTTGCTTCTAATAACAGGATGAACACGTATAATCAATGCAATTCATTCCATTCGCATAAAGGTTATCCATGGAGCAATTTCAAGAGCCGGTTTTTTTCTTTTTGGTCATCATGACCATCATTCTGGTCGCGCCAATCCTCTCTGAGCGCATGCGGATTCCTGGCATCGTGGGCATTATCCTGGGGGGGATGCTCATCGGGCCAAATGGGTTTAACCTACTGGCAGCCAATGATCGCATGGAATTCCTTTCCACGATCGGTCTGGTTTACCTCATGTTCAGCGCCGGGCTCGAAGTGGATTTTCATCAATTTGTAAAAGTGCGTGGGCGGGCGATGGTATTTGGCTTACTCACGTTTTTATTGCCCCAGGGCATGGGCATGCTCCTGGGGTGGATACTGGGGATGTCTTGGCTGGGGATGATCTTGCTCGGATCCGCCTTCGCTTCGCACACCCTGATCGCGTTTCCAATCCTCGCCAGGTTGGGGGTCACGCGCAACGAGGCTGTCGCCGTGACCGCCGGCGCCACCATCCTCACCGATATTGGCGCGTTTATCATCCTGGCAATCGTGTTGGGCGCCAAAGATGGTGGGCTTTCTGCTTTCTACTTCATCAAGTTGTTTGTATTATTGATCCTTTTCGCGCTGGCAATCTTTCTCGTTTTACCCAGGTTAGGTAAATGGTTTATGCAACGCTACTCTAGCCGGGCGGTGGAGTTCCAGTTTGTGATCGTGGTTCTTTTTGTGTCGGCATTGGGCGCCAAGTTGATCGGGGTGCATGAAGTGGTAGGCGCGTTTTTGGCAGGCTTGGCAATCAACGCGACGCTTCCGCGGCATAGCCCGGTCACGGGTCATGTGCTTTTTATGGGTGAATCCTTCTTTATTCCCCTTTTCCTGCTTTACAGCGGCATGATCACCGACCCGCTTTCGGTTGTGCGCAACCCGCAAGCCATCTGGATCGCGCTAGGTATTTTGGTGGTTGCTTACCTTTCAAAATTTATTGCCGCCTGGATCACGGGCAAGATCTTCAAGTATTCGTTCGCCGAACTGATGACCACCTACGGGTTGTCACACGCCCAGGCCGCGGTGACGATCCCGACCCTGGTAATCGGCCAGCAGGTGGGGTTATTTGATTCGAACTTGTTTAACGCTGCCATCATTATGATCTTGTTCACTTCGATCACATCGCCGCTGCTGGTGCAAAAATTTGCGCCCAAATTACGTGAGAAACATGATTATATTGAAGCGCTGCCATTGTTTCAACGTATTCTTGTGCCTACCGTCAATCCAGAAACGCAACAAAACCTGCTGGCGCTTGCGTCTTTACTGGCAAGTACCAATGCCGGATCCGTTTTAGCTTTGAGCGTGGCCAAAGATAACCATGACCTCTCTCAAGATCTACGCAATCAAAAAGAAATGTTAGGCAAGGTTCCTGATCTCGTTGGAGACCCGGAGGCGGCAATTGAGTTGATCCCCCGTCTGGCGAACAATTACGCTGAAGGGATCTTGCAGGCATCCAAGGAACGCGAAGCGTCGCTGATCTTGATGGGCTGGCGTGGAAAACGTTCGCTCCAACAAAACATATTGGGGAGCGTTTTGGACGAGGTGATCTGGGGGTCTGATCTGCCCGTTCTGGTGGGCAAGTTACCTCATCCATTAAACGGGATGGAACGCGTACTCCTTTTGTTACCCGCGAAAGTTGTTTCACCCACCGTTTTACGGCGTATCTTGGTTTCCAACCTGACCCTGGCAAAAGCTTTGAATGTCCCCCTGGAAGTCCTGGCCGAAGGCGGGTACATTCACGCGCTTGAAGAAATTTTAGAGGACTTGGAGGACGAGCCGGAATGCCGCATCAAGGAAATGGAAGGTTCCCTGCGACTCGATGACCTGCATAAACACGTTGAAAGTGATCTGCTGGTCATCCCCGGGTTTGGATCGCGGCAGCGCTTTTTGGCCAATGTGGGTAACTTACCCGAAAAATTGGCCTCCTCCTTTGCTGGAAATATTCTTCTGCTCCACTTTGATCGTTAATCACATTTCAAAGGGGTAACCAAACAGAAAAATCCCCTATAATTTTGTTATTCATCGCTCGATCGTTCAAGGAGTTGGAATCATGAGCCAGGATAAATCGAAAATTCGCAAGGTCGCCATCGCCACAGGGGGTGGGGACGCGCCGGGTTTAAACGCGGTCATTCGCGCTGCCGTTTTGGCAGGGATTTCGCGGGGCTGGGAAATGTACGGCATCCGCGACGGGTACAACGGTTTGATGATGCCCGAACAATATGTGGATGGTGGGTTGATACAGCTCACCCGTGAACGCGTGCGCGGCATTACCCACCTGGGGGGCACGATCATCGGCACCACCAACCGCGGTAATCCATTTCATTACCCGGTCAAGAATCCGGACGGCACCTTCAGCGAGATCGACCGCTCGGATGAATTGGTGCGTGCCTTCGCCATGCACGAACTGGACGCCTTGATCTCAGTAGGCGGGGATGGGTCAATGTCCATCGCCAACTCATTGGCCGAGAAGGGCGTGCGCGTGGTGGGTGTGCCTAAAACCATTGACAATGACCTGGATCAGACGGTGGTGACCTTCGGTTTTGACACAGCGGTCAGTTTCGCGGTGGAATGTCTCGACCGACTGCATACCACCGCGGCCAGTCACCGGCGCGTCTTGATCGTGGAGGTGATGGGTCGTTACGCCGGTTGGATCGCGCTTGAATCCGGGGTCGCGGGTTCCGCAGATGTGGTTTTGATCCCCGAGATCCCTTACGATTTAAACAAGGTAGCCGCCAAGATCCTTGAACGGCAAAAGTCAGGCAGTAATTTTTCCATTGTGGTGGTTGCCGAGGGCGCCCTGCCTGTGGGTGGAGGAGTCACCGTAATGGCCAAGGAAGTGGGTCGCGCTGAGCGACTGGGCGGCGTGGGCGAAAAGGTGACCGAAATGTTGCAGGAATTGACCGGCAAGGAAACACGCCTGGTAGTGCTCGGGCATCTTTTGCGTGGCGGATCGCCCACTGCCAACGATCGGTTGATCGCCCTGCGGTTTGGCGCCGCGGCCGTCCGCGCGTTGGATGAGGGACAGAGCGGGGTGATGGTGGCGCTTGACCCGCCGACCGTCAAGTACGTGCCGCTGGTTGATGCCACCAAACGGATGAAGAATGTGCCGCTCGATTGCGACACGATGCTGACCGCCCGTGATCTTGGGGTGTGTTTCGGAGATTGAGAGGGAGCGTATCCAACAATCCGAAACGAATCGGTGAAAGGATGAAAAAAGGTTGAGACATTCTCAACCTTTTTTTTAAGGCAGAATTTTGTGCAGGGACTCGGTTTCGAAGCCGAAATTTTGCATGTGCTCGATGATCAACGCCAGCGCGTCTGCCTTGGAAAGCGGCGGCAAGGCGCACTCGCCACTGTGCCCGGCAACCTCAGCCTGGACGAACTTCTCCTTGCGGATGTTCAGGGCGTAGTATTGATCGCAAACGATGACCGAGACTTTGCCGAACTGGTAGAAGGGCGGATCCTTGACCGAGAAGACCACCTTGTTGGTCAGCGGGTCGCGGGTGGAATCGGGGATGGCAGTCAAAAAGATTGGACGGTAGGGGTCGATGGGTTCGAGCAGCGACTGGCCGGGCATCCAGCGGGGCTGGGCGATGTCCAGGTAATCCAGCAGGGTGGGTGCGATATCCATGTTCTGCGCGTTTTCCCGAATGCTTCCGGCAAATTCCTGGTTGGGGAAGCGCATCATCAGCGGAACGCGTGCCACCGACCAGCGCTGGGTGTGGTCCGTGCCGACGACCAGTAATGTTTCTTCAAGAAATCCTTTTTCATCGAGGAAAGTGTAGACCTGCTCTATTCCACGGTCGAACTCGAGAATGGCATCGAGGTAGAAGATGTCTTCGTACTTCCCTTGGATCTTGGGATCTTCACCCTTCGAAAACACTTGGTCGGTGGGGTAATAACGCGGGCCGTGGGTTCCCATCCAGTGGATATCCACGAAGACTGGTTTCTCGCTGGTCTCCAACAGTTTGAACAGGTAATCCAGTTTTTGCTGATCGTTGAACTTTTCTTCCGCCTCGGTGACCTGCAGGAAGGCGTTGGTCATGTCTTTAATGAAAAAGATGTGTCCGACCCGGTCGGTGATGCGGGTAATCAACTCGCGCAGGAAGTAGTAAGGGTTGGTTGGCAGACGGTCTGCCAGCCAGGCTTCGAGTTTGGACTTTATCGGGGATTCGCCGTTGGCTTCGTCGAAGGCGCCCTGGAAGTTGACCCGATAGGCGTCACCATAATAGGAAAAACTAAGCTGTACGGTGGTGTAACCGTGATCGCGTAAGATGCCGGGGAGGTGCTGCGTGGCGTCTTCTCCGCGCAGAATATCTTCCACGGTGAGCACACGCGTGTCGGCGGGGAACTTGCCGGTGAGGATCGAGGTGATCGACCCTACGGTGCCCTGGGCGTTGGAGTAGGCGTTTTCAGCCACCAGAAACTCATTCGCCACGGAACGCAGAAAGGGGGTGGTGTCTTGTTTGGATTCATAAACTGATAGTTTGGCTGCGTTCAGCCCGTCCGCGGTGATCAACAGGATGTTGGGCAGTTCGCTGGTCGCGCCGGAGGTGGAGACAGTTGCGGTCTTTTCGGAGGTGAGAGCATGTTGCGCGAAGGGCAGAGCGGCGCTGATCGCCAGGAATAACCCGAGCCCGACCGGCAGCCAGCAGCGAACCCGGGGCGAAGCTCCGCGGTGGGATCTCTCGATCTGGTGAATCAAGCTGAAGGTTGGGAGGGTGAGACCGGCAACCAGCAATAAGAATCCAGCCAGGTAGAGCGCGCGGATGACACCCTTGGTGGAGACGACCCCGAATTGAAAGAGGTTATAGGTGAAGTTATCGATGAACAAAAGAATCGTAGCCGCGAAGAGAAGGGCGCCAAGCGCGGTGGCTGCCCAGGCGAGAATGGTTTTCAGGGTTTTGCTACGTGCCAGGTTGTGAAGGATTAAGAAGGGAGACCCGACAACCAGAGCGGCACAAGCCAGCAGGGTGGCGCCGTGCAGCAGCACCAACAGTTTTTCGCCCCAGGCAGCATTATTAAGGAAGGAAGGTTTTGAGATGACGAAAAGCCATTCCATGAAGACATACAGGAAAGCCGAGATCGTCAGCGTGATTGCCGCCGCGACTGGTGAGAATTTGAACTTTTTGACTTTACGAAGGAAAGAAGGCATGCGGACCCTGTCGCCCCCGAATTTGGATTGCCTGATGCAGGAGCCAATGCCTATTTTATCACCGAGTGATTAAGCCATTCGAGTTGTTGAGGTACTCCTTTTCGTGACTTTCGAGTGTTTAATGGTTAAAAACAAAAACCAGCTCAAAGCTGGTTTATTACAAGTGGGGCGAGAGGGGGTCTGGCCCCCAGACGGAGTAGGGGGTCGAACCCTCACGATGTCACCAGCGATTGGATCAGGTCCGTTGTATCTGCCGATAGTTTTTCGAGATTTTCATGTCTTTCGTGATAAAACAAAAACCAGCATGATGCTGGTTTATTACAGTGGGGCGAGAGGGGGTCGAACCCTCACGATGTCACCATCGACGGATTTTAAGTC
>CAZUXF010000021.1:49965-50051 GCA_964624535.1 uncultured Anaerolinea sp. | reverse complement strand
AATGTCTCCTTGCCAAGGAGAAGGTCGTGGGTTCGAATCCCATCGCCCGCTCTAAAGACCCTTGAAAAAGGGTCTTTTTATTATAA
>CAZUXF010000021.1:0-49865 GCA_964624535.1 uncultured Anaerolinea sp. | reverse complement strand
AAAAGTGGGTTCTCACACCCCCTGCGGGGTGCAGACGTCCCATCGCCCGCTCTAAAGACCCTTGAAAAAGGGTCTTTTTATTATAAAAAAGTGGGTTCTCACACCCCCTGCGGGGTGCAGACGTCCCATCGCCCGCTCTAAGACCCTTGAAAAAGGGTCTTTTTATTATAAAAAAGTGGGTTCTCACGCCCCCTGCGGGGTGGTATCGCGAAAAAAGCAAACACGAAAAGAAAGGCTCTTAAATACCAGTCTTTTCATCCATCCCAACATCGAGAAGCCAGGAGGCCGCATCGGAGCAGCGTGTCTCGTTACCAGACGAGCTGTCTACCTAACTTCGTCTGGACGGACCTCTTTGCCCGTCGCGGCGGATTGAATCGCAGCCAGGGTGAACTGCAACACAGCCTTCCCTGTGGGGCCGTCCAGACGGGGTTGTCTGCCTGTTTTCACCATCTGCACCATATCCCGGGTGGCCGCGATAAAGCTGTCATGCCACTCTACCCCCTCGACAGGGATGGGAGTGGTCTTTCCATCTTTAAAAAGCATCAATTCGGGCAGGTCTACTGTTTTAGCAGTATAGCGGTTGATAAACAAGATCCCCTTTTCTCCAATCACTTCAATGCGGTCGTCATCTGCGTAATATTGCGAATCAACATGCATTTTCGGCGTGTACTCAATATCCAGGTTGCCGTAACAGCGCGGCGCTTTGTACTTGAACATGATCATAGCCGGCGCGTCAATCTGAACCAGGTTTCCAGCCTCCTTGACCGGTGTTCTGTCGATCCAGGCATACACTTTTTCAATTTCTCCACCCAGATAGTAGCCCAACGAGAACAGATGGAAGCCGTGGTCGAAAACCAGCGGACCTCCCCCGCATTGTTTTTCATTGAAGCGCCACAACCACGCCGACAAGGGCACTTTCCACGCGGACGCTGAAGTCCCCGTGGAAACGTGCATCCTTACCGTGCGGATTTCGCCTATCTCCCCCCCCTCGATCATCTGTTTCGCCTTCACCGCTGGCGCGTAGTAAACAAAATTTTCATACACGCGCAAAATTACCCCAGCCTTTTGAGCCGCGCCGATCATTTGATCCGCCTCAGATGCGGAGAGGGCCATGGGTTTCTGCACCGAAACATGTTTTCCTGCTGCGCAGGCTTCGATGGTCATCGGGCAATGCAGATGGTGCGGTGTGAGCAGCTCCACGACATCGATGTCTTTGTCTTCAAGCACTTGCTGGTATTCACTATAGGCCTTCGCGACACCCCAATCCTTCGCGCGTTTTTTCGCCGTTGCCTTATTGGTGTCGCAAACCGCTGCCAATTCGGCTTCAGGGTAATCGCGATAACCCAATTGGTGCAAGTCTGAGATCCTTCCACAACCGACAATCGCCACCCGGATTGGTTTGGACATGCTTACCCTTTACTTTCTGCGAGTGTCGCATCCATTTGAGCCAGTTTTGCCCTCACCTCTGCGTGCCCCTTGCGCGTGATAGGATATTTGAACAACAGCGGCAACGCTACAAAAATGCATATTGCCGGTACGATGCCAAAGAACAACCGGATGCCCAATAAGGCATGACTGCTTTGTTCAATATTGGCTACATAACCAAAACCGGTCAGCATCCAGCCCACACCTGCGAGCGCCAGCGCCTCGGATAATTTGGTGGCTAACCCCCAGACGCCGTAATAGATGCCGCTGCGGAATTGTCCCGTTTCCACCCGATCATAATCAGATACGTCCGCGATCATCGCCCATGGAAAAACCCAGTTGGCTGAAAACCCGAAACCAGCCAAAACCATGATGGGATAGATCCAAAATGTCGGTTCGTGTGGCAAGAAAAACAAAGACAAGAGTGCCACCGCGCCCATGCCCATACCCAAACCGTAGGCCGGCCCCTTATCCATCTTCTCCGCGATCTTTTTCCAGATTGGCAGCGCGATGGTCACACAAACCAACATCAGACCCATCGCCACGGAGATCAGGTCTTTCATCAGGAGTTGATATTCAATGAAATAAGCCATCAAGGTTTTAGCAAAAGCGAAGGAAATATTGACAATGAAGTAAATTACACACAGATAAACGAATTTCTTATTGGCGAACGCCAATTTAATCGATTTCACCGGGTTCGCTTCGCCCTTGGATTCGATCACGTTTTTACGTTCACGCAATCCACTCGCCGAAATCATCAATGCTGCCGCGGCGAGCGCGCCGTAAATGATGCCGATATATCCATATCCCGTTCGCTGCACCGCAAAGAAACCCACAATCATCGGGGTCAAGGCCGCGCCTACCAGGTAAAATGGCACCGCCAGCACCATACGGTAAACTGTCAGGCTGCTGCGTTCATCATAATCGTCAGTCAATTCCGAAGTCAGCGCGTAATAGGGTACATTGGTCATGGTCCACAAGGTGTCAAAAAGAATGAAAGTGACCGCGATCCACACAAAGGTCATGAGCTGGCTCATCCCTGCAGGAACGAACCAAAGCAACGCAATGGAAATACCCAGAGGGATGGCGCCAAAGAGCATGAATACACGCCGCTTACCCAGTTTGGATTTCGTGCGATCGGTGAGCCACCCAAACAAGGGGTCGTTGACCGCGTCCCAAATTTTGCCAATTAATAAAGCATTGCCTGCGAGGGCGGGTAAAATCAAGGCCGCGTCAGTGTAGAACTTCATCAAGAAGAATTGGATCGCCGAATTAACTGTCGCGTTGCCGATATCGCCAATGCCGTAAAGCCATTTCGTACGCGCTTTCATCTTTTGCACGATTGTTGACACGGACATGACACCCTCCCATTACGATTAGATTTGATTTAGCACGGCCAAGAGTTCTGGATCTTTTTGTGCAGCCCCGAAAACCACTGGTCGGTATACGGGGTATTCCAGAGCAGGTTTTGTTATTTCCCTGGGTAGTTTTTCAATGATTTCCGGGAAGGAAAGATGGGTGATCCCAGAGATCTTTTTAAGCAATTCTCTTGAATTTCTCTGAGGTTCTGCCCGGTGAGCTGGATATCCACCACCGGTTTCTGGCGTAAAGAGCGCGTCAAAAATCATGGATAAATTGACATCGCCCGCCCAACCGTAGCCCTGGTTCAAAGCCAGCGAAACGCAATTACCTGCGTTGATGCGCGCGAATAGCCATGCATCCAAAGGCGAAAGAATATGCCCGCATGATACCCCCGGATATTGGAGGACTGAATTGAGATATCCCAGCCCAGTGCCGCAGCCACCGACAACAAAATCGGCGACACCCAAGTGCAGCAGCAGGGCGCTCATCAAACCGGTATGGATGTATTGCAACGCTGGTTCGCCTTCCACACCAGTGTTTCCCAGGTTAAGCACCTCGATCCCGCGGCCTTGAAAGGCTTGCAGGATATCAGCATTTTTGTTTGCCGCACTGACTTCATTAATTACCGCTACACGCATATCAATCTCCTTCTATTTACGTTTCAGCACCTGTTGCGCGGCTTTGACGATATCCGCCACAGCCAGCCCGCTGGCATCCAGTAAACCTTCCACTGTCCTCCCGGTTACACAGAAAGCGTCCGCCAGCCCCACCCTCTGCATCGGCACGGGGTGAATTTCTGCCAGCGCCTCAGCCACCGCGCCGCCCAGCCCACCGATTTTGGCGTGTTCCTCCACCGTCACCAGCGCACCGGTCATCTGCGCGGATTGAACCAGCAGTTCCACGTCCAAGGGTTTGATGGTGTGTATCTCGACCACCCTGGCGTAGACACCTTTTTCAGATAGTGATTCGGCAGCCAGCATTGAACGACCTACCATCGAACCAGTCGCCACCAGGGTCAAATCACCACCCTCGCGGCGGATAATGCCCCGGCCGATCTGTAATTCTGTTCCAGGGGTGTGCACCGGCAGCGTGGACCCCCTGCTGATGCGCAGATAAACAGGACCTTCAAACTCCGCCACCAATGGGACAAACTGCGCCGCTTCCTGGGCGTCGGCAGGCACGATTACCGTCATGTTGGGCAACGCCCGCATGTTGGCGATATCCGTTACCGCAAAATGAGTTGGGCCATCTTTGAAATCCGAAATACCGGCATAACTGGCGGCGATTTTTACATTGGTATTGGCGTAACACACGCAGGTTCTGATCTGTTCAAGAGAGCGTAAAGCCAAAAGCGCCGCGAAGCCGTTCACAAAGGCGATGTATCCTCCCAGCGCCAATCCGGCTCCCACATCCACAGAACAGGGTTCCGCAATGCCAACATTGAAGAAGCGCTCTGGATATATCGAAGCAAAGAAGTGGGTTAATGTTGACGCGGAGGTATCCACGTCAACAGCCACAATTTTGGGGTTGAGAGCCGCGTAATCTGCCAATGCCCTGCCGTAACTTTCACGCATGGAAATATCTCCCATTTTAGTTCCCCTCCTCGCCAAGTTCATGAAATGCCAGTCTTAATTGTTCCGCGTTGGGGACATTTCCGTGCCAACTTGAGTCGTTTTCCATGAAAGAAACTCCCTTACCTTTAGTGGTGCGCGCAATGACACACACCGGTTTGTCGTGGATCTCAAGCGCCAGGTCGAACGCTTCGCTGATTTGCCTCACGTTGTGTCCGTTGATCTCGATCACGTGCCAACCGCAGGCTTTCCACCGGTCGGCCATGTGCTCCATCGGCATAATCTCGTGGACTGGACCGTCAAGCTGCACATCGTTGAGGTCCACAATCGCCACCAGATTATTGAGATGGTATTTGGCAGCGGCTGCCGCGCCTTCCCAGACGATCCCTGCCTGGCACTCACCGTCACCCAACAGCACATACATCCGGCTGGGATTTTTGCTCATCCGAGCCGCCAAAGCCAATCCGACGCCGACAGCCACGCCATGGCCGAGGATACCGCTGGTCATATCCACGCCAGGTGTCTTGAAGCGATCAGGATGTCCCTGGTGAGCGCAGTCAACTTCCCCCCAGTTATCCAATTCACGCGCGTCAAAAAAACCTCGTCGCGATAGCGCGCTATACAATGCCGCCGAAGCGTGCCCCTTGCTAAGGATGAAGCGGTCACGCGAATCAAGAGAGGGGTCGAGCGGGTCAATCCTTAAAGTGTGGAAATATAACACCGCGATCAGTTCCGCCGCAGAAAGCGCGCCTCCGGGATGGCCCGATCCCCGGTTATGGATAAAACGCAAGCTGTCCGCGCGGATTTTTCGAGCGGTTTCTTCAAGTTCAAGGATTTGTGTTTCACGTAAACACGTCATTTTCGCTCCTATAATCCGATCTCGTGCCGCAATGCCTGGACCTCGTCGCACCAGTTGCCCACGTTCCAACGACCATAAACCCCCATGCCTCCCAGCGCATCCGGGCCGTAGTAAACCGGCACATGGATGAGGGAAAGGCCCTCATGTTTTCTGGCTCCATTAAGGGATGAAATTAATTGCGCCGGCGATGAACCACCGTCGAACATTTTTACACCAGGAACCGACCCCGCCCATGCCCGGTAATCCACTCTGAGACGGTTGGATGTAGCAAATTCATGCTGGTACTGATCATTCTGTAACCCGCTGATGGCGCCCATGCGCCCATTATCCAACAACAAAATGCAGCCCCGCGCTCCGTGTTCCGCACCGTCGATCAAGACCTGTGGATTCATGGTAAAAGAACCGTCTCCACTAAAGGCTAATCCATAAAAAGATTTGGAAGCAGAATTCGTTGCCAACAACGCGCTAACCGCAAACCCCATATAACTTGTGCCGCTTTCGCTGAAGGTCATGTGGGGGCGTTCATCCTCAGTTAATTGGAAGCCATTGGCTTGAACATCACCGGCATCAAACAGGTTAATCACATCATTTGTTTTTGCCCAATCCAACGCGGTCATTATCGCTGCGGGTTGGGTAAGCACTTCTTTGCCCCAATAAACGTCCAGCAGGGTTGGGTGACGGCGGCGATCTTCCTTCAAAGCCTGCCATTGGCGTTTCTGTTCGACGCAAAGTGTTCGCCAAGAATCATCGATCTTTAAAGGCTCTAGTGCAAGCGCCTGGTTCAACAATCTCAAAGTGGATGTCACATCCCCAACTAAAGGCATTGTGTGGTGATAGTGCAGCGCGTCTTCAGGATCGGCATTTACATTGATCACCATTTGAACCTGCGGGTACCCTGTGCGCGAACAATCAGACTGGCAAACCGCGCGTGTGCCCACCGCGATCAAGAGATCGGCGTTCTCCATGGCGAAATTGCCTGCCAGGGATCCCTTGCTGCCGCCAACCCCCATGTTCGCCGGGTTTGAATAAGGGATGCAACCCGTGGCGATTGGAGTGTGGACCAGCACACCCCGGGTCAGTTCAAGCAGGGTGGCGAGCTCTTCACCCGCAGAAATCGCCCCACCGCCGGCTTTGACCACCACCCGTTTAGCCGATTTGAATGCATTGACCGCCGCTTGGTAATCACCCGCGGCAGCTGGTGACTTGGCCGTAACAATTTCAGGTAATTCATCAAGATTGAAATTTTCCATCCAGGCAGCCTGGGTGTTCATTGGCATTAACAAGTAAAAAGGGCCAGACCTGTACGGATGATCCACGGTTAATGCACCGACCTGCAATGCGGAAGAAAGTGACAATGGCGTATGCAAACTGTAAGCGCGGCCCATGGCAGACATCATCTTGAGAAATCCACCCTGTTCGTGAAGTGGGATCTGCTGCATGTTGTAGCCTTCATCCTCGGTGGTCTCATCGCCAAACAGGTACCACACGCCAATGCCATCCGAGGCGGGCATGAGCGAGGCCGCCAAGGCTTGCAACGCCCCTGGGCCAATGGAGGTCACAACGGCAGCTTTTTCTCCAGTGATCCAGCGCAGCGCCGCGGCGGCATGCGAAGCCTCGATTTCGCTACGCAGACCACAGACCCGCACCAGCCCCGCCTCGTGATAAACGCGCAGCACTTCACCAACTTCAGTAGAACCATGACCCAAAACGGAGTAGAAAACCTTTACACCTTGTTTCATCAAACCCAGCACGAGCGCTTCGGAGAGGGTTAGATCCACTTTCCCGTGCAACAATCCGCCATTTTTCAGGAAAACAGCCCGGTTCTCCCTTTCAATTCGTATCACTTCATATTTTGGTTTGGGCATAACTCTCCTTGCTCTACTTTTACCCCTTATGGGTTGAAAAGCGCATCTTATCTGATAAAGCCTGGCTGACCTCAATCACGAGGCCAGCAAAACGTGTCATCGCCCTGGGGGTCATCCGCGTGACGGGGCCAGAAATCCCAATACTGCCGATTACCTTTTCGCGATAATCAAACACCGGCGCGGCGATGCAGCGCACTCCGAGGTCGAATTCTTCATCATCCAAAGCGTAACCCTGCTCGCGTACCCATTCAAGATTTTTACGCAGCGTATCAGTATCGGTGAGGGTGTTTTCAGTGAAACGTTCCAACTTCTGCGGAATGGGAATCCTGGAAAAAGCCAGGATGGCTTTGCCCAGCGCCGTGCAATGCAGTGGAGAGAGCGACCCAACTTCGGCATTCACCCGCAGCGAAGCCGCGGATTCCACCTGGTCGATGTAGAGTACCTTCCCCTGTGACGGGATCGCCACATGGGCGCACTCGCCGGATTTTTCCATCAGCTCGCGTAAGTAGGGTTTCGCGACTTCGCGGAGGGGAAGTTTTGCCAACAGACTACGGCTCAAAGTCACCACCTGCGGCCCGAGCGAGTAACGGCGACTGATGGGATCTTTTTCAGCATACGAGTAATTGGCCAGGGTCCCCACCAGTCGCGAGGCGCTGCCTTTATCTAAACCAAGGCGCTCCGCCAGTTCGGTCACAGAAACGCCGCTGGAGGATTCACATAAAATTTCAAGAATTTTGAGACCGCGTGCGAGGGATTGTATTTCAGCCATTTTCGCCTCAGGTGATTAGATTGTATAAATGTTTTGCATATAATACAACCATATTGCGTCATACACAACAAGTTCATGACAAGTTGTAACCGTGTTGATGATTTCCGATCACGATACTCTTCTGAAGGTCGTTGCACCTGCCTGGGAGTAGGTGTTGCTGCCTGAGGAGGATTATTCAAGACCCGCTATTCGTTACGTGTGTTACAGCGATCGCATTTCCTTGACCAAGCCCCCGCTCTTTGATAAAATACTCTACGCAAGGCGACGTGGCCAAGTGGCAAGGCAAGGGTCTGCAAAACCCTGATCATGGGTTCAAATCCCATCGTCGCCTCTTTTTATTTAATGATATGGATTTAAATACCCCTAGGGGGTACACGTCCCATCGTCGCCTCTTTTTTATTTAATGATATGGATTTAAATCCCATCGTCGCCTCTTATTATTTAATGAAATGGATTTACCCTCGCTATAACTGCTTGGGTATCTCCGCCGCGCTTCAACTAACACCCTAAGGGGTATACGTCCCATCGTCACCACTTTTTATCGTGAGGACACAGCGTGCTGTGTCCATTCTTTTTTAATTTTTGTCTTTTACACCAGTATCTGCTTTCCGCTCCCCTTCCGTCTCTTCTTGCTAATCTCTAAAACGAATCAATGCAAGCCAAAATTTGATGGATGCGGTTCAATTTCGTATAATTTCCTTATGGAAGTCAACTTTGAAAGTGCCGCAATTATCGTCTCCATTTTGATCTTGCTCAGTGTGGTCGTGAGCAAGATCTCAGATCGTCTGGGCGTCCCCCTTTTGTTGCTATTTCTTGGCATCGGCATGCTAGCCGGATCAGAAGGCATTGGGGGAATCTACTTTGATGATCCGCTCATAACCCAATCGATCGGAATCGCGGCGCTGACTATCATTCTCTTCTCTAGTGGACTTGATACCCCCTGGAAGTCAGTGCGCTCGGTACTCAAAGAAGGTATCAGCCTGGCAACCTTCGGCGTGATCATAACCGCGAGTATCTTCGGTTTTTTCGCGTTTATTATCCTAAAACTTACCATCCTCGAATCCTTGCTCATCGGCGCGATCATCTCTTCCACAGACGCGGCGGCAGTCTTTTCCATTTTGCGTTCAAGAGGAGTCAATCTCAAAGGTCGTTTGACTTCACTGCTTGAATTGGAATCTGGCAGTAACGACCCGGTGGCGGTTTTGCTTACCATCACTCTCATCGCCTTCATCACTGGCGCAAGCACTTCCATCCCTGCCGCGCTAGGCTCGCTACTGCTGCAACTGGTTATTGGCCTCGCTTTTGGCTGGATGATGAGCAAGGTGGCTTTGTTCTTGATCAACAAGCTCCGCCTCGGATATGAAGGCCTCTATCAGATCTTGATCATCGGCTTGCTCTTCTTCGCCTTTGGTGGAACAACCCTGCTGAATGGCAGCGGATTTTTGGCGGTCTATTTATTTGGCTTGCTGCTCGGCCGAGAGAATTTTTTGCACAAGAGAAGCGTTTTACGTTTTTTCGACAGCACCGCCTGGTTTTCGCAAATCTTCCTCTTCCTCACACTTGGGCTGCTCGTTTTTCCTTCTCGCTTGATTCCAGTCATGCTCCCAGGTTTAGGCCTCGCTTTGATCCTGGTTCTGTTAGCCAGAACCCTGGCGGTCTTCATCGCGTTGTTGCCATTTAAGTATTCAATTAGAGAAAAATTGTTTATTTCGTGGGTCGGGCTCCGTGGAGCCGTGCCGATCGTACTGGCGACTTACCCTCTGGTGGCAGGGATAACCAACGCCAGCCTGATGTTTAACATCGTTTTCTTTGTGGTGGTGGTTTCGGTGCTCCTTCAAGGCACACTCCTGCCACGAATGGCAAAATGGCTGCAACTCGAGAACCCAGAACCGCCCCACCCCAAACCCCCACTTGAAATCGTCGCAGGTGAATTGATCTCCAGTGAATTAAAAGAAACTCTTATCCCTGCGGATTCAAGCGTGGTGGGCAAACCAATTGTTGAACTTAACTTGCCGCCGGGTTACCTGGTGGTTTTAATTGCCCGAGAAGGAGCCTACCTGCAGCCTAAAGGCAGCACCGTGCTCAATGCCGGGGATCGGCTGATCGCACTCACCGAGAAAGAAGCCCTTGCCACTGCTCGAGAGATCTTGTGTGGCCGGGCTATAAACCAACAATAATTTGGATAAAACCAGATTATTCACACGATACAACCCGATCAGCGGAGTCAGTTCCCAATGATTTGATACAATAAATTAGTCAATAAAACATTCCAGCCAAAAGGGGAGTCACAATGAAAAATCAAAAACTGATAAATAGAATAATGCTGTGTGTCTCAATACTTTCCGTTGTGATGATCACAATTCTGAGCTCGGCTTGTGGAGTAAAGCCAGCCGAGACAGGAACCATCGCGACCCAACCGCTCACAGAACCCGCGGTTACCCCAACACCAGAACCCACCATCGACCCCGCGGTCCTCGCCGAAGCCGAGGTCAATCAAGAGATCTATGACCTGATGCAGTTATTTGATGATGGTCAAGGGCTGGTGAATTCCTACGAATTAGATAGCATACCCTCAGAAGATTACAACCTTCTAACAGAACAACAAAAAGCCGCCCTGATTGCTGAAAAAATGATCGACCAGGCCTATGCCGTCTTGACCTACATCAGGATCGGAAAAATGGAAGATGCTCGCCGAGTTTTGACCGCAATGCAAGGTATGCTTGATGGTGACATGGCGGATTATGTTGAAAAGAGCGGTGGTGGTCGAAGTATCGGGTGGTGGCATATCGCCGCCCAGCAATATTATTTACTCGAGCCTGATCCCACCTTGATCGAGTTCATGCAGTGGTGTGATTACAAAGGTTATTGGCGGCAGCCGGCTTATTATTCTGAGGTTTTTGAAAAACGGATCACCGGCGAAAGAGAAGGCTTTTGGGAAGATGAAACCAATATCGAAAGCCTGGTTCAAACATTGTTTTACCTCAAATTGGATGAGAAATATGGTCTCGAAGCAATTTATGCAGTGAATAACCCGGAATACAAAGTTGAGGAACAACGCACCCAAATCAGTGAACGCTTTAACGCAATGGCTGATAATTTAAAGCAAGTCCTCTATTATGGGGATGAAACCGGCCTACATTTCATTGAAGGGTTCACTTTGCTTGACACCTACACCAACGCGGTAATCATAGCCTGTCTGCTTGAAAGAGGGTACCCAGAACAGTTTAAAATGGCGGATGTGAATATTGAAAGAGTGTTAGAGCGCATCGAAACGGATTATTCCGTATTTCTTGATGACAAATACTCTCTTTACAAGGCTGCAAATGAGCAAGAGATCCTCCCATCGTTTGAAGCCTCTTTGCAGGTGGCCAACGCTTACCTGGCGGCCGCAGATACATTCAATTATCGCAAGGCTCATCCAGAGCTGGTTCAGCAATACAGAGAACAAGGTCTTGATTATGTTCGCGTGGATGATGAAAAAGCAGCTGAGTATCGATTGAAGGCGGAAACCATCATTACTGACGTCTGGGAGCTCACAACTTCAGCCGGTTATCGTTCGATCCCGTTGCTGGAGAAAAATAACGTTCTCTATTCAAAATTTGGTCCGTATGGTTTTCGCGCTCCAGCCATGAGCAGCCTGGCCCAGTATGTCCAATTTAAAAAGGGGACTTTCTTCGAACCGTTAGTAACGGCTGTAAATCTGCCTTACAACCCCTCGCAACTCGAAGAACCTACTCAAGAAGATTCACTTGTTCCGACCTGTGAGGTTGCGCAAGACAGCCTGGATGACAAATATCGAAACTATAACGCTTACGATGATTGGAACGACCCGGAATTTGCAGAAATTCGGCAGGAATTAGAAGAAAGAGGGTTGCACTATCTTGTTGAAATTATCAGCGAGAACGGGATGGTAAGCTACAATTTATTATTGATGAAGGACGACCCGCGATTACAACAATAATTCCATGATCGACCGTAAACAGGTTGCGGGTCAAGCCGCAACCTGTTTTTATTTGTGTCTCGCCTGATGCACCAAAGCGTCAACCCGCGCGTTGAAGCGGTTGCCCGAATGCCCCTTGACCCACTTCCAGGTGACCTGGTGGGGTTTGGCGGCGGCTAACAATTCTTTCCATAAATCCTGGTTGGCAACGGGGCCGTTGCTGCCACGCCAATTTTTTGCCAGCCAACCCGGCATCCACTCGGTGAGACCGCGTTGCATGTATTGGGAATCTGTGTAAAGTGTCACCGTGGAAGGCGCGTCGAGCGACCGCAACGCCTGGATGGCCGCGGTCAGTTCCATGCGGTTGTTGGTGGAATAAAGTTCGCAACCTGAGATCTCGGTGGTTTTACCGTCGTTCTGAATCAACGCCGCCCACCCTCCGCGGCCGGGGTTCGGATCGCAACCTCCGTCGGTGTAAATGGTGACCATCATTGGCGTCATGGTTGACGCTCGATGAGTTCTTCGAAAAGGGTGTCCATCTCGAGAGTGAGCGCGTCAACCTGGTCGGGCTTAAATTCGGTATTGAAAAGCTGTCTGCCCGCGTCTTCGATCACGATGAGTTGAATGGGCAAGTTCACACTGGGGGTTAACGGCTGAACCGTTTCGAGATTCCCGGCCATCGCAGCCCATTGGGGGTGAGCCGCACCAAAATCGGTCATGTGGGTCATCACATCTTCGCCGAGGGGAAGAGTGCCGGTGGTCATTAAAAGTCTCGCCTGATGCTCTGGTGCCGAAAGCCAGCGCACGAAGAGCCAGGCGGCTAACTGCCTCTTAGGTGTCGTTTCGAGAACCGCGTAGGATGAGCCCTCAGCCAACCATGTGGGCTGACTATCCGCGGGATAAGAGATCACCTTCCACTCATCCGGGCTGTCAACGCGTTCAAACGCGGCTTGTTGCGGTAAGATGTCTTGCATGCTGCCGCTATATGCCAAAGCCTGCCGGTTAACAAAATAGTCGTAGGGGGCAGGCAGCCGGCTTGGCCACGCGCATGACGCCTTGGCGAGGTTTATGAGATAAGCAAATGTTTGTGCGATTCCTTCATTATTTAAAGACCCGATTACCTCATATGGTTCAAACCCTTCAAAAACTTGAATCCAACTTAATAAAGTTATCGCGTCCGTGTCAATAATCCAGCCCCCCAGCGAATCGTTCGTGCGATCATTGTCGAGTTTCATGTTTGAGTTGGCTTTGCACACCTGACTCTTGAAGTCCGCGGTGGTCAACGGAGGCGCGGAATAACCCAATTCTTGCGCCCAAGACATGTTGTAGAACAAGACCGCCGCACTTTGCTGGGCCGGAATGCCGTAGAGTTTGCCGCCAACGATATTCTCTGCCCAAAAAGCCGGATGGAAATCCTCCCTCTCGGAATCGGTCAAACCAAACTTGGAGGATTGAACATAGGGGTTCAAATCCAGCACATTTTCATTTTTTTGGTCTTCAACCAACAATTTTGAAACCGGCGCGGCGACGACATCCCACACTTTTTCATTGGTCGTTTGGTCTGCCAGCGTTTCACTCAACATACCGGCCGACCCCGCCGCGGTAGGGATCACTCGCACACCCCATTGATTGGACTGGTTAAACTCACTCACCAATTGATCCATGATCCGGGCGGTTTCGCCCGTCCAGGGGTGCAAGAACTTGATTTGCTGACCGTTTAGACTGGATTCTTCCAGATCGATCGTCGGAACACGGGTAGCCGAGGATGTCTTCTGCAAACTATTGGTGGCCATTAAAGCATCCACAGTCGGCGTCGAGGCAGGCTCCAGGCCTGTGGGCTGACAAGCAACCAATGTGAAAACCAAGATTATGATGAAACAAAGTAGCATTCGTGGTTGATTTTTCAAGCAAACATCCCTTTAACCGTTAAGGTAGGCTTAGTGTACCCGATGAAACTCATTTTCAGAAAAGTCAATCAAAATCCGTAGGGAGATCAGGATGACGGTGGTGGTGAAACATTCGGCTGATTTCTTCGGGGGTCACCCGCACCATGGATAATGTGGGAATCTCACTTTCACCAAAGAATGTTGGTTCCGATGTTTCAATTGGATCAGGGGTAGCTTCGGCGATTAGATCGCAGAGGATGAATAGTTTATAGGCATGAAATGGATAAGGCGGGTGGCCATGCAGGTTGCGATCGAAAACTGCCAACAGTTTCTTCGCCTTGACGATCATCCCGGCTTCTTCGCGGCACTCGCGTTCCACCGCCAGGCTGGGCGGTTCATTGATATCGATCCAGCCGCCCGGCAGGGTCCACGCGCCGCCATCCATCAACTCGCGCACCAGTAGGATGCGGTCATCCTCAAAGACCACGCCCCTGACGTCCAGTTTCGGGGTGGCGTAACCCTCTTGGGCAGAAAACACGCGCAGCACTTCGCCGGCATCACTTTCGGTTTGAACGGCTAGCATTTCCGCGGCGACACGGCTCAATTCGCGAAAGCGTTCCGCGTCAAACGGATTTTGGGTGTATTGCAACCCGGTCTGGGCGACCGCCTGGATGCGTTGCGACCAGTTCAACCATTTGGGGGATGTCATGCCTAACCCTTTCTTGCCCTGGGTTCTCATTGACGAAAACCGGCGTTATCTGTATAATCTTTCTATCCATTTTAAATGGAGTTTGCCAAAAAGAGTAGATTGACAGGAACGCTGATAGAGAAGGAGGGTCACCGGCTGGAAACCTCCGCAGCGGATGCGATCGAAGTCGTTTGGCGCGAATGCCGAAGAACCCCTCCAAAGGGCATTAGACCGGCACGGGAACGCCCGTTAGCGCGAATATAAGAGCGCCAAAATTCGGCGAATCGAGGTGGTACCGCGGAAGGTTTCCTTTCGTCCTCATCATGGACGGAAGTTTTTTTATTAATGCAGGGGCGCATTTCAATACACCCTTACAAAAAAGATATGATGCAATTTATAGGGGCTTAAAGCAAGAAGCCCCTTCCATAAAAAAAATTGTGATTAACAATGGTTTACCCATACACCTGGAGGAGCAAGATGACAGAAGAGACATTGGCCAAGGCTTACGATTTTAAATCCACAGAACAGCGCTTGTACGCTTTCTGGGAAGAGAACGGCTATTTCAAACCTCAAAACGATCCGCGCGCCGCGAACCATGACCCCTCGCGCAAACCCTTCGTCATCTCGATTCCCCCGCCGAACGTCACTGGCGAGCTGCACACCGGGCACGCCATGTTCGTTTCGATGGAAGACCTGATGATCCGCTACCACCGCATGAAGGGCATCCCCACCTTGTGGGTACCCGGCACGGATCACGCCGGCATCGCCACACAAATGCTGGTAGAAAGAATGCTCGCCAAGGAAGGCATCAAAAAAGACGAACTTGGCCGCGAAGGATTTCTAAAACGCACCTGGGAATGGAAACAGAAATACGGAAGCAAGATCACCCACCAGATCCGCCGCCTGGGCGCCTCGTGCGACTGGACCAAGGAACGCTTCACCATGGACGAAGGTCTCTCGAAAGCCGTACGTGAAGCCTTTGTGCGGCTCTACGAAAAAGGGTTGATCTATCGCGGACCGCGCATGATCAACTGGTCCCCCGCCCTGCGCACCGCGGTCTCCGACCTCGAAGTGGAATATTCCGAGGAACCCGGTTTCCTCTATCATTTTAAATACATGCTGGCTGATCTTCCGGGTGAATTTATCCCCGTGGCCACAACCCGGCCTGAAACCATCCTCGGCGACACCGCTGTGGCCGTGCACCCAGAGGACGATCGCTACAAAAAATATATCGGCAAGGAAGTGCTGGTGCCGGTGATGAACCGGCGTGTGCCCGTCATCGCGGATGAATATGTGGACCGTGCTTTTGGAACCGGCGCGCTCAAGATCACCCCGGCACACGACCCCAACGACTATGTCATCGGTCAAAACCACAACCTGGAGACGATCAACATCCTCACCCAGGCGGCGGCGATCAACGAGAACGGCGGCGTTTATGCCGGTCTGGACCGCTTTGAATGCCGCAAAAAATTGTGGGAAGACATGCGCGCGGCCGGACTGGTGATTAAAGAACAACCCTACACCCTCAACGTGCCGCGTTCGCAGCGCGGCGGCGAGATCGTGGAACCGATGATCTCCACGCAATGGTTCGTCAAGATCCAACCCCTGGCCGACAAAGCCCTGGCCTCGGTCAAGGAAGGCCGCACGAAGATCGTGCCCGAACGCTTCACCAAGGTCTATTACAACTGGCTGGAAAACATCCGCGACTGGTGTATCAGCCGTCAGCTTTGGTGGGGACATCGCATCCCGGTGTGGTATTGCACGGATTGCGGCGCGGTCACGGTGAGCCGCGAAGACCCGACCTCCTGTTCGAAATGCAAGAGCGTCAAGATCCATCAGGACGAGGATGTGCTGGATACCTGGTTCTCATCCGGGTTGTGGCCTTTCTCGACGCTCGGCTGGCCTGAACAAACCCCTGAGTTGAAATACTTCTACCCGACCGCGGTGATGGAAACCGGTGCCGACATCCTTTTCTTCTGGGTGGCGCGCATGATGATGTTTGGGCTCGAATTCACCGGCGTGGAACCTTTCCACACCATATACCTGCACGGCCTGATCCTGGACGAGAACGGTCAGAAGATGAGCAAGACCAAGGGCAACGTGGTTGACCCCCTGGTCGTAATGGACGATTTCGGCACGGACGCGCTGCGCTTCACCTTGCTGGTGGGTTCCACCCCCGGAAACGACACCAACCTGAGCCTCAAAAAGGTGGAGGCTAACCGCAACTTCGCCAACAAGATCTGGAACGCCGGGCGATTCGTGATCAACGCGATCGAAAAAGCACCGCAGAAAGCCGAAGCCAAGCCCGAATGGACGCTGGCGGATTCGTGGATTTGGGCGCGCCTGATGACATTGCTCAGTGACTCTGAACGTCTGTTTGCCAACCACCAATATGGTGAAGCCGGTCGCCAGGTCTATGAGTTCTTCTGGGGCGACTTCGCGGACTGGTACGTGGAAATCGCCAAAGGTCAGTTGAACGCCGGTGGTGACCGGGCGTATTACACCGCCTCCACCCTCGCCCGCGTGTTGGACGCCACGCTGCGGTTATTGCACCCCTTCACGCCCTTCGTTACGGAGGAGATCTGGCAGGCTCTCAAGAAAGTCGCTCAAGAAGCGGGTTTCGCGCCTTTCAATGGCGTCGGTGATTGGGAAACCGCGTTAATTATCGCCCAATGGCCTGAAGCCGGAAAACCGGAAGGTTGGGAGGATGAAAAGGTCTCGCAATTTGCAGCTATTCAAGAAGTGATTCGCGCCAACCGCAACCTGCGCGCCGAAAAGAAGATCCAGCCCAACGTGAAAACACCAGGCAAGATCGTCAGCCAGGAAAACCACACCCTTTTCGCCCAGGAAAAAGAAACCATCTGCGCGCTGGGGATGTTCATCCCCGGTGAGTTAGAAGTATTCTCAGAATTGAACGAAGCGCCTGCGAATTGGACTTACACGGTGTCGGCTGGGTCGGCAATTTACATCCCCGTGCCGGAATCCGCGGAAGACAAGGACCGTCTGCAATCCGAGTTGGTGGTGGTTCAGTCGCACATTGAAAGGTTGGAAAAATTGTTGGGCAGTGATTTTGCCAACAAGGCCCCCGCCGCCGTGGTGGACAAGGAACGCGCCAAACTGGCGGAGTATAAAGAGTCGTTTGAAAAATTGAAAGCGCAATTGGGTTAATTTATATACGACGGTAGGGGCAATTCATGAATTGCCCCTACCGATTTATTATGGTCTAACCTGCCCAAACGATATTGTCATTTGGGCAAATGCGATTCGACCCCAAAAATCAATTATTTCGGCAATTTGCCGAAGAGTTTGTTGACAAAGCGATGGAACTTGTGGATGGATTCAACGGGGGCAGCGAACATGAAGATGCACTCGCCACTGACAAAATTTAACCCGAGTTCCTTGCATTTGGCATCCCCCTCGGGGCTGTTAGCCCCCTGCTGCATCCAAACGTACTTAATGCCCAGGCGGGCGGCTTCTTCGATGACGGGTACGATCTGGGTCGGGGAAATGACAATGATGACCCCGTCCACTTTTTCGGGCAAGGCACCCAAGCCGGCGAAACAGCGGTCTCCTTCGGCCATGTCCAGTTTCGGGTTCACGGCGAAGACCTTGTATCCACGAGCTTTCATGTCGCGATAGATGGCGTTGCCAAACTTGTCTTTATTGCTGGAGACGCCCACCACGGCCAGCGATTTTAATGCCATAAATTCTTCCACGGTTTTTCGACTATTGCTCATATTCACTCCCTTGAGGTTGATTAATCCGTCCACTGATGTGGGCCGACCAGAAAACGCTGTTTTAAACGGGGAATCACGACCTGCCCCCACGCGCGTTCAAAATACTTGCGGGCCGCGATCCAATATTCACTCGCTCCCCAACCATCGTGGGTCAGCGTGATCCTAGTATGTTCATTTTGTAGCGATTCGAGCCCTATTGTAACATGAGTCCTTTGCACTCGGATACTTGGAATTTCCGGCGGCGCGTTCCAGGTAAGCGATAGAAACGAAGGCGCTTCGAAGGCAAGAATGACACATCCTTCCCCTCCACGCGACCCGACAGGCGCCTCCAGGTCGAAGTACATCTCGTAGGCTCCCCCAACCCGCAGGTCGATGCGGCATTGAGGCGCGAAAAAGGTGCGCGCGCCAGCTTCAGAGGTAAGGGCTTGCCAAACCTCGTTAATCGGTGCTTGGAGGATCTCGTTGAATTGAAGTGCTTTTTGCATCTGCTCCCTTTCGTTGACTTATTATGCGCTTTATAAGCCATTTTGTATATAATATTAATTAGTAATTAATGTTAATTATCAATATGGAGGATCATGAAAAAGCTTACCGGTGCCTTATTGGTTATTATAGTGATGATTACTTCCTGTAATCTCCCCATCGCCAACAATTCGATAGACCCAACCCTCGAAGCGATGCAAAACACCATTGCGGTTCAAATGGCTGCCCAAACCATGGTTGCTCAAACGCAATCCGCCGCGGCTTTGCTGCCCAGCGAGACACCCACTTCCACGGTAGAGGTGATCTTACCCACTGAAACCCCGACCCCCTCGGTGACACCTGATCTGACAGTTCGAATTACCGCAGAAAAGAACGTGAACTGTCGCCAGGGCACCTTCACACTTTTTGCAGTGCTTGAAACGATTAAACAAGGGGATACCGCGATCGTGCTTGGTAAAAATGAGAGCAATGGATTATGGTACAAAGTTAGAACGAACAGTCAAAGAGAGTGCTGGGTGACCGCGGACGCGGTTAGCGTGACCAATCTTGGGGCAGGCATCGCTCTAATCGATGCTCCACCTACCCCCACAACTGTCGCTCCACCAAAGTGGAACCTTCCCTGGACCATCCTGTTCTCCAATCACCCAGATAACCCCGAGTCTAATGCCAGCGTCTTGAATGTGACTTTTTCACAATCCGGTAATTCCGTTAGTGGTACCTTTGCCAGTGGGTTAGGGACGGCAATCGCCTTTACTGGAACGGTCAGCGAGGACGGGATGACAGTAAATGGCACCTTGTTTTATGGTCTTGCTGAATGTGGATTACTTTTAAAACGACTCCCGGATAATCCGAATCAATTCAGAGGAAAGTTTTGGGCAAAAGGCAGTCCAGGGACCGATGGAGCGTTCTGCGGTGGAACGGCCGGAGCAACCTATCCGTCACCTTGCAGACCTTAGTTCTTCTTTCCCATCAACTCATTGCGTAACGAAAGGGGAGCCTTAAGGCTCCCCTTTTGTATTCTATTCTTGAATTTTGGGACGCTTGATCAGGATAATCACCCAAAACACCGCAACAACCCCCGCGGCGAGAAATGCCGCCTCCATGAGGGGCGATAAACCTTGAAATTTTTGCCCGATGCCGATAAACGCCCAAATGAGAACGCTCAAGAACGCCCAATCCCGCCGGGTGAAAGCCATCACCGCCGCTAAAATTACGGCAACACCAAGCATAATCACGGCCCAAAGAACCGGATCAATTCCGAACCCTTGCCAGCCGAGATACTCAAGGACGTCGGTTACATTGGCGATGGTGGCGACCGTGATCCAGCCCAAGTAGACCGAAAATGGAAATTGCGCGAACCAACGGTTTCCTTTGGAAAGGTTGGTTTTTCCATCATTAAGCTGAATATGAATCACTAAAAGCGTGGCAAGCAATAAAAGCATCATTACCAACGTCAGTGGAAAGTACTGATAATGCCAAAGGAAAATCCACACCGAGTTGGCCGCGCTGCCGGCCACATACCACCAACCAATTTTTCGCAGAACCGGGTTGGTTTTTTGGGCGGGTAATGCCTGGAAAATGGTGTAAGCGGCAAGCAACAAATAGATCAAACCCCAGATCGAGAAAACATACCCTGCCGGAACAAAATAAACCTTAAATTGATCTGAGATTTGGCCGGTGTTGACGCCATTAATCGGGAGGATGTTGGCTAATGCGTTCACCGTGATCATACCCAGGGTTGCCAGAATCACCGAGAATTGTCGTAAAGTATCCTTGTTCATATCATAATCTCCTTGTTCTTTATTAATCATAACGACGGAAGGATGAGAAATCAAGTTGATAAACAAGATTTGTACAATTGCCCCGCTTTTTTATTTTTTAAAATCTGCTCTTCCCTTTTCACGGATCAAGCGCGCCGTGCGGCCGACAACCCGGTAAAAATGCCAGACGTGTCGAAGCGGAGTAATCTTGCTGTTCTGTTGTTGGTTATAGATCGTCTTGATCGGCACCCAGGCGATCTTAAACCCTTCGAGGACGCAACGCACGATGATCTCCACTTCAAACTCAAAACCATGTTCCCGGCTTTCGAGCGCGGCTTCAATCAACCGCCGGGAGTGAAGGCGGTAGCCAGATTGATTATCGGGGATGAATTGTTTCATCGCGCGTGAAAAAGACCAGGTGCCGATGCGGTTGGTGATGTTGCGCGGAAATGGCATCTTGCTAAAGTCACGTCGGCCGATGATCAGATCCGCGTGCTGGCGCTCAAATTCAGCGATGAAAAGCGGGATCTCCGCCGGGTCGTGCTGACCGTCCGCGTCAAGAGTAACCACGGCGTCAACCCCCTGGGCGAGACAGTGTTTAAAACCATTGAGCAGAGCCGCGCCCTTGCCCTGGTTGGGCTCCTGACGGATGACCACGGCACCGGCTGCACGAGCCGCTTCAGAGGTGTTGTCTGGTGAACCATCGTCCACCACCAACACCGGCAGGTGAGGGAGAGTGGCGCGCACCACGGCGCCCACCCGGCCAGCCTCTTTGTAGGCAGGGATCAACGCCATTATTTTTGTGGACTCAATTTTTGTCATTATGCACGCTCACTTTGTTTTTTTCAGGTAATCGATCAATGCCACGTTGCCACTCTTGGACGCCAAATCGAGGCTGGTCAGCCCATCACTGGTTCGCGCATCAACGCGCGCGCCCCGGTCAACCAAGAGGTGGGTCATTTCGAGGTTTCCGTTTTGGGCTGCGGCGTGTAACGGGGTGAAATCACCCTGTTGGCAGACGTTCACATCCGCGCCATTATCGATCAGGCATTTGACGATTTCAAAATCGTCAGCAGCCGCGGCGGAATGCAAGGGTGTGACCATTTGGGCATTGCGGGATGGGGTATTAAGTTCCGCACCGAGTGCCACAAGATATTTCACCACATCAACATTACCAAAAAAACAGGCCAACCCCAGTGGTTGAAACCCGTCTTTGGAAAACATATTCAATTCTTGGGAAGCTTTCGAGAGCAAATCCGTGACTTTCTCCAGGTCTCCCAACGCGGCCGCTTCGAAGATGTTGATAGGATGCCCCTTTTCAAGCATTATCCGTGTCGCTTCTGCACGACTGTAATAAATTGAAAAAATCAAAAAAGAAACCTGCTCACCAAGTGAGGCTTGAATCCAATCAGCATCACCATCGATCAAGTGATTAAGCATGTCTACATCGTTCTTTTTGATCGCTTCCAGGATTAAATCAGCCGTTCCCATTGATACTCTCCTCATTACGTGGGATTAAGTTTAAACGCAGCGGCGATTCTTGGAAAGGGCAAACAAAAAGAGCCGGATATGCTCCGGCCCTTCCAAGGTTGAAAACAATTATTTCTTGATCAGAATCCCGCTGAGTACCACGATGCCCGCGCCGATCAGGATGATCGGGCCCAACAAATTCCAGTTGAGGTTCAGCAGGGCGAAGAGACCGGTGGCGGTGAAAACGATGCCAATAATGGTGAATCCCCACACCGTCCAGCCCGGTTTGAAACTGTTTTGAGCGCAAACGACGATGGCGTTGATAAACACGCCCGCGCCGACCACCAGGATGGGAACGGCCCACCAACGGTTGAACAAAAAGGCTTCGATGGATGGGATCGGCATGAATTTTGCGAGGAACCCCACACCAACGAGGATCATTCCAAGGCCAAACCAGGCAGAGAGACCTTCCCAGCGGGCGAGCGAGGGGTGCTTTTCAGCATCCGCAAAAGAAAGGCCGGTAAGCACGGCAGAGATTCCAGGGGCGATCAGCATCAAAGGCCAAAAACGTGACCAGTCCACACCAAAGAGCAACATTGTAGCGACGGTGCCGACCACGACCACGCTGCCCAACGCACCGCGAACCGCGGAGTCAAAGCGGCCGCTTTTGCGAAAAGCGCCAACGGCTGTGGCGAGCGATCCGACGACAGGGATGAAAATGAAAGCAGCCCACCAGTTGAGGTGCACTTTGACCAGGTCGAGGTTTTGAACAAGGAAAATGATACCGACCGCGATCAGGATAAAAGGCCAGAAAAAGCGGGGTTTGGGTTCTACTTTAACCTTTTCAACCTTGCCGGTTGGAGACACATCGATCACTTCTGGTACAGGATTATTTTCAGGGATTTGATCCATATTTATCCTCTTTTAAAATGATTACTCTGAAAATGTATACGGAAATCCAAACAAAACGTTTCACTGAGTGTTCGTGATTATTTGCGCTGTGATGGTGTTTACAGATTTTCTCACAGGTGCGGTCATCGGTTTTCCAAACTGCAAGGATTGGGGTTGAACGCACAACAGGTGGACTTCGCAGCCCAACTCTTTTTTCAGATACCCTCCCAACACAGAAAGTGGCAAGCTATGGCTGGAAGCGCTGTAGCCTCTCACATCGTCCAGCTCGACGAATTGGATGGATCCTGGCACCAGCCCCAGGTCGGCAGCATCAACCATTAACACACGGTGAGGTTTAAATCGGCGCAGTGGGCCCGTAACGTTCTCAGGGATCGTGCCGCCCTCAAGGACCAAAAAATCAAGCCGGTCACCCAGCCCGGCGCGCAAACCACGCGCCAGGTGAATGCCGGCCGAATCATCTCCGTTCAACTCGTTGCCGATGCCAAGCACCGCGAACCGGAATTCAACCGTTTCAGCAGGGGGCGTCAGAATCCGGGCGAGCCGCGTTTTCCAGGAGGAACTGGATGTCTTCTTCTTTTCCATAATAAACTTCAAACGGTTCCTTCTTTACAGAAGCCAATTCCCACATTTCGTCAGACATTTCGATGCAGCCGAAACGGCAACTTTCAACGCACTGCGCACAAAAAGTGCAGCGGTCGACGTTGTAACGCATTACAAATTTTTTATTGACCTTATCCACCACGAGCAGTTCAATGGCGCTGGAGGGGCAGTCTTTGATGCACAACTGGCAGCCAGAACACTTTTCAGGGTCCCAGACTAGTTTGCCACGCAGGTTTTCGGGGGCTTCTAATTTGACGAAAGGATACTTTTCCGTGACCGGTTTCTTGAAAAAAGATTTAAAGATGTCGCCGAACATTGAGCCGATGGTCATGTTTTTATCCTCCACCGATCGATTGTAGCAGGGGTTGCACCACGGGAGCCAGGTATTGGCCGCCAATAATGACCACGAGTTGGAGCAGCACCAGGATCACACCAACCCGCCACCAGAGACCCACCGTTTGGTCAATGCGCAAACGGGCAAATAAGGATTGAAGCGCGGCGGTAACCAGCAGGAGTAGCATTGTCTTCCACAAGAAGTCCAGCGGGGAAGTGAAGCCACCCAGATAGAAGGAAGCCACAAGAGTGAGTCCCACCACGAGTTCCACGTTGCGACCGATCTTAAACAGGGCAAATCCGCGACCACTGTACTCGGTAAAGGCTCCAGCCACGATCTCGGTTTCGGCTTCCGGTGCGTCAAAGGGAGGCAACTCGAGTTTGCCCATCAGCCCCACCAACGCGACCACAAACCCGATGGGTTGAGAAACGATGAACCAGAGCCCGGATGTGGCGCCCTGGTTGATGGCGCCGATGTTCCAGGTGCCAAGAGCAATAGCAGGCCCCAATAAAGCCAACAGGAACGGCGCTTCGTAAGAAAACAACTGGGTCAAGGCACGCGTAGCGCCCACCAGAGAGAAACGATCTTCGGTATTCGCTCCAGCGAGACCGATGCACAAGGTCATCATGCTTAAGAGGTAAAGCGCCACGATGAGGTCACCATCAAAACTAAAAGCCGGTTTGAAACCAAAAAGCGGTACATAGAGCGCGGCGGTGAGGGCAGCTGTGAGCGCCAGGATCGGTAAGATGACGAACAGACTTCTAACCACCCCGGCCGGGTTTACTTCTTCCTTGGCAAGCAGCTTGATCACATCAGCCAGGGGTTGAAACCAGCGTGGACCGAAACGGTTTTGAAAACGGGCGATCAACTTGCGGTCGATGTACTCAAACACAAGCCCACTGCCCAAGAGGAACAAGCCGCCGGGGAATAACAACATCGCGATGAGGGGAGGAAAGTTTATATTCATTTGTAATACTCGATTCCGTACTTGCGGAGATCTTCCCAGTCCATCTTTCGGGAGGTCGATTTATCCTGAACCGTTACCACGCGGTCGTTGCATGAGAAGCACGGATCAATACCCGCCAGGATCATGGGCATATCCGCCAGGTTGTGCCCTACAGCCGTGACCAGCACGGAAGCCCAGTTGCACAGGCTCGGCGTGCGAACCTTGATGCGTTCGGGTTTATCAGAACCGTTGCTCTTCATGAAGTAAAGCAACTCACCCCGCGGCGCTTCGACACGGCTGATGACTTCGCCTTCGGGGATGCGGCGGGGAACCTTGACGGTCAAATCACCGGCAGGCATTTTATCCACCAATTCGCGAACCAGGCGATAACTTTCGTAGAGTTCCTCAATGCGTACCACAAACCGGGCTTCGAGGTCACCGGCGGTATTGGTGATCAGTTTCACCGGGAAGTCATGGTATGCGGCGTAAGGCGCGTCCACGCGGACGTCACGTTTCACACCAGAAGCGCGCGCGGTGGGGCCGATGGCGCCCAGGAAATCGGCTTGTTCGAAGGTCATCTTGCCAATATTACGGGTACGTCCAAGGAAGGTTTCATCTTCAGTGACAACCTTGAAATAATGACGGGTACGTTCTTCAAGAAAATCCATCCCGCGGCGGACGGTGTCGGCCTGCTTCTCGTCCAGGTCGATCTTGACCCCGCCCAAGACATTGGCGGAGTAGTTTACCCGGTTGCCGCTGATGGCTTCAAGCAGGTCCATCACGGTTTCACGGTCGCGCCAGGAATACATGAACAACGTATCAAAGCCGCCTTCATGGGCTGCCACGCCCAGCCAGAGCAAATGACTATGGATCCGCTCTAGTTCCGCGATCAACTCGCGGATTGCCTGGGCGCGTGGGGGAGCCTGAACGCCAGCTAATTTTTCGACGCCAAGCGCGAACGCCATGGCGTGCACGTGTGAACAAATGCCGCAAACGCGTTCCATCAGGTAAAGGTCTTGGATCCAGGTGCGCTCTTCGGCACCTTTTTCCATGCCGCGGTGCACAAACCCCAGGCGCGCGGTGGCGTTGGTAACCACTTCGCCTTCCACGGTAAATTCAAAATGGCCGGGTTCTTTCAAGGCCGGGTGTTGAGGCCCAATGGGGACAACAAATTTTTCAGGAGCAGTCTTGTTTTCCATTGTCGTTATCCTTTCGCGTTCTTTTCGAGACCGTTAAACGTTTTACGCAACGGATAAACACCCACCGGCCAATCATCGGGCAGGATCAAATGTTCCGTGCTGGCCGTGCCAATAAAGTTAATGCCCAGCAATTCAGCGGCTTCGCGTTCATACAGGGTGACGCTGCTGAGCAGATCACAGATCGAATCCACATTGGGATCATCGTAAGGCAAAGAAACGCGCAAACTGACGATGGCGTCGCCCTGTGAAAAATGATAGAGCAATTCGAGGCTACCAGCCCCTTCAATGATTTTCTTTTCACGGGTGGTCTCGTCAACGCGATATTCTGCGTTATCCAGCCCGGTGATGGCTGAAAGATAACCCCAATGATTCTCGACAAGCAGTTTCTTGACCGCGGGTTTTAGATTTTGCCTATCAATGACCACATCCAAACGGTTCAACTCAGGTTGACGGGTTGAAACGGTGAACTCTTTAAGCAGGGCTTCCGCTTTCTGCAGGGATTTTTCGGTTTCCATAAGTCTCCTCTCCTCGCTCAATTTTGAAGGCTCTTCAAGAGCTCAACCACGCCGTGAATGATGGCTTCCGGGCGGGGAGGGCAACCGGGAATATAAACATTCACGGGGATGACTTCGCTGATGTCACCGACCACGTTATAGCAGCCCTGGAACACGCCGCCCGATATGCCGCAAGAGCCAACGGCTACAACAAATTTTGGTTCAGGCATCTGGTTGTAGATACGCACCAGGCGGTCGCGCGATTGCAGTGTTACCGGGCCTGTGCAGATGAGCACATCCGCGTGACGAGGGCTTCCCTGAAGTTTGATGCCGAAGCGTTCCACGTCGTAACGCGGGGTCAGGGTGGCGAGGATCTCGATGTCGCAGCCATTGCAAGATCCGCTGTTGTAGTGGATCGCCCAGGGCGAGTTAATTCGCGCCCAGGCTTTGACCTTTTCCATCACATTTTCGATGATATTTTCCATTAATTGTCTCCTTGTCCGTTTCTAGAGATCAACCCAGGATCAAGGCGACCAGGGCGAGGATCAATCCGATCACGAAAGGCAGCAATTTGCCATTAAGCGAACCCGTGCCGATCACCAGCATGCCCAGATGCAAGATGGCGAAGAAAAACGCGATCAAGAAAAAGGGTTTATAACCCGGTGATGCCATGGAAGTGGCCGCTTCTTCACCGCTGCCGTAGAGACTTGATTTTTCAGGAGAGGGCTTCCCCTTGCCCGCCATCGCCTTGCCGATAAAATAGATGGCGAAAACGAGAGGCAGGTAGATCAGGAATGCCAGGGGTGGAGAGAGTAATATTTCCATTGGTGTCCATTCTCCTTAATTGACGAAGTACATCAAGAGGGTGTAGGCTGAATTGAAGGTAAAAAACTGGACGATCTGAGGCCAAACACCGATAACCACGATCAGCAAAGTTAGTACGACGATCGGCAGACTCATCATCCACGAAACAGGTTTCGCGGCGAGGACGGCTTCAGAGGCTTCACGGCGGAACATGCGGTTGACCAACGGCGCGTAATAAGCCAGGGAAAGAACGCTGTTCAAAGCCGCGAACACCACGATTACAACCATCCAGGTGTTTTGCGTGGCCACTCCGGCGGCGAGGATCTGCCATTTGGACATGAACCCGGCAAAAGGCGGCAGACCCGCCAAACCGAGCACAGCCGCGCTCAAACCAATGGCGATCAAGGGGAATTTTCTTGAGGCCCCATTTAGATCTTCGAGCATTAAGGGTTTATGGTCGCCTTTGGCGAGGTGCAGCGCGTAGAGCAGCGCACCCGCCGCCAGGAAGGCGAGCCCTTTCATTAAGGCGTGGGTGAGCATGTGGAAGAACGCGCCTTCGGTGCCATCAATCGAGGTGTAGGCGAAACCGATACCAAAACCGAGCAGCATGTACCCAACGTGCGCCAGGCTGGAATAAGCCAGCAGGCGTTTTACCTGGGTTTGACGTAACGCCATGAGGTTGCCTACCAAAATGTTCAGGCAGGCGAATCCGATCAAGATGTAACCCCAGTTGCCTTGCAGTTTGCCAAACATGCTGATGGTGCGCAGCATGGCCACCAACCCGGCCTCGATGACGATGCCAGAGAGCATGGCGCTAATCCCTGATGGCGCCTGCGAATGCGCGTCTGGCAGCCAGGTATGCAACGGAACCATCGCAGCCTTGACCCCGAAACCGATGATCATCAAGACTACACCCACGATACCCAGCAATCCCATTCCGTCCCCGGCCTGCCAGATATCCAACAGGGAGGTAGTGCCGACAGCGGCAAAGATGGCGGCGATGCCAAACAGCACGAGCGCGGAACCAATGGCTGACTGCACCAGGTATTTAATCCCGGCTTCGAGGGAATCAGCCTGATCATTGTAAAAAGCGACCAGGAAGTAAGTGGAAATTGCCATGGCCTCAAACCAAACCCACAAGTTGAAGAGGTCATACGACATGACCAATCCAACAATGGAGCCGATGGTAATCAGCAGAAGGGCGAAGAACTTTTCTTCACCTTTTTCTTTCGCCATGTAGGGCACGGAAAATAACGAGACGAAAAACCCGAGTACCAAGACGATCGAAGCGACCAAAAGGCCAACCCCATCAAAGCGCAGCGTGACCTCCCCAATTAATTGTTGAACCTGGTCCACGTCCCTTGCGTAACGGAAGGTAAAGTAGAGCAGCACCATCCCCGCCAGCAAGGTTGCCAGCGTTAAGACACGCGCCAGGCTGAAACCCCAGGTGTTCCCATTTCGGGCTGAGAGCCGGCCAAACAAATATACGAAGGGTGCCATGAGGAATGGCAACCCGATCAAACCGATGAAAACAAAATTCGTGGTCATGTCAGGCTCCCAAAGCTAAAACGGCAAAGAGGATGATCACGGCGGCCAGGATGCCAAGCACGTTCCAGTTCAAATATCCGGTCTGTGTCTTGCGCAAGTTTTCAGCCAGACTGTGGGTCACATTGACCACGGCTTGATTGATAGCCTCGAAACCAAAACTGTTTTCGGCTGCCCAGCGGATACTTTTCAAACCATCCACCAAACCAACCATCTTGCTTCTGAAAAGCCATAACAAAATTCCGATCGCGATGACCACCAGGGCAATCAGCGTCGGCAGACTTACCACTTCGTGGAACAATTCAGGGATCCCCAACTCGTGAATGACGTGGAAGGGTAAAGTTTTTTCACCCAAAAGGCCAGAGAAGGGTCCAACGACCAACCAGGAAACCACGGCCGCGATGGCCAGGGGAAGCAGGGCAACTTTCATAGCCAATTCAACCTTGTGGGCGTGGTAATCTGAACGTGGTTCACCGAAGAAAACGAGCCAAACGCAACGGAGGGTGTAAAGCGCGGTCAACCCGGCCACCAAAACCATGATCGCGTAGATCCAGGTTGGCCCACCTGCCAGACCGGCTTCGAGGATGGCTTCCTTACTCCAAAAACCGTTGAAGACCGGGATTCCAGCAAGAGCCAGCGCGCCAATGATGAACACCCATTTCACAAAGGGTAGTTTCTTTCCAACCCCACCCATCTGGTTCATGTCACGCGTGCCGACCGAATGAATGACCGCCCCCGCGCCCAAAAAGAGCAGCGCCTTGAAGATGGAATGACTGAAAAGGTGGAACTGGCTGGCAAACACACTGCCTGCGCCCACCGCGTAAACCATGTAGCCCAGCTGGCTGACCGTTGAATAAGCCAATACACGCTTGAGGTCGGTTGAGGTGAGCGCCATCACTGCTGCCAACAACGCGGAGAGCATGCCAACGATCATGACCGCCTCGCGCCAATAGGGAACATCCTTGAAGACCGGGTAGAAACGCGCCAGCAGGTAAACCCCGGCGTTAACCATCGTGGCTGCATGAATCAGCGCGCTGATGGGAGACGGGGCTTCCATGGCGTCGGGCAGCCAGGTCTGGAAGGGAAACTGGGCGGATTTCGCCGCGGCAGCCACCAGAAACCCGAATGCCAATACAGAGAGCAAGGCAGGAGGTACAACCGCTTTGCTGGTAATGAATGTTTGAATGTCGACGCTGCCCGTGGTGGCGAAAACGATTAAGGCTCCCAGGAGCAACCCAACACCACCAACCGATGTAATCAAAAGGGCTTTGATGCCGCCCCTGACCGCTTTGGGATCGTCATTGTGAAAAGCGATCAAGGCGTAAGAACAAAGGGCGGTGAGCTCCCAGAAGACGAACATGAGCATGAGGTTGCTGGTGAGCACAAGGCCTACCATGGCGCCGATGAAGAAAAGCACAAAAGCGTAATACCTGCCCAGTTGCGCTTCACCCTTCATATAACTAGTGGAGAAGATCACAGCCAGGGAGCCGATGACGGTAGCGATCACGCTCAAGAACACCCCGAGCCCGTCGGCGACGAATGTGAAGTCACCAAAAACGCCACCGAGGGGAATTTTCACGGCAGGGGTGCTGCTCATATTCCAAAGCAGGAACACGGCTGAAACACCAGCGGCTAGTGAAAAGAGGATCGCGGCCCAATGTTGCGCTTTTTCACGTTTGTCGCCCAAGAGCCAGACCAGGAGGGCGCCCAGCCAGGGTAAACCAATGGAGAGTGCGATTAAGGTTATGGCCACGGCTTACCTCTTCAGATTGGAAAGATTTTTAAGGTCCAGGCTGCCGGTGCGCAGACGAATCTGCACAGCCAAAGCCAGACCGATCACGGCCACGATGGTATCCGCTACGAGGACGGTCAAAGCCAGAGTCTGAGCGAGGTTCTCATTTTGGACGAGGTGCCCTGCCAGGATAAATGCCAGGACGACCCCTTTGACGATCAACTGCAAAGCGACCACAACCTTAATCAAGTTGCGGGTGAAGAGCAGGCAGTAGAAGCCAATGCCAGCCAAGCCTAACACAGTAAGAAGCACGATGAAGGGAATGGGTAGATTCATGCGTGGTCCTCCTGATGGGGGGTCGATTTAGCATTGGCGAGCAACCCGAGTACGCCTAAAACCCCGGCAAAGATCAAGACGATCTGCAACAGGAAATCCAGATAACGGTGATCCCAGAGGATGAATTTCTCCGCGTTTGCAACGGCTTCAGGGAATTGCACGATCCCGACCGCGCGCAAGATCAAAAAGATCGCCAAGCCAGCGGCCAAGAGGACACTCCCCCAAGCCAGAGGTTTTGGCAGCACTGATTTGACGTCCACGACCTCTTCCCCCGCGATGTTAATCGCAAAGACGAACAGCACGGTGACAAGGCCTGCGCCCACCGAAAGCTCGATGACCGCGATCTGTGGAGCTCCCAGCAGGAAGATCATTAATGCGACCAGAGCGCTGGTGAATGCCAGCCAAATCGCTGAAATCAACAGACGCTTCGTCCGGATGGCGAGTGCAGCACAAACCAAGGTGCCCACTGCGATCAAGAGATACCACATGGAATTCCTCCTAGCAGTTATTTAATTGCAAACTTCGAAAATCAGTACCTTTTATATCATTCAAGAGGATAAATGTCACGTGATTCTACTCCTCGGATTGAAGTTATTCCTCCCCGATAATAAGGTAGACCTCACAAGGGTTTTTTCACCTCTTGTTGATTATTCAATAGTTATTATAATCAAACTCGTTTTCATTAAAAAAGTACAGGAGAAACCATCCACATGAAAATCGCTGTTCTGGCTAACCTCAAAGAAGATGCCCCAGTCAGCCCAGAAGACCCTCCCGGGCGATGGGACGATCTGGATGACCGCATCACGATCGACGCAATTCTTCAATCATTGAAAGAGTTGGGTCATCAAGCCGAGTACTTTCCAGGTGTGATCGATTCGATCCCCGCGATTCGCGAATTTTCTCCCCAATTGTGTTTCAACTCAACCGAAGGTCACTACAGCGATTCACGCGAAGCGCAGATGCCGGCGGTGTTGGATATGCTGCGCATCCCATATACCTGCGCTGGCGTGTTGGGGATGATGCTTTCTCATAACAAACACATCGCCAAGCAACAATTCATGCTCGCCGGGCTGCCAACTGCAAAGTTTATGATCATCACTGATCCGAAGCACATCCCCGAAAGCGCATTGAAATATCCTATGTTCGTTAAACCTGCGTTTGAAGGTTCTTCGATCGGGATCAACGATTCGGCAGTAGCCAATAACTATGAGCAGCTAACCAAACAGGTCGCGTGGGTGGCTGAAAACGTGGGCTCACTGGTCATGGTTGAGGAGTACATAGAAGGTCGAGAGTTCACGGTCGGCGTGCTCGGTGATACAGCATTACCGGTTGTCGAGATCTTCTCCCCCACCGGATATTATTCCAACTCGCAAAAAGAAGACTTGGCCAGCGAAGTTTACCGGGTTTGCCCTGCTGAACTCACTGAAGCACAAACCGCTGAATTTCAACACCTGGCGCTTACCGCCAAAAAGGTGCTCAATCTCGAAGATGTCTGCCGCATGGACATGCGTATGGACAATGCCGGAAACCCTTACATCCTGGAAGTCAACCCGATCCCGTTGATGTACCCCGACGCCAAACAAGCCTCTCTCATCTTCGCGGCCAAGGCTGCCGGGTTGACCTATACGGATGTGGTTGACAAGATTATCCAATCAGCGATCAACCGGCTGCATCTTTCTTAACTCAAAAAAACTCCCTGCGGGGAGTTTTTTTGTCGTGTCTAAATTCAGGTAAAAGCAGCTTGATAAAAATAGCCGCCAAGTCAATTCCTTTTTTCAATTTCAGGGTTATTATTATCGTGCAACCCTTAGATTTCTAGGGAATCTTCCTTATTTGTGCTTTCTCTCACGTATTCGACCGAGAAAAAATAAGTCAACGGAGCCAATAGATGAAACGTGCAGTCAGCATCAGTATCGGCGCATCCACGCGCAATAAAAAAGTTGAGATCCAATTGTTGGGCGAAACCGTTTCGCTCGAACGCATCGGTACGGATGGCGACATGGAAAAGGCCGCCCAGCTTTATGGTGAACTGGATGGCAAGGTGGATGCCTTTGGGGTTGGCGGCGCGATCCTGGGGATCATGCTCGAAGACCAATGGTCGGTGATGCATTCGGTGCAATCTTTAATCAAGTATGTAAAAACCACCCCGGTGGTCGACGGAACGGGCCTCAAAATGACTCTTGAAAAACAGGTCACTCGCGTAATCAATGAAGAGCTGGATGGATACGTAAAGGAAAAACGAGCCCTGGTAGCCGTGGCCTTGGACCGCTGGGGTACGGCCAGAGCGTTTCTGGACGACGGTTATGAGTGCATCTTTGGGGATGTCATGTTTTCAATGGGTCTGGATGTTCCGGTGCACAGCGAAAAAGGCATCCGTAACCTGGCTGGTCTGCTGCTGCCCCTGATGAGCCGGCTTCCTTTCAGTTGGGTTTACCCTACTGGCGAAAAACAGAACGTGCGCGAACCTAAATATGAGAAATACTTTAACTGGGCCACGGTGGTGGCGGGGGACTGCCATTATCTTTGGCGGCATATGCCCGAAAAACTTCCAGGCCGTGTGGTGGTGACCAACACGACCACACCATCAGACAAAGAATTTTTCAAAAACGCGGGCATCAAATACCTGATCACGACCACCCCGGTGCTTGACGGCCGTTCATTTGGCACTAACATGATGGAAGCAGCCCTGGTGGCCGTTTTAGGTCGCAAGGAACCCGTGGATTATGGCAACCCGGGCGATTATTTCGAGCAAATGGAAAAAGCGATACAAGCTGTGCCGTTCAAACCCCAAGTACAGGTGTTGTAACCATGGATGTCATCATCCTGGCTGGAGGGCAATCCAGCGACGATCCGTTATCCGCGATGACCCAGGGTGGGCTCAAGAGTATACTGCCGATAGCTGGAAAACCCATGGTGCAATGGGTGCTTGATGCGGTTTCAGGTGCCAAATTGATCGACACCGTGGTTTTGATTGGCATTGAAGACCTTCAGAATTTGAAGTGCAACAAACCTCTTATCACACTGCCAGATGACGGCACGCTGATGGGCAACATCCAGGAAGGCGCCCGCAAGCTGAATGAGGTGCATCCCAATGAGTCGCACGTCATGTCAATATCCGCTGACATCCCGGCGATCACCAGCGCTATCGTGGACGAGCTGGCGGGAATTTATCAAAAAGGTGAATTCGACATTTATTATGGCGTGCTTTCACGCGAGGTGATGGAAAAACGCTACCCAGGTTCTAAACGGACTTACATCAAAGCGAAGAACGAAGAAGTATGCGGAGGAGACGCGAACGCGTTTCGGAAACAAGCCGCCCTCGACCCGAACGCGCTTTGGAAAGAATTGATCAAATCGCGCAAAAATCCTCTCAAACAAGCGGGAATGATCGGTTTCGACAGCCTGTTGGGATTGCTTTTGGGTTTTTTAACCATCGACCAGGTTGCCAACCGGGTATGTCAACGCTTGGGTATCACCGGCAAAGCCATCCGCCTTCCTTACGCCGAGGTGGGCATGGATGTGGACAAACCCTTCCAGTTCGAAATGGTTGAAGCCGATTTGTTGCGGTAAAATAAAAACATGCTTTGGAAGAATCTGGTCTCGCTTGACGAGAAAATCACTGCTTCGCTACGCATCTCCGAACCGGCAAACGGGATTAAACCCCTTGCCATTTTTTTCGCGCATTCCGGGGACTCATGGTTCATCTTGTTGGCCTTGTTTATTGTCTGGTTGGTCACGGATGACCCCTGGCACCACGCAATGGCCGTCATGGCAGCCAGCACGATCGCCCTGGCCGTTATCGTCTTAATCATCAAGTTCAGCATCCGCCGGCGCCGCCCCGAAGGGGATTGGGGAGCCGTGTATCGAAAAAGCGACCCGCATTCCTTCCCTTCAGGTCATGCCGCACGTACGATCATGCTCGCCACGCTCGGTTTGCTACTCGGACCCACCTGGTTTGGGTTGGTACTAATTCTCTGGGCGCCTCTGGTGTCTATCGCAAGAGTGGCTCTCGGTGTGCATTATTTTTCTGATATTTTCGCGGGCGCCCTCCTTGGAGTGTTTGCCGCGTTCGGCTTTTTTACCCTCGCGCCCACCGTCTCGAGTTGGCTGCCCTTCCTCTTTATTCGATAATATCCCCCAACCTTGCAAATTTAATCGGCAAAAGGTATCGTTAACCCGCGAACACAGGTGACCAATGTCTTGGTTCCTGGTTTCATTGTATTAACCTGGTCTTGTTAATTTGGAGGCTCATGAACCCAACCACCGACTTTGAAATTGTCCACACTCATGTGAGAAGAATATTTCGTGTGGAAGATCTCACCCTGGGTTCTCTTCAACAGGATTTCATCATCCGTTACCGCGGCCACCTGATTGGAGCAGACTCAGACAAGAGCTACCAGGAACTCGCTGCCAACCTCAACCCGCTTGGATTCACTCCCCTATTCAGGCAAGAGGACGAAACCCAAATCATTCTCATCCAACCGGCGATGCCGCCACCCCGCATGGGTTCGCCCAAGCTCAACCTTTTATTTTTCGTGTTGACTGTGATCAGCGTTTTGGTATCCGGCGCGCTTTCGAACATACAATCCCTGCCAGAGAACCCCCTTCAAGCCTTGCTCTTGATCCTTCAAACTGGCTGGCCTTTTACTGTCAGCCTGTTGGCGATCTTGGCTACCCATGAGTTTGGACATTACTTCGCGGGACGCGCTCACGGTGTTAAAGTGAGCCTGCCCTTCTTTATCCCGATGCCCTTCACCACCTTTGGAACCCTTGGCGCTTTCATCAGCATGAAGGAAGCACCCCGAAATAAACGGGTGTTGATGGATATCGCCGTCGCGGGACCGATCGCCGGGTTTGCCGTTTCACTCGTGGTAATCTGGATCGGTCTTTCCTTGTCAAACCTTGACGCCCTCCCGGCTGTGCTCAGCCCAGGGCAGGCGTTTCAGATCGAAGGGAATTCGGTCATCTATTTGCTGCTTAAGTATTTGCACTTCGGGCAGTTTCTGCCTCAACCAGCCAGCTTCGAAGGGATGGAGCCTGCGTTGTATTGGCTGCGTTACTTTTTCACCGGCCGGCCGTTTCCGCTGGGAGGTGTGGATGTGATGATCCACCCCGTGGCTTGGGCAGGCTGGGCAGGTCTGCTGGTGACCGCGTTAAACCTCATCCCTGCCGGACAACTGGATGGCGGACACGTATTCTCGCTGCTCTTCGGCACGAAAGGCGCGCGCAGATTGTTTCCGGTTATTTTGGTGGCTTTGGTCGGGATGGGTTTTCTGTGGTCCGGTTGGTGGTTGTGGGCCGGGTTGGTTTTCCTGTTTGGCAGAATCTACGCCGAACCTCTCGATCAGATCACACCACTCGACCCGGCACGTAAGGCACTCGGCATCTTAGCCCTGATCATCTTCTTGCTGGCATTCACCCCCGTCCCCATCACATTGATGGGTTAGGTCAATCATCCTCATCAACGGTTGAGGGTCGAGATGAGCCTGCCCATCAGCGTGTAGTACCTGCCCATCACCTGAACAGTCAGGCAAGAATGCGCCGGTATAACAAAAAGCAAATTTCCTATTTCTACATTGGCAAATTCTTCAGCAGGTAAAGACACGATTCCGTGTTCCTGCGAGAGTGAACGCACGTAAGCCCCTTCAATCGGTTCACCCCACCCTGTGCCGTGCGGCAGCGCCACCCAACCGAAGACAGGTTGAGAGTCAGTCTGGATAGTGTCTTTCGACAAGTGCACCGCGCCCCCATGTACCACCACTTCTCCACGCTCGGCGTGTTTGGCAACAACCGGGCAGGCTAACGCGAGGGCCACGTCTTGAACGCTACAAGCTCCACCAATGACTTGCTGAACGTCATAAAAAACGAAATTGCCGGGGCGTACTTCGTCGATCCCGCTCCAGTCTTCGCACAACGAACACCCGGGAGTGTCACCTACAGATATTGAAAGCCCAGAGATCCCTGACGTGCCAAGGCGATCACGTAAGAAGTTGAGTCGGTCCACCCCCTCACGAAAGATCCGCACCACGGCGTTTTCGTCATCAGCATGGTAGGTGTGCCCCGAATGGGTCAACAAGCCCATGCAAGTCAGCCGGTTGGTTTTTTTAATTCTCTCGCACAACGCTATAACCTGGTCTGTTTGCTGCCAATCCAACCCGGTGCGGTGGTTGCCCACATCGATCTTGATCCAGATGCCCAATTCTTCATGGTCTTCAAGCTCAAGACAAGTGAGGGTTTCAAAGTTTTCAACCAGGACTTCAAGGTGAACCCTTTCTGCGAGGGCTTTGATACGGTCTATCTGACGCGGATTCAATGAGAAAGCGATCAAAATATCGAACCAGCCGTGGTCTGCGAAGTATTCGGCCATCTCCACTGAAGAAACGGTGATCTTTTCGACACCCGCGTCTTTAAACCACCCCGCCACATCCGCGGATTGGTGAGTCTTAAAATGGGGTCGAAATTCAACCCCCTTCATCCGGGCTTTGGCAACCATGCGCTCGATGTTACGCCTAGCGATGGTTTCGTTAACAATTAGGGTGGGTTGGTCAACCTGTTCCAGGAAATTCATTTTCAGCCGTGGGCGCGCCTACTAAGGCAACGGTGCGTAATAAACCTGGTTTCCAAAAGCCATGAAGGCAACGCGCCCGGAAGAAACAGCCACAGCCGTGGGGGTCAACCGGTCAATATTGGTGCCATCTGAGAATCGAGGATTCATGATTTTTTGTAGATTTCTCTGCAGACTAAAATGATATAACGCCTTGGAACTGGCATCGAGAAGGTATATTGAAGAATCTGGCGCGGAGGTCATGCGCATTTGCACAAAGTTAGCATCAGGGAAGCTGATGGTTTCAGGGGTCTGCCCGGCCCGCATGTCGCCAAAAGGTGCCGGGTCGAGGCACTCGGTTAACTTGTAATCCTTCATGTGGCTGTAAGTGCATTCCACCATCTGCCCATTAGATCTTAAAATGTAAAGTTCATCGCCGTTCACCTCGATATCGATCGCCTGGGTTAACGATGGAATCTGATCGTCAAAGTAGAGTGTGGGCTTGGCATCAAACTGGATGCCGTTGGCTTCCAGACGATAAACCGCGTTTCCTGGCTTGTCGAGGGCGTAGAAATAACCACCGTCGTATGCGATGGCGCTGATCTTCTTCCAACCCTGGTCTGGTTGCGGGAGCGCACTGGTAACCCCCACCTCACCCGGGATACAAAACTGGATATTCCCTGCCGCGTCCGCCACCAGGAGGGTAGCCTTAAAGGAGTTGTTGATGTTCACAGGGATCATGTCCACCAGATTGCCGATGGTGCTCAAGGCGTTGTCAGGGTTCGGACCGCACTCAAAGGCTTCATCTTTTTCATAACCCGCCCCACCGAGGAAAAAGCGCTGCACCGTACCAGAATCTTCATCCAGAAGATAGAGGTCGGTGGCCAGGGCTATGATCTGTGAGACGCTTGAACCTGCAGATAACCCACCCGTCACCACGGGGATCATTTCCAAGCGGACGACCCCCTCCATGACGTCGAGGGCGCCTTGAACCTTGTTGCGCAATGAGGTCGACGCGTCTGAACGCCCATAGGATTCCGCTTTGTCAAGCCAGACGATGGCTTGTTTCAGATTCGCTAATTGCATGGTGGGGTCGGCGACCATGGCTTCGGCCTGAATGGCGTATTGCTGAGCCATTACCAAGTTCTGATTGAATTGTTGGGTTTTTCCGCTGCTGGCGTAAACCATGCCGGCCAGCAAGACGATCAGCAATGGCACGGCTACCGCGATCGCAATCAAGGATGTGCGGCTCATGCGCAAGGGTTCGTCAGCCAAACCCGGCAGAATTTTTTGAGTGAAACGGGCAAAGAATCCGGATGTTTGTGAAACACCGTCCACCAGGTTTTTTGTAATTTGACCCGCTTTAACTTGTAGGTCGGTTGGACCTTCTGGTTTGATTTTATTGGGCTGTTGTGTAATAGTGTCAGATTCACGCGCCAAGTTATTATCGAGCTTTTGCGCAGGTTCAACGGCCTGTTCCACCGTGCCCCTGTTTTTTTCATCGTTCAGATAAGCTTGGCGTCGAAGTTCAGCTCGTGAGAGAGCGGGTTCGGCAACAAGGGTTTTGGATTCTGTCAGGGTTGGCGTCTCAGTCGTCTGATTGGGTAAAGGGGCTTCATTTGGAACGTTGATTTGATTTCTTCTGACAACCGTCTGAGTGATCTGCCCTTTGCCAGGGGTAAAACGTAGCACAATCGCTTTAAGGTCGTTTCCCGATTGGATGAACAATCGACGATTAACCGCCTCACTGGAAAGCGAAGCGCTTCCAGCAAAGGTCTCAGCCTTCCAGGCTGCCGGTGGCGCCGGGCTCAGCACGAGGGTGGTGTTTTCGGCCACTCCCTCTTGAACAAACCGGAAGTTGACCGCCTGACTGATTCCCAATCCGCGTCCTTGCGGTTCACCTTCATCAAGAATGAGAGACTCTGTCTGGTTTACATAAAAAGCACGCGCGCTGCCAATGTTTAGCAAAGTCACAGCGTCACGCCGCACAATCGCGAGAGAAAGAGTGGCTGTGGATGTTGGGCTCCCAATTCCACTTTTTAGGTTGCGGTCAAGAAGGTCAGCGTTTATGGTCTCAACCAGCGCGCGCATGGCAAAAGTGACCGTACCGGCTGTGGAAAAATAACTTTCGGCCTTTCGTTTGACCCAATCTTGAAGGCTATCCTCCGAGAATACTGAAGGTTCAGCCATCGAAACAAGGGCGATCAGAGTGTCATTCTCGCGTCCGCGCGCCGATCTGCGGGGTGCGGTTAAGGCGACCAACCCTGGCAGGGTGCTTTGTTCCTGTCCGTGGACAAGGTTAAGGGCAAATAGTTGAATATCGAACAAGGTCAACTCCTCACGGTTTCAGGTCTCTGGCGAAAAAAATCAAATAATTTCATCCAGTTAATAGATACAAGATTGGGGCCAAAATCAGTGGGTGGACTTTTATCGCCGAAAGCCTATAATTAATTAAAATAGAGAAAATACAGGTGAGCCATGTCTACACAAAATCCCAATTATTTCCTTGGCAGGATCTTCGACCCTAAAACCAACACCACCACTTCTGACCCGGTTTTACTCGAACCTTCCAACCTGACTACCCACGCGGTGGTAACCGGTATGACCGGCTCAGGTAAGACCGGCCTTTGCATTGGTTTGCTCGAAGAAGCCGCGTTGCACGGCATCCCGGCCGTGATCATTGACCCCAAAGGTGACCTAACCAACCTCCTATTGCATTTTCCTCAGTTGTTACCCGCTGATTTTGAACCGTGGATCGACCCAGAAACCGCCAAACAAGGTGGAAAAACCGTCCAGGCGATGGCTGGCGAGACCGCCGAACGTTGGAAAAAAGGGCTCTCCGATTGGGGTTTGGGTGAAAAGGAACTGGCCGCGCTTGGTGAAACCGCGGATTTCACGATATTTACTCCTGGTTCTTCAGCGGGGATGCCTGTCAACATTCTCTCGAGTTTCCAGGCTCCCGAACTGGATTGGGAATCCAACGCCGAAGTCTTGCGCGAACGGATTTCAAGCACGGTGACCGCTCTCCTTGGTCTGGTTGGGTTGAACGACATCGATCCCTTGCGATCACGCGAGCACATCCTGTTAGCCAACCTTCTGGAAACCGCCTGGGTTAATAAACAGTCCTTGACCCTCACCGACTTGATCCTTCAGGTTCAAAATCCACCAATGGAACGGCTGGGCGCCTTCCCCATGGAATCGTTCTTCCCTGAAAAAGAACGCTTCTCGCTAGCGATCTTGTTGAATAATTTCCTCGCCGCACCTTCCTTCCAGATCTGGCAACAAGGCCAAACCCTGGATATCGGCGAGATCCTCTTCCCGAAATCGGGTAAACCACGCCACTCCATTTTCTACCTGGCCCACCTAAGTGAAAATGAACGTATGTTCTTCGTCACCCTGTTGTTTGCCGCGGTGGAAACCTGGATGCGCGGCCAACGAGGAACCGGAAATTTGAGAGCCCTGGTTTATTTTGATGAGATCATGGGTTACCTGCCCCCGGTTGCCAACCCGGCATCAAAGACCGTGATGCTGCGCATGCTTAAGCAAGCGCGCGCTTTTGGTGTGGGCCTTGTGTTAGCCACCCAGAACCCGGTGGATGTAGATTACAAGGCGCTTTCAAACGCGGGAACCTGGATGATCGGTCGATTGCAAACCGATCAAGACAAACAACGCCTTCTGGATGGACTCACTTCCGCTGGAGGCACGACCAATGTGGCTACCTTCGATAAGTTGATTTCTGGTTTACAAAAGCGGGTATTTCTTTACCACAGTGTGTATAAATCAGGGCCGGTTCTTTTTTCGACGCGCTGGGCTTTGAACTTCCTCGCCGGCCCGATGACCCGAGACCAAATTCCATTGGCAAACCAATTAGCCGGTAACGGGGCTATCGCGAAAACCAAGGCCAACGCGCAAAGCGGAGGGGAGAATGCTCAAACTAAAACACCTTCGGCGCAAAAAGGAGATGTCTCGAGCGCGAGACCGGCAGTGCCTGGCACGATCAATGAATATTTCTTGCCAGCCGATCTCGGCTTTACAGAAGCGGCTTCCAAAGCTGGGCTGCCAGCCGGGTTATCCGCGCTGCGGATGGTCTATCAACCCAAACTCTTGTTACAAGCCGAGGTGCGTTACCTCTCACGGCAATACAACCTGGAATACGCAAAAACGGTTTCCGCACTGCTGGATGGACCGGGTTCCGGTTTGGTAAAGTGGGAGAACTTTGTCGGGAAGACTGTAGACGCCCAAAAACTCGAATCCCAACCGCTACCCAATACTCAATTTCATACCGTCCCCGCCTGGTTGGGAGACTCCAAAAAGACCGCTGAATTACAAAAAGACTTCCTGGAATGGCTCTATCGTTCCAGCGCGCTGAAATTGAAATCCAACACCACGCTTAAGGTTGTGGCGACCCCCGAGATGTCGGAAGCCGATTTCCACACCAAGGTCACCGAAGCCGCGAGAGAACTTGTGGAAGCGGAAATCGCCAAGGTGGAACAGACCTTTGCCACAAAGTTATCAGCCTTGCAGCGTAAGATCGACGCCCAGGAATTGGATGTTAAAGCCGCTACCAATAATGTGAATCAACGCAATATTGAACAATTCGCGACAGGCGGAGCGGCCGTACTCGGCATGTTAACAGGCCGAAAACGCAGCCTGTCTGGCACAATGTCGAAGGTGAGGATGGCTTCAGCGGCGAAGGATAAGAAAGAAGCCGAAGACCAGGAACTCGTTCAACTTCAAGAACAAATGCAGGAATTGACCAAAGCCCGTGACGCCGCGCTCGTGGACGTCAAAGAAAAATGGTCCGACGTGACCGCAAAAAACAGTGAGGTTTCGATCAACCCCACTAAAAGTGATATTTTCTCTGATGTTTTTGGAGTTGCTTGGCAGCCATATTATGTAACTGAGCGCGAAGGAAAAACGATCGAGATCAAAGCCTTCGACTATTAAACATTAGTCCTCTCCTCAATCATCGGTAGACAGAAAACAAGGTGGAAACATCTTGTTTTTTGATTTATAGTCCAATCCGAAATCAATGAATTTAATAAGAACTGCCGACGGAAACTCATGCGCGAAAATGATAGTCACTAGTTCGTCGGAAGATTATCCTGCAAAATCAGGAATAATATACTTGTCTTATTTGGATATTTTGGATATTATAAGTGCAATTAAGTACCTAATAAAACAGGTACTGATGAACCTTATTGGTCAGCCGATTACCTTGTATCATCAAGTTGACCAACTAATACTCAGGAGTAATTATGAATAATGTATTATTTGGTCCTACCAACATGGATGACGCGCCGTTCTTTAAAAACCTATTCAACAGCACCAAGTTCGCGTGGTTGTGGTTGATCGTGCGTGTGTACGTTGGGTATCAATGGTTTGACGCCAGTTTGCACAAATTGTCTGACCCCGCGTGGATGCAAACCGGTGAAGCCATCAAAGGCTACTGGATGCGCGCAGTTTCCATCCCCGAAGCGCCCGCCAGGCCGCCTATCAATTACGAATGGTATCGTTCTTTCATTCAGTCGATGCTGGATAGTGACGCGCACATCTGGTTCGGAAAATTGATCTCGATTGGCGAGTTACTTGTTGGGATCGCCCTGATTCTTGGGGCTTTTGTAGGCGTCGCCGCATTCTTTGGCGCCATGATGAACTTCAGTTTCTTATTGGCAGGCAGTCTGAGTTCCGGCCCAGTTTTATTGGTACTAGAAATACTACTAATGATCGCCTGGAAGACTGCTGGTTACTACGGTTTGGATCGCTTCTTCTTCAAATTTATCGGTGCCCCCTGGAAACCTGGAAAATGGTTTCAAAAGAAGATAGCGTGAAAAATACTTTATAGGTATTTAGAAACCGGCATCCCAATGGATGCCGGTTTCGTTATTAATTGACCTTGTCAATCAGTCGATGGGTGATCGCGTAAGTTGCCAGTTCGATCCGGTTACGTAACTGAAGTTTAGAAAGGATATTACTGACATAATTTCTGACAGTGATGTCAGACAGGTTCAGTTCAAGACCGATCTGCTTGTTACTTTCACCGTTAGCGACCAAGCGAACCACCTGGAATTCACGATGAGTCAGTTGAGCAAAAGCCGAGTCATTTACAGCCGATTCTAATTGCTTGAAATGATCCACCATTTGCGAGGTCGTCCGAGTGTCTAAAGCCATTTCACCTTTGTGAGCGGCGCGAATCGCGCGCACCAATTCTTCGTTACCAACCTGTTTGAGCACATATCCCGAGGCGCCAGCCCGAATGGATTGATCAAGGAAGGCGTCATCAGCATGCGAAGTAAGCATCACCACTTTGATATCTTCAAACCGGGTGAGAATCTCTCGGCAAACCTGGATGCCGCTCCGTCCAGGGAGCTGGATATCGAGAATGACAACGTCGGGGCGTTGATTTTCGACCTGGGTCATGGCCTGGTCAGCTGAAGATGCCTCGGCCACCACTTCCAAATCCTCCTCGTCCGCGAGAAGGGTTCGCAATCCCAACCGCACCACCTCATGATCATCCACAACCATCACCCTAATTTTCTTCAAGTTCCTCCTCCACAGGGATATCCAAGGTCACCCTGGTCCCTTTGCCCGGCTCCGACTCGAATGTTAGTTTTGAATTTAACATCCTCGCCCTCTCACGCATATTTTTTAACCCGTACCCTGGTTCGGCCGAAGTAAGAATACCTGATCCAAAATCCCGAATATTGATCACAAGATGCTTATTGGCGTAATTCACATGAACTTCCATGCGGTTTGATTTCGCGTGCCGAATCACATTCGAAAAAGCTTCATTCACCAGGCCAGAAACATTTCTCATTTGGTCCAAGGTTAGGGTTGGCAAATTTGCGGTTTCAAGAAATGTGTCAATTTGGATATGGGGTCGAAATTGTTCAATAATCGCGGATAACGCACCCGCAAGATCAATCGAATCTTTTGAAGGGATTTGTTTTCGTAGAAAGGATTGGAGCTGCTGGATTGCCAGGTTAATGGTGATAATCAAGCGGTTGACTTCTTTTTGGTTCTCTTGCCCGACCCTTTTTTTAAGTGATTGGGCTAACAACCCCGTGGCGTAGACTTGTTGCAAGGCACCGTCATGCAAGTCACGAGCAATTCGTTCGCGCTCGTTGGCGATCACCTGGGCTTCTTCCATTGTGCGAATAAGGTGCGAGGTCTCGATATCAAAGATCTCGAGAATGCGGTAAAACGCGTAAAGTAAAATGATCCCCGCCAAGGCACGAAAAATCGATGGCGGAAAAACCATATATTTGGTAAATGAATCAATGTTTAATAAATTCGCAGGGAAAAATTCAGCTTTTGGAACAACCAAGCCAGATAAGACTCCGTATGCTGATAACGACCCGGCAGCAACCCTGAACATGTTATCAATGCGGGGGATTTTCATCGGTTTGACCTGCAGCCGCTGCTGTTTAATTAGCCCTAAGACGGCCGTCAAGGTGGCTGGCAGGCAGATCCAGTAACGGGAGATCACATTGACAAAAGCACTCCATTGCTTGAAATCTGAAATCAGGCTAAATCCGATCGTGAAAGGTCCAAGCAACCACACCAGAAAAACGAAAAGAGGAATGACTGGCGCAAGATGCCACCCCCGATCGTATGGCCTGAGTAATTCGATTCCAAATTGATAAAGGATGGAATAAGAGATCGCCAGAATCACCATCTGCAACGCCACCAGGATTATTTCGTTCTCGTACCCCATGATTTTGAGAATTGGAGGAATAAAAATGTCTCCCCATTGATATAGAGCCTGCACAATCGCAAAAACCCCTAACCATGGAAAACTTTTTGCAAGGATCAACCTTGAATAATTTCGGCTGTGGACCAATACAGATATGCCCATGGTGTAAAAGACCAGCCCATAAATAAATATCACAACGGACTGGTAATCATTAAACCAGCGGCTTAAAGTCTCAATCACTCATCCCTCTTGACTTGCCCAATCAGGCTGTGGTTCGACTGTTCGACGTAGCGACTCTTGATATATTTAATCGGTAACGATAAGGATATATTTAATATATACGGCAATAAAGTCATTGTCAATCATCCCCCAAGACAATTTTTAATTTCGTTTAATACTTAAGATTAACCATCTCATTAGCCCAACACCAACGAGCAAAGCGCTCCCCGCAACCGCGAACCATTTCAAGGGTGTGAATACCGGTGCGAGGGTTTGCCCCCAGACAACTTGAGCAGGAAAAGCGCGCATTACCACTGAAGTGGCTATGTTTTCGGCGAGGTCGAGCAAAAAGGCGAGTAGCGGCAAGACCAGCAGCCAACTCCGCGATCGGGTTTGAGTAGTATTCTTAAACAACCAATGGATCGAGGTCAAGAAAAAGAGAGTGTAGATCAACGGAAAAGCAAGGTCAAAGTTCCAGCGGGCGTGGAGATATGCCAAACGTCCTTCGGAGCCGTAGGTTTCGGCCATTTCGAATAGCTTCGCGCCTGTGTAAAACAAGCTTGTATCGGGGCTCCCCAATCCTTGGGAGTATTTTTCAGCCAACGCCCCTTGCTTTGGTAAAGCGAGAACGCTAAAGAAGATAAAGAGAGTAAGAGCCGAAAGGACAACCCACCCCGTTAAAAAACGATCGAATAAATCAGTTAGCTGTTTCATGTTGCCCTTTTTTTTATGTGACGAGACTTTGCGCGAATTGAATAAATTTTTCGACATCTTCAAAGTTGCTCACGACACCAACGGACACCCGCACGGCGCCTGAAGCCTTGCCATCGATGCAAAGGCGAAATTCATCATAGGTCAAACGTTGCTCGTGGTCAGGACGATTGAAACAGGATGTGAGTTCGCTGGAGGAGATGCCCAGTGCCACTTCCCCCGCCCCGGGGTTGCAAAAACAACCTGTACGGAGCGAAACGGATTTCCGATTGGCGCGTTCCTCGATCCAACGGTGGTCCACCACGCGGTCCCGATCATCCACGAAATTCATAGCGAGGGCACCGCCGCGGTTTTCCATGGTAACCGGTCCGTAAATCTTGATCAACGGCTTTCCATTGGGGTGTTTGATCTCAAGTAAATTATCCAGTAACCACCCGGTCAGGCATGCAACCCGAGTATGAATTTTTTCGAGACCCACATTGGCGAGGTGTTTCAAGCCAATTTCCACCGCAGGGATATTGAGGTAGTCTACCGTACCGTCTTCGAAAGCCATGGGAACTTCCGCCATAAAGTGCTTTTCGCCCTGCACCGATGCCACCGTGATGGTTCCACCAGCAAACCAGGGTCTGACGAGCTTGGCCAGTTTGGACCGCTTCGCGATCAGCGCGCCGACCCCGGTGGGGTAACCAAACATTTTATAAAACGAGATGGGGGCAAAATCTGGCTTGACCTTGCTTAAATCAAGTCGATTGGTCGGAGCGAAGGCGGCGATATCCAGGAGCACGTCCCAACCCAATTGATGCGCCTGTTCGACCCATTCGAGTGGATGTTGCACCGCGGAAAAATTGGATTGTGCGGGGTAAGCGAACAAGCTGTTGGAACCTGGCTTTAGGTTAGATAATTCCTCGGTCAACTTCATCTCATCCACACGCATGCGCGGCGGAAGAACTGGGATATAAGTCACACTAGCCCCCTTGGCGAGGGCGTATTCACGGATGCCATTCACCGAATTGTGGTTGTCAAAGGTGAGCAAATACCGGCTGTCTTGCCCAAACGGATAAGATTCTCCGACCAGCTTCAACGCCCCACTGGCATTGGAAGTAAAGATGACCACGTAATCGGAGGGATCAGCATTGAAAAATTCCAGGATGACTTTACGCGCGCTTTCCACTCTTTCGGTGGCCGCAAGTGAGGAAGGATTGGTGGAATGCGGGTTGCCGAGAACCGAATTGGTCAAATAATCATGGTGTTCGCGCAATTGAGACTCGGCATAAAGCCCACCCCCTGTGTAATCCAGGTAAACCTGTCCGGCGCGGTCGAGGCGTTGGTAATCACGTTGGCGCAGGTCATCCAGGGAGAGGGTCGAGAGGAAGGTGGGGTAAGCGGTTACAAATTGATCATACCGAAGATTTTTCATAACTGGAATTAAACCATAAAAATCGAATCTCTTGGTCTTAAAAGAACATTTTTATAAGTTAGCAGAATTTCCTACTGTCTCGCTTAGAAAGTCACTCGACGGATAATTCAGGAATCCTGACTCACATAATACATTTCTCCCGGTTGCCGCCACCCTGGTGGCGAGGAAGACATGATAACGGTTTTTTTAGTTTGAGGGTTGGAATTCCTCCAATTAAGACTTGCCGGATATAATTAGTGCTTAGCCTCGATAGACAGGAGTCTGTATGCTGATCGGTGACCTTATCGCTGCGTTCCTCGCCCTCGCGCTCGGCGCGTTCTTTGCCATCCCCTCCACGCGCGCTCTCTATGTGGAAGCCAACGCGGCCGCGCCATTGGTGCTGGCCTTTATCAAATTCTCCCTGCTGGCCACCGGCGGCGAGATCCTGGCCTGGCGGCTAAAAAACAAGAATTACCGGCTCAAAGGGTTTGGGCTGCTGCCCAAGATGGTCTTATGGGGTTTCTTCGGCATCATCATCTACTGGGCATTCGCCATTTTTGGCAGCGGAGCTCCCAATGTCTTTCCGGGGCTCGCCAGCCTGCCCGAGCCGTGGAAGAACATCCTGACCGCGCTGACGATATCCGTTTTCCTCAATTTCATTTTCTCACCGGTGTTCATGCTCACCCACCACCTGACCGACCGCTTCATCACAGAGCAAGGTGGCAGGTTCCCAATCCGCAAGTTCAACATGAAAATTGCATTGAAAAATATTGACTGGGAACGCATGTGGGGGTTTGTCTACTCCAAGACGATTCCCTTTTTCTGGATCCCTGCCCACACATTGACTTTCATGTTGCCGGCCGAGTTTCGCATGATCTTCGCCGCCAGTTTATCGGTGGTGTTGGGCTTGATCTTAGGGAGCGTCAACACCAAAGTGACAACAAAAACACAAGCGTAAACTTGATCCATTCCAAATCTTTCCCCGTGCCTCTCGCGCGGGGATTTTTATCTTTACAGTTGTGAGAATCATTTTCTCGAGGTAACTTATGTCAGATTGTGGGGTTTGGATTAGTACGTTATTATCTTGCTAGAAAACAACCACCCTTCCAGGGAACATCCAGCGGGGGCCTGGAAATCAGAATCATAAGGATAAAAAATGGTTATTTTATTCATCGTCTCCCTCGCCTGGGCGTTCTCCTTTGGTCTGATCAAAGGCAATCTCACCGGCGTTGACTCGAATTTTGTCTCCTTTGCCAGGATGTTGGTGTCGTTACTGGTCTTTTTGCCCTTTGTGCGTTTCAAAAAACTGGATCGGAAATTAACCTTGAAACTCGCTTTGGCGGGCATGATGCAATTCGGGATTATGTATATCGCCTATATCGCTTCGTTTAAGACTTTAAAAGCCTACGAGGTGGCACTTTTTACGGTCTTCACCCCCGTTTATGTAACCTTAATCGATGATGCGTTGCGCAAGAAATTCAATCCACTTTACCTGCTCACCGCGGCGCTAGCCGTGGTCGGAACATGGGTGATCAAATCTGGTGACGCGATTTCACCGGGGGTGTGGAGCGGGTTCCTTTTGGTGCAAGTCTCGAATTTGTGCTTTGCATTCGGTCAGGTTTACTATCGCCGGGTGATGGCTCAGAACGAAGGTCTCAAAGACCAGGAAGTATTTGGCGTGCTTTACCTTGGCGCGGTAATTGTCACCCTGACGGCCACCCTGCTCTTCACCCCGTTGCCGGAGATCGCGCTCACGGGCAAACAGATCTGGACGCTGGTTTACCTGGGCGCGTTCGCTTCAGGCATCTGCTTTTTCTTGTGGAACCATGGCTCTCGAAAGGTCAACACCGGCGCGCTGGCCATCTTTAACGACCTCAAAATTCCCCTCGCGGTCTTGGTCTCGCTGCTGGTGTTTGGCGAGCAAGCCAACCTTCGCACCCTGCTGATCGGCGGGTCGATCGTGGTAATTTCTCTGGTTCTTAATGAGTGGCTTAATCGCAAACGCAAATTAACAGAATAACGAACAACGATTAAAAACCAAAACCCCCGGCTATCGCTTTCCGGGGGTTTTCTGTTCTGGATAAATGGTTATTACCGGGATGCCACAAGTGTGATGATCTTCTTGACCACCTCGGTCGCCATCTCAAGCGATCGAGTCGGTACACACTCGTACCTGCCGTGGGCGTAGAGACCACCCGTAAACAAGTTCGGACACGGCAGACCCATAAACGATAAACGCGATCCATCCGTGCCGCCGCGCACCGGGACGATGATAGGCTCGATCCCCAACGATTTCATCGCTTCACTGGCAGTCTCGACGATGTGGTAAACCGGTTCGATCTTTTCGCGCATGTTGTAATAGATATCTTTGGTTGTCGCTTCCACGGTTCCGCCACCATAACGCTGATTGAGAAAATCACCAGCAGCGAGGAACAAGGCTTTGCGTTTTTCGAAGATCGCGCGGCTGTGGTCTCGAATGATGTAAACCATCTTCGTCTGCTCCCCGCCGGCAGTCATGCGCATCAAGTGATAAAACCCCTCCCGCCCTTCGGGTAACTCGGGCCGTTCGAAAGGCGGCAGCC
>CAZUXF010000020.1:0-52494 GCA_964624535.1 uncultured Anaerolinea sp. | reverse complement strand
CGTTGAGGATGTTCATCATCGGGGTGGGCAGTACGTGGGCGTAAACGCCGCCCAGGTAGCGGTAGAGGGGCAGCGCCAGGCTGTTCGCGGCGGCTTTGGCAACCGCGAGGGAAACGCCGAGCATGGCGTTGGCGCCCAAACGGGATTTATTCTTGGTGCCGTCCAGTTCGATGAGGAATTCATCGATCTCTTTTTGTTCGGTGGCTTCCATGCCCAACAGGTTTTCGGCGATCTCAGTGTTGACGTTTTCAACGGCCTTGAGCACACCCTTGCCGTTGTAGCGGGTTTTGTCGCCGTCGCGCATTTCAAGCGCTTCATGGATACCGGTAGAGGCTCCAGAGGGGACGATGGCGGTTCCGTAGGAGCCATCTTCGAGGATGACCCTGACGTCCACGGTCGGGTTGCCGCGTGAATCTAAAACTTCAAGACCTTCAACAGCTACGATTTCCATATGATTTATCCTTTGATCGAATTAAGGCAGACGCTCTGCCAATTTTTTAAGCGAAACTTGTTCATTATAATCCAATTTATGGATGGTTAATCTTCAAACGAAAGCGGCGGTTCTGAAGTTGGGACGCCAGCTTTCACACAAGCTGAACGCACAAACTCGAGGAAGAGCGGGTGCGGTCGGGTAGGCCTTGACAGGAACTCAGGGTGGAACTGAGTGCCGAGCATGAAGGGGTGGCCTGATAACTCAGCGATTTCAACCAGGGTGCCATCTGGTGAGAGTCCACTGAAGCGCATTCCCAATTTTTCAAATTGATCGCGATAGGCGTTATTAAATTCAAAGCGGTGACGGTGGCGTTCATCCACGTGGTCAAGGCCGTAGGCTTTTTGGGCGATACTTCCAGGTTGCAGTTCGCAGGGGTAGAGACCGAGCCGCATGGTGCCACCCAGGTTGGTGATGCCTTGTTGTTCGCTCATCAAATCGATGACCGGATGCTTGGTGGTCTGGTCAAATTCCGCGGAATTGACATTTTCGGTTTTTAGCATGTGGCGGCCAAACTCCACCACCAATAACTGCATACCCAGGCATAAGCCCAGGTAGGGCACGAGGTTATCTCGGGCATGGCGCGCGGCGCTGATCTTGCCCTCGATGCCACGGCTTCCAAATCCTCCAGGCACCACGATGCCGCTGGCGCCAGCCAGTTTTTCGGTCACCTGTCCTTTTTCGAGCTCCACGGCATGGATCCATTTGAGGTCGAGTTCCACCCCCAATGCCAGGGCGGCATGTTTCAACGATTCCCGCACGCTGATATAGGCGTCGTGCAGTTCCACATATTTACCGACCAATGCGATTGTCACTGATGGTTTTGACCGCTTCGTTTCGACCACCAGGCGTTGCCAGCTTGCCCAGTTGGGCAATTTGGTGGCGGTCAATCCCAACCGCTCCATCAGAAAATCTGCAACATTGGCTTTTTCTAAAAGCAGTGGAATTTCATAGAGGATCGGCGCGGTCACCATGGGAATCACAGCGCGTTCCTCAACATCACAAAATTGGGCGATTTTCTCACATAAGCCCTTGTCAATGGGCGTATCAGAACGAGCCACGATCATATCAGGCGCGATACCTATGGAACGTAATTCGCGAACCGAATGTTGTGTCGGTTTTGTCTTTAATTCTTCTGTCGCGCCAATAAAGGGCAGCCAGGTAACGTGGATGTAGAGCGTGTTTTCACGCCCCAAATCGCTGCGTAACTGACGCAAAGCTTCAAGGAAGGGCAAGCTCTCGATGTCGCCTACAGTACCTCCAACTTCAACCAGTACAATCTCCGCGCCGGTCATTTTAGAGACGAGTGCGATGCGGCGTTTGATCTCGTTAGTGATGTGAGGGATCACCTGGATCGTGCCACCCAGGTAATCACCGCGCCGTTCCTTGGCGATCACATCCGCGTAAACCTGGCCAGTGGTCACATTGCAAACTTTGTTCAAGCGCACGTCGATCAGACGTTCGTAATGCCCGAGGTCGAGGTCGGTTTCAGCGCCATCATCAGTAACAAAAACTTCACCATGCTGGTAGGGGCTCATTGTGCCGGGATCGACGTTGATGTAGGGGTCGAGTTTTTGGACAGCGACGGTGAATCCACGTTGCTTTAAAAGCCTGCCAATTGCCGCGGCTGTCACGCCTTTGCCCACGGAACTGACCACACCCCCAGTGAAGAAAATGTACTTTGTCGGCATCTTGACTCCTCAAACTTTCAATGACTTAAGCAGCAAGGAGGGCTGTTGAACCAGCACCTCCTCGTGAGATGATAAAGATTTAAAATTTATCTGGTGACCTCTATCCATGGAAAGCTACCATTATTATTTGCCTTTGTGCCAGTTTATCACAAGTGTTGCCTAATCTATAAGAAAAACCATCCGTTTTTAAGGGATGGTTTTTGGATGCTTACTTGGTATCGAGTTTGTTTTCGAGGGTGCGAGAAAGGATGTCTTCCTGTTCCTTCGCGGCGGCTTTCGCCTTGACCTTTTCCTGTTTATGGGTGCGGTCCTTGGCTTTGGCCATAGCCTGGCGCATGGCCAGTTCCATCACCGTGGGTTCGGGCTCGTTGGTTTCGTTGATCGTAGCCATGATGGCAGTATTATTTTCTTCAGGGCGACGGCGCGGCTTGCGGGCGGGTTTCTGCTCGCGATTCGGATCCACCACGAAGCGGGCGGGGTCTTTCTTGGGTTTTTCATCAACAGCCACTTCAGGTTCAGGCTGCAAAGCTTTCATGCTCAATTTGATCTGTTTCTTGCGGCGATTCACTTCGATGACCTGGGCTTCAACTTCATCGCCTTCTTTGACCACATCACCAGGAACCTTGACGTAGCCATGCGCCATTTCGCTGATGTGCACCAGTCCGGGTCGTTCAGCACCAATCTCTACGAATGCGCCAAATTTCTCAAGACGAACGACTTTGCCTTTTACAGAATCACCGACCTTGATCTCGCGCCATTCACGGTCGAGGGGACGAATCATGGTGAGTTCGATTCGTTCTTCGCCGTCTTTCTTGGCAACCTTCTTTACCCAAACTTCGATCTTCTGGTTTTCTTGCAGCACATCTTCGATGCGTTTGATGGCAGCGCCATCAGGGGCAACGATTTGTGAAATGTGCAAGACGGCAGGTTTTCCTATTCCAATGTCAATAACAGCACCGGCCAGCCTAGTTTTGATGACCGTGCCTGTGAATTGCGTTTTTGGTTCGATTGTGCGGTTTGTATCCGCCACAACACTATTATCCATAAGGGTTTCTCCCGTGTTCGTTTGTCAGCGAAGGGTGATTATACCCCTTGCCGTAAGGTCTGTCAATTTATTCGACTGAATTCGTCATTGACCAGGGTTGATTAATCCTGCCAATCATAACACGGTTATTCACCTTGTAACAGGATTTCGACAGCTTTCTCTAATTGTGGATCTTTACCAGCAGCGAAATCATCTTCAGTGAACTCAACGATGATGTCAGGTGTCAGACCGACTTCGCTAATCTGACGGCGGTGAGGGGTCAGCCAACGGGCGATCGTGATCCGAACTGCGCCTTGCTCGTCTTGCAGTGGGATCCAGTTTTGGACGGAACCCTTTCCATAGGTTTGGGTGCCGACGATGATTCCGCGATCGAGATCTTGGATCGCGCCAGCGGTGATCTCGGATGCCGAAGCGGAGCCTTCATTGACCAACACCACCAATGGAATTTCGGTGGCCAAGCCACCCGGTTTCGCGTTGAATGTAAGCACTTCACCATTGCCTTGTTGTTCGTACATGACCACGCCGTCAGCAATGAATTGTGAGAGCACATCAATGGCGGTAGTCAAGTAGCCGCCGCTATTGTACCGCAGGTCGAAGACCAAACCTTTGGGTTCTTGTGCCAGTAGGTCGGAGAGGGCTGTTTCTAACTCAGTTGCTGAGTTTTCACCGAAGGTAGTTAAAGCAACATAAGCGATCCCGTCTTCTCGCATTTCACCAATCACGCTGCTCAACTCGATCTTGGCACGGACGATGGTGACCTCGAATAATTCCTGTCCTTCGCGTTGAATCGTCAGAGTGACCTCGGTGCCAGCGGGGCCTTTTACGGACTTTAAGACCACACTCGGGTCCTGGCCGATCACATCCTCGCCATTAACCTTGACCACCGCGTCACCTGATTTTAGGCCTGCACTTTCTGCTGGAGAACCAGGGATCGCGCTGATGATGGTTAACAACTTGGTGGTAACGTCCACGTAAGCGCCGATGCCCTCATAAGAGCCATCTAATGGGGTGGTTGCTTCTTCATATTGTTCGGGATTCATGTAGCCGGTGTGTTTATCACCTAAAGAATCGAGCATCCCGGCGATGGCGCCTTGCATTAATTTGGCATCATCCACCGGCTGATCGATAAACTGTTCGTGGATGTAGGTCCACGTTTCCCAGAAAGGCTCAAATAGCGTGTTACGAGATTCTTGTTCGGAATCTGTGATTGTAGACTCGGTATTCGAGGGGGAAGGGATGAGCCATCCCACGAGCATGCCGCCTGAGAATGCTCCTGCCACTAAAAGTAAAACGGCCATTACCATTAAGATGTTGCGTCCGCTATGATTTTGATTCATTCTGTCTCCGGTAAAACACCCTTAAATGAAAGGGTATGTCTATTCTTTATCTTGTTTTTTAAACTTTTGAACTTCTTGCGATAATTGGTCAAACTGGTCATCGTATTTTTTGTAAGGGTTTTTCAAAATTTTGCCGACCGAAGCCATTTTATCAACCCAATTACCTTCCTTCATTTTTCGTCCCAGTCCCATGAATAATCCGAGGTTAAGCGCGAGGATGAAAAGAGCCAACCCAATTATTAATACCCATCCCAGGGTAGAAATCTCGTTATTCATAAATCTCCTCGTTATTTTTCACTGGAATAACACTCGGCAGATCGACCAAGGATGCTATTGCTGCGTCGACGTGAGGATTCCTGATGGTCGTGCCAATCTGGATGGTGAACATGCCCAAGTCCGATGCGGTTACCAGGTTTCTATGGGCGTCATCCAACATCACACAGCGATCGGCGTGCTTCACTCCCGCCAACTCCATAGCCATCGCAAAGGCATCGGGCATGGGTTTGCATAATGGACGGATCAAGCGGATATCGACCACCGAGTCGAAAAAGCGGGTGACCCCGAGGGTGTCCATTACCCGTTGAGCGTGGTTGCTGTCCGCGTTGGTAAAAATGACTTTGCGTTGCGGGTAAAGCGCCAGCGTTTGCTGTAGCAAAGCATCTTCGCTCAAGTATTCGTCGATCGGGATGTCATGTACGTAATCCAAGAAATCGACGTCGTTAACCTGGTATTCGGTCACCAGCCCACGCAAGGTGGTGCCGTGTTGGTGAAATAAGCGGTCACGTTCGGTGGCAACAGAATCGATAGGCATGCCCAATCGCTCTGCCATGTATTGACTCATTCGATCGCCAATGGCTTCCCAAATCCCTGAGGTGCAAGGGTAAAGGGTGTCATCCAAATCAAAAAACATCGTTTCAAAACACATGCAAGGAAGTATACCCGTAAACTCAGCAATGTTTTATTTAGCCTTCGAGTAGAAATCCGGCAGGATATGGATAGTTTATAATAAGTTCATGCCCATTAAGATACTTGCTGATGAAATCGCGTCTCAGATCGCCGCTGGCGAAGTAGTCGAACGCGCCTCTTCAGTGGTGAAGGAACTCCTCGAGAACGCCATTGACGCTGGAGCGAACCGGTTGACGATCCGGGTCAAGGATGCCGGCAAGCGCTTGATTGAAGTGTCTGATAATGGTTGGGGCATCAATCCTGATGAATTGACACTAGCTGTAACACGTCACGCCACCAGTAAACTTGAAGTAGCGGAAGACTTGAACCACATTCAAACTCTGGGATTTAGGGGAGAAGCCCTGGCGTCGATGGGTTCCATCTCAAGAATGACGATCACTTCGCGGAACGCCGCCACGGATCATGGCTCCAGGATCGAGGTGGAAGGCGGGCATGTGATCACGATAGAAAATACCGGGGTGCCGGTGGGAACGGTTGTGACGGTTCGGGATCTTTTCTTCAACACCCCGGCGCGCCTCAAATTCTTAAAAACCGACCAAACCGAAAGGCAACAGATCGAAAACCTGGTCTCACGTTACGCCTTGGCGTATCCACACCTGGCCATTCATCTGGAGATGGAAGAGAAAGTCGTTTTTCGTTCTTCAGGGAAAGGTGAAAGGCGCGAGATCCTGGCGCAACTCTATGGGTACGATCTTTCAACTCAGCTGCTTGAAGTGCTTTTTGAAGATGAAGAGGTGAAGATCAAAGGCTACATCAGCCCGATCTCGGTAACTCGATCCAACCGTAAAGAGATCATTTTCTTTGTAAACGGGCGCTGGATTCAGGACCCGAGCCTGTCTACAGCGTTGATCAGGGCTTATCAAACTTACGTTATGGTTGGAAGATACCCCATCGCGTCGTTATACATCGAAATGCCACCAGAGGATGTGGACGTCAATGTTCACCCTGCTAAAGCCGAGGTTCGCTTCAAAAACCCCGACCTACTTTTCACTCTCGTACAAAGAGCGGTTAAGCGCGCGTTGCTGGCTTATTCTCCACTTCCGCAATTGAATCCATCTGGGTGGTTGCCTCAAGATTCAAACAACCCAATCGGCACTTCTTGGGCTAGCCCGTCAATGGCATGGGAAAAAAACACCCCGGGCGCGGAACCAATGGACGCAAAGGTAACGATGTCCGCAAATGGATTACAGGCAGAACCCTCAACAATCACAATCCCTTTGTTACGCTTGATTGGTCAAATTGGCAACACCTACATCGTCGCTGAAGGACCTGATGGTTTATATTTGGTAGACCAACACGCGGCGCACGAACGAGTCCTTTTTGAGAGATTAACTTCAAAAAAGGTGTCTCTCGAAACTCAACGATTATTACAACCAGAAATTGTTCATTTTGCGCCGCAAGCGGCTCGCTTGATCAGTGAAAGTTTACCTGTATTAAATTCACACGGATTCGAAGTGGATGAGTTTGGAGTAAATACTTTTCGCATCAACGCTATCCCAGGCTTGTTCAAACAAGGCAATCCACAATCTGCGCTGCGATGCATCGTGGAGGATTTTGAAGAGGATGAGACTCCCTTCAAGGAGTTGCTTTCGGAAAGGTTGATCGCCAGGATCTGTAAACGCATGGCGGTCAAGGGGGGCCAAGCCCTCACGATTTCCGAACAAAGTGCTTTACTTCACGATCTTGAACAATGCCAAGCCCCGCGCACCTGTCCGCATGGCCGACCGACCATGATCCACCTTTCGGTGGACCTATTGGAACGACAATTCGGCAGAAGGGGGGCTAGGTCTTTCTAGTACAGGCTCCAGTAAAAATAAATCCCAATAATTGTGAGTGATTGCTATTCAATTTTTGTATTCAGTATGCAAAAAGCAAAATAAAACACTCATCCTCTTTTGGATGAGTGTTTTGGGTTAATAGAGTAAAAGGGTTTTTACTTTGTCATGCGATTGCGCACGATTTTCGCCAATTGGTCAATCTGTTGTGAAATCAGGCCATCGGGTTGAACATTTATCAGGGGCGCTTGTTTCACACTGGCTTGATATGCCAACTCAGGCACTGGAGGGATCATCATCGTGATGGGTGTACCGCCCATCATCTCGGAAACCTGGATGGAGGAAAGTTGTACTTCTGAGCGGACACGGTTGTAGAGGACGAGGTTGATGACGCGCCCCGTGCCTGAACCGATCGTTCTCAACTCTTCATAGAGCATGCGTGTGCGTTTGATGGTATTCGGTTGAGGTTCGGTAATGAGAAAGATGTCTTTACACAAAGCGCAAATTTTTTCAAAACCTGGAATGAAGGGAGTGCCGATATCCAGGATCACAAGGGGGGTTAATTGTGTGGCGGCCTGGACCATGGCGATCAATTTGTCACCCAGCCCGGCATAATCAGTATCCAGGTTGAGGTTTGATGAAAGCAGAAGGCGAATACCAAAAGCGGTGGTAGTGAGTTGTTGCTCAACCACGGTTGGCGTGATTTCAGCTGGTTTCAATTTTAAAACATTAATTAAACTTTCACCCATCGAAAAACCTAATTCATACGCCCAGGTGCCCTGACCGGGTTTTAGTTCAATCGCGATGGCGTCAGATTGGGTCAAACGCGCATAACTGGCTCCTAGGTTTAATGCCAGGGTGGAACTTCCGAGGCCACCCTTGCACCCCACAATTCCAATCGTGTATCCTGTGGGGGTGACCGGCGCAGCTGTCTGTCGCACCCGTGTTCTTGATAGCAAGGACTTAAGGTGGGCAATCAATTCGGCAGGGTGAACCGGTTTGGTGAGGTAATCATCCACACCCACATTGTAGCCCGCCACTTTGTCATCCACCTGACTCTTGGCAGTAAACATTAAGATGGGAGTTTCAGAAAACGCCGGTTGCTTTCGCAATTCCGCGGTGACTTGGTACCCATCCATGTCTGGCATCATCACATCCAGGATGATCAAGTCAGGATTCTCATTCTGTGCCATGCTGAGGGCTTGGGCGCCATTATTAGCTGCGAAAATCTGGTAACCCTGGCGTTGAAGCATCATGCCCACAAGCCGCAGGGTTTCGACATCATCATCAACGATCAAGATTTTTTCGGTCATTTCCAATCCTCTTCATTGTCCCTAAAAAGTCTAGCATATTGTAATAAGCAATGCAAGCCATTTTAAAGTCGAATCGTCGGTTTGAATGCTGATGCTATAATCTCAACATGGATCAAAAAATGTTTGACGCCATCTTGTCCTCGTTAGGCATTAGCCATTCGCAACCTATTGTGGCGGGTATCTCGGGTGGACCGGACAGTCTTTGCATGTTGCACCTCTTGGTCAACTCCGGCTTTAAAATCCATGCTGTTCATGTGAACCATCATCTGCGCAACGAAGCGGACGAAGAAGCCAATAGGGTCGCGGTTTTTTGCGACAGGCTCAAAATCGAATTTGAATTAATGGATTGTGATGTTTCAGGGTACGCGCGGAAGAATAAAAAAACGATTGAAGAATCGGCGCGAAACCTACGTTACCAAATGTTGTTTTCAGAAGCCAGGCGATTGAAAGCCCAGTCTGTAATGGTTGGGCACAACGCGGACGATCAGGTTGAAACTGTTTTGATGCACTTGTTCCGGGGAAGTGGATTGAGTGGTCTGCGCGGAATGCGCCGCATCTGCATTCAATCCCAATGGGATGCCACCATCCCGTTGGTGAGACCTTTGCTGAGCACGCGGCGCAGAGAAATTCTTGAGTATTGCGCGACTCACGGGCTTAACCCCAATATTGATCTGTCAAACGAAGATACGAAATACACGCGCAACCGTATCCGGGTCGACCTGCTGCCCCAACTCGCGTCTTATAATCCCCAGATTGTGCCACAAATATTGCGCATGACGGAAGTTCTCTCTGCAGACGATGATTTTATGGAAGGTGCGGCGCTTTCGGCCTGGCGTGCAGCGATAAAGAAAGAGGGCTCAGGCTTCTTGGTATTCGAACTTGAAAGCCTTCGTGCCAACCATCCCGCAATTAACCGTAGGCTACTTAAAAAAGCTTTGCAGCAACTCTCGCCTGAGGAACGTGATCTAGATTTCTTAGTCATTGAAAAAGCCCGATTATTCGTTCAACATCAAACGCGCGCGAAGCACCTTGATCTGCTAGAGGACGTTGAAATTTTGGGCAATGGCAACAAGGAAATCATTTTGGCAAAAAAAACTGACCGATTAAATGCGCTTTGGCCACAAATTCCGAAAACTTTAAAGGGTGAAGTAAGTTTGAACGGTTTGACTCAAATCAACCCATACTGGGAGATAGTAGCCAACACCGAAATTCAGCCAATAATATATTCGATCGACCCTTTTGAATGTATTTTGGACGCCGACAAAACTGGCAAACTTTTTTTGACAACGTTCCAAGTGGGGGATCGGTTTAAACCATTTGGATTAAAGGGCAAAGAAACCAAGTTGGGGGATTATTGGACGGGCACGGGGTTACCAGGGCGCGCGCGCGCGGCATGGCCAATCTTGCGCAACAACGCAAGTGAAATAGTTTGGGTGCCGGGTTATCAGATTGGAATCGATTTTGGAGTGGAGGAAAAAACACAACGTTTTTTGCACCTCCACTTGAAGTCCACGCAATCCTAATGCTAGGAGTTGGGCTCACCAGAGAGTTGGCGCAGTTTCATACTGATTTCGCGCCATTGGATCTTCGAAATTCCCAGTTTTTGCCTCAAAGCATCCCTTTCCATGCTTGACTGCCAGTCGTTTAACGCGCTCGTCCACCGGCACATATCAAAGGAAAGATGTTTATCGAGACCCGCTTCTTTGCCGAGGTCTTCGAGCAGGTATTCCAACCGTCGGGGTGACCAGGGAAAGACTTGTTCTGTGGGGGCGTATTTAGCCACATAATCCGGAAAAACCTCCACCCAATCTTGTGTAAGGCTGATCTTGCGTTCTTTGTAGCGGTTTCCGCTGCTGGAATAGCGGACGTAAAAACTGGCACCTTTCGCGTCTTCAAGATCAAGATGGTTCATATTGAGCCCAAGACATTCGCCTTTTTTGATCCCCGTCGACAATAAAAGGGTTACCAGAATGTAAGACCGCGGATCCATTTTTCCGGCGGTACGCTGCGCGGTGGCGGCTTCGATCACTTTCAACTCCTCTTCGGGGGTGAGTACCTGGGGGAGGGGGCTGATCACACTTTGTTGCAAAACTTTCTCAGCCGGGTCAAAAGCGAGACGCCCTGTTTGGGTAAGCCACCGAAAGAATGATTTGATGGAGGTGATCCTCCGTGAAAGACTCTTGGGACTGCAAGGAACGCCACGATCTTTTTGGAGCCACTCAAGGAAACGGTTGATATCCTCGGTGGTCACGCTGCCTAGCGTTGTGTCGGGGGAAAAGTAGGAGGCGAAAAGATTCAGGTCGCCTATAAACGCTTTGATGGTAAACCTTGAGCGGCCTTGGTCAGTCAGGAACAATTCCCAAGAACGGATCGCGGGAACGAGCACGGTGTCGCTGGTGATGTGGATCTCAGGTGCAGTGGTCATAGGATTCACCCCGGTTTTGGTTTCGCATAGCCTAACTTAGCAACAGTGTACAAGGATTTTTCGCGAATGTCAACTACCAATTACTGGTAGAAAGCCTGGCGAACAATCTCGCCGATCGAACCAGGATCGGGGATTAGCACCATAGCGCCGGTTTCCGGGACGATGAAATGGGTAACATTTCCTGACCCGATGAGGTAACGCTTGACAATTGAATGATCAGACAGAATTGATCCGGCAAAAGGTAAAAGTTCTAAAACCTTTGAGACCGGAACATTGGTTTCAACACTGTTGATAAAGAGGTTGTAGAGCTCGGGTCCGCGATTGAGCGCATCAAGACTCATTGCTTTTTGAAAAATGGCAATCATGATCTCTTGCGCCCGGCGGGTGCGATCGAGATCACTACTGGAGTGTCTTGAGCGTGCGTACCAAAGCGCTGTCGCACCGTCCATGTAATTGGAACCGGCAGGGATGAAGCAAGATTTGTCGACCGCTTGCGGAAGATCACACGTATCACTGAGATCCATGCCCGCGTAAACTGTGATACCCCCAAGCGTATCGACGATAGACTTGAACCCAGAAAACGTGGTCATGAAATAATAATCCACGGGGATGTCGAGATTGTTTTTCAATGTGGCTACTGAAAGGGGAAAACCCCCGTAAGGCTGCGCGGCGTTGATACGGTTCATCCCCACGCCAGGAATGTCGACATAAAGGTCGCGTGGGATAGAGAGTAAGGAGGCGGTCCCTTTTGACGGGTTTAGTGAAAGGACCATGATCACATCAGTGCGATAACCCTGACCAGGACGGTAATCTGAGCCGAGGATCAGGATGTTTACCTGTCCTTGCGGTCTGGGCAATCCAAGCTTGACTGCGGGATTAAATGTGGGAAGAAGTTCAGGCGTGGGTTCCAATGTGATCGCGGGGGTAACGGTTACATTCGGGGTCGTCGTGGGAGCGATGGGCTGGAAGGGTGTGGGCGTCGCTGGTGAATTGGGATCGTAACTAAGCAAAATATCTGAAATGGGGATTGGAGTGGGTTGTTTGCCTGATTCTGCAGGAAGACTGCAAGATGTTAAGAGTATAGAAAAAACAAACAGGACCACAATCGCGTTTCGCATATTCAAATTCTACTCTTTAGGTGTATATGACAAGGGTTTAAAAGCATCAGGAGGTCAGGGGAAGTCTAACCCGAACCAGCGAACCGTTTGAGGGGATGGAAAAAACTTCCAACTTACCATGCATTTCCTCTACGAAAAGTTTAGCTTTGACCAGATCTTTGAGCTGCGATCCAAACCCTTCCAACTTAATTTCAAGGTCTTTAAATTCTTCGAGATTGACCGGCAGCGGTTTAACCTTACCTGTTTCGTGATTGGAGGCTTGCATGCTAATTAAAACTTGCTGCGGCTTTTTTCCTTGCAAAAGTTTCACTGTGAGCGCAAAGATCCCATTTTCAGCAACACCGACACAGACGTTCGAATACAGGATGTTTAGAATCCGTTCGAATATTTCCAAATCGCCCTTGAATTGAATATCTTCTTTTTCAAATTCAACTTTGAGCAGGATCGATTTTGAACGAATCGATTCTGTGAATAAAGCCAAGGTAGATTCGACGATCGAGATTAATGCAAACTCCTGAGCGTAGATGCCAAGTTCGAGGTCATCGCCATCTTGATCGCCAACCAGCCCATTCAATAATTTTTCCATATGCTCGACTGAATTCGCGATGCGCTCGATGAATCGTTTCTGAAAGGTTCCTAACATGCCTACAGATTCGTTTTCCAGGAGATCGAGGTATCCCTGGATGGTGCGCAGTGGCTGCTTCAATTCCTGCAACACTGGTCGGATGACTACGTTTTCTTGCAGAGTTATGGGATCCACCTCTCGAGAATTCTCAAGGGTGATGATCTTCATATTGGCATCTGCAAGCGCATTTTGCAAACGAGCGATCTCTTCCAACGTCAATCTCAGTTCAGCTTCCATGTGGGCAGATTCTTGAGAGGTTTTAGGCTTAAAGGAATAACCCATTTCATGGGCACTCTCGATGGGAGTGCCTTCCGGGGAGGTGGCGGAATCTGAGGACAATAGTTCTTCCATGGTTTACCTGACGATTTAAGATATTGAGAAGCATAGATAGTATAACATTTCACGCTTAAACCTGAAAATTTTGAGATGACAAAACAGGCCAATTCAAATCCGTTGACAATTTGTGATTGTTTGATAGAATTGGTTCGTACCTGAGCCGAAGTGGCGGAATTGGCAGACGCGCTACGTTCAGGGCGTAGTGGGCATTACGCTCGTGAGGGTTCAAATCCCTCCTTCGGCACACGAAAATCCACGGTAGGAATGCCGTGGATTTTTTCTTGCCTGTGAATCGGGTTTGGAGTAAGATTAATTCATGCAACGGAAATTGAAGCTCCCAAAAATTCCCATTGATCCCAAGAAAGCGGGTTTGATCGTTCTCGCTGTGGTCTTGTTCTTTTTAGTAATGGATTTAAACACAAGGCTAAACGAACTCGCTCGGTTAAGTGAACAACAAGAAAAAGCTGAGACGGTGATGATCGCACTGCAAAGCACTGTTCACAGCCTGGACACCCAGATCGCTTACGCCATGTCGGAAGGAGCGGTGGAAGAGTGGGCTTATGAAGAAGGGCACATGGCCAGGCCTGGAGAAAAATTGATCATTCCTCTTGTACCAGCCGGCACAACACCAATCCCGGTGACCATCGCGACACCCGCGCCCCGAGAGATAAACAATTGGCAAATTTGGTTCGCTCTACTTTCTGGAAAGTAACTCTTGCAACTAGCAAATATCCCGGAGAATTCTCCGGGATATTTTTATTCAACAGATTGAGATGAATCGTGACGAAAAACCGCTATCATGGTCAAGTCGTCGGAAGGTGGTTCGCCTTGGCGAAAATCATGGATCAATTCTTCGACCTTGGTCAACAGTTCACCAGCCGAAGCGTGATTCGAGTTGGTCAAAGCATCGGCCAGGCGCGGCTCTGAAAACAACTCTCCTTCCGCGGAAAATGCTTCTGTAACGCCATCTGTATATAAAAGCAGCGTGTCACCATTTTCAAGGGAAACCTGGCGGTCTTTATATTGCGCGCCTTTCAACACCCCAAGCGCAATCCCGTCTTTTTCAAGGCGTTCAATTTTATTATTAGACCTGACGAGAATGGGCAAGTTGTGACCGGCATTGGCGTACTCGATATTTCCTGTTTCAGGATCCAACACAGCAAAAAAGGTGGTGACAAACATGCCGTTGCGTGATTCGGCTTCGAGTAACTCGTTCACCCTTTCGAGCACTTTTGCCGGCGAATGCAATCCCTGTGCTGTAGCTCTGATCAAAGTACGCGTAACAGTCATATAAAGCGCGGCAGGCATTCCCTTGTCCGCGACATCAGCGATTACCAGAGCGATTTTCTCATCGCGCGTGGTGAATACATCGTAGAAATCTCCACCCACTTCGCGGGCTGTCTGCCATCGTAAGTCTAGATCCCACCCTGGAATATTTGGCAGCGATTCAGGAAGGAAAGTTTTCTGGATCTCACGAGCGAGCTGGAATTCACGTTCCATGCGCTCGCGCCCGACCATTTCTTCTTTAAGCTTCTCATTCTGGATGGCCAGGGTGGTCTGTTGGGCAACGCCGCGGATCAACTCGAGACGTTTGTTGTGAAACGCGGGCACAACTTCAGTTTCTTTGGCGACCAGGGCGCCGTAGATCACACCTTTGATCGACAGCGGAAAACCTAACAACCAATCCTTCTGGTTTGAATCCCCCAAGTCATCTGTTTGCACACAACTCAAAGTTAACCAATCGGATATCGGTAGATCAGGATTCGCCAAAGGACAGGCGACCATTGAGTCGCTGGTGAGAAGATCGTCCAAAAATGGAAATTCACCTGGTTTAAACTGGTGGGAGAGAAGCTCAACAGTTTCGAGATGCCCAGGAGCAACTGCATGAGCTGCCCGCATTTCTGAGGATTGCTCATCCTTGAGGTAGATCACGCAGGTGTCAACACCCACCAAAATCGGCATGAGGTGAACGATGGTGTCTAAAATATCATCCAATTCGTTTTGGCTGACGACGGCTTGAGCAACTTGCAAAAGCACAGCCGTGATATAGGCTTCTTCTTGTCGGCTCTCAACCAAGTGAATGTTGGAAAGCGCGATGGAGGTCTGCTGGGCGATGCCTTGCAAGATGGCCAGGGTTTGATCGTTGAATAGGCTGCGAAAACCAAATTCACCTGTGTTGGTGTGAGAGACGAGGAAACCTCCAAGTACTTCTCCATGCGAGGCCAGTGGGATTAAAACCATTGTGTCGCTTTCATGGTCCAGTCTTAGCGTTGTCAGCCCTAATTCTGAACCAGGATCGCGAATGAAAACAGGGCTCAAAGTCGCAGACATTCTGAGGAAACCGATTGACTTGTCTTCACGAATCGAACGCTCCTCCTCTGTTGGTGAGAAACCGTACCATGCGTTCATCCGATAATCGTGGTCAATAGGATCTTTCAAGAAAAAGGCACATTGCCCGATACCGACAAGTAGCGGCGTCAGCCGGGCCATTGTGTTCATTAATTCACCAATGTTGGTGATGGATTGCATGGCTTCTGCCACCTGTAAAAGAACAGTGGAAGACCATGCGTCTTCCTGGGCTTTGGTGTAGAGGCTGGCGTTTTGAATGGCCACAGCTGCGTAACTGGCAAAAGTTGAGACGATTAAGGTTGCTTCAGAACCATATCTGCCGGCTGCATGGTGGGCCATGGTCAGTACACCAATAACTTCATCGGAAGACAGGAGTGGCACCGCGATCGAGGAATAATTGGATTCAAAATTACAGGCAGCGCCCAGTGGTCCGTAAGGATCGGAAGGTGTGCGCGTTATCGGTTGCTTGTTGTGAATGGGAAGGTCAAGGAACTTGCGAGCATCATCGTTTTCGGTTCTTGCCGCGATCACTTTTGCGCGGGTGGTTCCGCGGACGGCAGCTAGGCGCAATGTGCGATTTTCTGGTTCCAATTCTTCGTTGTCTTCAAGAAGCCAAATGGCCGAAGCGTCACAGGGCAGGGTGTTTTCAAGTTGTGAAAGTATATTATCCAACAATGCATCAAGCGCGAGATCGGATGAAAGCAGACCTGCAACATCTTTGAAAATTTCAGCCACCTTACGGCGCCATTTCTCCGAACGGAAAAGTGTCGCGTTGCGAATGGAGAGGGCGATACCTGATGCCAGTCCTTCAAAGAGGTTAAGTTGGTTCGCGTCGAATTTATTAGCCAGATTGGATTGAAGATCAAGCACTCCCAACACTTCTTCACCAAATTTGAGAGGAACCGTCATCTCGGATTTAGTCTCATCATGAGAAGACTTGGAGGGTTTGAAGAGCGGCTCGAGGGTGACATCATTGGCAAGCATTGCTCTTCCCAATCTTGCCACATTGGGGATCATCCCCAGCGGGGAATCGAGGTCATAAGCGAAAGAGTTGATTTTGAGATTGCGGGCTCTTTTTCCGCTACCTGCTTGAAAGATGACCTTCTTTCTGCCAGGATGAACGGTATAAATATGGACCAGAGGGATGTCAAAGCGGTGGTGAATGACGGTAACGATTTCTTTTAGAAGATCGTCCAATTCGAGAATGGAGGACAATGCTAAATTGATCTCCGCCACGGCGGACATTTGGTCAGCCCTGATTTTTAACTTGTGATATAACCGCGCACCTTCTACCGCTAGAGCGATGTTATCGGCTAACGCCCTAACAACAAGGAGGTCTGTTTCGTGGAAAGCATTTGGCTGATTGCTTTGTACGTCAAGAACTCCCAAGATGCGGTTGTCAACTAAAAGAGGTAACACGGCTTCAGACTTCGTTTCAGGGAGGTCGGGAATGGAGCGGAATCTTGGTTCCTCATCCACATCTTTGGCAACGATCTCTTTTCCGGTGAGCGCCACTTCGCCTACCAGACCTTCACCCACTACCACATGAAAAAGCGGGTGTTCGGTATTGGATTCGCAATGTAAAGAACTCGCCCTGAATTTGAGCTCTTTTAACCCTTCTTCAAGGGTGAAGAGGGCAACATGATAATAATCAAAGGAACACTGGATTAGGTTGGTGACCCGCATGCATAGCTCATCAAGATCGAGCACGTTGGCGATCTGTGAGCTAACTGATCTCACCAGAGAGATTTGGTCGTAGCGCCAGTTCTTCAAAGATTCCTGACGGTTGACCTGCATGGAAACCGCACCAAATGCGGTTAACCCTTCAAGCCTTTCAATTTCCACTTGTGTGAAAGGTTCACCTTTTTTTCGGTAGACATGCAGCACGCCCAAGTGTGAGCCTTGTGTTACCAGGGGAAGGGCGATTTCAAAGGCAGATTTTTCTTCTCCCTTTTCTTGGGAAGGAATAAAACAGATTTTTTTCTGTCTGAGCGCACGGTGAACAATCTCTTCCGCGGCGGCGGAAGGCAAGGTTTCGATGTATGGCTCCCCAGGAAGAGGGTAGAACGGTTCAGCCAACCATAATCGCGCTTTGCAATTCAGTTCTTTTTCAACTACTTGACTGAAAATTTCGCAAATCTTAAGCGAATTGGGCTGTTTGAGAAGTTCTTCCCCAAACCCGAGAAAATAGCGCCAAAGTGGGGGAGGTTCCACCTCATAGTCGGTGTTTTCAGGGGTAGAGATTTTTTTAATGAGTGTGACCCGATTTCGGCCATCAAGAAAATCAAATTTGACGTCATCCAACAACTGGCACATCATATAAACACCCAGACCGTGGTCAAGGCGGTCTTCAAGACTCGCGTTGAGGTCAGGGACAGGAACGCAAGTTGGATCGAAACTGATGCCCGTGTCTTCGAGGGTGACGGTTATTGAATCGTCAGAAATCTCAATCGAGCAAAAAATTTCGCCTTTACCTTCGCCTTCGTAGGCATGCTCAATAATATTAGAAACAGCCTCATCAACGGCTGTTTCTAGGGCAAATAGATCTGTGGGGGTGAATCCGATCTCGGTGGCCGAGTTTCTTACAAATTCAGCAATATCGACCAGGCTGGCGTATACACCCGGAAAACTGCGCTTCAACATGGAGGGACGCTACTAGAACGACCCCACGGCTGTTAAAACGTCTGGAAAGATCTTGAAAATGGCCGTGAAACCGGCAAGGTCGAACACCGAAAGGATATTACTCGAGAGACCCGCGAGAACGAGGTCCCCACGATTATAGCGTTTGCAGTTTTTCAAGGTTGAGATTAAAACCCGCAAACCCGCGCTCGAAATGAAGGTTAAGTCGCTGAAATCCATCACGATCTTAAATCGATTATCTGTGGTGATCTTGTTTAATGCTTCAACCAGTGTGGGAGCCGTGGAACTATCCAAACGGCCTGTGACTTTAACCACATCGCAGTGTTTGTATTGATTTGAGACGATTTCCATGGGTCTAGCCTCCATTGCTTGAAAAGTCAAATGATTTGTTTATTATATCATGCGCATCAAGTTAGATTTTTGGTTCAGGTTTTTAAGCCTTGTTTTTTATGGTATGATGTTTTCGTAAGGTTTGGAACCCATCAAGAATAAAAAAACTTCAAAAACTGGACACCATCTACAGGATACAAAAATATGAGCGGAAAAGAATCACCTCAAAATGTGATCAAGAAATTTGAAAAACGACAGAAATTTATGCCTTATGTGCTGGGGGCAGTGGCGGGGATACTGGTCATCTTGGGCATCTTCATCATTATCGCCGTGGCGAGCGGCAACAGTAAACCTTTCGCGGGATTATTCGCTACTAAAACCCCACCTGCCACCGCAACCTTTACCCCTACCGCGACCCAGCCAACACCGACAGCGTCAATGACGCCGACGATTACCCTGACACCGACGCCCGAAGCCACGGCCACGGCTTCTGGTCCACAGCGCTACCAGGTTAAGGAAGGCGACAATTGTTACGATATCGCCGCCAGCTTTAATGTCTACCTGGAAGTATTGTTGCTGATGAATAATTTCCCCAACGGCACATGTCCGATCGTGCCAGGGGTCGAGATCTGGATTCCGGCTCCAGGACAGGAACTCCCCACGCCAACGCCGATCCCTAGCGATTTGCCACGAGGAACCGAGATCATCTATTACGTGCAACGTGGCGACACTCTGGCTATCATCGCGGACAAAACCGGAAGCACGGTTGAAGATATCTTGAGACGAAACCCCGAGATCAAAGACCAGAATCTGATCGAGCTCGGGCAACCGCTGAAGGTGAGAGTTCATCTGGTAACCCCCACGCGCACGCTGCAACCCACCAGTACACTGGCTGGCGCGCAAACCGCGACTCCTACGCCAACCGTGAAACCATAGATCTTTTATCAATTCTTTGGTGAAAAATTAACCCCCGAAATCGAATTTCGGGGGTTGTGTTATGGTAACGCGCTCCAACGCCCAGCGGACAGTTGCATCCAAGACGGGGTCGGAATTGGATTTTAAAAATACTTCGAGTGGTTCAACCCAATCGCGACCGCCTTGATTACCGATCACGATCATAGCGTTGCGCAACAAGCCTTGCCATTTTGCCCTCGCAAGACTGGATTGACTGAAGCGAGTCTTGAAATCACCAGGTGAGAGTGCCAACAAGCCGACCAATTCTTCTTCGGTAAAAGTGACAGGGAACCCCTCGTTGGATGGATTTCCTGATGTTTGATTCCACGGACAAACCGCCTGACAGATGTCACAACCAAACAACCAGTTACCGATTGAGTTGCGCAGCGATGGCGGGATCTCCCCGCGATGTTCGATGGTGAGATAACTCACACAACGGTTAGCGTCTATCGTCCGGTTGGGCAGAATGCAACCTGTCGGACAGGCTTCGAGGCAGCGGGTGCAGCTGCCGCAACGGTCGTGCGCGAAAGGGGCATCTGCTTGAAGGGGAACATCCAACAACATTTCGGCGAGCAGGAAGTTGGAGCCCAATTTAGGCGAGATCAAGCATCCGTTCTTCCCGATCCATCCCAACCCGGCGAGACTGCCGATCTCGCGTTCTAGAATGGGGGCGCTATCGGTATAAGCCCTCGTGTTTATCTCGCGGCCTACCTGGCTAATGATGAATTCTTTCAGTGGCTCCAATTTTTCGATGAGCAGAGCGTGGTAATCAGGCAATTGGGTGTATCCGGCAACGCGAGCGAAACCATCGCCTGCATTAAGGGGGTAGCTCCATCCGAGTGAAAGGATGGATAATGCGCCAGGCATTAAGGCAGTAGAGTTTTTTCGCGTCTCCACATGGAAAGTCGTAGCAAGGAAACTCATACCGCCGTGGCTACCGCTGTTGAGCCAATCTGTGTATACCTCGAAATGGGGAATCGGGAGAGGAGTGGTGATGCCGCATAAAGAAAAGCCAAGGCGAAAAGCCTCGGCTTTGATCTTGTCTTCTAACGTGACCGTTGAGGTCGACAATTTACTGCTCACTATGGTGTTGTTGTGATTCCAGGTGTAAGGGTTGTTGCTGTGGGCACATTGGAAGTGGGTGTGGTGGTCTCGGTGCCCACTGAGATGAGAAGGCTGACCGGTTCGCCAAAGGAATACCCGTTGGCGCTGTACATCTTCCACCAGCTGGTGTAAACGCCATTCGCCGCGGGGGCAGAGAAGTTTACGCTAATGGTTAAAAGTTCGCCGGGTTTGATGTCTTTGGTCAGCTTGACGAACAGCGCGCCAGTCTCATCCTGAAGACCCTCAAGGTAAATCAACTGATAATCTTTGTTCCAGGTGGTGGTGCCGTTATTGAGGATCGACCAGGTCTTTACGAACTTGGTGGTAGGCTTGATCAGCGACCCATCTGGGATGGTGACATCTTTATCGAATTTGGCGTTATCGCCATTCATCGCGCCGGAAGACAACGTCTTGGTGATAGTTGCAAGCGGGGTGGAAAGCGTAGGCGTAACCGGCGACGGGGTGACCGTTGCCGTGGGTGTCAACGTTGGGGTGGCGCTCGGGTTGAGGAGTGCGATCTGGGTGAGTTCTGCTTGAACCGTGGCCGCGATCTCGGTAATCTTGGCGCTCGGATCTTCTGTGGGTTTGCCCGCACCGCATCCGGCGGTGAAAACGACCAGCAGGGCAAAAACAACGACAAGGACGAACTTATTCTTTGAAACCATTGAAACCTTCCTCCATTGAAATACGAAACATTATATTGTCTGACATGTTTGGTAACCTGTCAAGAGTAAATCGGACAATAAATGTCTGGAATAATTACTGGAGGAATTCTTCAGGATCGGGTGGGGAGGGGTGCCTTTGAACGAAACCGTTCTTGCCATTGAAGAAAACGAAATTGACAGTCCCGGGAGAAACCGTGATGGTTTCGTTATACCATTTACCTTTATAAAAAATGGAGATAACGTATTCGCCGGCAATGAGGTCACCTACGGCAAAATTCTCTTTAAAATAATCATCCACCTGACGGGTCTTGGGTGAATAGGTCATGATCAGTTGCGACTTGCCCGTTTCAACAGACTTCAACCAAACTTCCTGGGCGGTGATCGGGTTGGCGTAATCATTGCGGATACGTCCAGCCAGCACCCCGCGACCAATGATCGGCGCGATCCACAATTCGGGATTCTGAACCATGTCACCGTGAGGTCCGACCAGGCGAACTTCGAAATGAACGTGGGGGCCAGATGTCTTGCCGGTCATGCCGATATACCCCAATACATCGCCTGTGTCGACTTTATCGCCGAATTTCACCAGGATTTCATCCATGTGGGCGTAGACGGTGTAAACGGTGTAATCTTCATAGCCAAAATCATGACGGATGGCTACGGCCAACCCGTAGGGGTCATCCGCTGCGCCGGGGCCGTAAAGTAAGCCGTAGCCAGCAAAGGCTACCTCACCAGTCCCAGAAGCCAGGACGGGTTTGTACATTGGTGAGATGATGTCGATTCCGGTGTGGGCGATGTCTTCATCTGGATAATAATAACCGTAACGAAAATCCTGGATCGGAAAGTTGTTGGTGTCAACCGCAATCGGCCGGACGAAGTAAAAATGGTCATGTGGGTTGATCGCTAATGGAACCTCGTAGAGCGGGGGGCAGTAATCTAACTCTTCGAAAGTGGCGGTTTGACTAAAATCTGGCAGTGGCGCGTCTTGAAGGGGTTGAGTGGTCTCTGGTTGTGGCGTGGCATCTTGAAAGAGCGGTGAGGCAGAAGCGACGCTGATCTGAGAAAGAGTCACCCAACCAATTAGAATGGTTGCCAATCCTAACGCTCTGTAACCCAAAACGATATTTTTCATTGGTATTTCTCCACCAACAATTGAACGGCGTCTAGAGAATAGATCTCGAGCAATGCTTGCCGCCAAGATAACCCCTGCCTGTAAACCAGGGTGTTGAATTGTGTGGCTGGAAAGTAGGTGCGCCATTGGTGCAAAGCCGGCAGACGTTCCCAGCCGAAGCGCGACGCCAGGTCGGTGAAATCCACCCAAAACCCGTCTGGTGGCGGGATGTTTTTGCCACCATTTTCGTAAGCGGCGATCTCCCCGGTAAAGCGACTGTTAAAATCCCAAACAGGAAGACTGAGAGGTTTACCGCACGAACCGTCCTGTGTTTTACATTTGACCCAAAGACGCCAGTAGGTTTCGCCAGCGAAATCTTCCCGGCTGGCGACGAGATAATCCGCTTCGTAGGGTGCCAGGTTGAGCGCGATCGCTCGCCCGGTAAAGAACCAATTCGGAGTGATTTGGGGTTGAGCGGTGGCTGTTAGTGACATGGCCGCGTCGGAAAGTGTGTTCAAAAAGTCCCAACCGATCTTCTCGGAGACCAAGCCTCGCAAGCCTGAAAAACTTTCATCGGCAGCATCAGATAGCCAGGGTTCGGGCGCTTCAATGCCGCTAATTTCCACCAGCCCAATCCGACCTGTTTCATCCGGGGCGACAGTGCGGAAATCAGTCCACAATGGGGCGGGTTGAGCAATCTCATGGTTCGCGAGGAAATATTTTACGTTTTCAGAGAGATTCCCTGCCTTCCAGTCATAACCAGCGAGGCTGCCTGACAATTTGATCGGGGGAAGGATCAAGTGTTGATCCTCAATCGCGTAAGCCACCCATTCAGTATGGTTAGGCAGGATCAAGGCGGCCAAAACCCCGTTACCGTCAGGAATCCAAACTGGCTGGGTTCCGTAACCGAGGGTTATTGGCGGTATATCTGGCGAGGCGGTTTGAAAGATCTGGATTTCGGAGCTGGTTTGAGTTCTTGCCCAGGCTAGTTGTAATCCATCTGGAGACCAAACTGGATGTGTAAACTCGACACCTGGTTCACCTGCTAGCTTGGTGAAGGAGTCTTCAAGATTTGGCACCTGTGCGATCCAAATCTCGTTGTTGCCTTCGCGGTCGGTGACAAAGGCGATGCGGCTGCCATCTGGTGACCACGCGGGTTGGGTATTATTGGAGCCACCATTTGTCAATTGATATAGAGGTTCTTCCAGATTGACCAGGGATTGAATGAAAAGGTCAAAGTGGTCGCTGAGGTAGACTGAATAGATTAAATATTTTCCGTCGGGCGACCAACCGAAACTGCCTTCAAACTCGGGGCTTTCGGTAACTTGGGAAAGGGTATTCGTACGCAGATCAAGGAGGTATATATCCCATTTTCCGCTTCGATTGGAGAGAAAAGCGACCTGGTTTCCATCCGGGCTCACCGTTGGCGATTCATCATCCCAGGCGCCATCGGTTAAACGAGTGATTGGCAAGTAAGAAGGGTGATACGCGAACAGGTGTTTATAAGCACCGTCTGACATCGAAAAGAAGATCAATCCCGCTTGTGACTGGGTTGTTCCGTTTTGAGTAACCGGCATCAGAGTGGTTGTTGAGGTGGGCGCAATCACACTACCAACGGTGGGTTCCGTAGTTTTGAGGATCACCTCGACTTCTGGCTCACTGGTTAGATCGGGTGTGGGAATCGGAGTTTTAGGCGCGCATGCACTTAAAACGAGAAAGGTCAGGCAGATCAATAGGGCGTGGTTGGATCTACTCATGCTTAAGAGTTCCAATTGTCGAAAGTGTTTTTGATTAATATAATATGTGTTTCCATCAGAGTATTGGATGCAATAACTGTACCGAAGTGAGGACCTGAAGAAAAACATAACCCACCTGGAGTCCAGATGGGTTGATAATTTCATGAAACCGGAATCGTTTTAGAGTCCAGCGGGTGGTCTTCTTCGTGAAAGGTCACACAGGTTACGGATAAAGGTTCAATGGGGTTAACGACCCTGATGTGCAAGGTGAATTTGATGCTACTTTCAATGGTGCCCATAATCAAAGACCTTGAAACCTCATCACCTTCTGCATCCGTTATGAAGAGTGCCAGGTTGGGTCTGGAGTGGTTATCGTGAAGATCCACCTTGGTTACAATACGGTCATTACCAACCTTAATGGCGCGTAATGAGAGGATGCGGTTGTCACCGGGGAGGGAATCTGTTGTCAGCTCAGTCATTTTCTCTACCGATCAACTTTTCAAGATTCTTCTGGCTTCAAAATAGAACCGTTTTTCGTGGGCGTTGCCCATTGAAAAGGTCTTGCGGGGAAGTGAGCCATCCAAGATGACAGTTTTAAAGAGCTCACTCTTGGACATGCCCGCGAGGTAAAAACCAACGCATTCTTTTTTTGCACCCAATTCGCAAATGGTTTCATCACCATGCACATAATCGATCTCACCAACCTCTCCCGTTTTCAGCCAGGCATCGAGGAACTCTTGCAAGGTGCCAACCGCGAGGTTCGATTTTGGATTTGTGATCTTGACCACGTTTATTCCTTGCGCTGTGATGAACCCAAAGCGGTGTTCATTTGTTGGACTTTGTTGGACCTGACTCATCATGGTTTGCATGGAGTCGGCCGGAAGGACGTCTAAGCGGCTGCCAAAGTATGACTGCATGGCGGTCTTGGGATCTGATTTGAGGTTGAAAAGCAGGCGGTGGATCGGCTCAAACTCAAGAGCGCGATCATGAACATTCTCGATCTCCACCAGAGCGTAGCGGGCAGGATGGTCCATGCCAACCGTTGGTTTAAGTTTTTCCCAGATCGATTTGGCCGTGGCGAGTGAATGGTTGCCGTCGCCGACTGCGTATAGCAAAACTGGTACTTCGGTACCCACATTGTATTTTTTCTGAAAGACTGCCGGATCATTTAATTGGTTCAGGTTTCGCACTACCTCTTCCTGAAGGGCAGGGTGGTCAACATATCGGCCGGACAGGTGACCGCTGGATTGCATCAGGTCAAAATCGTAAGCTATCCCAAGGGTTTGCTTTTGTTTTTCGATGGAGCCGAGGACCAAATCATCAGGGTCGTCGATCAAAACCAGGATGTGAGGCAACTCAAGCATGGCGTTCTGGCGTATCTTAATGCGGGGTGGCAGGCGGTCTAATATGGTGCCCTCGGTTGCCCGGATGAGGCTGGTGGACCCGCGGTTGAAATCATAGTGTTCAAGATCGAGCGCCACCATTAATCCACGCCGGGTTTTGTCACCACAGGTGCGTTCCACGTAGATCATGCCCGTGTAATCCACCAGGGTGCCTTGTTTTAAATAGTCGTTCATTTTTTGTTGTACAGCGGCGATGCGGTTTTCTTCACCGGGCTTGCCTAGCATGACTTCAGGGAAAATCATGTGAAGCGTTGAAGGAGAGTCACCGACCTGCTCAGCCACCTGTTGCCAATATTCCGGTTGGGCGGTGAATTGGTCACAAGCGATGACTGCCCATTTTCTTAGATCAATTGATTTGGCGGGAAGGAGAAGATCGGGGATTTGGATGCCCAATTTTGGAAAATTTTTCATCATGACCTCAAGGATGTTTGGATGAGGTCATTTTACCAGAAAGCCCATTAAAGAAAAAACCTGGCAGTCTTTGTGAACTGCCAGGATAACAAGAAATGAAAAATAAATTTACATCCCAGACATATAGGCGAGGCCTAAAGCGCCTGGGCCTGTGTGGGTACCCAAGACGGGGCTGACATTAGAGATGACCGCGTCGGCTACAAGGGGTGTGGCGATGCGTTTGACTGCCCTGGCCAATAATTCCTCCGCTTCGGCGGGGCTGTTGGCGTGGATGGCGCACAACCGAATCGGTCCTTTTTCCTTATCCAGTTTGGCTTCAACAAGGTCAAGTAATCGGTCAATGGTTTTAGAAAGGGTGCGAACCTTCTCAACGGCTTCAATCTTGCCGTCACGAAGTTGTAGTAAGGGTTTAAGATTCAGCAAATGACCCATGAAGGCTGCCGCTCCGCCAATCCTTCCGCCACGATGTAGAAACTCGAGTGTGTTCACCGCAAAGAAAACGCCAGTATGTTTGGAAGCTTCGAGAGCCACGGCTTTACATTCTGCAAGTGTCGCGCCGGCTGCGGCCATGCGGGCGGCGGCCATCACCTGAAAACCCAAAGCCATGCTGGTGCTGTTGGAATCCACTAATTCTATGTTACCGTCCTTAAGAGCACGCTTTGCCTGAACAGCCGAGTCAAGAGTTCCGCTGAGTTTTCCAGAGATGTGAATGCTTAAGATGTCGTATCCGGCGTTCAACAAATTGGTGTAGGCTGCCTTAAATTCTTCAGGTGTAGCTTGCGAAGTCGAGGGCATATTCTTGTCCACGGCGAGGCGCTCATAGAATTCCTTGGGTTGAATGTCTACTCCATCTCTCAAGATTTCACCGTTCCAAATCACCTGCAATGGCAGGATCTTAACCGGGTTTCCATTTAACATCTCTGCGGGGATGTTTGAGGTGCTATCAGTAACAATCATAACTTTAGACATGGTAATTCTCCATTAATCTTAAATCCATAAGTATTTTGATGACTATAAAACCCACAACCCCATTAAAGGTTACTCAAAAAGTAGTTTCAAGGCTGGCTGACCAGGCTAGAACCCTTGGGATGACGAAGAACCTTGATGAATGGTGTAGTTTCAACCTCAATAGTGTGCTAAAATTTCATATTGTTTGAATCACGAAGGGAATCTGGGCTTATGATAACGACCTTTACTTCAATGAAGGGTGGCACAGGCAAGACCACCATCACGGGTTTGCTCGCCAATTATGTTTCTCAAAAATTAAATAAACGGGTCATCATCATTGATATTGACCCTCAAGGTGGATGCACCACCTTATTCCTGGGATTGGAAGCTCGCGAGATCATCGACGGTAAATCTTCCCCCACAATCTTTAATGTACTCGAGACAGTACGTGAAAACACGAACGCGCGAGCCATTGTGGCCAAAGCCCTGGTAAAATCGCCATACAATGAAAATGTTTTCGTCCTCCCCGCGGATTACCGGGTGACGAGTCTGATGAGCATGGGCGAAACCCCAGAGTTGCTTCGCTACGCGTTGGATGACGCGGCGTTCGCAGACGATATTTTGGTGTTGATCGATTCAGGCACTTCGCCTTTCCTGGTCAACATGTCAATCGCGGCGGTGACTGAAAAAGTTTTCGTCCCTCTCATGCTTTCGGTGCAAAATCGTAAACCGACAGCCGATACGATCCAACTCGTGCTGCGGCAGCGAAAACGGCTCGGTGGTATTATTCCGGTGGGCATCGGCAACGCCAAGTGGGAAGAAAGTACGATGGAAAGCTGGAACGAACGATTAAAATCAACCCCATTATTGGCTGGATCGAAAATACTGACAGGTATCCCTTATTCGAAAACGTTGATCCACTCCGAATGGGTGAGCCAGCCTTTCCCAGACCGCCTGGTTCCCGTTTTTGAAAAAATCTCTCATGTAGTCTTGAATGGCAAGTTACCCGAAACAGAGGCAGAGCCCGCGCCAGAAGTCAACACAGAAGCCGACCCGAGCTGAGATTTTGGTTCTTATTATCAAACGAGCGCGGGTTTCCTGCGCTCGTTTTTTGATACCGCTCAAATTGACACTAAAATCTGCTTGTGGTAATATCTTATTCAAGAAAATAATTTCCATTTCGTTTTTTTTTGTTTTAAATAATATGAAGTTTGCCTGAATTATGACAAAACGGAGGAACGACCATGACTCAAAGCGATAAAACCGTACGAGATGGGGTGATGCTGGTGGCATCCTATCATTTCCTTCTAGCCATCCTATCACTGGTAGGCGCTCTGGCAATCGTGATCTTCGCGATCATGCCCGGGTTCACCTTGGCCGCAACAAGCGGCTCGATCTTCTTGCCCATCGTGGGTGTCATCGTGGGAATCTTCCTGGCCATTTTCTACGGCATCACTGGTTCCGGCTTGATCGCTTTGAAAAACTCAGCCAGAATGGGAGCGGTTTTCCTGGCCCTTTTCGGCACCATCGGTGGATTATTCATTCTCATCGGTGCCGGATTCCCGATCGTCAATAATTTATTGCCAGATGCCGCCGCGGTTGCGGGGGTGGTTGTTGGTGGTTTGTGTGGCTATTTCTTGTTGACCGTTCTGGATGTTGCGGTTTTAGCATTTCTCTTTAACCGACGTGTCCGCGCATTGTTCTACGGCGAAACGCTAACCTCTGAACCATCCGGTAATTCTTTTGGAAGAAGATTGCGGTCGACTTTCGCTGACGAAGACGAAGAAGAATTCACACCCGCTCCTGTGCGCCAACAAGCACCAGCGCGCGTGCAAACTCGTCGCGAAGCGCCTGTTCAACGAGCAAATCCACCCGAAGAACTTGATGCCCCAGGGGATCTCTTCACCGAACCGACACAAAAGAAATAATTTATCTGTAAATCCGATTACCGTAGAAAGTAGACTAATTGCTTTCTACGGTAATCATCATCACGGCTGAATCTTGCCGGGCCGGATCAGGTTCCGATGCGACGTGACGAATTCATTAAGCCATTAAAATATTTTTCGATTTTTACCACGCTGGCCGTTCACGTGCTGTCAGCGGTTATTTTCATTTCTCTTGTTCTTGTATTTGGGTTAAAAAACCTCGCGCTTCCACCTAACGAAACAACGGTATTACCACTACCTGAAGAGCGTTCGCAACCTTTACCTTCCGTCTCATTGGGTCTTAAAGAAATGGTGCACGCAACGCCCGTACCCGCAACACCCACCCTGGAAATCACGGCTACCACTTTAGCGACTCAGACGGAACAGCCCACTCAGACCTTAACCAACACGCCAACGGCCACGGTTATTGCCACGAGCACAACTGCACCCACGGTGCCACCGACCGCTACCTTGATGCCACAATTGACCTCTACGACCACCTCTGCGGGAACTCCGGTGGTGAATGACTTTACCACTCTGGTGGCTTCACCCTTGCAAGCTATTGGCCGCACCGAACTGGCTGGGATCATTACACAACAATTTGAATTACCCCCGCCGGGTGAAGATTCAGGTCATCATGGCGTCGACTTTGGCTTCTGGCGGCGTGGAAACCTGACTTCCATTGAAGGGGTGCCTGTGCTTTCCATCTTTCCAGGCAAGGTCGCTTCCGCCTACAACCGTATCCGCAACCCTTACGGCTACATGGTGATCGTGGAAACACCACTCTCCAGCCTGCCCAAGGATTTTGTGGATTCAATCCAATTGTCCGAGGAATCGAGCGTGCCGGCGAGCCCAAGCAACCGCTTAACTTGCCCAACCGGTTTCGCAGATTGGTGGGATCCCAATGCCCAATCGTTGTATGTACTATACGCCCACATGAAGGAACCAGCCGTTGTAAAACTTGGCCAAACCATCGCTACAGGTGACCAGGTGGGTATGGTGGGTAACACCGGGGCATCCTCCGCGCCGCATCTGCACCTTGAAATGCGTATCGGCCCTTCGAACGCGTCCTTTACCAGCATGGGGCATTATGACAGTACAACCACTGATCTTGAACGTCACAATTATTGTATGTGGCGCATTAGTGGTGAGTTCCAACTTTTTGACCCAATGCAGTTGTATACCGTCCCGGAATCCTAAGATTGATTTTCCACCAACCAGCATACCTTGACCGAACAGGCTACGTACGCTAAAATCCTGCCTGTTTTTCGTCTTCATTAATATAGAGAGACAGCTATCCCATGTTTGAAAACCTGACCAGCCGATTGAACGAAGTCTTCACACAATTACGCCGCCGCGCAAAATTATCCGCGGCTGACGTGGATGCGATGATGCGCGAAGTGCGGCTTGCCTTGCTTGAGGCGGATGTCAATTATGGGGTTGTTAAGGAATTTACTGGCCGGGTGCGTGAACGCGCGGTTGGCGCTGAAGTTTCAAAGGCGTTAAACCCCGCACAACAAGTGATCAAGATCGTCAACGAAGAGTTGATCGCTACACTTGGCGAGGTTCAAAAATTAAATCTCAGCGGAGTAAAACCTTACGCTGTGATGCTAGTCGGTTTGCAGGGCGCCGGGAAGACAACAGCGGCAGCAAAACTGGCTCGCAAATTGCGCTCAGAAGGCGAAAGAGTTCTCCTGGTGGCCGCGGATCCCTATCGGCCGGCTGCCGTCAAACAATTGCAGACCCTTGGCGAGAAGATCGGCGTTGATGTGATCGCCGACACTACCCTCAAACCACCTGATCTGGCTCATCGAGCCTTTGACAAAGCTCAAAAAGGTGGCTATACAGTTGTCATCATTGACACCGCTGGCCGCTCGCAACTGGATCAGCCTTTGATGGATGAACTCCAATCCATTGCCAAAAAAGTAAAAATAATTGAAACCCTGTTGGTAGTAGACGCGATGATCGGTCAGGAAGCCCTGCATATTGCGGAGGGATTCCGCGATGCGATCAAGATCACCGGATTGATCTTCACCAAAATGGATGGCGACGCGCGTGGGGGCGCAGCCATCTCGGTCCGCTCGGTCACCGGCGTCCCGATCAAGTTCCTGGGTGTGGGCGAGGGCATTGATGCACTCGAATCTTACGATCCTTCCCGATTGGCATCGCGAATTTTGGGAATGGGTGATATGATTGGGCTGATTGAAAAAGCTGAAGCCGCGTTTGATCAAAAGATCGAAAAAGATCAAACCGCTCGAATGCTTAAGGGGCAGTTTAACCTTGAGGATTTTTCAAATCAGCTTAAACAACTGAGAAAAATGGGCCCACTCTCGCAGGTGATGGACATGCTTCCCGGTGGAATGGGGAAGATGGCGCAAAACGTTTCACCTGAAGACACCGAACGCCAAATGAAGCGTACCGAAGCGATCATCAACTCGATGACCATCAAGGAACGCCGGGACCCCGACCTCTTGAACGCCTCACGCCGCCGCAGAATTGCCAGCGGAGCGGGGACTGAAGTTCAGGAAGTCAACCGTCTAATCAAACAGTTCCGCGACGCGCAACGTTTGATGAAGACCTTACAGAAAACGAACGGGAAAGGACTTTCCCGTCTGTTCAAGTGATCATGAATGAAACGGCGGTTCGCGCTCCCTTCAGCGCTCCCTTGCCAACGTGGATTTTCGGAATCACGCATATTTGATCATTTTTAGAGAAACAGGAGATGCTCGATGGTTAGAATTCGTTTACGCCGTACCGGTTTGAGGCACCAACCCAGTTATCGCATCGTGGTGGCAGATATTGAGAGCCCGCGCGATGGTAAATTTCTGGAGATCATTGGCAGCTACAACCCCACCACTGAACCATTTTCATTCGAGGTCAAGGAAGACCGTGTTTACGAATGGATCAAGAACGGTGCTGTTCCCAGTGAATCGGTGATGAAGCTTTTCAAAAGCGTTGGATTGGCTGACCGATACGAACGCTTCAAAAAAGGCGAAAATATTGAAACCCTGCTCGACGAAGCCAAAAAGGCTTACGCCGAACGGGCAGCAAAGATTAAAGCCTAGTTATCGTGATGGAAAAACGGCAATCTTCATCATATCGTCCGCCGCAGATCCAAGCGGAAGGAGGTTCTGTGAAAGAGCTGATCGAATATATCGCACTTTCGCTTGTTGATGATCCTTCACAGGTGATCGTTTCCCAGTTTCGCAATGGTGGCCGGGAAAACCTTGAATTGCACGTTGCCAAAGAAGACATGGGCAGAGTGATCGGAAAAAGCGGCCGAGTGGCAAACGCCATGCGGATCTTATTGAGAGTGGCGGCTGCCCGCGAAGGCAAACAAGCCACCCTGGATGTTGCCGAACCGCGATGACCGACGTACGGACTCACTCCCCTTTGAAAGAAAACAAATCAGGCTCGCCCCAGTCGGGCGGGCCTGTATTTTTGGCCATTGGTAAACTTCAGCGCACACACGGCGTGAAGGGCGAAATGGTCATGGATCTGATGACTGATTTTCCGGACCGGATCAAACCAGGAAACCAGGTTTTCGTCGGTAAAAATTATCGTGAGGTTACCCTTATCAACCTGCGACCCAATGGTTCCAAGCTATTGGTCGCTTTTGAAGGATTCACCGATTGCGACCAGGCTGCTGTATTGCGCAATCAGTTGGTGTATATTAAGACCGAAGATGCCAACACGCTTCCAGATGGCGAGTTTTACCATCACGAAGTCTTGGGCATGGAAGTTCTGGATGAATCTCAAAACCTCGTTGGGAAAGTGACCGAGATCATCACCACGGGCGCCAATGATGTTTACGTGATCAAAACAGAAGAAGGCGGCGAAGTGCTCATCCCCGCTATTAAGAGTGTCATTTTATCCGTGGAACGGGAAAGAAAGCAAATGATCGTCCGACTGCCTGAGTGGGAATAAGAGGTTAGGTTGGATCCAAAAGCATATTGGGTGGGATTTAATCTTGTCAAAGGGATAGGTGCCGTTCGATTTAAGCAGATCCTGGAGTTTTTTGGTTCCCTGGAAATTGCGTGGAACTCACCCGCAGACGGTTTTGTAGCCGCTGGAATCTCACCCAAAATTATCGAAAACCTCAACCGGGTCCGCCATCAAGTGGACTTGGATGTGGTCATGAACAATATCCACACAAAAAACATCAAGGTGGTCACCTGGGACGATGCAGATTACCCTCGCCGATTGAAAGAGATCAACCAGGCGCCCCCCGTGTTGTTCGTCAATGGTTCTATCAACGTGGAAGATGATTGGGCTGTGGCCGTGGTGGGGACGCGCCGTGTAACTCCTTACGGCCGGCAGGTGACCGTGGAGGTCGCCCATTTTTTGGCGCAGAACGGTATCACTGTGGTGAGCGGGTTGGCGAGGGGTGTAGACGCGATCGCACACCAGGCAGCGCTGCAAGCGGGCGGCCGAACCTTTGCTGTTCTGGGCAGCGGGGTGGATGTGATCTACCCTCCCGAGCACCGAAAACTGGCGCAAGAAATCATCCAGCAAGGTGCCATTATCAGCGATTATGCTGTTGGCACACCGCCTGACGGAGTTAACTTTCCACCCCGAAATCGTATCATCTCTGGTTTATCGCTGGCTACCATTGTGGTGGAGGCGGGCGAAACCAGTGGAGCGTTGATCACCGCTGAATTCGCGGTGGATCAGGGTCGAGACGTATTCGCGGTTCCGGGCAGCATTCTCACACCCCAAAGCGAAGGCACCAACAAACTCATTGAGGAAGGGGCGCGTCCGCTTTTAAAAATGGAGGAGATTCTTGAGATTTTGAAACTCGAGAAAATCCCTGAAAAGCAGTTGAGCCGCAAGAAGCTCCCCCTTAACCCGGCTGAAGAGAACATTTTAAAGCATTTATCACAGGAACCCACCCACGTAGACGAGATTTGCGGATTGGCGGGGTTGCCTATCAACGAAGTATCGGCTACACTCACGATGATGGAATTAAAGGGGATGGCCGCGCACGTTGGCGGCATGAATTACGTTGCCACCCGTGAAACGAAAGGGCTTTATCAAACCAATGAACGTGGATAAACATTTTTTTGCTGTGATCATGGCAGGCGGTGGGGGCACCAGGCTCTGGCCGCTTTCTCGAAAAGCAAGCCCGAAACAAATGTTGCGGTTGTTTGGCGGAAAATCTCTCTTTGAGATCGCGCTTGAAAGACTCGAAGGCATTTTCTCGATCGAACAAATTTATGTGGTCACCGTCGAAGAACAAGTGAAAGCGTTAAGCGCACTCGCTCCACAAGTCCCCCTAAAAAACTTTATTATTGAGCCCATGCCGCGTGGAACCGCCGCCGTGGTGGCTATGGCGGCAGCAGCCATTCAAAAACTGGATGATAAAGCCGTCATCGCCATCCTCACCGCGGATCACTTTATCCAAAATGTGCCTGATTTTCAGGAAGTATTGTCCGCTGCTTACGAAATGGCGAAGAGCGGCGTGCTTGTGACCATGGGTATCCAACCCACTTTCCCGGCTACCGGGTATGGATATATTGAAGCCGGCGAACAGGTGGATTCTTTCGAACATGTCAAAGCCTTCAAGGTGGATGCATTTATCGAAAAACCCTCTGAAGCCAGGGCGGTGGAATTTTTACGTGATGGCAAGTACAGTTGGAATTCGGGCATGTTCATCTGGAAAGTGGATGTCATTCTTCAAGAGATCAAAAGATACATGCCGCAATTGCACGCCACCATTCAACAATTGGAACCCAAATTGATGGTCGATCATGGAAACCCTGATTTTGTAACCGCCTGGTCCGCCATTAAGCCGCAAACGATTGATTACGGCATTATGGAAAAGTCTGATCGTGTGGTGGTGCTGCCTGCCAGCAATTTAGGCTGGAATGATGTGGGCAGTTGGGATTCGTTGTTTGATGTGCTCACCCCTGATCTCAATGGTAATATTGCCATCAATGCTAACCATGTGGGTATGGACACCGACGATTCACTGATATATTCCACTTCTCCAAAACGTATGGTGGTGACGATAGGTCTTCAAAACATGATCATCGTTGACACACCAGATGCTCTGATGATCTGCCCGCGGGGTGAATCGCAAAAGATCAAGGAATTAGTCCAATATCTAAAAGACAATCAATACACTCCGTTTTTATAGGTCAGGAATTTATGGAAGCTTATTGTGTGAAATGCAAAACCAAACGGGAGATCCAGGACGCCGTCGCAGAGTTTAACGCCGTAGGCACTCCGGTCACCCGTGGAAAATGCCCCATATGCGGCACAAGTATGTACCGCATGGGGGGAACGCCCTTGCATGAAGGTATGCAGAAACCTGCAAAAAAAGTTAAACCGCGCAGCGGAAAATTGGTGATCGTGGAATCCCCAGCCAAAGCCAAGACAGTGGGCCGGTTCCTGGGGAAGGGTTACGTCGTGCGGGCTTCCGTGGGGCACGTTAGAGACCTCTTGCGCTCGGAACTTTCGGTGGATGTTGAAAATGGCTTTGCACCCAAGTACAGGGTTCCCAATGAAAAAAGGGTGGTGGTTAAAGAGTTAAAAGCTCTTGCGAAAGAAGCAGAGCAGATCTACCTGGCCACTGACCCTGATCGCGAGGGTGAAGCGATCGCCTGGCATCTATTGGAAGCCGCGGAGATCGACCCGAGTTTGACACATCGGGTGGTCTTTCATGAGATCACTGAAAGCGCGATTAATGAAGCCTTTGCACATCCTCGCGACATCTACATGAATCTGGTCGATGCCCAACAGGCACGCCGGATCCTCGACCGCTTGGTGGGTTATTCGATAAGCCCATTATTGTGGGAAAAAGTTCGCAGCCGGTTGTCTGCCGGACGGGTCCAATCCGTGGCATTGCGCCTTATCGTGGAACGTGAACGTGAGATCGACGCCTTTGTACCGGTGGAGTATTGGTCCATCCAGGCTGAGATCACTCCAGAGGCTAAAAAGGCGGCTTACGTCACCAAGTTGGTAAAGATTGACGATTCAGACCCCGATCTATCTAACCGGGAAAAAACCGAAAGTTATTTGGCTGACATTGAAGCCGCCCCCTTTATCATTCAGAAGATTAAAAAGAGCGAACGGCGCAGAAAACCCGCCGCCCCTTTTATTACATCCACATTGCAACAGGAAGCCTCCAGACGCCTGGGGTACACCGCCCGCCGCACGATGATCATCGCCCAACAACTTTATGAGGGGCTTGAGATGGGTGAGGGCGGCACGACCGGCTTGATCACGTACATGAGAACCGACTCGACCAATATCGCCGAGGTCGCCCAAAAAGAAGCACGTGATTTTGTTTTAAAAACATATGGTAAAGATTACTTACCTCCGACACCGCCGCAATACAAAACCCGCGCCCAGTCAGCGCAGGAAGCTCACGAAGCCATTCGCCCAACGTCGGTGCTGCGACAACCCGATACCATCAAATCATACTTATCGCCAGAACAATACAAACTCTATTTGTTGATCTGGCAGCGCTTTGTTTCTTCACAAATGGAATCCGCGGTTTACGACACATTATCTGTGGATGTTTTGGCTGACGGGCAGGCGCACAAGTATCTCTTCCGCGCGTCCGGTTCGACGATAAAATTCGCGGGTTTCCTTGTTGTTTATGAAGAAACTGCGGATGAAGACGCGAAATCCGAGGAAGGTGAGAATATCCGCATCCCGGCCGGTCTGGAAGAGGGTCAGAAGCAGAAATTGATCCGGCTCATCCCCGAACAGCACTTTACCCAACCGCCACCGCGATTTACAGAGGCGACCCTGGTGCAGGTGCTTGAAGAGAATGGCATTGGCCGTCCATCCACATACGCGCCGATCCTGTCTACCATCCAGCAGCGGGGATACGTGGTTCGCGAGGCGAAGCGCCTGTCTCCTACAGAAACGGGATTCCTGGTCAATGATTTGGTGGTGGATCATTTCCCTGATATTGTTGACCTGGGCTTTACCGCCAGTATGGAAGAAAACCTGGATCAAGTAGCTGAAGGACATGAAGCCTGGCAAAAGGTGATTGGCGATTTTTATTCCACTTTTGAACCTGAAGTCAAAAAAGCGCAAGCAGAAATGCCTGTGACCAAGTCAGAACCGGAAAAGATCGGCAGGGAATGCCCCAAATGCGGCCACGACCTGGTAATCCGTTGGGGAAGGTTTGGAAAATTTATTAGTTGTTCCAATTTTCCAGCCTGCCGGTTCACCGAAGCCATCCTTGAAAAGATCAACGTGGTTTGCCCCAAAGACGGCGGAGACCTTGTGATGCGCAAAACCCGGAAAGGTCGTGTTTTTTATGGTTGCGCCAATTATCCCGAATGTGATTTCACCAATTGGAAACGCCCAATCGCCAAACCATGCCCGAGTTGCGGCGGGTTGATGGTCATTTCCAACAAAAAAGAAGCGCAGTGCACAGTTTGTTCAGAAAGTTTCCTGCTCGAACAAATCGGGGAAGTATTCCAGGATTAGGCATAAATATTGCATCATATTGAATGGATCGATCGGTTTAAAACTGGACGATCCATCAATACTCGTTTCACAAGGTAAGGTTCAGGTGAAAACCCTGCAGGAGTGAATTATGGACAAAATTAAAACGCTTCTTTCACGACCTTTGTACAGCGGAATTGCCGGCTTGGTAATCGGTTTGATTATCGGGTTTCCGATCCTCGGCTGGATGGTTTGGCCGGTGGAATGGAAGGATGCCGATGCCAGTTACCTGCGCGCGGACCTTAAAGCTCAATACTTGTGCATGGTAGTGGATTCATTCAAAGTCAATCAGAACACTGCCCTCGCAGCCGCGCGAATCGATTCTCTTGGCATGGACCTGCAAACGAACCCCTTCATGCTCGACTCCCTTCAAACGGGTGGATGTTCTTACCAGGCGGGAGACCCGGATGTGATGGCGTTGAAATCGGCTCTTCTGGCCGGGGTGACGATCACCGAAGCGCCAATTGGTGGTGTGGCCGAGACTCCCATCCCCATGGCGACGACCACCGCGGCTGTCAAGCCTGCCACGAAAACCTCAACCATCTTAATTTCCGTCTTATGCGCGTTGTTCCTGCTGATCGGTGGAGCGCTGGTTTACATTTTCTTTATTCGAAAACGCAAGAAAAAAGACCAACTGCCAACCGAAGATTTTGAAGAAGATTACGGTGAAGTGGATGAGGGCTACACGGAGCAAACCATGCCCGCAAAAACTGCCCGTCCTGTCGCCTCTGGCGAGCAAGGACCTGCAGCGCATTTCATGACCACTTACGTCATTGGCGACGACCTGTATGATGATTCCTTCAGCATTGATGCCCAAACGGGAGAATTCCTGGGTGAATGTGGTGTGGGCATTTCTGACACGATCGGTGTAGGGGATCCGAAAAAAGTAACCGCCTTTGAAGTATGGTTGTTTGATAAGAATGATATTCAAACGGTCACCAAGGTCTTGATGAGCAACCATGCCATGAATGACCCCGCTATTCGTCAGCGTCTGGCTTCGAAGGGCGAACCCATGCTTGTTGAACCCGGGCAACAGGTCTTGCTCGAAACCGCGACTTTGCAGATGGAAGCCCGTGTAGTAGAACTGGTTTACGGACAGGGTGCCTTACCTGCTGGAAGCTTCTTTGAACGCCTGACCCTAGAAATCGCGGTCTGGCCAAAGTAATTGGTTCGAAATGATAATCCCCACTTTCGTGGGGATTATTTTTTAAGCAATTTCAAGAATTTTAAAGCAAATTGGGCCAGTGGGCGTGGTCGCCGTGACCGTTTCTCCAACCTGATGGCCGAGCAAGGCACTTCCGATGGGTGAACTGTATGAGATTCTGCCCTTGGCAGGGTCGGCTTCTTGCGGGCCAACTAATTGATAGGTTTCAACTGGTTCGTTGTCTTCCTGGATGGTGACTTTAGAGCCGATTTCTACCACGCTGGAAGGTTGGTTGTTTTCCTCAATAATGACCACATCGCCCAATAAATTGATCAACTCCTGGATGCGGCCTTCCATGAATCCTTGTTCTTCTTTTGCAGCTTTGTAATCCGCATTTTCAGAAAGGTCGCCCATCTGGATGGCGGCTCTTAAACGCACCGATAATTCATGCCTGACCGGGCCGGAAAGATTTTCCAGTTCGGCACGCAATTTCTTCTCCCCTTCAGCAGTTAAATATGTGGCTTGTTTCATCGATTCTCCATTTTTATTGAAGTGCAATTCTAATGTGCTTCAAGGCAGGAGGGAAGGGTCAAACAATTTGGAATACTCATCGACGGCAAAACGGTCTGTCATGCCAGCCAGGTAATCACAAATGGTGCGTTGTTTGCCTTTTTCTTCGATCTGATCCTGGAAGTGTTTGGGAAGCATCGTAGGTTCTATTACATAAGCGTTAAACAGCTCAGTCAGGATACGCTCGGCTTTCTTGTGCATCCGCACAACGCGGTATTGATGATACATGTTTTTGTAGAGGAAGTCTTTCAAAGGCCGGTTCATCTGTTTCATCGTGTCGCCAAACCCAACCACATTGTGGGGCAAGGACTGTAAATCAAGTTGGGTTTGGAGGCCGCTGGCTTCGATACGCGCTGCAGAATCGGCAATCATGCTGTTCACTTGCAAGCCGGTGAGGTCTCGGATGATCTGATGACGGGTGATGTCATCCAAGTTACAGGCATCAACCAGGTACTTTCCGGCCACCTTGTCCCAGACTTCAATGCCCTTTAGCATCTCGGGCGTGATGATGCCAGAGCGCAGACCGTCATCCAGATCGTGAGAGGTGTAAGCCAACTCGTCGGCCACGTTGGTGATCTGGGCTTCGAGGTGCCCGCGCAAAGACGGATCGAACTCGAGGGCATCGGTTTTATCGTATTCGGTTTCGTGCTTGACCATACCCTCCAAAACCTCCCAGGAGAGGTTGAGGCCTGGGAACTGAGGATAACGCCTTTCGATCTCGGTGACGATGCGGTATGAATGGTGATTGTGATTAAACCCGCCAAAGTCTTTCATCAAGGCGTTCAAGGTACTTTCGCCGCTGTGCCCGAAGGGGGGATGCCCCATATCATGCGCCATACAAATTACTTCCACCAAGTCTTCACACGCGCCCAAGGCGCGCGCGATCGTACGTCCGATCTGGGTCACTTCCAGGGTATGAGTGAGACGGGTGCGGTAATAATCGCCCTCATAATTGATAAAAACCTGGGTTTTGTATTCAAGACGGCGAAAGGCGGTGGTGTGCAAGACCCGATCGCGATCGCGCTGAAAACAAGTGCGGTAATCCGGCTCAGACTCGGGATATTTTCTGCCCTTTGAGTTTTTGGAATGCACCGCGTAAGGAGCCAGCATTTGATCTTCAAGGGTTTCTTGATATTCACGGTTGTAAATCATGGTCTGATCCTTTCGAATTTCTGATCACAGTGCCGATGTGTGAACCCTGCAATACCTGATATATCGATCCTGGATTTACACCAGAGAAAATCTGAATTTCAAGTTCGGGAACTTTCTCAACGAGTTTGAGCATGGCGTCCACCTTCGAACGCATGCCGCCAGTCACATCTTTTGAGGCGGAGGAGTGGATCGTCGAATCATAGTCCTTCTCGAGGCCGGGGGTGATCAGTTTGAGGATGCTTTCACGGGCTGGAAAATCCTTCCAGACACCTTCTTCCAAGCCGGCAAGCAAAACCCGTGAAGGGTGCAGTTTTGCGGCGAGGTATGCGAACAGCTCTTCAGTGGAAAGGATCGTCCCGCCTAACGAACGATCCAGAATCACATCTCCATAAATCACAGGAATCAAGTTTAGCTTCAAACACACCTCGAAGCTGGAAATGTCCCAACTCATTATTTGGCGGCGGTTTGAGCGGACCATCGAAAAGGGTGAAAACGAAACGACCGGTAAGCCTGCGTCTGTGAAAGAACGCATCAATTCCTGGTTGAGCGCTTTAGCGCGTTCGCCAACGATTGCAAATCCCTGCCAATCAACGGCGGCAGTCACTCCTTCTCGGGTTTGATATTGGCTGGCGGCATGGTGCCCAAAAGACCCGGAACCATGACCGAGGAGGATCGAGAGGCTGGTGTTTTCTTTTCGCGCCTGGGCTATCTCGGCGGCGAATTGTTGAATTCGAGGTAGATCAGGGGTGTTCGGCTGGTCTTTATCCGTGATCACCGAGCCACCCAGTTTCAGGAAAACGAGTTCCTGTTTCATGGGGTCACCCTGGATGGAACCCTGGTGATGATGGTGTTCACTGCCCCTGCTGCTCTCAACCTACCTGAGAGAAGATCAGCATCTTCTGGGCGAACGATGGCGAGCATATTACCACCTTGCCCGCCGCCTGATAATTTAGCGCCAAGCGCGCCCTGTGAAAGCGCAGTTTCCACGAGGTGGTCGAGCATATTGCAGGAAACGCCTATTTCCTTGAGAACCTGGTGGTTTTCGCTGAGCAATTTTCCAAGCCGCGGAAGATCGCCGGTATCCAGCATCTTTCTGGCCTCAGTAGTGATTTCTCCGATCCGATCCATGCGGGGTTGATAAAAGGATGGATTGGCTTCGTACCGCTCCCGCAATTCTGATACCACTTTGCCGGTTGAGCTTTTGATCCCTGTGTCAGCGATGACCAGGGTGAAAGGAGACTTGATCTCAAGGAATTCGATCGGGGTGCCTTTTACAAAATTGATCGCTTTTTCAAAAGCGATAACATTGTTGTCAATGCCAGAAGGGTTGCCGTGATGGATTTTTTCCACTTCAAAGGCGATTTGACTGTTGACTTCATCAGAAAATGGGTGACCGAGAAACGTAGATATCGCTCTGATTAGCGCCACGGATGTTGACGCGCTGGAGCCGAGTCCTGCAGCCGGAGGAATGGAGGAGTGAATTTGTATCTCGCAAACCGGCAAGTGGTCAACATTCAACTGGACTAAAACCAATCTAATCGCTTCACGGATGGGATGGTTGTTGGTCAACGAGGTTAGATTGGCTTTCAAACCAATAGAGGGCGCGACCACCAGGCTATCATCCGTGGGGGCGTTCGGTCGGGCAAGGATGGATACTCGCGTGAAGACGTCGAACACTGGCAGCGCGATGGCTGGTTTGCCATACACAACTGCGTGCTCACCGCAGAGAATGATCTTACCTGGAGCCGAAGCGGAGATCGCGGGCATTGTCGTTTTAGAAAAGGTAGAAAATGGCTACGATTGAGGCCGCCCAAAGAAGGATGGTGGCTTGAAGAGGGCGATCCTTAAGGAGCAGTTCTTCGGGTTCGCCACCCACTTTGTTGATCTGGATGAGCGAAAGGTAGCGAAAAATCCCGTATAACACGAAGGGGATGGTCAACATCATTGAATGGTTTTCAGGCAAGTTGGGCGCCGAAAAAGTGTAAAGGGAATAAGCAATGATGGTTGTAGCTGAGACGATGGTGATGAGTTGGTCGACAAAATCGAGAGAATAACCGCTAAGCACTTTACGGTGGGATTGCGAATTCTCAGGTACAAGCACCATCAGTTCCGCGCGGCGTTTGCCAAAACCAATGTATAGAGCGAAAAGGGTGGTAACCACATAAAGCCAGGGTGAAAAACGTTCCACCTCGATCACAGAGACACCTGCAGCAACCCGCAATACGAAGCAGGCGGCGATCACCAACACGTCTATGATCGGCATGTGTTTCAGCCACTTTGAATAAGCCAAGTTCAATAAGAAATATACGGCAATAATAATCATCAACCCCGTAGAAAGCGCCTGGGCGCCAAGCACGGCTATGAAAAGCAATAACGTGCTGGCCGCGGTGGCAACGCCAATGGGCAGTTTGCCAGACGCGATCGGCCGATTCTTCTTGATTGGATGATTGCGATCCGCTTCGATGTCAAGAATGTCGTTGACCAGGTAAACACAACTGGAGATCAGGCAGAATAGAACGAAGGTTAAAGCAGTTCTTTTTAACGAATCCAGTTGGAATAACTGGCGGTCAAAAACCAGGGCTGCAAAAACAAAAACGTTTTTGGTCCATTGCCGGGGTCGCATAGCCTTCAATAAGTATCTGAGCATGCGATTAATATATCACAAGTTGGTTTTAAGCAAGTAAAATTGTTGCATGGACAAAACCCGCCTGGATCTGCTCATGGAAGAACGCGGTTTGGCAGAAAGCCGCACCGCGGCACAAAGGATCATCATGGCCGGGGAGGTCAGGGTGAATGGCCAGGTGGTCTTAAAATCCGCTGCAAAGGTGAGTCAAACGGATCAAATTGAGGTAGACCAACCCCCCCCGTTCGTTTCAAGAGGTGGTGAAAAACTATTAGGCGCCTTGCAAGCCTTCGCGCTATTGAATCTTGAAGGGTTCGTTTGCGCGGATGTAGGTTCCAGCACAGGGGGGTTTACCGATTGCCTTCTACAACACGGGGCTGCAAAAGTTTTTGCCGTGGATGTGGGCTATGGCGTGATGCACTGGAAACTTCGCAATCATCCACAGGTGGTTTTGATGGAAAGGACCAACGCCAGGTATGTGGATGATTTTGGTGAACCCATCGCGTTGGTAACGATCGATGCTTCTTTTATTTCGCTGCGCACACTGTTGCCGGCGGTAAAAAAGTGGTTGGCGCAGCCCTCCGCGCAAGTGATCGCGTTAATCAAACCACAATTTGAGGCCGGCAGGGCTGACGCGGCCAAGGGCGAGGGGGTCATCCGTGACACAATGGTGCACAAGCGCATCCTTGAACAAGTTTTGTCGTTCGCGGTTGCAGAAGGTTTTGGGATCGAAGGTTTGATCCTTTCGCCTCTTACTGGCCCTAAAGGGAATATTGAGTTTCTGACTCTTTTAAGTTATCCGAATAAAATCCTTTGCGAACCAGCGTTCTGGATCGAAAAACTGTATCCCGAACCTCAAAGTTCTGAAGAATCCACCAACCTCGCCTGAAGCGGGGAAGACTATTAAGGTATACTAAACTCCGATTATGTCTTCAAAAACGACACGAAATTTTTGTATTATCGCGCATGTTGACCATGGTAAATCTACCTTGGCCGACCGTATGCTTCAGTTAACCGGCACTGTTTCTGACCGAGAGATGATGGAACAGGTGCTCGACTCGATGGACCTTGAACGCGAAAAAGGGGTCACCATCAAGGCTTCTGCGGTGCGGATGAATTATCTGTATCAAGGGCAGGAGTACGAGTTAAACTTGATCGACACTCCGGGGCATGTGGACTTCAATTACGAGGTCAGCCGGGCTTTAAACGCCTGTGAAGGCGCCTTATTGGTGGTGGATGCCACCCAAGGGGTGGAGGCTCAAACGCTTGCCAACCTTTATCTCGCCCTGGCTGCAAACCTGACCATCATCCCAGTCATTAACAAGATTGACCTTGCCTCCGCACAGCCTGATTTCGTGGCTGAAGAGATCGAGGCGTTGATGGGTATCCCGGCAGAGAACATACTCAAGGTGTCTGCCAAGGATGGTTTGAATGTGGAGAAAGTGCTGGACGCGATCGTGGAGCAGGTGCCGCCTCCAACAGGCGATCCGACCGCACCGTTGCAGGCTTTGATCTTTGATTCGCATTATGACTCTTATAAAGGTGTGGTGGCTTACATCCGCGTGATGGATGGGACACTATCGGCCACCAGTATGCTGCATTTGATGGCAAACGGCACAGACCTCAAACCCGTAGAGGTGGGGGTATTCGCCCCTGGTATGGTGACGATCGGCGAATTAACCGCGGGGGATGTTGGTTATGTGGCCACCGGCTTGAAAACGGTCAAAGAATGCCGTGTGGGTGACACATTCACAATCGCCAGTCGGCCAGCGGCGAACCCTCTGCCCGGCTATCTACATCCAAAACCGATGGTCTTTGCGGGTATCTACCCGGTGGATGGAGAAGATTACGCCGAACTCAAGGACGCCCTCGAAAAATTGCAGTTAAATGACGCTTCCCTGGTCTATGATCCTGAAACTTCGCAGGCGTTAAATTTTGGTTTCCGCTGTGGGTTCCTGGGTCTCTTTCACATGGAGATCATTCAGGAACGCATCGAAAGGGAATATGATCTTGATATTGTGGTCACCGCCCCTTCAGTGGAATACGAAGTGGTGATGATTGATGGGCAAGTCCTAAAAGTTTCTTCACCGGCGACCCTGCCAGACGAGAATTCGATCAGCGAAATTCGCGAACCCTGGATGCGTTTGGAAGTTATCACCCCGACAGAATTTTATGGAACGATCATGGATCTGGTCACCAAGCGCCGGGGGACTTTCCTTAATCAGGATTACCCGGCACCCAAACGGGTCCAGTTGAATTACGATATTCCGCTTTCTGAATTGATCATTGATTTCTTTGATGATCTCAAATCACGCACGCGCGGTTACGCCTCGATGGATTATCACTTTTTAGATTACCGACCTGGCAACCTGGTGAAACTTGAGATCCTGGTGGATACCGAACCCGTTGACGCGCTTGCTGCCATTGTGCACAAGGAAGACGCTTATCACAAAGGGCAGGCGTTGGTTACCAAACTAAAAGCGTTGATTCCACGGCAATTATTCGATGTGGTCATCCAGGCTTCGGCCAGTGGGAGGGTCATCTCGCGGGCAAACGTCAAGGCGCTTCGTAAAGACGTTTTGGCGAAATGCTATGGAGGTGATATCTCTCGTAAGAAAAAACTGCTTGAAAAACAAAAGAAAGGGAAGCGTCGCATGAAGATGGTGGGGAATGTGGAAATCCCACAGGAAGCTTTCATGGCTGTGCTTCGGCTGGGGGACGACTGATGCAAAAGAAATCATCCAGTTTGAAAAAAGTGCTGCGCTGGTTGCCAGGCGTTTTGATCAGCCTGATTGCCATTTATGCGGTGATCAAATTCGTAAATCCTGAAGACCTCAAAACCGCGTTCCGGACAGTCGATCCGAAATTGTTCATTCTGCTCATTTTTTTGAACATCCTGGGGATCATTGTGCGAGGCAAGACTTGGCAAGTAATCCTTGGAAAAGGCGTTTCTTTTCGGACGGCCTTTTTTGGCGTCACAATCGGGTACTTTTTAAACAATGTGCTGCCCTTTCGCGCTGGCGAACTCGGCCGGTCGTATTTTGTAGGCCGCGCGACAGGCAAGGGGACTTTTTTTGTTTTATCGACCATCGTTATTGAGCGCGCGTTTGATGTGGCTTTTGCCGCCGCCCTGGTGGTTTTGACTCTTCCATTTCTCCACGGTATGGAAAAGATAAAACCGATTGCCACCTTGGTTCTAATCGTGGTGGTTGCGGCTTTATTCGTGATGTTCCTGGTCGCTCACAACAAAGAAAAAGTAATGCGGCTGGTTCAACGCGTTAAGAAACCGGAAAAACTGGTTACTTTTTTGTTACCCAAGGTCCAAAATTTGATCGAAGGTTTTTCGCTGCTGGCTAAACCCTCACAATTCATTAAGAGTTTCTTGTGGATTGGTGCCTGCTGGGTGGTTTGGTCATTCTCGTATTACCTCGCGGTTTCGGCCATCCTGCCGGGCGCGCCCTATTGGTGGGGAGCTTTTGTTTCGGGGTTGTTGGCGCTGGGTGTGGCCATCCCGTCAGCTCCCTCTGCACTAGGAGTGTTTGAGGCATCGTTTGTTGCGGCCATCGCCATCCTGGGTGGTGAGACGGGGACCGCGCTGGCGTACGCGATCATTCTGCACATCCTCCAGTTCCTGGTGATCGCCGTGTTCGGCGTTTGGGGTCTGGTGCGCGAAGGGGTTAGTTTTTCACAGATGATGAGCAAGATCGGCTCTGGTGAATCCAATGGGACGCTGGAACCGGTTATCGAAGAGGTCAAATGAATGGAACAACGTTAATCACCGGTGGGGCGGGGTTTATCGGCTCAAATTATGCCGCGCGATGCATCGCAAGGGGGGAAAAAGTACTCATTTTTGACAATCTTTCAAGGGCTGGAGCTCCAAGAAATCTTGAGTGGATAAATCAGACTTATGGAAAGAATTCATACGAACTTATTGTGGGGGATGTAAGAGACGCGGGCGCGATCCAGGCAGCATCGAGGAACGCGGCGCGGATTCTGCACCTGGCTGCCCAGGTGGCCGTAACCACCTCTGTTGTTGACCCACAGACCGATTTTGAGATCAACGCGCGAGGAACTTTTAACACGCTTGAAGCTGCGCGGGCATCTGGCAACTTCCCCGCTTTCATTTTTGCCTCCACCAACAAGGTGTATGGAGGCATGGAAAATGTTCGCGTGGTAGAAAAAGCGACCCGATACGATTACACTGATTTACCGGAGGGGGCTTCGGAAGAGCAATTGCTCGATTTCCATTCCCCTTATGGATGTTCAAAGGGCAGCGGAGATCAATATGTGCGGGATTACTTCCGCATCTATCATCTGCCCACGCTGGTTTACCGGCAATCGTGCATTTACGGATTGCGCCAATTCGGTGTGGAAGACCAGGGCTGGGTGGCCTGGTTCGTGATCGCCGCCATCACCGGCAAACCCATCTCGATTTATGGGGACGGCAAGCAGGTAAGAGATGTCTTGTTCGTTGATGACTTGTGTGACGCGTACGACGCGGGATTCGCGCGTTTGCCCCAACTTGGAGGACAGGTTTTCAATATTGGCGGCAGCCGGCTAAACACGCTTTCGATCTGGGTCGAGTTTAAACCGATTCTTGAAAAATTGCTCGGTAAACCAATTTCCACTTCACCCGGCGATTGGCGTCCAGGTGACCAACCCGTGTTCATCTCCGACATTCGCAAGGCGCAGAACTTGTTAGGTTGGACGCCAAAAACGAATGTGGAATCCGGCATTGCTCAGTTGTTTAACTGGGTTCAAGCGAATAAAGAGTTGTTCTAGTTAGCTTATGAAGATTCTGATCGTCCTTACTTATTATCGACCCCACATCAGCGGATTGACCATTTACGCTGAACGACTGGCAAAAGCCTTTGTAAAGCGCGGCCATACGGTTACCGTTCTAACTTCACGTTTTAACCACACTTTACCCCTGGACGAAGTGGTGGAGGGGGTGCGCATTGTACGCGCGCCGGTATTATTCAGGATGAGCAAAGGTGTGATCATGCCAACCTTTGGTTTCCTGGCCAATAAATTGGTGAAACAAAACGATTTCATCCAACTCCATCTTCCGCAGTTTGACGCGGCTGGGATCTCGTTGCGTGGACGAATCTTAAAAAAACCGACCGTGATCACTTATCACTGCGACCTGCAGTTGCCACCAGGGCTGTTTAATCGAGTGGCAAATTTCGGCGTCAGCGTGATGAATCAGCTTACCGCGCTTTTTACCCACCGTATTGTTACATATACCCAAGATTACGCAGAAAACTCACCCTATTTAAGGGAATATCTTGCTAAACTTCAAGTGATCCCGCCCCCGGTGGTCTTGCCCACGGTGACGCAAGCAGAGATCAAACGATTTCACACAGCCCACAACCCGCAAGATCGTCATCCTTTGATCGGCATGGCGGCTCGTTTCGCCACCGAAAAAGGGGTGGAAATCTTATTGAAGGCACTACCAAAAGTGCTGGAAGTCTACCCGAACGCCACGATCCAGTTTGTGGGGACTTATCAAAACGTGATGGGTGAGGAAAAATATTTCGAAAGGTTACGACCGGAAATTGAAAAATACCAGGCGAGCGGTAATTGGCAATTTCTGGGCGAGCTTAACCCCGAACAAATGGCAATGTTCTTTCCTAACCTTGACGTGCTCACCCTGCCAAGTTTAAATTCGACCGAAGCTTTTGGATTAGTCCAGATCGAAGCCATGATGAATGGCGTGCCATGTGTGGCTTCCAGTTTGCCAGGAGTGCGCCAACCGGTGGCTTTCCACCAAATGGGCGCGATCTTCCCTATCGGCGATTCAGATGCCCTGGCCGCTCGATTGATCGAAGTGATTCGGGAGCGGAATAATGGAAAAACCTACCAAACGAATTTTGAACGGTATGAACCGGAAAGAATCGCAATCGCCTACGAATATCTATTCAAAGACATCAAGAATTCAATCTAGCCAATCCCTTTCGGAGACCCGGTATTGTGAGTAATCTGGAAGAACAACCCAAAACCATAAAACGGAAAATCTTTAAAACCAAACCCAACCTTGCCTGGATTTGGGATGTTTCGATCGTTTTGATCTTGTTGATCGGTGCGTTTTTCAGGTTTACCGGTCTAAAATGGGATGAACATTATCACTTGCATCCGGATGAGCGATTTCTGACGATGGTCGAAAGTGCCATCCAACCGGCAGAAAACCTGACCCAATATTTTGATACTTCCACATCGCCGCTGAATCCGAATAATCGTGGATACACCTTTTACGTATACGGTACACTACCCATTTTTATCGTCCGTTACGTTGGCGGCTGGATGGGAATGACTGGTTACGACGAGATAAATCTGGTTGGGCGGGCAGTCTCAGGCGCATTCGACCTCGGCACGATTTTGATGGTCTTCTTAATCGGACGAAAACTATATAAGAATTCCAAACTCGGGCTGTTGGCCGCGCTCTTTTCGGCGATGGCGGTACTGCAGATCCAACTCTCCCATTATTTCACCGTGGACACCGTGGCGAATTTCTTTGCCTACGCGGCAATCTACGCAGCCGTTTGCATCCTGATGGCGGTGCCGTCAACAAAAAAGGAAACAGTCGAGACCGAAACGGTTGTGAAACCTATGCGTCCGTGGCGTTGGCTTCACAGTGAAAGCGGGCATGTCGGTTGCTATTTGGCGTTTGGGGTTTTGGCCGGCATGGCGTTGGCTTCCAAGGTGAGCATTGCCCCTCTGGTATTCCTTCTTCCTTTAGCCGCGTTAATCTACCTTTCAAAAGTGGATAAAGATATTCGTTTTCACGAAACCAACCTTGTAATCCGCAACCTTCTAATCGCAGGCTTATTGGCTTTAATCGCTTTTCGTTTCTTTCAACCTTACGCTTTCCTTGGACCTGGATTTTTTGGTCTGAAGATCAACCCGGGTTGGATCGCCAGCCTGAAAGAATTAAGCACCATCAGCAAGGGTGATGTGGATGTGCCTTACGCGCTGCAGTGGGCTCGCCGGCCGGTCACGTTTGCCCTGGAGAACATGGTGCAATGGGGTTTGGGATTCACGCTGGGTGTGTTAGCCTGGTTCGGTTTCTTGTGGCAAGGCTGGCGTATGCTTAAAGGGGACTGGCAAAAACACCTATTGGTTTGGGGGTGGGTCGCGTTCATCTTTATCACCCAATCATTGAATTGGGTGCGAAGTATGCGCTATCAGTTGCCGATTTACCCCGCGCTTGGCTTGATCGCGGCTTGGGCGCTTTTCAAATTATGGGAAAACGGCTCCGGGGCGATTAAAAAGGTAAACACACTGAATTTCAATTGGCGCCGTATGCTCGCCGTCCTCGTGGCCGTGGTCACGGTGATTGGAACCGCGATGTGGGCATTTGCGTTTACCCGCATTTATAACAGACCGGTCACTCGGGTGGCGTCCAGTGAATGGATCTATCAGAATATTTCTGCAGCCATCACTTTGCCAATTCAAACTGACGACGGGACCCTTTTTAACCAATCTCTGGCGTATCAGAACACCGCTCAAATATTAAATGAACAACCTTATGTTTATGGGTTTACAGCCACAACCGAAGGCTTACTCAGCCAGGTCACGTTAGAACACGTCGTCTTTATTTCAAATCCAGATCAACCCCTGCCCGATGCTAACGCCCTGTTTACCATGATGATTACCATACGCGAGGCAGATTCAACCGGCGGAGCACAAGTGGCTGCAGGGATGCTTCAATCCGGGTTTCAGCAGCATTCCGACGCGAGGGGGGATGCTGCCGTCTTCACCATCAACCCAGCGGTTCGCCTGAAAAACAACAAAGATTACCTCCTCGAGATCAATGTCGTTGATCCTGGGGTTGCGTTCAAACTCGACGGCGGGGTTTGGATGACTTTTGACGACGAAAACATTTTAAAACGTAAATACCTGCCATCACCTGTCTTTAGACTGACCACGACCACACCCTATCAGGTTTCTTTTATACCAACTCAAGCCGGAACAATAGCAGAAGTAGATATCAACAGAGCGGTAGACCTGCTGAATACCTCGGATGACAAAGTGCTCACGGTGACGATCACTGATCCAACGCAAAATAACCAGGTTCTCACCATCGGGAGAACCGTGGGTGACTTTAAGGCCGAACGCGATCCTCGTGGAGAGGACGCGCGAGTAGCGTTTAAGGATCCATTAATACTTGTGCCCGGCACGCTCTACACATTGAACTTTTCACTCGAAGGCGATAGCGGTGCGCTTGGTTTTTACAATGAAGCACCAGCCATCGAATCCACGTGGGATGATGCGTTGCCTTTGGGGATGCATAATTACAACCTGTTCTCCTATGACACGGGTCTCTTTGGTAACATTCGCAACCTGGAACTATATTTTGACGATACCACGGCGAAAAAAGACACAATTGTTACAACGTTGGATCAGTCTGATGCCATTTTCATCAGCTCGAACCGACAGTGGGGCACAACAGTGCGTGTAGACGAGCGGTATCCGTTGACTAAAGAGTATTACCGTGCGCTCTTGGGGTGCCCGGTGGGTGAAGACATCTTGAAGTGTTACCAGAATGCCAAACCTGGGATGTTTGACGGGGAATTGGGATTTGAATTAACCGCTGTATTCCAGTCTGACCCAACCATTGCAGGGGTGGCGATCAACGACCAGGCTGCTGAAGAGGCGTTCACAGTCTACGATCACCCGAAAGTTTTGATCTTTGAGAAAACGGCGAATTACGACCCAGTCGCTGTTAGGGCTTTGCTTGACCAGGTGGACCTCTCGAAAGCGGTGCATAAAACCCCACGGCAGGCGAGCAGTTTCAGTAGTAATTTGATGCTCAATGATGAACAGAGAGCCCTCCAAACCTCGGGTGGAACTTTTAGTGAAATTTTCCCAACCAGCTGGGCGCTGAATACCAATCCGTGGCTGGCTGCGGTGGTTTGGTATCTTTCAATATTTATTTTGGGGGTGGTAGCCTATCCAATCGTCCGTGTGGCGTTTGGGGGGTTGACTGACCGTGGCTACACCTTCAGCCGCTTGACCGGATTGATCTTGACCGCCTATTTTACCTGGTTGGCGAGTTCCACATTTTTCGAATTTAACCGATTGACCATCGGCATCGTATTAGGCTGTCTCGTAGTCATTAGCGGCATCCTGGCTTATCGCCAAAGAAAAGTATTGGCTGTCGAGCTCAAGAGTAAAGCGAAGTATTTTTTGACCGTCGAGTTGGTCATGCTGGTCTTGTTCGCGCTCAGCCTCGGCATCCGGTACGGCAATCCCGACCTCTGGCACCCCTGGAAGGGCGGGGAAAAACCGATGGACCTTTCCTACTTCACCGCTGTGCTTAAGAGCACAGTTTTTCCACCTTACGATCCATGGTACGCGGGTGGGTATATTAATTATTATTATTTCGGGTTTGTCCTTGTGGGCGTGCCTGTAAAGCTGTTGGGTATTCAACCTGCGCTGGCTTACAACCTGGTGATACCCACCTTGTTCAGTTTGACCGGATTGGGTGCGTTTAGCGTGGGTTGGAACCTTTTTGCGCGGGAAAAAATCAACGTGGACGACGACGCCGGAAAAAAAGCGAATACACTGCGCGCCGGTCTGGCGGGATTGCTATCCGTTTTTACCGTTTTGATCATGGGCAATCTGGGTACGTTGCGCATGTTTTGGCAGGGACTGCAAAGGCTTGTCGCCCCGGGCGGCGTTATCGAGCCCGCAACGATCTTCCAACACTTCGGATGGTTCTTCCAGGGATTGGTGAAATTCTTTACCGGTACCCGGATCAATTATGGATACGGAGATTGGTACTGGCTTCCCTCGCGGGCGTTGCAGGGTGATGCGATCATTTAGTTACCCTTCTT
>CAZUXF010000019.1:0-54733 GCA_964624535.1 uncultured Anaerolinea sp. | reverse complement strand
ACAGAGGAATGGAGGAATAAAACAACCGGAGGGGCGGGGGATTGGTACGGGCAGGCGTGAAGCCTGCCCCTACGATGCCGGCGATTTGATCGTGAACGTGTCGAAATCGCGGGCTACCACCGCGGCGGGGAAGGCGGCCTGGGCTTCGGCCAGCACGTCCTTGTCACGGTAACGGCGGCTCAAATGGGTGAGGATCAACTTGCCAGCGCCAACCCTGGCGGCGAACTCGCCGGCCTGTTTGGCGGTGAGATGCGCGAACTGCCTGGCCATGGCGGCTTCCTCGTCGAGATAAGTCGATTCCAGCACCATGCCGTCCACGCCGTGGAGCAGCTTTTCGAGGGAGGCCGTCTCGCCCACGTCGCCAAAAGCGGCCAGGCGTGTGCCGGTGCGCACCTCGCCCATCACCATTTCGGGCGTGATCGTGCGGCCATCCTCCAGCGTCACCGGGCTGCCGGAAACCAGCTTTCCACGCAGCGGCCCGGGCGGGATGCCCAGCGCCTCCGCTTTTTCGGGCAAGAAGGGCCGGCGGGATTTCTCCTCAAAGAGATACCCCAAGCAGTCGGGTCCGCGGTGCTGCACGGGGAAGGCGCTGACGGTGAAATCGTCGCCCTCGAAGAAGACTCCGTTCTTGACGGGGATCAGCGAGATCGGCATCGGCGCGGAGCCTCCGCGCAAGACCACGCTGTAAAGCAGGTCGTGGACGCGGTCCAGGGCGCCGCTGCCGCCGAAGATCTCGAGCGAGTCGATCGACTCCCAGCGCATAAACGTGGAGAGCAGCCCGCCCAGACCGAGAATGTGGTCGAGGTGGCCGTGGGTGATCAAGATGCGGTTGAGACGTTTGAATCCGACCCCGGATTGGAGGATCTGGCGTTGGGTGCCCTCACCGCAATCCACCAGGAAGCGGAATTCATCATGCTGCACCAGGTAAGCGGGCAGGTTGCGTTTGGGTGAAGGGGCCGAGGCGGAGGTGCCGAGGAAGGTGATCTCAAACAAGGGGCGTTGTCCTTTCAAATTCGTCACCCTATTTTACCCCATCTTGTCAGCGCCGCCGTGATCGGCAAAAATGGCATAAACCTTGCAATATAGCATACAGGCATTAGAACCTTGAACCGCCGCTTTTGTGTTGAATTGGAGGAGTGTCATGAACCTGCTGACCGTCAAGATCGAGAAACCCGATGAGATCAACTTCATCCTAGGGCAATCACACTTCATCAAGACCGTGGAAGACATCCACGAAGCCATGGTTGGCAACGTCCCCGGCATCAAGTTTGGGCTGGCCTTTTGTGAAGCGTCTGGCGCCTGCCTCATCCGCAGCACCGGCACCGACAAAGCCATGGTCAAACTGGCCAAACAGAACGCGGCCAAGATCGGCGCGGGGCACAGCTTCATCCTTTTTTTGGGTGAGGGCTATTATCCGATCAACGTGCTCAACACACTCAAGCATATCCCCGAAATCTGCGAGATTTACTGCGCCACGGCCAACCCCGTGGACGTGGTCATCGCCGAGAAAGACAACGGGCGGGCGGTGCTGGGCGTCTTCGACGGCGAGAAACCCCGCGGTTTCGAAACCGAAGCGGACGTGGCCTGGCGCAAGGGTTTGCTTCGCAAGATTGGTTACAAGCTGTCCTAAACCGGGCGCAGTCTTGATCGACAAGGAGAGAACATGAAAAGACGATTCATCCCCATTCTGGTTTTGATCCCCCTGTTTTTGGTGAGTTGCAGCCTCTTCTCGAAATTGCAGCCCAACCAGCCGCTCACCGACGCCGAGATGGCCACCCGGGTGGCGGACCTGTTATCGACCATGACCACGCCCACCTCCGAGATCGTCTTCCCGGCCACCCCCACCACGGGTGTGACCATGACCGTGGCTACCTCAACGCCTTATGTGGTGCTGCTCTCTCCGACCCCCACTTCACAAATCGGTGGAAACCTGCCCACCGCCACGCTCGAGCCGGTGGTGCCCACGGTTGACCCCTCAACCCCGGAACCCACCGCCGCGCCGACGCTGAACGTGCCCGCCTCCGACCCGATCAACACGTTGGGTTCCGCCAGCAGCGCCGACCCCATGGACACGAACGCCAAGTGGGCATGGCCGACCGGCGCCGACGATTTCCTCGGCGTGGAGTTCAAGGACGGCTTCATGCTGATGACCAATTTAAGCAAAGAAGCCGCCGGATGGCGTCTGCCGCTCGTGTCTCAGCAGATTGACACTTATATCGAGTTGACCGTCAATTCGGGTACCTGCAATGGCAAGGATTCCTACGGCATCATCTTCCGCGTACCGGTCTTCAAGGAACCCGACCAGGGTTACCTCTATCAGGTGACTTGCGACGGCTACTTTAGACTGTGGAAGTGGGATGGCAAAGCCGGCACCAAGGGTGTAGCTTACAGCCTGATCAATTGGAAGCAATCCGACACGATCAACGTCGGCCCCAACCAGACCAACCGCCTGGGTGTGATGGCTGTGGATGACACATTCACCCTCTACCTAAATGGAGTGAAGGTCGGTTCCGTGGTGGATACTTCTTACGCGGCGGGATTCTTCGGTGCCTTCGTCCGCTCGGGCAGCGACTCGCCCTATACCGCCAAATTTGACGCGATGAAGTTCTGGGAAAACCCGAAACCTTAGACCAGGATGAACGTATATGACAGAGCCTCGCATTTGAGGCTCTGTTTTCATGTGACGTGAATTGTTTTACAATTATCGTTCAAGAGGGAAGCATGAAGAGTTTTCGCAAAGAGATTTGGTTCCTGATCCCAGGCCGGCGGGGATTCGTCAACATCACCGATCAGGTGGCGGAGGCGATCCGCGAATCGGGTGTGCGCGAGGGGCTCGTGCTGGTCAACGCCATGCACATCACCGCCAGCGTCTTCATCAATGATGACGAGAGCGGTTTGCATCACGATTACGAAGAATGGCTCGAGAAGCTCGCGCCGCACGCACCAACCTCCGCGTATTGGCACAACCGCACCGGTGAAGACAACGCGGACGCGCATTTGAAACGCCAGGTGATGGGGCGTGAGGTGGTGGTGGCCATCACCAACGGGCGGCTCGATTTCGGTCCGTGGGAGCAGATCTTCTACGGCGAGTTCGACGGCGGACGCAAGAAGCGGGTGTTGGTGAAGATCATTGGGGAATGAATCTAAATTTATGCTGTATCATGGTGAATATCAAAAAGACCAACATTGTATTTGTTAAGTGGGATTTCTAGACTCAATCGATCGTTATTCTTTTTTCTGACATAAACGGGGAAAAATGAAAGAAATTATTGAATTTGCCGCAATTTTATTTTCAATTTTTCTAATTCATATTTTTGGGATGTATGTAGCAATTAAACACCCCGATAATGGAAAAATCCTGACTGTGTCAGAGATCATATTAAACAAATGGGTAAACTATCTTGGATCGATTTTCGTTGTTGTTTTAGTCGCAATTAATCAACCCGATGGGTTTGCTTCAATTGGTATAAATTTATCAGATAAATCTTTCAATATTGCTGGAATATTTTGGGGCTACTTAGGGATCGTGATAATCTCTATAGGTTTCTATTTATTTAGAAAACTTATCATTCACGATAAAACACCTGGTCAAATAAATGAGCAGGATTTGAAGCGACCAGATTTTAATGAAACAATTAGATTTAGTGGAAAAATGGAGCGATTTCTCTTCCTTTCTACCATGTCCATTGGCGTAATCGCTGAGGAATTTTCGTATCGCGGCTACCTGGTTCTATTATTAGGAGCTAGAACAGGATCTTTCGTCCCTTGGGCAATTTTTTCGATTATTTTATCCGTGATAATCCATTTATACCAAAGCAGAAATTGGAAGTCGATACTTTTTCATTTTCTAATGGCCGTTTTTTTTGTAGGTCTCACGGTTGTTACCCAAAATATTTTTGCATCCATTACAGCTCATTTGATTAATAATTTCAGTTTTTATCATAGCGTTTGGAAACGAGCTGATAAACAAGGTATTAGTAGTAACGAAAGCCAAAGTGATAAGCGAATATTAATTGCCTGGTTTATTTTTGCTTTTTTTAATATCTTAATTCTTTGGTCATTTTGCATGTGGGTAACAGTTACATTTAATTAAGGAGCAAAGCGATAATTACCAATGATCACAATATTTATCATGCATGTGTTCTACTGATTTTGAGGGTTATGAAATTAGTTTATTCACAGACCTGTTGGGACCCTATGTTTTCGAGTTAATAGTGATCACCAATTGGGTATGGACTACGGTTTGTGGGAGCAGATCTTCTACGGCGAGTTTGACGGCGGCGCAAGAAGCGCGTGCTGGTGAAGATCATTGGGGAATAAGAACAAAGTTCCGTTCAATTACCATAGGGAGTGGAAAATGGATAAACCGTTCGAGTCACTTTCAGATGTCTCTGGAACCATGCTGATCACGCTTTACGCACGGGCGCGTGAAACGATCAGCCGCAACCCTATCATCAAAGATCCCAAGGCTGTGGAGATCATCGGGCTCTTCAAGCGGGAACTTGTTGGGTCGACCAACCCGATCCATCGCAAGATCATTAATGATAGCTACAATTCGAAACTGGCTGTAACCATGGCGTTGCGCAGCCGCCGCTTTGACCTTTATGTGCTTGATTTTCTCAAGCGCCATCCGGGCGGGACAGTGATCAATTTCGGCTGCGGCCTGGATACCAGGTTTGACCGTATCGACAACGGCCAGGTCAAATGGTACGACATCGACTTCCCCCAGGTGATCGAGTTGCGGAAACGTTTTATGAAAGAGAGTGAGCGCAGAAGATTCATCGGCAAGTCGATCCTTGATGAAAAATGGACAAGTGAAATCACCACTGGCGGTCCCTTCCTCATTCTTGCTGAAGGCGTTTTCATGTATTTACATGAGGAGGATGTTCGCGCTTTATTGGCAATGACGAGGGAAAAATTAGGCCCATACGAACTCGTTTGCGAAGTGACCAACAAATATTGGGTGGACCGCATGAACAGCCCATACATGAAGTTGAAATTTAACCGACAACTGGGCATGACAGGTGGGGCGGTTTTCCGTTTTGGGGTGCATGACAGTCTTTATTTTGCCCATTGGGACTCCAGCTATCGGTTACTGGATGAATGGACCTATTTCGATGACCACGAGAAGAAATTGGGCTGGTTCAACTGGTTTTCCAAAATGGAGTTGATGCGCAAGGTGCAGTGGACGATTCATTACCAAATCGGGTAATCAAATCTCATTCCCCCATTTTTGAAAATCAAGTATTCCAAGTTTAGGGTTTACTTGAAGGACAAGAAAAAAAAGACCAGGAAACAGTATTACTTTCCTGGTCTTTATGATCCAACATGTTGTAAATTATGGGTTGCCCACAACGATCTTCATGCTCATCTGTTCACCGAATTGCTCGCCTTCGAAATTGACCAAGCGCCAGTAGCTGTAATAAGTGCCGAACTCGTTGGGTGCTGTGAAAGTCACGCTCACATCCACGGTAGTCTCAGGTTTGACTTCCTGGGGAAGGTGGACGTAAAGCAGGCCGGGTTTGTCTTGCAGACCTTCCAGGTAAGCCAGGCGGAAAGCGGTTACCCAGGTAGTGGTGCCGATGTTCTTAATGCGCCACGTCTTGGTAAATACCTGTCCAGGTTTGACGATCGTGCCATCCGGGAAGGTGACATCCGCGACGTAAACTGCTTTTTCAGCAGCTGTCCCCTGGATGCTGGCTTTGGTGGCTGTGGCCGTAGGCATGGCTGTTGCCAAATCCGGTGTGGGCGGTGCAATGGTGGCCGTGGGGGCGGGTGTCTGGGTGGGGGTGGCCGAGGGGGTGAGGACCGCGTTTTGCGTCATTTCGGCGATAACGGTGGAGGCGATCTCGGTGATCTTGAGGCTTGGATCCTCGGTGGGGGTGGGGGCAGCGCAAGCGGACAACGCTACTGTGAGAATCAGGGCGATTACCCCCAGTTTAGAAATTGATTTCATGGTTTATCCTTTAAAATTTGTTTGAAAGGCAATTCTGCGTGAAAATGGATGCCCTGTCAAGGGTTTGAATTTATTGGGCATCAGTTTTATGGATAGTTCCATGAAAAAATGAAGATTGATACCCACTCTTTGCTATAATCAACCACAGTGTGAAAACGTTGGTTTCCGAAGTGGAGTCATGGCTCAGCGCATTTTTTTTTCTGACAACCTCAAAGTTTTAACAGGATTACCCTCAGAATCGGTAAGCCTGATTTACATTGATCCGCCTTTTAACACAGGCAAGATTCAGGCTCGGACCCAGATTCGGACTGAAGTCTCAGATGTTGGGGATCGTACCGGGTTCGCCGGCAAACGCTATTCCACGGTAAAGGTCGGCTCAAAATCCTACGTTGATTTGTTTGATGATTTCCTGACCTTCATTGAGCCACGACTTGTAGAAGCCTACCGCGTTCTCAAGCCTGATGGTAGTTTGTATTTTCACATCGATTATCGCGAAGTGCATTATTGCAAAGTGTTACTCGACCAGATCTTTGGGCGGGAGAGCTTTTTGAACGAAATTATTTGGGCGTATGATTATGGCGCTCGCACCAAACGCAAGTGGCCAGCCAAACACGATAACATCCTTTGGTATGCCAAGGATCCGGAAAATTACACTTTCAATCTGGCTGAAATCGAACGGATTCCTTACATGGCTCCTGGGTTGGTGGGGCCTGAAAAAGCCGCGCGCGGCAAGACCCCTACAGATACTTGGTGGCACACCATCGTAGCCACCAACGGGCGTGAAAAAACCGGCTACCCCACCCAGAAACCCTTGGGGATCGTAAGACGCATCATTAGCGCCTCATCCAACCCAGGCGATATGGTGATGGATTTCTTCGCGGGCAGCGGAACCACCGGCGCGGCCTGCCTTGAACTGGACCGCAATTTTATCCTGGTGGATAATAACCCGGAGGCGATTGAAACAATGCGGACCCGGTTTGCCGGGGTCAAGAGTATTGAATGGTTTGAAGCCTGATGCCCAAGAGGATAAGTTAACTTCGAGAGTCAGACCAATTACTCACTTTTTTCAATTGAATAAATCCATCAAATCCTTATAATCAACCTATTGAACCTTGCATGTTCACATCGACCTGAAATGGAATCGACCTCTCATGTTGTCTGCTGCTGAATTGATCGTTGAACTGCGCGCATTGTCCACGCCAGAACACCTGGCCAGCCAATCCCGTTTCGGCATCAGGGGGAAGGTCAGACTGGGAGTATCGCTTTACGATCTAAGGCGACTAGCCAAAGGGCAGCGCGGACATGACATCGCGTTGGATTTGTGGAAAAGCGGGCTGCATGAAGCCCGTATGCTGGCGGCGATGGTGGATGATCCGACGTTGGTCAGCAAGGAACAGATGGAAGCCTGGGTTTCGGATTTCGATTCGTGGGATTTATGCGATGTTGTAACTGATGAGCTTTTCATACACACCCAGTCGATTCTAGAGATCATCCCTCAATGGGCAGTGCGGGAAGAAGAATTTGTGAAACGAGCCGCGTTTGCAAGTATCGCTGCACTGGTGGTGCACCGAAAAGATATCCCTGATACTACAGTTAGCGAGTATTTCAAATTGATTGAAAGCGCCGCGGGCGACAACCGTAACTTTGTAAAGAAAGCTGTCAATTGGGCATTGCGCAATATTGGTAAGTGGCGCCCTGTTTTGCGATCCGAGGCGCTGCTCTGCGCGGAGCGCTTACTCAACCAGGACACTCCATCTGCGCGTTGGATCGCCAGGGATGCCATTAAAGAATTTAATCTTAAATTTGGAGGTAGGGATGAAGACAGAGATTCGATTTAAAGACCGACTAAAATACGCTGTGGATAATACCTTTTCAAAAGGATCGGGAGCCTTGATCTTGTGGCTTGGTATCCTTTCTGTGGTGATTATTGGTTTCATGGCACTCGTGGTGGTGGTTTTCAAGATCAATCCGGAAGGCGAAGCACCGTTGAGCTTCTGGGAAGCTTTCTGGCGCAACCTAATGCGCACCCTGGATGCGGGAACCATGGGCGGAGACGCGGGTTGGGGGTTCAGGATCGCCATGCTTCTGGTGACCATCGGCGGTGTGTTTGTGATCAGCACCCTGATCGGCATCCTTTCTTCCGCTATAGAAGCCAAATTGGATGATCTACGCAAAGGACGTTCACGGTTGTTGGAAAGTAATCACACCGTCATTTTGGGTTGGACAGAACAGATCTATACAATCGTGCCCGAAATAGTTGCCGCCAACGCCAATCAAAAATCATCTTGCATCGCCATCCTTAGTGAATTGGACAAAGTGGAGATGGAGGAATCCCTGGCACTCAGGGTGGGGAAGACTGGTTCGACGCGCATTGTGTGCCGCTCTGGTAACCCCATGGAAGTGGCAGACCTCACCATCGCGTCCGTCAACACATCTCGTTCGATTATCGTGCTTTCTCCAGAAAACAGCGAAGACCCGGATGCCGAAGTGATCAAGATCATCCTCGCCATCACCAACCACCCTGAAAGACGCGCTGAACCCTTCCACGTTATCGCTGAGATTCGTGAGTCTCGTAACGCCGAAGTGGCCAAAATTGTCGGCAAAGATGAACTGGAATTGATCCAAACGGGTGAGATCGTGGCGCGCATCATCGCCCAAACCTGCCGCCAGTCTGGATTATCGGTCGTGTATACTGAACTGCTTGATTTTGGTGGGGACGAGATCTATCTAAAAGAGTTTCCCACGCTCGCGGGCAAGACCTATGGCGAATTACTTTCGTCCTTTAATAATAATTGTGTTTTAGGCATTCAAAGCCCTGGTCAAGCCGCGCAGTTGAACCCACCCATGCTGACGGTTTTCACTGGTAACGATAAATTGATACTCATCGCCGAAGACGACGACAAGATCTTTTCTGACGGCAAACCCCCTGCCCAATACGATCTTTTGCAGGAGGGCAAATCCCCACATTCGAAATCAGAGAAGTCTTTGTTGATGGGTTGGAATTGGAAAGCTCCGGCGATTATCCGCGAGTTGGACCATTATGTACCCAAGGGTTCACAACTGACGGTCATGGCTTCAGGTGTGGGTATTCGCGAAGAGCTGGCTGATTTGGCAGCTGAATTGGTAAACCAAAAATACCAGTTTTTGGAAGCGGACATCACTGACCGTAAAAAACTAGATTCGATCGATTTGGGTGACTACGACCATATCATCCTTTTATGTTACTCGGATGACCTTGAAGTTCAAAAGGCAGACGCGCGTACAATGATCACGCTTTTACATTTGAGAGATATTGCTGAAAAGAAGAATCAGGATTTCTCGATCGTCAGCGAAATGCTTGATATTCGCAACCGTAATCTGGCCGAAGTCTCGCAAGCTGATGATTTCATCGTCAGCGACAAGTTAATCAGTTTGATGATGGCCCAGGTATCTGAAAACAAGGCATTGAATTCTGTCTTTCAAGACATCTTCGACCCGGAAGGTTCTGAAATCTATCTCAAGCCAGTAGATGCCTACATTGAGACGGGAAAACCAGTCAGCTTCTACACCATACTTGAGGCCGCGCGCCGCAAGAACGAGACCGCCATCGGTTACCGCTTGAGCGCGGATGCGCGACACGCTGCAGCATCGTATGGCATCCACTTAAATCCTGATAAAAATGCTAAAGTGATCTTCTCGGATCATGACAAGGTAATCGTTTTGGCAAATGACTAAGCAAGAATAACGGAGGTTCATGACACGCAAGGCGCCAATTCTCGAATTTGATGACGATCGCTCGGCGATTTTGATGCCAGATCCATACCGATTTGCAGGCAAAACCATTATCCCGGCGCGAGGAGTTTTATGCTTCTTCCAGGATGTTATCCAGGAATTGGTGGAGGCAGGGGATTTAATCTTTTTAGGCAACTTGGGATCGGAAATCGGTAGACATCCCATTTATAGTTATGCAAAGCTCGGAAAACCGGTCGCGGTTTTCCACCCCGGCGTAGGGGCACCCTTGGCGGCCGGATTCCTTGAGGAATTGATCGCCGTGGGGGTGACTAAATTCATCGCGTGTGGTGGTTGTGGGGTGATCAACCGTGAGATCGCCGCCGGCCATCCGGTCATCCTCACCTCAGCGGTCAGGGATGAAGGCACTTCCTACCATTATCTGCCACCAGGACGCGAGGTCAAAGCCCATCCAAAGGGCATTGATGCGCTTGAAAAAGTTTTTCTTGAAGCCGGGATTGATCATCGCATTGGAAAAACATGGACGACCGACGCTATTTATCGCGAAACCCCGGGGCGCCGCAAAATGCGCTTGGAGGAGGGCTGCGATGTGGTGGAGATGGAAGCAGCGGCATTTTTTGCGGTGGCGCAATTCCGCGAGATCGTTTTTGGGCAAGTGGTATACGGTGGTGACCTGGTCATCCCGGAGGGTTGGGATGGGCGAGAGTGGCACAAGCGTGGAGATGACCGCCGCCTGATGTTTGAAATGGCGGTTCGAGCAGCCCAAGTGTTGTAAGGTGCAGGCTTCTTAAATTAAATGGGTGAGGTTTTAATCCTCGCCCATTTTTCTTAATCTGAGTAAAGCTTTTTGTGTACTTCGCTCAACACCCGAACTTGTTCGGCGGCGTGGTAGGATGACCGCACAAGAGGTGCGCTTTCGACCCATTTAAAACCGATCTCAAGCCCAAAGTTTTTAAGCTCGGCAAACTCTTCGAGCGTGTAATACTTTTCGATGGGCAAGTGCTGACGACTGGGTTGCAAGTACTGTCCAATCGTGAGGATGTCCACATTCCAGGTGCGCAGATCCCGCATTACATCTTTCACCTCTTCAAGCGTTTCACCGAGGCCAAGCATGATGCCCGATTTGGTCAATACTTCGGGATCCATCAGCTTTGCGTTGCGCAGCACAGACTCAGACCACTCGTAATGGTCTTGGGGCTGGACTTTTTTAAACAATGATGGCACAGTCTCGACGTTATGGTTGAGAATCTCGGGTCGTGCGTCCATTACCATTTTTAGAGCTTCCAGGTTAGCCTTAAAATCGGGGATCAAAACTTCCACTGAGCAACCGGGTAATAATTGTCGAATGCGCCGTATCACTGCTGCGAAAATGGGGGCGCCACCATCCTCACGTTCATCACGGTTGACAGAAGTGATTACCGCGTGTTTGAGTTCCATGGCTTTGACAGCCTGCGCAACGCGTTCAGGTTCAAGCCAATCGAGGGGACCGGGCTTGCCATGCTTGATGTCGCAAAAACGGCAGGCGCGTGTACATACATCCCCGAGCATTAAGAAAGTGGCTGTTCCGCTACCCCAACATTCACCCATATTTGGGCAGCCGGCTTCCTCGCATACGGTGTGAAGTTCTTTTTTGCGCATCAACGCTTGTAATTGATTGTAGGTTTCGCCATTGGGAGCTTGTACCTTGATCCACTCTGGACGGCGTTGTGGTCGAGGCGTGGGGGTTTCGTTTTTGAGGCGGTCACGCGTAGGGTCGAAAGTCATTTTTACTCCTCGACACATTATAACCGTTTCAATCGCCAAAACAAAAAACGCAGACGAGGTCTGCGTTTGTGAGGTTCGTGATTGTGTTATTCCTCGACCAGGAGTTTGTAACCCACCCGATCCACATTCTTAATGATGGGGGAGTTCGGATCGATGTTTTCAAATTCCTGACGTAGAAGGTAGATCAGGTATTTCAAGCGATTGTGGATGGCGAGAGAATTTTCTCCCCAGGTGGACATGGCGATTTCGTCATAGGTCACTACGCGCGGTGCGCTGCGGGCTAAAAGCAATAACACTTCGAACATTTTTCCGGTCAATTGCACCCGCTTGCCCCGGTAAGTGATTTCTTGTGTTTCAAGGTCCAGAATCAGGTCAATCGAAGAAAAACCGAGCCGGTTTGCTTTTCGGGCTTGAGTTGCGCGGCGTAACACAGCTTGCACTCGGGCGATCACTTCCGATTGGAAAAAGGGTTTGGTGATGTAATCATCGATACCCATCTCAAGCGTTTTGACAATACTTTCCGCCTGGTCGAGGGCTGTGATGGCAATCACCGGAGAATCGTAAAACTCTCGCAAGCGAAGGTACGTTTGCCAGCCATCCATTTCAGGCATCATCAGATCAAGAATAACAAGGTTGGGATTGAGCGTTTTGATCTTTTCGATGGCTTCGCGACCACCAAAAGCGCCTGAAACATCGTAACCTACTCCCTGAAAAAGGTGTTTCAAGAGAGTTATTGTATCGGGCTCATCGTCCACCACGAGTAGCTTTGGTCTTTCGAGCGTAAAAGCGTGATCCAGGTTGACCCCTTCCTGTAGCACTATGGAACCGAATCCCTCTCGTGAGGGTTCCCCAAACAGCTCATGCAACTTGATCGTTGTAAAAAAATCGCCATTTTGGAAAATTAGGATGCGCCAAGTTTATGACGATCCATTAAGTATTGTATACCAATAAAGTATAAAGTGAAGCGAAAATTAATGCGAGGTTATTCGCCTGTGATTAACTTGTAACCCAATCGATCAATGTTCTCGATCAATTCAAGTTCATCATCAATTTTCAAAAATTCTTGACGCAGTAAATAAACGAGGTATTTTAACCGGTTGCGCACGGACACTGAATTTTCGCCCCAGACTTTTTCAGTGAGATCCTGATAATTGACTACTTTGGGGGCGTTTTTGGCTAACAAGGCCAGTACTTCAAACATTTTTCCAGTCAACTGTATGATATGGCTTTTATATGTAACCTCATAGGTTTGCAGGTCAATGATCAGGTCAACCCCAGGGAATGAAAGTACATTTAAGACGACCGGTTTTTCAGAGCGTCTCAGAACGGCGTGTACTCTCGCGGTGACTTCTGAAGTGTTGAAAGGTTTGGTGATGTAATCGTCCACTCCTCGCTGTAAGAGGTTAACGATCTCTTCTTTTTGACTCACAGCGGATAGCACAATTACCGGAATGTCGTTAACCTTGCGAATTGCCTCGAGCGTCTGCCGGCCGTCCATTTCGGGCATTAGAAGATCAAGAATTATTATAGAGGGGTTGATATCATTAATCTTGCGGATGGCTTCTTTACCGCTGAGAGCGCCAGCCACATTAAAACCATCGTTGATAAAAATATGCTTGAGTAATGTAATCGTATCTGGTTCATCATCGACAACCAGGATTCTACGCCGATTTACGGGTTCCAATTCATCCAAATCTACGCCGCTGCCAGACTTAGTACTAAGATTCTCTGTCTGTTTTGTCATGTTGGATATCATTGGGCTCCTTACAAGAGGCAGGGAAGTTTTACTCGTTCATTACATGGAGTACGAAAGTCTCCCCAAAAGACCTTGCCAATATAAGAATTGTAACGAAAGTAGTAATCTATTAGTATTATAACAGTATAATTTTGGAATTCAAGTTGCAATAAAGCCCATGCTTATACACCGCGGGTGATATACTCAACCCGGAAGGAAGCGGATTATGCTGGTTCTTGTGTCAACCCCTATTGGAAACCTTGGTGACATCTCACAACGCGCCCTGGCGGCTCTTGAAGCCGCGGATGTCGTTGTCAGTGAAGATACTCGTAAAACTGGTTTTTTATTATCCCATTTTGGCATTAAGAAACCCCAACTGTCCTTTCGTGAAGATAACGAGCAGCGCGTGCTTCCCAAGATCATAGAAATCCTGGAATTGGGGAAGAGTGTAGCCCTGGTTACAGACGCGGGGACCCCATCCATTTCCGACCCGGGATTCATTCTGGTAAGAAGCGCCATCGAAAAAGGGATGGAAATTTCTGCGGTGCCCGGGCCGACTGCCCTTATCATGGCGCTCGTGTTGTCCGGTTTGCCGGTTCATAGCTTTACATTTCGTGGTTTTCCGCCCCGCAAGGGTGGTCCGCGGAGGCGTTGGCTGGAAATCGACTTACAATCGCCGCATACCTTGATCTTTTATGAAAGTCCCCACCGTCTGATCTCATTTTTGCAAGATGCGTTGGAAGTTTATGGAGATCGGCCCGCAGTAGTGGCGAACGATTTGACCAAAAAATTTGAGATGGTGATTCGGGGAACTATCAGCAGTCAGATCGCGGAACTTCAAAAAACAGAACCGCGCGGCGAATATTGCGTGGTGATCGCCGGAGCGGATTCAAAGAATTCATAATATTAATTAAATAGAAAATATTTTAAAGCGAGTCTTGGCGTCGTAAAAATCTTCTTTTTCAGCCCACTTGAGTTTGCCGACCACCCAATAAGTGAGAGGGGTCATTAAAATCTCGATCGCGCATTTGAATATGTAATTAGCAACGACCAGTGTTAAGAACAGACTCCAAGGGAAGACACCCACCAGGCAAGCAATGCTCACGAAAACCAGCGAATCCACGGCTTCACCCACCAACGTGCTGCCAATCGTGCGCGTCCACAACCAACGGCCTTTAGTGGCAACTTTTAACTTGGCGAGAATGATCGAATTCGTGAATTCTCCAACAAGGTAGGCAACCAGGCTAGCCAGCACGATTCCTCCAGTGCTGATACCGCCTAGCACGTTGTTGTAGGCATCTTGACCAGTCATGGATTGCCACGTGGCTTCACCCGGCATAATTCGTACCAGCCATAAAACTAAGGCTGTGAGGGCCAGGCAGGCAAACCCAGTCCAGATTACACGCCGAGATCGCTGGAAACCATAAACTTCGGTCAAGACATCGTTAAAGATGTAGCTGATCGGAAAAAGGATCGTTCCGGCATCAAACGCAAGCCGCAAGCCCACAAGGGAAAAACCCCAGTCAACGATCTTGGCTGAAGAGGCGATGTTACTGACAATCAAAACGGTCACAAAAAAAGCCATAACCAGGTCGAAATAACGGAAGGAGCGCAAGGCGGAAGTATTCGTGTTCAACAATAATCCTTTTTTGAGAATGATTGCCCCTAGTATAATCGAAGATATCCGCTTAGACTGTTGAGGATTCACGATGCATCGATTTTTCTTAAAGAATATGAACTTTGACGAAACAAGCCTTTCACTTCCTGAATCGGTGTCAAGGCAGATTGCCCGTGTATTAAGACTTAAAAACGGCGAAACCATTGTTTTATTGGATGGGTTGGGGTTAGAGTCAAAGGCGGTGCTGACGAACATTAGTGAAACCCATTGCCAGGTAATTATTGAACCTAAAGAAAGGGTAACAACAGAACCGACTGTCCATTTAAGCATGGTATTGGCGCTGACCCAACGCGAAAAATTCGAGTGGATGCTCCAAAAATGTACCGAAATTGGCGTAACATCTTTCCGCCCCTTTGTTTCCTCCAGAACCCTGGTGCAAAAACCCGAGGAGGCAGAAGAAAAACGCGAACGCTGGGAGAAGATCGTCCAGGAAGCTGCTGAGCAGAGCCACCGGGGAAAGATCCCAGATCTGATGCCGGCCACCCGTTTCAAAGAGGTTGTCACAAACATTTATTCCGAAAACGCGCTTAAGCTCATCCTATGGGAAGAAGAGTTAAATGTTTCACTCAAACCCCTTTTACAGAAGTATCGAGGCCGAAATGCTATTGTGTTGATCGGGCCAGAAGGTGGACTGTCTGCTGAAGAGGTTGCTCTGGCTCGGGAAGCAGGGTTTCAACCGGTCAGCCTTGGCAAACGTATCTTGCGCATGGAAACTGCCGCGATCACGGCCGCGGCGTTGGTGCTTTACGAATTAGATTGAGATTAGGCGAGTTGTCTTGAAGAAAGATTCTTAAGCCGGTCTGCTTGCAGACGTCCGCGCCCCAGAACCCTCCCTTGGTCATCTACAACGACGCGAATGTTTGATGAAGTAACGCCAACACTCAATAAACCCGGCAGGTCTTCACCACGGCCGAAGCATTCAGCCTCAACCCCCGTAATGTCCAAACGAATTGATGTGCATTCCAACCCAAATCGCAGCACCCATTCATGCGAGGGAATGAAGCCCTCTGGGTCGAACTCCCCAAGCATGATGCCGGCGGATTGAACAGGCAACCCGCGGAACTGGTTGAGGAAAATGCGTGGAAAAAGGAAAAAGCGTTGGTCGCGCCTGACCAAAGCGTGCTCATGCACTTGCAAGGCATCCTCTAGATCGTAACCAGTCCAAATCTCAAAATCCCGGGAAAACTTTTGTTCTTCCGCCACTGTCAGTTGAACAAACCCTGCAGTTTCCATGGAATGGCTGGGGGGTGCTGCCACCGGCAGAGGAATATTCTCGGTTTTTTGAAAAATGCAAGCAAAGAAGCCGGCTGTCTGGTAACGGTGCGGCCATAATCGCACAACCCGATTCATCAAATTGGCGTTTTCAAGTGAACCCAAGTTTTGCAAGCCGGGAGCGGGATGGGGAAGGCGGGATTGCGCGTCCAACAGGGTGACGGCGTTGCCAAATTTTCTCAAAACAGCGTCCACCACTCCTTCATCCTCGGCTGGGAGCAGAGTGCAAGTGGAGTAGACCACTTCTCCCCCCGGTTTCACGGCTTGCAACGCGGAGGACAGCAGAGCGGTTTGACGTTGCGCCAGCGCGCGACTTTCTTTTTCTGTCACTGGTCTGGTTTCGTGCGAATCGGCAACCCGCAATCCTTGCATGCTGCAAGGAGCATCAATCAAAACGCGGTCGAAAGTGTTAGGAAACCAGGAGCCAAATTTTTCACCCGGAAATCGGGTGACCGCGGAATTGGTGGCGCCCCATCGTTGCAAGACGATCTTCAACGCCTGGATGCGACCCTGACTGGAATCATTCGCCAGCACCAATCCGGCATCCTTTTGATTAGCAACGAGGTGAGTGGTTTTTCCACCGGGCGATGCAGCGAGGTCAAGGGTTAGAGGCTGATTGATTTTTAACGGGCTGAAAAGTTCGACGGGTAACATCGAAGCCGCTTCCTGGATGTAGAACATTCCGGCCTTGTGTTCGATCACCGCGCTAACGCCAGGACCATCCCCAGGATCAACGCGATATCCTTGCGGACAAAATGGGATGGGTGTGAGTATCCAGCCGTACCGATGTGTAAGTGCAGCTGGTAAAGAATTATCTGTTTTAAGCGGGTTCAATCGGATCGCTACTGGAAGTGTGCGCACAACTTCATCCTGCAGCGCCGCGAAATCCTCGGCGGCTAGCATGGGTTGATATATCGCCAGCTGAGCTTCAAGCAATATTGTTGGGGAAATCAGGGAAGGGAGGGTTCTTTTTTTTCGTTTCATTCTCATCACTTCTGAATCAAGAAGGCAAGCTCACCTGGAAATTCGTATCGAGTGATCTTCCAGGGTTGACCTTCAACGAGCGACCAAAAATGGGCTTCGTAATGCTGACTCATGCCTTTGGCTCGCCCTCCAAGGCTGCGAGATGGAAAAGAAACAAGAATATTCTCTGTTTTGAGTTCTTCAAGCAAACGTTTTCCGGCAAGTTTATCCAATTGCTCCAGGCAAGGAATCGTTTTCAAGAGAAACGCCACCTGCGCGGGTTCCACAGGAATCCCCCGAGTAAGATCGCCCACTTGAGCGCTTCCATCGATATTGAAGTGAGTAAAAAAGTGGTTTATGTAATCAACCATATCTTCATAGATATCAACCGCGCGGTACCGCAAATCCGCGGTCACAGGCATCCAGGGCAGCGTGAGAGGTGTCAGCCCGCACGCCAGGTCAAGGATGGAACGCACCGGCGCGATCGGCGCCAGGGTTTCAGCGAAGAAGCGGGGCAGAATGGCAAGACGTTCATTCGTTGAGGCGTGCATCACCAGGTTATGTTGAATCGATAACAAGCATTCAGACGCGTGAAGATCCGATGGAAGGGCATTTAAAACTTGACCCCAAAGCGGGTAAGGGATCGGTTTTTCCTGGAAAGCGGATCCGACCTGGTGGAGTTTTCCGCGCACGGCTTTTACTGTTTCTTTAAAACTATGACCTTTTGCTAATTCCAATCGCGCGACATCACGTACCAACGAAATGGAGATGGGTTGATATTTATCAGAGTCTCTGACCTGATTAACCAGGTCTTCGAGTTGGATTTCGTGGGTGGGCATCAGACAGACTTTCGCTGAATGCGTTCGCACAATTGCACCATGAAACGTAGGTTGTGAAGCGTGGCGAGGCGCATGAACAATGTGTCGCCTTGTTTAAACAAGTGGTGCAAATAGCCCAATGAATAATTTTGACAACAGGGACAGTCGCAGTAAGGGCTGATTGGCGTGTTAGATTTGATGTTGGCTTCGTCATTGATGTAAATATAACCAAACCAATCGCCGCTCAACCCTTGTTGAGAATCATTTGCTGATTGTTTGAAAGTGAACAATCGTCCGTGACGGGCATCACGTGTGGGCATGGCGCTGTCAAAAATGTCATAGCCAAGCTCAAAACAGGCGAGTACGTTCTCAGGATGCCCAACACCCAGCGCGTGCATTGGGAACTCCGCCGGGATGACTTCACGGGTGTAGCCGATGATCTCGGCGAGGAGGTGGTTGTGTTTGTCCAAAGGCCAGCCGCCATACCCGTAACCGTCAAAGCCTATCTCCAGCAGGGCTTCGGCGCAGCGCAGGCGCAGGTCCTTGTGTCCGCCGCCTTGAACCACGGCAAACAAACGCGGGCGCGATACCTCATCCAGTTTTTTTTGGTCGACCAATCGATTGAATTCTTTTTTGCTTTTCTTTGCCCAGGCAATGGTGCGTTCCACGGAGATTTTTTGAGATTCATAACCTTCGTCAACATGCGTGCAATCGTCCAGGCAGATAACCACATCAGAATCGTATGCCATCTGCAACTGTACTGTCTTTTCAGGTGTCAATTGGAATTTCCGCGCAGCCCCTTCTGGTTGGAAGGTGATGCCTTTTTCGTGAATACTGCCAAACTTTGGGTTCTGGCGAATTAGCGAGTATGCTTGAAAGCCACCCGAATCGGTGACAATATTCTTTTTCCAGTTGGTCATTTGGTGTAGACCGCCCAACGCCTGGATGGTGGATGAGCCGGGTTTCTGCATAAGGTGAAAGGTGTTCATCACCAGCGCTTCTATACCTATGGCTTCAAGATCTTCCGCGGCAACCGACCGCACCACACCAAAAGTGGCGTCTGGCAGAAAAATTGGTGAGGTGACTTTTCCCTGGGTTAAACTGAGGAGTCGGGATTTCATATTTTTTTGGCGCGGAAGGCAGACCAGGTATCGTCCACAGAGATCATGGCAACACCCGTCCAACCGAGAGTCTGCAAATAAGGCCAGATGATGTCGCGATTCAAGTCTCCCGCATTTTTGGAGGTTAATTTTGGATAGGTGATCCACAAGATCCCTGCAGGGTTCAAGGCGGCAAACACCTGTGGAAGTGTAGATTGCAGCTCAGTCATTTTGGTGACAAAGCATTGAACCACATCCGCTTTTTCACCGGAAGCTGCCATTTTTACACCGTCAGGCAAAGGCTCCAATTTTGCAAGGTAATCGCCAGGTGGGTTAAGCACCATCAGACTGCGGCCATTCTTAACTTGCAATCTTTCAGCAAGCGGTTTGTCAGACATTGGTTTCCTTTCAGTTCAAGAAAGACGCTCACGCGCCTTATCAACGGCTAATTTCAATAACGTCTCGAAAGACTCGGATCTCAATTCCTCCGGATGATTGATCTTAATGTGGCGGTGAACCTTGCCAGCTCCGGTCATTAAATGCGCCGGGTCATCTAAAGTGGCGCCGTTGTAAACACCCAAGGTCACGTGGGCTTTGGCTGGCATCAAAGTAAAAACCGTGCCTTTATAACCGGGTTTGAGGTTAAAGGCGATCAAATTAGCAGCAGTGTCAACTTGTTGTGTGGCATCCGGCATGACCTCAAGGATCGCCAGGTTGGAGGCGTGAAATGTAGCCTGAACTTGTTGAGAGTATCGCTCTAGGAAAACGTCGAAATCCATAGCGTGATTATAAAGGATAAGAAGTGTTTCATGCGGCGGGTTGCCGGTTGACTCTGAAATCAGGGACTTTTCGCATGGCCAGGGCGGAAGCCAGCATTAAGATCGCGGAAACCCCAAATAACGCCGTCCAACCCCACCACATGCCAGGAACGAGGTTGTTGAGCGCGTCGGTCATCGGTCCTTCTAGGCGTGCAATCGCCGCGGACCCAGCAGTAGCCAGGTTGGTAAGCCCAACATATTTGCCGACGTCAACTAAAGGCGCCATCTCGTTGGCTAATGCCCAGTTGGTACTCAGGAATATGCCCAGCCCGGCGCCCAAGAGGATACCAAACAGGATCAGTTGAATCGGTGTGGAGGCGAAGATCATTAACACGGCGCCGAGTGCACCCACAAAAGACGAGATTATTTGCAAACGTTTTCTTCCGATGCGGTCGCTCCACTTACCAGCAAACAATGAGAAGATGATCAAGACGACGACGAACGAGCCCATGACAATCTGGGTGAACTGGATTGGATCTTGGTCGCTGAATTTGTCACGGATATAGTATTGGGCGAAGGATTGAAAACCGTATACACCCACCAGGTAGAGAAATCGACTGAAGATCAGGCGCCAATAACTTTTATCGCCCTCCGCCTTGAAATTGAAAACCGATTTCCACAGACCTTTCCAATCGATTACCGGCCGATTGGGCTCGTAAGTGGGTTTTTCCTTTGAAAAGATTAATGTGATCCCGCCAAACACGGCCAGCAGGGTGATGATGACGATGATGGATAGTGTCGGGTCAGGATCTTTGGAGGAGATCAAGAAACCCATCAATAACGATGAAATGATGATCCCGACCATATCCATGGTGGTTTTTATGCCGCTGGCCATGCCCAATTGTGAAGCGGGAACTTCATCAGGCAGCAAGCCTTGCGCTGGGCCATGGGCCACATTGGATGAAGTCTGCAGCCCGATATAACCGATAAAAAGGGCGGGCAGCCCTCCGATGAACCCCATCACTGCCAAAAAAATAAGATCGCCCGCCGTCCCAAGCCACATGAATGGGCGGCGGCGCCCGATGCGTGAATGCCAGCGGTCGCTGATCGCCCCCGAAAGAGGTTGGATGATCATGGCCATGATGAGCCCGAAAAAAGTGAGCAACCCGAGCCAGGTGTTCTTCTGGGTTTCAGGAACGTATTTGAGCAGCACCGCTGGGAGAATGGTGACGTGCAGACTGTTCCACATAAAGGAAAGTCCGATCCAGTACGCGTTTAGCACAAAAAGGTACCAGCCGTTGACATGTTTCATGAGGTTCTCCTTGATTGCGGGTTGGTTTTGACGATTGTGGTAGTGCTCATGGGGTTGGTGATTTTTGCGGATGAAACACGGTGGGCGGCAAGCCCGTCTGCTGGATTATGGCGGTGAGAAAATTCATACTAGCACTCCGGTAAACATAATGGGCAACCTTATTTTAGGTTTTCCTCGAAAAACCGGATCACATTCTGAGTGTACAATTCAGGTTCTACTTCATCCACACTACGGTGAACCGCGGCAGCCACCTGCCAGACCTTGAGGTTTATATTTGCGGCGCGCATGCGTTCCAATTCTGATGGAAGTGTGTATGGGTCCCTGCCGCCATGAATCAACAGGACGGGAACCCCCAGGAGCTGCTTCACAACACCGAGGGGATCACGCGCGAAGAGGTTTACTCCCAGGCGCAGGGATCCTCCGAAAAGGATCATGTTCGCTACCAGCCAGGCGAGCCAAAGAGGCAGTTTTCTCCTTACCAGGTCCGCGCGGATCGCGGTGAATAATCGCAACGGCCCGCCATCTGAAATCACCGCCTGGATACCCGGGTTCATAGCCGCTGCCATTAACGCCGTTCGACCACCCATCGAAAAACCCAATAAGCCAATGGAACGGCTGCCTCGAGCGCGAGCGAATTGGATCGCACCTAGTGCGTCTCGCACTTCCAACGCGCCCAGGCTGGTGAGCTTCCCATCGCTGCGACCGTGAGCACGAAAATCGAACATTAATACATTAAATACGTGATTATGAAACAATGGCGCATATTTGAGATCGGGATCCATCGAACCGGAAAAACCGTGCAATAAAATTACTGTCCGCCGAGATTCCCCGGCCGGGATCCACCAGCCGTTCAAACGCAATCCGTCCGTAGATGAGAAAACCACATTCTCAAATTCCAGCTCTAGGTCGGCGGGCGAGTTTGGGTCGCGAAAATCATGCCGCCTGCTGAGTGGGATACTCAAAACAAGGCAAATAATAAAAAAAAGGATGAAGACAATGACAAATGGTAGCATTAATGAGTCCATGTCGAGAACATGATTAATTTTACATCGAGTAACGATTGGAAGTTTCCAATTTATAAGTGGAGGCAAATAAAAAACCCGGTTTTTGGCCGGGTTTCGAGAAATTGGTTGAACGCATTTCGTTATTCTGCGGGTTTCGTTTTAAAAACATAATCCCAAATCGGAGAGGAAACTCCAAACCGCTGGTTGGGGGTCTTGTAATGATGCTGCATATGGTAGCGCTTGATGAACTTGGCGTAGCCGCTTCGCATTGGAAAATGATGCGTGGCGTAATGGGTCAGATCATAAACGAGGTAGCCGAAAATGAAGGCTGAAAAGATTGGGTCAAACCAGAGTGGCGTCTTGAGTAGGACCACAATGATCAGGTAGAAAAGCCCAAAAAAGACCGCGGCGAGCGGGATGGCTACCACCGGGGGCATGACCAGGCGGGTCTTGCATTGAGGTTGGGCGTGGTGCACACCGTGGAAGAGAAACACGATCCGTTCGGCGCGTTCAGTTTTTACACGGAAATGAAAAACGAATCGATGTAAAATATATTCCGATAGAGTCCAGATTAACAAACCCATCACAAAACCGATTGGAATGTAGGCGGGAAATACACCCGGGGCGGCCTGCACGATCGACCGAACCAGGAAGAACACTGCTACGGGCAACCAAAGCACCACCACGGTGACCGGGCTGATATGGGAGAAGAATTCCATAAAATCGGATTTGAACAAACGGATCGGCACATCACTGTGATCGATGGGCAAATGACTCATTGTAGACCTCCACGGATAAGATGATTCATTTTACACCTCGCAGGCTTTATTGATAACAATTTGATTTTATAACGAGTTTTGTATCTTTTAAGTGGTACTTACCTGGTCTTTTTGGGAATCAGGGTGATCTGGTGAACAGCCTGATCACCGGGCGTATAGCGCAACAGTTGATTGGCAACATCAATTTCCACACTGCCATCCGAGAGGGTGATCTCCGCGCCGTGGGGGTAGTGTAGCGCCGGGAAGAATATCTCAGTTGGCGCGGTCACTGTGGGATCGCCCTTGAATTCAAATTCAAAACGACCTTTCAATGGCTCAAAACAGGCCTTGAGTGGCTCACCAGCGGTGCGCATGGCAAAAGGACGGACGGCAGCCTGAAGGGCGCGTCCACCGGAATTCAGATCAGAAGGGTCTTTTTGCTGATCGCGCGAGAACAAGGATAGATCCTCGTCGTTCCACATGTCACCCCGTTCGTTGGTGTTGTCGGAGGTGTAGTTCCAGAGGGTGTAATTGAGCAGGTTGGCTTCCAGGGCGCGCATGCTGCGGTCCAGGGCGCGCACCTGTTCGCTGAAATTACCCGTTTTGTAAGCGCGTTTTTTGCCCATGTCAAATGGGATTCCGAATTCGCCCAAAATCACGGGAATGTTGCCGAGTTTTTCTTTTGAATAAAGTTTTGGTTCGGCTAATTGCGCGTGAAAAGATTTTTCCACGTTGTTTTTTCCAAGCACCACACCTTGGGTAAGCTCATTCGCGCCCACGAAAGTGACGTAGGTTTTCAATAAGAGAAGCACCACATCGTACCAATGAGGTACGGCAACCATGTTTTCCTGCGCGGCTTCCGGCCAGACGGGCGGCAGGTTGGCGACTTCACTCTCGATGAATCCGATCCAATCTTTTTTAACGGTGCGAACCGCGGCTACCATCTTCTGCATAAAAGGTTTGAGATAGTCCTGTAAAAAGGAGACATCACGGCCACCTACTTTTTGAAAATAATCAGGCTTGAGCAGCCGGGGGTTGCCCAGGTCATCCACATCCCAAACGCCGTTCTGTTTCCAGACGCACTCTCGGCCAGGAAGCCAGGCGGATTGACGCGGCAAATTCAATGTCACGTCTCCCTTGTCGTGGACACCGAGAAGATCGCGCTCAAAATGTTTCACTATCTGCGGGTAGCCTGATCCCAATAGAATCGATTGCCAGGGAGTGGGGACGATGCCAATGTCCATAAAACCGTAGAGGGGTCTGAGGTCTTTCAACCCGATGTAACCGTGTTGGGGCTCATTGAGCGTGTCAAAACCCATAACACAATCCAGATCTTTGAGTTTTTTGGCTACTGCTTTCATCGCATTGAAATAGTGTTGCTGCAAATAATCCTGGATCGGAGTGCCATCCACCTTGGTCAATGGCGCAAAATCGTTGCCGGCAAAGAAGAGGGTAAACATGGTAGCGGCAGCCAGTTTGTAGGCGTTGGTCGGCCAGATCATACGTGGGAACGGATCGCCGTGGGTCTGATGGACGATCGCCGCGCCGGTTTCTTTGAAATTTCGCATATCAAAACCTGCCGCTTCAAGCGTCCAGCCCGGGGCGCCATCGCCGCCCGAGAAACGGGAATAAACATCTTGATGCGGGTCGATGAACACATGGAAACCGTATTCCCCTGCTTTCTTGACGACGGCGAATAAATAATCCAGGTAATCCTCATCGTAGACGCCAGGTCCGGCATGCTCCACGGCTTCCCATGTGGTTAGAAAACGTAAACAATTGAAACCCCAATGACGCAAGCGCGAATAATGCTCGTCCGCTTCATCCAGTGGAAACGGTCGTCCAACAAATGAGACCTGGCGGTGTTCAAAGAATCCTTCCGGATTATAGGTCGCGCCGTTCGGTTGGGTGGGAACTTTTGAGCTACCTCCCAGATTTACACCGCGAAGCATCACCGTGCGTCCTTGTTCGTCGGTTAGCCAGGGTCCACGTATCTTTAGCATGTTATCCCTCCTGCATGATTACTATTTTGTTTTTTTTATTATTGATATTTGCGATTAAGGCGGTAATCGCCGCAAGAAGCGGTGTAACGCAGCCGACTACAAGAGCTTGGATCAACCCGATCAAGGCCAGGAAACTGGTGAAATAATCCGGTAACGTCCAATTTACCAAAGGACCATTCATGACAAAACTGACTTGCACTGGTACCGAAATGACCAAGATCATTGAAAGTCCCAACCATAGGGTTTTTAGACCGGCAACGCTGGGTGAATCTTGAAACACCTTGCGATAAAAACTCACAAACAACCAAACGACCACCAAGGCGATGGCGGAGGTGATCGCGGTGTATCCGATCAAATCGGATTCACTAATCACCGAACTAAGCGAATAGACCCGTTGGTCAATGACTAGATAACGCAGGTTGAAAAGTCCGACAAACAGCAACCCGCCGAATAACCAAGAAAGGGAACCGAATTTCTGATGGTGAGGAATGAGGAGAGCTACCACAGCCGCCAGCAGGATGGACACCGCAAACGCGCGGACGATTCGCTCCTGGATCAAACGGTGCCGGCGAAGCGATTCCAATTCATCTTGATAATCTTCCACCTGGCTTGAATCTGGCAGGTTTGCAGGTATGGATTTGGAACCAATCGCGGCAGCGTAACGATTGAGTAATTCGCTTTGTTGTGCTTGCGTCGCCTTGCCTAAAATCGAGAGGGTTGAATCAGGCAGTAAGATCATTTCGACCAAAACTTGCCCCTGCGTGGTGGCTGGCAAGCTCAGACCCATTAACGCGCTTAGTGTTGGCGCGACATCCACCATCTGGATGTCTCCATAGACCCCTGGATTAATGCCCGAGCCAACCAAGACAAAGGGTTCCACCAATACCACCGGATCTTGTCCGCCATGCCCACCTGCATCGATCTGCCCGTGGTCGCTTAGAACAACGAGGGTATCTGTTGAGAGGTCAAGTGTTTCGATAATTTGGGCGAGCATTACATCTACACGGCCGGCCGCGGCATCCCAGGCGGGTGAAACCGCTCCACCTTCGTGGTGGCCGGCGTAATCCACCTGGTCAAGGTGGATCAGCACAAACCGCGCTTCGTTATGCTGCAACCAGGGAATGGCAGCCGCCATGACCTCGACATCCGCGGCGTGATCTTCACCAGGGGTGTAAAAACTCAAATCGACCGAAGATTGGGGGACGAGTTTTTCAAACCAGTAATAACCACTGATGGCAGTTGTCCAGCCAGCGCGATGTGCGAGGGTGAAAAGGTCTTCCTGGGTGAAAGTGGGGATGTCTTCGTAATCGAGGTTGAATACCGGGCCGTCGTTGATCTCTGGCCAAGCCCCGGTCAACAGGGTTGTGTATCCAGGCTCAGAAAACGAGGGAGGACGGCTGTGCATTCGGGCGCTTGCACCTATCTCTCGCAGTCCATTGAGGGTGGGCATGATTTCTGTGTTGAGTGAGGTATCGTAACGCAACGCATCGATTAAGACGATCACCACTCGGTTCGTTGAAGGTTCTCCGAGTGTTTCTCCAGCGGGGGGAGGGGAATCTCTGAGCGGGGACCGATAATTAAAATTCGAAGCAATCATCCCGGTAGCCCAAAAATATGCCCCGGCAGCAACTCCAAGCAATAAGAGGATACCAAAGAACCATTTGGTAAATCGAACCATTGTTTCCCTCGCTAACTTTAAGGGTTGAATACGATTAACACCTTGAATTATTTTAGTACAGATTTAGATTTGCTTCATTTCGCGGCTGGCGTGAATATTTATGCCTGTTCCCAAAACATTTTCAAGCACGATCTGGTCCAGATTTACGGGGGCGCGAAGGTCTACCTGGCGCAGCAACGCAAGCAACTCGGGAATCCTGGGCTTTGGGAAGGGCGCGGAAGTGTAGACCGGCAGCAAGGAGTGCAAAGCACCCTGGATTCGTACGGACGAAGCCACCATGCGGCGAGGATCGACCAATTCCTGCCGGGCATACTCGTGCCCGCGTTTGCAGCCATTTTCCACTTTCAAAACGGTTAATCCATCCCGTGTGACTGCGAGGGTGCAGCCTTTGGGGCAGGTGACGCAAATCACTTTTTCTTCAAGTGTAGGCATGGCTCACTACCTTTTCACAATCGCGATGGTTAAATCTTCCGCTGCTTTGACCTCGTCCAGAAGGTCGGGTTTGAGCGAGATGGTCACCATTTCACCCGGCCGGGCGTAAGGTTCACCCCTGCGGGTGAGCAGGTTGCCGGCTTTTCGAATTTCAACCCAAACCGGCGACTCGATGGGTTGGCGAACCCGCATTTGCACGCGAATCTCACCTTCCTTAAGATGGTCTGGATCGATGGTGTGTGGCACCACGTAACGCACGTTTTCACCGGCTTTGAGTGGGATGGTCTTCGTGGCGGGCGTGTTCTCGTTTTGGACCAACCGCGCGGCTGAACGGCCAGCAATCAATCCGGCTTCGGTGACCCAATCCACCAGGTCATAAACATGAACGACGTTACCCGCCGTGAAGATTCCGGGGATGTTGGTTTGGAAACCGTCATCCACGAACGGACCGGCGGTGATCGGGTCAATGGTCACGCCTACCTGGCGAGAAAGTTCGTTCTCAGGGATCAAACCCACAGAAAGTAAGAGTGTGTCACAAGGAATTATTTCTTCAGTACCAGGGATGTAGTTCCACTTATCATCCACGGCGACCGATTCGATGGCTTCAACGCGAAGCTTGCCGAGAATGTTCTTGACTGTGCGCATCAATTGCAGTTCAATATCAAAATCCAGCAGGCATTGCACGTAATTGCGGGTCAGACCGGATAGATAAGGCATGACTTCCAAAACACGCTCCACCTTGGCACCTTCAAAGGTCAGCCGGCGCGCCATGATCATGCCAATGTCCCCCGAACCGAGGATCACGAAGTTTTTCCCGGGCATGAAGCCTTCCACATTCACCCAACGCTGGGCAGTCCCGGCGGTGAACACCCCGGCGGGGCGGGTTCCAGGCAAGCGCACCTGGGCGCGGGTGCGTTCCCGGCAGCCCATGGCCAGCACTATTGCCTTGGCATGAACGGTCACAAACCCGTAACGCTTGCTCGTGGCGGTGATGCGTTTTTCGCGGGTGATCTCCAACACCATGGTGTCGAGGAGCAATTCGATTCCCAACTGCAAGGCTTCGTTGATAAAGCGTTGGGCGTAAGAGGGGCCGGGGAGGTCCTGTTTGAACACCTCCACGCCAAAACCATTGTGGATGCACTGCAAGAGGATGCCGCCGGGTTCCACATCCCGTTCGATAATCAACACGTCTTGCGCACCGTTCTTTTTCGCGGAAATGGCCGCCGCCAACCCGCCCGGCCCGCTGCCTACTACCACCACGTCATATTGGTCTTTAATGGGCATCCTGCACCTCCACGTTCTTAGTGGGGCGGATGAGGAATTCGGAACCGGTTCCTTTTTTGCTTATCGCGGTGATGGGGAGGTCTAGCTCGCGCGATAACAACTCAACCACCCGGGGCATGTCAAACGAACCCAGGCAGCGGCCGGTGCCGAGCCAGGTGCGGCGCTTGATGGCGTCATAGGTGCGCGCCGGCAAGGGTGCGTGTATTTCGGCGACGATCTCGCCTTCAGTGACCATCTCGCAGCGGCAGACGACGCGCCCGTAGCGTGGATCTTTGGCCACCAGTTCGGCTTGTTCTTCCCGGTTCAGGTGGTTGAAACGCGGCCGGGGTATCCGGACCGGATTCCAGTCTTGTTTTTTAGCCATTTTCTCGCCGGCTTCCTTGAGAATCTCGATGACCCTTTCGGCGATGGCAGGCGCGGCGGTGAGCCCTGGAGATTCGATACCAGCCAGGTTGATCAGCCCATGGATTTCAGTGGAATTTTCGATCAGGAAATCGTGGTGGTAGTCCACGGCGGGGTTTGCCGACCGGGCGTTACCCGTGGCGCGTAAACCGGCAAAAACGGCTATCACTGCGCGCTGGTGGATGGAGGGCACCAGTTTTTGCGCCGACTGCCAGATCTCGGCCATGCCTTCGGCGGTGACGGCGTTGTTTTCTTTGTCTTCGGTCGTTCGCGAGTTGGGGCCAACGAGCACGTTGCCGTGGGTGCTGCCTAAAACCAGGATGCCCTTGCTGACCTCGTTTGGCACCGGGAAGAGAATGTTTTGCATCTCAATTTCGCTGCGGTCAAGAATGTAATACTCGCCACGCCTGGGGGTGATCTTGAATTCCGGGTGGGCACCGGCGAGGTGCATGACCTCATCCGCGTGAATGCCGGCCGCGTTGACCACCCAGCGGCAGCTAAAATCGCCATGATTGGTCTTGACGCCTTGCAGGGAATCGCCTGAAAAGTGAAAACCGGTCACTTCTGTTTCGGTCATCACCGTGACGCCGTTCAGAATGGCGTTTTCGATGGATGCCAAACATGCAGTGAAAGGATCCACCATACCGGCTGTGGGGGTAAAGAGTGCGCCCGTTGCTTGCGGTGTCACCAGCGGTTCACGACGCTTCAATTCTTCCGCGCTGAGGATTTCTGCCTGAACGCCGTTCTTCTTCGCGCGTTCGAGAAGGGTGGGTAGGCATTTGAATTCTTCTTCACTAACGGCGACGATGTAAGCCCCGGAGCGTTTAAAAGGGATGCCCAAATCACTACTGATCTGATCCCACATTGGGTTGGCAAGCCGGTTCATTTCCGCCTTGAGGGTTCCAGGCATGGGGTCATGGCCAGCATGGATGATGGCGGAATTGGCCGCGCTGGCACCCATGCCGATGTCGGATTCGCGTTCGAGCAGCAATACTTTCTTGTCAAAGCGTGAAAGCGCCCGGGCGGTCATGCAACCGACCACACCGCCACCAATGATGATGATGTCGAATTGGTTCATAAGACCTTTCTTGAACGATCCGGGTTAATCCCTGGGCGGGTAACCGGTGATGTTGCGGATCTCATCGTAAAGCGGTTTCAAACGGCCGTACATTTTGAGGTAAACCTGGTTGTAAAGCTCGTCGTAGATCTTGTGGTTTTCCACGATCGGTTCAAACGTGGAACCGGTGCGTGTCATTTCAGCGACGGCAACCTTGAAATTAGGGTGCAACTTCAGACCGACGGCCACGTCCATGGCTGCGCCGAGGCCGCTGGCTTCGTAAACGTGCGGGTTGGTGGTAGGCAGACCGAAGATGTCCGCGGTGAGCTGCATGGCGGCCTTACTCTGGCTGCCACCGCCTGCCACCCGGATCTGGGTGATGGGGATGTGGCTGCGTTTGGTGGTGCGTTCCGCGCCTTCGCGCAAGGCGTACGCCAGCCCTTCCAGGATGGAGCGGTAGACGTGGGCACGGGTATGAACGTCACCGAAACCGATGATTGCTCCCTTGGCTTCCGGGCCGGGCACCTTGAGACCTGGCGACCAGTAGGGTTGCAGCATGAGGCCTAGCGAACCGGCTGGTACAGAATTAACCAGGTCATCGAACAATTCCTCGGCTTCCACGCCTCGCTGTTGGGCCAGACGTTGTTCGCTGTGACCAAATTCACGTTTGAACCAAGAGACCATCCAGTAGCCGCGGTAGATCTGGATCTCAAGCGAATAAGCCCCAGGCACCGCGGATGGGTAGGGGGGAATCAGCGGAATGACTTCAACATATTTGGTATGTGTGGTGTTAATGGTCGCGGTGGTACCGTAAGAAAGGCAGGCGATGGAGGGATCCACGCAGCCGGCGCCAATCACTTCGCAAGCCTTGTCGGCGGCGGTGGCGATGACGGGTAACCCTTCAGGGATACCTGTGTCGGTGGAGGCTTTGGCTGTGACCACCCCGAGCTGCCCGGCTGGAGGGACGAGGTCTGGCAGCATTTCCTGGTTGACCGGCACGGCCTGCCACTTCCAATCGGATTTGCCGCACCAGGTTTGTTTTTTGTAATCAAACGGGATGTAAGCCACCTGCGAACCAACCGAATCGTTGAATAACCCGGTCATGCGGTAATTCAAGTATCCAGAAAGCATGATGTACTTGTGGGTATGGCTCCAGGTTTGGGGCTCGTATGTACGCAACCAATTGGAATCCGCCTCGGCCTGAAGGTAGGCAACCGTCTCTGTCATGCCTGCCAGGCTAAAGAGCGCGCCCCATAAACCACCCACTGGTTTCAACCCCGGGGTGCGGCGTTGGTCAAGCCAATGGATCGCGGGCCGCAAGGGTTGACCCGCCTTATCCATATTGATCATCGTGGAACGTTGTGTGGTGATACCCACGCCAGCGATGGCGTCTTTTGAAACGCCGGGCATTTTCCAGAGTTCCTGGCAAGCCTGACACACGGCGTCCCAAAAAACCTGTGGATGTACTTCAGCCCACCCTGGCTGCGAGGAAAAATATGGCTCAATCACCACCCGGGTTTTGGCGATCATGTTGCCGCGCGGGTCAAAAATCAAGGCTCTTACAGATTGTGTGCCAGCGTCGATTGCCAGTAAATGTTCTTTGGTCATGATTACGCCTCCAGATCTTTGCTCCAGCGTTTTTCTTTTTGCGCCGGGCTCATATCCAGACCAAGGGTGCCGCCTGGATTCATGATGTTGTGCGGGTCAAAATGTGATTTTAGCGCACGGATGACATCCATTTGCGCGACGCCGATCTGTTCTTCGAGCCAGGGTGAGGATTGTTTTCCCACTCCGTGGTGATGACTGATGGCTGCGCCGCTTTTAGCTATGGCATCCAGAACCCCGTATTGCAGGTCAAGATATTCTTTTATTGTATTTATTTTTCCAATAAAGATGAAATAGAGATTGCCGCCTTGAGGATAGGCATGCGAGAGATGGGTCATGCAAACCGTCTGTGGGCGTGATTTGATGAACTCGCGTACCTGGCTGTGCACCTTTTCCATTTGGGACCAGGTGACGGCGCACTCAAGCGTGTCAATTAATATTCCAAAATCCTGAAGGTCCTCGCGCATGTACGGGTCTCTAAATCTACCCTTTTCCCAATTTTTGGTCACCCCGGCAAAACTGAGTTCGAAAGCGCCGTGTTTCAGGGCGATGCGGCGCACGCGCCGGTCCACGTTGGCGGAAAACGCACGTTCACCATCCGTGTGTCCGAGCAGCAGGCATTTTTCCATGGGTCGGTAACCGAGGGTTTTAAGTACCGTATCGGCGATGGTTCCTTCGATATGATAGAGTTTCATGGCCACATCGGTTTCTTCGGGGTCCGATAACCTGAAAACGGATGGAAGGCCGAACTCAGCTTGTATAATCTCGCGACAGGCTTCGCGGGCAGATTGCCAGTCTTTGAACATGTAGCTGTAACGTTTGCGATTTTGTGGCATCCAGCGGAAGACGCGCAGTGTGACGTTGGTGAGGACGCCAAAAGCCCCCTCGCTGCCCATCATTACCTGGTCGAAATCCGGGCCATTGGCACTGCGAGGGTGAGTGCAGGTTTTAAAGATACCCCTTGGGGTGACGTATTCCTGGGCGATGACGATATCTTCGATCTTGCCGTAATAGGTTGAATTCTGGCCGGCGCCGCGTGTGACCACCCATCCGCCCACACTTGAATATTCAAAGGATTGTGGAAAATGGCCACAGGTGTAGGCGCGCTTCGCCCCCAGCGTTTGGGGAGCGTTGTTGAGGATTTCTTCCAACTGCGGGCCGGTCATGCCGGCCTGGACGGTGATGGTTTGGTCGGTCTCATTAAACTCGATCACCTGGTTCATGTGCCGGCTCATATCGAGCGCAACGCCGCCCTTGACAGCTTCGATGCCGCGAGTGACGGTGGAGCCCGCGCCGTATATGTAAATCGGAACGTGGTGATCGTCACAATAGCGGATGATTTCTTCAACTTCGGAGGTGGCGCGGGGAGCGATGACCGCTTCGGGGAGGTTCTCAAGGATGTGCTTGCGCAGGCGCAAGGCGTCGATCATGCCGCCGCCGTAAGATTTTGCCGCCCGTTCGTACGTATCGGTGCGCACGTTTTCAGCGCCGCATACCTGGATGAATCTTTCTAAATGTCGGCTCGGTAGTTTGGAAGGTACAGCATCCGGGATAAGTTCAAGTGCAAGGTTAACGGGTTTTGCCAGCTCTTCGCGGCTTAGTCCAAAAGTGTCCATTACCAGTTTCACCAGCCCGCTGTTGGGGTGTTTGAAACCCGCGGGGTCTCCCCACTTGAAAAGCGAACGGTAGGTGCCCGCGGGTGTTGGATCTTTATACCATCCGGGAACAAATTTTGATTTTGCCATCGTCTCTCCCTTTTTGTGTTAGTTGCCCTTTGGGGCTGCGCTGTAAAAATTTTCATAAATGGAGCGATATCGGTTTTCTTCAATTTCCCATTTCTGGTCATCCCAACCCAACTCAGGTTGGGCGATCGCGCGGACGCGCGATAACTCAGCACTCGCACCATCGGGTAAAAGCATGCCCAAACGCACCCGGCGCAGCAGCAGATCGTCTAGATGCTCCACACCTCCGGTGCGCGCCGTCCAGCGGAGTTCTGACCAAAGGTTGGGGAGGTTTCCGATGGGCTCGTTTTCGCCGGGTTGGGCGGCTTCCAATAAAGCGTCCGTTTCGCTGCCGTAGCGTCCGATGAGGTGGAAAAACTCACTTGAAAGCACACGCCCGTCCGCTTTGGTGTCGGGCAGGGTGTCAAAATAACGTTTTCGCTGCGCAAGGTCGACAAGGCGAGGAAGTTTCTGGCTGGCGAGTAAAAGTGCTTCTTCGGCCATGATGCGGAATGTGGTCAACTTGCCGCCGGTCACCGTGATCAGTCCCGCTTCCTCCCACACCACGTGAGCGCGAGATTCCTTGGAGGGGTCCGCGGCGCCAGTGTTGATCACCGGTCTGAGGCCTGAGAAGGTTGAGACAACGTCCTGGTGTTCCAGCCTGGCCGAAGGGAAGGTGGCGTTGCCGGCTTCGAGAATGTACTCAATTTCCTGGGTGGTGGCGAAGGGCTCCCCCGAGACGAGTGAAGTTGAATGGTCCAGGTCGGTGGTGCCGATCATGGTCGTGCCTTCCCAGGGGATGGCAAACATGGCGCGTTTGTCGCGTGGGTGCAGTAACGTGACGGCGTGTGGCAGGGGCAGGCGTTCGCGCTTGAAGATCAGGTGCGACCCGCGCAGACGGCGTAACCGGGCGGGCGCGCCCACTTGCTGCCGGAGTTCATCGCTCCACGGGCCGGTGGCATTGATCACTACCCTGGCATGGATTTCGCGCTCTCCCAAATTGGATGTACCCAGGTCTTTGACTTGCACACCGCAAACCGTCTGGTCGGAGGAGCGCAAGAGGTTTTCAACCTTGCAATAATTTAACGCAGTGCCCCCATCGGCGACACCCTCACGAATCATGCGGTGCACCAACCGGGCATCATCCATTTCGGCGTCAAAATAAAGGAACGCGCCTTTCAAACCAGGCTTGGCTATCTGGGGACACTGGTGCACGACCTTGTTGCGAGAAAAAAAGGAATGTTTCCATTTTGGGGCAAGCAGATCGTAGATCACCACGCCTACGGCGAATTGAGCTGAAATCTTGAGGTTCCCAGGGCAGGGCATAATGAACCCCAGGGGTGTGACCAGGTTTTTGGCTTCCTTGAGCATCCATTCGCGTTCGCGGACCGATTCGCGCGTGACGTCGAATTGTTTGTTGCGCAGGTAGCGAAAACCACCGTGCACCAGTTTGCTCGACCGGCTCGAAGTGCCGAAGGCGAAATCACCCGCGTCAACCAGCAGGGTTCGATAGCCCTCGGCCACCGCTCGCCGAAACACACCCGCGCCAGTGATGCCGCCACCGATGACAATGATGTCCCATTTCGTGTCAAATTCTTGCCAGACTTGTTCTCTCCAACCCTTCATCCACATGCTGCGCTCCTTATTTAGAAAATTCAGGATAATGCCTTGCTCATCATGCTGATACTGTCTTGCATAACTTGTCGGGTGACTTCCTCGGCCATGTAAAGGTCGTTGGAAAGCACCGCAGACTGTAATTTTTTGTAAAAAGAACGGGAATGGTCGCGAGATTCAACGCGGCTGAAGTACTTTTTTCCCATACTCAGGTAAACACTGTCAAAGCCATTCAGAATGAGGGTAAAGACGGGGTTCTTTGAAAGTATGGTCAATTGTTTGTGAAAAGCCAGATCACGAATAGTAAATTCCTCGGCAGTGTCATTAAGGTGCTGCATCGATTCCAGCAGGCGGATAACCTCATTAAGGGAGTTTTGCATGGCCATCCGAGTGTAGGTGGGGGCGATCAACAAGCGCACTTGCAATAAGTTGAAAACGAAATCGGCAGGCACTTTGTCTTGATGCTCCGCGATTGCGGTCAGGATGAGCAAATTGCCCTCTTTCCAGTAATCCCGCACCCGGGTGGCCCGGCCGTGATGAATTTCGATCCAGCCGTCGCGAGAAAGGCGTTGCAGTGCTTCACGAAGGGTGGGGCGGGTAACACCTAACTTTTCCGCCAATTCTCGTTCAGGTGGGAGCGTAGAGTTAACAGGAAAACTCCCGTCCAGGATGGCATCCACCAGGCGGTTTTCGGCCAGTTCGGCAGGTTTGGGGGCGATGTCCCATTCAACCATATTGACTTGACTCCAGAATAATGATTTATTGGTAAGAGGTCATACCAGTTATCATAATTGTAGCGAGATTTAAATTAATTTCAAGTGGTTAAAACTGGGAAAATGTATCAGTGCTTAAGTTATCCACAGATATACACGCAATAAAAAATATAATGTCCCATACATTTGGTAGGTAAAGAAGTGAATGCCCCCATATATGGTGCATCAGTTTGGGGATCACGAGAGCTATAATGATGTGTAATGAACAATAAAGGAACGGTCAAACTTTGGATCGCGCGGTTATTAGTGGCGGCTGTCACCTTCATGAATCTGCAGGCGGCAGTATCTTTTCTGTTGCAGCCGGAGAGTATCGCACCTGCTTTTGAACTTACTGGTGAACCAGGTCAAGCGATCATCCAGGGGGTCGGGCTACTTTTTTTGATGTGGTGTGTACCTTATGTTTTCGCGGTGATTCACCCGGTGCGCCATTTCGCTTCATTAGTCCAGGCTGTGATCATGCAGGGCATTGGCTTGATCGGGGAAAGTGCCTTGCTCTTGTTATTAAACGGCGAACACCCGCAAATTCATGCGAGTGTTCTAAGGTTCATTATATTTGATGCTGGTGGGCTGGCTCTTTTACTACTGGCTTTAATCCTGATGGTCGCACTCCGGCGACAATAAACTATTTGAACAGCCCATCGATGAGCGGGTTCATTAAATCCCAGTTGGGGAGCAGCACTTGCGCGCCTTCGTTGGTCACCCAGGGGGTGATACTATTGCGGTCGAAGGTATGGGCGTCGAATCCTTTTATTGCTGAAAAGAGCACACCATATCCGACCCGGGGCCACAACCAGATTGGAAGATCGGTTTCGATGGCTTGTGCAACAGCCGCGAATACCACTGGCAATCGCGGCCACGAAACCGGGCTGAGAGCCTGCTTGATCGCGGAAGAGATGAAAAGCTGACCGCGCTGCTGTCTGAAGAAGTCATCTGAACCTGTGCGGTCGCGAACAAATTTCAAAGCGTCTGTTCCATCCAGGTGATGCTTGCCGGCGGCAAGCCCTGACATGTCGGTGGGCAGGTCTACTGTAACCCCACCGAGGGCATCCACAATGCCGATAAAGCCATCAAATTTGACACGCACGACATAATCCACATTAATACCGAAATTGAGTTCTACGGCTTCCTTGGCAGCTTGCATGCCGGTACCCGGAAACTCCATCTCTGCAAAGTAATGGGCGGTGTTGATGCGATTCTCGTAATGGCCGGGGATGGTGAGCCACAGGTCACGGGGTATGGAAAGCATTGAGACTTGCGGGAGAACCGGGGGCAGCGTGGTGAGGATGATCGTGTCGCTTCGACCAGTCCAGGAATTCTTGGGTGGCCTGTCGATGCCCAACACAAGCGTAGTCACGCGGAAGGGTGTGAAAAAGAAAATGAAAATAAACAACACTGAAAGGACCCAAATCCAACGCGATGGTTTAGGCGTATTTTTGTATGGTGTCACACGATTCGGGGGCTCAATCCCTTTGGATTCAGGTTCAGCGGAGCGCGGATTATAGGCTTTTACAACGTCTCCGTATTGGGAAGGGTCATATTGGTTGGGCAAAGGTACAGGTTGCAGGTTTTTTTCTGGTTCCATAGACATTTTGGGTTACTCCATGGGCGGAATTCTACTACACTTAGCGCAACTGACCCATGCTGACCGGTCTAAGCGTGAGCAATGTCAAAGGTAAATAGGAATAATTGCTAAATCGTTTTTATAGGGATTACTTGCGCGAGACAGGTTTGCCAGCCGCGTGCACACCCACATATTTAATGGGAGTGGCGTTGGCCAATTCTTCAGGGCTCAGATTCTTACGCGCGATGTCACGGACGTTGTTGACTCCTGCGAAAAATTCCCGCATCATCACCAGGGAGAGGTATTGTCCGCGCCGGGTTAACTGCGAGCGATCACCAGGGATAAATGCCCCGCAGAGAAAAAGGAAAAGCATTTCCAACCAAAGTCCCACCTGGATGGGTTTGTTGAACCTTGTTTTAAACGCCGCCCGGTCGAATTTCATTCCAAACAGGTTCATCATGAACCAGTAGCGCATTTGGGCACGTGTCTCATATCGTTTTGAAGCGTTCACCCCGGTTTTGCCACTCTTGATCGCGCGAATATACTCACCAAGAGAGAAGTTATTGACGTACAAGGTACCGTCCAGGTAACTGAAAGAGCCCGAACCAATGCCCACGTACTCTTCGCTGTCAACGATGTATTCATCGATCATCCCCGCGGATTTGCGTACGAAGGTCCATGCGGAGAGTTGTTTGAACTCTCCCAGCAAGCGGTCGTTGATCTGATTAAAGAACTGCCATTCACGGGTGTGGGTTGGTTTGCCCACGGTGCGCGCCATGGTTTTTTCCACCGAGGAAGAGCTCATCAACGGATAGAATGTGACCTGCTGCGCGCCGGAAGATAACACGGCGGTGAGGTCGGCATCTAGAATCTGGCGGGTTTGATTGGGGAAATTAAAGATCATATCCACATTCAAGGACTCAAAAAAAGGAGCCGCGTATTGGATACGTTCAAGGATTTCGCTTCCAGTACCAAATTTTTCAAGGCGATTCATTTCGCCCAATAACCCGATGTCAAAACTCTGCACACCCACTGAAAGCCGCTGAACGCGATCTTTTAAAAGGTTCACATAATCAGGGATGAGGTGGTTTGGGTTGGTCTCACAGGAGACTTCTTCAATGGAAAATAATTCGCGCGCCAAATCGATGGTATCCACCAGTTCGTCCAGGCGAATCGTGGGTGTTCCGCCACCGATGTAAAGGGTTTTAAAATCGTATCCCAATTTCTTGATCATGCGCATTTCTTCGCGCAACGCGCCGAAATACCTGACCGCTAACTCACCTTCATATAAAAAGCGGTTGAACGAGCAATACGGGCAAAGACTTTCGCAAAAAGGAATGTGGATGTAGAGAGTGTAGTTTTTACCAGTTTTGGGTGTCGGCAGACTCAACGCGTCACCAGGGCTGGAGGACAACTCAAGGGTTGTTTGAGATTTTAGTACCCCGGTTAACATGCGTTCAGCGATTCGGATGCGGGCATCGTCCAAAGCGCTCAAGAGATTGCGCTGAGGATGGGTTGGTTCGGGTGTCTTCGAATATTCTTGGGCCATGATTGGTTTGACGATCTTTTGTATGTTGAATCCCTCACGCGCTGGCTTGGTAGGCTTTTTGCAGCCATTCCACCAATTCGGGGTCGATCTCATCCACGTTGGTGAGGAAAACCTTGAACTGACACATCAGGTTATCAGGTTGGGCTACAAGCCGGTCTGTGCCATCGATGCCTTTAAGGTTTAGACCGATCTCAATCCTCCCTTTGGTGCCTGGTCCGAGCATGGCGAATTGGCGTTTGCGGCGAAGACTGATGTAACCTTTCTTTGGCACGGGGGTGTATTCACCGAATTTTTCGATTTCGACAATCAGTCGTTCGTGGATCGGTCGCAGCTCACCTTTTGCTCCGGTATAAAGCTCATCCAGAATTTGTGCCATGGATTTGTTATCGGCTTCCGCCTCAGATTGGCCATCGGAATTTTGGGCAAAATGAACCAACATGCTGGCATCCCCGTAACCCAAACCGAATTTTTCGATCAGAAAAGTTCTAATCTCGCCATGTTTGACCAAGCCCGAGGATTGGATCACCTTACGCAATTCTTCGAGTGATTTCCCGGTTTTTGATTCGATATTGCCTAATTGGGTATTACGAGCTTTTACGAGGCTATCCATAATAGTCTCCTTGAGTGGTGGTTTGAAAACCAATCTGGACAAATTTTATCATATATCCACTATGTATTAGAAAAAGCCATTTTAAACAATGGGTTATTCTAACTTAATTTACTTTTACAGGAACAGTACCAATAAAACCAGTGTCTTAGCAGAAGTTTGATAAATCGTTTTAATTTATACATGTTTCCAGTGATTGTAACGGCAACGAATTTCATTTTTTCGCAAACGAGGTTTGTAGAACCGTTGGCGTTTGTTGAGGGTTTATCAATATTGGTGAGTCTTGCACCAGTTTCATTTTTTTTGAACTAAAGAATCAATGTATGGTTTAACAGTTTTCACCAATTTCATCAATTGAACTTCCAAGGAGCTGAGCATGGTTGAAAGAAGTTTTCGTCTTTATCCTTACCGTTGGGTTGTGTTGGCGGCGTTCATGTTCATCAATCTCACCATCCAAATGTTGTGGATAAGTTACGCGCCGATCACTGGTCAAGCCGCTGCGTTTTATGGGGTCAGCGATCGGGCGATCGGCTTTCTTTCTATGGCTTTCATGATCGCCTATATTCCGCTCTCCATCCCGGTTTCATGGGGGATTGACACGTATGGCTTCAGATTGACGGTTAGTATAGGAGCGGTGTTGATGGGTATCTTTGGCCTGCTGCGCGGACTAACCGGCGCGAACTATAGCGTGGTCTTGATCAGCACGATCGGCATCGCCATCGCCCAACCCTTTTTGATGAATGCCTGGACCAAAGTTCCCGCCCAATGGTTCGCCATTGAAGAACGCGCCACCGCTGTTGGGTTGGTTACCCTGGCGAGCCTTGTGGGCACCGCCCTGGGGATGGTCTTAACCCCAATTTTCATCGAAACGATGTCCATCCCTCATCTGCAATTAATGTATGGTGGGATCGCTGCTTTTTCCGCCATCGTGTTTGTTATCTTTTCACGAGAAAAACCTTCCACTCCACCTTGCCCCCCAGGCGAAGACGTTCGGGCTTTGATGCTGGATGGTTTGAAACATGCTCTGACGGTAAAATCTTTCTGGTTATACCTATTCGTTTCATTCATCGGCATGGGTATCTTTAATGGCATTACCACCTGGGTGGAACCGATCATTCGGCCGAGAGGGTTTTCCTCCACCGAAGCTGGGATTCTCGGCGCGCTCTTGTTGGTAGGAGGCGTCTTGGGGGCGGTGGTGATTCCCCCATTTTCAGATCGTTCGCACAAACGGAAAATATTCTTACTGATGGGGTTCGTCCTCGCCATACCAGGATTAATCGGTCTGACCTATGCTACTCAAATCTGGGTGCTTTATGCAGCCTCCTTCTCGCTGGGGTTCTTTATCGTCAGCGCCAGCCCGGTTGGCATGCAATACGCCGCCGAGATCACCCGCCCGACCCCTGAAGGCACCTCGAATGGGTTGATCCAGCTTTTTGGTCAGGCATCCGTCGTGTTCGTTTACTTTATGGAAGCCCTAAAGACCCCAGCGGGAGCGTTTACCCCCGCGTTGTTAACCTTGATCGGGTTGATTGGAGTCAGCGTTGTTTTAATCTCCCAGATGCGTGACCCGGCTTAACCCATAAAAATGTTTTGTCTTTTAATACACTTAATAGTGTTTAATTTCGATTCGTATTGATTTATTGACAGTTCTTCCGATAATGAAAAGTAAAAAGAATAGGGAGGCTTGGCAATGGCTGGTAATGAGATCATTAAACATAAAAACAAAGAAGTGGTGATCGTGGATCTTTCCAAATGCGTTCCTGAACAAACCTTTGCCATCCTCAAGGAAGCGGCGGTAAAGATCAGCCAATTCGCGCCCAAAAGCGCTTTGATCCTCACGGATTCGACAGACGCGACTTACAACGGGGAAGTCTCCAATGCGATCAAGGCATTTTCTTCAAGTAACACCCCTTACGTCAAGGGTTCCGCAGTGGTGGGCGCGGACGCGATGCGCAAAATTCTGGTTTCGGCGGTACGCATGGTCACCAAGCGAGACATCCGCACGTTTGACACCCGCGACCAGGCTTTGGACTGGTTGGTTTCGCTGTAATAATTGGTAAATATAAAAAATCCCGGATTTCTCCGGGATTTTGAATTTAAGAGTTTGAGGGGTTAACCGCCGCCAAACGGGGGCATGATGGTCACATCCGCGTTGCGGGGTAACACTTCTTCGGGAGTATAGACCGTGCCGTTGCTCACCGTCACCACCACTTTGTATAAGTGAGAAGCCAGGGAGGGGTAAGCGAGTTTGAGAATGGACTTCAAGTCCGCGACCGTGCAGGTGACCGGCACATCCAAAGCCAGCGTGTCTGTGCCGACGCGTTCACGCAGGTTGGCGAACAAGTGTAGTGTGATGTTGTGGGTTTCCATCTTCTACCTGTATCGAACCTTCTGTTCCTTAAAATGGATTCTAGCATAATTCGACCGCCCTTGGGTTTTTAGTTTTCGTGATGATTGATTGGCAAACCTTGACATCAGGTTAAGTCATGCTAAAATCCTAGAACAATTCAATGGGCGCGTAGCTCAGTTGGTTAGAGCGCACGGTTCACATCCGTGAGGTCCGTAGGTTCGAGCCCTATCGCGCCCACCTTAAAAACATCCGCAAGGGTGTTTTTTGTTATCCTGGCAAGTCCAGCCAGGATCTTAGCGGTGACATGCCACCGCTAAGAGGTTCTCGCACCGTGTTGCGCTCCAAGCAACGGCCACCAATCATGGATATGAATTTCATCCTAAAAAATAGGATATTCAATACCTTACTCTTGAATCTTCCTCATCTTTTGATTACACTATAGTTGCGAATATCCCCCCAAAATTCCGGAGGGATATTACCGTCATTATCGTCGAAAGGAGCACTACATGGAATTTAAATACTTGGGGAAAAGTTACAACCGACCGGACGCGATCAACAAGGTAACCGGCAAGGCCGTTTACCTGGACGATGTGCGTCTGCCGGGTTTGCTGCACGCCGCCATCCTGCGGCCGGAATACGCCCATGCCAAGATCCTGAGCATTGATACCAACGAAGCTGAAAAGATGCCAGGTGTGGTTAAAGTGGTGACCGGCAAGGGCTGCCAGTTCCGCTACGGCGACAATATCAAAGACTTACAGCCGATGGCGATTGAAAAAGTGCGTTACATTGGTGAGCCTGTAGCCGCGGTTGTCGCGGACACACTTGCCCACGCCGAAGCTGCCATCGCAACGATCAAGGTTGAATACGAACCCTTGCCGGTCTACATCGACGCACGCGACGCGATGAAACCGGATGCCATGCTAATCCATGACGATAATGGCGAATACTGGCATTTGCCGACTCTTAAACCAAAAGCCGGTACCAACATTGCCAATGAATATCACCTCATCAAAGGCAAAGGCAAGGATGGTTTTGCCGACGCTGAAGTGATCATCGAAGGCGATTTCCTCTATCCATTCGGCTCTTGCGCTGCCATTGAACCGCACGGTTCGATCGTCTGGTTCAAAGAAGACAAGACCATTGAAGCCTGGTCATCCTCCATCTGCCCGTTCATCATCCGCGAGGACTTAGCCCATTCCTACGGCGTGCCCGTCTCTGATGTGCGCGTTCACATCCCCGACGTGGGTGGATGTTTCGGTTACAAGTCAGACATCACCGTTGAACAAACCGTCGCCTGGATCGCCAGTTTTGTTCCTGGCCGACCAGTAAAATGGGTCGCCACTCGCAAAGAAGATTTCATCTCCACTTTGATCGGCCACGGCATCCGCACCATTATGAAGATCGGCGCCAAGAAGAACGGCAAACTGGTCGCTATCCAAAGCCAGATCCTGCACTCCACCGGTGCCTACGCCGACACTGGCGTCAACGTAACCATGGCTGCCACGCACAATTCGGCCGGACCTTACGAGTTTGACCATTGCGACCTCATTGGCTACACGGTTTACACCAACACACCTCCCGTAGGCGCTTACCGTGGATACGGCCACCAGGAAAGCCAGTTTGCCACCGAACGCATGATGGACCTATTGGCACGCAAGTTGAATATTGACCCCTTCAAACTGCGCGAGATCAACTATTTGACTGAAGGTAAAGTAAATTCGCTGGGTGAACGCATGTGGAAAACCCACGGCGACATCACCAAGTGTGTTGAGATCATCAAAGAAAAAGTATTTAACGTCGAAAAACCCAAAGAGGACGAGAATTATTACTACGGTCGCGGCGTTGCCGCCGTCATGAAGTCCCCCAAAGGCGCGCCATTCTCAACAAAAAGCTGCTACATGAAAATGAACATTGACGGCAGTGTTTCGGTCAACATGGCTGGGGCTGAAGTGGGTCAGGGCTTGCGTACTGTGGTTCGCCAGGTGGCCGCTGAAGCCTTGCAGATCCCGCCCGAAAAGATCCGAGTCTACAACGAGATCGACACCCAGTTCTCACCCTACGAGTGGCAGACCATTGGTTCGATGTTCACCACCCAGGGGGGAAGGGCGATCATCCGCGCGGCGAATAAAATGATCCTGATCCTCAAACAAACCGCTGCCCAGGTGCTCAAAACCGATGTGGATTACCTGGAATACGACGGCGAGTGGGTTTACCTGCGCAACGACCCTGACATCCGAGTGTCGGTCAAAGACATCAACCGTGGGTACATTACGGATGACGGCATCACCATCGGTGAAGTTGCGCAATCCGTTTCTGACGCCAGGCTACCCCGTTATTCCAACCCGGATAAGAACGGCCAAGGTCCCCTGGGTGTGTCATACACCTTCGGCATGCAAGCAGCCGAGATTCGCATTGAAAAGAAGACTGGCAAAGTACTCCTTGATCATTTCGCGTCGGCATTTGATGTTGGCCAGGTGATCAACCCGCGCCAAATTCGAGGATCGGTCATGGGCGGCGTGATGATGGCGGTTGGCGCCACACTCTATGAAAAAATGGATTTCACCCCGGATGGCAAGCTGACCAATCCGCATTTCTTCAAATACCATTTGCCAACATATAAAGAAACTCCCCGATTTACGGTCGAGTTTGTTGAAACGCCTGATGCGGTCGGTCCCTTTGGGGCTCGAGGCGTCGGTGAACATTCAGTCATCGGCCCAGCCCCCGCCATCCTTAACGCCATCCGAGACGCGGTCGGTGTCGATTTCTATGAGATCCCGGTCACCCCTGAAATTATGAAGAAAGCCCTGCAGGAGAAAGCATAATGGCTGAGAAAATCACTTTTACGATTAATGGCGCTGAAACCACGGTTGAGGTCGATCCCGAAATGCTGGTGATCGATGTCATCCGTGAGGTTTTGAACCTGACCGGCACGAAACGCGGCTGTGATAACTCCACATGCGGCACTTGCACGATCGTTGTGAATGGCAAAGCCACCAAGAGCTGCAACCTGGCAGTCAAGAAGATCGCGGGAGCGAATGTGCTCACGGTGGAAGGTCTGGCAAAGGGCACCGAACTCCACCCCGTCCAGAAATCAATCTCTGAATCCGGCGCGATCCAGTGCGGGTTCTGTACCCCTGGGATCGTGATGGAGCTCTACGGACTTCTTGAAGAAAACCCGGCCGCTTCGCAGACCGAGGTCGAAAACGCCCTCAATAAACACCTCTGCCGCTGTACCGGCTACGAGCCGATTCGTGATGGCGCGTTGATGGCGCAGAAACTGATCCAGGATCGAAAATAACAGGTTAAGCCAAAACACCCCGGAATCCATTTTGCGGATTCCGGGGTGTTTTTTGTTCTAGCCAAAGCGGCCGGTGATGTAATCTTGTGTGCGTTTATCGTGAGGGTTCAAAAATAATTCTGTTCCAGTCGAATACTCAATCAATTCACCCATCAAGAAAAACGCGGCGTGGTCGGCCATGCGCGCGGCTTGTTGAACATTGTGCGGGGCGAGAATGATGGTGTATTTGTCTTTGAGTTCGGTTAAAAGCGTCTCGATCTTGGAAGTGGAAACAGGATCGAGCGCGGAGGTCGGTTCATCCAACATAATCACTTCTGGTTCAAGCGCGAGCACCCTGGCCAGGCAAAGTCGTTGCTGCTGACCGCCCGAAAGAGCAAAGCCTGAATCATTCAATCGGTCATACACTTCGTCCCATAAGACAGCTTGGCGCAAGGCGTTTTCAACCGCGATGTTCAATTTCTTCTTGTTGCGTTCTCCAGCCATCATCAAGCCATAAGCCACGTTTTCAAAAACGGACAGCGGAAGCGGAACCGGGCGGGAAAAAACCATGCCGATCTTGCGACGCAATTCGGTGACGTTCAGGTTGGGATCCAGGATGTTGACATCATTAAACAAGACCTCGCCGGTCATTTCTTTTACGTCCGCAAGGTCGTTAAGCCGGTTCAAAACACGCAAGAAGGTAGATTTTCCACCACCGGCTGGCCCAAAGAGGACCGTGATGGCGTTGGCTTCAATATCCAAAGAAACACGCCGTAAGCTTTCGTTTTCGTCTGAATAGCGCACGCTTAGGTTGCGGATGCTGAATTTTTTCATGGCGTCACCACTGTCTCTTTGCCCTGGCGCGGCTGCGGATCAAGGTGGCGATGAGGTTCATGCCCAACACGAAAAAGAGCAAGACCAACACGGTGCCGTATTGGATCTGGATGGGCATGCCCGGCACTTGGGTGGAGATGACGAAGATATGATAAGGTAGCGCCATGGTCGCGTCCAACGGGGATTGGGGCAGTTCGGGCAGGAAGAAGGTAGCCCCGGTAAAAAGGATCGGCGCTGTCTCGCCGGCTGCCCGTTCCAAACCGAGGATGATGCCGGTAATGATCCCAGGCAGCCCCTGGGGCAGGATTACCTTCCAGATGGTCTGCCAACGCGACGCGCCAAGGGAGGTGGAAACGACCCTAAACGAGTTGGGAACGCTGCGCAACGCTTCTTCCGTGGTGCTGATGATCACGGGTAGAGTCATAATAGAAAGTGTCAACGAAGCCGACAAGATACTGGTGCCAAACTTCATGAATAAAACGAAAAGTCCAAGACCAAAAAGACCGTATACCACCGAAGGGATGCCCGCGAGGTTAATGATTGCGATGCGGATCAAGCGGGTGAGTTGATTGTCTTCCGCGTATTCGGCGATATAAATCCCGGCGGCTACCCCGAGCGGGACGGAAAACACGGCTGTTCCAAGGGTGAGATATAGGGTGCCGACGATTGCCGGTAGGATGCCGCCTTCGCGCATTCCGTGGGTTGGCGCGGCTGTCAGAAATTCGAGGCTGATGGCTGGTGCGCCTTTCGCGATGATGTAGCCCACCAACCCTAAAATGGGCAGGACGGTGAGCAGCGCGATCAAGCGCAACAGGTTGAAACCGAGAAATTCCGTTAGACGGCTCTTTCGCCGGATCGGATCGATAATGCTCATGAGAGGATCCTTTCTGCGCGCTTCCGTTGCCGGGTGCTCACAGCACTGGCCACCACATTGATCACCAACGAGAAGACGAAGAGCAGAATACCGATCAAAAAGAGCACCTGGTAGTGCTGGCTGCCAGCGGCGACTTCACCCATTTCAGAGGCGATGGTGGCCGTCATGGTTCGCACAGGCCGGAAAAGAGAATCCAATTGAAGTGGCATCACCGGTGCATTGCCAGTTACCATCATCACCGCCATGGTTTCGCCAAGCGAACGCCCGATTCCGAGCATTACAGCGGTGAGCACACCCGTTTTAGCGGCGGGTAACGTCACCCCCCAGATCACTTGCCACCGGGTGGCACCCACGGCCAGGCCGGCCTGACGGTAAGCGGGAGGGACGGTATTAAATGCATCTTCCGCCACAGAAACGATCGTGGGGATGGATATGAGACCCAACAATACCGCACCGGTGAATGCCGTCAGACCTGTGGGTAAGCCGAGGAATTTCCGCAGAAATGGCACGATCACCAGGATGCCGATGAAACCAAGCACCACAGAAGGAATGCCTGCCAGGATCTCGACCACTGGCTTGAGTACCTCTTTCATCCAGCGTGGAGCGATTTCAGAAATAAAGATGGCCGTTCCCAGCCCAAAGGGTAAAGCCACAAGCGTTGCGCCGAGGGTCACGAGCAGGGTGCCCAGAATTAGGGGCAGAATACCAAAATAATCTTCGATCGGGTACCAGCGTGTGCTAAACAGCGATACCAGCGGAACATCCTTTAGCGCTGGTAGGCCTTCTTTGAGGAGAAAAACCAGGATCAACCCAACAAACAAGATGCTCGAATAACCGCAGATCTTGATGATGCTGGTGATTACCAGGTCGCTTCGTTCTTTTACAGGTTTCATCTAGCTACCTCAATTTACCAGGGCGGGGACGAACCCTAGTTCGATCACGATTTGTTGCGCCTCCGGTGAAAGGATCCAGTCGAGGTATTCTTTGATCGATCCGGTGGCCGTTGTGCCGGTATACATGTAAAGGTTACGCGAGATCAAGTATGTGCCATCCGCCACGGTTGCAGCGGAGGGGAGAACGTAGTCGTTGGGGGCTTCCTGGGATGAAATGGCCAGCATCTTCACATCATCGGTGACATAACCCAAACCGTCATATCCAATCGCGTTTGGGTTTTCGCGAACCTCTGAAATGATGCCTTCAGAAGAAGGGAGTAGAAGCGTGTCAGCGGTAAAGATCGTTTTGTCTTCCTTGTCACCGAGGCGCACAACCTCTTCCAGAAAGAAAACGTGCGTGCCGGAATTGGTTTCGCGTGAAAGCCTCACGATTGGCCTGTCTTGGCCGCCCACCTCGATCCAATTGGTGATCTCACCGCGATAGATCGCGGATAGCTGGTTTATGGTCAACTGTTGAACAGGGTTCTCGGGGTTGACGATCACAGCGATGGCGTCGCGAGCGATGATGTGTTCCTGAGGGTCAAGGCCAACTTTTTTTGCATCCGCCAGTTCCTCAGGCTTGATCTGCCGGCTGGCGTTGGCAATATCCACGGAGTTGTTGATCAGGGCAGTGATGCCTGTGCCCGACCCCCCCCCAGTCACCGAGATGCGCACTTCAGGATGCAAACCCTGGTAGCGTTCGGCCCAGGCCAAGGCCAGGTTTACGATGGTGTCGGAACCTTTATTGTCGATGTAAGCAGATTGGGGGGCGGGGACATCGGACGATTCAGATTTTTTCGCACCTGAATTACACGAGACCAGAGAAAATAATAATAACAATAAAAAAATGAACCCGATTTTCCTCATAATACTCATTATATTCTAGAATGTCGTCGCGTTCCGCGGTTTGCGAAAAAAGTGATAAATGTCGTGAATGGGCGCTAAACATTAAGAAAAATGACCTTCAAAAGGGATGAGGTATAATTAATAGGTTACATTCATATCGAAGGATAAACACATGGATTTCGGAACAATTCACCAGGTTGATATTGACGAACAAATGCGCTCCGCTTATCTCGATTACGCCATGAGCGTCATTGTGGCCAGAGCGTTGCCGGATGCCAGGGATGGGTTAAAGCCCGTTCACCGCCGCATCCTTTACGCCATGTACGACATGGGCATTCGAGCAAACACAGCCTTCAAGAAATCAGCCCGTATCGTCGGCGAGGTGCTTGGCAAGTATCACCCGCATGGTGACATTTCGATCTATGACTCCATGGCCAGAATGGCGCAGGATTTTTCGATGCGTTACTTGCTGGTGGATGGCCAGGGTAACTTTGGTTCGATCGATGGTGATTCACCCGCGGCGATGCGGTACACCGAAGCCAGGCTTCATTCTGCCGCCGAAGAAATGCTTCAAGATATTGATAAAAACACAGTCGATTTTACAGATAATTTTGACGGTTCCCTCAAAGAACCAGCCGTCTTGCCCTCGAAACTTCCCAATTTGTTGTTAAACGGTTCATCGGGTATTGCTGTGGGTATGGCTACAAGTATTCCACCTCATAATTTGCGCGAGCTGACTGGGGCGGTAAACTATTTGATCGATCATTTTGACGACATTGACGAAGTGTCCGTCGATGATCTCATGCAATTTGTTCATGGGCCAGATTTTCCGACCGGGGGCGTGATCGTCGGGCGAGAAAGCATTCTGCAAGCCTACAGTACTGGGCGGGGCAGGTTGGTGGTGAGAGGTATGGCACACATCGAAGAGATGAAGGGCAACCGTCATCAAATCGTGATCACCGAGATCCCATACCAAATCAACAAAACCAGTCTGATCGAACGCATCGCGGAACTGGCACGTGGCGGCAAGTTGGACGCGGTCTCGGATCTGAGGGATGAATCTGATCGCCGGGGAATGAGCATCGTGATCGAGTTGCGCCGTGGCGCGCAACCTAAACAGGTATTGAACCAACTATATAAATACACATCGTTGCAATCCACCTTCAGCGTGCATATCTTGGCCCTGGTGAACGCGCAACCGAAATTACTTTCACTTAAGCGTGCCTTACAACTTTACATAGAACACCGACAAGAAATCATTACGCGGCGATCTCAGTTCGAGTTGGATAAAGCTCGCAACCGCGCCCACATTCTGGATGGGTTGTTAATTGCCTTAGCCAACCTGGACGATGTGATTAAGACTATCCGTGAATCCAAGGACCCTGAAGTAGCCAAGGAACGCCTGGTCAGCAGGTTCAACCTCTCAGAGATCCAGGCTCAAGCCATTTTGGACATGCAGTTACGCCGGCTCTCCGCTCTCGAACGACAGAAGATCGAAGACGAGCATCGTGATGTCTTGGCAAAAATTGATTACCTCGAAGACCTCCTCGCGCATCCCAAAAAAATCCTGGCTGTGATCAAAGATGATTTAACCGCTCTTGCAGAAAAATTTGGTGACGAACGCCGAACGCGCATTGTCGCCGAAGCCCACGAAGAATTACGCGAAGAAGACTTGGTGGCGGATGAAGCTGTTTTGATCACCTTCACCCAGCGTGGATATATCAAACGCGTGGCAGCCAACCTTTACCGAACCCAGGGGCGCGGAGGACGCGGCGTCTCCGGGCAAACCGTCCGTGACGAAGACGAGGTGGTGCTGCTTGTGCCGTCTCGAACCTTGCATACACTATTGTTTTTCTCCGACAAAGGCAAGGTTTACTCCGAAAAGGTCTATCAGATCCCCGATGCCAACCGCACGGACCGTGGTATTCCGGTGGTCAATATTCTTGCCCTCGACCCAACCGAGAGAATTACCGCGGCTGTTTCTGTGCCGAATTTTGAAAATGGATCCTATTTCACCCTGGCCACGGCTTCAGGGCGTGTGAAAAGGGTGGCGCTGGCAGAGTTTGCCAGTGTTCGGCCTTCAGGTTTGATCGCCATTAACCTGGAGGAAAAAGACAACCTGGGTTGGGTCAAGCTGACCAGCGGCAAGGATGAGATCCTCATGGTTACTCGCAACGGTCAATCCTTGCGGATCAAAGAGACCGACATCCGCAGCATGGGAAGGCAGGCTGCCGGCGTGACTGGCATCCACCTCAAGGGAAATGACCAATTGGTCTCGATGGATGTGATTGAACCTAAAGGCAAGTTGTTGGTGGTCACCACCAACGGATTTGGAAAATGCACGGACTTGGGGGAATACCCCACGAAGAGCAGGGCGACCACAGGCGTGACGACCATCGACCAGAAACATTTACCCAAGATAGGCGTGATCGCTGACGCCCGAGTGGTTCAAGATGAAGATGATGTCACCATGATTTCCTCTGGCGGCATTATGCTACGCTTGAAGGTTAAAGTTATTTCAGTCAGTGGGCGTTCAACCCGTGGATTCAAACTTATGGATCTTGGCAAAGACACCTATGTCGCATCGGTTGCCAGGATGCCCTTTCAGGACCTGACAACGGAAGTGGAAACAATGATGCCCGTACCTATTCTTGAAAACGTAGTTGATGTGGTTGAGCCTGAAAACCTGGAACTGCCTGATGAGGCGGAACAGGAAGAATGATATAAAAAAGCCGGTGGAAATTTCCACCGGCTTTTTATCTTAAAGAGGCTTAAACCATTAAAAATGTGGGTAGACCTTTTGAAAGACGATTAGAACGAAAACACCCAAAATGGCCACCATGGCGAAGATGAACAAGGCGATCACGAAACGCTGCCCCGCGGACATACCCATGAACGCGCCTTTTTTAGGTTTCATCTGACTCTGTAATTCACTCGCCTGCCTGGATTCTTCTTCCAGGTAACCAGTTTCAGCCGTATTACGTAGATCGTCCAGCATGGTTCCTCCAGATTTTCCTAAGCCATTGGGCTGAGGTGAACATCGCCAACCTCAAAGGCCATTTCAATATTGTTTTCGAGGGTCAACACCAAGTTTCCGGCGGTGTCGATGCCTTTTTCAATTCCAATTATAGATGGTTTTTGAGCCTGAGTGATCACCACTTGTTCGCCGCGAAAAGCGAGATGGTCTTGCCACCAAGCAAAAAACTCTTTGGTTGCCAGTTGTGGTCGCCAGGTTAGTATATGCGAGATTATTGCAGCTAACACTTGGATCCGATCCACGGGTCGGGCGAGACTCGTTTCTAAACAAGTGGCAGGGAAGCGTAACAAATCAATCGGCGGGACCGATTCGGGCGTGATGTTGATCCCGATTCCTAACACGATCCCTCGCGGTTGGTTTGACGTCCAGGCAGCTTCCACGAGGATGCCGCAACATTTTTGACGTTGGATCAGGATGTCATTCGGCCATTTGATCTCAGTATCAAGTGAATAAAGATCTTTAAGAGCGTCGTGGACGGCCAATCCACACAAGGGGGCGAAAAGCGCGAGTTTGGTGGTTTCAAATTGATTAGGCTTGAGGATCAGGCTGAAAGCCAGTGCCGACCCGGGGCGGGTAACCCAGCGACGGTCAAATCGTCCGCGGCCTTTTGTTTGTTCGTCAGAGATAACCAACGAACAATCGCTGGCGCCTGCGTCCAACCAGGCGAGCGCTTCATCGTTGGTTGAGCCGACGGTGTCGAAAACCCGTAAATCAGCGAGTTTGATTGGAGCCAAAGCGGCGGTAAGGGCTAGATGATCCATGCGCTGATTGTATCCTGTTAAAATAAAAAACGAGCAGTACCCTGCTCGTTTTTTATTGTAGGGACGAACTATTTCGTAACCACTTTGATGGTTTTAGATTTGGCTTCTTCTGCCTTGGGCACCCGGATGGTGAGGATGCCATTCTTCAATTCGGCTTCCACTTTGTCTGCGGCGACGGGGTTGTTGAACTCGATCGCGCGGTGGAATTTGCCGACTGGAAGTTCGGTGAGATGGTATTCGCGCCCTTCAAGCTGAACTTCGGGGTATTCGCCATCCACAGACAAGATGCCATTGGTGAACTGGATATTGACCGATTCTGATTCGAGGCCAGGCAGGAAGGCGGTGATCTGGTAATCATCTTCGCTTGAGGTCAGGTTCATCGGGATGGTGAATGTTGGGCCGGTTTCCACGGTTTCGTCAATCAGTCGGCGCATGGCTCGGCGGCGGGCTTCCAAAACGGATGCAGGGGATGTGAGATAGAAAGTCATTTTTTCCTCCAATAATGTATAGTTAATTTAGCTCTATTTTAGGTTTCGATTGTTTGACCCAAGTTAACGATCCATCAAAAAAATATCAGAATTCCCACCAAAAAGTTAAGAGTTTTGTTAACCCTTCAGGGCGACAGTCTTTGTACTTGAGAATATGGTATTATCTGTGCTGGAGCAATGGAATGGACGAAAAGATCACGATCATCGAAGGTCCACCGCCAGTCTTTGAAAGTATTGATGACGGCTGGGCGCTGGGTTTGAACGAGAGCCCTGCGGTTTATCATACTGCCTTGACCCGCCTGCGGACGTTTAATGGCCCGGCATTGGTCGAGCGTTGTCATCGCATGTGGAATCAAAACGAATCCATTTATCTGCATTACCGTAATGAGATGGGGCTTGAAGAAAAGGTTCCCATCCTGGCGGCCCGGTCGAGCGATTCCAACGACGGCCAATTGCTTTACCTTTGGATTCGGCGGACTGGCATGGAAGCCGACCCTGAATTTGAAGACCCTGATGAGTTTGAAGAGTGATCATAAAAACCGGAGATTTTTCCGGTTTTTGTTAGATTTTCGACAGGTTATTGGAAAATGTTCGGGCGATTAAAATGATAAACACCTGGGTGAGGGGGGCACCCAAGTGTTTATCATTTATTATTATAACCAAACCAGTCCAAATATCAAGGTTTTGAATTAAGAATAATGTAAGGTTTTTGGGGTGATATTCCTACCAGTCACAGAAACCGAATTTGAAAGTGAGCTTTCTAAAAATACAAAGGCTCCGGGCGGGGTTCGATTACGTATCCTAGAAGGTTCCTCGCGACTTAATTCAAAGTGATTAGTGTGGGAGTACCCTGCGAATTTTGCACCCCCGAGCTCGCGTTTTTAGCGAACAAGAGGAGCGGGAGGGACTCGAAAACATACCCTCGATGGGTACTCTAAACCTAATGTGTGAAAATGAAAAATGGAAAGGTGCCCTGCTAATTTTGCACCCCCGCGCGCGCGGTTTTTGCGAGCAAGTGGGGCGGGAGGGACTCGAATGCATACCCTCGATGGGTCCTCTCAACCTAATGTGTGATGTGAAGTCCAGTGTAACTTGAGATGAGAATACCCTGAAATAAGGCGGAATTTATTAATTTCAATCTTATTTTGGTTATTTTAGTTAGCACAAAATGAGAAAAAATAAGATTTTTGTTTATATCTTGAGAATAATTATTGTAATTTCAAGTCTCCATTTTTCATAAATAATAATAGTTTTTTATAGTAATCTAAAGGTAAAATGCCCATAATTGTTAACAGTTGCGGACCATGACATACTCGGAGTCGTTTATTACTTCCGCATGGGCAATAATTATGACCTCGGTATTCACCCTTTGCAAGAATCGAAATCAAACCAAAAAGATAATATTCTGTTTGGACATTGAATAGATCTTTATAATACTTAATTTGACCTGGTTTTCCATGTGGCAATTCGCCAAACGGAAGTTTTCCAAATTGCCGAAGAAAACTATAAGAATATAGGTAGGGAATCAAACACTTTTGAACAAATCCCAAAAGGGTAGGTTGTTCAGAAAATGTCTTCCAAACTGCTAAAGGTTCACCAAGACATAAACTCCCATCTTCATACTTGTGAAAGTACCTTAGAATTCTGTTCCCAGTTTCGTAAGCTAAAGGCACACAATCTGGATAAGATTCTGGAACAATAATCTGGATAGAATACTCATCTTTGATTATTTGATCTGCGAAATCTCCGATGAAGACTAATTGTCCATTTATATTCCAGGTACCATCGGTTTTTTGAAGGGTCAGACCAGAATACAAAGTACGTAATTCATCAAATTGGTCAATTATCAAACCTTGTTCCATCGTATCCCCAGGGTTTATTTGGATTATGAAATGTCACGACAGGGATAGTCACACTTCTTGGCTCATCTTTTTTAGTTGAATCCGAAGACGAATTATTATCGCTTTGAGGTAACGGAAAAACGATATCATCTGGATCAGACCCTAATACGAGTTGCAAGGTTCTAGCTGCCTTATTCAAATCGGAATTTGCTTCATCAATCGCCTGTTCAATTAGTTCGAGATGCCTTCGCATCCTCTTGACGATGTTTTTCGCTCTATCCAAATCTTCAGGTTTTTCAACCTTAACTAGAGGAATACGGTTTGCCGAGGACTTTGAAATATCAGCAACAGTTGGCGAAG
>CAZUXF010000018.1:0-55383 GCA_964624535.1 uncultured Anaerolinea sp. | reverse complement strand
GTGGTTCCTGCCAGCATGCGCCCCATTGATAACACTAACCACATCTTCCGCTGGTCAGTGGTTGTCGTCCGGCAAGATGGCTCCACATCAGACGGACAACCCATTTACGTCCAGTTTGGCAGCCTTAGTGTTTATCGTGTCTTCGGCTGGTCTGGCAACGCAACTTCATCAACCACAACTCCGTAGTGATTTTTTCCTCAAGACCGCAAAAACGAGACAAGGTTTCTTGTCTCGTTTTGTTTTTAAACCTAAATTAAATCCAACTATTGATTATTTAATCTTGCGTTAAGAATCGATTGGCTTCTATCGCGGCCGCCGCACCCATACCTGCTGAAGTAACAACCTGCTTGAATTCTGAATCCGCGGCTTCACCTGCGGCAAACACACCTGGAACACTGGTTCGCATTTTAGCATCTACCACGATGTACCCCCTCTTATCCATCTCCAACTGCCCCTGGTACATCTGGTTGTTGGGGGTGTGGCCTACAAAAATAAATATCCCATCCGTTGTTAGGGTTTGTTCTACACCAGTCTTAACATTGGTCACAAGCACGTTTTCAACCTTGCCTTCGCCGTTGATTTCCTTAACCACAGAATTAAGCACCAATTTGATTTTCGGGTTCTCGTGGATCCGTTTTTGAAGCAACGCCCCGGCTCGAAACTCATCACGACGATGGATTATTTTAACTTCTTTGACATAACGAGTCAGGAAGAGCGCCTCTTCCAGAGCGCTGTCACCACCTCCAACCACCACCACTTTTTTTTCTTTGAAGAACCATCCATCGCATGTAGCACAATAAGAAACACCCTTGCCAACGAGTCGATCTTCACCCGGCACATTTAAATGCACAGGGCTTGCCCCAGTGGCCAGAATGAGTGTTTCCGCCTTAAATTCCTTGCTGTATGTTTTAACTGTAAACGGCTGATGGTTTAGGTCTACGGCGGTAACTGAATCAAATTCGATCCGCGCGCCAAAACGTTCAGCCTGCCGCTGAAACAGATCGCCCATTTCAGCCCCACCGATACCGTCCGGGAAGCCTGGATAATTTTCAATTGTATGGGTAAGGGAAGCCTGCCCGCCTAGTTGCAAACCTGTTAATACAACAGGGGACAACTCTGCCCGAGCCGCGTAAAGCGCGGCCGAAAGCCCGGCAGGCCCCGCGCCTAGAATGATCACTTTTTCAACGTTTTCCATGCCATGCTCCTAATGATGTGTGGATTGATCCAGAGTCGCCAAACCCTTTTCAATCACCGAAATACCCTCGCCGAGTTGATCTTCAGTAATGCAAAGAGGTGGTATCAATAATAAGATGTTCCAATGCGTGTAAAGATACACTCCTTGGGCAAGCAAATATTGACGCAACGCTGTCATCTCAGGGCTTGAGCCGCCAAAGGGTGCCGCGGGTTCTCTCGTTTTCTTGTTTTTAACAAGTTCGATAGCGCCGAACAGCCCAATGGACCGCACTTCGCCGACAGAAGGGTGCCTTTCAACCAATTCCGCCAACATTTCAGCCATCACCAGCCCGGTTTTTTTGGATTTTTCTACAAGATGGTCTTCCTTCATAACCTGGATGTTGGCAATAGCTGCTGCCAGTGAAACCGGGTGCCCATTATAGGTCAAGCCGCCTTGAAAAACGCGGTCGTTAAAGGTCGCGGCAATTTCAGGCTTCATAGCTACCGCACCCAGGGGGGCGTAGCCAGAGGTCAACCCTTTCGCCATGGTCATTAAGTCTGGAACCACCTTCCAATGGTCGACTGCGAACCATTCACCGGTGCGACCGAACCCGCTCATTACTTCATCCGCGATCATCAAGATGCCGAACTTGTCACACAAGGCTCTCACACCCTGCATATAGCCCGTGGGCGGGATAAAAATGCCATTCGTGCCGGTGACCGATTCAAGCATCACACCAGCGATGGTTTCTGGCCCTTCAAATTGGATGATCTCTTCGAGATGGTTCAAATAATCGCGCGAAAATTCTTCATCGCTGATGCCAGGATTGTTCCGATGGAAAGTTGAACGATAGCGGTATGGGTCAAGGAAATGCACCACACCGGGCATGACAGTAGGTTCCCAAGCGACTCTGCGAGGGTCCCCGGTGGCGGCGATGGCACCGTAGGAGGCTCCGTGGTAAGAACGGTAGCGTGCCAGGATCTTGAACTTGCCAGTATATGCCCGAGCGAGTTTGATCGCGTTTTCATTGGCATCCGCGCCACCGAGGGTGTAAAGGAATTTCGTCAAACCCTTTGGTGTGATCTCAGCTAACATCTTACCCAATAGGGCTCTCGGCTTTGTTGCCATCTGCGGGCCGGCGAACGGAAGTTCTCGCACCTGGTCTACCATGGCGTGGATCACCCTCTCGTCACCGTGCCCGATGTTGACGCACATGACCATCGAGTTAAGATCAAGATAACGTTTGTTGGAGGTATCCCAAAAGTAAACCCCCTTGGCTTTGGTCACTGGAATCGGGCTAACTTTGGATTGTGCTGACCATGTCCAAAAATTATGCTCAAGCGACAAGGGCAAGATTTCATCGTCAGAAATATCGATCATGAGAGCCTCGGGAAACAAATTTGATACAATCTTCTTAAATCCTATCACAATTTTATTATTCAAAAGTGGCAGGTGTTACAGGGAGACAAGTTTTGAAAAAAGAAACTAATTTACTGCCAGCCCTCGTGTTAGAAGGAATCCGCTTGATTAACGCGGGGAATTATTTTGAAGCCCACGAGGTTCTTGAAAAAGAATGGCTGGTTACCAAAGGGTCAGATCGATTACTCTTCCAGGGTTTGATTCAATACAGCGTCGCCTGCCATCATATTCGACAAGCCAACTTGAAAGGTGCGCTCACCTGTCTGCGCAATGCGGATAGCAAGCTCCTCCCTTATGTTGGAGCACCCTACCCATTCGACCTGTCAAATTTGCTTGAACACCTTCGTGATTTGGAAAAAAAATTGAGCGAGATGGAAACGATCTCAAATTCCGTCGCCACCGCTCTCCTGCTTCCACCGATCAAGATGGAATGACTTTTTTCTCGATCACCGGTTTATGGCTGTTTGAGGATCACTCTAGCTGGAGCACCATCCGCGCCGGCTAACTTTAAGGGTAGACAAGCTAATTGATAGGGTCCCGGGTTGATGCCTCTTAGGTCAAGCCCTTCAATAACAACCATTTTCGATTCAAGTAAAGCATCATGGGTGGGTTTGCTGTTCTTGTAAGGAGCGATACTGAGATAATCGATCCCGACCAATTGAATGCCCAATTTTACCAATTCAGCAGATCCGCCCAGATCGATACCCACGAAGCCGGTCTGGAATTCCTCCCTGGGAAGATTCCAATACTCAGAATTTCGGGTCTTGAACAATATTCGATTCGTACCTGGAGTGAGGTGAAGAGCGCGCACCACCTCGGCGGTAATGACATTGATCTCATTTTCGATTTCAACGACTTCAACGGATCCCATCAAGACATCCAGGGATAGTTGGTCGACGCCGGAACCGTTGGCAATAAAATGGTATGGCGCGTCTACGTGAGTACCCGTGTGGGCGCTCATGCTAAAAAAAGACACGTTCGCGTGGGCACCATCTTCGATCTTGGACCGGCGCAGCAAAACCACTTCATCGTCCCCCGGCCAAACTGGCATTCCTTCGTGGATGGTTAATGTCACATCAAAATATTTCACTTTTCACCTCATCGCGCTAACTTGAAAGATCTCGGTTAAAAACGCTTCTCGCTCTGCCTGATCCATCGGCACCGGGCGGCTCGCGTCCATTAACCTGGCGGTCAACAATTCTGTACCAATGTATCGACCCTCATAAATAATGTGGCGGTCGATCAGCTCTTGCACATAGATCTCTTTGTCCTGGTCAAATAGGAAGTTACCCAACCCGTAATGAATAAGGGAATTGCCGATCAGCTCAAAACCCATCGCCATATGGGCTTGCGACCCCTGCACGATGTCCGCGCCAGCCATGCTCGCTTCCTGGAAACGATCACGATACCTGCCGGAATACATACGCTCATCGATCTCCTGGAATTGATAGGTCGCGATAACCACATACCCCTGGGATTTAAGACTTTCAATTTGATCAAAGTAATAATCAAAATCACACCTGGCAGCCCCAGCCTCCGTTGCGGTCGCCCAGGCCTGGCCAAACCCCACCGTATTGCAGCCAATGAACGCTATTTTATTGCCATGATCTAAAACGGTCGCCGGTGCCTGTGCGGATTCCTGATTGATGCCACCTCCAAAATTCAACCATCCTCGTTCCTGGTACATGGCCAGAGTATCCACAAATTTGTCACTCCCGAAATCATTCAAGTGATTGCCTGTGGATTCCACGACGTTGATCCCAAGGTTTTCAAGCACTTTTATCTGGTCTGGTTTCGCGCACAACGACATCGTGTAAGCATCCGTGTAGACACAATCTTCATTGAAAGAAGCTTCATTGCTCACATGTTTCAGATCAGCGTTCAAGAACCAGTCTTTAATCAATTCGATGGGATGTTCGTAACCTTTATTGTCGATCTTCCACATAATCACCCGTGCCAGCGCGGTCGTGCCAGTCATGATCAGCACGGTCATTTTGGTCTCATCACGGTTAGTCGCCGGGATGGTTTGGATCAATTGGGTGATCAGGGGCTGCAAAACCTGGGAGGCAGAAGGGTTTACTGAGAGGGTGTAATTTATTGATAACGGGTAATTCGAACTGTCCATTGGCCGGTCCAGTGGGCTTACCCCGTCCACTCTCAGGATCTTGAGTTGCGGCTCGATATTTTCAAAAGGGATGATTGCCAGGCTATTACCAGAATTCCAAACTTCCTCAACAATTATGTCCTCAGCAACGGTCAGAACGTTTTCGCTGGTGGTTGGACCCCATAATTCGGTCATCGCGAGTTTTGTGGGTTCGGTTACCAGGATCCTTGAAAATTGAGGGTTTATTAACACATCGCCAAACCAAATCCTTTGAACGTCACCAAGGGTAATCGCGTCCGTGACGGTTGGAAACGCAACCCCAACCGCAAACACACGGTTGAGGGTCGCTAAAGTTGTGCGGTGTGGCGATATCGGCGCGATTGAGATACTCAGCGCAGATTGTTCAAGTGAATCAACCTTGTCGACTCCAGTAATAGTTTGAGTCCACTCCATCGGAACCGAGGGTGACCAGTACACTGTGTTGATTTCGGGTTGAAATGGTGTCGGGGAGCTTGTTATGGATTGTTCAGATGAAGTAATCGCGTTAGAAGGCGTTACTGTCATTGCAGTGCCAAAGACACTGGGGTTTGAACAGGATGTCATCTGCATTGCTAAGACAATTGTGATTGCGATTCCAATGTATTTTTTCATGCACATCCGACGCTTCCATTAAGATAGGCAAATTATACGCCACGAGACTCATTCCTTCCATGACTCACAATCTTGATAGTTCCTGATAGACAACCCCGGTATAATCCTAACTATCTAACATCAAAGGATCGAATATGCGCGAAGTAGCGGTCATTGGAATCGGTCAAACCCGGGTTGAAGAAAATTTTGAGAAATCCTTGCGCGAATTGGCCGGTGATGCTGCCCTTGCCGCGTTGCTGGATTCCGGTTTGCAAAAAGTGGATGCCGTTTACGTTGGCAATATGATGTCTGGCTCGGCTAATCGCCAGCAACACCTGGGAGCGTATATCGCGGATTGGATCGGCATGCGTTACGCTGAAGCCATCCGATTGGAAGCAGCATGCAGTTCTGGTGCGTCCACTTTTCGCACCGCCGTCATGGCGGTAGCCTCCGGGCAGGTGCAAACCGCCCTGGCTGTTGCAGTTGAAAAGATGACCGATTCACCCGGCGACGAAATCACCGCTCAATTGGCGACCGCAGCTGATGCGGATTGGGAAGCCGGTCAGGGACTCTCTTTTGTGGCTCTCAACGCTTTGTTGATGCGACGGTACATGCACGAATATGGTTGGAAAAAAGAGGATTTCGCGCCCTTCGCCGTAAACGCGCACGCCAACGCGATGCACAATCCTAACGCCAGGTTTCACGAACCCACAAGCATTGAGCAATATTTGAAAGCCGGGATGATCGCCGACCCGATCAATCTAATGGACGCTTCCGCGATCGGGGACGGATCCGCCGCTGCCATAATCGTTCCCCTGGAGTTGTTGAAAGCTTCAGGGCATAAGATCATTAAGGTCATCGCCTCCACGGCAGCCACTGATACCATCGCGGTGGACCAACGGAAAGATCCACTCTGGCTTAAGGCCGCGGAACTTTCTGGTAAACAAGCATATTCCATGGCGGGTCTTACCCCCGCGGAGATCGATCTTTTCGAACTGCACGACGCTTTTTCGATTATGGCTACCCTTTCCCTGGAAGCGAACGGCTTTGCGCCGCGCGGCCAGGGAGTCAAGCTCGCGTTGGAGAACCAGATCATCCCCACGGGCAAGGTGCCCATCGCCACCCGGGGAGGGCTAAAAGCCCGCGGTCATCCCGTCGGCGCCACGGGTATGTACCAGATCGTCGAGGTCGTCCAACAGTTGCGCGGTGAGGCAGAAGGCTCGCAGGTCCCCGGGGCGCGGATTGGGATGACCCAAAACATCGGTGGCAGTGGATCGAACATTCTGACCCACATTCTTCAAGCCGTTTAACAAGTTCTTATCTTCATTCTTCAACTATGAAAACCATTTCACTTGAGACGGTTCAACAATTTCGTGCGCTGACATTTCACACGGCGCAGCAGTCGCGATTAAGTACCCCACAACAAGCCGTCGATTTCGTTAATGAACGCGGTTTCGTTTTCTTTTGGCCTGTCAAAGGGATTACCATGCCAAGCTTGTGGTGTGCGGTTGCGGGCGACCGCCCTGTGCCTGACGAGCACGACGATCCCGGCCACGTGACTTGGGGTTGGAAAGACCAGCTCCTCGATAAACGCGCCTGGTATTACGCCAGGGTATTGAAGAAACGCAACACAATTATCTCGATGCACACGATTCCCAATTTTTACGCTCTCTCCCCTAATTATGGCGACCCACAAGAAGAAATTGAGGAACAATACCACCAAGGTTTGATCCCTTTGGAAGTCCGTTTGGTCTTCCAGACTCTTCTCGAAAAAGGTCCATTGGATACCCTGTCGCTCCGGCGGGAGTCACACCTTTCTGGAACAAACTCGAACAGCGCGTTCAACCGCGCTCTGGACCATTTGCAAAAGGAACTTAAAGTCCTCCCGATCGGGGTATCTGATGCCGGGACGTGGCATTACGCATTTGTCTACGATCTGACCCACCGTTATTATCCAGATTTGTTATCCGAGGCTCGCGAAATCACTGAATCTCAAGCCAGAGAGCACATTCTCACTTGCTTCATGCGTTCCCTCGGAATTGCCACCCTTAGAGATGTGGTATCCCTTTTTAAATGGGATACCACAATAACCCAGAAGGTTGTCTCAAAATTGGTCGATAATGGGATTCTGACAGACGAAATTGACTTGAAGGGTTCTACCGAAAAAATGATCGCCTTAATTGACTTTGCATAATAAAAACGGACTGGGAAGTTCCCAGTCCGTTTCTTGGATTAAGTGATTACAAGGTGAATTTCTGAGTGCTTTCCTGCAGCAACGCAGCCATATCCGAAAGCGACTGCGCGCTTGCGTTAACTTCCTCCACCTGGGCAGTCATTTCTTCTGTAGATGCGCTCACCTGCTCGACGGCGGCACCGTTTTCCTCGCTGACCGCGGCGATATTTTCCATGGCTTGCATCACCTCATTACTACTTGCCGACAATTTTTGAGTAACGATCTCATTCTCCTCAACCACTTTCGCGACCGCCTCGATGGATTCCATCAAGTCACCACTCGCGATGCCGATTTCTTGCGCCGCTGATGTAGAAACTTGGACGGCCTCTTTGACTGTGCTTTGAATTTCACCAATTAAGGCCGCGATTTCTTTCGTGGCGATGCTGGAACGTTCTGCCAGCTTTCGAACTTCATCCGCAACCACTGCAAAACCTTTGCCCTGTTCACCTGCCCGGGCAGCCTCGATCGCGGCATTCAACGCCAGGAGATTTGTTTGAGAGGCAATGTCATCGATGGTTTCCACAATCGCACCAATCTTGTTCGAGCGTTCTCCCATTTCCTCAACCTTGCGGTTGGACTCTGAGACTTTGTCTGAGATACCGCCTGTGCTTGAAATCAAGTTGGTGACTTCGCCCGCCTTGCGCACCGCCAAACCTTGTCTCTGGGTGCCTTCGACCAGGTTTTGAATCGCCTTGACTTCCTCTTCAATCATCGTGGTGATTCGAGCTGTGGCTTCGCTCTGCTGTGTGATACCACTGGTCACTTGCTGAATGGTCGTGGCGATTTGAGAAGTTGCCTGTCCGGCTTGTTCACTTGCCAACGCAAGTTCTTGTGAGCTTGCGGCAACATGCTTACTGTTCTCCATCACCGTCGAGATCATGGTGCGCAGCATTTCTCTCGCTTTTTCAAGGTTCTCCAAGATCTTGGAGAAGTTCTCCCTGACTTCGCGGGTATGCTCGGTGGCATCGGGCAGGTTTTCAATGTCAAAACCCAACTGGCCTTCAGCCATCTGCTCCAGGTAGCCGCTCAATTGCTCGACCACACCTTTTTCATATTGTGAAGCAGCAACCAGGTTGGTGATCTCGCTGACTACCTCAACATGTCCGGTTTTCTCCCCCCTGGTGTTGAGCAAATAACTGGTGTCCACTTTAAAATTACCACCGGCTTGATCGAAGAGGGTCTGCGCCACACCGTTACGCAAGCGGGCAATGCCACATTCCAACGTGTCGCATATCGAAGCGTTCCAGTTCTTGCATTGCGTCCCAGCGGCCTCGGTGCGAGTGATTCCTAATACATTTTCAGTTGATTTATTAATGAACGTCCAGTTCAAATCCATGTCAGTGACGGAAATTGGCAAGGGGATGCTGTCCAGAATCCCTTCATACCATACGACCTTTTCGATCATATTGTTGACGGTCACATCCAAGGCGGTGGCGAGCGCGTTGGACTCGCGATATGCCGAGTATACAGATTTGGCGTCTTTCGGCGCGATCTCCCACTTTAATTCGCCATCCGCGATCACGTTCGCGGCTTTGCTTAATATTCTCAGCGGCTTGGTGATCATGTTCGCCAGGACGTATATAACCACTAACGCGAACACGGTCAATGCCGCAGCCAAGATCCAGAGAATTGTGGTCTCTTTCCGCACATCCGCTAAGACTGTCGAGGTCGGCACAGTTACCAGCACAGACCAGGGTTGATCTGAATTTCCCACATAGAAAGGAACATTTACTTTAACCAGGTTGTCATCTTGAACAACGTAAACTTCACCATTATGGCTGGCAGATAATATTTTCTCGGCTTCCCCACCGAAGGATTCTGATAACTTTGTGTTGATCAATTCGGCTTGGTGAGTGGCCGAAACGATGATGCCTGAATTACTGACAAGGTACATTTTTGCGGTTCCGTCCATGAAATCCAGGGTATCCGCGATTTCCTGGTATTTATCCAATCGGAAATCAACCCCGATAACACCCACAAATTCGTCCCGGTTGGTGATTGGAACCATGAAAGAGGTTAACGCAACATCCACCCCATTGATTGGATACAAATAAGGTTCGATCACGGTTTCGTGAAGCGATGTCTTAGGCAAGAGGTAATAATCCCCGATGCCTGGTGTTTCATAATCAACGAGGTAGGTCAGAGCTGGTTTTCCCTGATCATCACGATACCAATATGGAATAAATCTGCCGGTAGAATCCGAAGGAGAGACGTTTTCAAAGTCCTTGTCTAGGCCGTCAAATTTGTTAGCTTCCCAGCCTGTTGAAATTCCAAAGAAAGATGGGCTGTTGTCAAGAACTTTACGCAACATGAGGATTACGTCCTGGCGGTTCAGGCTGTTGCTGTTGGCATTCTGGTCTCCAAGGATCAACGACAACGATCGGGACGTGTCCATCGCGACTTCCATGTCTGCCATGATGGACTGCCCCAAGACTTCAGCCTTGTTTTGAATGGCACCTTTCGCGTTTTGAAGGGCATCTCGCGTCTGGATGGAAATAAAATAACCAGCCAACGCACCAATAATCACTAAAACCGCTACCGCCCCAACCCCCAGAAAAATGGTTTTAAGAGACAGTACTTTTTGAGTATGCTTCATCGCAACTCCTCCATCATATAGGTAATAATGTTCTTTTTTGATGTTAAACTAAAAGTAAGTTTAAAGTAATAAAAACCCCATTAAGTTTTGTCTTAAACGGAAAAGGATTTTTTTGACTTCAACATATCGTGGTTTCCTGCAAGGTTAAATGTTCATCAGGATATAATAAATTCATACAATTCATGTTGTGGTTTGGAGTCAAATGGCTTTTACGATCACATCTTTTGCTCGTTCCAAGATACCATTAGACCAATCGCTTTACTCAAAGGATGGGAAAATTCGGTTTAAAACAATACTCCAAACCCGTCAGGTCGCCCAACAACTCAACAAATCTTATAAAGTAAAAAGCCCTTCGGAAAAAATACCATCAACAGGCACCCTTTATGCCATCGACCTGATCGATGATATTTTGCATCACCTGATAAGGTTATATCAAGAGGAAAGGGTTCCTCAATTATCTTCGATTCTTCAGAATGCCCTGGAAAATGGGCACCAGCTGGACGAACTTAATCACCTCCTTGAGGGGTTGGTGACGGGTTACCCTCCAAGCAAAGTCTTTTCCTCTGAGGAAACACCGACATCATTCTTGAAGTCAGAAACTGATGGTTTTGCTAATCATGAATTGGCCCTTGAAGACCTCATACTTGTTTGGATTTCAACGCTAAACTCAGCAAAAAAACCTTACGAATGGCTCCTGCATGCACCAGAATTGATTGACAAGCCGAGCTTTAAACCAATCATGCACGATATTGAATCAATCTTCGCAGGTCTTCCAAGATTTGGTCCTGATGGTCAATCATTGATCGAAATGTTGAAAGCCCCTGCCTTGCACAGCCCGGATTCACTCACCGGTCAATTGGAATACATGCGCAACCGATGGGGAAGTCTCTTAGGTGATTACCTGACTGCAATACTTAAAAGCCTGGATCTTGCCCGTGAGGAAGAAAAAAACGCATCCATGGGTGCTGGACCGGTTTTTATCCCCCGCTACGATCGCGATGAATTCTACGCAAGTGGTGGTCACGATATAGACGTCGAAGCCTTCAGTAAGGATAGTGACTGGATGCCACGGTTAGTTCTGATCGCGAAAAATGTGTTTGTATGGATGGATCAACTCGCAACAAAATATGGCCAAACGATTGATCGCCTTGATCAAATTCCAGACGAGGAGCTGGCCACACTCGCAAACCGCGGAATCAGCGGATTGTGGTTGATCGGTTTGTGGCAACGCAGCCCCGCTTCCGCGCGCATCAAACAACTCTGCGGAAACCCTGAAGCCCTCGCGTCAGCGTATTCCTTATATTCCTATCAGATCGCGGGTGAACTGGGCGGTGAACAAGCTTGCGAGAACCTTAAACAGAGGGCTGTCCGTTTTGGTATCCGTCTGGCCAGCGACATGGTGCCAAACCACATGGGCGTCGACTCCGAATGGGTCATCAACCATCCAGACAGGTTTCTTGCGCTTGATGATTGCCCTTACCCCGCCTATCAATTCACTGGACCAGACCTCTCAATCCATCCAGGTGTAACCTTGCAGATTGAAGACCGGTATTTTGATCGCGCTGACGCCGCGGTGGTTTTTCGCCGAATTGACAATCGCGATGGATCCGTAAAGTTTATTTACCATGGCAATGACGGCACTTCGATGCCTTGGAACGATACCGCGCAACTGAATTACCTAGACGTCAACGTGCGCGAAATCGTGATCCAGACCATCCTAGAGGTTGCGCGCAGATTTCCGATCATCCGCTTTGACGCCGCCATGACACTTGCAAAGAAACACATCCAGCGGCTCTGGTTCCCCCAACCCGGCTCTGGAGGAGCCATCCCCTCCAGATCAGAGCACGCAATTTCTCAAGCCGATTTTGATCGTGCCCTACCCAGGGAGTTTTGGCGGGAGGTCGTTGAGCGGGTCGAAAAGGAAGTGCCCGACACCTTATTACTTGCTGAGGCTTTTTGGTTGATGGAGGGGTATTTCGTCCGCACTCTGGGGATGCACCGGGTCTACAACAGCGCTTTCATGCATATGTTGCGAGACGAAGATAACGCGGGCTACCGCAAGATCATTAAGAACACGCTTGAGTTTGAACCCGAGATCTTAAAACGATTCGTTAATTTCATGAACAATCCTGATGAGCGCACGGCGGTGGACCAGTTTGGTAAGGAAGATAAATACTTTGCGGTTTGCACCCTGTTAGCCACCCTTCCAGGGCTGCCCATGTTTGGTCACGGACAATTTGAAGGGTTCACTGAAAAATACGGCATGGAATACCGAAAAGCCTATCATAACGTGTCTGAGGATCGCTCTCTCATTCTTAGGCATGAATTCGAGATTTGTCCGTTGTTGCATCAACGCGAAATCTTTGCGGGGGTCGAGCAATTCAGGTTATTTGATTTTGTCTGTGAACATGGCGTGGATGAAAACGTTTTCGCTTACACCAACGAAAAAGAGGGTAACCACTCACTGGTCTTTGTCAACAATCAATACCAGGCGAGTCACGGAACAATCAGAACCTCGTCCTTACAACTGATGCGCCAGCAAGACCAAAAACAAATCCTAACCTCGTCAATTGCGGACTGTTTGGGGATCGGCAACTCGACCAACGGGTTCGTCACTTGCAGAGATCAATCCACTGGTCTTCAATACTTGCGCCCAGTTCAAGAGCTCATTGATCGGGGATTTGAAATCCCCCTAAATGGATACGAACATCATGTGTTCCTGGATTTTCATTGTGTTCAATCTACTGGCGAGAATGATTATGGAGCCTTGTACTCCCAAATCGGGTATCAGGGTGTCTCGAGTCTCGAGGATAGTCTTCGAAAGTTACGACTACAACAGGTACTACAACCTTTTCGAGCGTTAATCAACAAAACATTTCTCGAATCTGGCAGAATATGCGCGGAGGATCCGCGCTCGGAGCAAAAAAATCACTTCATCAAGGATTTCAACGAAAAACTTACGAATTTCAATGAAGCAGTCCAAAACCTATCTGAAAAAATGGATAGCACTCTGGATAATTCGCTAATATGGTCTGTCCGCACGATGGAGGCGTTAATCGAACTGCCCCATCTGAGTGAGACGATCCAAATTCCAGGCGCTAAAAACCTTAGGTCTGCCTTGGCGCGGTGCGAGTTTATTAAATCCAACGAGAACCTTGCCTTTACCATTCTTTCCTCGTGGATCGTGACCCACCCACTCAGCCAAAGAAACGAAATTACAGTCGAAGGTGAGTTATACCCTGTGCTACTTAATGAGTTGCAAGATCAAATGCGAAATTCGGGATTCACTTACGATGAGATTCAACAAGCAATCCAAACTTTGAGCATACTCGATCGAGTGTACGATTGGTTTGATCAAGAGAAAAAATCAACACCCCAAATGTTTCTAAGAACCTGGTTTTCGATGGGTGAGGTTCGGAAATTTACGAAAGTCAATCACTTTGAAAACATTTATTGGTATGATGGCGAACGGTTCAACAAATTCCTTTGGTGGATTAAGGTCATTGCGGTTTTACACACCCAATCCAACCTTGGCACCGACCAATCACAAGTGATCGAGACAATTCTCTTAAGTGATTCAGTCACACGAAAAATCGCCATCCGGTCAAAGCGTGCCAATTATCAGGTTTCAAGATTGCTCGGGAACTGACCCTATTGTTTTGTATATCGCCTCAAACCGGTTAAAGGCGTCTCGAAAAATATCGGCTCCTGTTAGATTCGTCTTCAAACTTTTAATTTTTTCAAGCCCAGGAATTAACTTTTCCATCAGGTCAATTCCGCTCGCCAAACGGGTCAGCCATAACGCGTGAGCTGCCGCAACTAGATTATTACGGGGTTCAATGCGGTCAAGATCCTCAAAGAACCATCCACAAGAAGTGAACATTTTTTGCGATTCCATCTGTGCTTCCAGTAGAATCCGAGCCTTGGTCACGATCTGCGACGGCGTCGCTGTCTGTGTGTTTTCACCCAACCAGGATTGAAAGTCCTTTTCCCCAAGCATCACTTCGATATACCTGTCGCGCGCTTGCCAAACATTTGCAAAAATTCCTTCCATCTCATCACTATAAACCTGGTCAAGCAAGACGGAGAGTTGATCCATCGAATCTCTGAAATGTTTTTTCCATTCGCTGTTAGGGGTACATTCACAAACCCCACCCCACCTTTTGATGCCGTGATGGCAACTCCAGGATGTCTTTTCATGGATCTTCATTAAAGGAAAGGCAGGTTGCTTTTTCAGCCAAACCGAGGGGAAGGTTGCTTCGATGTTTTGTAGGCTTAGGGATCCGTTGACCAATTGTGCCAGGAATTTATCACGAAAGACCTGGTGATGGCCATAAAGTTCACCATCTGTAGCCACCATTAACAGCTGTTCACTTGAACCATGCTGGAATTCAGGTCGAATGGTATCGCGAATGAATTCATCCGCGTTAACGGTGGAATGTGCATCGAAACTAACACGTGAACTTACGCCGCCGTGGTAGAAAAATACTTTGATGCTCTGATGATTCGGAAGAATTACCTGATAAGCTTTGTGGAGATCCACTCCTTGGGTTTGCGCCTGCCATGGGGCGAGTATGGTGAATTCGATCCCGTTTTCGGCTAAAACCTCAAGGGTCTCGAGATCCACTGCGGTCTCGGGCAACCACATCCCATTGGGCGCGCGGTGAAATGTATGGGTAAACTCATGGATCCCCCACCGCACCTGGGTTTGTTTATCACGTCGCTTCGCAAAGGGCAGAATAGTGTGATGGTAAGGTTGAGCAATGGCGTTCCCGACACCAAAGCGTTGAACATTGCTTGCATCGGCTGCGACAATCAAATCGAGTACCGCGGGGTGGTTGGCTTTCATCCATTGACTTAGTGTAGGCCCAAGATTAAAACTGATCTTCGAAAAATTACCCAACTCCGCGTTGGGTTTATAACACTCCTCAAAGATCTTCTCATTCCAGTTTTTAAAAGGCGAGGCACCTTTTTCTTCTGGAATATCGCCGGTGAATGGGTCTTCTCTGGGGGGTTGATAAAAATGCGCGTGAACGCATAGATTGTGATGACCGGTCATTTGCCTGGTTTCCTTTTTGTAATTATTTCACCCGGCAAGTAATCGAGGTGCTGATGTAGGCGGGCTGGCATGATCCCAAACTCCCGCGGAAGGCTATCCAGGTTCGCGGTTCTATCTTCCGCGAGGTGGTCGAGCCAATAAATCGATATGGGAAATTTTGGGAATAATTGGTCGATCCACATGGTAAAGGTCCGCAACGTCCCCGGAGCGATTGGGACGATCATTCGATTCATACCGGTCTTCTTCATTACGAGTTTAACAATCTCTCGATAAGGCAGCGCTTCCATACCGCCAATTGAATAAATGCGATTAACAGCCTTGGGGTCTTCCATAGTAAGGTTGATCACACTTATCAGATCATCGATCCATAAAGGTTGTAGTAAAACGTGCCCTTTTGCTGGCATGAAAAAAAACAATGGGGAAATTTTGATCAACTTAGCTAATGGAACAGTAAATTGGTCCCCAGGGCCATATACTGATCCGGTTCTAAGAATCGTGTAAGGAATGCCACTATTCATGATCCAGTGTTCCGCGATCGCCTTAGCTTTGAGCACGGGGTAAGCCGAAGCCCTTGCCGCGCCGTGGTGACTGAGAAAATAAACCCGCCCAATTTTCGCCTCAATCGCCGCCCGCATCAATGTGGAAGTGCCTTCCACATCAACGATATTAAGGTCACCTTTGACTCCGTGCCGTTCTGCGCCAGCCAGATGAAAGACCTGGTCGACACCCTTTAGCGCGGCTCTGAGTCCGCGTTCATCGGTCAGACTGCTGACCGCCACCTCAACCGAGATCGCCTTGGGGAAATTTGGTGAAATGGTTGAAGGTCTTAATAAAACCCTCACCCGTTTGCCTGAATCGACCAACGATTTGACAAGATTTCTGCCGATAAAGCCGGTGCCACCCGTAACCAGAATCATTTCTCCCGATTATAGCAGAGGTTGCTGATATCCCCTTAAACAATGGCATATTACTTGCTACTCATTAACCAGGTAATTTCGACCAAGGCAGGCTTGAATGGAATCAAACCACACAAAGGAAACCTTGAATCTGGGCAACATTGGCTTTCATTATTATCAAGATACCCTGCATTATTCACAACAGGATCTTGGAGTTTGGCTGCCACGCTTGTCCGCCCTATCTGCTTCCTGGTTGGTTTTAATTTCCGAACCGAGTCGGGCGATTCCAGAACGGTTCATCAACGGGATCATTGAATCAGGCATCACACCGATCATTCATTTCAAATTGCCCCTCCCGGATGCTCCCTCAGCGAACGAACTTAGACCCATCCTCGAAGCTTACCGACGTTGGGGTATCCAATACGTCGTCTTTTTTGATAAACCCAACGACTCAGCCAGTTGGTCTACAGCCGGATGGTCTCATCAAGACTTGGTGGAACGCTTTTTAGACCGTTTCCTGCCCTTGGCGCTTGAAGCGCTTCTCCTCGGATTAACCCCCGTTTTTCCCCCACTTCAGCCAGGTGGATCCTATTGGGACACATCCTTCTTTAAATCCGCGTTGCAGTCCATGCAACGCCGTGGACACGACAACCTCGTCAAAAGCATGGTGCTGGGTTCCTACGCTTACACATTTGGTCACGAATTAAATTGGGGCTATGGGGGTTCTGACCAGTGGCCCCTCACCCGTCCTTACTCGACGCCTGAGGGATCTCAAGATCAACGCGGCTTCTCCAATTTTGCCTGGTTGCAATCCATTGTTCACTCTTTGGGGTTAGAGCCACTTCCAGTGATCCAGTTTGGCGCTGGTGTTAAAAGCCCTGATTCCTCTTTTTCACCTGAGATTCACGCGGAGGTTGTCCTCTCCATCTTGTCACTTGTAGACCAGGTAAACAGCGGCGCGAGTCCCGCAGGGATTTTGGCCACAAACTTTTGGCTCCTGGCCGCAGAGCCTGGCACCCCATTTAACTCACAAGCCTGGTACCCAAACGATTCAACGGCGCTTCCTGTGGTGCGCGTGATGGCACCCAAATTGGAACCGAAATCTACAACCGCCTTCCACACAACGGACGCACCGATCGAAACAGCGATAGCGACGAATGACGATTCTTTACACCCGATTAATCATTACTTGTTGCTGCCCACTTACGAGTGGGGAGTGGCCGATTGGCATCTAGACGTGACACGCCCTTACATCCGCAAATACCTGCCCACAGTGGGGTTTTCGATCGAGGAAGCCGCATTGGCAAAAAAGGTGACTGTTATTGGTGGCGAAGAATCGTTTACTTTGGAACAAATGTCGCAATTAAGAGACCGCGGTTGTGTGGTGGACCAGATCGCTGGTGATGGTACAAGTATTGCAACCCAACTGTTAGAGAGGTAAATCATGAACATCACAATGCCTTCCAGTCCCATTGAACACACACCTATCGAGGCCAAAACTCCGGTTTTGAAAGTCGTCGGATTGGGGGGGGGTGGTCAAAACGCAGTGGACCGGATGATCGAACTGGGACTCTCAGGCGTTGATTTTATTGCTGTAAATACTGATGCCCAAGTATTAAAAAACAGCCTTGCACCTGTCAAATTACAACTTGGCCCCAAACTTACTCGCGGGTTGGGTGCTGGCGGCGATCCCACCGTTGGCGAAGCTGCTGCGGAAGAAAGCCTGTCTGAATTAAACCAGGTTCTCGCTGGCGCGGACATGGTTTTTTTGACCGCTGGCATGGGTGGTGGCACTGGCACTGGAGCGATTAGCGTTGCCGCTCGCGTGGCAAGGAACTTGGGCGCGGTGGTGATTGCCGTGGTCAGTCTGCCCTTCGCATTCGAAATGGGGAAGAGGCAGAAAAACGCCCGTGACGGTTTAGCCAAGTTACAACCCTTCACTGATACATTAATTAGTGTTCCCAATGATCGGCTGCTGCAATGCGCTCCGCGAGATTTGCCGCTTGAAATGGCGTTCCGCCTGGCGGATGACATTCTGCGACAAGGAATTCAAGGAATTTCCGAATTGATCACCACCCCTGGGTTGATCAATGTCGATTTTGCTCATATTCGCAATTTGATGAAAAAAGGCGGGGGTTCATTACTCGCGATTGGCACGGGAGAAGGTCAAAACAAGGTAATGGATGCCCTTGAACACGCTCTTCATCACCCCATGCTGGAAAGCCTCAACCTTACCGAAGCCAGTGGAATCATCGCAAACTTTACGGGTGGGCCTGATCTTTCCTTCCTGGAAGTGATGGAAGCCTTGAGTGTTTTGCAGTCCAAAACCCACTCCCAGGCGGAGATCATCCCAGGTGTGATCACCGACGAACGGATGGATGATCGCGTACAGGTGATTTTAGTGCTCACTGGAATTGGTGCCACCTCCGTCGACAAGGAGGCGTCTACATCCGCTGAATTTGAAACTGAAACCGCCACGCAGCCGATGGAAGTTTCTGCCGAATCGGTATTAATTAACCCTTTCGTGCCTTCAACTGAGAACCAGCTTGAAATGGCATCCAATAGCGTCAATTTAGACATTCCCGCGTTCTTGCGCCGCAAGACGACCTAGCGAGGAAAAATGGATTCAAGCGCGAAGAATCAAGTGTGCAACGCGGTTTACCGCCAGTTCCCGGAACTGAATGGGGCTAACCCTTCTGTTACCTCGCTGCCGGCTGGCAAAGTGCAGTTGATCTTTCACGGCAAAGCCAAAGCCGCAGATGGAAAAACCATCAACCGGACTGTCCGAGTCACTGCCGATGAAAACGGCAGAGTCATCAAATTAACGACTTCAAGATAGAGGGAAACATGATCGCAGACTTTTCAAAAAGGGTCGAACTAAAATTTTGGGATATTCTCATCCCCCTCCTCTCTAATTCAGGTTGGCTTCGTAACATTATTCACAAGGCAGCATTCGTTTATCAGGACGAGAAGATGACCAAGCTGGTGGCTGCCGGGGCTATTATTGCTTGCGCAGGCTTTGCCAGCGGATTCCTCCTCTTTTCTCTCAAGGTACTTCTCGGTTGATTGCAAAACGGCGCTTTCGCGCCGTTTTCTTTTTTTAATTTCTGCAAAAATGGTAGAATCAACCGATACGCTTTGTTTGGTTTCCAAAATGGCAAATAAATGAAAAAAACCGGGATTGTGCTCATTATTCTGATATTTATTGTGTTCGCCTACCTTGGATTTAAGGCCGCTTCAAGAGTCCTTCCTGCCACCAATACTGTCGATCTTACCCAAAACACTGATCAATTCGAAATTTCTCAACAAAACTACCTCATCTTCCATGTTGATGATCTTCAAGCTGAAAAACCCGCATTGATCTCAATTTGGGCGGCCTTCATTTACCCCTCCACGCCCCCACAGATCATGTTTTTACCCTTGTTTCCATCCATGAACGGCGAAATTCATGAAAAGTTGGCGGTTCGTTTCGCTCTCACCCGCGATGGAGATGTCACCCGTCTGTATAAGACTCTGGTCAACAGGATCTATGACCTTAAAACGGATGGGTATATCCTTGCCGACCAATCCGCGGTCGGTCAATCCATGTTGTGGATGATAGGGCAAGAATCCGGATTGATTCCTACTGTGCCGGTCACGGAGGATGAGAAAAATGCAATCTTAGCGCAAGGACACTCCGTTTACCTTCAATTTTGCCAAATGCTGCAAACCGGATCAGGGAGCGCTTATTACAGCGCTATCAACTGGTCGACTCTAGTGCCAGACCATTTTGTAACCAGCCTTTCTTTCGATGAATTACTCATCCGAGTTGAAAAACTATTACGCGCAGGCCCCATTGGGCAGTGCAGTGTCATTACCCCTCAATAAACATTTCGAATTAGTGCCATTTAAAAAATATCTAAAAACCATTTTCCGCGTTGGCATGATATAATGCGCGGTTGACATTTTTATCTCAGAAAGAGAGTTCCCTTGAGCACAAACAAAGATCTTACCAAAGTAACCAAAGACCTCGTGGTCAGCATGGATTACGAATTGACTGTCGAAGGTGAAGTCATTGATTATTCCGAACCTGGTGAACCGCTTGAGTTTATCCAAGGTTATGAGAACATCATTTCCGGCCTCGAAACCGCCATTGAAGGCATGAAAGTTGACGAATCAAAAGAGGTGTTCGTCAAAGCAGCGGATGCCTACGGTGAATTTGATCCCGAAGGTTATGTTGAAGTTCCAAAAGCTGAGTTTCCAGAAGAAATCCCCATGGAAGTGGGCACCGAGATCAGTGTTACCAATGATGATGGCGAAGAAATGGCAGCCTTTATCGAGGAAGTCAGTCTCGATACCATCACCCTCAATTTCAATCATCCGTTAGCCGGCAAGGACCTGAACTTCAAAGTCAAGATCACTGCCCTCCGCGAAGCGACAGACGAAGAAAAAGAACACGGACACGTCCATTTTGAAGATTGCGAATGTGAGTGTGAAGATGGAAACTGCGATTGTGAAGACGGATCCCACGAATGTAAATGCCACTAGGCATGACGATAAAGAAGTCGCCCTTACAGGCGACTTCTTTTTTTATTCCAATTCAAACTTTCTCCCGCTTTCAACCATATTACCTCAAGCTCTGGATAATTTAATGCCTTAATCTCATTCAGGATTTTTGGATCCATGCTATTGATCTTAAAAAGATCATTATGCATCGGGATTAGCATCTGCGCGTTGATGCTCGCTGCCAAATTCAGAGCTTCACCTGGCATAAGGTTTCCAGTGATTTCCAGGTCTTCACGGGCTTTATCCCTGCCATTGACTGGCAGACAGACCACGTCATAATGCCTGGAAATTTCTGTCAGTCGTTCAACCAAACCATCATAATAGATCGTATCGCCAGAATGGAAAACGGTAAAACCATCCAGATTAAAGACATATCCCAAGTATGGATATTCACCCGTCGCGGTATTTGGTTCCAATTCGTAATGCGCCGATGGGATTGCCGAAACTTTAATATTTTCTATGCTAACAGGTTTATCAACCGAAATCACACGAACCTGATCGGGTTTAACCCCTAATGATCTGAGGTGCTCGGCAACGGTGTAGGCTCCGTAGATGACACACCGAGGTTGGTCCGCGAGGATAGGCATTAAAGTCAACGGATCGCAGTGATCCGCGTGATCGTGGGTGATGAAAATCGCGTCGATCTTTCCAAGTTCCGTTGGTAAAAACGGTGGTTCAAACTCGCGTGAAAAGTAATTCGCGGAACCGATGCCGCTGCTAACTATAAAATTGCTCAAGTATGGGTCAATCAAATATCGATGACGTCCAGTTTCGATCAAAAACCCTGCTTGTCCTAGAAATATCAGTTTCATCTTTCTCCGCGGAGAGTTGGTTTTTTTGTGACACCTTGTGCAATGATTCGCTTTTTATCCTTAAATCATTATAATGATACCAAGGGAAAAAATATTTACCATTATTCGTGAGGAAAAATGACTTTAAAAATCGTTACAGACAGCACCTGCGACCTACCCAAAGAAGTGATCGAAAAATATGAGATCACAGTCATTCCAGCTTACATCAATTTTTCTGATGGTAGTTTCCTTGATGGCGTGGAAATCTCACGCAAAGCGTTTTACGAAAAACTTCCGTTTTGTGAAACTCCCCCCACTACCTCCGCACCAGCAATTGGGACCTTTGCCAAGGTTTATCAGGAACTGCAAGAAAAAGGCGCGACGAGCATTCTTTCAATCCACATTTCTTCAGCATTAAGCGGCATCTATAATGTGGCGGTCTTGGCTGCCGAAGCGATGGATAAAATCAAAGTAAAAACTTTTGATGCGGGGAACCTCAGCCTGGGGACTGGTTTGGTGGTGGAAGTCGCCGCAAAAATGGCACAAGCTGGTAAAAACCTTGAAGAAATTTTAGAAAAGATAAAAGAAGTCGCCCAACGGACTTACACTTTTGCGGCGCTTGACACCCTCAAATTTCTGCAACGCAGCGGCCGCATCTCAAAGTTAAAAGCTGGTTTTGGCAGTTTGCTGCAAATCAAACCCATCCTGCGTATGAACCACAGCAAGGTGGCAATGGAATCTTCCCGCACCAGCAAAGGGGCCATGCAGCATCTGGTTAATTCACTTCGCTCATTGGGCCCCTTGGAAGAGATCGCTTTGGTACACACCAACGCTCCGGAGCGTGCCGAATTATTGCGGTCTGAAGCAAAATCGATCTTTGCGAAAGTCCTTCAGGCCTATTCGACCGACGTGACACCTGTCATTGGGGCGCACATCGGCCCTGGCGCGGTAGGTTTCGTGGTTATCACGGCAACTCAAGAAGGTTAGAGTTATTATGGAAATCCTAATGATGTTCTTTACTGCTGGTGTGGTTATTTTGGGGTTGATGGTTTTTTTGTGGTTAGTCAGTCTGGTCTTGAAAAACTCAAGTATCGTTGATATTTTCTGGGGAGCGGGTTTCGTCATCACTGGGTGGGTTTATTTTTTACTCACACCAGATGGGTTCATTGGTCGCAAACTTTTAATTGTCGTTTTATCTACTATTTGGGGCCTGCGCTTAACTCTCCATGTTTTGATCCGAAATTGGGGAAAGCCAGAAGATTTTCGTTATCAAAAATGGCGTAATGAGTCAGGCAAGATTTGGTGGTTTAAGAGTCTCTTCCAGGTTTTTCTGCTGCAGGGTTTTCTGATGTGGGTGATTTCAACACCCTTGCTCGCCGCCCAATATTTCAATCGCACACCCAACTTAAACCTGTTTGACTATACCGGGGTTTTAATCTGGGCGGTTGGGTTCTTTTTTGAGACAGCGGGAGATTTACAACTCACACGCTTCAAGCGCAACCCTGCCAACAAAGGTAAATTGCTATCTACGGGTGTTTGGCGGTTAAGCCGCCATCCCAATTATTTTGGAGATGCCGCCCAATGGTGGGGTTTCTTCCTTATTGCGCTCGCGGCTGGTGGATGGTGGTCAATCTTTAGCCCAGTAATCATGACTTTATTCCTGGTACAAGTTTCAGGCGTGGTACTGCTCGAGAAAACACTTACAAATAGCAAACCGGGTTATAAAGAATATGTCGCGCGCACAAGCGCTTTCATCCCCTGGTTCCCCAAAAAATCCTCTCCTCCTAAGCCGTCTGATACGCAATCGGCGTTATAAGGCTTAACACTTTTAACACCTGTTCTCCCTAGGGAACTTACCGAGACATCGGACCCCGATTCTACACCGCAGGGTGGAAATTTCAGCGTGTTATACTACTTAACCGAAAGGCTTAAGGGATTATTTTGTTTCTACCCACCACACACGAAGAAATGCAAGTTTTAGGCTGGAATGCACTGGACATCATCCTCGTTTCCGGCGATTCATATATAGACAGCCCCTATTCTGGTGTGGCTGTGATTGGCAAGGTTTTAAAAAAAGCCGGCTTTCGAGTGGGAATTATTGCCCAGCCAAAGATCGACTCACTTGAAGATGTTTCCCGCCTTGGAGAGCCCACCCTGTTTTGGGGGGTGACCGGCGGCACGGTCGATTCCATGGTCGCCAATTATACTGCTACGCTGCGTAAAAGGCATGCCGACGATTTCACGCCAGGTGGAGTTAACAACCGCCGCCCAGACCGCGCGGTCATCTTTTATACCAACTTGATCAAACACGCGTTCAAAAACACTGCACCTATTGTGTTGGGCGGGATTGAAGCCAGCCTGAGACGGATCACTCATTATGATTATTGGACCGACAAATTGCGAGCTCCGATCCTTTTTGACTCAAAAGCGGATATCTTGCTTTACGGTATGGCTGATCAAAGCGTCGTGGATTTGGCAAGGGCATTAAAAGAAAAAAAATCGCCGCTAGAGATCAACGGGTTGTGTTACCTCGCAAAATCACCCCCTGATAATTACCTGAAACTGCCTTCTTTTGAGGAGGTCACTGCAAACCAGGAAGCCTTTATCCGGATGTACCATTTGTTTTATCAAAATAACGATCCCATCACTGCCAGGGGTTTGACGCAACAAAAAGGAGACCGCTGGTTGGTGCAGAACCCGCCGGCGCGTTTTCTGGATCAAACCCAGATGGACAAAGTCTACAGCCTTGATTATGAACACGACCAGCATCCATATTATGAGCAGCAAGGCGAGGTCAAAGCCCTTGAAACGATCCGATTTGCGGTACCCACCCACCGGGGATGCTATGGTGAATGTAACTTCTGCGCCATCGCGGTTCATGAAGGGCGTACGGTTTCTTCGCGGAGCGATGCTTCGATCCTCGCCGAAATTGAAACATTAACTCATCATCCAAAATTCAAAGGGGTGATCACCGACTTAAGCGGACCGACCGCCAATATGTATGCCGTGGAATGTGTGAAAAAGATCCATAAAGGTGCCTGCCTGGATAAACGTTGTTTGTTCCCGGATATTTGCCCGGTTTTAAAGATCGACCACCAAAAACAAACTACCCTTTTACAGAAGGCGCGACAAATTCCAGGTGTGAAGAAAGTTTTCGTGGGGTCTGGCATTCGTTACGATATGGTTTTGGCAGATAAACAGAATGGATTGTCTTACCTCAAAGAGATCGCCGCGCACCATACTTCCGGTCAACTAAAGGTAGCCCCAGAACATGCCGTCCCGGGTGTTTTAAAGATGATGGGCAAACCTCCAGTCAAATCACTCGTAGATTTCAAAGCCCAGTTTGAAACACTTTCGCACCAGGCTGGTAAAGACCAATACCTTACTTACTACCTAATCGCAGCTTACCCTGGTTGTAGTGATCGTGAGATGAAACAACTGAAAGAGTTCGTCACCAGCAAATTAAAGATGACCCCGGAACAAGTGCAAGTTTTCACCCCCACCCCCTCTACATACGCGAGCGTTATGTACTACACCGAAAAAGATCCTTTTTCAGGAGAATCGATCTTTGTTGAAAAAAATATTCAAAGGAAAGTCGCGCAAAAAGAGATTGTAACGATGCCTTTGGGAGGCGCGCCCAAACCTGGTAAACAAACATCCAAACAGACTCATAGCTACGCGCAGTCTAAAAACCCCCAGAAGAGGTCAAAATGACAACCCCCGAATTGTGGCGTTATTATGTCTCCTGCCCTCCGGGGTTGGAGCCCATGCTGGCAAAAGAATATCACTCCCTCGGCATGACCCGTGTAAGAAAACCGGTCGATCTAGACCACGATGAAAAACCCTCCACAAGTGACGACACTGGCGGAATGGAATTTGAGGGGCCGTTGGAGCATGTTTTTCTCGCGAATCTCCATATGCGCACGGCCAGCCGGGTGATTATTCGATTAGCTGAATTCAAGGTCATCACTTTCGCAGAACTACGGAAAAAAGCTTCCAAACTTCCCTGGGAACTCTTTTTGCAGCCTGGAATCGGTATCAACATCCACGCGACGTGCAGGAAATCACGTCTCTACCACTCGGACGCCGTCGCGGAACGTGTGTTGGCCGCGATCACGGACCATTTTGCCGAGTTGAAAAAAACTGCCCCGATTCAGAGCAAAGCTGATAACACTCAAACAATCCATATCCGTCTTAATCATGACGAATGCACTCTAAGTGTGGATTCATCTGGAGACTTATTACACAAACGAGGATACCGGCAGGCGGTGGCCAAAGCCCCATTACGTGAAAACATCGCCGCGGGCATGCTCCTCGCCTCGGGTTGGGACTTAAAGTCTCCCCTGATTGATCCCTTCTGCGGTTCAGGCACCATCCCGATCGAAGCGGCGCTCCTCGCCCAGGCCATCCCTCCTGGGATCACCCGAAAGTTCCAATTTATGGCATGGCCAGTTTATTCGGATAAAAAATGGTTAGAGATTCTTGATATAGCCAAGAAGAACATCCAGCCCTCCCAATTGGATGTACACGGTTATGACCGCGATTCCGGTGCAGTTGAAATGGCCTCTTCCAACGCCTCCAGGGCAGGCCAAAAAGACACCATCCAGTTCGCCAGGCAAGCCATTTCTGACCTTGTTCCAAAAGGCACGCCAGGTTGGATCGTCACCAACCCTCCCTATGGAGTGAGGATTCACGAAAACAAAGACCTTCGCGATCTTTATGCCCGGTTTGGAAGCATTCTCAAATCCAGTTTTACGGATTGGAGAGTCTGCTTACTCTCGAATGATGACAAACTGATCGCGAACCTCAATATGGGAGAACCGGTAAAGAAAATCGTGCTCACGAATGGTGGAATTCCAGTCAATCTTGTTTTCTTCGATGTGAAATAGTTTTTTTTACGTGTTTGTTATATTTATTTCAATTATCGAGTCGTATAATCGGATTAATTCGGAATGAATCATTGATTCTTGCTCTAATTCTTGAATTAATCAAACAACCACCTTTTTAGGGGGATCAAAATGGCCAAAAAAAGACAAATCTTGTTTGTTGATGACGAAGTAAAGTTGTTGGAAGGGTACCAACGCTGCGTCGCGCCTTATACGGATTCGTGGGACGTTTATTTCTCGGCCTCCGCGGTGGAAGCGCTTAAGTTTATGGAGAAGCAACCCATCGATGTGATCATCACTGACTTGCGCATGCCAGAGATGGACGGTGCCACTCTCTTGGAACAGGTTGTTCGACTTTTTCCCAGCACAGTACGCATGATCCTTTCGAGCACCCCCGAGGAACCTGCTGCGTTTAAAGCTGCCAGCGTGGCTCACCAATTGATCCCCAAACCCTGCGACATGGATAAAATTTGGGCAATTGTTGAGGAGGCTTGCCAGATTCGGGATGTGCTTTCAGACAAGAAGTTAGTTAAGTTGATCACAGGGATCAAAAACCTCCCCAGCGCGCCGGCATTGTATGTTCAGTTACTCAAACTATTTGAATCAGAACCACCCACTTTAAAAAATGTAGCAGATGTGATCGGCTTGGACGTCTCCATGACGGCCAAGATCTTACAGTTGGTTAACTCGGCTTTTTTCAGTATTCCACATAAAGTTTCCAACCTCAATCAGGCGCTCGCGATACTAGGTTTGAACACGATTAAGGCTCTCGTTTTAAGCGTTGGTGTGTTTTCTGAGTATCAATCCCGGTCTTATAGCGCGTTTTCAATCGATGAACTTTGGAATCACAGTATCTATGTTGGTAACTTGTCGCGGGTGATCGCCGCATCCGCAGGGCTCGGTAACAATGAACAAGATGAAGCCCAAATCGCGGGTATCTTGCATGATGTCGGAAAACTGATCCAATCGGATCTACCTGGGTTTTTCCGATTGCTTTCGATGAACACTAAGGTTCCCCCCCTGCAAATGGAATACCACTACTTGGGCACCTCTCATGCCGAGATCGGCGCTTACATGTTAAGCTTATGGGGACTCCCCAGCGATGTCGTCCAGGCAGTTGCATACCACCATTTCCCGGGTAAGCAACCAACCAAGAAAATATCGCCCACAACAGCCGTTTACATTGCGAACGGGTTGGCCACACTCGAAAAACCAGGAATGATGAAAATTCAGGTTGAATCAATTTTCGATCTGCAATATCTTCAAAGCCTCAAGTTGGATGTCAAACTGGAAGACTGGCGACGAACAGCCCGGCGTATTTATGCTGGGGAAAGACCAGACTAGCCAAACAAACATTTGGTAACTGCATTGCGAATTATTATCGTATCCGTGGGTAACCCTCCCAAGCGTTAAAAAGGATAAGGTATATGAAGGATTTTTATAATAATTACCAATCGCCTTTCAGTTGGCGTTACGCCAGCAAGGAGATGCGCGCGGTTTGGAGTGAGATTGAAAAACGGAAAACCTGGAGAAAGATCTGGGTCGCTCTCGCCCGCGTGGAAGCCGAATTCGGATTGGTAAATGCGTCTCAAATCGTAGAACTCGAATCCCAGTCAAACCAGATCGATATGGACACCGCGCTGGAAATTGAAAACGAGCTCCATCACGACTTGATGGCAGAGTTGAAAACCTTTGCTGGCCAGTGCCCGACCGCCGGTGGTGTGCTGCACATGGGCGCGACCTCCATGGATATCGAAGATAACGCCGATGCCTTGCGCATCCGTGCCGCGCTAGACCTGATTCAACGTTCGTTATCAATTTTATTGCTCAATCTTGCTGAGAAAATTGAAGTTACTGCGGGAGTACCGGTGATGGGGTTTACCCACCTTCAACCCGCCGAACCCACCACGCTTGGCTACCGATTGGCGTTTTATGCCCAAGATCTACTCGAGGACTGGAAGAACCTCACCAGGTCAAGATCTGAAATCCGTGGAAAGGGCTTTAAAGGCGCTGTCGGCACCAGCGCGAGTTATGCTGACTTAATTGGTATCGATTCGCTCGAGCTTTTTGAAAAACGCATGAGCGATGAACTTGGTTTGGATTTTTTTGAGGTGTCAAATCAAACCTACCCTCGCAAACTGGAATACCAGGTGATCAACGCCCTCGCTGGGTTGGGCGCTTCATTGCACAAGTTTGCTTTTGATTTGAGGGTTTTACAGTCCCCTGGGATCGGTGAATTGAGTGAGCCTTTCGGCAACAAACAAGTAGGCTCGTCTGCGATGCCCTTTAAACGCAATCCCATTCAATCAGAAAAAATTGATTCGCTTGCGAGAAGCCTCGCAAACCTTCCGCAAGTTGCCTGGCATAACGCTGCAAATTCACTGCTCGAACGCACTCTCGACGACAGCGCCAATCGCCGCACCTTGCTCCCGGAAGCGTTCTTGATTTGTGATGAAATCTTGTTGGTTGCCAACCGTTTGGTAAAAGGACTGGTAATTAACGAAACCAACATTCAACGCAATCTGGACAACTACGCTCCTTTCGCGAGCACCGAGCGAATCTTAATGGCTGTCGGAAAAAAAGGCGGAGACCGTCAGGAAATGCACGAAATTCTGCGAAGTCATGCCATGAATGCCTGGCAGGAAGTTCAACTTGGAAGAAAAAACCCCCTCCTCGATATGATCCAAGCAGATGAAAACATCACACATTGGCTCACAACCGAGGAGATTAACAACTTATCCAATATCCAGGGGTATACTGGTTTGGCGGTAAGGCGCTGCCAGCGTCTCATTGCAAGAATCCGACAATCCGTTTCGTAGCCACAACCAATCATGACCTTGATACAGCCTTCCCATACTCAGGAAGGTTGTTTTTTTAACGTAATGATCGAAAAGTGTAACTTTTTATGATTCCTTTCCATCTAATAAACTGAAAATACAAAGTCGAATGGAGCAAAAATCATGAATCAACCAGTACACGTTACCGACACAGAATTTGAAAAGGTCGTCTTGCAATCCGAATTACCAGTGGTGGTCGATTTTTGGGCACCCTGGTGCACCCCCTGCAAAATGGTCGCCCCAATTCTGGACAAGATTGCCAAAGAACAGGATGGGAAATTGTTAATCGCAAAAGTAAACACAGATGAGAATCCCCAATGGGCAATGAAGTATGGCGTCCAGGGCATCCCCACCATGTTGTTTATCTCAAACGGAAAAATCGTGCATACCCAGGTGGGAGCCCTTCCTGAACCTGTCTTGCAAGATGTTTTAGGCCAATTCTTGAGCCTGGTCGCAACGCCAAATTAACCAACATTAATTCGTGTTTTTTTGAAGGAGATATCATGAAAAAAAATGAATCTACACTGGATCGCATCCTCAGAGTCATCGCGGGAGCGGCGCTTCTCTCCCTGTTTTTCTTTCAGGTCATCGGAGGAACCCTTGGGATTGCCTTCCTGGTTTTGGGAGGGGTGCTTTTTCTTACCGGGTTGATCGGTTTCTGCCCTCTATACGCACTAGTAAAAATCACAACGAGAAAATAAGAAGAATTCACACAAGCTATCATCAGGGACGCCACGTGCGCCCCTGATCAGTTAATGAGGTCCCATTGAAGAAACTGGAATTTCGACGCAAAATCGCTTCTCATTCAAGACCCATTGTCGTTGATTTTTGGGCGCCCTGGTGCGCTCCCTGTCGGGCAATGCAGCCATCGCTCAATGAAATATCTGAAAAGTATCAAGGCAGGGTGGATGTATTAAAGATTAACGCCGATGAATCGCCTGAAGTGTTAAAAGAGCTGGGAATCAAGTCGATCCCAACGTTGGTCGGGTTTGCCAAGGGAGGAGAAATCCTGAGGCGTAGCGGAGTACAAACCACGGGCATGTTGGATTTTTTCTTTTCGACAACCATGAATGAGATCAAGCCTACAATCATGCCGCCAGCTCCAGCAGCAAGGATCTTTAGAACCTTGATTGGCGTCATCCTCTTCGGATTGGGTTGGTACCTTTGGCATTCCGCCTGGGTGATGGTCCTCGGTGGTCTGGTTGTTTTTTCTGCTTTTTATGACCGTTGCCCGATCTTTAAGGCGATCGCGCCAAAATTAAAAAACCTATTCAACCGACCTTCCAAGTTCTAATTCTTCTCGACATATAAAAAAAAGACTCTCCTGTGAGTATTCCAGGAGAGTCTTTTCTTGTGAGTTTATTTATAAAAATCATTCAAATCCAGTTTCGCAAAAAGGCGTTCTTTAACCTCGGTTGGAAGCGTAGCCTGGGAGGTACAATCCTCATAAATCTCCACAGTCTTTTTTATTGTATTCACAACCACCCTGCAATTCTCGCAACCTTTCAGGTGTTCTTCAATCTGCGCGCAAATTTCCGGGGCGAGGTCGCCATCGATAAAATCGGAGAGATTGCCTAATAAATTACCACAATGAGGGCTATGAATAGGTTTATCCATAATTTTTTACCTCCTGCACTTTTTCACTATAATACTGTGATAGATCCTGCCTTAAACGCAGCCTGGCTCGCAATAACCGGGTTTTCACATTATTTTCGCTAATCTTGAGCATCTTTGCGGTCTCTTGAATTGAAAGCCCTTCAAGGTCCCGTAAAATGAAAACAATCCGTAAATTCTGGGGAAGTTTGAGAATCGCTTCGTCCAGAAATATTTTGGCTTCTGAAGACAACAATTCACTTTCCGGGAGGCAGCAAAAATCAACAATTTCGAGAGTTTCGGTTTCGTTATCAGGCTCATTCGTTAGATTTTCTTCGATGGACACCGTTGACCATTTATGTTTCCTGAGAACCATCAGCGCTTCATTTACCGCGATACGATACAACCAGGTGGTTAGACTGGAACGGCCTTCAAAAGAAGGAAGCGCCCTCAATGCTTTAATATATGTTTCCTGTAAAACATCTTCCGCGTCTTGTTCATTTCCAAGGATTTGCAGCGCCACCCGGTAAATATGAGCAGAGGTGGTTTCCACGAGCCGGGCGAATGTTTCGCGATCTCCTTTTTTTAACGCTTCAATGGAAAAATCAAATCGTTCTTCATTCATTTGGATGCAACCTGTGTAATAAAGATACGGCTTTAATAAAAGAAATCTTTATTTTCATCAAATGATTTTACCCTTTTTCCTGAGACCATACTTCAAAAATAAACGATAATAACAAATTATATTCTCCATATCCTTTCCACTTTTTTTCCGTCATAATAAGTGAGTATGAACTCTCTAAATGAGCAGGAATTGCTCAAAAAAGCCCAGGTTTTTGATCTCACTGCCCTTGGACTGATTTACGATCAATATAGCCCCGGGTTGTATCGTTACGCGTACCGTTTACTCGGAAACGAAGACGCGGCTGAAGAGTGTGTCGCCGAGACCTTTTCAAGATTCCTTGTAACCCTTAAATCCGGTCACGGACCGACCGAGTTTCTTAGAGCATATTTGTATCGGATCGCCCATAATTGGATCACTGATTTTTACAGGCGCAAAGCCCCCATCATGGTGGATATCGATGAATCCGATCACCTGGCTACATCGCAAGAATTGGAACAGGATGTGATGGCAGAAATGGAAAAAAAACAAGTCCTTGACGCGATAAGAACGTTGACTCCAGATCAGCGACAAGTAATTGCCTTACGATTCAATGAAGGATGGACAAACCTAGAGATCGCCCAATCCATTGCAAAACCAATCGGAGCGGTCAAAGCTTTGCAACATAGAGCGCTCGAAGCATTAAAGAAACGTTTGCTGCCAATATAAGAAGGACTTTCGCAATGACTCCCAACCAAGAAATTGATCCCCGGATTGAAAATAAATTACACGCATTGATTGAAACCAAATCACGTAATCCTGAACGTGAAAACCAGGGAAGAAGCGCGTTTTTGGACGAAGCTGAAAAGATGGCTTTGGGCGTATCTCAAATGGCTATAAACCGTCATAACAATAAAGAAAAAGAAAATCCTTCTTTATACAGGTTTAGCCTTAAGGAGAAAAAGCCCATGTTATCAACCCTTACAGCAATCATTTTGGCCATTAGCATCCTACTCGGAGGGAGTGGTTTGTCGGTTGCCGCAGCGCAAAGTAGTCTGCCTGATGGTTTCTTATACAAGTTAAAATTGCTATCCGAAGAAGTGTACATGGATTTAACCGCCGAACCCCAGGCTCAATTTCAGATCGCATTAGAATTGATCGACCGGCGCGGTGAGGAGATCAATTTGCTAATTGAAGCCGGTGATGATTTAACTGCCGAGACAACCAATCGGTTCCGTGAACAGATTGAACAAACCATAAGGCTGGCTCTCAATCTTCCTGAAGACCAGGTGGTGCCAGCATTTGAACAAATTCAATATCGCCTCGCAGGACAACTGGAAACCATGACTCAACTCCAACTGGCAGGGTTGGGAGTTCAAACAGAAGTGATGCTCCAGACTCAAGCCATGATCCATGAAAGAATCCAATTGCTCGAAAACGGGCAAGGCAACATACTTCAACTTCAAGAACAACTTCGAATACAAGAACAGCTCTCAAATCCTGGAACGGGAAATTTTGAATGCACACCTGGCCCCATGAACACTGAGGCGCCTGGGATGGGAAACGAAAACCCGGGGGAACAAAACTCAGAATCTCAAGAACCTGGGTTTGGTTCGGAAGTTAGCGGTTCCCCACAAATAAGTGGGACCCCTGGATTTGATAACGAAGAATGTGTTAATTGTTCCTATCAACAGACCACAAAAACCGTCACTCCACCTGGAGGTGGCAATGGTGGTGGGGCTAGACGGTAACGATACCCTCCTCTAGAAAACGAAAACACTCGATAACCATTTTATTATCGAGTGTTTTCGTTTTGGTTCACAAGACATTCATTGGATATTCATCATTTCTTCAAATCATCCAGTTAATATTTAAGCATAAGTTACTTAACTTATGCAAACGAAAGATCAAAGGAGAACAAGATGAAAAATTTAATGTTAGGTGTTGTGATCGTGGCGGTTGTAGCGGTTGCTCTTGCTTCCACTGGCGCGGTCTATGCCCAGTCCGAAAATCCACCTTCCCAGGTTCCTGGTAGTGGTTACAGTATGGGCGGGCGCGGAGCTCGCGGCGGGATGATGGGCGGGACCCTCAACCAAACGGTTGAAAATCCCCTTCACGACGCGATGATCGCTGCTGTTGCCGAAGAAATTGGCTTGAGCGTGGAAGATATCGAAAATCGTCTCGAAACTGGTGAAACATTGTCAGCTATCGCCCTTTCGCAAGGCCTTACCGTGGATGAGTTCAGTTCCATCATGATTGATGCCCGAAACCTGGCCATTGATCAGGCTGTTACCGATGGAACCATCACCCAGGAACAAGCCGATTGGATGAAGACCCGCTCATCCAGAATGTTTGGTGCCGGCGCTGGAACCCGTGGAACTGCTTACGGTCGGGGAGCCATGTTTTCAGGCTCCTGCCCCATGACCACCCCCGTCCAATAAACGAACCAGGCAACGTACATAAAGGATGCCGCGCAGGCATCCTTTATGTTATAGAATAGTATTAAACCCTTGATCGAAAACGCGGAGCAACAATGAATCAAAAAATCATGGTTGTCGACGATGAACCCCAAATTGTAAAAGTATTAAAGGCCTATCTTGAGAAAGACGGGTACGCCGTCATAACTGCTTCAGATGGCTTACAGGCATTAAAAGCTTTTGATCATGAAAAACCGGATTTCGTCGTCCTCGACTTGAATCTTCCATCCATGGATGGTCTGGAAATCTGCAAGGAGATCCGCAGGGGTTCTGATGTGCCGATTCTCATGCTCACCGCCAGGGTCGAAGAAGCCGACAAATTAATTGGCTTGGATCTTGGCGCAGATGATTACGTCATCAAACCTTTCAGTCCGCGAGAAGTGGTAGCAAGAGTGCGAACGATTTTGCGTCGCGCAAACCCTTCTGCCAAAGCGGGCGAGATCATCCAAGTGGCGAAGCTCACAATTGACGTCGATTTGCACAAGGTTACCCTTGCTGAAAAACTGATCGAGCTTACACCCACCGAGTTTGAGATCCTCTTAACCCTGGCGAGGAACCCGAAGAGGGTTTTTTCACGCTTACAGATCATGGAACAAGCCCAGGGAGATGCATTTGAAGGATATGAGCGCACGATTGACGCGCACATAAAGAATCTGCGTAACAAGCTTGAGCCGAATCCAAAGAAACCTGTTTTCATCCAAACCGTGTTCGGGCTCGGCTATAAATTTGAAATGAGCGGCGATGAGAATTAGCTGGTTCTATAAATTGATGGGCGCGTTTCTCTTGGTGATCGCCATCGGAGCGCTCGTACTTTCCACGTTTGTTTCGCGAGCGACCAGCAACGCTTTTAGCCTGTACACCACTCGCAGTGGACAGATCTGGGCGCAACGGCTGGCGCCATACCTCGAAGATTTTTATTTACAAACCTCAAGCTGGGAAGGCGTTTCAAGTTACATCGAGACAAACCTTAACGGTGTTTTGGCTACCGTGGAAAACAACGGCATGATGACCGGTCAAGGTGGTGGTCAAGGACCGGGTGGACATGGCATGGGCGGTGGAGCCCAACCTTTCTCAAGTAACGAAATGATGAATGACCTTGGCCAACGCTTAATCCTGGCGGACGACCAGGGTATGGTGGTATACGATAACCAGGCCGAACTGACCGGCTCCTCCATTACCGATGCGGAAATCGCCAAAGGTACATCCCTTATGTCTAATGGAAAAATCATTGGAACGCTCTTGATCGCTCCCAACGAATTTGCCGGTGGCGATTCACCCGCTGCGGAGTTTCTCACGACCGTTAAACAAGCCATTATCACATCCGCAATCGTGGCCAGTGGAATCGCGCTGTTGGTGGGAGCGTTATTATTCATGCAGATCACCCGTCCCCTAAGGCAACTTACAAAAGCGGCCACTTCGATCGCGAATGGTGACCTCAGTCAGTCTGTTGTGATAAATTCCCGTGACGAATTTGGAGAATTAGGTGAAACATTTAACAGTATGGCGGCCAACTTGGATAAAGCCGAAAAACAACGCCAGCATATGGTTGCGGATGTTGCTCATGAATTACGTACCCCCCTTGCGGCTATCCAGGGGACGCTGGAAGCCATGCAAGACGGCGTTTTGCCAGTCAACGAAGAACAGCTTTCGGCCATTACCGCTGAAACGCATCTTTTGAATCGTTTGGTTGGTGATCTCAGGTTGTTATCGTTGGCTGAGACCAGCCACCTCCGTTTGGAAAAACAGGAGATCAGCCTCGGTGAGTTGACATCTCAACTTGTAGATAGATTCAAGCTCCAGGCAGAAGAAAAAGAGATTAAGGTTAAAGCAAAAATTCAACCCCATCTGCCATTTTTATTTGTAGACCCCGACCGAATCACACAGGTTATCACGAATCTTTTTACCAATGCCTTGCGCTACACACCCAATAATGGAGAGATCACCCTGGATGTAGCTTTTGGTGTAGCAACCAATTCTCAAGTAATCACGATCACAGACACTGGTCCAGGAATCGAGACGGTGAACTTGCCGCACGTTTTTGACCGCTTTTACCGCGCGGATAAGTCCAGAACCAGAGCCAGCGGTGGTTCAGGGTTGGGTCTGGCAATCGTAAAAAGTCTGGTTGAAGCGCACGGTGGAAATGTGACCGTTGAAAGCCCTGTTTTTCAAAACCCCGGGCAGCCTGGGTACGGAACCAGATTTATCATCACGCTTTAGGTGGATTAGAGTCCATTCATCGTCCAATCAAGGTTTGTAAATGACAAGGTTTGTAAACGCCACCTTGATTCCCGTTTTTTCGCTTGGTTCCGCGGCGAGATGCGATTGTCCCCGTCGATATTGAGTGTCTGTGATCGAGGTTGCCAGCGCACCATTCAAATAAATTTCTAGTCGCGTCCCCTGGTGAACAAGCCGCAATTCGTTTTCCTGATTGAGGCCTGGGATTAACGCGTTGTGAAAACGCCAGTTCATGATCGACCGCCAGGCCATCTCCCCTCCCGGTGGTGTTTCGTAAAGCCCGAGTATATATGTTTGTTGGGCTGAAACCAGCACGCAATAGCCACCCTTGGCATCTTCATACCGCGTGCACAACCCTGCCCGGATGTACTCGAGATGACCCTCGAGAAACTTGAACGTTACCCTGATATCCTGGTCTTCGAAGTAGCCAGAGGTTTTAAGGATGTAATGGACCCGGTCTGAAGGCGGGAATGTTGCCACCAAAGCCGGCTCTTCCCCTGGGAGGATGATCTGTTTGTCAGCATTTACCTTTTCCCAACCTGGTAATCCCGGATGATAAAAATCAGCCTGCAAAAGCACCGACCCTGATCCTTCGTTATCGTGAGAATCCTGGTTCCACTGAAATGATTTGCCACAATACTGGCATTTTATAACATCCATAGTTTGGCCGGGATTGAGCTTGAACGGAGCCCCACAGGATGGGCAATCAAAATGGTTGATCATAATTCCATTCTAAGAGAAAATTCCGAAAATGTATATTGAATCTGAGTAAAAAAGCAGGCTGGAATTGCAATAATGGTAAACTTAATCACGAAAGGGAGTCGCGAACCATGTCCATCAATTCAGCCACCGCAATCGCCCACCCCAACATTGCCTTTATAAAATATTGGGGCAACCGCGACCACACCTACCGCTTGCCCGAGAACGGTTCAATATCGATGAACTTGGCGGACCTGGCAACCCAAACCAGGGTAACCTTTGATCCCGCCCTTTCCGCGGACATTTTCGACCTGAACAACTTGCGCCAAACGGGGACTGCTTTGCAGCGCGTGACTTCCCATTTAAATATCATTCGTGGATTGCGTGGCATCGCCACCCGGGCGCACGTGATGAGCGAAAACAACTTCCCAGCTGGCGCCGGTATCGCTTCTTCGGCATCAGCTTTCGCGGCTTTGACTGTTGCGGCGGTAAACGCGCTCAACCTTGAAATGAGTGAAAAAGACCTTTCCAGGCTAGCACGGCGGGGCTCCGGCTCTGCCTGTCGCTCCATCCCCGCGGGGTTTGTTGAGTGGTATCGTGGGACATCTGATGTGGATTCGTTCGCGGTTAGTATTGCCCGTCCGGCGCACTGGAACCTGGTGGATTGCATCGCAATTGTCGAAACCAGTCACAAGAAAACAGGCTCAACCGAAGGACACAAACTTGCTGCAAGCAGCCTTTTTCAATCCGCTCGTATCGACGACGCTCCAAGGCGTATCGACCGCTGCCGAGACGCGATCCTGAATCGAGATTTTGAATCCTTCGCGGAAATTATTGAAGCCGACAGCAATATGATGCATGCCGTCATGATGACATCCAGACCCGCGCTTTTTTATTGGGAACCGGTGACGATCGAGATCATGAAGGCTGTGCAAACCTGGCGAAAAACAGGTGTGCCCGCCGCTTACACAATAGACGCTGGCCCAAACGTTCACATCCTTTGCGAATCGTCGGACTTGGATAATCTCAAACATCGATTATCCTCCATCCAGGGGATCAAAGAAATTCTGGTGTCTAAACCTGGTGGTGGCACCAAGACCGTCTGACCCAACTTTCTAACTTCAATCTTACAAAGTTTTTGTATAACCAAGTACCGGTTGATTGAAACCCCAATCAAACCGGATATAATATTGAACGGATTAAGAATTATGGAGATCAAATGAGCGGTTTCGCTGAAACAGTATTATCCATCATCGAGTTCATCCTCGTTTTCGGTGCGTTAGTATTTATGCACGAATTAGGGCATTTTATTTTCGCACGTCTCAACAAGATCGAAGTCGAAGAGTTCGGTTTTGGCTATCCACCACGCATGATCAAATTATTTAAAGCGGGTGGTACGGAATTTTCGCTTAACTGGATTCCGTTTGGCGGTTTCTGCCGGATGAAAGGTGAAGCCGGCGATATCCTGGAGGTTGGCTCTTTTCATGCTGCCAATCCCTGGCGGCGTCTGACAACCCTCCTGGGCGGCCCGGTCATCAACCTTTTGATCGGCATGGTCATCATTGCGATCCTGTTTACCCGCACCGGCGCACCTGATTTCCGCAAAGTGGAAATCAGCGCGATTTCCCCCGGTTCCCCTGCGGCGGACGCTCTCCAGGTTGGTGACGTAATTCAACAAGTGAACGACACTGAGATTGACAACCTCAGCAAAGTCACCCAGATGATCACGCCCAATCTCGGCAAAGAGATCGCCTTGACGATCCTGCGTGGGACGGAATCCCTGGTCATCAATATCGTCCCGCGGGAAGAATACCCTGCTGACGAAGGGCCAATGGGGATCGTGATTTCGAATCCCGTTGTCAAGATCGGATTCATCGGTGCCATTCCGATGGCGTTTTCAACCACCATCGACCAGGGTGTTCAACTTTTGATGTTGCCGGTGCGCTTGATCAGTGGGCAGATCGCCCCAAAAGATGCCCGCATGGTGAGTGTTAAAGGCATTTATGATATCTTTGCACAGGTGCAAACTCTGGATAAGAAGGAAGCCGCGGAAGACCCTTCCATGAAGGGGTTGAACGTGATGTGGTTTACAGCGGTCATTTCGATCGCCCTCGGTTTCACCAACCTTCTTCCCATCCCAGCATTAGATGGCGGCCACATCATTTTTCTCATCCCGGAGATCTTGTTTAAGAAGCGGGTCAAACCAGAACTGGAAGGTCGCGTGCACATGGTCGGCTATGTGCTCTTGATGGCATTGATGGTCGTGCTGGTCATCAATGATATTATTAATCCAGTCGTGATTCATTAGAGAGGATTGATGGAAGAGAATTCTACCCGAATCGATTTTTCTGAAATCCTCACCGCGTTAACGGATACGGAACACCCGTTTCCTCCCCGGTTGCTGCGCGGATTCTCAGATCTTGCCCCTAAAAACGTTCGTGCCCTGTCAACGGTCTGGCCAGACCTGCCAACCCTGCGCAAGCAAGGGCTCCTTGAAGACCTTGAAGAAATCACCGAACATGACACCTTGGTATGTTTTGATGAACTCTCCAAAGCGGTAATCACGGATGCTGACCCCCTGGTGCGTATCCTGGCGATGCGCCTGATGTGGGAATGCGAAGATCCAAAGATCGTCCCCATGGTCACAGACATGATGCGTGACGACCCCGACGAAGCGGCTCGAGCCACCGCCGCGTCCATGTTAGGCAGATTTGTCTACCTGGGTGAACTGGACCAGATCCCTGACTCGATCAAAATTCCGTTGGTAAAGAACCTGATCGAAGTGGCATCTGGCGAAGATTTGCCCCAGGTGCGTTTGCGCGCTTTAGAATCCCTTGGGTATTCTGGGCATCCGAAAGTGCCTGAACTGATTCGCGCGGCTTATGTATCCAAAGACAATTTATGGGTGGCAAGCGCGCTCTGCGCCATGGGTAGGTCGGCCGATGACCAATGGTCAGACATGATCCTGGACAAGATCGATTCCGGGGACTCTGAAATCCGCTACGAAGCCATACGCGCGGCTGGCGAGTTGGAACTTACCGCCGCCATGGACCAATTCTTCGCGATTTTGGAAGAGGAAGATCACGATTCCGAAGTCCGCCTGGCGACCATCTGGTCTTTATCTCAGATCGGTGGTTCCGAGGTCAAGGAAAAACTTGAAAGTCTGTTGGAAGACACTGAAACCGACGAGGAAACCGAATGGATCGAGAAAGCGCTCGAAAACCTTGATCTCAACGGCAATGCCGAGAACCTGGATTTCTTCGATTTCAAACCGCCACAAGATTCTGACCTGCAAAAGAACGATGCGGACGATGATTGGGAAAACGATGACATCGAGGAAGACGAACTTTACGACTCACTCGAAGACCTTGATGAGGACGACGAGGAAGACTGATAGGACCAACTCCGATGAATTGGTTGGTGAGCACCCTGATCTGCGCCTTGTTGTTGATGCCCGCGCGCCAACAAGCCGGCGAATGGGTCAAAGAAGTGGCTTTAACCTACGAATTTGGCTCCACTCTCGAAATTAGCGCGGTCGTTCAAGCACCTCAAGCCAAATTTTTTACACTGTATCTCCAACCGGAAGGTCAATCCTCCAGGCAAATCGAATTTATTCCAAATTCTGAAGGCAAGGTTGATATTTCTTTTGACCTTAATGTTGACCCTTTAAAACCTTTCGCCAGAGTGTATTACTGGTTCGAATTGGAGAACCCCGACGGAACCCAGATCCAATCCCCTTCCTATTGGTTCGATTACCTTGATAACCGTTACACCTGGAAGACCAACGCGACAGACTTGTTTGATATTGCCTGGGTTCAAGGTGACGCCGCTTTTGGTCAACAATTGCAAGAGATCGCCCAAGCCGGTTTGAAGAAGTCAACGCAAGTATTGCCCACCGCGCCTTCATTACCCGTTCGCATTTTTGTCTATCCAGACAACACCGCTCTGGAAGAAGCGATGAACCTTGCCAATCAGGATTGGGCAGCGGGTCACACCGCACCGGATATCGGTGTCATTGTGGTTTCGAATGGCAGCCCTTCTTCCGACCTGGTCGAGATGGAACGCCAGGTTCCCCATGAGCTGATGCATCTTTTAATCTACCAGACTACCGGTGGAAACCCAGGTTTTGTACCCGTCTGGTTAAGTGAGGGGCTTGCCACCCACGCGGAACTTTATCCTGACCCTGACCTGCAGCGTGTGTTGATTGAAATCCAATCTCGTGGCAAATTGCTGCCCATGGAATCTTTATGCCTGGGATTCTCTTCGGATGCCAACCTGGCACAACTTGGCTACGCGCAGTCCGCATCCTTCACCCAATACCTGCTTTCCCGCTTTGGATCAGAAATCTTCCCCACTCTACTGCAAGCTTCCACTTCCGGGCAGTCGTGTTCGAACCTGGTTCAAACCACCACCGGTGTTTCGTTAACCCAACTCGAAAACGATTGGCTTCAGGATTCTTTTGAGGTCAATTCCAACGGTGCTGCACTTTCCCCTCTTTGGCTGGCAGCCATTGGCGCCGGCGGGCTGAGCTTTGTCGTACTATTGATCTTGTTGCGCCGACGCCACACCAAACATCCCCATGAACCTATCCTCCCCTGATTGGCAAATTCATATTCTCATGGATGGTCACGTCCAGGGGGTTGGCTTTCGCTATTTCGTGTATGACTTTGCCCAACAACGCGGATTGACCGGGTGGGTGCGCAACCGCCACAACGGACAAGTAGAGGTCCTCGCCGAGGGCAGCCGCGTTGACCTTGAGGCGTTGCTTGAGCACGTTCGCCGTGGACCGGGCCGGTCAATGGTCAGTGAGGTAAAATTTGATTGGGGCCAAGCCGAATCCCGCTTCGATCAGTTTTCAATGCTCGCCACGGAATAAAAAATATCGCTTGCTGTCCGCCCGATATTGGCCCGGATAATCTACCCTGGTTCGATTGCCGGGTGGACGCACCATTTTCAATCAAAATGTAAGGTGCGCCAATGGCGCACCCTACCTAACTTGCCCATAACCCATTTCCACTTTTAAACACAAAACGGGTATTTCCTGAATCACCGATCACGGTTCACAAATCACGATTCACGATTCTCTAATCCACTTCACCAGCCAGCAGTTTGGCCTTCTTCCACGGCGGCAGATCGGATTCATCAGCCAACAGCCGGCGGAGATCGAGGATCTGGTCTCTAAAGGCGGCCGCCTGTTCGAAGGCCAGTTCTTTGGCCGACTGACGCATCTGCGAATCCAGCTCGGTGATCAATCGCTTGATCTCTTTTTCCGGAATGGTGTGCTCGCTCTTGCCGGCTTTATAATGTCCGCGATTCTCTGCCACCATCGGGCTGTCGGCGGCCAGTCGCTCGGTGATGTCGTGCACCGCCTTGATGATGGTAAACGGCTCAATGTTGTGGGCGGTGTTGTAATCGGATTGCTTTTTGCGTCTGCGGTTGGTTTCGTCGATGGCATGAGTCATCGCGTCGGTCATCTTGTCGGCATACATAATCACCTTGCCGTGGACGTTGCGGGCCGCGCGTCCGATGGTCTGAATCAAAGCGGTGCTGGAGCGCAGGAAACCCTGTTTGTCGGCATCCAGGATGGCGACCATCGAGACTTCGGGCAGATCGAGACCTTCGCGCAACAGGTTGATGCCCACCAACACGTCAAACACCCCGGTACGCAGATCGCGCAAGATCCCCACCCTTTCGAGTGTTTCCACTTCGGAGTGCAGGTAGTTCACCTTGACACCCAATTCGAGCAGGTAATCGGAAAGGTCTTCAGACATGCGCTTGGTCAGGGTGGTCACCAGCACACGTTCGCCCTGCTCCACCCGTTTCTTGATCTCGCCGTAGAGGTCATCCACCTGACCCTTGGTTGGGCGCACCTCAACCTCAGGGTCGATCAACCCGGTCGGGCGGATGATCTGCTCGGTCACCTGGTCGGCGCGTTTCAATTCAAAATCGGCCGGTGTCGCGGAAGTGTAAATGGTGTAGCCCATGTGCTTCTGGAATTCATCGAAGGTCAGCGGGCGGTTGTCCATGGCGCTGGGCAGTCTGAAGCCGTACTCCACCAGGGTGCTCTTGCGCGCCTGGTCGCCGTTATACATACCGCGGATCTGGGGCACGGTCATGTGCGACTCGTCCAAAAAGAGCAGGTAATCCGATGGCAAATAGTCCATCAGCGTCCACGGGGGTGACCCAGACGGACGCTGGTCAAGGTGCCGGGAGTAGTTCTCGATGCCTGAGCAGTAGCCGACCTCTTTTAACATTTCAAGATCGTAGCGGCTGCGCTGCTCGATGCGCTGGGCCTCCAAAAAGCGGTCATTGGATTTGAAATACTTGATCTGGTCGTCCACTTCGGTTTCAATATCAACGATGGCCTGCTTCAAGCGGTCTTCGCTGGCGATGTAATGTTTGGCCGGGTAAATCTCGATATGCTGGGGTTCCGCGAAGATCTCACCAGTCAGCGGGCTGAAATCGATGATCTTTTCCACCTCGTCGCCGAAGAAACTCAGCCGGTACGCGCGTTTTTCCTCGTAAGCCGGGAAAACTTCGATCGTGTCACCCCTCACCCTGAACACGCCGGGTTTCAGTTCCAGGTCGTTGCGCTGGTATTGGCTTTCGATCAGCTGGCGCAGCAGGGCGTTGCGGCGGTAGATGCCGCCCACATCCAGGTTGACCACCACGTTGCCGTAATTCTCGGGGTTGCCCAAGCCGTAGATGCACGAAACAGACGCCACGATGATCACGTCCTTGCGAGACATCAAGGCGGTGGTGGCCGCCAGGCGCATTCGGTCGATCTCCTCGTTGATGTCCGTTTCTTTTTCGATATAGAGATCGTTGCGCGGAACGTAGGCTTCCGGCTGGTAGTAATCGTAATACGAAACGAAGTACTCCACCGCGTTCTCGGGGAAGAACTCCCTGAATTCGGCGTAGAGCTGGGCGGCGAGGGTCTTGTTGTGCGCCATCACCAGCGCCGGCATCTGCAGGTTCTGGATGATGTTCGCCATGGTGAAGGTCTTGCCGGTGCCGGTGGCGCCGAGCAGCACCTGGTCGCGGTAACCCTGGCGCACCCCGGTAACCAATTGCTTGATGGCTTCGGGTTGGTCGCCGGTGGGGATGTATGGGGCGGTTAGTTTGAAATCCATGGGATGTCCTGTTTGAAAAGAACGGTTACGACGTAATTATTATAGCACAAGTGTTCGTATTAAATTTGACTTACAGAGCGATGTTAATAATTAATCCTTCGATACAATTGAACTGGGGCAGACAGATGAGCACTTATTTTTTCTTGAATCAGACTCAAAGCTTTTTCGTGGCTTTTGTGTTTTTCGTGGTTAAAAAGGTTTTACTTCTCGATCTCTTCGAGCACCTTGACTAAAACTGACTGCCAACCGTTATTTGTCACATCCACCTTCATCCAATAGGCGTTCTTGCCGATGCGCACACGCGCGTTCACAAACGGCAGCACGCGCGCCGGAACACTCTCGGGCAGCGGCGGGTAGCGCAGCACGATCTGATCGCCTTCGAGGGTGATCGAGTGCAGCCCGGCCGCTTCGCCCATCAACTTGACCTTGATCTGGAAGAGCAGGTTTTCCACCGGTTCCACCAGCGAGCCAAAGCGGTCGATGAATTCTTCCGAGAGCGCGTCAAGCTCACTCTCGTTGCTGATGGCAGCGATACGGCGGTAGAGCTGCAACCGCAGCGCCTGGTCTTGCACATATTCCGCCGGCAGCCCCACAGCCAGCGGCAGATCCACGCTGACCGGGATGTAAGCACCGGTAACGCTGAAGATCTTTTCAACTTCCTTCATGTTCGGCATGGTCTTGCGCAACTCACTCACCGCTTGCGAGAGCATGCGCGTGTAAAGGTGGAAGCCCACCGAGGCGATCACCCCGGATTGGCGCGTGCCCAGCATCTCGCCGGCGCCGCGCATCTCAAGGTCGCGCATGGCGATGGAATATCCCGCCCCCAACTGGGTGTTCTCGGCGATCGTTTCCAGGCGTTCCTGCCCGTCGAGCGTCGGCGGTTTCTTGCGGTGCCTGAAGAAGTAGGCGTAAGCGCGCTGGGCGCCCCGGCCCACCCTTCCACGCAACTGATAGAGCTGCGCCAGCCCGAAGGTGTCTCCGCGGTCGACGATCAGGGTGTTGGCGTTGGGGATGTCGAGACCCGATTCAATGATCGAGGTGCAAAGCAAAACATCGATCTCGTTGTGCGTGAATTGGCTCATCACATTCGAGAGTTCGTCTTCCTTCATTTGTCCGTGGGCGATGCCGATGCGCGCGTCTGGCACCAGCGAGCGCACGTGCGAGGCCATGGCGTGAATGGTTTGAACACGGTTGTGGACGAAGAATACCTGGCCGCCGCGGTCCATCTCACGTAAAATGGCCTGCCGGGCGATGCGGGGGGAATACGGCCCGATATGGGTGATGATCGGCAGCCGCTCGGCCGGCGGAGTGTTGATGATCGAAATGTCACGCGCGCCGGTCAGCGCCATGTACAGCGTCCGTGGGATGGGTGTGGCCGTCAGCGTCAGCACATCCGCCTCGGTGCGCAACTTCTTGAAATGCTCCTTGTGGGTCACGCCAAAGCGCTGTTCCTCATCGATGATCACCAGACCGAGGTCTTTGAAGGTAACGTCCGAGGTTAACAGACGGTGCGTGCCTACGACGATGTCCATCTCGCCCAGCATCAGTTTGAGCACGATCTCGTCCTGCTCTTTGGGCGACCGGAAGCGCGAGAGCATTTCCACGCTGACGGGGTAGGCTGAAAGGCGTTGCCGGAAAGTTTCAAAATGTTGCTGCGCCAGCACGGTGGTGGGCACCAGGATGGCGACCTGCTTGCCGTCCATCACAGCCTTAAACGCCGCGCGCAAGGCCACCTCTGTCTTTCCGTAGCCCACGTCCCCACACAACAAACGGTCCATCGGGCGCGGGGTTTCCATGTCCTTTTTTACATCCTGGATGGCGGTGAGCTGGTCATCAGTTTCGACAAACGGAAAACTGGCTTCCAATTCACGCTGCCACTGGTTGTCCGCCTGGAAGGCGTAGCCCACCGAAGCCAACCTGCGGGCGTAAAGTTCGAGCAGGTCTTGGGCAACCTTGATGACCTCTTCGCGCACAGTCTGCTTGGTCTGGCTCCAGTCCGCGTTTCCCAGGCGTGAAGCGCGTGGCGATTCTCCGGTCGGGCCAACGTAACGACTTAATCGATCAGCCTGGTGGATGGGCACATAAAGTTGGTCGCCGCCGTCGTACTCCACCAGCAAAAATTCACGCTCCGTGCCTTCAAGCACGCGGCGCACAAGCCCGGTAAAACGTCCGATGCCAAAATCAACGTGCACGACCCAATCGCCGGGGGTCAGGTCCGCAAAGGAGGATTCCGGGGCGAGGTGGGTGACCTTGATACGCGCGCGCGGCAGCGGTCTCGCCCAGCCAAATATCTCGCTGTCCGTGATCAGGTGCAAAATTTTGCCGTCATCCAACGCCATGTCCCAGCCCTCGGCCAGGGTGGCTTCTTTAAATTCAGGCAGGTTCTGTTCGCAGGTGAGGTGTTTTTCTGCCCAAATTTCTTTCAACCTAGAAATTTGCCGGGTGACAATAATCGTTTTCTCACCCTGTTCGCACAACTGGTTCAGGTGGTCGATAAAGGGCTTGATCTGCCCGCCGAAACGCTGCCCGGGCTGGAAAATGCTGCCGACGGTCTCTTCCTCTTCGTCCAGGGCGCGGCCGAGTTCCACCCAGCGGCGGGTTTGAATGGTGTCGATCAACTCAGACCAGGTCACGAAGGGGATGGGGAAATTGTCCTGCAAGGTTCCTTCTGTCACGCTTTCACGCCGGGTCTTCAGCGCCTGTTCCTCAATCTCCTCGCCGAAACTCTGGATGTTGGTGAGGTTATCCACGACAATCAGCGCGTTTTTGGGCAGGTAATCCAGGATCGTGGAAGCCGCGGGATGCATCACCGGGATCAGGAATTCATCCACGGGGGCGTCCCACACATAATCTTCGGGCAACCGCGCGGAAAGGTATTCACACGCGGGTGTGATCGTGATCTGTTCGATCGGTCTCACCGTGCGTTGCGTGGTGGGGTCGAACTGTCTCAGGGTGTCGATCTCGTCGCCAAAAAACTCCAGCCTGGCCGGGAAGGGCTCCGCGGGCGCCCATACATCCAGAATGCCACCGCGTTGTGAAAACTGGCCATGATCCAGGACCACGTCCACAGACTCATACCCGATCTCCACCCAGTTGCGCCGAAGCTCTTGTGGATTGATTTTTTGATTAACCCGGAGCGTTTTTGAGGTAATGATAAAATCCCTCCGCGGAAGGGTGCGGGTCATCACAGCGCGCAACGAAGCGATGATTACCGCCGGCTGGGCGGGTTTCTGACTGCCGGGCAGGTGGTATTGCGCCAGCACGCTTAAACTCGCCAAACGGTCGCGGCGGGTCACGGCGCCCCAGGCAGCTTGTTCATAAAACATCGGATTGGGTTCGGGGAAGTGGAACCTAGGATGATCTGGAAGCCAGAATCCCAGTTCGTCAAACATCATCAGGGCGCGGTCCATCCGGTCGGTCACCACCAACATGGGCACGTTCAGATCCTGGCAGAGCGCCGCCAACACCGGCAGCCGCGCCGGGCGAGAAAGACCCAAGCCATGCAGGGGGGCGCCGACCTTGATGGCGTCCAGGGTCTTTTGATAGACCGCTTGTTGACGAAGCGTTTCAAGCATGGAATCCTTACGCTTTGGGGTTGTAGCGGTTCATGGCGGTGTCGATGCCTTCAAGCATGAAGGACTTGATGGCGTCCGCGCCGCGATTGATGAATTCGGGTAGAAAATCACGATCGGCCGAATGAAAGGGTTGAAGCACAAAAGACGCCGCGTCTTGCTGACCCGGTGGCCTGCCAACCCCCATGCGCAGACGCGCGAACTCCTGACTGCCCAGCTTTTCTATGATCGAGCCGATCCCTTTTTGACCTGCTGATCCTCCGCCGGGGCGCATGCGTATTTGGCCAAACGGAAGGTCCACATCATCATGCGCGACCACCAGCCGGGTGGGTTCGACTTTGTAGAACCGCATCAGGGCTGTCACCGCCTGACCGGATAGATTCATAAATGTTTGGGGTTTGGCGAGGATGACTTTTTGATCCCCAATCCTGCCAATGCCGATAATGGCTTTACTCTGAACCTTGGTGAGTTTGATCCCCGCGGTTTCCGCCAGACGGTCCATCACCATAAAACCGATGTTATGCCGCGTTTCGCGGTATTCACGACCAGGGTTGCCCAACCCCACCACCAAAAAGGGGGTGGAGTCATCCACTTGATCCAAACGCAGTTCAGGTACTCTTCTGTGAAAAATATTCAATTCAACCTTGCCTTACTTGCGGCTAAGCCCGCGAAAGAATGAATAAACGCCCAAGATGATCAACATCAGTACAGCCAATACCACCCCGCTGGTCAAACTTAAGCGAATGTCCGCCGGGTCAATGGATGCGGGATTCTCAGGCAACTGGGTAGGCCCAGGGGAGAGCGTTGCCTGTTGGGTAACCGGAGCTTTGGTTGTAGGGGTTGCGGATACCTCCACGGGCGCGGCCGTTGGTTCGACAATATGGGTGTAGTTCGCCACCTGGATGCCCTGCAAAACCACTTCCTCGGCGTCCCCGTTGGCGCGATACACGACCAACTTCAACCGGTACGTCCCATCTGAGATCGTGGTCGTGTCCCAAAAACCCAGCGTGGCGTCATGCACTGGCTGGTCCAGCCGGATGATCGTGAACCAATTAGGAGTGTCGCCGTCGTTAAATGAATAAGCCAATTCCGCGGAACCAAAATCATCCTCTGGCAAAGATCCACGCACGTCAACTGTCCCAGACACCACCTGGCCATCCTCAGGTGTGAGGATGTAAAGACCCGGCACCACTTGCATGGAAAGCGAAAAAGTGAGGCCAATGACCAGAAGAAGGATTAGCAAGGGTTTGTTTTTCATGGCAACCGTTAAGTCTATCACACGCCAAAGGAACTCGCAAACACCATGAAATCAAACTAAATCACCCTTGACAACCCCATTTTTTCATTATGTTATAATCAACACATGGTTGAAAAAAGTGAACCCTTAGAAGAAGCCACCGAAACGATTGAACAGCCCGTTACTCCTGGTTCCAGTGGTAAACTTTGGCTGGTCATCATTCTCGGTGTGCTCATTCTTGGCGCGATCGTTACCGGCATTGTGTTCCTTTCGAGGGCAGATCTGGGGACGACCGCCCACATTCGTGACATTTTCATCATTTTTATGGCTTTCGAATCCCTGGTGATCGGTGTCGCGCTGGTGGTTTTGGTCATTCAAATTTCCACTTTGATCAACCTGATTCAAAACGAGGTGCGTCCCATTCTTAATTCCACCAAAGAAACCGTGGACACCCTCAAGGGAACGACACAGTTCCTAAGCAATAATCTGGTGGAACCCGTGATCAAATTGAATGGTTACATGGCCGGTCTGAAGCATTTGCTCGATTTGTTTAAAATCACCCGGAAATAATCTGGTTTCCCATTATTTACAAACTAAAAGGAGATAAAAATGGCTGAGAAAGACGGATTTGGATCATTCTTGATCGGTTTTTTGGTCGGTGGATTAACCGGCGCAGTTGTGGCGTTACTTTACGCTCCCATGTCAGGTGAAGAAACCCGCACCGTGATCAAGGAAAAAGCGATCGAATTGAAAGACAAGACCGCGGAAACCCTTGATGAGACCTACAAGAAGGCTGAATTAGCCGCCCAAGACGCGGTTTCCAAAGCCCAGGATTTGATCAAACAAGCCCAGGGAAAAACCGCTGAAACACTCAAAAAAGGTGTGGTTTTGCTTGAAGGCGAAAAAGAAGCCGCGAAACCCAAAAAAGCGGCCGCATAGTTTTATTGGACGACCTACTCCCCCCGGAAATCCGGGGGGTTTTTATTTTAAGTCCGCGAAAGCTTCAGGAATGGCTTCAACCAGGTCGCCTGCCAGGAGTGACGATTCACATCCTTGCTTCTGCACAACGAATTTGCATGCCTGGGCATGCAGCCAAACGCCTGCGACAGCCGCGTCAAAGAGCGGACTGCCTTGCGCGACCAGACTGGCGATCAACCCTGCCAGCACGTCTCCCGTGCCGGCCTTGGCCAGCGCGGAGCTGGCAAACGGCATAACGGCAACACTCCCGCTGGGGTCAGCGATGACTGTCAGCGCGCCTTTGAGCACAACTATTTGTTTCCAAAGTTTGGAATATTTCCGGGCTACGCCCAATCGATCTGCCTGAATCTCAGCAATGGTCAAACCGGTCAAAGCCGCCATCTCCCCCAGATGGGGTGTCAACACCGCAAGAGCCGGTAATTTTTCAAACCATTTGTCAACCCGCGCGATGAGTCTTAAGGCGTCCGCGTCAATGACCAATGGTGGAAAATTGACTTTCCCTCCTATGCCATTGCGTGCCATTCCCGGAACGAAACCCGCACCCATCCTGGTTTCTTGCGCGGAAGATTCAAACAATAAACGATTGAGAAAGCGGTGGGTCGTCTCTTCCTCTCCCATGCCCGTCCCAATGAGCAGACAGGCCGCAGCACTCAATTTTGGGAGCAAGGTCGCGGCCGCGTTGTCAGCGATGACTCCTCCTTCGCTCTCCAATAGCGTCCAAACACTTTCGAGATTGTGAGATGCCGCGATTTCATGAATACTTTCCGGGATCGCGACTTCCACCAACCCCACCCCAGCCCGATACGCAGCCCTGGCCGCAAGATTTGGCGCGCCGGGATAATTGACACATCCTCCACAAACGATCAAGCGTCCGAAGGTGCCCTTGTGACCAAACCGATCCCTTTTTGGAAGAATATCGTGGACAGATATCGAATCAATGACTTGCTCCCAGTTCAGATGCTGCCTGGCGATCTTTTCGGGGATTCCAAGCGGCACGGTTACGATTTCGCCGCATACTTCGAAGGCGGGAAAAGCAACCAGCCCTTCCTTGACCGCTTCCATGCAGACCGTAAGGTCGGCGATCAGCGTTTCGGGGCTGACCGTACCTGTAACGCAATCTACGCCCGAGGGGCAGTCCACGGCCACCACCACTTTTCCATTCAGCTGTTTTTGGACGCGTTTTAAACCACTCGCGGTGATTTCTTTGAGCGGGGGTTTAAACCCGGTTCCAACGACGCCGTCCAGCAGAACACGCGCTAGTTCGATAAACTTCTCAAGTTTGGAATCCCCGTCATGTTCCAAAAAATAGAGAGTCCCCCCGCTGGCTTTCAAATCATCATAATAACGCTTCAGTTGCGGTTCTTCAACAAATATAACCGCGGAAGCCTGCCAGCCAGTTTTAACCAATGCGTTCAATGCCACTAGCGTGTCTCCGCCATTGTTTCCCCCGCCGACCAACCCGGTCACTGTCTTCGGGTCCATCAACCCAAAACGATCCTCAACCTGTCGTGCCAGACCGGTTCCGGCTTTTGCCATCATTGATTCATAACTCGTGCCTTCCGCGTCCGCGGCGGCTTCGAGTTTTTTCATTTGGTCAAGACTGGTCAGTTTCATGGTTTCCTCCATGCTCACTTGAATTATACATCCCGAAAAAATGCGGTCAGGTCTGATAAAGTATAATTATTGAATGAAGAAATTCCTCTACGTCATCGTTTTCACTTCTGGAATGGTCTCCCTGGCCGTCGAATTTGCCGCTTCGAGATTATTGGGCAACTACTTTGGGACTAGCAATTTGGTTTGGGCAAGTATTGTGGGTTTGATCCTGATCTATTTGACAGTCGGTTATTTCCTAGGCGGCACCTGGGCTGACCGCTCACCCAAATATGAGACCATGTTCCAGATCCTGTTATGGGCATCCTTGGCGGTGGGGTTGATTCCCCTCGCTTCCCGACCGATCCTGCGGCTGGCGAGCCAGGCTTTTGACCAGCTTCAGTTGGGTGTGCTTTTTGGCTCCTTCAGTGTGGTGATGATCCTTTTCATCATCCCGGTCACCTTGCTGGGTACAGCTTCACCCTTTGCCATCCGTCTGGCAATTACAGACACACAACAAGCCGGCAAGATCTCAGGCCGCATATACGCCATTTCCACGCTCGGTTCCTTTATTGGAACTTTCCTCCCAGTGCTGCTGCTCGTGCCCACTATCGGCACGTACCGCACCTTCCTGGTGCTCGCGCTTCTGTTGATGACCGCTGCCTCTGTAGGTCTTTACCTGGCATCCGGATTTAAGCGGCTGCTGCGTTATGCATGGATGCCGGTGATCCTGGTCGGGTTGTTGATCTGGGGTGTTCCTGGCACCGACAAGCAAACTGACGGATTGGTCTATGAGAACGAATCCAGCTACAACTACATCCAGGTGATCGAGCAAAGTGGATTCTATCTGTTACGCCTGAACGAAGGCCAGGGGGTCCACTCGATTTACAAGGAAGACCAGATCAATTTCAACGGTCCGTGGGAACAGGTCATTTCAGCGCCTTTTTTTAACCCTGCCCCAATCGACCCGCAATCGGTAACCGACATCGCCATCGTCGGTCTGGCGGGAGGAACCACGGCTCGCGAGGCATTCGCCGTGTACCCCAACGCGAGCATTGACGGAATCGAGATCGACCCCAAGATCGTTGAGGTCGGTCAGCAGTTTTTCGGCATGAATCAGAAGAATCTCAACGTCATTGTCCAGGACGGTCGTTGGGCGATGCAAACCTCCTCCAAGCAGTACGACATCATCAGCGTGGACGCATACCGGCCACCGTACATCCCGTGGCATATGACCACTCGCGAGTTCTTTCAGATCCTGCACGACCATTTGAAAGAGGATGGTGTGATGGTGATCAATATCGGCCGAGGGCCCGACGACCGTCGACTGGTCAACTCGCTGTACACCACCATCCACACGATTTTCCCCAGCCTTTATGTTACAGATCTTTCGGATTCATTCAATACTATCCTTTATGCAACCAAAAGCAAGACGTCTCTTGATGCTTTTCTGGACAACTATTATGCGCTCAGTCAAAACGCAACCACGCCTGTGTTTCTACTCGAAGTGATGGCGTCCACCTATGCGGGGCTACAGCCAACTCCTGAACCCGGCATCGTCTTCACCGATGATCTCGCTCCGGTCGAGGGCATCACCAACTCTATGATCATGAATTTCATTTTTTCCGGCCAGGTGGAGACACTCCAATGAGCAAGATTGTTCGTATATTTTCAATATTAATCATTATTGCGATTCCCATTTTCTTGATGATGAGCTCAATTCGCGTGCTGTTAAATCCATTTTTCCTGCACTATGAATACAACCTTCCTAATTTTCCAGAAGATGAGTTTGGATTCACCAAGGCAGACCGTTTGCAATGGGGAACGCTATCCCTTCAATACCTGACCAACAATGAAGACATCCAGTTTCTTGGGAACCTCAAATTCGAGAATGGAGACCCGATCTATATTGAACGGGAGTTGGGCCACATGTTGGATGTCAAGAACCTGGTTCAATTGATGATCCGCATCTGGATCCCCGTCATGATTTTTTTGATCGTGGCCTATCTGATCGCCTGGCGTATGATGTGGCTGGATCAATTCTGGAAATCAGTATCCACAGGCGGTTGGGCTACACTCGGTTTGATCGGTTTGATCCTGGTGGGTGTGGTGCTTGACTTTGATGCACTCTTCACTGGTTTTCATCAGATCTTCTTTACCGGCGACACCTGGTTGTTTTACACCAGCGACACGCTTATCCGCCTCTTCCCCGAAAAACTGTGGTCAGACGCGTTCACCTTCATGGGCATTTTCACCCTTGCAGGCGGCGTGATCTGCACCTTTGTAGGAGCCCGTCTCGCACACAAGCATCGTTAACCACCATCCATATGAACTTAATCAAAATCCCCGATATCGCTATCGGGGATTTTGATATTCTTTACATTCGGGGTTATTTTCCCTTCGCCTGGTTTGCAACCGCTTCGGCTTTCTTGCGCGCTTCTTCGGGATCGCCGAGATAATAATGGCGTATCGGTTTCAGGTCTTGGTCAAGCTCGTAGACCAGCGGGATGCCCGTTGGGATGTTCAATTCAACGATCTCATTCTCCGGCACATTGTCGAGGTATTTCACCAATGCGCGGATGCTGTTGCCGTGCGCCGCGATGATCACCTGCTTGCCTGATTTGATCGTGGGAACCACGGTCTCGTGCCAGAAAGGCAAAAAACGGGCGACCGTGTCTTTTAAACACTCTGTCAAGGGCAGGTCTTGCGCATCCAGGTTGGCGTAGCGCCGGTCTTTGCCCGGGAAGCGCTCGTCCTCGGCGGCGAGCGCCGGCGGTTGGATATCATAGCTGCGCCGCCAGATGTGCACCTGCTCATCTCCGTACTTTTTCGCCGTTTCAGCCTTATTTAAGCCCTGCAAGGCGCCGTAGTGGCGTTCATTGAGCCTCCAGGTGTTCTCCACTGGGATCCACATCAAATTCATCTCGTCCAGGGCCAGCCAAAGTGTGCGGATTGCCCGTTTAAGTACCGAGGTATAGGCCAGGTCAAAGTTAAACCCGGCTTCTTTCATCAGCAGTCCCGCGGATTTGGCTTCCGTGACGCCTTTTTCGGTCAAATCCACATCCGTCCAGCCCGTGAAGCGGTTCTCCTTATTCCATTCACTTTCACCGTGTCGCAACAAAACGATCTTGTACATGATCACTCCTTGATCATCGGGATTTATTAATGTAGCGCAAGATAGCTCTTGCGCTACAAAATATTCTACGATTTCTTGCTTAGCGGACGGCTACCGGATTCTCTGGATCCAGGGCAGGATCGAAAATATGGCAGTTATCCATGTTAAATAAGAGTTGAGCCTTGTCGCCAAAAGTATATTTCGAGCGTGGATCAACCCTTGCAACAAAATTGCTTCCCTTAGTGGTGGCGAGATAGATCAAGATTTCATTGCCCATTAACTCGGTCACTTCCACCTTGGCTTCCACTTTTTCGCCGCTGATGTTCGTGGGTGCGAAATCAGGATTGTGGATGTCATCGGGGCGGATTCCCATGATCACGTCCCGGCTGACAACGGATTGCAGGCTGGCATTCTTCGATTTCGGCATCTTGATGCGAATCTCGCCGGTATCTACATAGAGGTTATCGCCATCTTTGACCAACTTAACGTTGAAGAAATTCATCGCCGGCGTACCGATGAAACCAGCCACGAAGAGGTTGTTCGGCTTGTCATACAAATTCTGGGGGGTGTCTAGTTGCTGCAGTATGCCTTTGTTCATCACCGCGATGCGGGAAGCCATGGTCATTGCTTCCGTCTGGTCGTGGGTCACGTAAACAAATGTGGTGCCCAGGTTATGATGCAGTTTGGTGATTTCGGCGCGGGTTTGCACGCGCAGTTTGGCATCCAGGTTGGAAAGCGGCTCATCCAGGAGGAAAACTTTTGGCTCGCGCACGATGGCCCGTCCGAGGGCAACGCGCTGACGTTGACCGCCAGAGAGTTCGCGGGGTTTGCGTTTAAGCAGACCTTCGATGCCAAGGATCTTGGCGCTGGCTTCAACCCGTTTCTGGATCTCAGCTTTGGGCAGACGGCGAAGTTTCAAGCCGAAAGCCATGTTGTCAAACACGGTCATGTGCGGATAAAGCGCGTAAGACTGAAAGACCATA
>CAZUXF010000017.1:0-62737 GCA_964624535.1 uncultured Anaerolinea sp. | reverse complement strand
TAATGTGGTGCATAAAATACCCACCACCGGAATTAATATCGTCATGCATCCTCCATGTAAGTTTTAAATGTAAAAACCGGATACTCGTGCTTTGCGCGCCTTTGGAGCGTGCATCCAGCAGGTAGAGTCCGGCCAACGATTGAAAGAATAGGTTATTCGGTTGTCAGATTAGATTGAGTATAGCAAGCGAAAGGGGCTTATCCTAGGGGGACACCATTATTGTTTTCGTCAGATTTTTTTGTCGATCCCAACCATTCGAAATCTGTATAACTGCAATGCCTTGAGTTTTTTTATAAGGGAATATTCAACCTGGATCGTGCATTACGCACGCCGCAAGTTTAGACGGAACAAGACTGTCAAGGCAGACGCGCAACTCATTGCTGAGTCTTACATACGAGAAAAACCTGGCTGATGGACACCGTCACCAGTGAGTTTCAAAGAATTTCAGGAGCTCGAACGGCATTTGGAGGAACTGCAAAACCTCAAGCGCCAGGAAGCGAATCTTCTGCAATCTGGTGTTCGTTCATACTTTGTGTTGAGTAGCTTAACACTGGTGTGTGATTATCTCAATGAGAAGATCATGAAAACAAAGACAGCGATTCAGGATCACGTTGATAGTCATACAGAACTTAAGCGCATGCAGGATCTGCAAATAACGATCCCGGTGATTGGCAAGCTTAGCGCATCCAAATTATTGGACGAGATCCAAAATGTTGCCGACTTCCGGAATGCCCGCCAATTGGCGGCCTACGCTGGTCTGACGCCGCGGAACTTTCTTTCTGGAACTTCAGCGCACAAGAAAACTCGACTTTCAAAGACAGGCAATTCGAATTTGAGAAAAGCAATGTACAGGCACGTGTTTTTGGCGAGAATATGCAACCCGATAATGCCGACTTTTTGAAATCACATATCTCAAAATGGACTACAGCCAATAGTGGTGATCGGTGCAGCTATTCGTAAACTATTGCATCTTGTTTATGGAATTTTAAAATCAAGCCGCACTTTTGACCTTAACTACCTAATTAATTGCAGGTTTCTTCTTGACTTTCAAGACAGCATCTACGCAACTAAAATCTCATTTGTAGTAATTGTAGTTTTTTTCAGGCCAAATGGTTTTTAGAAATTGTTCTATGGTAGTAAAGTAACATCTGTATAGGCAACAACTTCCACTTCATCATTATTTTCACTCATCAGACCACTAACATAAATCCGCAACTCATATTTCCGAGTAACATCCGGCAGATCAGGGAATACACTAATCATTACTGTACAAGAACACCCGTTTATTGGATCGAAAACAAAATCACCCGGCGGTAATCTTGTTACTGGTTTTTCACCTAATTCCACCCAACCTTCTTTTGTTTTCTCGAATAATCGAATATTAAAATTGTTTGGAAATTTAATGTATTTTCTAGATTCATCCCATATTTCTGCTGAAATTGGGGCTGTCGTTTTGAAGGAATTGTCAAAATCGAAAGAAGAAAGTGTTATTTGCTGGTTTGTAAATTCCGGGTCAGTAATTATTGGATTTACTATCTCCATGGTTGAACAGGATGTAACACATAGCATTAAAACAATCAAATAAAAAATTTTTTTTATCATTGTGTACTCCACACCTTTCTAATTTTGAATACGAAAATCAATCCACCCTCGAAAAAGGATGGGATTTTGAGAAGCAATACATACATTTTGAAAGGTGTTTGTTGCCCTAACACTAACATTTAATCCCTCATATGGAATGGTTGTTGGAAATATATTAAATGTTTCAGTATCGCCGGGGGCTGCCGATATTAGTGATACCAAATTAATATTTTCTCCTTGAATGGAAAGTTTATAATTCAAGTAGTTTTGAGAATTATTAGTTATGATTACATCAGTTAGCATAGGTGATGGTATGTATGCTAATTCATTTGTTTGATAAGATCGAACATAAGAAGTAACAATTTGATTCCCATGAGGAAAAAGGACATAGGATGCATTTCCCATATTTTCAGCAAGGGAATACGAAGCCTCCATTGAGGAAACCATTCTTGTCATTGGCATGGTGGTTAATCTACGATTATCCCATGTTGGTCGTATAACCGCATTTGGCTCTCCACTTCCACTGAAACCTGAATACGTCTCTCCAGTTTCCATAACTTTGATTGGTTGCATCGAAAAAGAAACTATTGAGGTTTGGGTAACAATAGTGGTATTTATTTTTAGGGTGGGTGAAGGTCTATTATGCCATTCAGTATCTGCTATACAATTTCCAGTAGAATCAAAACTTGAGCATGCCTTGTGTCCACTGGGGTCGTTAAATTTGATAGGATTATTAATTGTGTACGCATAACGATTGTATTCCTGCGGGTTACCCGCACCGGGGATGATGGTGTCAGGCTGCACAAACCTGCCCAATGTAGAGTTGTAAAAGCGCGCCTTGTAATCCATCAACCCCATTTCGGGCAGGTTACATTTACTAGTTTTTTTTATAATCCTGGGAATACAAAATATTTTCCAAATCCATTCCATTTTTGGATATATTTTTCCTCGATTGGCCAATAACAGCTCGTTGAAATTACATTTGAACTTAGATTTGGATCAAAGAAACTTATTGATTTAATTTCAATAGTGGAAACAATCGTTGTGTAATATATATCAGAATTCGGTTCCACTCTAGTTGGATTTATATTCTGCGTTCTCAGCTCAACACAAATTCCATTCGAGTATATTAGGCTGATACTTTTCATCATTGTTTCAAGAATCCCGTAGGTTGAATAAACCAAGTCAGGTTCTCCATACTTGGAAAACACTTCAGATAAAGAAACAATTTGATTTTTCGCAATACTAACCTTTAGAAATATTACCTCATCACTATTAAAAAAAAGTTCTCCTGAATTTTCAATTACATGATCAAAAGACCATAAAATTCCATTTTGCCAGAAACCATAATTACCATCGGTTAATTTAACAGAATCTTTTGCAACATCTGTCATACCCAAAATATATTTTAGAGACTCATCCAATGAAGTTCTACCAGGAATGATTTCTCGCCAACATGGTGCATCACACGTTGTGTCATCTAAAACACTAGATTTTTGACCAGAACACGCTGTAAGAAGAAAACAGCATAGGATAATTATTAATAATTTTTTCATAGCTCCTCGATATTTTATTTAAGGTTTATGTAAGCCGACATCCAAATTACAGCATTAACTGGCGCATGTGAATCATTTGGAGTCATTATGGCGCTTGTAAAAGTATGAGCAAAATAATCTGCAGGGCTATTGTTACCATAACCATACCCATCACCATTTATAAATCTATTATTCGAAATATTTAAACTATCGTTTGCACATCTAATACCAAATATTCCTGTGGGCGTAGATCCAACAAATCGCATCAAACCGTCGCCACCGCCACCACCAAATATTGAACCTAATCCAGAGATAGAACTTCTATTGTCCACCACATGCCCAAATTCATGCACAATCATTGTATCGGCCCTTCCATAAGGTGATGACCAATTTACGCTCGTAAAAGATGATGGCAAAAAAACAGAATTTGCAATCACATGAGGATTGGCTCCGATCCCTGGAAAAGATCCAAAGGCTAATAAATTAGTAAAATTGTCTTGATCAAAACCGACGGAGATTATCGCACCTCCCAAATTATTTCGAATCCAGGGTAAACCCCTGCCATTAGTAATATTATTTAATCCAGATTCCATTCTTGAAAGTGCAGAATAAATATAAGCACTCTCGTCATATGTCCAACCACCACTCATCAAATTAATTTTATATCGATCAAAAATATCTTTCTGATAATTTTTTTCTTGATTTTTTGGACATTGCTGCCCATATTCCCCACAAGTTTCTTTGTGTCCACTTGGATCATTGAAATTGATGGGGCGATTATTAACATAGCTATACCTGTTGAGTGATTGTGGGTTACTAAGATTTGGTATAATGGAATCAGGTGAAATAAAACGCCCTAAATCCGGGGAATACGATCTGAAGCGATAATCAAGCAACTTAATGTAACTGTTGTTGCGCTGAAAAGTGTAGCCAAAATCGGTCTGGGTGATCGCCCCTACCGAAAGGCGCACCTCGCCAAAGGGTAAATATCGCGTTTCAGAGACTAACGTGCCGGTTGCGTCAGTCACGCCCACCACCGAGCCAAGGTGATCGGTCAAGAAGAAAACCCATTCAGCGGGCGTATCGCCATACGCCCCTACTTTCATGGCAACCGTCATGCCCGCGATGGAATAGTATTGCCGCGCCGTTTCGGTCGTGCCGTCGGTCTGCACTTCGTAACTTCCCCCGGCGTAATAGTATGTCGTCAACGTGCTTGCGCCTTCAGTGTACACCTGTTTGACCTTTTGACCGTCCCCATCATATGTGAAGATCCAGGTTTTGAGCGTGTCGCCCAGGGTGTCGCAGTTGCCAGTCACCAGGGCAACGCCGCTCATGCGGTTTTCGGCGTTGAAGGTTTGCAAGAAGGTCTGCCCACCCTCGATGCGGCAGGTCATGTTGCCATTCGCATCATAGCGATAGGTGTTGGTGGTCTGCACATTGTTCTCATCCGTGACCACCACGCTGGTAACAGCATGTTTATGCGCTCCATCTTCGTAACTGTAGGTCTTGTTGACCCAATCCGGCACGAGTGATGGGTTTTGTTCCAGCAAACCTGGGTCGAGCAAGGGACCGATGGCGCTAAAGCGGCGAGATTGGTAGTCATCGAAGAACACACTTCCACGAGTGCCTGTTTCTACGCCCATAGCACCCAACCTCACCGAATCAATGCTGAGCGTATCGGTGTCTATCGGGTCGATCGATTGAACCTTGGTGCCTGAGAGATAGAGGTTCATTTTTCCGGAAAGGTTCCCGGAGAGGTATTCAATTTCCAGGTTATTCCATCCATTCACAATCGTCTGCCAGGGTGAAACGCTCATTAAATATCCCCGTTTTATTCATTTTTTCAACCCACCTAATCTATGGAATATTATATTCCTGTTTGAAATTGAAATGTCTCGATCTTTATATAAGGCGCCACCAGTACACCATCACAAATGGTATTCTGGTGGGGTGCGCCAACGGTGCACTATCACAGATTTAATGCTGGTAGGCCCATAAACCGAGCCCACCCTACAAAACGGAAAACAAAAAACTTCCTTGCGGAAGTTTTCGATTCTTGTGAGCGCGAAGGGGCTCGAACCCTTAACCAACGGCTTAAAAGGCCGCTGCTCTACCATTGAGCTACGCGCCCAAGAACGCATGAATTCTATCACGCCAATTTGCGCGCGTCAATAAAAAGAGCCAGGAAATTCTCCTGGCTCAAGTCGTTTACTCGTGTCTAGCCTTGCTTGATGTAATCTTCAAAAGCGGCGAGCAGCTCGTCAATGTGCGCCGGCTGGGTCTCACCCATGGTGGCCACCCTGAAGGTGAAGTCTTTCAACTTGCCGTAGCCGTTGGCGATGCGCATGCCGCGGGTCTGCAAGAACTTGTTCAAGGCACTGATATCCCAATTGAGGGCGTTCTTGATCGTCACCACGGTCTTGGAGCGGTAAGCTTCCTTGGCGACGGGTTCCATGCCGTGGGCGATCGACCAATCCTGTACCTTTTTGGCCATGGCGGCGTGGCGCGCGAAGCGGTTCTCAAGCCCCTCAGCCAGGATGCGATCCAACTGGAAGTCGAGCGCGTAGATCAACGGCATCACCGGGGTCATTGGCGTGGAATCTTTGACGCGGTGTTTTTCCATCAGCAGCAGATCAAAATACCAGCCGCGATTGGTGACCGATTCGGCACGTTTCATGGCGCGGTCCGAGGCGGAGGCCAGGGCAAGCCCGGGAGGCAGCGCCAGGCATTTTTGCGAGGAAGTCAACAAGAAGTCCAAGCCCAGTTTGTCCATCTCGATCTTGACGCCGCTCAGCGAAGAGACCGCGTCTACGAGGATGAGCGTATCCGGACTGACCTCATTCACCACGGCCACGAGTTCCTTGAGGGGATTCTCAACACCGGTGGAGGTTTCGTTATGCACAATGGTGACCGCTTCGTAATGTTTTTTCTTCAGCGCGTCACGGAGCAGTTCCGGGGTGATGGCTTCGCCCATGTCCACTTCAAGTCTGTCGGCGGTTTTACCGTTAGCCACGGCCACGTCGTGCCAGCGTTGAGCGAACGAACCGTTGACGCAACTTAGCACGCTTTCTTGCACAAAGTTGCGGATGCCCGCTTCCTGCATCCCCGAGCCTGAACTGGCGGCCTGGAAAACACGTGTGTTGGTGTAGAAAATTTCTTTGGCTTTGGCCTCTGAACGCTGGAAAATGGCTTCAAAATCTTTGCTGCGATGCGGAAGCATCGCCTTGGTCTGGGCAGCCAACACTTCAGGCGCCACATCCACTGGGCCAGGAACAAACATGTGCGACATATTTCTCTCCTTATCGAGCCTAAATATGAATTTCACCGAAAGCCGAGCTTCGGTGGCAGATTAGCGCAGGAAGAAAGAAAGAACCACTAAAATGACAAAGAAGGATCCGGCCAAAACGCCGATGCGGATCAAATCTTTTTTGACATACGAATAATCGGGGTTAAATTCTGTGGTTACCGTGCGGCCGCTGTTGCGAACCGGCGCGGAGGAATTGATCTCGGTAGAGGTGCGAGTGTTGCTTGAGCGTTTCTTTGAATTAGATGCCATTTCGTTCTCCTTGAAACAAGATGTTGTTAATTATTCTTCCAGGATCGCTGTCACCACGATCCGCTCTGTGTCGATGCGGTAGGGATAACAAGAGATCAGGGTAATCGTTTTTTCAGGTGTGGGCGCCATCAGGTCCACGCGGGTGGGTTCCACGATCTGCGTACCCGTGATCACGTAAGTGTAAGATCGGTCTTGGGTCATGACGATAATCTCGTCACCCGGCTTGAGGCGGTCGAGATCTTTGAACAATTCGCCAAAGATGTCGTTGTGGGCTGAAACCACCAGATTGCCCGTGTCGCCCGGGTTTGCTGTGCCCAAATGTTGCCCGACCCCTTTTTTCAACTGTTCCCAGCCGTCACCAAGCACCACAGGGGCGTTCACCCCGATGGCCGGGATCTGGATCTGCCTGGCCTGTTGGGCGCCGGGGGTGGGGATCGGCAGATCCGCGTAACTCTGCATCAGCGGGCGTAAATGCTCCGGTATCTCCGCTTCGTTGGGGCGCACTTCAACCCCAGCGATCGGCGCGGTGTGTCCGCTGGGCAGCACCACCGCCGTGATCAATGCCGTGGCGGTCACTTCCGGTTCGAGGGCTGAGGCGAATTCTTTATTAAGGTTCTGAAGGATCGAAAAACTATTTAAGATGATAAAGACCAGGCCAAGAATGGCGATGATCTCCACCGCCAGGAGCAAACGGTCCATGTTGCCGTGTCGTTTGGTTCTCGTGCGGCGGGTCAGGCTGGTGGGGGCGATCCCCTCAGGCTCGCGTTCATCCACTTGCCCGGCGCGGTTTTCAATGGGTGTGTTCTCCACACGGATGACACGTCCGGTCTTGCGGTAGGCTTCCAACCTGGCATCGCGCTCTGCCCTTCGCCTTTCGGTGAGAAGCTGCCGCAATTCATCGGTGGAGTAGTCCTCAATGGATCGCTGGCGTGGCATCGGTTATCCTGTTCATGGCTGGTTATCCTTGATGATTATACTCGAAATTCCACTCGCCGCTTTTCGTTAACCAGCCCCCGGCGGGCAACCCGCCACGCTCAATCATGTTAGAATCAAGCAAATAATAAGGAAGAATCTATGACAAGAAGTTACTTGATCGATATGGATGGCGTGCTGGTCACCGGCAAAACACCCATCCCCGGCGCAGAACAATTCATTGAAAAGCTGCTCGCCACCAATACCAAATTTTTGATCCTCACCAACAATCCGCTCTACACCCAGCGCGATCTTGAACACCGGCTTAACACCATCGGGTTAAAGGTCCCTGCCGATCGGATCTTTACTTCGGCCATCGCCACAGCGCGATTCTTGCAGAGCCAGAACCCCAACGGCACCGCGTACGTCATCGGTGAAAGCGGATTGACCCAGGCGATGCATGAGGTCGGGTACGTCCAAACGGACACCAACCCTGACTATGTCGTCCTCGGCGAAGTTAACACCTACAATTTTGATGTGGTTTCCAAAGCCATCCGGCTGATCAACAGTGGAGCGATGTTCATCGCCACCAACCCCGATTCCACCGGCCCGACCGAAGCCGGCGTGGTGCCCTCCACCGGCGCGCTGGCGGCCTTGATCGAAAAAGCCACCAACCGATCTCCGTTTTTCGTCGGCAAACCCAATCCGCTGATGATGCGCTCTGCCATGCGCTACATGGGGATGCATTCCGAAAGCACCACCATGATTGGCGACCGCATGGATACCGACATCGTGGCCGGCGTGATGAGCGGGCTCGAAACCATCCTGGTGCTGACCGGTGTCTCCAAGAAGGATGATGTCCGAAAATTCCCATATCGCCCCACATACATACTGAATTCGGTAGCCGACATCGAAGTGAGCGCTGAATAAACGGGTTCATTCATGATCTCAAGAGAAACCAAGACCATTCAAAAGAAATTTATCTACTCTCTCGTGCTCACCAGCCTGATCCTGGTGGCCGAAGTGATCGGCGGTCTCGTTTCGGGTTCGCTGGCGCTGCTTTCAGACGCGGCGCACGTGTTCATGGACGTGTTCGCCCTGGCGCTCAGTTTTGTAGCCTTGCGTCTCTCCCTCCGGCCGGCGGACGACCGCCATTCGTTTGGCTGGCACCGACTCGAGGTCGTGGCCGCCCTAATTAACGGATCTTCCTTATTCATCATCGCCATTGGCATTTGGGTTGAAGCTGTAAAACGCTGGCAGAACCCGGTTGAGATCAAAAGCGTTGAAATGGGCATCATTGCCGTGATCGGCCTGGTGGTCAATCTCGTTGTCGCGCTCATCCTCGGCAGTCACGGCCATGACCACGACCATAATAAGGAACACTCCCACGACCACGCCGCGCACGCTCCTCAGAAACGTAATTTAAACGTTCAAAGCGCGTTCCTGCATGTGGTGGGAGACGCCATTTCTTCGGTGGGCGTGATCGTCGCCGCCATTTTGATCAAGTTTACCGGCATCGCATGGATCGACCCACTGATCTCGATCTTGATCGGTGTGATCATTTTCTCCGGCTCCTTCCGCATCATCCGCCGCGCCATGCACATTTTGCTGGAAGGTGTGCCTGAAGGCATGTCGATCAATACGATCAACGCTCGGATGAGCAGCCTGCATAACGTCAAGGCCGTTCACGACCTGCACGTCTGGAATCTTGGTTCGGATCAGGTTTCCCTGAGCGCGCACGTCATTTTGCATGAAGGCAGTGAAAACCAAACTTCCAGTGTCATGCAAGCCCTTAAAAATTTGCTTGAAGAGGAATTTCACATTCAGCACACCACGATCCAATTCGAGCAGAGCCCGTGTGGTGACGGGCATGGCGGTTGTAACTAGCGAAGCCAGCCAAAGCGACAGATCCTCTCAACCCTGAAACATGATAAAATATCGCTACCAGGCGGAGCACTCAGCCCGGAAGTTGTTTCAATCAGAACCTCAAAGGTGCATTTTCGTTCAATAGAAAAAGCCCTTGGAGGTTTTTTCTTATCTATTTACAAAGTGAGTATAAGATGCGCTGGGTAAGAGATTACAAACCGCAACAAGAACAAAACCGCCTTTATCGTCAGGCACTGCTGATCACCGTCATTGGCAACATCGTCCTGGCCGGCAGTAAGGGGGTCGTGGCCGCCGTTTCAGGCAGCGCGGCCATCTACTCAGACGCCGCCAACTCGATCTCGGATGTGGTCTATTCCTTGCTGATGGTATTAGGCCTTTGGATGGCGATGCAGCCGCCCGATCTTTCACACCCCCAGGGGCACTCCCGTTTCGAACCGATCGTCGGGCTGGTGGTAACCCTGTCCATGGCTTTCGCGGGTTTCGAAGCCGCGCGCAACGCTTTCATCCGCTATCAGGAAGGTGGAGGACTTGTGACCCTGGACCTGCCCACCTTGGTGCTTCTCTTCAGCGCCGCGGTCAAGGCGGGTATGTTCATCGTCATCCGGCGCATCGCTAAAAAGATCTTCAGCCCCACCCTTTCAACTACCGCCAAAGACAATCTCAGTGATGTGCTAACCTCCCTGGCCGCGTTCATCGGCGTGGTGGGTTCCAACTGGATCCACCCCCTGGCAGACCCGGTCGCTGGTTTCGTGGTGGCCGCCTGGATTTTCAGGCAGGCCTTCATGGCCGGCAAGGAGAACCTGGGATTCCTCACCGGACGCAGCGCCACCGCGGATGAGGTCAAAGAATTCATCACCGCCGCCCAAGAGATCCGCGGCGTGTTGCGGGTACATCACATAATGAGCGACTACGTCGGTCCGCGCCTGATGCTTGACCTTCACATTAACGTAGACGGTACAAAAACCCTTAACGAGGTGCACGAGATCACCGATCTGGTCATCAAACGGCTTGAGGCGTTTCCGGGGGTAGACAGGGCTTACGTCCACGTTGAACCCCACGATTGGGAAGATTAGGTTAAATCTAGTCAGACATGGCTTTCTGATGACACAATCAACCATCCCCTTTCAATTTTATGATGAGCCCATCGAGGTGATCTTCGATGAACCTCCGGTCTACGAGAAGAAACCCGAATGCCCGAAAGGGTTCATCTGGCGAGGCCAAACATACCTGATCGTTGAAGTGCTCGAAGAATGGGTCGATTACCGTCGCCGTGGAAAACTCGACCGCAACATGAAACCTGCGCACCTCGCGACGGCCAGAATCAAAGGTTCATGGGGGGTCGGACGCTTCACCTTCAGGGTTAAAGTCGATTCAGGTCAATTCTTCGAGTTCTATTATGACCGCGCGCCCGAAAACAGCGACAATCGCAAAGGCAATTGGTTCCTGATGGGTGAAAGAAAACTCGCTTCGCAATAAATTTATTTAATATATTTGGGTAAATTATTCAATATTTTTTATAAGAGTATTGACTTTTTTAATTATTATGCTATTATATGCACAGGAAACTAGATGCAGATGTTTATAGCGGTCAAGTTTAATGGTCTTCATCTACGAATGCGTGATCTGACCTGAGAAAAAGATAAACAGATCTTGCGCATTGATTTTCCTGAAACACAAAATTGCCAGTAGATTGAGGGTTTCATGATCAATAAATCGATTAATAAGTGTCCGGTATGCAGCGAAGATCTGACGGTGACCCGCCTGTATTGTGTAAATTGTGACACCACGCTCGAAGGTCATTTTGTTGCCGAGCACACACCGTTCGGGCACCTTTCACCGGAACAAATGCAATTCCTGTTGACCTTCGTGCGTTGCGAGGGAAGACTAAACCGCATGGAAGACGAAATGAAATTATCTTACCCCACCCTGCGCAGCCGGTTGAACGAGATCGTCAGGGCGCTCGGTTACGAGCCCGGCAAGGAGGAGACTCCGACTCCCCTCTCACCAGAGGACCGCCGTGCCATCCTTGAAGCCCTCGATCAAGGCACCATCGCCTGGGACGAAGCGCAAGCCCGGCTCAGGGGCGAGAAGTACACTGAAATCAAACCAGCAACCTTGCAGGAGGAGAAATAATGGCCACCAGCGAGGAACGCTTAAAAGTTTTAAAAATGGTTCAAGATGGCAAGATCACTCCTGAAATGGCGGCGGAATTGCTCAAAGCCCTGGATGTGAGCGCCAAACGCTCCGTCCCCGAAGAGCAAGACCTCACAGGTTACCCGGGTCGCGGTAGCGGCCGCTTCTTCAGGGTGCGAGTCACCGACACGGATACGGGACGCACGCGCGTGAACGTGCGCTTGCCACTTGGCATGGTCAACGCCGGCATCCGCATGGGCATGCGCTTCTCGCCTGAAGTGGAAGGCTTGGATGCGGCTAAATTGGCAGAAGCCCTGGCCAGCGGCGAGACCGGCCAGATCATGGATATTTACGACGATGAAGATGGGGAACACGTAGAAGTTTACATCGAATAAGCCATTTGTACGTAATTGAAAAGGACAACCGGTAAACACAGGCTCTCGTCTGTGTTGGATTCATATTGCATAATCAAGGATTCTAATGGACAACACATCATACGAAATCAACCCCAATTGGATGAAAAAATTCATCCCCATTTGGTCAGCGCAACTTTTTTCACTGCTCGGCAGTGGGCTGGTGCAATTTGCCCTGGTCTGGTGGATCACGCAAAAGACAGGTTCCGCGGCAATCTTGGCCATGGGGACGCTCGTGGCCGTTTTACCCGAGGTGCTGCTAGGCTCCTTTGCTGGCGCCATTGTCGACCGCCTGAACCGCCGCAGGGTGATGATCTTCGCGGACGCGATGATTGCGCTGGTCACTTTAGTTCTCGCCATCCTTTTTGCGTTCGATTTGGTACAGGTTTGGCACATCTTTGTGGTCATGTTTCTGCGCTCAGTGGGTGGGGTTTTTCACTGGCCGGCCATGCAAGCCTCCACTTCACTCATGGTGCCCGAAAAACACCTCGCTCGAATTGCCGGCGTCAACCAGGCTTTGCGTGGAACGCTCAACATCATCGCTCCTCCGCTCGGGGCTTTGCTGATGACCTTGTTAAAATTCCACCAGGTCATTGCCGTGGACGTGGTGACCGCGGTCATCGCCATCACACCGCTTTGCTTCATCCGCATTCCGCAGCCGGTGCGAGCTGATGCGGTTGAGGTGCTTACCCCCAGGGTGGTGCTTCGGGATGTGGCGGAAGGATATCGCTACCTCAAAAACTGGAAAGGACTCCTCTACCTGACCTTTTTGGCCGCGCTGCTCAACTTTTTACTAGCTCCCGCCGGCACACTCTCACCCTTGATGGTGACTGAACATTTCAAAGCCGGGATGTGGGAATTGAGCATCGTTGAATCCAGCATCGGTATTGGAACTGTGCTCGGAGGCCTCACGCTTGGTTTATGGGGTGGGTTCAAGAGCAAAGTACTCACTTCATTAATGGGCGTACTCGGATTGGGCATGGGTGTGTTGATCTTCGGCATCGCGCCCGCAAATCTTTTTTGGTTGGGTGTGATCGGCACCTCGCTACTCGGGTTTATGAATCCCATCGCCAACGGTCCGTTGCAAGCCATTATGCAAAGCAAAGTCGCGCCTGAAATGCAAGGCCGGGTGATGGGAACCACCATCAGTTTGTGCTCTGCGATGATGCCTCTTTCGATGCTGGTCGTGGCGCCAGTGGCTGAGCTTTTGGGCATCCGCGTTTGGTACTGGTTGGGTGGCAGTCTGGTGATGATTTTAGGATTAGCCGGCTTGTTCATCCCCTCCATCATGGCTTTAGACCGCAGCGTGAAGGATGTAACCACAGCCCCCATCGCCGCAGACTGAACCGAGTAACCAAACCTGATAAAAACGGGAACCTGTGACTTCCAGGTTCCCGTTTTCTAATGAATAATTGGTCAATCTTAAGGATCCAGGTAGACGATCTGGCTTGAAAGAGCGACATCCACATTGGGTAGCAATTCTGAGCGTTGGCGAATGGTGACTCTAACGGGGGTACGGATGCCGACAGTATACGGGATCTCCGCGCTAAAACGAACAAAACGCTGACCTTCCGCCACTTTTGGCAGCTTTACGACCTTGGATTCCATCACACCGCCGGTTTGGGTCATCAATTCGATGATGATCGGGTTGTTATTAAAAGGGTGAGCGTATCCGTTGATCGAAAGCGTGCCACCCTTGACCACCGCGTTGGCCACGGGTGATTGGATGATGAAAGCCTGCTTGAGAAATTGAGGGGCTTCGACTTCACTCTTTCCGATCTGTAACAAGATTACCGGCACAGCGCTCTGCACGATTCGCCTGCCAAACTCATCGCTTGTTGAAAGCACCAGCAAACCTGACTCCCCGGCAGTATTGATCTCAAATTTGATCTCGGTGACCAGTTGAACCCAGCCGGATTCAGTATGTACCAATTTCATTAATTGTTCAAAGATCAAACGTCCATTTTCGCCAAACAATTGCACGTTGACCAGCCCGCCATCGCCAGGGAACACACTCGCCATCACCCGGATGGGAGAGGCCAGTTGTGATAGATCACCCGGTTCCTCGATCTGCACCAGCGAATTCGGTAGTTTTAAGTCATCTAAGGTGACATCATTCTCCACCGTAGGTTCAACAGTGGGTTGTTCGAGCACGATAACCGTCTGCGTGGAATTGGGTGCCAGGTCGATTGGGGTGGGTTCTGTGGTTGCAACCCTTGGCGTAGGGGTGATCGCCACTGTCGGTTTGGCGGTTAACGTGACAGCCCCCGTCCCCGTGGGCCATTGCATCACGTCACCGAGCGTGGGGGTCGCCGCGGGAATTGGGCTCTTCAGCAGCGGTCCACACGCTGTGAGTGTGAAAACCAGCACAAGAAAGACCACCAGGATTCGTTTTGGAATGAATTTCATCAGTTTTTTCTGTTTTGACCGCATGGATGAATTTTACAATAAAACAGGCCTCGCGTGAGAAGCAAGGCCTGTTTGCGTTTTGCAATTTAGAGATGATAAATTTCGCTGTATTTGGCTTGTAAATAACGCATATAAGGCGCGGGGTCGATGGTTGAGCCGGTGACTTCCTTGACCAGGGTCTGAGGTTCAAACTTGGCACCGTGTTGGTGGATCTTCACTCTCAGCCAGCCCAGCAATTCGTCAAACTTACCTTGTTCGATCTGCGCGTCAAGGGTGGGAATGTCCTTGTGGATCTTTTCCCACAATTGAGAAGCCACCAGGTTGCCCAGCGCGTAAGTCGGGAAGTAGCCGAAACTACCCGTGGACCAATGCACATCTTGCAGCACACCTTCGCGATCCGTAGGAGGGACGATGCCGAGATATTCTTTCATGCGAGCGTTCCAGGCTTCGGGCAAGTCCTTGACTTTCAAACTGCCTTCCATGAGAGCGATTTCCAATTCAAGGCGAAGCATGACATGCAGGTTATATGTAGCCTCGTCCGCTTCCACGCGAATCAAAGAAGGTTCAACCTTGTTGATCCCCTTGTAGAAATCCGCGAGGCTGACGTTTGAAAGCTGCTCAGGGAAGAGTTTCACCAGTTTCGGGTAAAAGAATTTCCAGAAGGGTTTCGAACGCCCTACCAGGTTTTCCCACATTCTGGACTGGGATTCATGCACGGCCATCGAAGCGCCGTTCGCGAGAGGGGTTCGGCGCAAGGTTTTGCTGACGCCCTGTTCGTACATGGCGTGCCCGCCTTCATGCATGGTGCTGAATAGTGCGGATGCCGCTCGTTCGGGGTCAAAGCGAGTGGTAATTCGGATGTCGTCAATGCCAAAACCAGTGGTAAAGGGATGCACGGCTTTGTCTTGTCGGCCGCGATTCCAGTCATAGCCGAACCGGGTGACCACATCTACACCGAAATCCCATTGACCCTGTTCGCTGTAGGGGATGTGCAGGAATGAATCATCGATCACCGGTTTGGAGGCGATGGCTTTCAATAACTCAACCTGTTGGGGTCGAAGTTTGCCAAAGATATCTTTCACGTCCACCGTCTTGAGCCCAGGTTCGAAATCGTCCAGCAGGGGATCATAGACATGGTCGTAAGGTTTAAAGAAATCGGCGTACTCGCGGCGCAGTTCCACAATACGCTCGAGGTGGGGCTGGAAGAGTTTAAAATTGTTTTCCGCTTTAGCGTCTTCCCAAACTCCCTGGGCGATGGTGGTGATTTTTGCGAATTCCGCCACCCACTTGGTAGAAACCTTGGTGCGTTTGTCGTAATCATGCGCCACGCGTTGGATCAGGCAGGCGTCGTCCGATTTCGCGTCTAAGGTGGCAGAATATGGTTTTAACGCGTCAAGTAACTCGCCGACCTCGTGTGAGGTGAACATCTCGTGCGAAAGGCCGGCAATCGTTTCAAGGATGTTACCGCGGTCTTCAGCCCCGCCCCGGGGCATATTTACTTGTTGGTCCCAACCCAGCAAGGCTTCAGCGCGGGCGAGGTCAGTGACCTCTGCCATGATCTGTTTGAAGCGTTCAAGTTTTTGTTCCATTTAGAAAGGCATCCTTTGAAAAAAAGATTAGGCAACTTTCCAGCGCAAGGGCTGGTCAGCCAGGGCTGCTAAAACTTCTTCGGCAATATCGTTGGCCGCCCGAGATTGTGCTTCGACGGTTTGTGCGCCAACATGGGGTGTGCAGACCACTTTCGGGTGGGCCACCAGGTCGGTGAGCCCGGGGGGTTCGGCCACGAAAACATCCAGGGCCGCGCCGGCCACCTTGCCGGAATTCAAAGCATCCAACAAGGCGCTTTCTTCGATCACACCCCCTCGCGCGGCGCAGACGATGAACATGCCGGGTTTCATTTTGGCAAAAGCGTCTGCATTCAACAGATTTTTCGATTCCGCGGTCAAGGGCAGGTGCATGGTGATCATGTCGGCCTGTTTGAAGCAAACCTCCAGGCTGGCGGGTGTTCCGCCACGTTTAGTGATCTCTTCGGCGGGGACGAGCGGATCGTAACCCAAAATACGCATGTCAAAAGCGGCCGCCCTTTTTGCTACCGCGGCGCCTATGCGTCCAAACCCGAGCACGGCGAGGGTCTTGCCGCTCAATTCAGCGCCTTCAAATTCTTTTTTAAGCCATTTTCCGGCTTTCATCGAGGCATCCGCGCGACCAATCTCGCGCACCACACTTAACATCAACCCAAGCGTCAACTCTGCAACAGCGGTTGTGGTGGCGAGCGGAGAGTTTACCACCGTCACTTTGTGTTCCTTGGCCGAAACCAAATCAATATTGTCAACGCCCACTCCAGCCCTGCCGACAACCTTAAGCCTGGCACCCGCGTCAAAGACAGCCGGGGTCACTTTGGTGCGTCCCCGCACGATCAGGGCGTCGCAATCAACGACTTCTTTTAAAAGATCTTCGGCGGTGATCCCCGGTTTCTCAACCACTTCCGCGGATTTTTTCAGGATGGCGATTCCGTTTGCATCCAGTCCATCGGTGATCAAGACTTTCCACGCTGACATTTGGAGCTCCTTGTTGAATTGATTTTTTTATGCGTCTTGATTATTCTACAATCTGAATAAAAGGTCAACTCCAGCCCGCACTCCTCTGACTGGAGATGGTACAATCCTACCTATGGAAGAGATTAAAAACCCTGTCCTTGATCGAGTCAACCCGCGTTTGTTTGACGCGGAGCCAATTCAACGCTGCTGCCTGGATGATTGTAAAGGCGCGTGCTGCGTTTTTGGTGTCTGGGTGGACCCACGCGAGGTTCAGGATATTTTATCCAATTCAAAACTGATCATTCCCCATATGGCAGAAACCACCAAAAACCCCGGTGAATGGTTCGTGCCGGTTGAAGATCGTGACGCGCGCAGCCCAAGTGGTAGAGTCATCCACACCGCTGTTGAACCCGCCCCCTGGCATTATGGAAATACTGCCTGCGTCTTTTGCGCGGTTGACGGTAAATGCGCCCTTCAAATAGCGGCGGTTGCGAACAACCTTCACCCCTGGCGGTTCAAACCCTTTTACTGCATTTTGCATCCCATCGACCTGGGTGAAGACGGCCGCTTCACAGTAGACACTCTAGAAGCCATGCTCGAAGAAAAAGGCAGCTGCCTGCGCCCCGCCGATCATCCCATCCCACTCATGGAGACTTTTGCTGAAGAGCTGGCATATTTATTAGGTGAAAAAGGGTACCAGGCGATGCACCAAATGGCTGCCAACCAGCGTTTAAGCGAAAAGAATTCAGTTAATAGTCAATAACCCTCTAATTAATGATTTAGTCCCCAACATCGATGAAACAAAAAGCAAATTCCAGGTTTTTGCATTAGAATAAGGCAAGAATTGTCTGATTTGTTAAGGATGACCGTTGAAAAGAATTCACAGGTTTCTTCTGTTTTTACCCATATTCTTGCTTTTGGGAATGTTGCCAAGCCCCGTTCCAGTTTATGCCAATAGTTCAACTCTTGAGCTGGACGGTTTCTGCCTTCCGGGGTTAACTTCACCCTACGGCAACCAGGATTGTGAACTTGCGGGGCCAGTGGAACGTTTGCAGGAATACGCCCAAATGGGCATCACTTTCCCCCCACAACCCCTGGCAGTCACCACCCCACCCGCGGAGCTCGGCAACATCCCCTTCGCGTACGCAAAAGCCTCCAACGATGAAATTCCGCTCTATGACAGCGTCGAAGACGCCCTGATAGACAAACCCTCGGGCAAACTCCCCACCAGTTACATTAAGTACGTCTCGCTCCTTCAAAAAAGCGTCAGGGATGAAGGTACTTTTTACCAAATCGCCAATCAAAAGTGGTTGAAGGCTGAAACCGTCACCAAATCGAGCATTCAATATTTCCAAGGCTTTTTGTTCAAAGAGAACCCCGCCACTGGCTTTGCCTGGGTGCTCACAGAAGCTACCACCCGGGTAGCCCCAAGTTATGCTGCCGCAGAGACTGGCCGCACGTTTTTCCGCTACAACCTGGTTCGGACGTACGACTCACAAATGGAAGGTGAAGTGGAATGGGTAATGATCGGCCCTAACGAATGGATCGATCACCGCGCCATCAGCCGGGTTCAACCCTCATACGAGAAACCAGCCGGGGTTGAAGCGGATCGGTGGATCGAAGTCAACCTTTATGAGCAAGTGATGATCGTGCATGAAGGCGACCAGATCGTTTTCGCGACCCTGATCTCAAGTGGTGTGGACCCCTTCTTCACTCAGCCTGGTGTCTTCCAGGTTTACAAGAAGATCGAAGCCGAATATATGCGCGGCACCTTCGAGGCTGATCGCTCGGACTATTACTACCTAGAAGATGTTCCTTACATAATGTACTACGACCAATCCAGGGCGATTCACGGCGCGTATTGGAACTCGTCGTTTGGTTATCAACGCTCGCACGGCTGTGTCAACCTATCGGTTGCCGATTCGCACTGGATCTATGATTGGGCGCGCGAAGGAGACTACGTATATGTGTGGGATCCTTCCGGACAAACCCCAACCGACCCTGAACTGTATGGCGCGGGTGGTTTTTAACGGTTTTTATTGTCAAAACAACTTGATATTTTATGCGTTTATCTCTATGATAATAGCATCCATTCATCGAGTCTGGATACAGACCATATCCTCCTGAAAGGACGATCATGAAAAAAACTGTTTTGTTCCCCATAGCTTTAATCGCCGTTTTTGTATTAATTGTTGGTTCAGCCTGTGGTTTTTCCATTGGCAAGGACGCCAATGAAACCCAGGAGCCTGAGGTGATCGTCATCACCGCCACGCCAGGTGTTGTGGTGCAACAAGCCACACAAGCACCAATCGCGGTCGAAACGGAAGAACCTGCCGTGGTGGATGAGGCTCAACCCTATTTCCTCGAGGAATTCGACGGCGGGCTCGACAATTACTGGTATGACGTCTGGGGAACTGGAAACCCGGATAACGTTGAGATCTTTACCGAAGATGGCGCCCTCAGATTCGTCCACAGCGGTGAAGACGTTTACTCTTACTTATATTACGACCCATACATTTATGGGGATGTTCGTATTGACCTCGAAGCCGAGAACCTGGCCACCAACGACAATTCTGTCAACATCGTCTGCCGCTATGACGAAGAATTGGGCTGGTACGAATACAACATCGACAACGACGGTGAGTGGACACTGTGGTATTACGACAATGTGATCTATCAGGGTTACAAAGAATTGTATGACGGTGGGTCAACTGCCATCAACATGGGTCGTGACACCAACATTTACACTGTCATCTGCCAGGGCGATGAAATGTCCCTTTATATCAACAACGTTCTCACCCGCACGGTTGAAAACAAAGACCTCAAGGAAGGCTTGATCGCCGTCGGTGTGTCCTCCTATGCCAGCTATCCGGTCAAGATCAACATCAACTGGCTCGAAGTCAGCGAACCCTAAATCTTTAGGTACTCGTACACCTCCCGATTTGGGGGGGGGAACTACATCTATTCCAGGTTCAGCAAAGCCAGCGCAAAATTGCGCTGGCTTTTTTTTATCATTTACCGCTTTTTTAACGAACGCGCCCGAAGTGTCTATGCCCCAACAATGAATCGGCCGACCACCAAAGCCAGGAACAAACCACCCGAAAGCAGGAATCCCCACCAAACTTGTTCAGTAGACCGCGAATCAACCAATTCATAGCCTGAAACGCCGCCTGGTTGCACTTTGTAAAGTGGGCCTGCTACCCAGGCAAAGATCAGACCCCCTGCCAGACCACCGAGATGCCCCAGGTTGTCGATGCCCGAATTCGCGCTAAAACCCATCGAAAGATTAAAAAGAATGATCAGCACCAGGTTGATCAACATGGATTGCGCGCGGCCGCCAAAAAGTTTTTTATTTCGCAAGATAAAGATGGCCTCCGCCGCGACCAGGCCAAAAATGGCGGTTGAAGCACCCAGCGAAGCCACCGGCGAGAATACAAACGAAAGTGAGTTGCCAGTGAATCCGGCGATCAGGTATAACGCCAGAAATCGTGTATGTCCATAATGCCGCTCTAGCACCGGTCCGATCGAGAATAACGCGTACATATTAAAGGCAATGTGAAGCAGACTGCCATGTAATAAAACCGGTGTGATCAATCGCCAAATCTCGCCCCTTAGAATAAACGCGTTGATCTTTCCGCCCAAGAGAAACGGCCAATCCAGCCCGTCGACACTCAACGATTGCGAGAGGAATTGGACTCCAAAAACCAGGAGGGTAATACCGAGTATCGAGTAGGTCACGATCGGTCGTTTGATCCTCGGTTTGAGGGTCACTGCGACCCGTGTTTCTTCAGCAGGGGGTGTTGGGGGTAATTCAGGGGTGGGCAGGCTCAAACGATCAGCTTTCTATGATGCACACGATGGTGCTCAACATTGACGATGGCGATAATGTCATCCACCGCTTTTTCGAGTAAATGGTCAGCGTTGACCACTACGTAATCAAAAAGTCCGATTTGCGCGACTTCTTGTTTTGCGGTGTCAATGCGCACCTTCAAGTTCTCAGGCGATTCGGTGTTGCGCGCTTTCAGACGTCCAAACCACTCATCAATGGTGTTGGGGATTAAAAAGATAAGCACCGCTTCAGGGTATAAACGCCGATAGGTTGCCGCGCCTTGAACATCCACACGCAAGACCACGTCGCGTCCACTTTTCAGAGCGTCATCGATCTGCCAGCGGGGAGCGCCTTTGTAATCGTCATAAACCATGGCGTATTCAATAAATTCACCCCGGTCAATGCGTTGCTTGAACTCATCTCGGCTGAAAAAGAAATAATCCTGGCCGTCCACTTCGTCAGGGCGCGGAGCGCGGCTGGTGGCAGTGACTACAAAGTGGAGTGGCAAGTCGCGATTTTTAAGTCCGCGCAAGACGGCATCCTTGCCAATCCCCGACGTGCCGGAGATAACGATCAAGAGTGGCAGGGGATGATAGAGGTCAAAGCTTAGGGATTCAGATTCCATTGATTTCCTGGAGGGGCTGCGAGTTAACATGCTTCTAATATGTAAAGATTATAATGGAAAAGTTCGATTTCAACCGCTGAGGGTATCATGCCTGTTTATGAATTTCGGTGTGACAATTGTCATAAAAGATTTGAGAAATCGTTAACTTTCGCGGAATATGATGCCCACTCGGCAACTTGCCCATTTTGCGAATCCACCAGCGTCAAACGCTTCATACGGGGTGTGCGCTTTTCGTTGGGAGACCAAACGCGCTTGGCTAACCTTGCCGACCCCGCCAACCTGGGCGCCCTGGATGAAGACCCGCAGGCGCTCGGAAAAATGATGCGCGAGATGAAAACCCAGATGGGCGCTAATGACCTGCCCGGTGAGTTTGACGAAGTGGTCAATCGTCTCGAACGCGGGCAAACACCCGACCAGATCGAGCGCGATTTGCCCAACCTGGGTTCAGATGACGGCGATCTCTAAACTTTAGTGCTTCTGTTCTTTAATAAATGAAGGTTTTACTCGGCGAGCGCGGTCTGCAGATCTGAGTACTCATCCATGGCAGCCATCGCGCGCAAAAAATCCGCTAATGATGCGGATCGCTCACGAAGCGCGCGCACGGCTGGCCCCACCGGATCTTGACCAGCGGCGCCTCCCGGTTGATCAGCATAAGCGCCATGGAAAGCGAAATATGCCTGGTTGAGTTTGCGGATCAGGTAACCATTTTGAACAAATACGATCCGGCGCGCTTCCATATATTCTTCCGCTTCCAGGATCTTACCCTCCCCCAGCAAGGCGTCCACAGTGACCCGCGTGGTGTGCATTTCGACTCTAAAATCGAATGTCTCCTCCGCGGATGTGCCAGCCGCGGTATGGCGGCTGCTTTCTTTAGAACCCATATGCGGGTAATAACGCTCAAGCAACAGGAGACTGAGTTCACTGCCCACAATCGATGCCGTGGTTTCGTTCATCGTCCGCAATTCAGGGGTGGTTTCGTAATTCAGTCCAAGAGGTCGAAGCGTGAGGTAATTGTGAGCCCACTCGTGGATGATGGTGTCGATCACCCAGGGAACATTTGCGCTGCGCATGACCATGGTCGGGTAGATACCGATCCCGCCCACCTCTACGACCAACGCGGATGACGCGGTCGCCTTTTCGACCTGGCTTTCAAGCCTGACTTGGTCTTCGAGACCAAGATCTGCCAATAATGATATGTTAACCTCTTGCGCGATCTTGTCACGTGGTGAAACGATCAGCGCCATCGGTAGTGGGGTGGTGTGAAAGAGCACTGGCGGCATGGCTGTGCCCAGCCTTGAGATTCCTTCCTCCATCAGGAGGGCTTCCACCTGCGACTGAAGGATGCTCTCAGCGAGCGGCGTGAGACTTGCCAATGCCTCCCGCAACTCCGTTTGCCTGGGCACTCCCACTTTGATGATTTCCGTGGCGTGAGCAGACGCGGGGTCAATGTAAGCTTGTTCAACGCGGAAGTTGACTTCCTCCAACTCTTGAACAAGGTTGAAGTAACGCATTACAAGGTCTTGTTGTTTGTCGGATGGCAGGATTTGTTGCGCTTGAACCCCGGCTTGCTCGAGTTTGATCAGTAACGCACCCAGGTCCCAGGCGACATAATCAAATTCGATTGGTCGGGTAAACATTTTCGCCCTGGCTTCCACCGAGGAAAGGTTGGGTGTGGAAAGGGTCAGGCTGACCAAAAGGAGCACTAGCAGGCTGAAATGATGCCAAATGAATTTCGCGACCATGCTGAAATTATACTCTGGCCAAGAGGTTCACCTTCGCGCCCCCCTGTTTTAAACCTTGGACAATTGTTCCGCGCCTCACTAGACAGAGTAAGTGCGCCGTAGTATAGTTCCACCTCGAACAATGTTGCCATTATTTTTTGTTAAGGAAATAAGAAGGGTGATATGAAAAAGATTAAACGTTCAAAACTCATTACCTGGTCGATCATCGCGGTCATCGTGTTGGCGATCATCGCTGTGACGGTGGTCAATAACGTAAAGGCGCGTCAGGAAGCCAACGCCAGCTTGCAGACGGCGCAACTGGCCAAAGGTGACCTTACCGCGATCGTGGGCGCCACAGGCACTGCTCGAGCCAATCAAACCGCCACGCTCACCTGGCAAACCAGCGGAAGGATCGACGTGGTCACAGCCGAGGTTGGTGATCTGGTTACAATCGGTGAAACCCTCGCCAGCTTGACCCTCGCCACCTTGCCCCAAAATGTGATCCTGGCTCAATCCGAGCTGGTCACCGCTCAACGCAACCTGGATGCCCTATTGAACTCGAATTTAGCCATGGCACAGGCACAACTGAACCTTGCCAACGCTCAAAAGCAATATGACAAAGTGCGCTGGAATTCAATCAGCAGCGACCAGGCACGTGAAACCAGCCAAAATGTGCTCGATTCTGCCCAATCCGCCGTTACCCTGGCGGAAAACAAGGTTGAAAAAGCCCAGGATGCCTACGATCGTTTCAGCGAAACTCCCGATTCAGACCCCTTAAAGGCTGGCGCTCTTGGTAATTTGGCCAATGCCAAAAAAGAACTTGAACTGGCAAAATTGAATTTGAATTTTTACACATCCGTGCCTAACGCCCAGGAAGTGTCCATTTCGCAGGGCGAGATCGCCGTGGCTAAAGCCAAGCTGGAAGACGCGCAACGCGAATGGGACCGCCTGAAAGACGGGCCGGACCCTGACGATATCGCCGCCGCCAAAGCGCGCGTGGCGGCCATTGAAGCTACTTTAAATATGGCGAATATCCGGTCACCTTTTGCCGGCACCGTGTCTGAAGCCGAAGGGATGGCAGGCGACCTGGTCAATCCAGGCACCATCGCCTTCCGCGTGGACGACATGACGCAAATGTTCGTGGAAGTGTTGATCCCCGAAGTGGATATCAACCGGGTTAAAGTCGGCCAACCTGTGCAACTGACTTTTGACGCCATCTATTCAACTGAATACGAAGGTCGGGTGACCCAAGTTGCCCGGGTGGGAACAACCACCTCCGGCGCGGTTAACTTTAACGTGACCATCGAAGTATTGAACCCTGATGAACAGGTTCTTCCCGGCATGACCGCTGCGGTAAATATCGTGGTCAGCAATGTGAAAGACGTCTTGATTGTCCCCAACCGCGCTGTGCGCCTCTTGGACGGCCAGCGGGTGATCTACTTGATGAAAAATGGCATTCCCACACCGGTGAACATTGAAATCGGATCCTCTTCTGACACAGATAGCGAGATCATTTCTGGGGACGCGAAGGCTGGCGACACTGTCATTCTCAACCCGTCCGTTGATTTTTCCAATTTTATGACCGGCGGAAGGCCTCCCTTCTAGGAACCCGATGAAAGACAACGTCATTCAAACCAAAGAATTAAAGAAGATCTATAAGATGGGCGAGATAGAAGTCCACGCCCTGGACGGGGTTTCATTTTCCATTCAGCGCGGAGAAGTGGTTTCCATCATGGGCCCTTCGGGCTCCGGTAAATCAACCTTGATGAACTTGTTGGGCTGCCTAGACCACCCCACCAGTGGCAGTTACCTTTTGGACGGAGAAGAAGTATCTTCCCTGGACGACGACCAGCTCGCCAGCATTCGCAATCGCAAGGTGGGCTTTGTCTTCCAAAGTTTCAACCTGTTGCCCAGAGCAACAGCCCTGGCCAACGTGGAATTACCCATGCGTTACGCTGGTGTGGTCAATGAAAGAACAGCAAGAGCGACCGAATCGCTCGAATCCGTGGGGCTCGGCGACCGTATCAAACATAAACCGACTGAGTTGTCTGGTGGGCAGCAGCAGCGCGTGGCAATAGCCCGCGCCCTGGTGAACAACCCCGCTATCCTCATGGCGGATGAACCGACCGGCAACCTCGATTCAAAATCAGGTAGAGAGATCATGGAGTTATTGTTGAATCTCAACAAGACCAAGGGCACAACCCTGATCATCGTCACCCATGATCCCGTTGTCGCCGACCAGACCCAGCGCAGAATTCGCTTGCGCGACGGTCTGATCGAAAAGGCGGAAAAATGAACCTCGCCCAAGCCATTCTCGAAGCGCTCGAAAGTTTAAATTCAAATAAGTTGCGTTCCGCCCTCACGATTCTCGGTATCGTCATCGGTGTCGGCGCCGTCATCGCCATGCTGGCGGTAGGCACCGGCGCCCAGGATACGATCACCGGCAGTATCAGCGGCATAGGCAGCAACTTGCTCTTTGTCTTCAGCGGTAACCAAACCACCGAAGTCACGCACGTGGAGCCCCTCACCCTGGATGATTCCAAGGCGTTGATGGACCAATTCCAGGCTCCTTCGATTGGAAACGTCGCCCCGGTTTTGAGCGGCAACGCCAAAGTCAGTTACGGTGGCGAATCCACCAGCACCAGCCTGACCGGCATCACCGGTAGTTACTCAGACGTTCGCAATTACAAAGTGACTGAAGGTGAGTTTATCAGTGATGACCAGGATCTCGGTCGCGCCTCCGTGGCATTGATCGGCCCGGACGTGGCGGATAAACTCTTCGGCCGCCGAGATGGGTTGGTTGGCGAAACCATCCGCATCAACGGGCAGCCCTTCCGCATCATCGGTGTGCTTGAATCCAAGGGCGGTGGCTCTTTTGGTTCAGAAGACAATGTGGTCATGGTGCCACTCTCAACTGCCCAATCGCGCCTCATCCGCCGCAATCGCGGCAACATCGACATGATCCTGGTAAGTGTTCTCGACCCCAAATTGATGCCCCAAGCCAGCGAAGAGGTCGCCCAAATCTTGCGCTCACGCCACCGCACCAAGATCGGCGAGGACGATTTCACCATTTTTTCACAGGATGATTTTGTGGCTACGGCAAAAACCATTACCGGCGTGTTGACCATCTTCCTGGGCGGAGTTGCTGGCATTTCGCTATTGGTAGGCGGTATCGGCATCATGAACATCATGCTCGTGTCGGTGACCGAGCGCACTCGCGAGATCGGCTTGCGCAAAGCGTTGGGAGCCAGGCGTAAAGACATTCTCATCCAGTTCTTAACCGAATCATCGTTGTTAAGCTTTTTTGGCGGTTTGATCGGCATTGGTCTGGGTTGGTTGATCGCCTTCATCGTCGGCAAGATCGCCGCTGCCAGCGGCACGCCCTTCTATCCGCAGGTGGGATTAAACGCAGTCCTCCTGGCTACGATTTTTTCAACCGCGGTAGGGCTTTTCTTTGGCATTTACCCGGCCAACCGGCCCGCGGGCTTGGAACCAGTGGAAGCTCTTCGTTACGAATAAGGGTTATATACAAGAATTCTGATTTGCACGCCAGCCCTGGTTAGGGCTGGCGTTTTTTTATGATTGGATTTGGTCAGTTCTTATCTTTTTAATAAACACGTAATAATCAGCATTAATGCGCAATTATTGCGCCCCACCTCTCAGTGACATTACAGGTTAGTCTTTCCACTTGAATACTTTTATTGGTGTGCAACATTTCGGCGGTAAAACCGTATATTTTTCATACCCCATTTCATACCTGGACTTGACCATGCTCACTCAGGAAACCCATTATCACCCTCAACCCAACCTGGGCGCTTCGATTACTTATGCAGCCAGCAAACAGACCTTCTTCACCGTCCTCCTGCTGGTTGATCGTGGTTTGGCGTCTGAAGCCTACAAAGCCTACGCCTATTTTCGCTGGGTGGATGACACGCTCGACCAATCGGGTGTCGACCGCTCCGAGCGTATGGGCTTTATTCGGCGTGAACAAGCCCTCTTGGCCCACGCTTATGGTGAGCACGGGCTCCCGGCTCCGCACAACCCCTGTGAAGAAGAAATGTTGCTCCTTGATCTTGTGCGGGATAACAAAGGGCACGGAAATGGTCTTGAGCTTTATATTCGCAATTTAATGGCCGTCATGGTTTTCGACGCCGAGAGGCGTGGAAGGCTGATCACCCACCAAGAATTGATCGACTACGAAAGAAACCTGGCCACAGCGGTGACCGAAGCCCTCCATTATTACATCGGCCAAAAAAGTTACTCCCCCCAGGATAACCTCCGCTACCTTGCCGCCACTGGCGCCCACATCGCCCACATGTTGCGCGATACCGTGGATGACAACGCGGCCGGCTATTACAACATACCTCAAGAATACCTAGACGCCCACAACATCACCCCCACAGAAATCTCCAGCCCGGCGTACCGCGAGTTCGTCAAACAGCGCGTTGCCCAGGCGCGCGAATATTTCGTTGCCGGCCGGCAGTATCTAGCCCAGGTAAAATGCTTGCGCTGCAGACTGGCCGGTTACTCTTACATAGCGCGCTTCACTCCCCTGCTTGACACGATTGAGCGCGATGGTTATCTTCTTAAGCCTAGTTACCACTAATTCACTTGTTTTCACCAGGTTGGGCAAAAGGTTGTCTCCTTACCCTCCCTGTAATCCTGCCTTGAAATGGAAATTGGAATTATGAAAAATCGTACCGCAATTGTGATCGGTGCAGGTCTCGGGGGTATATCTTCCGCCATCCACCTTGCCCGGCAAGGGTTTCACGTCACTGTGCTCGAAAAGAACAAGCAAGCCGGTGGGCGTTGCGACCGTTACAGTCGGGATGGGCATGAGTTCGACACCGGCCCCACCCTGTTGGTGATGCCCCTACTCCTCGAAGCCGAATTTAACACTTTTGGCGCCTCGATCTACGAGATGCTTGACCTCCAACGGGTTGACCCCACTTATGACCTCATCTTTGATGACGGCAGCCAACTCTCGTTGACCTCCGACCTTAACCGCATGCGCGAACAACTTGATGCGTTTGAACCCGGAAGTTTCTCCGGTCTGTTACGTTATTTGGAAGAAGGACACCGCCATTACCACATTGCCGTTCAGAAACTGCTTAACCGCGATTTCCGTAAAGCGAGTGAATTCTTCACCCCCGCCAACATCCCCCTGCTGCACCAGGTCAAACCCTTGGTCAAGCACTATGCCCACATGGCTGAATATTTCAAAGATCCCCGCCTGAAAGCCGCGTTTACCTTTGAAGACATGTATATGGGGCTCAGCCCCTTCGAAGCACCGGCCACCTTCTCGATGATGTCTTATTCCGAGTTGGCGCACGGGGTCTGGTACCCGAAAGGCGGCATGTATCAGATCGTGGAAGCCATGATGCAGGTGGCTTTGCAGCACGGGGTAGATTTTGAATTTAACTCGAGCGTGGAACATATCGTCGTTACTCAAGACTCGGCTACTGGCGTGACCCTCTCGGATGGCCGCTCCTTGACCGCGGATGTGATCTTTGCCAACGCGGATCTACCATACGTGTATCAAGACCTTCTGCCTAACGACCCGTTGGTTAAAAACCTCGAAAAGCGGCGTTATTCCTGTTCCACGATCAATTTCTTCTGGGGAGTAGACAAAGTTTATTCGCAATTGCCAGGGCACACCCTCTTTTTAGGCGGGGATGATTACGAAAAGAACTTCGACAGCATCATTCATAAGTTTTCGATCCCTGAAAACCCCAATCTATACGTTCACGCCCCGGCGCGCCTCGACCCCTCCATGGCACCAGCAGGTCAAGACACCCTGATCGCCATCGTTCCGGTGGGTCACATGAACCCGGAAGTTAAGCAAGATTGGCCTGAAATGGAACGCCTGGCACGTCAAAGCGCGCTTGAGCATATCGCCCGGCTCGGCATCACCGACCTGGGTGAGCACTTGAAATTCGAAATGGTCTATACGCCCGCGTCCTGGAAGAAACACTACAACCTGGTTAACGGCTCCACACACGGCTTGTGCCATAATATGCTGCAGTTGGCCTGGTTCAGACCGCACAACCGCCACGCCCGCTACCGCAACCTGTTTTTCGTCGGCGCCAGCACCCACCCAGGCACCGGCATCCCCAACGCGTTGGTGTCAGCCCGTCTTGCCGTCCAGCGCGTAATGGACGAACTGGGTTAACAATGTAACGTTCTACTAAGGGATGTCCGTTCGGACATCCCTTTTTTATATAAAAACACCCCGGAGCCCGTAAATAATGAATGAAAGGGAACTCCGGGGTATAGCTTCCAGGTTGTTGGATAACTCCATAAGGCCTGGCCAATTGTTGGCATTCAGAGGATCCGGATCTTTGAAATGCGCCTACCGATAATCTAACAATAAGGATCAGGCAAACACCTGCTTGATCTACAAGGGGTCTTCGGGGATCACCAACCATAGGATGATGTAAGCCCAAAAGGTTCCGCCCACCAGCAACAAACCCAACACAAACAGCAGCCGCACCAGGGTGGGGTCGATATTGAAATATGTGGCGAGGCCTCCGCACACTCCCGAGACACGCCGATCAGTACGAGAACGATACAATTTTCGAGATTGGTTTTCCATTTTGACTCCTAAGCGACCGGGGCTTCGGGAACCACGATCCACATCACCAGGTAAGCCCAGAACATGAGCGTGCCTGTCAAAAAGAACCCGGCTACAAAGGCGATGCGCATCACGGTGGGGTCGACATTGAGATACTCTCCGAGACCACCGCAAATTCCACTAATCCGGCTGTCGGTGCGTGAACGATAAAGTTTTTTGGGTTGATTTTCCATCTTGTTCTCCTGTAATGGTTTCTACTAAGGTTTACGCAAGCCGCGCCAGAAAGTTGCGCCGGGGTCTGGCAATTCGCCAGAATCCGGCTACAATTAGAATGAGCCCTGAGACAACATCAGGGAACGTATGGAGGAAATCATGACCGGTAATCGAAATCTCGAAGCGCATAAACTGATCCTGTTTGTTGAAAAAGCCCCCTTCCCTGCCGAAGAGAAAACCCGTTTCAAGGAATTGCTCGAAGCCAATGGAATGAGCGACGAAACGACTGCCGAGGTGCACAAAGCATTGATCGATCTGCCCAAGGAAAGTTTCTCAAATGATTGGACCCGCGCCAAATTCATCATGGACCTCGGGGTTATCCTGCGCCAATGGCAGATGAGTCAAGGAAGCAAGAAATTTAAACACTCCCGCTAGAAGATCACTCTTCTCCGCCCGGGAAATCACCGGGCGGTTTTTGTTATTATTGATACATAGACAAGAGAGTCTCTCATGCCCACCGAAACACAATCCAAGACCACCACGCGATTAAAATCCGACCTCATTTTGCTGCTGGCAGCCTTGGTGTGGGGCGCGGGATTTGTTGCCCAACGCTCAGCTTCATTTCACCTTAGTTTCTTCGCCTTTAACGGGGTCCGCTTTTTATTGGGTGGTCTGGTAATGCTGCCCTTCGTGATTCAGCGTTTGCGCCACCAACCCGGCAAGTTGGGATGGATCTTCCCGGCCGGCGCGCTACTCTATGTGGGTAGTTCACTGCAGCAAGCTGGAATCACCACCACAACAGCTGGAACCGCTGGATTCATTACCGGCATATATGTAGTGTTGGTGCCCTTGTTAATGGCACTTTTCTGGAAACATAAGACCCGCCCAGTGGTTTGGGTGGCCGCCCTGGCAGCCCTGGTAGGTACCTGGTTGCTCAGCACAGGCGGATCGGCACTCACCCCTTCCAGCGGAAACGTGATCTTATTGGTGGGGTCCATCGTCTGGGCGTTCCATGTTATCGTGGTCGGTTTCGCGGTCAAACACGTGGATGTGTTCGTCTTTTCAGTTGGGCAGTTCCTATTTTGCGGGCTCTTACACCTCGTCTCTTCTTTGTTCACCTCGCCACCGACCATTGCAACCATTACTGCAGCCTTACCTGCCGTGCTTTATGCAGGGCTGGGTTCGGTGGTCATTGGGTTTACCTTGCAGGCGGTGGGTCAGCGCAAAGCACCCGCTGCTGACGCAGCGCTGGTACTCAGCCTTGAATCTGTTTTCGCCGCTATTTTTGGCGCGCTCATGTTGGGCGAACATATGAATTTCATTCAAATCATCGGTTGCGGCATCATCATGGCAGCGATCGTTGTCGCCCAACTTCCTGCTTTGAAAAATAACCCATCAGAAGCAGCGATTTCTGGTGGTCCACCCTTTTCTTGACACCTTAATTTGGCTGTGATAGAGTAAGGATGTCAACCCCAGAAATTTACAGAGGCATTCCTTTGAGCCACCCAAACCAGCAAGCCCTGATCGATCGGATCCATGTGCTGCAACGATCTTCACCCGATGTGCAGGCGGCAGCCCTGGTCAGCGTGGACGGGTTGATCATCGCGTCTGCGTTACAGCCAGAAATGAGCGAAGATCGCGTTTCAGCCATGTCGGCGGCCATTCTCTCGCTGGGCGAACAGATCAGCAAAGAAATGGGACGAGGCAGCCTGGAACAGATCCACATCAAGGGCGAGAATGGATACATCGTTCTTATGGCGGTAGGCGACAAAGCTGTGCTCACCTCCCTCGTCCATGCCCATGCCAAATTAGGTGTTCTCTTCCTCGACATGCGTCACGCGGCCGAGGATATTGAAAAGTTGCTGATAAACGTCAACGAAGGGACATGAAAAGCGGATTGTATTATCCCAACCGGCTGGCTTTGGTCACCCTTCAGGCTTTGGAAGAAGTGATCGGTTCCACCGGCATGCAAGCGGTATTTCACATGGCAGGCCTCCAAGACCTCACCCTCAACCCGCCTGGCGATAACATGTCACGCCAATTTGATTTCTCAGATTTCTCTGCCCTTTTTTCAACGCTCAACGGCCTCTTTGGTGAACGAGGCGCGAAAACCCTGGCGACGCGTGCCGGACGCATGTCCGCGCAGATGGGTGTAAAACTCTTCAACGAGACCCCCATGCCTGAACACGAGCATGAAACCACCGCTCCAATGGATGAGCCCGTGCTCAAACGCCTGATACGCTTCTCGAATTATTTGAACACGGTCAGTGACCAGATCACCTCGGTCTACCGCTGTAAAGATGGTAACGGGTTTGAATTTATGGTGAGGGTATGCCCGGCTTGTTGGGGACGGACCGCAGGCTTGCCAGCTTGCAGTTATTATGAAGGATTGTTGGAAGGCGTGGTGCGGTTGTTTTCAAACGAACCCGCGTACACCGCCGAAGAAACATTATGCAAAGCCAGCGGCAACGAATTTTGTCTCTTTCTGCTGAAAAAGCAATCATCCCCCCAGGTTTTAGAACCTGACCTTGGAGTCATATGAAGATCTCGGTCATCATCCCAACTTACAACGAAAAAGAAAACCTGCCCAAGATCACCAGCCAACTGATGGCGTTGCCCCTCGATTTGAGCTTATTGGTCGTCGAAGACAACAGCCCCGACGGCACCGGCCAGGTAGCTGATGACCTCGCGGCGCAATATCCAGGGCGTGTGAGCGTGATGCACCGCGCCGGTAAACTCGGTCTCGGTACCGCCTATATTTCAGCTTTCAAAAAGTTATTAACCACCGACGTGGAGTACATCGCCCAGATGGACGCGGATTTCTCACACCCACCTGAAAAGTTGATCGAATTCGCCGCCGCGCTGAAAACCGCCGACATGGTGGCCGGCTCACGTTATATCCCCGGCGGCAGCCTGGACGAAAAGTGGCCAGCCTGGCGCAAGTTCCTGTCACGGTTTGGCAATGAGTACGCACGCACTATCCTGGGTTCGGCGATCCGCGACATGACCGGTGGCTATCGCATGTGGAAGCGCCAGGTTCTCGAAGCTCTACCTCTCGACGAAGTGCGTTCCAACGGATATGTCTTCCAGGTGGAAATGGCTTACATCACTCAGAAACTCGGGTTCAAGATCGTCGAAGTACCCATCCACTTCAACGAACGTATATACGGTCAATCAAAAATGAATCTATCGATCCAGGTGGAAGCGGCTTTGAGGGTCTGGCAATTGCGCGGTCGCTACCGCCACCTCAATAAAGTAAAATAACTCGAAAGCGGAAGGAGAAATCCTTCCGCTTTATTTTTGTTGGGGTTGCGACTCCAGCCAGGTTTGATATTCCCCGGCCAGGGTCTTCCATTCGGCCAATTCCAGCGTCTGGGCGCGGCGGGTGGGGTCGATCCCGGCCACGGAGAGTAAGGTTTCGGCTTGTGGTCCCGTCCAATGTAACCCGGCCGCCAGCGTGTTGCGCAACATTTTTCGTTTTTGTGAAAAACCGATCTTGGCCAGGGTGAAGAACAGATCCAGTTGCCGGCCGGTCATCAACGGTTGTTCATAAATATCCACGCGCAAGGTGGCTGAATCCACCTTGGGCGGCGGATGAAACGCCCCGGAAGGAATGGTCACGCCGATCCTGGGGGTGCCAAATACCTGCACACTCAATGCCAACAGTGACATTTCACCAGGCTCGGCGCAGATGCGCTGTGCCACTTCCTGCTGCATGGTGAGCACGATGCGCGCGGGTTTGACCGAGCTGGTCAGCAAATGCCGGATGATGGCCGAGGTGATAAAGTAGGGGATGTTGGCCACTACCAGGTAACCGGGCTGACCCATCAACTCCGCGGGGTTCAATTCAAGAATGTCACCCTGGATGATCTCGGTGTTGTGAAACCCGGCCATCACATCCGTGAGCACGGGCACCAGGTGCCGGTCGATTTCCACCGCCACAAGACGTTTGGAGGCTTTAGCCAACAAGCGAGTCAAACTGCCCAACCCGGCGCCGATCTCGAGCACGTGGTCCTGTGAAGTAACCCCGGCATACTCCACGATCCTTTTCAAAGCCTGGTGGTCGACAAGGAAATTTTGCCCCAACCCCTTATGCGGATCAAGGTGGTGGCGGCGAAGCAATGAACGGACGTCTAAAGGTGGTAATTCCATCAAAATCCTAGGGCACAAAAGATGGTGCTGAATCGAGAAGATAAACAATCAGTCCGTGTTTCGTGAAGGCTTCCAATTCGAACTCGGCATCTGTGTAACCGAGATCAATCCAACTATGGTTGTAGGGGTAAACGCCTGTATCCGCGACCCTGCCAATGCCGTAGCCTGGGATATAAAAGCGTTTTCCTTTCAAGACCTTATACCAGTCGCTATGAACAGCGATAATCCCCTTTTGAACAACACTGCCGTCCGCCGCGTAGGGATAACAGGTACTGACTCCTGAATTACATGGAGAATAAGAGGTAACGGTCACAGGGAACGACATGAAATATGGTAGTGATCCTGCCGGTGTATCAATGATTCCGCTGCTGCCGCCCGAACCGCGAGCCACCACACTGGTCACGGGGGCTGAAAGCAGCACGGTTTCCTCCGCCGTACGTGAAACCTCCACGCCGTTTTCATAACGCACACGCACGCGGGCTGCCTGTACACCATCCACTCCGGGAGTAATCACTTGGGTAGTGCCCATTGTCAGAGAGGAATCTACTTCGTATCGCGTTTCAAACGGAATGTACTGTTGCACCATCAGCACTTCTTCGCGCACCCGCACCACTTCGATCACGCCGTCCACTGGCAGGGGTTCAGTTTCCGCAGGCTTGCTGTAATCCAGGTCTTGCAATGAGATTCCCGTAAGCGCCAGCGCACCGCCTACCGTTGGCGATGCTGCATAAGTGGTCACTGTGCGTCCATCCGCGGTAATGGTGAGAGACATTCCCCGGGTGAGGGTCACCGATAAATCGTTGGTGACCTGGCTTTCAAACGGCAATGAAAGGTCGTCCCCGCCACGCACCTGCACCCCGGTTTGCCAGAGGGCCAACCCGAGCGGTGCCGGGCTGACAGGTAAGTTGAAAATTTCGCCCCCCTGGGTCAAGTTGATCGTCACCGCGGGGGAGTATTGCAGGGTGAAATTACCCTTTAATGGAATCTCGGCATCCAAAGCCAGGTCATCTCCGTTAACGCGCAACCGGTCGCCCTCATTAACACGTAGTCCGGCCGTTTCCAGAATCCCGGCCGCGGTCTTGGCTGGTGTGATCACTTCCACGATCATCCCTTCGGGGTCAGAATAGATGAGCACCCGTCTCGCAGTTTCGACCACGATCTCGGTCGTCCTCGAAAGCCAGGTGGCGGGTGCAGGCGAAACCTGGTCCAGAGGGATAAGTTTGACACCCGCGGAGCGCAACGCACCGCGCACAGTGAGGGCACGTGTGTTTACCTCACGGGTTTCACCGTTAATTTGAAAGGTCACTGGCCGTTCCATAAGGATGTAACCAGCCAGGATGCCCAACAGGGGGAGGCAGATCATCAAGATCAATTTCGTTTTTCGGTTCACGTTTTAAATTCTAACAGGTTTTTTGGGCTAAAAATTCAAGACCTGTCAGAAGGTAAAAATCCTGACAGGTCTTAAGTTTAATTTAGGTGCTGGCTTACTTGATGATTCTTGGGTTAACCCAATGTGCCCAATCTTGCGCGGAACTTCCGTTGGTCACCACTTGCAGCACAAAATTAATCTTCTTGCCTGCAAGAGCTGAAAGATCATAATCCACGGTGACCGGCGCGTCCGCGTAAGCGATATCCCATTGCGCCAGACTTTGCAGCGCGCCGCCGTCAATTCGATACCGCAGGAAGAAGCGCACGTTGCAAGACGGGCCTCCAAAACCACAGCCAATTTTGGTTCTAAATTTCATGCCATTTTCCACGTTGATCAATGGGAATGTACCAGCGATGGAGCCACCGTCGATCCATTGTGGATGGGTGAGCAATCCCACTCCATTGACCACGTTGCCATCCTGCAGTTTGGGTGAATCCACCCTGACAACGAACCCTTCGTCATCGTTGGTCGCGCCTGGGCAGGCCAGGAAGCCTGCCGCGGTGGCGTTGCGCCAATTCGCCACACAATAATTGGCACCGAAATCATAGATCAGCGTCTCGAGCGGGATCAAGGGTAAAATGCCTCCCAAATCAAGCCCAGGGATGATCTGCAATTTGACCACTTCAATTGAAACATAAATGGGTGCCATCAGCGAAGCGCCGGTACCAAAAATAATGCCAGTATCTGAACGCAGCAGAAAATCTGTGGCGTATTCGCCATCCGCCGCCGGGGATTTCATATTCACTGAAACATCCACGGTAGCGCCGGGGGCCACACTGCCGGCTAGCGGAGTTGCGGCGGGTTCTCCCATGTGGTCACCCTTGAAGTAAACGATGGCGTAATTGGTGTTCCAGGTGCAAGTGCCGATGTTGGTGATACGCCACGTCTTGGTGAAATTGGTGTTGGGCGCGAGCACGCTTCCATCTGGAATGGTGATGTCCATTTCCCATTTGGCGCGGTTGCAGTCGTTGGGCGTTGGGGTGAGTGAAGGAATTACCGCAACCGTGTTGAGAGGCTGGGGCGTGATCGTGGGGATCGCCGCCTGGCCCGGGTCGGGCGTCCGTGTGGCGGATGATCCGGCACCAGCCGCTTCGAGCGTCTGGGCAACTGATGTGTTGATGGCGTTTTCATCGACCGTTGGAGTGCCACCAAGCGCGGAGAGGTTGCAAGCCAGCGACACAAAACCAAGGATAAGGGTTACCGAAAGCACGAGAGAGAATCGTTTCACGTGAACCTCCCAATCTATAAACGGTTAAATGATTATACAAAATAATCGATTGAATAACACACCGGAGCGACTTAAATGACCTTGTCGTCTTTGCCGGCAAACTGGCGCAACAATTCCAACTGACCGGTGTGATAGGTCTCGTGCCAATGAATGAAAGCGATCTGCCCCCCGGCACGGTCTTTCCGACCGTTGGTTTCCACAGTTTCTTCCAAAGCTTCCGCTGTTATCGTTTGGAGTCCGCTTTCAATTCGCTCCTGGGTCAACGCCAGGTCCGCGAGCATGCGGTCAAAAGGTACACCATCTTCCAGATGTGTGACCGGTTCGGATTCCCGCGTATATCTCAGGCAGGTAGCCGCGTCCCACACCGGTTCCATTTTAAGCAGTTTGAGTACCAAATCGCGCTGCATCAGAATATGCCCGAGCACCCAGTTCATGCAATTTCCGCGCACCGGTGGCTGGATCACGCTCTGCTCGTTGCTAATGCCCTCCGTCTGTCTCAACATCACAGAATAGGTTAATTGAAAAAGCTTGATCAGTCCTTCTTGATCCACGTATTTCATAATCGCGTCCTCCAAAGATTAGTTATAGTGGTGAGACATTTACCTGTCAATCGGGTTACAAAAGACAATTGAATAAATCAGATTTTTGCAATATGATGGAATTGCGTGTTGACAGTTTATTAAATTACCAAGATGGAGGAATGATGGCTACGGTTGAATCAATGCTGAAAACCAAGGGGAACGCGGTTTATTCGGTTTTACCAGACGATACGGTTCTAACGGCTCTCAAATTGATGGCCGATAAAAACATCGGTGCCGTGCTGGTAATGGATGGCAGCAATGCCATTGGTATTTTTTCAGAGCGTGATTACGCCCGCCGTGGTGTGTTGAAAGGCAACACTGAAAACAGCGCTGTTAAGAACATGATGACCCAACCGGTCTTTTACATCAGCCCTGACCGATCTGCTGAATCTTGTATGGCTCTAATGGTGGAAAAACACTTCAGGCACCTGCCCGTGGTCAAGGATGGAAAGCTAATTGGGCTCATCTCGATCAATGATGTCGTCAAAACAGTTATTAAAGACAAGGAACTCTTGATCGCCGGTCTTGAAAATTTCATGCTTGGTCAAGAAATCCAACTCTAATCGAATCGACGGCCTGGTTCGCCAGGCCGTTTTTCTTTTAATCCCCTGATGCTATAATCCAATCGAATCATTTTTACTATGCTTTGATCGTGTACGAATTTTTCTTGCAGAGGTGTCTCATGGCGTTAAAAATCCTGGTCATCGTTGTCGCGTTGCTCCTCTTCCTGGCCGCTTTCATTTTGGTCAAGACCCTACTCTTTGGAAGGAAGTCGAGCTCCAAAAGCCTACCTTTTGATTATGGCATTCCACGCCTAAAAACCGATCCTCAACTTCTCGCAGAACATCTCTCCGAGTTGATCAAGATCGAGACCATCTCTCATGAAGATGAAAACGAAGACAAGAAGGAAAACTTCAAATCCTTGCAACAAAAACTGGCCAAACTCTACCCGCTAACCCATAAAACCTTGAAAAAGGAAATTATCGACGGTTACACCCTGCTCTACACCTGGGCTGGAAGTAACGCCGACCTCGACCCGGTGGTTTTCATGGCCCACCAGGATGTTGTCCCTGCGGATGAGAACACGTTGAACGAGTGGGCACACCCTCCATTTTCAGGCAAGATCGTCGATGGATTTATCTGGGGCCGGGGTACCATGGACATAAAATGCCAGATGGCAGCCGTTTTTGAAGCCGTCGAAACCCTTTTGTCTCACGGATGGCAACCAGAGCGACCTATTTTGCTCACATTTGGACACAACGAAGAGATCTTGGGCAGCGGTGCGATTGCCGTGGTCGCCCATCTGAAAGCGCGCGGTATCAAGGCGCACGCCGTCCTGGATGAAGGCGGTTCGATCTACGACGGCATCATCCCGGGGGTCAAAGGATTGGCCGCTTTGGTAGGCATCTCTGAAAAAGGCTACCTTTCATTGAAATTCAAGGTGACCTCGACGGGAGGGCACTCCTCCACGCCTGGCACCGAAAGCGCCATCGGCATTCTGGCAAAGGCCATCACAAAACTTGAAGCCCACCGCTTCCCCGCCGACGTGCGCATGGTCAAACCCATGTTTGAAGGGTTGGGTTCGGCTGCCTCCCCGATGATGCAAATGGCTTTCGCGAACTTGTGGCTCTTTGGCGGGATCATAACAAAAATACTTTCCAAAAAGGGTGAAACGGACGCCACCATCCGCACGACCACCGCGCCCACCCTCTTTCACAGCGGTGTGAAAGATAACGTCATGCCTTCTTTGGCTGAAGCGGTGGTCAACTTTCGCATCCTTCCCGGTCAAAGTATCGCGGACGTTTGCGAGTACATCCGTTTTATCCTTAAGGATGATCGGGTCAGCTTTGAGCCCATGGATCAGAAAGCCATGGAACCTTCACCGTTGTCTCCAATTGACGGAGAAGCCTTCGAGCACCTTGCCAGTGTGGTTGGCGAAATCTGGCCTGGCACGGCTGTGGCACCTTACATCATGCTGGGCGGTACAGACTCGCGCAATTTCTGCGAGATCAGCGAGCGCGTTTACCGCTTTACACCCATGGTGGTCATTGAGGATGATCTCAACCGGGTTCATGGGGTTAACGAGCGTATCTCCTTGCAGTCGTTATTTGACATGGTCGATACGATCTATCGCTTGATACCACGCTGGTCCTCGTCAGACATAAAATAGGACTTTTATACATACAGTAATTAAAAAACGCGACCCAACTGGGTTGCGTTTTGCTTTGTCCAAATTTAGAGTTCGAGGTGAGAGGGCAATCAAGTTATGGTCAGCCGGGTGATGAAGCGGTTCACAGCACCAAAACGATATTTGTAGTCTTCATCCCCGCGCATGAAGTCAAAAGCTTCGCGATGGTTTTCATTAGCCCATTTCAATAGGTGTCCAAGCAACACCCATCCAGGCGAAAACTCTCTGAAACGCGGATCAATACCCGAGTTGTATACCCAGATGCGGTTAAGAGTGTCAAAGTTGAGATATGCCGCCGCGTTCTCCCCGTCCACGCGTAAAAATGCCAATTGGATAATGCCCTTGGAAAATTGCTCAACGACCATGTCATGGAATTGGCGGCGCATTGCTGCAGTAAGGAAAGCTTCCTTTTCTGGGTCCTTAGCCATCAAAACGATAAAATTTTCCGCATCCTGGTCGATGCGGGTGGGATCAGTGGCGAACACCATCTCCACTTTGGAATCCCCCTCGCTCGCTCTACGCATCTTGCGGCGAATCTCGTGACGTTGTTTCTTGTCAATCGACTCGAGGTAGGTTTCCCAATCCCCTGGTAGAGGAATGTATGGGCAATATTGTAAACACTCCCGGTCGACCGAAAATCCAGTCTGGCGGGCAGCTTCGCTGAGCGCCTTAACTGACGGAGATTTTTCAAGAAGGTTGTAGAAATCTACTGCTTCCACGCCCTGGGCAAACAGGGTCTCGTGGATGTAAGCCGTCAAACTGATCGAAAAAGGTTCAAGATTGTTTTCTGAAACGATCAGGTCTAAGAAATCACTGATCTCGATGCTTCCCAAGAACATCAATCGGCGGCCGCCTTCATGCTGCGTGATAAAGCAAGGAGCGATACCAATCACTTTTCCACCCTCACGCCCCACCAGGATGGCCAATTCGGAGGCTTCTTCCCATTCACCGCCGCCGCGGTTTTGCCACCAACCACGCAAATAGTCATACCCTAGAAATGGTACCCGGGTGATACTTGATGCTAATAATTCTGTCCAAACGTCTTCAAGTTCGGGGGCAAAAGTGGTGAATCGGACAATTTCCATAAAGTGATTATACCTTGTGAAGCATTGGGGGGTTGTTCAAGGGGTTCGCACCGCGCTCGAGTTCTTGCGCAGCCACGCCCGGGCTTTTTTAAACTCCGGGAAGAAGCGAGCCACCACGGCCCAGAAATCCGCGGAATGGTTGGGTTCAAACAGATGCGCCAACTCATGCACAACAACATATTGCATTACGGCAGGTGGGGTCATCACCAGTCGCCAGTTGAAAGACAGGTTGCCGCGCGTTGAACAGCTTCCCCAACGGGTGCGCTGGTCGCGGATGCTGACAGCGGCGTAGCGCGCCCCCATGCGCCGGGCTTCGACGGCCACAAGCGCCTCGATCTCCTGCCGCGCGTTGGCACGCATCCAGGATTCGGCTGCCTGACGGGTGGTAAGTTTTGAGCCGACAGGCAAGGTTACCCTGATCCTGCCCAGATTCTCTTCCACCTTCGCGCGTGATTTGCGCCCAGGTTCCTCCACTCGCTGAAGTTGCGTCGCGGCGCCGTGCCACAAAATCACATCCGCGGGCAGCGGGGAGGGCTTGGCTTGTTTGGCTGCGCGTTCCAGTTGGGCGGTCACCCATTCCTCATTTTGCCGCAAGAATCGTTCCGCTTCACGCTGAGGCACACCCTTCGGCAAGGTCACGGTCACACCGTGGGTCGAAACGGTGATGCGCAACCTCCGCGCGCGGGCAGACACTTTAATCACGTAGGGTACGCTGCGACCACATAAGGAAAGGGATTGAGATCGATCGGTCATCATGCTTTTCTTGAATAATTTTCGGACTGTAGAAATATACCAGTAATCTGTACTTTTTCGTTATTGTTATGAACAAGTAATTTCAACTTACCTTTCTGTTGACAAACCTCAAGCGCCACACTAAACTAAACCATCCCCTAAATCGACGAGGTCATCATGGACGAAAAAGCCGGTGCGCAGATCAGCAAGAAAGCCTTCATCCAATCCGCCCTGATCCTAATGCTGCTGATGCTGATCGCCGGTGTGCTCACTCGCGTTCTCCCCACAGGCACGTATGAGCGCATGACCCTCGAAGGTCGTACCCTGATCGACCCGGACTCCTATCAACCTGTGAGCAATGTGGAATACCCGGTTTGGCGGTGGTTGACCGCGCCGGCCGAGGTGTTGTGGGGACCTGACGCGCTAACTATCATCACCATCATCGTTTTCATCCTTCTGGTCAGCGGCGCGTTTGCGATCCTCGATAAAAGTGGAATCCTTAAATCCATGTTGGCCGCCCTGGTGAAGCGCTTCGGCACGCACAAGTATTGGCTTCTGGTGGCAATCAGTTTCTTCTTCATGCTTCTGGGCGCGTTCTTCGGTCTCTTTGAAGAGATCGTCCCCTTGGTGCCGTTGATGATCGCCCTGAGTTACTCCCTCGGCTGGGACGCGCTGGTGGGACTCGGCATGAGCATCCTGGCGACAAACATGGGCTTTTCGGCAGCAATAACCAACCCATTCACTATCGGGGTCGCCCAAAAACTGGCTGGACTTCCGTTATTCTCAGGCGGATTATTGAGAATCCCAGTTTTTATTGTGGTCTATGGGTTGTTGATCTGGTTCTTGCTTTCTTACGCCAAAAAAATTGACCGCAACCCAGAAGCCTCCCTGATCTTCAAGGAAGACCAGGCAGACCGCAAACGCTACGCCTCCCTAAATTTGCAACAATTCTCAAACACGGGTGGTCGAACAAGTAGTGCCACATTGACCTTCGGACTTTTTGTGGTCTTGATCGTCCTCGTGTTGGTACTCAGTCCCTTCATCTCCTTCCTTTCGGATTACGCCCTACCCCTGGTGGGCTTGCTCTTCTTTGCCGGAGGTTTGCTGGCGGGTTTTGTCTCCGGGGCTAAAGGGAAACTGATCGGCAAAGCCTTGTTGGAAGGTTTTGGTGGCATGGCCCCCGGCATACCTTTGTTACTCATGGCCGCTAGTATCAAACACATCGTTACCAACGGTCAGGTGATGGATACGATCCTTCATAGCGCGGCCGGTGCGCTGCAAAACACCTCTCCCCTTGCGGCGGTATTGGTGATCTACGGATTAGCCCTGGTGATGGAGCTCTTCATCGGCTCAGCAGGTGCCAAAGCGGTGCTGATGATGCCGATCTTGCTGCCGCTGGCAGACCTGGTGGGGGTGACCCGCCAATTGACGGTGACCGCTTATTGTTTTGGCGATGGTTTTTCGAACCTTGCGTACCCCACCAACCCGATCTTGTTGATCACGCTCGGACTGGCCGCGGTAAGCTATGGCAAATGGATGCGTTGGACAGCCAAACTTTGGCTGGTGGTGGTGCCTGTTACGATCCTTTTCTTGTGGCTTTTATCCCTGGTGAATTTCGGACCATTTTAGTGACTAAAAATCAACCCGGGTTTGTCGCACCCGGGTTGATGATTTAAGAAGGGAAAAGTTTTTCAAAGATCTCAGGCGCGTACTGCCTGACCATCGCGCTGGAAATACCGTTTTCCTTACATATTGCTTCGTAAACGTCCACACTGGGGCGGCGGATTCTCTCTTGCGTTTCCACATTCAACCCCCACAAGCCAAAACGCTGAGTCCAGCCGCGTTCCCATTCGAAATTATCCACCAGTGACCAGTGGAAATACCCTTTGACTCGCCAGTTGTAATTGGCCGCCCGCCACACCTGGTGGAGGTGCTCAATGGTGTAACGTGGCCGGAGCGCGTCTGTGTCGTCTTCGACCCCGTTTTCGGTGACGATGATGGGCAGATTAAAATGATGCGCCCAGCGCAATCCGTCCCACATCCCCGCGGGGACATTGGCAATGAACCCGGTGGCACTCAATTCAGCCTCTTTCGGGTATTCCAAACGCCCGAACATGGTGCCCGGTTGGCTCAGGTCAAAGGTGACGAGGTCGCGCGAATAATAATTCAACCCGATAAAATCCTGGGTTCCGGCGGCTTCTGGGATCGACACTTTCTTCAAGACCAGGTTGAGCTTGCCATCCACGAGTGCGCCGTGGAAGGCGTTGTTGAAGATCTGATTTTGCAGGTTCGCCGGCAACTTATCCAGCGGGTTCCAGGAGCGCGCGGGTTTGAGACTGCGGTAATTGACCGCCACCCCCACCTGCGCGGAAGGTTGGATTTCATGGATCACCTTGAACGCGGCGGCGTGGCCGCGCACCAGGTTTTCAAGGACCTTCGCGGCCAGGGGCAGGCTGTTCTTGCCTGGTGGAAACACCCCGGCCAACCATCCTGACATCACGTAAACATTTGGCTCGTTGATGGTGATCCACAGACTGACGTATTCCTTGAGCGCTTCCACCACCTTGCGGGTAAACCGGGCAAAATGGAGAGCGGTGTCGGGGTTTTCCCAACCGCCTTGCGCGACCAGCCAAAGGGGGTCTGAAAAATGGTGCAGGGTCACCATGGGGGTCATCTCATGCTGGGTCAGCCAGCGCACGATTTCAACATATTTTTGCAGGGCTTCGTCGTCCCAGGTGTCTGCAGTGGGCTGGATGCGGCTCCACTCCACTGATAGGCGGTGCGCGTTTTGTCCACTTTCTTTCGCGCGACTCAGATCTTCCTTCCAGCGGCCACCCCACCATTCGCAAGCCAGGCCAGCATGTTGCCCTTCTTTGATCGTCCCAGGTAGTTTTTCCCACTCAGACCAGTTGTTGTTGGTGTTTCCGCCTTCCACTTGATGGGCAGCCGTGGCGGTGCCCCACAAGAATCCGCGCGGAAAATGAAAAGTGGCTTCTGGCATGGTTCGCTCCTTTAAGATAAATCTTTCGGTTAATTATACGCCGGTGATCCACGCAAGCAGTGGATGGTCTCTCTGAACATGGGTTGGGTCTTAATAGAAAAGAGGTTTTGGTTTTCACCCAAAACCTCTTCAAAATCGATTTGAGAATGTTACATACCAGCCATGAATGCGATGCTGATCGTTCCAGGCCCCACGTGGCTGCCAACCACCGGGCTAACGTAACTAGGAATGCTTTCAATGGCGTTGAAGTGCGCCGTGGTGCGCTCCAACAATTTGCTGGCCGCTTCATCAGCCAGGGCGTGGAAAACCGAGATACGCACGGGTGAACGCCCGTCCACATCCTTTTCGATCAGGTCGATCATCGCGTCCAGTGCTTTAGAGAAGGTGATCACGCTCTTGACGGCTTCGATCTTGCCGTCGCGGATCTCGAGCACCGGTTTGATCTTTAGCGCGGTGCCCACAAACCGCTTGGCTCCGCCGATTCGTCCGCCGGCATGCAGGTATTTGAGCGTGTCAACTACAAAGTAAACACCGATGTGCGAATATGCCTCTATGGCGATCTTTTTGACTTCTTCAAGACCAACCCCAGCCGCGGCGGCGCGGGCAGCCGCAAGCACTTGAAATCCAAGCGCCATTGAAACCAGTTTTGTGTCTATTACTTCAATATTGGCATTTGGAAAGAGCGCCTTTGCCTGAAAAGCCGAGTTTACCGTACCTGAAATTCCCGAGCTGATCGGCATGGTAAGCACGTCGTAACCCTCTCCAACCAACGATTCAAAGACATCGCTGAAATCCTTGACCGTTGCCTGGCTGGTGGTGGGCAGGGTGTTGCTCTTCGCCAACCGGGTATAAAACTCGTTGGGCTGGATGTCAATTCCGTCCCGGTAACTTTTTCCGTCCCAATTCAACGTTAACGGAACAACGCGAATCGGCAAGGTGTCGATGTATTCCTTTGGCAAGTAAGCGGTTGAATCGGTGACAATGGCGACTTTTTTCATTCACTACTCCTAAACGCGCAGATATTTAAGTATATCAATTCCAAATTAAATTGGTATAGGAATTGAGTCATATTTAAGATTTCGTCCAACACAAAGAGCGCATCTCTTGTCATCCATCACGAGTATGAGTAAACTAAAAGAAAAATCGAGGAAATCATGCAAACTCGTTTCAAGTTCATTTGGGTGATCGTCATCTTATTGTCTTCCATCTTGCTCCTCACGGCTTGTGATGAAAAAGACCCCCTGATCGGAAAATGGCAGGAACCCAATACCGGAATCATGATCGAATTCGATGAAGACGGTGGATTGACCGTTAGCAATGAAAAAATGACAGTGGCTGTGACCTATGAACGTAAAGACGCGAATGCCTTATATGTCAAAGCCAGCTCGGATGGTACCATCCCTGACCAAACCTGGGTCTATCGCATCGAAGAAGACAAATTGATCGTGACCGTGGATGAATTGGACGCTGTCTTTAACCGGATGAAGTAATCTAATTTTATATCGCGAGAAACAGCAAACCCACTCCGGCGATCGAAAGAAGCACACCAAATATTGCGCGAGGACTTAGTTTTTCACCCTGCAACGCGGCGAAGGGCAATATGAATAAGGGGCTGGTTGCCAGCAAGGTTTGGGCGATCCCCACTTGGGTGTGCTGAAACGCGAGCTGCTGGAACCAGATGGCCGTGTACGTGCCCAAAAAGATTACCGCAGCGATCACCCCCCAAAACTTCCAAGTAGGCCGGGGCTTCATCCATTCGCCTACTCGTTCATGCCGGATCACGATCCAAAGGATGAGCACAACCGACCCGGCGAACAAACGGACCACCGCGCTTTGCAGCGCGCTTACGGTGGTTTCGGTGAGCGCCCATCTTGAAAGCACAGCGCCCACCGCCTGCGTCAGTGCGGCTAAGAAGCCGAAGAATACACCCTTCCAATCCAATTTGTTGGTTGCCTTATCCTCGGGGTTCTTTTCAGTGATAACCCAGGCAACCCCAAGGATGGTAATCCCGATTCCCAGCCATGAGACCGCACCCATGAATTCTTTCAAAAAAACCAACGCCAACACGGCTGTCATCGGTGGCGCCAAAATGGTTATCAATAGCGTACGGCGTGCTCCCAGGCGATTGAGCGATTCAAAAAACATGGTGTCGCCAAACCCAATCCCCACCGCGCCGCTGATGGCCAGGATCAAGAGAGTTAACCCACTCACTTGACCAAGGTGTTCTCCCAACACCAGGCTCGTGGCACCCAACAAGAGTAAAGCGCCCATGCCTTTGACGAGGTTGAGTTCCAGCGGACGCACCGTTTTTCCAATGATCCTGAATAAAATCGAAGAAACCGCCCACAAAAGAGCCGCCCCGAGGGCGAATAACTCGCCTTGAATTTTTACAAATGATGTAATAATTGGATTCATATTGTGTGATAATGCCTTTACCATGAGATGAGCCATTTTACCTCATCCTTGGGAACCATAAACGGGGCGCTTACGTCTTGGTATAGACGATAAGGAGAAACACATGAAAACACAAAAACACAGACTCTTTTTGATCATACTCATTGCAGGTTTGCTGCTTTCTGCTTGCAACCTGTCCACAAACCAGGATCCCGCAGCTCAACAAAGCCTGTTGGCGACCATGTCAGCCGGAACTGTCGCGGCGCAATTAACCCAAATCGCGGTTTCTACTGCTTTCGCCCAAGTGACCCCCCAGGCATCGCTCGAACCCACGCAGCAATTACCTCTGGTCCCCACGGCTACAGCCACCCAGCTTCCATCATCCACTTCAACCATTGCTCCTAGGGCCACCTTCACCAATACACCCATCCCTGCCACAGCAACCTCCACACCGGTGCCTTGTACCCTGGCTTCCTTCGTCAGCGATGTCACCATTGCCGATGGCTCTTCTTTTATGGCGGGAGAAATCTTTGTCAAAACATGGCGTGTCAAGAACTCAGGTTCCTGCACCTGGTCGACCAGTTACAAAATTTACTTTTTAAGCGGCAACGCGATGAGCGCTCCAGCGTCGGTAAACTTCCCAAAATCAGTTAAACCGGGTGAAACCGTGGATCTTTCCGTCACCATGGTCGCACCAGGCAACACTGGCGATTACAGCGGCAACTGGATGCTAAGCGCCCAGGATGGTACTGTGTTTGGGGTCAATCTCAGCAGTAACGTGCCCTTGACAGTCAGGATCAAAGTGGCCAGTGTGCCAAACGTGAATGATGCCAACGCGATCTACGATTTTGTCAAAAACCATTGCGCCGCCCAATGGCGCACCAACGCGGGGATCATCAGCTGCCCGACCGCGAGCTTTGATTACAAAAACGGCACCATCAGCCGGTCATACGCTCCGATTCTTGAGAATGGCATCGTGGACGATGAAGGCGCCTTAATTACCATCCCCGCCGCGGGCGGAGACGGGTTTATCCAGGGACAGTTCCCCAAATTGGTGATCCATGCTGGCGATCATTTCAAGTCGACCCTGTTGTGCACCTACCAAAAACCAAAATGCTCGGTCACTTTCGAGCTCCTTTACATGGAATATGGCACAAATACTGTAACTTCTTTAGGAACTTGGAATAAAACCTACGACAACAGTTACCTCCCTGTTGATGTAGATTTGTCGGCCCTGGACGGCAAGGATGTGATCTTCTTCCTGAAGGTAAACAGCCAGGCCGATTCCACAGACGATTATGCCCAATGGATGGTGGCACGCATCACCCATCCATAAGGTTAATACTGGACACCCGGCTGGTTCTGGCTGGGTAAATCGCGCTATACTTAATAACTGTCGGTTCGATCATTCAGGAGTGTGTGTTATGAAAAAAGCCATGGTGGGACAATTCTTTACAAACAGGGCGGTCGGCCGCACCTTAATCGCGACCTTACTGGTCTTGGTCATGTTATTGACTGCGGTCAGTCAAAGCCAGGCCGTTGCCATTCCACTGACAACCATCGTCTCGGTTGTCCCTGGGGTCAGCGTTACCATTTCCGGGGTTAACTTCCCTGCAGACCAAACCTTTACCGTTCGCATGGGGGCTTACGGCACCCTGGGGGTTGGAGGCACGGTTGTGGGCACCAAGGAACCTGGTTCGAGCACCTCCTTCACCGCCACCTACGATATCCCCGCGGCGTTAGCCTCAGCAGCCAAGATCGCCATCCGCTTTGACAGCCCACAGGGTTATTATTCCTACGACTGGTTTGTCAACACCAATCCTGGCACCACAACCACCCCAGGCGCAACAAGCACGCCCTCCGCGGCAACCACCCCCGTTCCAGCGCTTGCGACCATCCCCACAATTAGCATCAGCGCGGTGCAGCAAGGCATCTCAGTATCGATCCTCACCAAGAACTTCCCAGCTGGGCAAACTTTCTCCGTTCGGATGGGTGAATTCGGCACCCTCGGACTGGGCGGCACAGTGGTTGGTACCCTTGATTCAGGTGCTGGCGGCGCCCTTACCGGCACTTATACCATCCCTGCCGCGTTAGCGAACCGCACGCAAATTGCCATTCGTCTCGACAGCCCGCTTGGTTATTACAGCTACAACTGGTTCATGAACAATGCCAATTTTGGCACCAGTGGAGCCACCGCGACCCCCTCGACCCCAGCAGCCACCGTCACAGCCGGCCCCACCGCCACACCCGCTCCTACCACAACTGCAGTTCCTTCCACGGGTTACACGGGCATTCCAACCTTTATGATCTCCTCGGTGGTAAAAGATACCAATGTCACCATTGCCGCGGTCAATTTCCCGCCTTCTCAAACCTTCACTGTTCGCATGGGTGCTTTCGGAACCATGGGAGTCGGTGGAACAGTGGTAACCACTTATGATTCCGGTGCGGGCGGCAATTTCAGCGCCACATACAATATCCCCGCCGGGTTGGCAGGGCAAGCCAAGATCGCCATTCGCCTTGAAAGCGCCACCGGTTACTATTACTCCTACAACTGGTTCTATAACAATTAACCAGGCCGATGCGTTTTATCGGCAGCAATTTGTCCCGAATTCTAATTCTCCTGTGGATGGTTGTCTGGCTGGCCGCATGCGCGCCAGCGCCCCAACCACAGGAGAGTGATGTATCACTCCCTCAAACATCTCTAACCGCAACCAAGCAACCACAAAGCCAGGATTACCCCGCCACCCCGGAAGAGGTAATCCGCGCTTTCCTGATTGTCTACCCCTCCACCCCTGTCAACGGCATCCAATATCTCTCCCCCGATCTCGTCCAAACCCTGGATGAAAAAACCGCGACCGAACTCCTCCCCCAACCTGGTGAAATCCACGGTTTTATCATCGAAGAAGGTTCCGTCAATCCCGGATCCGAACAAAGCCAAATACTGACCAACCTCGCCTACCCCGACCTAAGTTACCGGGTGCGCTTTTTTCTCGTTATTCAAGATGGACGCTGGTGTATTGAGAATATCGCTTTGGAATGAAAATATTACTTCAACCTGCTAATTGATTTTAGTAAAGTTAATGTATATAATAATTAGTATAGAAGTAATATCACACCAGCGATAAAACATCATACAGTTTTTTATAGAAAACTGAAAAGGCTGACCAGCCGCATTCGATGGAGTCTCGAATGGTGATTCCAGGTACGCTCCGGGGGATAATATATGGACAAGTCGCAATTATTGCTTGACATCAAGGACTTGCCACAAACCAAGAACGGCCGATTCTCGGTCGTGATTAAGTATTTCGCCACGATCAGCCTAATTTGTATCGGAATTTACGCGGCTCTCTTCGCGGTGCTCACCTTTTGGCAAATGGTGCTCATCTGCGCTGCATGTGCCGTTTTTTGGGGGATGATCCTGCTTTTGAACCAGATGGGGTTCTCTCAAGCCGCTTTCCTGGCTGGTATTATCAATTCAGGCGCGTTTTCATTGATTTCTACGTACTTGCTAGGTTGGACAAGCGGATTTTACTTCACCGCGTTGTTAATCGTTCCCATTATTTTTATGAATTCGAGCATGCGATTATTATTTAAAGGGCTCTTGACCTCCGCCATCATCGCTTTATTATTGGGGGTCTTTTTCTTTTCTTGGGGTCAAAACGCGTTCTGGGTTTTGGATATTAAAATTTTATACGGTCTTTCAGCGCTCAACCTGGCGATCACCGCAGTGATCCTTTCGATTACCGTCCATTTTTTGCACTCTACGGCCGCTGATGCAGAACAAGCTCTGATCCATGCCAACAAAAAACTTGCCAGCCTGGCAACCACCGACCCGGTGACTAACCTCGTTAACCGGCGCATCATCCTCAGCCGCATCGAACAGGAAAAAGAACGCATGCAACGTGGCGGAAAGCCTTTCGCCTTGATCATGTTAGATGTGGATCATTTCAAGGACATCAACGATCAACACGGTCATGGGGCTGGCGATTTCGTGCTAGTGAACCTGGCGGAATTGATCAGTGTGTCCATCCGCAAACAAGATGAAGTTGCCCGATGGGGTGGAGACGAATTCCTGGTGTTGTTACCCGAAACCGACCTAGAGGGCGGCAAGACGGTAGCCGAAAAAATCCGCTCAAGGATTAACACCGTCCCATTTTATTATCGCGATACACTCATCTCGGTTACAGCGACCTTTGGCGTGGGTATGAGTGAACCAAACGGGGGCATCGGAAATGTGATCCGCAAAGCGGACCAGGCGCTCTACCAGGGGAAGCAAACGGGGCGCGACCGCATCATACTCTCTTCCCAAGGTTAAGTTACAATAACAAGTAATTATTAGCCTAAGGGGCGGTATGCATCTTAAGACACTCTTAAATCAAAAATTCCAGGAATCCGGTGCGCGTGAACAACGCTTTTATCGGTTGATCACCTTGATGGCTTTGGATGGTGCCTTCAATTCTTTTGTCTTGGCCGTCATCCTTTGGATGATGGCTCTCCCCCCTGTCTATGTCGCATACGGCTTTTGCCTGGCCTTCATCAACCTGGCTTTGTACCTCGCCTGTAAAAGCGGTCAAGTTAAGATATGTTTTTTTGCGTTGGTGTTTATCACTACCTTGACCGGATTAATGGGCACGGTCTTATATGGTTGGAGGAGCGGTTTCTACGTGCATCTCTTCGTCGTGATCCCAATCATGTTATTTAACCCCGCGGTGGTCAAAGCGTATAAAGGGGCGATCATCACCCTTTTCTCGATGATCATGGTGACCGCTGTTTTGATTAGCTTCCTGGTTGAGCCCCTGGTCACCATCGATGCCCAAACCCAGCTGATTCTCAATAGCGCCAACATTCTACTCACCGGTCTGGCTATTGGAGGGATTTCATACCTGGATTTCCGCAACTCCAATGAGATTTCCGACCGGCTCACCCAGGCGAACGAGCAACTTCAGTACCTCGCTAGCCGCGACCCGTTAACCAACTTACTCAATCGTCGTACGATGAATGACTTAATCGAAAAAGAACACACGCGGTCAAAACGGTCTGGCAAACCCTTTGGGTTGATCATGGCTGACGTGGACGATTTTAAATTGGTCAACGATGAGCATGGGCACGCGGCTGGTGACCTTGTCTTAACCCAACTGGCAACCGCGCTCTCGTCTACTTTACGAGCTCAAGACACGATCTCACGTTGGGGGGGTGAAGAGTTTTTGATCCTGTTGCCCGAAACGGATTTTCCAGGGATGCAGGTAACCGCCAAGAAATTGCATGAGATTGTCTCGCACAGTAATTTTAATTACCAGGGGAAACCGATCCAGATCACACTATCATTCGGCACGGTGATCTGTGAGAATCACGATGAGTGGGACGATAGCATTAAGCATGCCGATCGAGCCCTTTATTATGGCAAACGCAACGGCAAAAATCAGACGATTTTCTCAAATGGGCGCACTTACCAGGTGCTCTACAACCCCCGAGTCAAAGCCTAGACATCCACCTCGTTAAACAAACGGTGATAATGGGTCAATCCACAGCAGCCTTCCAGGCCGTGAAGTTGAAGTTCGAGCACCATGAAATGTTCGGGGGCTACCGGGTATTCGCAAAACAGGTTGAATTCTGCGGCTGGCCGAAACTCAAATTGAGGATAGTAGGAAGTTGAACCCAAGACAACGACCGCATCGTGCCCTAAATTTACACACCTCCATTTAGATTTCTTTAAACATATAGAATTCCCCACGCTTAAAACCGCGTTTCTCGTAATAGACTCGCGTGCCGATTGCCGCGATCACAGCGAGACGTAAAAAGCCCTTTTGCCGGGCGGTTTTTTCTGCTTCCTGAATCAGCCGCGTCCCCAGGCCGATGTGCTGTGCCGCGCCGCTTTTTTCAGCTCCCACCGCTAACGATTGACCGTAAACATGCACTTCACGGATGATCGCCGCCCCATCCAATTCGGGCATCGGCAAGCGCGGCGCTTCAACGGTCGGCATCGAGAGGCGCAAGTATCCAGCGATCTGGTCTTCGGCGGTATTGTACGAAATGAAATGCTCTTCGGCGGTCGGGGTTGAATAGATAAAATCATTCAAAGATAATTCATCGATGTCCACCTTGTGGGTCTTTACTTCACGGCAGCGGATACAGCGGCAAACCTGGCCGCGCTTCTTGAGTTCGACATGCACGTCCTGGCGAAGACTGGTGCGCTTGTTACCCTCCACCACATGCGTGGAAGGGATGTCGCGGATGATGCGGTTCACCCGACAATATTCCGGAATCGTGATCTTGATGTCAGCGATTAACTGGATCAACGTCTCTGAGCTGTAAGGTTGATATTCGCCCCGCTGCCAAACTTTATAGAGTTCTGCTGATTCGAGCAGCTGGGTGGGGTAGATCTTGATCTCGTCGGGCGCGAAACCGTCCTTCCAAAGCCGTGTGAAATCCGCGCGGTCCGATTCGGGCGTGGCGCCAAGTAGATTCGGCATCCAATGCAGCACGATCTTGAATCCTCCCGCCCGGAGCAAGGAGACTGCTCGCAGGGTTTCAGCGGAATCATGACCACGCAGGTTTAAAGCCAATACACGATCATCCAGGCTTTGGGCGCCCATCTGCACCTTGGTAACGCCCAATTTACGCAGCCAAACCAGTTCATCTGCGGTGATCTCATCCGGCCGAGTCTCGATTACCAGGCCAACATTACGGTGGTTGGCAGTTTCATTGTGCGTGTGTGCGGCTGTTAATGAAGACAGATCGATCGCATCCGATACAGGCTTGTCTTCAGCCGGCGCGATCTGGTTTGTGGTTTGTATTTCTTTAAGGCTGTCCGCGTTCATGGCGTCAAAACAGCGTCGCACGAACCACTCCTGGTATGCGCGCGTGTAAGAGCTCCACGTCCCACCCAGAATAAGCAATTCGATCTTGTCGTTGGGGTGGCCGACAGACAGATACTCCTTGATCCTGGATTGCACCTGGTCATACGGGTCAAACTTGTTTTGATAAGCCCGGGCGGCACCCGGTTCATCCACCAGGTAGCTCTTGGGCATGTAATTTTCAGTCGGGCAAAAGATGCACTTCCCCGGGCATGGATAGGCTTTGGTTAGCACGGTCACCGTTGTGACACCTGAAAGGGTGCGCACCGGTTTCATGCGGATGCGGCTGAGAAAATCAGGGTCTTCCTCCCACTTGCCCGTGGCCACCAGGTCACGGTAGGCTGCCACCAGCACATGTTTAGCCACCAGCCGGCCATCCGGGCCTGGGTTGGAGCGCAAGGCACGGTCTAAGCGGCGCCCTTGCCGCACTTCCGCCAGGATCACCTTCGCCAATTCAAGTTGCTCGGGCGAATACTGTCTGGCTTGGTGCCAGTTCGCGAGATGTTCAGGTCCGCGCATTGGTCGGTATAATGGGAAGTATGAAAGAAGAAACGATCCGGCAATTATTGCTCATTAATCATCGATTCTACCAGAGTTTCGGACCGGCCTTTTCTGAAACGCGCAGGCGGTTGCAACCAGGGGTGGAACGAGTACTTACGAATTATCTGCAACCGGGTGCCTGGTTGGATATTGGCTGCGGTAATGGCGTTTTGGGTCAGCGCCTCGCCAACCACGGCATGCGCGGATCCTACTTGGGATTGGATTTCAGCGATCCTTTTCTCGAAGAAGCCACTCAAGCCGCTTCACAACTGGCGCCCCATCCCGGGTTCGAGCTGAACTACGCCAAGGCTGACCTATTGGATGACCAATGGAGTCGGGTGTTTGGGGAAGGTTCATTTGATGGAGTGTTAGCCTTTGCGGTGCTGCATCACGTTCCGGGCGCGGAAACCCGTAAGACGGTGATCCAACATGCCGCGCGAACACTCAAACCGGGCGGTCTCTTCATCCATTCTGAATGGCAGTTTCAGCACAGCCCAAAACTAATGGCCCGCGTGCAAGATTGGCAGAAAGCCGGCCTCACGGAATTCGATGTGGAACCCGGTGATACCCTTTTAGATTGGCGTCACCGATCTGCGGTGCCATCCACCGAAACCGGGCTTCGATATGTGCATCTCTTCAACCGGGAGGAATTAATCCACCTGGCGAATGAAGCCCAATTTGAGATCATCGATGAATTTGCGTCTGATGGTGCGAGTGGAAACCTGGCTCTCTATCAAATTTGGAAAAAAACACATTAACGCGGGTCACCATCTCTTCGGCGGTTAGCGTGTGAACCCACGCTTTCAGGCGCGCTGCCACCCTGATGGATTCGCGTTTTAGCCTGGTTGAGGTGGTAATTCACCGTGCGGCGCGAGATTCTCAAGAGCAGCGCGATCTCGCCACTGGATAACCCGCGGATTGCCAATTCATGCACTTGCAGTTGCCTGCGGGAGAGAACCGCCGCGTTGGCTTCTCCCCCAACCCTTTTTCGCTTACCCACACCTGGAGCCACCACTACTGTACACCCAAACTCACAGGCAGTGAGTTTGCCGGGCGGCGCGGAACGTAAAAGCGGTAATGGCCGCATGCCAGAATTGACCGCGGCGACGAGTTGCGTCGCGTCCAATTCCACGTCCAATTGGATGACTGTTGTTTCATCCGGCAGGTATAGCAGGCGGGTCATTTCAGGTCTCAATCCAGAGTTGATGAATTTAAAATATAGAACATATTTACTAATATTATGACACTCCGACAAAAGAATGTCAAGTCACCAAACCAGGCACCTCATTTGACGTAATACTTGGTTATAGAAAGGTGCCTTTCATCCTCGAATCTCTAAGGTCACTTTCTGGTATAATTTTTTTAGTTTCCCCCTCAACTGTCTAATTCATCGACTCGTAAAACCGGCGGGGGTGAAATTTGCCGCAAGGCAAATCTTATTGGAAAAAGTGAATCTTTATGAACCCTGTGATTCGTGAATACCCGAATACATTTAACCTGCCAAAACGCATCGAAGGCCTGGGCAGGCTTGCCCACAACCTTTGGTGGGCGTGGAATCCCGAAGGTCAACGATTATTCAGTCACATCGATCCCCTTTTGTGGGATGCCATCAATCACAACCCGGTCGCCTTTTTGCGTCGGGTGGATCGCACCCGATTAAACGCCGCGCTGAACCAGCCAAAATACCTCGAACAATACGACAAGACCTTGGGTGAAATGGAAGCCTATCTAGCAAAAAAAGATACCTGGTTCTCCACCACTTACCCAAAATTAAAAGACAAGCAAATCGCCTATTTCTCCTTTGAATTCGGGTTGCATGAGTCGCTTCCGGTTTATGCCGGAGGTCTGGGCATCTTGTCTGGTGATCACCTCAAAGAAGCCTCCGATCTTGGATTGCCACTTACCGCGCTGGGATTTGTTTATAACCAGGGTTACTTCGTGCAGCACCTCACCGAGGACGGTTGGCAAGAAACCCGCAGTGCCTTGATCGATTACAACGAACTTCCACTGGTGGCCTTGTTGGACGATAAGAGGCGGCCGCTGACCATTTCGGTCGACCTTCCGGGACGGCAGGTCACCGCCCGCATCTGGGAATTAGAGGTAGGACGCATCCACCTCTACATGTTGGATACCAACCTCGAGCAAAACAGTCCGGTTGACCGCCAACTTACCGAACGACTCTATAACAGCGACCCCGAGATCCGCATCTCGCAGGAGATCCTGCTCGGGATTGGTGGCGTGCGCGCCTTGCAATTATTGGGGTTTGAACCTGACGTCTGGCATATGAACGAAGGCCATTCCGCGTTTCTGGCCATCGAACGACTAACTCAAAAAGTGAAAAACGGGATGACGCTCAACCAGGCCGTGGAAAGCGTCCGCCTGACAGATGTATTCACCACCCACACGCCTGTCCCGGCCGGCAATGACCAATTCCCTTTGTGGTTGATCGATAAATACTTTGGTCAAAAATGGTCTGAGTTGGGCATGGACCGTGACCAGTTCCTCGACCTGGGTCGCCAAACCCAGCCCTGGGGAGAAACCTTTGTCATGCCGGTGCTGGCATTAAAACTCTCAGAGCGCGCCAACGCCGTTTCTGAACTGCACGGCACCGTTTCGCGCGGGATGTGGAACTTCCTCTGGCCTGATCGAAAAAAAGAAAATGTACCCATCGGATACGTGACCAACGGTGTGCACACCCAGACCTGGCTCGCCCGCCGCATGGGCGTGCTCTTCTCAGAATTTCTTGGCCCAGATTGGCTTTCCCGGCTGGACGACCCTGCCCTTTGGGAAAAAGTGAACCAGATTCCTGACCAGGATCTATGGGAAGTGCGCCGCCACCTTAAGAATAAACTGGTCAATTTTTCCAATGAGCGCACACGTATGCAATGGCGCAACGGCACCCTGACGGCTTCGCAGGTACTCGCGGGAGGTGTTTTCCTCGAGCCCTACTCTCTGACCATCGGCTTTGCCAGGCGTTTTGCAACTTACAAACGCGCCAACCTGATGTTCCGCGATTTCAATCGATTAATGAACATCGTCAATAACGCTCATCAACCCGTCCAAATCATTTTTGCGGGCAAGGCTCACCCGGCAGACGAACCAGGGAAATTGATCATCCAGCAGGTTTATCGCGCCGTGAAAGAATCCCGCTCTGGTGGACGTCTGATCTTCCTGGAAGATTACGATATCAACCTGGCACGCTATCTCGTCCAGGGCGTCGACGTGTGGATGAATACCCCTCGCCGCCCGAACGAAGCCTCCGGTACTTCCGGGATGAAAGCCTCGCTCAACGGCGCGCTTAACTTCTCGGTGCTGGACGGTTGGTGGCGCGAGGGCTTTAATGGAAAGAACGGCTGGTCGATCGGCACAGACGAAGAATACACCAACCCCGAAGAACAAGACGCGGCCGATGCCCAAGGGATCTACGAAACGCTGGAAAAACAGATCGTGCCCTTGTTCTACGAACGCGACCACAACAAGATCCCAACCGGCTGGCTGAAGATTGTGAAAGAAAACCTGCGCACCTTAACCCCCCAATTCAGTCTGCGGCGCATGCTTAAAGAATACACCACGGATTATTACATCCCGGCAATCGAAAAGAAAAAATCGGAACTATAAAATATAAAGGTGTAACATGGATTATTTACAAGACCCACATGCCTGGCTTTTCGCCCTCCTGATCTTCGCCTTGCGTGTTGGCGACATGGCCCTCGACACCATTCGCGTTTTGTTCGTCGTCCGCGGCAAGAAACTATTGGTCTGGATCTTAGGGTTCTTCCAATCGTTGATCTTTGTGGTGGCCATCAGTTCGGTGCTTTCAGAATTAGACAACATTCTCAACGTGATCGGTTACGCCACCGGGTTCGCCACCGGCAACCTGGTGGGTATGCTCATTGAACAACGCCTGGCCATTGGCCACGTGCTGGTGACCATCATCAGCTCGAATCGCGGCGCCTACATCGCCGAGAAGTTGCGCACTGGCGGATATGCCGTCACCGAAATCGCCGGTCGCGGCAAGAACGGCACGGTTTTTGAGTTGCATGCCAGCGTGCTTCGCAAAGACGTCAGCCACGTGGAAACGATTGTCCTGGAGGCTGATGCGCAAGCCTTTGTCACCGCCGAGGATGTCCGCCCCGTCCGGCGCGGTTTTTGGCGATCCTGATCTAATAAAAAAATTAACAAAAGACCACCCTTGTAGGGTGGTCTTTTATTACCCTAACCTGTTCTCAACGAATTAGAAATACATGTCCTTGGTTTGCCGATAATTCAACAGTTCTCTGAAATTGAGCAACAGTTCATCCAGAATCTCGCGTTTTCGCTCAGAAAGATAGTGAGCGATAATCGAAGCGTCGGTGCCTTCGGGTTTGATCTGTAAACCCACGCGGATCAGGTTGTTATGTAACGTCCGCACCTGCATCACTCTTGCGGGCACGCGGCAAAGTTGATTGCGGGGGGGCAGGCGCAAGAGGACGGTAAATTTGGACCCCAAAAATGGGCTAATTTTTTCAAGGATCGATGTGTCTGTAAAAATACACATCCCGATTAGAGACAGGTCAAATAAGTTTGCATTGAACTTGTGTCCTTTCTCGCTGAGGGTCACAAAAATGGGTTCCCTGGGTTGGACTCTTTCGTATTGACGGTCAATCCAGGGTTGCTCGATAAATCGAAAATCGTTGAGCATCATCCTTCCGGATGACACCAACAAGTCGCTGAGACGGCAGGACAAGGCTTTATTGGATCCATGTACTCTGATGTATAAGGGGTAATTGTAGGTTCCTGTGCAGAAATGACTGATATTTGATGCGTGTGCCGCCACCTGGTTTTGATCGCACTGATAAATAACGATGCTCTCTTTAACTAACAACCCCCTGATCGGAATTTCTACATCCACCACACTGTCTTTCTGCAAAATGGCGGGGATATTCAGCCCGTTCACCGCTTGAACGTCTGATGGGACCTGAGTGGGGGTAACCATTCTAACCTCCAATAACTATTCGGGTAATCTACTGATCACAGTCAACTATGTAGGCGTGAATGACGATCCTGAATAAATATATTCGCGCCGCTTCCACCCTTGCGGCGGTGTTGGTTGGAATTTAATTATACAAACGAACATTAGAGGCGCATGAGAAAAAGCCCGATTCGAGATTAATTCGGCGGAAAATCCGGTTTGCAGGACGTAATAAACACATTTCGGGTTAATATAAAAACCGCCCGTTTGAGGTGGGCGGCGGTTTGTCAAGACGGAGTTCTGGATTAATCGTCGTCGCGTTCGCGAAGATGTGGGAAAAGTAAAACTTCTCGGATCGTGCGGCGGTCAGTCAGCAGCATACAAAGTCGGTCGATGCCCATGCCGAAACCACCCTGGGGAGGCATTCCGTAAGACATGGCGCGTAAATAGTCTTCATCCATCGGGTGGCGTTCTTCGTCTTCGGCCTTATAATCGCGGCCCATCTCAAGGAAACGGGCTTCCTGTTCGAACGGGTCATTAAGTTCGGTAAAAGCATTACAAAGCTCCATGCCGCCAACGAAGCCTTCGAAGCGTTCAACCGTTGTGGGGTCGCCCGGTCGATTTTTGGCCAATGGCGATATATCGCGCGGGTAATCGTAAAGAAAAGTGGGCTGGATGAATGTGGTCTCGAGGTACTCACCCAGCAGATGATCGATCAGTTTGCCGCGCGCCTCGCCGGGTTTAAACTTCATCCCTTTTGCGAGCATGGCTTTTTCAAGCGTTTCGGCCGTGTCGAACTGGTTGATGTCGATGCCAGTGGCGTCGATCAAACCCTGGCGCAGGTCTACCCTTTTCCAGGGTGGATTGAAATCGATCTCTTTACCGTCAAACATCACCTTGCGGGTGCCAAGCACCTGGTCGCAAATCGCGGCGATCATATTTTCAGTCAATTCCATAACTTTGAGATAATCGGCGTACGCCCAATAGAATTCCAATTGGGTGAATTCAGGGTTGTGCTTAAAAGAGACACCTTCATTGCGGAAGTCTCTGCCAATCTCATATACCCGGTCCAGCCCGCCAACGGTCAGCCGTTTGAGGTAAAGCTCAAAAGAAATGCGCAGGTAAAGATCCTGCTTTAATTGGTTGTGGTGGGTAACGAAGGGGCGAGCCGCCGCACCGCCATAAATGGGTTGGAGGATGGGGGTTTCGACCTCAATGAAGTCATGATCGTCCAGGAAATTACGCATGGTCTTCACCACCGCGGCGCGGGTGCGGAAAACTTTGCGTACTTCTTCGTTGACCGCCAGATCCGCGTAGCGTTGGCGGTAGCGGGTTTCGGGGTCGGCCAGGGTGGCGTGCCTTACCAGCACACCATCCACGAGTTCGTCCTTTGCGGCTGGCAAGGGCGTGATCGCCTTGGCCAGCATCTTGAAATCTTTGACCTGCAGACTGATCTCGCCTGTGCGCGTTCGCAGCACGTCCCCGCTGGCCTGGATGTAATCCCCAAGGTCAAAATGGTCCTTGAAGCGGGCCATGGCTTCTTCGCCAAGTTCGTTAACTCTGAAAAAGAGTTGGATGCGCCCACTGCCATCTTCGATGTGAGCGAACGCGAGTTTACCCATCAAGCGCGATGCCCGCAGCCGTCCACCTAAAATAACGTTAGGGAGACTGGCTTCTCCGCGGGTTTCTGCCTGCTCGAACTGTGACAGGGCACCGCCGATGGTACGGTCCACCTCTGTGCGGGTCGGGTAAGGTTCAAACCCCGCAGAGCGCATCGCTTCAATTTTTGATTGCCTGATTTTTTCGAGTTCAGTTAATTCCATTGGTAGCTCCTCCGATAAAAGACCTGCCCCAAAATTGTAGGGGGCAGGTCCTGGTTGTTTGTGGGAGAGACAGTCTCATCCTGCACTTGCGGTCAACGCGACCCCTAATTAGGCGGCTAGTTCACCTTGAGAATCTTAACGGTATACGCGCCGGCCGGCGCGTCAACTTGCACTTTGTCACCTTCCTGGTGATTGAACAAGGCTTTGCCCAGCGGGGATTCATTGGAGACTTTTCCTTTGGAGGGATCGGCTTCCGCGGCGCCAACAATGGTGTACTCTTCTTTGTCCTTGCTGCCTTCTTCTTGAATGACCACTTTGGAACCCACCTGCACACAGCCAGGTTGCAAGGTTTTATCATCGATCACACGAGCTGTTGCCAGTAAAATTTCCAATTCCTTGATGCGTCCTTCAACAAATGCCTGTTCGTTCTTGGCCGCTTCCAGTTCAGCATTATCGAGCAATTCGCCACCCTCGATCGCTTCATGCAACCGGTCAGCGATCTGTTCGCGCTTGTCCGTTCGCAAGAAATCAAGCTCCTCTTGCAGTTTCTGGTATCCTTCTTGGGTCAAGAATGAAGTTGTCATTTTATTCTTTCCTTTATGTGTTTATGGTCAGTATTTCCCCGACCAATCATAAACAAAAACCACTCCAGGGGAGCGATTTCGATAAGGTGAGAGGGCTTGTCATCAGACTCTCAAGTGTTCGAATAATATAACATAAATAAAATGGCATTGCAAGTACTGTCGGGCTGGCAAGCGTGTTCGCTTGCCAGCCCGAATTCTCGCTAAACCGCCTTGCGCGCGGGGATTTTTGCCCCAGCGCGGATGGCTTCATAATTTAAAGGCAGCAACTTATGGTGCCGTTCTGGAAGGTGCCCCTTAAGCGCGTTTTCAATCGCCGATTGTGGGAGCACATTCAGGTTTGCCAGCAAGGCACCCAAAAGAACCATATTGCTCATGCGTTTGTCACCCAGCTTTTCAGCAATGGCGTTGGCATCCACTTCGATCACGTTGATGTCTGTGCGTACCACTGGCCGATCAACCATGGATGTGTTCACCACAAGCACACCGCCTGGTTTGACCTGTCCCTCATATTTATCAAGGGAGGGGCGGTTCATGGCGATCACGGCGGTTGGGTGGCGCACGAGGGGCGAACCGATCTCTTCATCCGAAATTATGGTGGTGCAATTGGCCGTGCCGCCGCGCATCTCAGGCCCGTAAGCCGGGATCCAGGTGACATTCTTGCCTTCATCCAAACCAGCGTAAGCCAGCAGCTGGCCGCCAAAGAGCACACCCTGCCCGCCAAACCCGGCTACGATAATCTCTGTTTGCATATTTGCCTCCGCCTAGAGTTTGATCTCGGCCAGGGCCGGATGAACCTTGTAGTCGCCCAACTGGTAGTAAGGTACCATTTTCTCTTCCATCCATTGCAACGCGTTTAGCGGGGTCATCCCCCAGTTAGTGGGGCAGATGGAAAGTAACTCGACCATCGAGAAACCCAGCCCGCGCGCCTGAACTTCAAACGCCATGCGGATGGCTTTCTTGGCAAGACGAATATTCTTGGCATCGTGCAACGACCGGCGCACAACGTACGAGGCGCCATCCAGCGTTGCGAGCATTTCAGCCATTCGGATCGGGTAACCCTGCACTTCCACATCCCGACCGTTGGGGGAGGATGTGGTTTTCTGCCCAGGCAGGGTGGTGGGGGCCATTTGGCCGCCGGTCATGCCATAGTTGGCGTTGTTCAGGAACAAGACAGTAATATTCTCGCCGCGCGCTGCCGCGTGGACGATCTCGGTGGTTCCAATGGATGCCAAATCACCGTCGCCTTGATAGGTCATCACGATGCGGTCTG
>CAZUXF010000016.1:0-65868 GCA_964624535.1 uncultured Anaerolinea sp. | reverse complement strand
AACAAGGGAACACGGTCAAAAGCCACCGGTAACGGCCAATACAATGTGTACATGGCGTTAAATAAACCAAAAAATCCTGCTGCCCAACACACCATTACCCCAATGATTTGCAACCAAAAGTTAGCGATCACCAGCTTCGGATGTTTGACAGGTTTCTTAATAAGGAAGGGAACCAGAAAGTAGAAAGCGCCAAAGATCGCCATATAGACAAAACCGTAAATCCCCACAATGGGATGGGCTGTCAACATGGCATAATACAGTTCTGCGGTGGTTGGTTCAACCTCTCCGGGGCGGATAGTATTGAGAAGGGTTTCCATTCCATGCAAAGAATCAATATCGTATTGCTGCGAACGCATGAGCATGCCCTCGAATCCTGATAGTGCCAGGAAGAGGAGAGCCACCACTGCGAATCGCAACGTCCATTTTTCCATCCAACCAAGTTTAGCCATGGGTCATCCTCCTATTTCACTTCGAGCGCATCTCGGACGACCATGTCAGAATGCTTGGGTCCGGAATATTCTGTTGAACGTACATCATACATTCCTGTTTCATCAAACTTCCAGACAATCGTATTGGTTCTGCCTGGCAGCACTTGCATCTGAAAAACCATGCTGTTGTCTTTGCGAAATACACCAAAGCCGTAGGTTACATCAGCGCTTGTCGCGTCGAACTGTATGTATTCATTGGCTTTTATCTGAACCGGGGCATCCATTGTAATGACGTAATTATCGTAAGTTACCTCAACAACTTGCGAGGGCGTTGGGTTTTGCCAAATCTGCCATGTCTGCCATGGAATGAGGGAGCTTAGCGTGACGACATTTACAATGACGAAGATTGCGATCAAGAAATAAAGCCATCTTTTTTCTGCTTTTTCCATTTTATTTGCCTTTCTCTTTTACAAGAAATGCAAAAACAATGAAAAATATTGCAGCAAGCGCAATGAGAGCTGTGTAGATCCACCAAATTATTTCGGAAAGATGCATTGGAACCTCCTAAAAAATGAAAACGATGTCTCTTCTTCATGAACAGTAAGTTTTTCTCTCTTCGCCTCCTTAATGGTCTGTAGAAATTATTTAATTTTTCAGGTGTTAAGCCTAAGACCACCTAATTGAGAATGGAATACTAATTGCGCCTGTGGGGCAGCTATTCTCACAAGCGAAACAAGTATTGCATGCATTATTGATATTTATTTCTGGGTATTGCGAAACCAATTGAAGTGTGTTTGTTGGACAAACTAAAACACAAACACCACATTGGGTGCATTTACTTTTAATAATTTTGGGAAATAATTTACATTTACTTTCCATAGAAACCACCAAACATAGAATAAATCATATGTTAGCGTGTGGCCACGTATATTTTCAACGACTTATGTCTTATTTTTAGAACTGAGTTTCTTCCTCCAATGCAGCTCGATCAAGTAGTACAAACTTGCTGCCTTCCCTGCGAATTATTCCTGCATCCATAAAACTACGCAAGGTACGGCCAACCACATCTCGAACGGATCCCAGATGTGAGGCAATTTCATCTTGAGTCCATAGATTGGGTTCATCGGATGAATCGGCTTGATCAATTAAAAAACTCGCTAAACGTCCTCGAATTGAGTGAAGGGATAATCTCTCAACGAGGACGGTCAAGTGATCCAGGCGGTGAGCAAAGTCAGTCAGCACGTGATAGGCTAGGTCTGCTCTGGTTTTCAAAAGCAAGCGATATTTTTCAATGGAAATTCTTAGCAGTTTTGTTTTACCCAAAGATCGGGTAGACGCCCTGTGATTGCAGTTAGAATCCACTGCCGGAACGGTATTAAAATGAGCACCAGGCATCAGGTTGGTCAGTATTTGTTCTCTTCCTTCTTTAGCAAGGTGATAGACTTGAACAGAACCCGAAATAATAAATGCTACCCACAAGCAAGGTTCGCCCTCTAGTTGGATAATTTCATTATTGGAATAGCATTGAACTGTTGAGCTTTCTTCAATCAAGGCCAATGTTTCAGGGCTTAGATTTAAAAAAAACGGAAGTTCAGACAACTTGTTTTTATTTTCACTCATGTTGAAATGATTATAGCAAAAAGCAGCATATGTTACTTATTTATTAATTGAGTTTGTATTCGAAATCCTGTTTTTTTGTTAATACACATTTTCAGTTATATTTGGAGGAATTACAAAATTAGTTATTTGCCAGACAAATTGATTATGATTAAAACAGCAGATTGATGTGAATAAGACACATCAATCTGCTGTTATTAATTGTTAGCTCTTTGAGATTTCAATCATTCACTATACTCTTCTTCCCACTTGTGAATATTTGAATGTAATTCTTCATGAACTCCATGACCTACAACGGTTTCTTCATGGTGTTCGAATTTTTCAAAAAGATCATCCTGTTTCTTGTCATCCAATAATTTATCTGCCATACTGAATAGCACATTGTTTTCTTTTGCAATGTGATTGCGTAAAAGGTCACGATATTTAATGGCAGCTTTTTTAAAATTATTCAGATCATTGGATAAGAGAGATTTATTCATCAAGGCAATATATTCCCTACCTTGCTTATGTTCCTCTAGCATAGCCCCAATTGGACCACCTTCGTTTGGAACTCCTTTGTTCTCTAATTCCTTAAATAGAATGTCTTCTTCTTTTCCGTGATGACATTTGTCTGCAAATATTTTCAGAAAATTTACTAGTTCATTTCCAAATTGCAGATTATCCGCATCGCTTTTAGTTGTTGAAGCCAACATTCTATCCAGTATAGTAAAGACATGTAAAATCGCCTCGTGCTCATTTTTAAGGTCTGCAGTCGCTTTTCCCATAAATTAATCCTTTTTCATCTTAGAGTCTGGAATCTTCGTTTCCGGTATTCTGTATATTTTTGTTTTTATGAAGCCAGATAAATTACTGCGGTTTTGAAAATTCTCTATAAGACAATAAAGATATTATACATCAATATTATGCAAATTAATAGCATCACGGGTACGAGTTGAATTATTAGACATAGCATTAAAAATATTTTTCAGGCAGCTTAATATTTGAAAAGAAATTAACAATACAATCCGTCATGATATTTATTATTTGCAGGAATTATTAGTGTTCCTCTTATTTTTAAGTAAACAAAATCTAGGGGATTAGAAACGCGAATATGCCAAAAAAGATACATATTGTAATATTAATTATTGTGGCTATAATGTTTGTTAACTCCACAGTAATTTTTCTCAATCCACAAAGATAAGGACAAAATGAAAAATCCTGATAATTCTCAAACATTATCTCCATGGTGGCGCCGGGCACTTTTAATTGTCATGTTAATCGGTTTTTCAATATTGATTTATTTAACTGTCAATGCTTATTATTCTGCTCCGCCTATTCCTGATGAGGTAATTAACGATAAGGGAGAGGTGATTTTTACTGGTAATGATGTCCTAGAAGGTCAGGAAGTTTTCTTAAAATATGGATTAATGGACAATGGCACAATTTGGGGGCATGGCGCATATCTTGGTCCAGATTTTTCCGCTGCATTCCTTCATAACTTGAGCGTAGATGCATCCACTGCTTTTGCAAATGAGTTATTCAACAAATCTCTCAGCGAATTAACTACTGGAGAAAAACTAGCTGTTGAGGCTAAAGCGACGGAATTGTTGAAGGATAATCGGTATGACCCTTCAACCGGGAGTCTTGTTTTTTCTGATATAGAGATCCAATCTTTTGAATCCCAAATCGTTTATTGGAAAACGTATTTTTCTTTACCTGAGAATAACGCAGGGTTACAGGCAAATTTGATATCTGATCCTGTCGAATTACAAAAATTAACTTCATTTTTTGCTTGGACTTCATGGGTTTCTGTCGCGCAAAGACCGGATAAGCCATATTCATACACCAACAATTTCCCATATGACCCAACCGTTGGCAACAGACCCACTACCGATGCAATTTTATGGAGTGCACTAAGCTTGATTGCCTTATTGGGAGGGATAGCCATTGTACTTTTTGCATTTGGACGATGGGATTACTTAGGCTGGAAGAAAACGAACGACCCAACATTGGCTCAAGAACCGGCAGTAGTTGTTGGGGAATCTACACCTGCCCAGCGTTATACAATAAAATATTTCTTGATAGTCGCTTTCTTACTACTGGCGCAAGTAGCGGCGGGGGCATTAATTGCGCATTATCGTGCTGATCCAAAAGAGTTTTATGGAATTGATCTTTCCATACTCCTTCCAAGTAATATTACCCGAACCTGGCATTTGCAGCTCGCAATATTTTGGATCGCAACTTCTTATGTCGCAGGAGCTTTATTTTTAGCCCCCATTCTTAGCGGCAAAGACCCAAAACACCAGGTTATTGGAATTAACATTTTATTTGCAGCTTTGGTGCTTGTTGTGGGTGGAAGTCTTGCTGGTGAATGGCTAGGTGTAAATAACTTATTGGGCAATTTATGGTTTTGGCTTGGCAACCAGGGATGGGAATACCTGGAGTTGGGGCGTATTTTTCAGGTACTTCTCACCATTGGATTGCTCTTATGGCTATTTCTGCTGATCAGAGCTTTACGTAGTGCCAGTCAAAAACCAGAGAGAAAGGAAATTGTTTCGCTTTTCATATTTGCGGCAATAGGAATACCATTATTTTATATACCGGCAATGTTTTTTGACAGCACAACAAATTTTACAGTTGTAGACACATGGCGGTTTTGGATTATTCATCTTTGGGTAGAAGGTTTCTTTGAACTATTCGCAACCGTAATGGTAGCGATTATCTTCTTCGTCCTTGGAATTGTCTCGAAGAAAACTGCAATGCGCGTTATGTACCTTGATGCAATTTTATATCTCGCAGGAGGGTTGGTTGGAACCGGACACCATTGGTATTGGACAGGGTTGGCTAATCCAACCATGGCATTCGGAGCTGTTTTTTCAGCACTCGAAGTAGTGCCACTAACTCTAATTACACTTGATGCTTGGGATTTTATAAAATTAACCCGAGGAACATTTGAAATTGTTACAAAGCATAAGTGGACATTCTATTTCTTGATGGCTGTTGGATTCTGGAATTTCTTGGGAGCCGGAGTTTTTGGTTTCCTAATCAATATGCCAATTATCAGTTATTTTGAAGTCGGTACTATGCTCACTCCAAACCATGGGCATGCTGCTCTGATGGGAGTATTTGGCATGTTGAGCCTGGCTCTTATGGTATTTGCTTTACGGCAGGTACTTAATGATATGCAATGGAAAAAGGTTGAAAAATTTATTGGAATAAGTTTTTGGGGATTGAATATTGGTCTGCTTCTGATGACTCTGGTGTCTTTATTCCCCGGCGGAGTGCTTCAATTGATCGATGTGATTAATAATGGTTATTGGCATGCCCGCAGCCAGGAATTCTTGGGTGTTGGATTGATTAAATCCTTGGAATGGATAAGGATTGTTCCAGATTTAATCTTCTCGATAGTGGGTGTCTTCCCATTGGTAATTGGAGTATGCATGGCTTATTTATATACAAGAAAAATTAAAACAGAAAAGGAAAGCATAGAACCTGTATAGAATCCTCTGACCATAAATTGGTTATGCATTAATTTACAATTACACCTTGTGGGCAAACCACAAGGTGTAATTGTTGTTTCAAAGTGGAAAAATTATTGTAGAGGGGGTGAAATTATCATTCCAAATTGATCTATTTAGTAGACTTACTAAAAATTTCTTACCAAGCATTATTCATTAGTTTTCTGGTTATTAATCCACCAATAATTTGTTTTCCAATGGAAACGCAAGTTTTTTTGGGTTGATTGCTGGATTATATTCATAAAAGCCTCGTGCGTCTTATCTAAAAGGCTAATAATCCAAGTATAAAACCGCCCATGGCAACTGTATTTACGCCATTGAAAAGAGAAACCAATATGGATGGCTATCTGGATAATCGTAGTGAAAAGTTGACCTGTGCCCCGAACGGTATTTAAACCACTGATCACAAGGTTATGAGTGTGAATCCTAAATCCACGATACTTCTGTGAAGTATCCTGTACCTTAATTACACCAGAGGAATCTTAATATTTACTGCTAAGACTTGGATTGAAATAATTACTTGAATGAATTCTGCTAGATATAGTTTTACTTTCGACTAACAAATATTCCGAAATTCAACAATATATCAATTTGGATAGGTTTCGAGGTTAAAAACCTACCGAAATCGGTATATTGCAATGAAATCGCTGGAATGATAACCTTGATCTATCTCAAGAAGAGAACCATTAAGTAGTCATCACAAATCTCTCTTCTCAATTAAATAGTTCAAGGAAATAACGCATGTTTAAACCAAAAACGCCCCAAAAAGGGCGTCTGGAAAATAGTAGCGGGGGTGCGATTCGAACGCACGACCTCCGGGTTATGAGCCCGACGAGCTGCCACTGCTCTACCCCGCATCGGAAATGAAATAATACCACGGGCGCCAACCCGCGTCAAGGCAATCGTTCCTTTTAGTGAGGCTCCCCAATCTTCCTGGTAGTATTTTCAGTCGCCTTTTGCTATACTCTTCGGTAGTGGGAATTATTCGTATAGTACCTCAAACGCGCCGCAGCCTTCTATAATCCCAATTTATTGCTGACAATCTACGCTTCTTGTTTTTCCACAGAGAACTGGATTGTGTTTTGGCGTCCGCCGAGCCTTGCGGGTTCCGCGGCTTGATCAGGAGGGAATATGCGCAAGACTGCCCGTTTCTTCATCGCAATTATTCTTACATTCACCTTATTAGCCATCCCACAACCCACCCCCGCCGTGGCTGCGGGGACTGCCGACCTCACCGCCCTCGGCCAAATTTACCTCCAAGACTTCAATACCTTGGCCGTGGATGGCACATCCTCACTACTGCCAGCGGGGTGGGCTTTTATCGAAACCGGCACCACCGCGGACGCCTTATACACCGCCAACCGGGGCAACTTGGCGATCTTTGACACTTACAGTTACGGTTCCACTGGATCCACCGACCGGGCGCTTGGGAGCATCCAGGGCGACACCCTGGTGCCGATTTTCGGTGCCGCCTTCACCAACCATGCTGGCGGGGTGATCACCTCCGTTCAGATCGCATACACTGGTGAACAATGGCGCAGTGGACGCACCAACCGTCAAGACCGTCTGCGCTTCCAACTGAGCACCAACGCGACTTCATTGAATACCGGGACATGGCTTGAGATCTTCGATTTGGATTTCTTCACCGTTAATAACCTTGCCATCGGCCCGAAGGATGGTAACTCCGAATCGTACCGCAGGGCGCTTTCCGCCACGATCAGTGGTTTGAACATCCCCCAGGGTTCCACCTTCTGGATCCGTTGGGTGGATTTCAACGGTGTTGGCGATGACGACGGCCTGGCCGTGGACGACTTTTCGCTCATACCATTGGGGGTGGACGATCCGCCTGCCGTGGTGAGCCTTACACCCGCTGACCTTGCCACCAGTGTGTCCGTTGACACGGACTTGCAGATTACTTTCTCAGAGCCGGCCACCTTGACGGACGGCTGGTATGGGTTGTTTTGCACAACGAGCGGCGCTCTTGCTGGTCAGGTCAGTGGATCGGGCACCAGTTACACACTCAACCTCGATACGCCATTGGGTTACAACGAAACTTGCACATTCACGGTGTACGCTTCTCATGTGCACGACCTCGATTCCAGTGACCCGCCTGACACACCTGCTGAAAATGTGACTGCCACTTTCACCACCCGTCTGCCACCCGACCTGGCTCCGGATGTATTAAACCTATCCCCTTCTGACCTTGAAACCGGAGTCTGGATCGATCGCAACCTGATGATCTCTTTCACTGAAGCGGTAGAACCACAACCTGGTTGGGTGACGCTCGTTTGTGATCATTCGGGCGAGCATGATGTTTCGTTCAGCGGAGCCGATGACGTTTTCACACTCGACCCCCTCATTGATTTTGACTTCGACGAAACCTGCGCGGTCACAATTATCGCTGAAAAGGTTCATGACCTTGACACCGATGATCCGCCAGACACCCCTGCCGCAGATTATAACTTCACCTTTGAAACAGTCCCCCAACCAGATGAGCCTCCCAGCGTGGTCATGGCGCAACCTGCTGATGCGGATGTCGATGTGGCAATAGACGCCAACCTGAACTTCCAATTTAATGAGCCGGTTGAGCTCTCCGCGACTTGGTTCGATCTCGTCTGTTCCAACAGTGGTCGCCACATCGCCCTGGGTAGTGGAAATAACGACATCGTTACACTCGACCCAGAAGTAGATTTTGCATTCTCTGAAACTTGTACCCTTAAAATATTCGCTGGAGGCGTTCGTGATGTCGATCTGGACGATCCGCCTGACGAGATGCTTGCGGATGCCGAGATCATATTTACCACCGAAGACCAGCCTGACGCGCCACCAACCGTGTTGAGCGTTTCCCCGACCGACGCCAGTGTGGACGTGGCGATCAACTCTTCCATAAACCTTAATTTCAATGAACCGGTATCGATTACCACGGGTTCGCCCTCCATTCTCTGCACTGAAAGCGGTTTACATTCCGCGGCCATGAGCGGCGGCCCTTCAGCTTTCACACTCGACCCATTTGACGATTTCGACTACGGAGAAAGTTGTACTGTCTCCTTAACATCCACTGCGGTCAGCGACCTGGACACGGATGACCCTCCCGACAACTTGCTGGCAGCTTTCACGACCCGGTTTTCTACTGTGGCTGACCCCTGCTCGCTGCCTTACACCTCTATCCCAGCCATCCAGGGGGAGGGGAACGGTGTGGCCATCTCCGGCTCGGTCATCACCCAGGGCGTGGTGGTGGGAGACTATGAGGGTTCCTCGCCGAACTTGCGTGGTTTCTACCTTCAAGATGAAACTGGCGATGGTAATACGTTAACTTCAGACGGCATCTTCATCTTTGACAGCGCCGACCAAAACAGGGTCAGCGTGGGCGACATGGTCCGTGTCACCGGCACTACTGCCGAATACCAGGGACAGTCGCAGGTGAACCTGAGCGCGATCCATGCCTGCGGCCGCGGCAGCGTGGAACCCGTCGCGGTCAGCCTGCCGTTGCCAGCCCCAGACTTTCTCGAACGGTACGAGGGTATGCTGGTGAACTTCGCTCAGACTCTTTTTGTAACCGACAATTATCTTTTGGGGCGGTTTGGACAGGTGACGCTCTCCGCGAATGGACGATTGTTCTCCCCCACGGCGCTGGCCGAGCCTGGCGCGCCGGCTGGCTCAATCCAAACCGCTAACTTCCTGAACCAGATCATTCTGGATGATGCCCAAAACCAACAAAACCCCGCCAACATTCTTTTTGGTCGGGGCGGTTCTCCATTAAGCGCGGCCAACACGCTGCGCGCCGGGGACTCGGTTTCTGGTTTGACAGGTGTGCTTACCTATTCCTGGGGCGGCCATTCTGCCAGCCCCAACACTTTTAGACTCAGACCAGTCAACCTGTCCAGCCCGGTTCCTAATTTTGTCGCTTCCAATCCGCGTCCTGAAAGCGCGCCGATTCTGCCTGGCATCAACCATGTGATGACACTCAATTTGCTTAATTATTTCAACACCTTTTCCGGCTGTCATGCGGGAGTCGGCGGTGTAGAGACGGATTGCCGAGGAGCTGAAACCGAAGCCGAATTCGAACGCCAGTCCGCCAAATTGGTTGCTGCAATCCTGGCTGTTGACGCAGACGTGGTGGCCGTCACCGAGCTTGAAAACGACGGATACGGGTCTGAAAGCGCCATCCAGACGCTGGTGGAGCATTTGAATGCTGCAACTTTTACCGGTCGTTACGCCTTTGTGGATGCGGACGCCGCCACCTCACAAGTTAACGCTCTGGGACTGGACGCGATCAAGGTGGGTTTGCTCTACCAATCGGCGCGCGTTCAACCTGTGGGGCAGACGGCGGTATTGAACACCCTGGAGTTCATCAACGGCGGGGATTCGGTAGCGCGCAACCGGGCATCGCTGCTCCAGGCTTTCGAGAACCTGGCCGGGGCGCGTTTTGTGGTCAACGTCAACCACCTTAAAAGCAAGAGCGGCGCTTGCGACCTTCCTGATATTGGGGATGGGCAGGGTAACTGCAATCTGGTTCGCTTGAACGCCGTGCGTGCGCTGCTGACCTGGCTGTCAACCGACCCCACCAGCACCGGGGAACATGATATTCTCGTTACCGGTGACCTGAACGCCTACGCGCGTGAAGACCCCATCCGCTTGTTTGAGGATGCGGGCTATGTGAATTTGCTGCAACGATTTAGTGCAACAACCCCTTACTCTTATTCATTTAACGGGCAATGGGGAGCGCTCGATTACGCCCTGGCTTCACCAGAATTGTTATCTGAAATAAGCGGGGCGGCAACCTGGGCGATTAACGCGGACGAACCCTCCGTGCTGGATTACAACACGAACTATAAAACCGCTGCCCAGCAAGATAGTTTGTTCAACACTAATCCCTTCCGCTCAGCGGACCACGACCCCCTGATCGCGGGATTGACCCTGGACAGCGTTTACCCCATGGTCGTGGCAGGTGCAGGCACACATCCGTTTGACGGTCAGGTCTTAACAACCGGGATTCACCAGTTTACCGTCCAGTTTAATAAGGATGTGATCCATGACGGCGGCAGTGACGCGGCGAACAACCCCGAGAATTACCGCTTGATCTCGGCGGGGAACAATGGTCAGATCGAATCGATTGGGTGTGAAGCAGTCGGCGGTGATGACACTCGTTTGTCGATCCAGCAGGTGGATTACGATGCTATGAGTTATATAGCCACGTTGTCTGTCAACGCTGGTACGCCGCTTCAGGAGGGGGACTACCGTTTGATTGTTTGCGGCGCCCACACGATTCGTGATCTGGCAGGCAGTCCGCTCAACCAGGGCAAAGAAGTGTTGATCTCATTTTCCATCCGCCTGCCTGAACCACCCCAAGGCGGGGGTGAAGGTGAAGACACTGAAGCAACTGAACCAGCACTAGCCTATTTGACCAGAAAGCCGCCTTTGTTGATCCCGGTGACGGGGTTTGCCCCAGGACGGATCACGAACTTGACACCAGCGGCACTTCGCTTTTCCAATCTCGGGGATTTATGGCTCGAAGTGCCCGCGCTGGGTCTTGAAATGCCGATTGTGGGTGTTCCGCGGGTGGGTGATAGCTGGGATGTTTCGTGGCTCTCTGGTCAAGCCGGTTGGCTGGAAGGCAGCGCCTTCCCGACCGTTGACGGCAACTCGGTGCTTACCAGCCACGTCTGGGACGCTGCTAATTTGCCCGGACCTTTTTACAACATCCGTTACCTGGGATACGACGACAAACTCATTGTCCACGCCTGGGGAGAGGAATATATCTACGCGGTTCGTGAGGTGTTAAGCGTGAAACCCTCTTCGGTATCGACCATGCTAAAACATGAAGAACGTGCCTGGCTCACGCTGGTAACCTGCCAGGGCTACAACGAGGATGCGGGAGAGTACGCCAGACGGGTGTTGGTGCGAGCGGTGCTCGTGGAGGTTAAGTAGCTCAGCAATCCTTAAACTATTAAGGGGTATCGGTGTTGTTTACGGCAGGGGTGAGCGCCTTTGTGCGGTGTTCAAGATCACGCCGGGTAAGCAGTACCTTGTGGCCGCTGGTCAGGCATTCCAAGCAAAGGTGGGCGCCCAGGCGCACCACTTTCCACTCGAAACCACCGAAAGGTTGGGCTTTGCGCATTTTGATGATGTCATTGAGGTGATATTCAACCGGCATCCTTGAATTATACCTTTTCACCAAAACCCGCGTGTTTTTGGGAAGTTTGGAGCATCCGTTTTGGGAAAGAGTACTCATCAATGCCGCGTGTTATAATCGGCAGAAGTTCAATTGCTGGCCATGAGGCCGTGCAGAGGTAAATCCATGCTTGACCTTTCCCTTCCGGTCCTCGTTTCGCGCGTCATCACCCTGCTCATCGCCTTGACGGTGCATGAATTCGCCCACGCTTTTGTCGCTGATCGTTTTGGCGATGATACTCCCCGCCTCATGGGCAGGTTGACTCTTAACCCGCTCAAGCATCTCGACCTCTTCGGCAGCCTGATGTTGATCGTGGTTGGTTTTGGGTGGGCGAAACCCGTTCAGGTAAATCCAGTGGCGTTGCGGAATCATTCCAAAGCAGCTTCCATGTGGGTTTCGCTGGCTGGGCCGGCTTCCAATTTTCTACTTGCGGTAATGGCGGCCATTCCCATCCGTTTTGGTCTCGTACCGTTCACACCCTCCACAACCGTTCTGCCTTCATTAATTGATTTCCTCATTACCTTTCTGGTTATCAATCTGCTCTTGATGATCTTTAATCTCATCCCGCTTTCACCTCTGGATGGCGAAAAAGTGTTGGAGTTCCTGCTCCCCGAAGAAATGGCTGCGGGGTATCGCAAACTGCGGCCTTTTGGTCCGCTGCTCTTGTTAGCCCTCGTTTTCATTCTTCCCCGCTTTGGGGTGGATGTGGTCGGAGCCGTGATGACCCCCATCATGCGGGGATTGCAAATCGTATTATTGGGAGGATAAACATGACCATTCAGTTGACCGTGATCGGTTTAAACCAGCTTGGAGTTTCTATTGGTCTGGCACTCGCGGAGCACAAAGACAAGATCTTCCGTTGCGCGCATGACCCCGTGCCCGCGCGGATGAAAAAGGTCGAAGTGACTGCCGGTTTTGACAAAATCTATTACCATCTTCCCGAAGCCGTGCGCGACGCGGATGTGGTCATTCTCGCCCTGCCGCTTGACCAGGTTGCTGATACCTTAAAACAGATGGCTGAACATCTTAAACCCGAAGTGGTGGTCATCGATACTTCCCCGGCGCGTGTGAGCACCACCGCGCTGGCAAAACAGATCCTCCCCAAAAATAGGTTTTTTGTCTCGATGATGCCGGTGATTAGCGGACCCCTCCTGGTGGATGAAACCACCCCGGCGGGTAACCCCAGCGCGGATTACTTCAAAAACACAGACATGGTCATCTCCACCGAGCCCGATACCAACCCCGAAGCCGTGGACCTGGTGACCGACCTCACCCGGCTTCTTGGCGCGCGAGTCTATTTTGTCGATCCGCTCGAAGCAGACGGCATCTGCGCGCGGGTGGATCTACTGCCGAAACTGACCTCCGCGGCGTTACTCCTTTCCACGATCGGTCAGCCGGGTTGGCAAGACGCGCGTAAATTGGCATCAAAGGCGTTCAACCAAGGCGCTTCCGCTTTAGGCATGTTTGAAGAAATCGAACAACCTTCTGCGGCGATCCTTGCCAATCGGTTGAACGCCACCACGAGCCTTACCACCATGATCGAATCTTTAACCAGGATCAAGAGTTTGATTGAATCCGAAGACAAAAAAGGACTCGATGCGCTACTGGGTGATCTTAAAGAAGATCACGCTGAGTGGCTCGCGCGGAGGATCTCTGGTGACTGGGAATCTCCTGATAAGCGGGATAAAGTTGATGCCAAAGGATTGTTGAGCCGGCTGTTTACTCTTCCAGGCAAAACCCGCTAACCAAAAAGATGGCTTTTTATTGTTACATGGTTGAATGCGCGGATGGCAGTTATTACACCGGCTGGACGGTGGATCCCCAGCGGCGTGAAAAACAACACAATATGGGGCGAGGGGCGAAATATACCCGGCTTCACCGTCCAGTGCATCTCGTTTATATCGAAGAACTTCCTGACCGGTCCACGGCGATGAAGCGGGAGCACGCCATTAAAAAAATGCACCACGCTCAAAAAATGAAAATGGCCACTAACCAGCACGTCTCGAGGCTTACCGATGCAATCAGCAACCCTTCAAATTAGGTCTCCGGGCAGAGTCAATCTGCTTGGGGAACACGTGGACAAAAATGACGGCAAGGTCTTGCCGGCGGCGATTGACCGCGCGATTCACCTGTCTGCTCACCCACGATCAGATGAAACGGTGCGTATACATGCCCTCGATTTGAAGCAAACCGTCCAATTTAATTTATCAGATCTCGATCGCAAGGTAGATTTTCTCGGTGATGCACTGCCTTCCTGGGCGCATTACCCGGCCGGCGTAGCCTGGAGTCTGCAGCGTGCCGGTTATTCCATTCAAGGCGTAGATTGCGAATTTACCTCCGATATCCCCATTGGGGCGGGGTTGAGCAGTTCAGCCGCTGTGGAGGTTGGTTTCGCGGTAATGTGGCAAGCCATGGGTGGCTGGAAGATGGACCGCCTGACTTTGTCTCGCTATTGTCAGCAAGCCGAAGTGGAATACGCCGGGGTAAATTGTGGCCTGATGGATCAGTTTGCCTGCGCCAACGGGGTGGCCGGACATGCCGTCTTGCTTGACACACGCTCCCTGGAATTCAAACCTGTTCCCCTTCCTGAAGATGTGTCCATCGTCATCGCAGATTCGACTGTCCGCAGAACATTGATGACCTCGGCATACAACGACCGGGTCAACGACTGCCAGGCCGCGGTCAAGGTGGTGCAGCAGACTCGCCCAAACATCAACTCTCTGAGGGATGTCACTTTGGCTGAACTGGAAGCGGTTCGGTCGCAAGTGACCGAAGCAGTTTACCGGCATGCCAGGCACGTCGTCAGCGAGATAGAACGCGTGGACCGCGCGATCCGCTGCCTTGAGGATGGCGACTCGACCAGTTTTGGCAAGCTCATGGTGGCCACTCACACATCGTTGAGAGACGATTACGAGGTTTCGAGCCCCGAATTGGATACACTCGTGGAAATTGCTACAGGGCTCGAAGGTTGTTTGGGCGCGCGTTTGACGGGAGCGGGGTTCGGTGGTTGCACGGTTAGCCTGGTTAGAACAGATCGCGCTGAGGTTTTTGTTCAAACCCTGGCCAACGAATACCAACGACACACCGGTCTCTCTGCTCCGGTTTTTGTTACCCACGCCAGCCAGGGCGCGCAGATCCTTTAAGCGCGATCCACAAGACCTACCTACTTCGAATCCAATGGGGCAAGAGGAGCGAAATGGAATTCCAGGCGATTGAAACCCAGGCACTCAGTAAGACCTTTGTCACCCGGCGCGGTTTCTGGGGTGCCAAGACGCGCACCACTCTGGCAGTAGAAAATATTTCCATCAATGTCAATAAAGGGGAACTCTTTGGCTTGCTAGGCCCGAACGGTGCTGGCAAAACCACCACGGTTAAAATGCTCTCCACTCTGTTATTGCCCACGAGTGGAACGATCTCCATTCTGGGCATGGACATTCTTAAGAACACCCGCGACATACGCAAACGCATCGGTTTTACTTTTGGCGGTGCCAGGGGGCTTTATGGTCGGTTGACGGCTCGAGATAACCTGCGTTATTTTGCCGAGCTTTACGCCATGGAACCAGCCCTCACTCGCAAGCGGATTGAAGAATTGCTGGGGTTGGTCGGTCTTTCCGACCGCGCGGACGACCGTGTAGAAACTTTTTCAAGCGGTATGCAGCAGCGACTTCACCTTGCCAGGGCGTTGCTCCATGACCCTGAGCTGCTTTTTCTAGATGAACCTACGGTGGGAATTGACCCGGTTGGGGCACGAGAATTAAGAGCTACCGTGAAAAACCTGGTCGCAATGGGTAAAACGATTCTCCTCACCACGCATTACATGGCTGAAGCCGAGGAACTATGTGACCGCATCGCCATCGTTAACCACGGCAATGTTGTCGCGTCAGGCACACCGGCATCCTTAAAAAAGCGCATCGGCAAGGAAACAGTGATCGAGGCGATCATTGATCACACATCCACGGGTGCTCTACAAAGACAACTACAACCTTTCGAACCACGAACAATTGTTGAAACTAACACTGAGACTCAGGGTGACCGGATTCGTGTGCGCACGCCCGAACCCGAATCCATTTTGAAGGTAATGGGGGCTTTCCTGCAGTCCAAATCGATTCAGGGTTTGGAAGTACGCAATCAGACCCTCGAAGATGTATATGTGGCCATCATCCAGGGGGGTGAAAAATGATCGCCAGCCAATTGCGCCTGATCGGACGTCAGATCAACGTCCAGTTTCGCATGCGCACCTTCAATTGGTATTCCTTCGCCATATTCTTTATCCAGCCTGCGGTCTTTAGCGCGGTAGCCATGATCTTGTCGCGCGCGGCGGGGAACCAGGCGCCGAACCTGGTTTATTCCGTCATCGGCAGTGGAATTCTCGGTATGTGGAGCGGTCTGGTGTTTAGCTCGACCTACGATATTCGCGCCGATAGGCGTGAGGGCACGCTTGAATTGATCGTGGGCAGCCCCACATCCTTGCGCAAGGTGGAAGCGATTCGCACCCTTTCAAATGTCCTCACAGGCTTGGTCAGCCTGGCCGCCGCTTTCCTGGCCGCCGTATTGATCTTCGACTACCCATTAGGCCAGGTCAACCTGGTTATGGCACTGGTTTCCTTGCTGTTGCTTTTGCTTGGTCTTTGGAGTATGGGTATATTCCTGGCAAATTTCCTGGTATGGTCGCGTCTTTCAGGTTCGATTGTCGATTTTTTGGAACTGCCCGTGGCTGTTTTTTGTGGCTTCATGTATCCCATCCACATCCTTCCGGTTTGGATGCAGAGTATATCCTTGATCTTTCCGATCCGCTGGGCGCTTCAATCTCTGCAAGCGGCATTTTTGGGTGAACCGTTTCAACCTCAGATCTGGTTGAATTGGGTTGTATCGCTGGCGATCTCACTCGTTTTCTGTCTGGTTTCCACCTGGCTGGATGTCAAGGTGCACGACATGATCCGCAAGACCGGGGAGATGAGCTCGATATGATCCGATCGGCCGTTCAAATTGTTCGTCTCTATTTTTACCAGGCCTGGTTTTCTTACCGCGCGCTCTTTGCCTGGAGCACGCCATTTAATTATTTTGCAAGCAAGTTGGGCTTCCCTCTTTTTTCGATGTTCATGTTTGTCTTCATGGGTAAGTTTGCCGGTTTGACCGACCCGGTCTACATCGTGATTGGTAATATTTTACTGATGCCTTCGTTGAATGGGGTCTCTGGAATGTCGATGACCATTGGCGGCGAGAAACAGTTCGGGGCGTTGTCATATCTTCTGGGAAGCCCGGCGCCACGCGCTCCGCTCTTCATGGGGCGGGCGTTCTTTCACATTTTAGACGGGCTCACCACCGTGCTGGTAGCGTTACCGGTGGCTATCCTTGTCTTTCACCTCGACATGAGCCAAACCAATTTTCTATTGGTAGGATTGTGTGTGTTATTGATCACGATCACCTCCACAGGCATGGGCTTTATCATGGGCACCGTTACCCTTCTCAGCCGCGATGGCTGGATGATCACCTCCACGCTGCAGATTGGGTTTTACGTAGTCATAGGTGTCAACTTTCCAGTTGACCTGCTCCCACCTGCGCTGAGGGCGCTCTCTTCGGCGCTGCCGATGACGCGCGGCATCCAGGCGGCCAGGCTTGCTCTCGCCGGCGCGGGTTGGATTGACATCGCGCCCCTTTTGCTGGGTGAGATCCTCATCGGGTTGATTTATATCATTGTGGGATACGTATCTTTTTTAATCACCGAGCGGATAAGCCTGCGCACGGGCGTGCTCGACAACCTCTAATAGAAAACCGCTCGTTGAGTTTGTCTCAAACGAGCGGTTATTTTATCTAATCGGTGAAAACGGGCAAGTGCCCAAGCGAGATGATATCTCCCCATTTGGCGCGTTCACCCTCTGTGAAAATGGCCGCCTCACCCGAGATCTTCGCCCCGGCTTTGCCGGTGAGTAACCGCATGCCTTGAAGTGTGGAACCAGTGCTGATGACGTCGTCCACGATGACCACGTTTTTGCCCTTGATCAGGTCAAGATCTTTTTCATCCAGGAAGAGGGTCTGTGGTTCGCCCGTGGTGATGGAAAGTGTCTCAGTTTGTAAAGCTTTTCCCATATAGGGTTTGTAGCTCTTGCGGAAAATGACGTAAGGCTTGTTCATCTCCACAGATAGCGCGTAGGCCAGGGGGATGCTCTTGGTTTCAGCAGTGATCAGCACGTCGCAGGGTGTTGATTCAAGTTTCTTGGCGAGCGCCTTGGCGCAGGCTTGCACCAATTCGGTATCACCCAGGATGTTGAGAATGGCGATGCGCAGCCCGGGTTTGATCTCGAAAAGGGTCAGTTCTCGGTGAACACCGGCGATATCCACACCATAGGTTGGTCTCTTTTCCATTCTCTGCTCCTCGGTTCTTGATTCCTGGTTATGAACGACGAGACTAGTTTATCACAAATGAAATCTGCTTACCTGTGAATCGAGGTGAGGGTTCCAATTGGGCTAAACATTATTTTCCGAAGGAAGAATGACTGAGTTAAAAACAAAGATCCTCGCATTTCGGTTGTGCGAGGATCCCTGTCTTAAAAAAAGGCCGCAGCCTTCCGTGTGGTAAAATCATCGAGAGCCGGGGACGCCGACCCCGGCTCTCTTTGCTAAGGAGGAGAAGAAAAGAAGTCACCCTTTAGATAGAATACCTTAAAGGGCTTTTCTTTACTTGACTCTTACCCTACGATTACCCTACGATAATTTCTTGACAGTTTCATGTTTTTTGGTTGTTGAAAAATGATCTGGATGACCCTTGATGAACCGGATGAATGACTTTGAAACCCTCATTGAACAGGAATCGCCCATCGGCGCGATCGAGATCAGCGCCACCACCGAGGGTTTGCTTAGGATTCACCTGCTCGGAAACCTTGTTACCCGGGGGCAGAAACCTGATTCATTATTGGACAGTTCGATCGCGTATCAACACGCCCGGTTGGCCATGGATCAGATTCTGGAATTCATGGCTCGTAAGCGTGAGCGTTTTGACCTGCCCCTCGATCTGCGTTTCGCAACACCCTTTCAAAAAAGGGTATACCAAACCGCCCTCGAGATACCCTTTGGTGGGATCCTAACTTATGGGGAATTGGCAAAAAAAATGAGTACGGCCAACGCCAGCCGGGCTGTAGGCGCGGCTTTGGGTAAGAATCCGCTCCTGATTGTCATCCCCTGTCACCGGGTTGTGGCCAGCGATGGCCGGCTGACTGGCTTCTCAGCCGCAGGGGGGATCAAAACGAAGCAATGGTTATTGGAAATGGAAGGACACAAGATTGTCGGTCAAAAACTGGTTTAAATTCTTCGCGCTTTCACTGGTATGGGGTACTTCATTCTTCTGGATCAAGATTGGCTTGCGGGAAGTCGGCCCAGGGACGGTGGTTTTCTTTCGGGTTTCTTTTGCCACGCTTGGTCTATTAATTTACACTTTTTTCCTGCGCAAGAAGTTTCCACTAAAATATTGGTGGCTCTATCTCTTCCTTGGGTTCTTTAATGTTGCTTTCCCCTTTGTTTTGATTACCTGGAGCGAGAAATTTATCACTTCGGGCATGGCTTCGATTATGAATTCCACGCAGCCGCTGGCCACCGCGCTCATCGCCGCCATCTTCCTCAAAGAGGAGCGCATGACAGCGCAACGCGCCATCGGTTTGATGGTTGGATTTAGTGGTGTGCTGTTGTTGATGTCCAACCGTATCAGCGGAGGGTTGTCCAACCAGGCACTCGGCATCCTCGCCATGGCGGTAGCTGTGCTCGGGTATGGGGCTAGCGCGGTATTCGCGAAGCGCAATAACAAAGACGTTTCGCCTGACAGCCAGGCGCTCGGACAAATGTCCTTTGCTTTGATCTTTATTGTTCCCTTCATGCTCACCACAGAAGCTCCATTCACCCTGCCAACCCAACCCGTGTCTTACCTGGCGTTTGCCTGGCTTGGTTTGCTTGGCTCTTTCTTCGCCTCTGTTACCTGGTATTCTTTGATGGTAGATATCGGTCCTTCACGGGTAAGCATGACAACTTACCTCTTCCCGTTGATTGGCGTCACCTTGGGGGCTGTCGTTTTACATGAACCCGTGGATTGGCGTTTGTTGGCAGGTGGGGTTTTAATTATTTTGGGTATCATTATTGTGAATCGGAAAAGAGGGCAATCCCCCTCTCCCGAAAGCAGTCGTATTGGAGAGAAGGTTTAAGATGGCTGAGCCAAAAAAAATATTAGCGGGTTATGTGGCAATGGCCGGACGGCCGAACGTGGGCAAATCCACGTTGATCAACACCCTTCTAGATCAAAAGGTCGCGGCGGTTTCGGCAAAACCCCAAACCACCCGGCGCCGGCAGTTGGGCATCCTCACCACGCCCGAAGTCCAGATCGTTTTTGTGGATACACCCGGCCTGCACGTGCCCCAGCATAAACTGGGCGATTTCATGAACCAGGAAGCCGTGGAAGGACTCAGAGACGCTGATCTGGTCTTGTGGTTGATCGATGCCAGCGTACCCATGACGAACGAAGACACCCTCATCGCAGAAAAATTATTATCATTTAGAAAACGCCCACCAGTTTTGATCTTGCTTTCGAAATCCGACCTGGTTTCAACGCCAGTGTTGGATGAGAGACAAAAAGCAGCTTTGGGGCTTTTCCCCGCGGAAGAAATGCTGGTCATCTCAGCGCTCAATAAAACCGGCATTGATGACCTGCTCCAACGGATTCAAAAATATCTTCCTGAGGGTGAAGCGTTTTTCGATGAGGATACGGTTACCGATTACTATGAACGCGACATCGCCGCGGAGTTGATCCGTGAGTCAGTGCTCACTTTCGTGCGAGACGAAGTTCCGCACTGTATCGCCGTTCGGGTTGACCAATATGAAGAACGCGGCGAAGAAGGTGCGTTTATCGAAGCCACCCTTTTTGTGGAGCGCGATTCACAAAAAGGAATCTTGATCGGGCAGGGTGGAGAGATGATCAAGAAGATCGGCACCCGCGCCCGCCAGGAGATCGAATCTATGAGTGGACGCAAAATATTCCTGGACCTGCGCGTCAAGGTCAACAAGAACTGGCGCAACAGTGTAGATGCCTTGCAGTTGTTGGGTTATGCCGGCCGAAAGGAAGATTGATTTGCTGACCTGGCCGTTCTTTGTCGCCATCGCTTTCGCTTTGTTGGATTGGGCTTCCACATGGAAGGGCTGGAAGATTAGGCTATACATCGCCAAGCCCGCCACGATCCTGTTCTTAATGTTGTGGACTTATCAGGTGACGGGCTGGCAAGGAGCCATGCTTTGGATTGGATTGGCACTCGCCTTTTCGCTCGCCGGTGATGTGGCACTTATGCTCAACCCCCGCTATTTTCTGGTAGGTCTGGGCGCGTTCCTGGTGGCGCACCTCTTTTACCTCGTGGGGTTCAATCAACAACCCGCCCCGCTCGGTTTTGGTACGTTGCTGGCCGCGGGGATGGTCGGTCTTTCTGCCGCGCGGGTCTTTAACGTCTTGAAACCCGGTGTGATGAAGGTTCCGCGTGGAAAACGCTTCTTATCGGCTGTCTTTGCTTACGGGTTGACGCTCACCTTGATGCTCCTCTCCACCCTGATCACTTTTTTCAGGCCAGATTGGCAAGGCTCACCTTCTCTTTTCGCTGCATCGGGTGGCATTCTATTCTATGTTTCTGATACGTTATTGGGATACGATCGCTTCGTCAAGAAGATAAAACACGGGCAGAGTTTTGTGCATTTGACCTACCACCTTGGCCAAATCGGGCTGGTGGTTGGTGCGACGCTTCACTTTCTAGGAACCTGATTATTTTAAGGGTTTAAACCCTTCCCCCAGGGCTTCATGCGCGACCCCGATGACCATAAAGGCTTTGGGGTCGATTTCTTTTACCAATTGTTTCAACTGATTCACTTCCGCACGGGTGATCACACAATAGAGCACCGGACGGTCAGCGGAGGTATAGCCCCCGGTACCGCTGAGGATTGTCACCCCACGTTCGAGATTCTCTAGAATGCTGCTTTTTACCGCTTCAGACTGATCAGTGATAATCATCACTGTGCGGAAGATGCTTGAGCCTTCCGAGATCATTTCCGCGGCGATGCCGCTCACGTAAATGACCACCATGCCGTAAAGCGCGTTTTCCCACGAGAAAGCGAAGCCACCGGCTAAAACCACAACCGTGTCCGTAATCAAATAGGCTTGCGAGATGGAAATCCCAAAACGGTGGTTCAGGATGCGCCCCAGGATATCCGAGCCGCCGCTGGTGCCTTGCCCACGATAAACGAGGCCCAGACCAATGCCCAGCAGCACACCGCCAAACAAAGCGTTCAACACATTGTCATTCGTCAATCCAGCGGGAGGCAACCATAATACCAAAAGGTCGGTCAGAATCGAAAAACTGGTGACTGCAAAAGCGGTGCGGATCGCGAATCGCGAACCTCCCAAGAAGCGCCACCCAAGGATGAACAAGGGGATGTTCCCTAAAAAGATCATCACGCCGAGTGGAAAGGTGATGTAATGATTAATGATTTGGGCCGCGCCGCTAATTCCACCGCTGACTAATAAGCCCGGAACCAGGAACAATCTCATCGCGACAGCCTGAACCAGGGCGCCTGCAAAAAGGATGGCGTAATCTTGCAGCGTTTTCCAGGTGAATGAAATGGAATTGAATTCCGACTTGATCTGCTGCCAGAAATTCTTTTTGGGGGTGGGGAGCGACTTCATGTTTTCCTCGCGGATTGGATTGGCTCAATTGTAACCGATTGAACCCTCAAAAGTCTGGTTTCGAGAGGCATTTCGCATGCTCATTTCACACGCTCAACTTGTTCGCATCGCGGGTCTGCCTTATAATTCGAACATCATGCCGATCTTGACCGCCAATTCACTTGATTTTATTAGCCGCAGCCCGGAACAGACCCGGCGTCTGGGCGTGCGTCTTGGTGGTTTACTTCAGCCGGGTGATGTGCTTGCGCTTTCCGGCGACCTTGGGTCGGGCAAGACGACCCTTGTTCAAGGAATCGCCCATGGGTGGGGGTCCGTCGACGCTGTTTCAAGCCCGACTTTCGTGTTGGTCAACGATTATCGCAAACCGGGCGGTGGTCTGTTGCACCACATGGACGCGTATAGGGTGGAATCCGCGCTTGAAGCCGAAGACCTCGACCTGGAGGCAATGATAGCAAGCGGAGCCTTGATCGTGGAATGGGCTGAGCGCATTCAGGCCGCCCTGCCGAAAGACATCCTTTGGATCAATATGAGTTGGATCGCGGATGAACAGCGTAATCTGGTGGTTAAACCCGTCGGAAAACGTAATGAAAACCTGGTCGAGAATTTCAAACACCAGGTCTTTGGAGGGTGAAATGCTCCTTGCCATAGATACTTCGACCCAAACCATCGGCATCGGCTTGTACGATGACCCCGTGGTGGTGGGCGAGTTGCAATGGAGGTCAATGCACCATCACACGGTAGAGTTGACCACCGCTGTGGATCTCTTGATGAAACGCTGCGGGGTTAAACCCGTTGATCTTGAATTATTGGTTGTCGCCACCGGCCCCGGCACGTTTACCGGTTTGCGCATCGGATTGGCGTTTGCCAAGGGATTAGCGTTTTCATTGCACATCCCGATCGTGGGGGTGCCCACCTTTGATGCGCTCGCGGCAGCCCAACCTCTAGCGGAACACCCCATGGCTGTTCTCCTACCGGCCGGCAGGGGGCGTCTGGCAATGGGTTGGTATGAGGTCAAGGATTCCAGATGGCAATCTTCTGGAAAACCCGAGGTAATCACCCCTGAAGACCTATCAGAACGCATTCAAGGACCGACCATCTTGTGCGGCGAGTTGACTGCTGAGGACCGCCAAACATTGGGTCGCAAATGGAAAAACGCAATTTTGACTTCCCCGGCATCGTCAACGCGCCAACCTTCCATGTTGGCGGAGGTTGGTTGGGCACGCTGGCAGGCTGGGCAGCGTGATGACCCGGTTTTACTCGCCCCGATCTACCTGCATATTGCTGGCGGCATCCCCGAGTGACAGTTTGGAACCCTTAATCCCGATTACGATTCGCAAAATGGAATTGAACGACCTGCCCGAGGTTATTGCCCTCGACAAGGCCTCTTTTGCCATGCCCTGGCCTGAGAGTTCTTTTCGTTTTGAACTTACCGAAAACGATTGCTCCCGTTGTTGGGTGGCGGACGCTCACACTGAAAACGGGCAAGTGAAACTGGCGGCGATGGCGGTTCTCTGGCTGATTGTGGATGAGTTGCACGTGGCTACCTTCGCGGTTAATCCTGAATTTCGCCGACACAAGGTCGGGGAGCGTTTGATGGCTCAGGCTCTCGTCGATGGCATTTCTGGCGGAGCGATAAAGGCGTTTCTGGAAGTTCGGCGTGGAAATATGGCCGCGCGAAACCTTTACAAAAAATTTGGTTTCACCGAAGAGGGTATTCGCAAGGGGTATTACCAGGACAATGGTGAAGATGCCATTTTGATGAATTTGGTATCACCAGATTTAGGGAGATTTGAATCCTTTCTCTAAGGTAAAATTGAAGGGAGTTTTTGGAGGCTTCCCATTGGGCGCTTTTGAAGTATTGCAAGTGATCGCGCATCAAGTCTCAGCTTGCGAGAATTGCAGGCTGCATCTTTCACGCAAACGCTCCGTCCCGGGGGAGGGACCGGTCAACGCCGCGATTCTTTTCATCGGCGAGGGGCCTGGATTCAACGAGAACGAGATGGGCCGTCCCTTTGTTGGGCAAGCCGGAAAATTCCTTGACGAACTGATCGGATATGCTGGTTTTAAAAGGGAAGATGTTTTTATCACGAACGTGGTCAAATGCAGACCGCCTGAAAACCGTGACCCCATGCCTGATGAACTCAGCGCCTGCGCGGTTTACCTCGATAAACAGATCGAGACGATCAATCCATCTGTGGTCGTAACCCTGGGTAGGTTTTCAATGGCAAAATATTTCCCGATGGCGCGCATCAGCGCTATCCACGGAAAACCCGCCTGGGTGAACGAGCGATTGGTTGTTCCAATGTTTCATCCTGCGGCTGCCCTGCATCAACCCAACCTGAAGAATGACATTATCAACGATTTCAGGTCGCTGCCCATGGCAATCGAACAGGCACAAAAACAAAGGCAAAGTTATAATGAATCGAAACCTTCTCAAGAAAAGTTGATCGATCCTGCTCCGCCACCCGCGGAACAATTGAACCTTTTCTAAAATCCTCCCAAAAATGGTGAAAAATGGAACTTGCTACTGAACTGATCAAGAAACTGGAAAATAAGACTGCCCGCGTTGCTGTGTTAGGCATGGGTTATGTAGGGCTGCCTTTCGCCACAGTCTTCGCGGAAGCTGGTTTTACGGTTACCGGTATTGACCCGGTGAGTGAAAAAATGGAACGTCTGAATCGGGGCGAGAGCTACATCATGGACGTCCCCACCGTGCAGGTCAAGAAACTGGTTGATGCTGGACGCCTGAAAGGCACCAGTGATTACACCGTCTTGAAAGATATTGATGCCGTGGCCATTTGCGTACCCACACCCTTGCGTCAGACAGGAGACCCTGACCTTTCCTTTATTATTAGCGCGGCGGAAGGGCTTGCTCCTTACGTTCACGCGGGTATGATCGTGGTCCTTGAATCCAGCACCTATCCGGGCACAACCCGCGAACTTGTGTTGCCTGCTCTGACCGAAAAAAGTGGATTGACGGCAGGGAAGGACATTTTTATCGCTTTTTCACCCGAGCGGGTTGACCCAGGCCGTGAAGACTGGACTACAAAAAACACTCCAAAGGTGATCGGCGGCATCACGGAAAAATGCTCTGAAGTGTCGGCGGCTTGGTACGCCCAGGCACTAGACCGGGTCGTGCCGGTGTCATCTACAGAAGTGGCTGAAATGGCCAAGTTACTTGAAAACACCTTTAGAATGATCAACATTGGGTTCGTTAACGAACTTGCTTTGATGTGCGACCGTCTGGGTGTGGATGTGTGGGAGGTTATTGACGCCGCCGCCACCAAACCCTTCGGTTTCATGAAGTTCTCGCCAGGCCCCGGTTTGGGCGGGCATTGCATCCCCATCGACCCCCTCTATCTCTCCTGGAAACTTCATTCTTTGAATTACACCGCCCGTTTCATCGAGCTGGCTTCAGAGATCAACACCAATATGCCCAGATTCGTCATCTCTAAGGTTCAAGATGCGTTGAACGACCATCAGAAATCGATCAAGGGTAGTTCCGTGCTGGTGCTTGGTGCCGCTTACAAACCGGATATCGATGATCTGCGTGAATCCCCTGCCATTGACGTGATCCGTTTATTGCAGCAAAAAGGTGCCAAGGTCAGCTACCACGACCCGTACATTCCCCTGATCGCCCATGAAGATTGGAAGATCGAATCAGTCAAAGAGGTGATGACAGCGGTTGCCGCCGCGGATTGCGTGGTGATCATCACCAACCACAAGGTTTATGATTACAGCGCCATCTTGAACCAGGCGAAATTGATCGTCGACACTCGCAACGCGCTAGGCAAAGCCGGAGTGAAAAATAAAAAAGTGGTGCGGCTCTAATGGCAAAATACCTTGTCACTGGCGCGACTGGCTTTATCGCCCGCCGGGTGATCGAAAAACTTGCCGCCGCCGGTAATCAAGTTGTCGGGATCGATAATATTAATGATTCATACGACGTCCGCCTCAAACAGTGGCGATTGAAACAACTTTCCCAAATCCAGGATTTTACATTTATCCGCGACGATATTTGCCGCCCTGGTATGTTTGATGAATTGAATTCGAAACATCAAGACTTCCAGGCTGTTATTCACCTCGCTGCAAGGGCGGGGGTGCGGCAGGCTGTGGAGATCCCGGAAGTGTACCTGCAGACTAATGCGGAAGGCACCCTCAATGTGATGGAATGGTGCCGCAAGACGGGTGTAAAGAAGATGGTTCTTGCCTCAACCTCGTCAATTTATGGCGCTAACCCGCCATTGCCAACACCTGAAGATGCCGATTCAAGTCATCCTTTGCAGATCTACGCTGCCAGCAAGAAAGCCGCAGAAGTGATGGCTTACACCTATTTCCATCTCTTTGGCCTGGACACCACTGTTGTGCGCTTCTTCACGGTTTACGGCCCGGCCGGTCGGCCAGACATGGTCATGTTCCGATTCGCGCAATGGATCGCGGAGGGCAAGCCGGTTCACGTTACCGGAGACGGTTCGCAGATGCGCGGTTTCACCAACCTGGAAGACATCGCCAATGGCGTGATCGCGGCTACCAAACCCTTGGGTTACGAGATCATCAACCTCGGAGGCCATGAGACCATCACCATCGCGCAACTGCTCACCATGATCGAAGAGCGGGTTGGCAAAAAGGCGCGGATTGAGTATATTCCCCGCCACCCCGCGGATGTTGAAGCCAATTGGGCGAACGTTGACAAGGCGCGCGTCATGCTAGGTTGGCAGCCGACAGTGGGGCTGGATCAAGGTGTTACCGAACTGGTAGACTGGTATATGGCGCAACGCCATTGGGCGTCTCAGGTATTGACTCCATGAGTTCTTTGCAACAACGCGTTTCAAGATTCCTGCATGAAGATCCATTGTTACGCCGGGTTCTAAAGAACACCGGTTATCTTTTCTCGTCCTCCACGGCGAGTATGGTGTTTGTAGCCGTGCAAAGCATCCTGGTAGCCCGCTTGTTGGGGGTGGAGACGCTGGGGGTGATCACCGTGGCCATGACCTTTGTGACCATGGTTAATCAGCTCTTTTCTTTTCGCATGGGCGAATTCGTGGTGCGCTACTTTGGCAAGTCAGTTGCTGAAGGCAACCAGGCGCATGCCAGCGCGACTGTCAAAGCTTCGGTGTTGGTGGAAGGTGTCACCTCGCTCGTGGCTTTTGGTTTTCTCCTGTTGGTAGCCCCCTTGGGTGCTCGTTTCGTAGCCAAGGATAGTGGTTCGTTGATCCTGTTCCAAATCTTCGGATTGGCGATTCTCGCCAATCTGATGACTGAGACCTCCAATGGTGTTCTAAGGGTCTTGAACCATTACAAAGTGCAAGGCTGGATTACACTCATCCAAACCATTTTGACCTTTAGTATGATCACGCTCGCGTTTATCTTTAAAGGTAACGTGATGACCGTCCTTTTGGCATACTTGATCGGCAAGGTCTTTTTGGGGTTTAGCCCGGTTATCGCCGCGGCGTTCTACATGCGCAAGGAAGTTGACCGCGATTGGTGGCGGACGAAACTCACGATCTTGCCTGCATTGAAAGACATGACTCGTTTCGCGGTCAGCACCAATCTGAGCGGCACACTAAAGTTGGTGGTTAGTGAGAGCGAACCGTTTTGGGTTGGTTTGTTATTGAACACCGAAGCGGTTGGTTTGTATAAAGTAGCGCTGGCCATTGTTGGGCTTTTGATCATCCCTGTTACGCCTTTCAACTTCACCGCTTTCCCAGAGATCACACGCAGCGTGGCTTCTAAAACCTGGCAGCAGTTGAGACGATTACTTAAACGCGTCAGTATCTTGTCGGCAGCCTGGACGATTGGGGTGACCTTGTTCATGGCCGTGCTAGGTAAATGGTTGATCGGGGTGACCTACGGAAATGAGTTTACGCCCTCGTACATTTCATTAATGATCTTGTTGATTGGTTTTGGCATCTCCAATATCTTCTTTTGGAACCGCAGCCTGCTGCTCTCCTTTGGCAACGCTCATATTCCGCTCTACGTGATGGCTGGGGGGGGTGTTCTGAAGATTGGCTTGTCGTTGCTCCTCGTGCCACGCTTCGGTATGAATGTAGAAGCCTTGCTTCTGAGCGCCTATTTTGTTTTGACCGTCGGCATCATGGTAATACTCGGGTATGATTTGATCAAGAAAGCTGAGTCGCTTGAAACATCGGCAGGTGAAGCATGAAAATCGCTTATATCGCTACTTCGGCGATCCCATCCTCAACAGCGAACAGTATCCAGGTGATGAAAGTTTGCCAGGCTTTTTCCCAGAACGGGCACACTGTCACCCTCATCGTCCCAGGCAGCGGAGCCGTGGACTGGCCCGAAATGCAATCTCGGTATGGGTTGTCAGTGAGTTTTAACATTACCCGTATCCGGTCCATCCGCCATTTTAAACGCTTCGATTTTATATTCCGGGCGCTTCAATCGTGTCTCCTCCAAAAAGTGGACCTGGTCTACACGCGCATGTTATGGGTAGCCTATTTTTCTCAAAAACTCAAGTTGCCGGTCATTCTCGAATTACACGATCTACCAGCCGGTCGATTCGGAAAAAGTCTTCTGAATAGATTTGTTCGATCCCGATCCAATAAACGCATTGTTTCAATCACCCACGCGCTGGTGGAGCGAATCGAATCAAGATTTGAAATGTTGTTACCCAAGAATGAATTGATCGTGGCGCCAGACGGAGTGGACCTTGAAAGATACCAGTTCTTGATTTCTGCATCCGTGGCGCGGGAAAAACTAGGTCTTTCTGAAAAACTGACTGCGGTTTACACGGGCGGTTTTTATCGGGGACGCGGCTTGGAAATGCTCTTCAAACTAGCGAGTCATTTTCCACAAGTAAATTTTGTATGGGTGGGTGGAAAACCCGAAGCGGTGAAAGATTGGAATGATCAGATCCAGGCAGCCGCGATTACCAATATCCAACTGACCGGGTTCGTGGATAACCAGGTTCTCCCTCTTTACCAGGCTGCCGCGGATGTGTTATTAATGCCCTTTGGTAAAACCGTGGCGGGCAGCAGCGGCGGCAACACCGCCGACGTTTGCAGCCCGATGAAGATGTTCGAGTACATGGCCGCGGGTCGCGCGATTGTTACCAGCGATTTGCCCGTGTTGCGTGAAGTTCTCAATGACCAAAATGCTGTGTTTTACGAACCGGAAAACTTTGATGACCTTAAAAGCAAATTCGCTGAGTTGATCGAGAACCCGGCATTGCGTGAACGGATCGCCACACAAGCCCGTAAGGACGTCGAAAACCACTCCTGGCAACGGCGCATGCGATTAATCCTGGAATCCTTTGCTTGAGGTTTTATGATGAATAAATCCCAACTCCAAAAAGAGTTATTTTTGTCAGTGGTCAGTGGTTTTACACTTTCAGCGCTCGTTAGCGGACTGAGCCACGGCAATTTTTGGCTGGGATGGGTGCGCATTGGAATTTTGGCATCCCTGCTGGTCTTCGCCACGATTCGTATTTGGCATAAGTTGGCAGGCGGTAAGGCTCTCATGGTGATCCTGTTGGTGTGTTTCTCAGCCAGGATTCTATTGGGTGTCTTTTTGGCATTAGGTTTGCCTGAGTTCGGTTTTAACAACCCTGTTCAAGACGCTGGCTATGTTTTTTCAGATGCGTATGAACGTGATCAGGCAGCTTATCAGGTCGCCACCAGCGGCAACCAGTGGCTTGGCAACCTGAAAGAATATCGCGCAACAGACCAGTATGGTGGCTTGTTGGCATTCAGCGCTTTCATTTATTGGATTTTTTCTCCAGACGCCCACCGGCCATTGTTGATCGTTTTACTTGCTGCTTTTGCCATGACATTCGGATTGGCATTGTTATTTAACGCCATCACCCGGCGGTGGGGAGGAAAGGCAGCCTTAGCCGCGGGTTGGGTTTATGCTTTATATCCTGATGGCGTTTTGTTGGGCAGCTCCCAAATGCGGGAACCTTTTTTGATCGCTTTAGCCTGCATCGCGTTTTGGGTTTGTCTCGATTGGAAGATCCGCCCCATCAAGACTCTTATCCTGTCCATTCTGGTCGCGGGACTGACCTTTTTAGTTTCGGCACCCACCGCTGGTGTAATTTTGATTTTTGTGTCCGGGTTGGTTTTCTTTGACTGGCTCTCTGGTCAAACAAAACCTGCCATCCGGCGCGTTGCCCTGACATTTTTTCTTCTTGCTCTAATCGCCACCGGCATTTTGGGTTGGGTTTGGTTAAAAACAAGCCTGGACTATGAATTTTACCTGGCTGAATCGAGCTCAGGTTGGATCACTGAGCTGTTGGTTCAGATCGGCAGCCAGTGGAAAATTCCCTTCCTGACCTTTTACGGCTTGTCGCAACCCTTATTGCCAGCCGCTTTGGTTTACCCTTCAAAAGCGATTTGGATGGGCATTGCCATCTTCCGCGCCCTGGGTTGGTATCTCGTGCTGCCATTCCTGGCAACCGCGGTCTTTGCTGTGTTCAAAGCGGAAAAATCCGAGAATCGCAGCCTGCTTGTTTTTACCTATTTCGCCTTGATCGTTTGGATTCTTGTGTCATCCTTGCGGGGTGGGGGTGATCAGTGGGACAATCCGCGTTACCGCACGATCTTCCTGCCCTGGCTTTCGCTCATCGTGGGTTGGCTTTGGTTGCGCGTTCGGGAGGGCAAATTACCCTGGTTTTGGCGAATTGCAGCCATTGAGGTCGTGTTCATTCTGGTCTTTCTTAATTGGTATCTCTTTCGCTATTACACCCTGGGCTTGAATATCTGGTATGGTCACATGGCTTTGATCGTGGTAGCGAGCGCGGTGCTTATCCTGGGGGGCGGGTATTTATGGGACCGGATAAAGAAAATGCCGGCACGAGCCGGCAAAAAAGATTTCAAATCTTAAACCTGGTTGTGAGGTTTAAGGTTCCCAGTTTCCGATGTCTTGCCAAGCGTATTCAAGATGCGAAGCCGGAACGCGACCCGCTTTCTTGCGAACCTGATCATAGGCCCAGCTCAACAAAGCGTTTCCACCGATCTCACCCAGTCGTTTTCCGATCAGGCGGGTGCGGAGGTGCCGGCACTGCGCGTTGTACCCATTCCCAGGGAACTCGGAAAGGTAATCTTCTTTGATCCCAATCGTGACCAGTTCTTTGAGCAGACTGGCGACTTCGGTCTGAAACTCCGTGGGATACGGTTTTCTTCCAAAAAGTGAACTTAAAAACCCCATAAGACCACTCCTGTTTGTGCTGAAATGATGGCGATGCTTGAATCATACTATAATTTGAAAGTCAGGCGGCTGATTTTGGAGGGTCGTGAATAATCTGTATCTTTCGCCACATTTGGATGATGCCGTCTTTTCTTGCGGCGGGGTGATCTGGCAGCAGGTAAACCGTGGGCAGCAGGTCACGGTAGTTACTTTGTTCAGCGGTGATCCCCCAACATTAGATTTATCTCCATTCGCCCGTGAATTGCACAAGCGCTGGGGAAATGACAGCCAGCCTTACGAGACGCGCCGCGCAGAAGATGCCCGTGCGCTGGAATCCCTGGGGGCAGGTTTGCGGCACCTTAATTTCCCGGATTGCATTTATCGGAAAAACCCGCTCACGCAAGCGCCCCTGGTTCAGAAAAATGAGGATCTGTTTGCAATTCCTCAGGTTGCTGAACTTGACCTGTTGTCAGGGGTTAATGAAATCCTGCAAAAGATCATTCCTATCGGTGCCATCGTTTATTGTCCGTTGGGAGTGGGGGGGCATCTTGATCACGGTTTCACGCGCCTGGCGGCTGAGGCTCTCGGCAACGAACTTCGGTATTACGCGGATTACCCATATGCCGCCCATCCGGATATTGATTTCAATGTCTGGCTCCCGAAAGAGGTCTCACAGATCCACGAAACGATCTCCGATGAGGGTTTGGCGGCCTGGCAAAACGCCGTGGCTTGTTATTCTTCTCAATTAAGCTCATTCTGGCCATCGGCAGACGCGATGAAAGAGAATCTCAGACGATACCGAAACTCACCGCAAGGTACTACTTTTTGGCGAGTGGAGCGGTAGACGATTAGCAATCTTATCCTGACCAATAGGAGTACCAATGGCAAAACACGACCGATTAACCAAGGCTGAATTTAGTACATATAAACCTCAAACCAGATCGGTGGACGCTTTGATGGAATTTATGGCCTCCCGTGGCGCTCGTCCGGGTGAGACCAAAGTCTTGGATTGGGGCTGCGGCCGGGGACGATTTGTCCTATGGCTGCGTGAACAAGGGTTTGATGCCTATGGCGTGGATGTTGACCCGGAGCCGATCCAAAACGGTTTGCCGCTCTTCGCGGAAAAAGGCTACCTGGGCGAACCACTCTCCGTTATTGATGTGGACGGACGCACCCGATATACAGATGGATTCTTTGATTTTGTCTTCACAGACAATGTCATCGAGCATGTTAAAGACCTGGATCTGGTGGTCAAGGAAATCACTCGTTTGACCGCGGTAAACGGTGGAGGTTATCACATCTTTCCGGCTCAGAGGCAGTTTAGAGAAGGCCATCTTTTTATGCCGCTCGTCCATTGGATCCCGGCTGGACCAGTTCGAAAAACCTTGGTTCGTCTGTTTGTTACGCTTGGCGTAGAACCTCGTTGGGAGGAGGTGGTTAAACTCTCGAAAAAGGAGAAAACAGAGGCTTATTACCGTTACAGCATCAACAACATTCATTACAGGCCTTATCGCGCGATTTTATCTCTCTTTCGATCATCCGGTTTTAAAACCACATTGCTGACCATACAGCATCCTTCCGTGGTCAAGCATCCGCTGTTCGGACCATTTGTGCGGATGCGCTGGTCGCGACCAGCTCTTCAATGGCTGTTGGTGACTTTTAAACAGGTCGAATTTAGAGCCAATAAAACAAGTTAATTCATAATTTGAAACAAATATCTGGTAAATAAGGGGCAAAAACCATTGGCAAGGGGGATAATTTATCTATGCTATACTCTTAAATGTGATGGATAGGGAATATTGGCAAAATTGGGCGCGAACCTTGCAACAGTCTCGTATGACTGGTTTGGTTTCCACCCTTCTTGATGGAGCGGGGCCGGTCAGGTTTTTACTCTCACAGGTGTTGTTTGGTTGCAGCCCGTTTATAGGTCCGCACCAACAGGGTTCCTGGCAGGCTTTTGCCCGCATGTTGGAAAACCCCGCCACCTGCAAGGAATTTGCGATATTTCTAGACGAGGAGAGATCGGTTGAGTAGCCTTGAACCTTTGATCGGAATTGTCATTGTGGTCGCGGTTTCCATCCTGGTGATCTTGTATTCAACCCGCAAGATGCGCACGAAAAAGCCTGCTAACTTCCGGAAGATCGCGGTTATGGAAGGTTTGCGCCATCAAATCGGCAGGGCTGTTGAAGATGGCACCCGTGTGCACGTTTCACTAGGGAGCGGAAAATTGATCGATCCTGCCAACACTTCCGCGCTGGTGGGTTTAAGCGCGCTTCATCGCATTGCCCAACTCACTTCAAATAGCGACCTCCCCCCGATCTGCACGAACGGCAATGGTAGTTTCCAGGTTTTAAGCCAGGATGTTCTTAAAAACAACACCCTTGATACTGCTACCGATGCTCTTTTCGATCCCCAGTCAGCCCAACTGGCGGGCGTGACCCCGTTTTCGTACGCGCTCGGCACCATAGACGCGAAGAATGATGCGGGGGTCAGCTCCAATGTTTTTGTGGGCCACTTTGGTGCGGAAGCCGGCTTTCTCTGCGACACGGCTGAATCCAAAAACATCCACACCCTGGGCGCGAGTGATTCGATCATCGCCCAATCCATCTTTTTTGCTTTGACTCCCAACACATTGCTGGGTGAGGAACTTTACGCATTGCCGGCATACCTGGGTTACCAGGCGACTCATCAGGCAAGTTTGCGTGTTCAAGATATTTTGCGGTTGTTGATTGGCGGGGTGTTGGTTGCTGGATCCATTCTTGCCGGTTTGGGGGCTTTATGAAATCGCCGCTTGCTATGATCGTCGCCATCCTTTCCGGGTTGATTGTCTTACTGGGATACTTCATACCCACTCCGGCGTTACAGGCCATCCGCACCCCCATGTTGGATTGGGCGGTAACATTGGCTGCTGTGGCAAGCCTGGTGGCAATCGCCCACCTTGTTTTTGGGGTGCATTGGTCGCGTTTGAAAGAAGCGGGTTCCAAACGCTTCTTCAGCATCGTGGTAATCCTCACTTTTTTGGTCACTCTTGTCGTTGGCATTTATTTTGGCCCTTCGGATCCAAATTTTGAACGGGTTGTAACCGCTATCCAGGCGCCGATCGAGACCAGCCTGATGGCATTGTTGGCGATCACACTAGCCTTTTCAAGCTTGAAAATACTTCAACGTCAACGCAATTGGATGGGATTCGTCTTTTTTGTGAGTGTGCTCCTCTTTTTGGTGATAAACAGCGGCGTGTTGGCGTTTTCAGCCAATATTCCCGTACTCCAGGATTTGCTTTCAGGATTCAATCTTGTGCCAACGGCTGGTGCTCGAGGAATTCTACTGGGCATCGCCCTCGGCAGTCTGACTGCCGGGGTGCGCATTCTCATTGGTTCAGATCGACCGTATGGTGGGTGATCATGTCTGAAATTCTCTGCCCCATTTGTCAACGACCAAATGATGATACTTCTGCCCGCTGTTGGTATTGCCAGGCTGTGCTACCAGTTAGTGAAAAACCCCAAGCTGGTGGCAACACGGATTGGTTGAACACACTGCGGGATGAATCCCTGTCAGAAGAAGGCCCCGCTGATTATTCGCCAGTCACGCCCGATGGTGTGGTGGAAAATTCCTCCGATGATGTCCCGGATTGGTTGGCACGCATCCGCACACGTGAAAATTTGGAGAAGGAGCCTGAACCTGATCTCAATGAGGAACCCACTGAAGGGGTAGAAGAAGACTTGCCCGATTGGCTCAAGGAAATTAAAGCCGGCAATTCTTCAATCAAACGTGAAGAACAATCGCAAGTTTCGGTTCAGCCTGTGGAATTGCCAGTTTCTGATAGTAATAATGACAACATTGATGCCATGCCAGCCGGGGAATCAATTGGCGAGGATGACACCCAGGAATGGTTGAACCAATTGGCCGCCTGGAAACCTGCCACCATTGAAGAGCCTGCGAGCCTTGGCGAAGAATCTTCATCGATAATCGCGTCTGATCTGGGCGAGCCACCAGCCAACCAACCTCTCGATCTGGATGAATTTTCTGACCTCGAAAAGTGGTTGGAAAACCAAAGTTCCGGCGGTGCAGAACAGACTCTACCTGAACCTGAGCCTGAAGCGGAAGTAGTAACACCGATCGAATTGGATCCGCTTTCAGGTTGGCAAAAACTGGTTCCTGAAACACCCGAATTGACCATCGAACCCCTTACTGATGCGATAGATGAGCAACCTGCTAATTCGATTGAACCTGAGTCAACCGAGCTAGTCACCACTCAACCAGAACCCGATCATGGCTTACTCAAGTCATCTCAAACTGATTTGGGTGGCAATAGTGACTTGGTTTTCTCAGAAGAAGAAATGTCCAAAATTGCGGCCGCCTTGCCAACCGACCACCTTGAGGCTCAAGGTGACCTGCATACGCTGAATGGCGAGAGCGAAGCGTTTCCAGATTCCGTGCCGGGCGAGTTGGAAGCAGCCTCGACGGCTTCTCCATTTTTGTCAGGTGAATCACCTGAATGGGTCGCGAACGCAAACAGTCAACCCTTCCTGGATGTCGACCCTGCCTTCCAGGATGCGCTAAACAACCTGGAAAGCCAGCCCACCGAAAAAACCCAATTACCTGATTGGCTGCAAGCTATCCGCACGGAAGGTGAAGCTGCTCCCACGATCCCTGAAGACAAACCCAAAACCAGGGTAGAACAACAAGGTTTGTTGGCTGGCATTCAAGATACTCTTGAAGGCGCGCAATTTGATAAGGATTTTAAAAAACCGGTCAGTTACAACGCCACCTTGAAGGTTTCTGACAGGCAAAATATTAACGCAGCGTTGCTGGCGGGTCTGATTGCAGAAAAAGAAGTAGAAGGTGCGGTTGAAGAGCGCAAATCGAACCAAGTCAGTCGTGTTTTATGGCGGCTGGCCATAGCCATTTTGCTCATCGGTACCATCATCGTGTCAAACATATATTTTTCCGCATTCGCGGTCAAGCCTTCCATCTTCCCTCCCGAGTTGGTAGCTTCTTACAATACCGTCAACGCCATCCCTGCGGATAAACCCGTTCTGTTAGTTGCCGATTTCGACTCAGCCTTATCAGGAGAGCTGAACTGGACGGGCAAAACCATGCTTGAACATATGATGCTCAGAGATCTCAACCTGGTGCTGCTCTCCGTCCAACCTACAGGTTCAGCGTTATTAGTCGATCAATTAAGAGACGCGAACCGTTTCGTGACCAATTACGATTTCGCTTCACGGACCACCAATCTGGGTTTTCTGGCGGGCGGAACCACCGGTTTGCAGATGGCCGTCGCGGACATACGCGCCTTGTTACCTTACACTCAGAATTTGACACCCGCTTGGGAAACTCCGGAATTAAAAGATGTGCAGGACCTTTCCGATTTTGGTGCGGTGATCGTATTCGCTGACCAACCTGAGAGCGCGCGAGCCTGGGTCGAACAGGTGCAACCCCAATTGCATGACATCCCCTTGTTATTTGTGGTGAGCGCCCAAGCCGCGCCCCTGCTTCACCCTTATTATCAGAGTGGCCAAGTGGAGGGTTTCATTGCTGGGTTCAACGGCAGTCTGGCATATGAACAGATCATGCAACAGTACGGAGTCTCTTCACAAAAAATTGCTTCCTACCAGGGGTTGATGGTGATCATTACCCTGATGGTTTTCGCCGGCGGTTTGGCAAGCCTCATCCGTCCTGCATCCACTCAACGAAAAGGATAAGGGCTCTATGCAAATTTCCGCTGACCTGGTTTGGATGCTCGTAAGCTTCATTTTGACACTGATGGTTTTTAGTTACCTGTTTGGAGATAACGCGATTTTTCGATTTGTCTCGGCGTTGTTCGTTGGGGTTACCGCCGGCTATTTTGCGGTGATCTTGATCTTTCAAGTGATCTTACCCAAGTTGGTAGTGCCGCTCGCGGCGGGGTCTTTGATCACACTGGTTCCCTTGCTCCTCTCGGGTTTGTTGGTGCTTAAACTGTCTCCCAAACTTTCCAGGTTCGGAAACATCCCCATGGCTTATTTGGTGGGGGTGGGGGCCGCGGTGGCTATCGGTGGGGCGGTGCTGGGCACCTTGTTTGGACAAGCGCGTGGCATCTTCATGTCTTTCGCGCAGTCAACGGACGCTGGTGTGTCAACCTCTTTCAATCGGATATTGGAAGCCTCCTTCCTGTTGCTGGGAACTCTTGCAACCCTGGCTTATTTCCAATTTGGTGCTCGAAAGCAAGATAAAACCGGTCCGCGTAGGGGAGCGATCAACGCAATCTTGGCCTGGATCGGACAGGTCTTTATTGCCGTAACCTTGGGTTCAGTTTTTGCTGGCGTTATGACGGCGGCTGTAACTGCCTTGATCGAAAGGTCTGAATTTATGGTTCAGGCTTTTCGTGTTCTGTTTCAATAACAGGTGACAATGGCTACTCAAAACGTTGAAGTCAACTCGGTTCTGACCATCGAGATTGGATCGATCCATACTCGGGCGGTTTTATTTGACGTGGTCGAAGAGAGTTACCAATTCATCGCGGCCGGAAGCGCTCCCTCCACGCACCAGGGCCCTTTTTTTGATGTCACCAAGGGAATTTTTAATGCCATCTCCAGGCTTCAAGAAATTACCGGTCGGTTCCTGGTGGCCGCCAATGGCAGTCTCATCATCCCCAGTCACGGCAGCGTGGAAGGGGTGGATCGACTCTTATTAACGATTTCGTGCGGCGAAGACCTTAAGGCGGTTACCTTTGGGTTGTTAAACGATATCTCGCAAGAAACGGTCAACAAGTTGGTGAAAAGTTCACCGGTACGTCTGGTGGAAAGTTTTGGTATCAATGATCGCCGTGCCACGAATGTACAAATGGATGCGTTGATGGCTGCCAGTCCCGACATCCTCGTGTTTGCCGGCGGGACGGACCGTGGTGCTACGCGCTCTGTCTCACGGATGGCAAATATGATCCATGCTGTGCTCGAGCTGATACCCCGAGATCAGCGGCCTTCCGTGCTCTATTGCGGCAACCATGCTATGACCAAACGTGTTCGGCAAGTTCTTGAACCTTTGACCGTTTTTAAAGGCACCAACAATATTCGCCCAGAGATCGATCGCGAAGATCTTTCTGAGGCTTCAGCAGACTTAAACACGCTCGTGCTCGACCACAAACTGGAAGCATTCAAGGGTTTCGATCGTATACTTCCGATCTGCAGTGACCATCCAGTGCTCAGCCCGGCCGCTTTTCACCGCATCACTCGTTTTTTGGGCAAGCAATACGGGTCTGAACATGGAGTTTTAGCGATTGATTTGGGGGCTGCTCACGCGGTTGTTTCACACGCGAACGAAACCTCTGATAATCTCGTGGTGTTGCCATTGGGCTTGGGCAGCGGTTTGGAAAACCTTTTACGCCCGGCTATCGTGGATGAAATTCACCGCTGGTTGCCACTCAAAATCACCCGCGAAGAAGTTAGAGAGATCTTATGGCAAAAAACACTCTATCCTGATGCCATCCCGGCGACGGAGACAACGCTTGCCGTTGAACAGGTGTGCGCCCGTCAGATCTTGCAAATCGCGATGCGAGAATTGGTTGCAAGAGGAGCTGTAACCCGTTCGTGTTTTGACCCGGTCTTATTAAGCGGTTCGGTCTTTACCCAGGCGGCCACCCCTCAGCAGGCGTTATTAACCTTCCTTCACGGCATTCAACCCACCGGATTCTTCCCGGTTGTGCTTGATAAACATGGCATCCTCTCCATGTTGGGTGGGGCGGCCAGGATCATTCCTCTATTACCAGTCCAGGTTTTGGAATCTTCCGCGTTTGTCAATTTAGCCACCGTCATCGTGGTGGAAAGCTCCTCGCGGCATGGCGCTGATTTGGTGCAGGCTACACTTAAAACCGCAGCGGGGCAAACGACAACCCTGACGATCAAGCAAGGTTCCCTCGTCTCGATTCCATTGGCGCAAGGAGAAGAGGCTCTCTTGACGTTGAAACCCATGAAAAAGATACAAATCGAAGATGTTGTGATCACAGACGACCCTTTTAAAGTGAATGGTGGCGCATGCGGAGTGGTGATTGATGCTCGCGAGCGGCCGCTCAAACTGCCAGCCGATGAGGGGCAGAGGCGAGATCTCTTGGCTTACTGGAATTCATTTATGGGGATTTCATAGTGGTATATTTATTGCAACAAGCAAACCAGGAGTAATCATGTTTGCCCAGTTGACCCAGATCCAACCATTGACCAAGATTCGCCGCAACCGCTTTTTACCGGTTTCTGGCACTGTCTTGGTTCGCGTGGGTCAAAAGGTTACCCCTGGAGAGGTGATCGCTGAAACCCAGGTGCCCACCCGGCATCTCATGTTTGACGTTTTTCGCTCGCTTGGGTTTAAGACCCCCGCGGACGCAGAAAAAAAGATAGAACGCGAATTGGGCGACATGCTTGATAAACACGATATCATCGTTGAAACTGGCGGCCTTTTTTCAAGGGTGATTCGCACCCCCATGCCCGGCAAGATCGTTTCGATCAAAGACGGCCAGGTACTGCTCGAGGTCGAATCCAGGCTTCTTACCGTTCAAGCGGGGATGACTGGCTCGGTGGTCGAAATTGTAAGAGACCGTGGCGCGGTGATCGAATCGGACGGTGTCTTGATTCAGGGTGTGTGGGGCAATGAACTCACCGGTTTTGGACCGTTTTTGGCCGATGCCGACATGATCGACCAGGAATTAACAAACGCTTCTTTAAGTCTCACTTCGAGGGGCATGGTATTGGCGGCGGCATATTGCGACCGTGAAGAAAGTTTGAATATGGCCGCGACCTTACCTCTGGAGGGTTTAATCCTCGGCAGCCTGAGCCCTGATCTGGTGCCATGCGCCGAACAGCAACCTTATCCAATTATCTTGCTGGAGGGTTTTGGCAAAAACGGCATCAATGAAGCTGCAAAAAACCTTCTGCTTACAAATTCAAAGCGCGAATTAGCCATCCATGCGGTCAAACACGATCGCAACCTGGGCGTTCGCCCCGAGATTACGATTGCGCTACCCGCGAAAGGTGAAACAGCCCGTGAAATTGTGGAAGTCGCCCTGGGACAGACCGTACGCGGTCACCAGGCACCTCGTGTTGGGCAAATTGGCCGTGTCCTTGCGGTTCACGAAGGCTTGACCATGCTGCCTAACGGGTTGCGCGCTCCAGCGGCAACGATCAAATTTCAAAACAATGAAGAAGAAATATTGCCGATCACTAATTTCGATATTATAGATCTTGAGAATAGATTCCTCGGATAACCCGAATTAGGAGGAGAACCATGGCACTGAATAATTTTGATGAGGACCAATTCGACCAGGAGAGTTTCATGGGTGAAGGTGGTGAACCCGAACCCCCGCGCAGGAAAAGTAACCGTACCTTCCTCGTCGCCATCGGAATCGTGGGCGTGATCATCGTCGTCGCCCTGGTTTTGTTGCTGCTCGTGGCTCCCAAATTATTGGCAGATCAGAGGGCAGCCCAGCAAGAGCAGGCAGCCCGGATCAACGCCGCCAACACGGCTACGGCTATGGCAGCCACCGCACTGGCGCAACAACAAGCCGCGACAACGGCCGTGGTGGTCAAAACCACCGCAGCGCCCGCTGGAGGGGCTGTCCCCACCAAGACACCAGTCGTGGTGATCATGCAAAACACACCTGTCGGGGGCGGCGGCACGGGTCTTTCAGCGGCCGAGTTGGCAACAGTCGCAGCCCTGCAAACGCAGATGGCTGGGGCCGGGGCTGGAACACCGGCACCTACCTCCACGGCGCTGCCAACTACTGGTTTTGCAGATGAAGTTGGCTTGCCGATGATGGCTGGTCTGGCGGTGATCCTCGTGGTGGTCATCATGCTCAGTCGTAAACTGCGATTAAACGCAAGGTAATTGCTTCAAATTAGACAAAAAAAGACCCGGAAGATGGGATCATCCTCCGGGTTTGATTTTTTAAGTAAGCAAAATTAGCTTACGCTGGCGGCCACTTTTTCGCCGTATTGAAGCAACGCTTTGACCATTTCCTCCGAGCGACCCTCGGCGTAGACACGCAGCACGGGTTCTGTGCCCGACGGGCGGATCAATAGCCAGGAATCATCCGCAAAGATGTATTTCACGCCGTCCATTTTGGAGATCTCGGCGATGCGCACTCCGCCAATTTCGGCGGGGTGTTCTTTTTCCAATTTCTCGACCATCAGACACTTCTCGACCGGATGCTTGAGGCGCAAGTCAGTGCGTTCGTAGTAAACCGGGCCAACTTCCTTTTGAAGATTCTGCACCATCTCAAAGAGCGAGGTTTTGGCAGCGGCGACCATCTCGATGATCAACAGCCCCATCAAGATGCCGTCCCCCTCGGGGATGTGTCCCTTGAAGGAAATTCCGCCACTTTCTTCGCCGCCAATCAAAACATTTTCCTTCATCATGTAATCTGATATGTGGTTGAAGCCGACCGGTGTTTCGCGCAATGGCAGGTTGTAGCGTTTAGCCAGGCGGTCGATCATACGCGTGGTCGAAACCGTGCGCACCACCGTGCCCGTCAGACCGCGTTTTTCAACCAGATGTTTTAAGGCCAGGGCCATGATCTTGTGCGGGTCAACGAAATTGCCATGTTCATCCATGGCGCCGATGCGGTCGGCGTCACCATCCGTGGCGATTCCGAAGGAACCCATGCCTGTGCCAATGGCGCCTGCCAGCGGTCTCAAATAAGCCGCGATGGGTTCGGGATGCACGCCGCCGAAGCCGGGGTTCATCTCACCACGGATCTCATTGATCTCGCAGCCTGAACCTTGCAGAATGCCCTTGATCACACCCCGGCCGGAGCCGAACATCGAATCCACCACGAAATTCTGCGGATTCTCGGCAATCAGGTCGAAATCGATCAGGGTGCGCAGATGATCGTAATAGGCGGGGATGGGGTTGAACTTGTAGATCAGGCCTTGGGTCCTGGCCTGGTCAAAATCCATCAGGTTGGGACCGCGGCCTTGTTGTTCGTTGTCATTCAGATAAACTTCCACCCGACGGCACTGTTCGGGCAGCGCGGAGCCGCCATAGGCCGATTTCAGTTTCACACCGTTGTAACGCGGAGCGTTGTGCGAAGCCGTGATCATCACCCCGCCGATGGCGTTCAGGTTGCGCACCGCGTGCGAGATCACCGGGGTGGGGGCGTCAGATTGGGCGAGGTAGACAGTGAAACCGTTGGCGGCCAGCACGCGCGCCACTTCCGCGGCATAGCGGTCAGAAAGGAAACGCGTATCAAACCCCACCACCATTTTACGCGGGTCGGGTGTGTGTTCGAGCACGGTGCCGTTCGTCCAGGTATCTGAAGCGACGGCGTCGGCGATGGCTTGCGAAAGCTGGCGCAGGTTGTGAAAGGTGAAGGTGTCTGAGATGACGGCGCGCCAGCCGTCGGTTCCAAAGTGAATGGTCATTGCTTTACTCCAATAATGATGTGGTTTGAGTGATGCGGGATCACTGGATATCGATTAATACTTTAAATATGCCTGGATAACCCAACCTTCGTTGCCATTTTCGATCCTGACTTTAATCCAGGTGTAACCCTCGGCTTCAAAACTTTCAGGAAGCACTTCGATGGGGGTTTGATTGGGAAGCGCCGGTGTGATCTTGGGGCACTCGACGTCATTTGTGCAGGGTTTCTCGCGGATGTAGACACCATTTTCCGCGTTGATTTCGGCGTAGCGTGGCGTGGGTTTGGGCGTGATCGTGATCGTGGGCGTGCGCGTTGGCACCAGGGTATTGGTGGGTGTGCTGTTTAAGGGGATCAACACGGTAGCCGTTGGAGGTGCGACCGTGGTCAGGATCTGGTTGATCGGTGATTGGGTGTTGGCACCGCTTCCAACTTCGGAAGTGATCTGCAACTGCGTGGCGGTTTTCAACGCGCTGGACATGATCAACGCGTAAGCAACACCTCCCACCAGCACGGCGGTCAACAGGTATCCGAAAAGAGTGAAAGGTCGCAAACGCAGAAACGCGAGCACTACCGCGCCGGCAAGGATGACGACCAGGATGTTTATGCTGCTGAATTGAACCGCGGAAAGAAACAACCCTGGTGTTTGACTGGTGAGACCATACCCGGCCACACCGATGGGAAGGTAGACCTCGTAGGCTAAGGCCGCGCTCGCCAGCAGTGAACGCCCTTTTGGCATCTTAACCGTGGTGTAGACGATCAACCCGGCGCCAACGAGTAATAAGACCAGGTCGGGCAGGCTATTTGTGGCGTGAAAAAGGGTCTGGTTGGCGGAGTGCCCCACCATTGATTTTGAGATCCATCCACTCAGCGCCCCGCCGGCAAAGACGAAGGCTGCGCCGATGGCCAGGCTGCCGAAGGAGCGGATGAAAAAGGTCAATGAACCTACCGCCGTGGATACTCCCAACCCCACAAGGGGCGCCATGAAAGGAGCTACCAGCGCCGCGAGCACAAACAAGGCGGGATGGTCGAAAAGGATGGCCGTCCCCAGCGCCAATCCGCTCAGCATGGAGAGGAGGTAGAAATCCAGACCCGGCACAAGGCGCTTGGCGATCTCGTTCACATAAAGCGCGCGTTCGGTTTTGCCGGCCGGGATGAACATGCGCCGCGCGCGCCGACGTCGGTTCTCGTCGATGCGGCTCGTCTGACCGATTAAGGAGGAGTCTTCAGGATTATGATCCATGACCGCCAACTTGGGGGATGAAAGTGGATTCTGAGTTTGAGCCAGAGCCTAACAATAGTGTTTGGCCGGCGAAAGAGTTAACTTCAGGCATCTACCTATTATAATACACTCATTAAACCGCACCACGAAGGATTGTGAGCAAGCATGAATGCAGTAAATAGATCATTATTACTAAAGAATTTGGCAGCGATTGTGATAATCGTGGCCCTCGTGGCGTGCGGCCTAAAGCCGACCACTGAACCCGCCAATACCCCTCTGCCACCCACACCAGAAATTACAGCCACGCCCACCCCGGCACCTGACCGGATCGCGCTTTACGATCCTTCCGGGTTGGCCGGATCGTCGGTGACAACCTTGATCGGTGACTTTGCAACGGCTCAGGCTCTCGGGTTTGAGACCCTGACGGCTTTGCCTTCTGATCTTGCCGGGATTAAGGTATTGGTCCTTTTTGATACTCCACCCAACCTTACCGAACTCGCGGGTAGCTTTACCGCCACACAGTTCCTGGTCGCCGCCAATCCCGCTCCAACGGTCAGCGCCAATGTCAGCGTGATTACGACCCGACCTGAGGACCTCGCATTTATGGCCGGCTTTATCACCACCATCACCGCGGAAGAATGGCGCGGGGGTGCGCTGGTGCCTGAAGAAATCAACAACTTTTTCCAGGAAGCCTTTTTTAACGGCGGGCGCTATTTCTGTGGGCAATGCACACCTATTTACGCCCCCAGTCTCTATTACCCGCAAATCTATCCTTATGTTTCTGGATCGGATGCCGTCGCGGTCTCTGTGGTGGCGACTGCCTTGGTAAACGATACGAGCGCGAAATCTGTTTATCTCGATCCCAGCGGGGATTTACCAGAGGTGCTCGATTCTCTGCCCAATACCGCGCTTTTAGGCAGTAACCCCAATTCGACCAATCTTGATCGATACGCCGCCATCCTGGGGGTTGACGCTGCCTCCGCCATAGCGGACCTGTTGCCCGATCTGCTGGCTGGCAACGGTGGCCAAACGGTGGGTGCGAGGGTCGCGCTCCTTGTGGTGAATAATCACGAATTGATCGGTTCAGGCAAACAGGCGCTCTTCGACCAGACCGCCCTTGATCTTTCAGAAGGGCGCATCGACCCGCTCAACGTCCCTTAAAAGAAACACGAACCGGAATTTCACCAGATTCCGGTTTTTTTATCCATTAGGTTATTTTGATTTGGGGCTGCCCATGAATTCGGGAGCGGTTGCGCTGCCGGGGGCGTTGATGGCTTCGCGCTTGAAAACCTTGCCCACCGTCATGAACAGGATCTTGATGTCCAGCCAAAAGGACTGGTGATCCACGTACCAGACATCCAGTTTGAACTTTTCTTCCCAGGATAGCGCGTTGCGTCCGTTCACCTGCGCCCAGCCGGTAATGCCGGGCAGCACCTCGTGACGGCGCGTCTGCTCGGGTGAGTAGCGGTCGAGGTAGGCTACCAGCAGCGGACGCGGCCCGACCCAGCTCATCTCGCCTTTGAGCACGTTGATGATCTCGGGCAGCTCGTCCAGGCTGCTGGCGCGCATGAACTTGCCCAGCTGGGTCAGGCGCTGCTCGTCTGGCAGGGGATTGCCTTCCATATCGAAGGCGTTTTTCATGCTGCGGAACTTGTAAAGGTTGAAGATCTTGCCGCGCAACCCGGGGCGCGCCTGGGTGAAGATTACCGGCCAACCCAGGGTCAGCCACACGATAATTACCAAGACAAGAATTACTGGAGACAGGATCAATAATCCCGCGATACCGAGAAGGATATCCAGGATTCGTTTTAACCATCGATTTATTGTTGATTTTTTAGAAGAAAGCATGGAATGATTTTACCAAATCTCGCGCGGAACGGCTCTTGTGGAATACGTTATAATCTACCCCAAGTCACGAAATTCAAATTGAATCGTTTTGCAAGAAAGGCAACCATGTCCCCCACTAAAGGCAGAGTCTTCTCAGGCGCCCGACCCACCGGACGGCAGCACATCGGCAACTATTTCGGCGCGATCAGCAACTATGTCGCCCTCCAGGCGGACTTCGACTGCGTCTATTGCATCGTCGACCTGCACGCCCTTACCACCCTTGAAACCACCCGCGATCTGCGTCAGAACACGCTTGAGATGGCCTGGGACTGGCTCGCCAGCGGCATTGACCCTGCCAAATCCATTGTTTTCGTCCAATCCATGGTGCGCCAGGTCACCGAGCTGCACACCATCCTTTCGATGGTTACGCCTCTCGGAAAGTTGACCGATCTGCCCACCTTTAAAGAAAAAGTGCGCGACAATCCCCATAACGTCAATTACGGCCTGGTCGGTTACCCGGTCTTGATGAGCGCGGATATCGTTCTCTACAAGACCAACTTCGTCCCCGTGGGTGTGGACCAGGCGCCGCATATCGAGTTCGCGCGAGAAGCGGTGCGCTCCTTCAATTACCGTTACAACACCTCAGCTTTGATCGAACCCCAGGCAAAGTTCACCTCCTTCCCCAAGGTGATGGGCATTGACGGCGTCAACAAGATGAGCAAAAGCCTCAATAATGACATCGAGATCGCTTCCACCCTTGAGGAAACCGCCAAATTGGTGATGCAGATGGTCACCGATCCGCAGCGCCTGCGCCGAACCGACCCCGGCAACCCGGATGTGTGCAATGTCTTTTCGATGCACAAGATCTTCACCCCACCCGCGGACGTTGAAGAGATCAACGTGGAATGCCGCCGGGCGGGCATTGGCTGCGTGGACTGCAAGAAAAAACTGGCCGCCAACATGAACGCCTACTTCGCGCCATTGCGTGAGCGCCGTGAACACTTTGTCAAAGACCCCGACGCCACCTGGGACATGCTCTATGACGGCGCTAAACGCGCCAGTGTCATCGCTGAAGCCACCATGCAGGAAGTCCGGCAGGCTATCGGACTGCCCGCCTGATTTTGAACATCTAAAAGAGACCGTTCTCGGGGAGGATGGATGCGCGCGATTCTTCAACGGGTCAATTTTGGCCAGGTCACCATCGAAAAGAAATTGGTGGCTGACATCCAGCTTGGTCTGGTCGTCTTGCTGGGGATCGGTCACGGCGATGACCGTGCCAAAGCCAGCCAAATGGCAAAAAAGATCGCTCAACTGCGCATCTTCGAAGATGAGCAAGGGAAGATGAACCTTTCGCTCCTGGACATCCGTGGTTCGGCCATCGTGGTCTCTCAATTCACCCTCTACGCGGACACGCGCAAGGGCAACCGGCCTTCGTTTATTGACGCCGCGCCGCCTGAGCTGGCCAGCCCGCTGGTGGATTTCTTCACGGATGAATTAAAAAGCTTTGGGGTACCCACCCAAACCGGTGAGTTTGGGGCGCATATGTACGTGCACCTGCAAAACGACGGCCCGGTAACGATTTCCCTGGAAATGTAAAAACCTAGAATTGCCAGCGCCAGGCATCCACCTGCAACCCTACCGCGCCAGCCGCCAGGGCGGATTCACCCTGTTCGACGGAGAAGATTCCGCACCCGGCGATGACTTGCAAGCCTGAGCCGCGAAGCGCGCACAACGCCGCCATCAACTGAGGGTGGAGTGCCGGCCCGAACAGACGGCCGCTGAGCAAGTGTCCGGTGTGCCGGACAACGCCGCGCGGCGCCGAGATCACCACACCGGCGAGATCAGGAATTTGGCTCAAGGCCGTCCAACTTGCCTTTACCTCGTCCAGCGGAACGCAAACATAGAGGGGCAGCTCGCCTCGCGAAGCGTCGATCAATTCCTGTTGTTTTTTGTGATTAAGCCCTGGCGGCAAACCCAACTCGATGGCAGCCATGTTCTCGATCCCTTCCAATTCACGCACCAGGGTTTCGCATTCATACGAGGTTGATGGCAGAATATGCGCCCATACAGGCAGGTCGAGTTTGGACCATTTATGCGCGTAGTTTTTCATAACAAGTTTCAGCCCGGGGTTTGGGTGCCCATTGTGCAAGAGGAACCCCCCGGGGAAGGGGACGACGCTTCGATTGTGCGATGGTGACCGGGGCAACGCGCTGATTGGGTTGGTCACGAATACGCCCGGTTTGAACTGAGTATGAACCCAGTTTTGAGGAAGGTAGCCGCCAAAACCGGCAGCGTTCATCCAGGGCGAGGGCAGACCTGGCATCCCCATCAGGTCATCCATGCGCCGACTCCCCGACCGCGAGGGTCTCGAGCGCGAAAACTGGCCCGTCTTTGCATGCCAGGCGCCATCCGCGCGTGGTTTGGATGCCGCACACGCCGCAATTGGAATGTTCATCGCAGATCATGGGCACGTCCACCTGGATCTCAACCTCACAGACCGATGATCTGCCGGGGGTGAATTGCAACGCCTGGCGGGTTGGTTCGATTTGTTCCGGGGGCAAGATGAATGCGGCGTAATCCGCCCAGGTTTTAAGGTTGCCTAATTCGGTCAGCGGTAACAATTCAATCTCGGCGGGCAGATCAACCATCTCTCGATCGGTCACCATGCTGACCGCGGCACCGACTTGTAAAGCGACCCTGGCAAGCGGCAACAAACGATTGGCGCCGTTGATACCAAATGCTGCCAGGGCAACGTTGCGTGCCAACGGGGGCAGGTGAAAACCGTTGCCGCGCGGTCCGCGGATATGCAGCGTTGTTCCAGGTTGCCACTGGTGATCGACTTCGCCACAGAAGAGGGGGCGGCTGGCATCACTCCCGCAGGGATACAGTAACTTGGGTAGGAGAGTGATTGCAGCCGGGTCGAAGATTTGCAAAAATTGACCAGGCCGAATCACATCGAAAAGGGATTGGTCGAAGCGCAAACAGGCTTCGCCGTTCAACATCATCATTTCGGTGATCGTGGCCAGGTGGGTTTTCATTGAAACAATTATAAGCATAAGCGAACTTTTCTAATCTGATAATTTCGCAATATCTTGAATGTGGCGTCCCAACTCCTCTGCTTTCGATGACGAGGTTTGGGACAGGGGGGAGGCAGGCGTGCCAAAAATCTTATCAAAAACCAATAAATCCCCACTATAATCAGTTCATTGGCTTACTTATTATCGAGGAGAATGGAATGAATATCGCCAGTTTATTAAAAGGTTTGGCAGGTTTTGTCTGGTTGGGTTGGTTTGGCGTCTTGGCCCTCGTGCTGTTTCGCTCCGCCAAGCGCACCCCGCTCAAGAACGGAAAATCCCTGGTCTTTATCGTGTTGGTTGTGGCCATCATCCTCACCACGGTCAGCTCCGGGTTGGTCTTCACCAATCCTGAAGAACGCGGTGTGGTCATCTCAGCGGTTCGCCCCGAAGGCTATCGCACCGAAGCCTTGCAACCCGGTTTGAGCTGGATCATCCCCTTCGCGGAAAATGTGGTCTTTTATCCGATCTCGCAGCAAACCTACACTATGTCCATTGCCCCCTCAGAAGGTGCCATCGCGGGAGATGATTCCATCGCGGCCCGCACCCTGGACGGGCAGGAGATCTATGTGGATGCTTCGGTGATCTTCTCCATCAATCCCACCAAGGTGGTGGATGTTCACATTCGCTGGCAAGACCGCTACGTGGAGCTAATCCGCGCCCAGATTCGCGGTATCATCCGTGATGAGGTTTCCCAATACAGCGTCGACCAGGTGGTCAGTTCAAAGCGCTTTGAGATGGTTCAAAACGTGGAAGATACCTTGCGTGGAAAATTGGAAACCAATGGATTGATGCTTGAAGACTTTGTCCTCAGGAACATTGCTTTCTCGCCCGAGTACGCAGCTTCCGTGGAACAAAAACAGATCGCTGAGCAGCAGGCGCAGCAAGCCTTTTTCGTCGTTGAACAGAAGAAACAGGAAGCTGAGCAAGCTCGCGAAGTCGCCAAAGGTGTGGCTGACGCTGCCGTGACTCGCGCTCAGGGTGAAGCGGATGCCCGCTTGATCCAGGCTGAAGCCGAGGCCAAGGCGCTCGAGATGATCGCATCCGTCATTCGCAGCAACCCCAACCTCTTGAACTATCAATATGTCACCAACTTGAGCGACAACATTTCAGTCATGCTGGTGCCTAGCGATTCGCCCTTCATCCTGCCATTCCCGCAAACTGGAACGACTACCCCATAGAGTTTTTCATGTGATCCAAGAAACCACGGATGAGAATACTTCATCCGTGGTTTTTGTTTCTCAAATACTGGTCGGTGTTAAAATGGTTTCATGGTTGAACTTTCGGAACACCTTCAAGGCATCCTTGCCACTCTGCCACAAAAGCCTGGTTGTTATATCATGCGCGACGCGGGCGGCACGATCATCTATGTCGGTAAAGCCATAAACCTGAAAAACCGGGTGCGGTCCTATTTTCAGGTACGGTCTGACCAGGACCGCAAGACGCGCAAACTGGTTTCGTTGATTCGCGACCTGGAATGGATCGTGGTGGGCTCCGAACTGGAAGCCTTGATCCTGGAAATGAACTTGATCAAAAAACACCGACCCCAGTTTAACGTCCGCCTCAAGGACGACAAACGTTACCCCTATATCAAGGTACACCTGGTTGATCCCTTCCCCAAAGTGACCGTCACCCGCCTGATGAACAAGGACGGTTCGCGTTATTTCGGCCCATACACCAGCGTCTGGGCGGTGCACCAAACGCTCGACCTGTTGCGCAAGATTTTCCCTTACCTCACTTGCGACCGCGAGATCACCGGTTTGGATGCTCGCCCATGCCTCTACTTTGACATTAAGTTGTGCACGGGTCCGTGCATTGGCGCCATCCAGCAGGCCGGATATCGGCAGATGATCGAGGATTTATGTTCCTTTCTCGATGGCCATACTGATCCGATTGTTAGCCGGCTGCAACGCGAGATGGGTGACGCCGCCGAAAACCTGAATTTTGAACGTGCGGCAGTGCTGCGCGACCAGTTAAATTCCATCGAGCGGGTGGTCGAGAAACAGAAGGTGATCACCAGCGACCAGAGTGATTCTGATGTGCTTGCCCTGGCGCGCGCGGATGGTGAGGCTTGCGTCCAGATTTTCTTCATCCGCAATGGAAAATTGATGGGGCGTGAATACTTCATCATGGAGGGCACAGAAGAAATCTCAGATAATGTCGTGATCGGCGAGTTCCTCAAGCAATTCTATAGCGAAGCCGCCATGATCCCTGATAAAGTGTTACTCCCCAACGAAGTGGAAGAAGCCCAGATCATCCACCAATGGCTCAACAGCCGCAGCGGCGGTGCAAAAGTGCAAATGCTGGTACCCAAATCGGGCACCTCTCATCAATTGGTTCAAATGGCCACAGAGAACGCCGTGGAGACCTTACAAGCCTTGCGCACCCAATGGGAAGCTGACAAGAACAAACAAACGCAGGCTTTGGGCGAGATCCAACAGGCGCTCGGGTTGCCGGAACCTCCCAACCGCATCGAATGTTACGATATCTCCAACACGCAAGGTACGGCATCCGTGGGCAGCATGGTGGTTTTTGAGCAGGGCACACCCAGCCGCAAAATGTACCGCCACTTCAATATCAAGAGCGTTTCCGGCCCGGACGATTTCGCCAGCATGGAAGAGGTACTCACTCGCCGGTTCAAGCGCTGGCAAACCGCCCAAGAAAAACAAGCCGTGGGCTCGAAGCCCGACGCATCCTTCGCAGTACTGCCCGACTTGCTCATCGTGGATGGTGGCAAAGGGCAACTCGGCCGGGCGGTCAAGGTATTGGAAGCCTTTGACCTTTCAGCGGTTGTGCCGGTGGCTGGGCTGGCCAAGCACCAGGAAGAGATCTTCCGGCCTATGGTTGATCAGTCCATCATCCTCCCCAGGCACTCGCAGGGACTCTACTTGATCCAAAGGGTGCGCGACGAAGCCCACCGCTTCGCGATCACGGCTCACCGCAAAGCGCGCGGGAAAATTGGCGTCGCCTCCCGCCTGGACGCCATCCCCGGGATCGGGCCGAAACGCCGCCGCTTATTGCTGCAGCATTTTGGAGACATTGAAAGCATTCGCCAGGCTTCGCTGGAGGAGATAACAAATCTCCCCGGCATCACCGAGGAGATCGCGATCGCCTTACTCGCGGGTTTGGACTAAGGTCCGCTCACAACCGGCAGACCGGCTGAGATCCACCCATTAATACCACCCGTGATGCTCGTGGTTTGTGAGAAACCGGCTGCCCGCAATAGGTCGCGTGCTTGTCCGCTGCGATTGCCGCTGCGGCAAATGATTAAGATATCCTGGTCTGCAGGCAATTCATTCATGCGCGCAGAAAGTTCCCCAAGGGGGATCAGCACCGCGCCGTCGATATGGGCTTCGTTCCATTCTGAAGATTCGCGCACATCTAAAAGAAACGTGCCTTGGTCAAAGCGTTCAGACGCGTCTTGCACAGTGATATTCGCAGGGAGACTGTTTTCTCCTCCTCTGTTCAGAACTACTAAGACTGTAACAATGAGCAATAACAAAGCGATTGCAACCAACCCCCAGAGCGTTTTTTGTTTAAAATTCGTTGTTTTCATTCATTCCTCACTTTTAATATTAGATGTTGAAGCGCCACGAAGGTTACACGCGGAACCGCTCTTCCTGTGAAAAAACTAGGAATGGAGCGTTAATGATCTCAGGATCTTGGCTGCTGATTCAGGGGTGATGTCGCGTTGTGGCATGGCCAGCAATTCAAAACCGACCATGAACTTGCGCACCGTGGCCGAGCGCAACAAAGGAGGATAGAAATGAGCGTGCAGCGTCCACTCTGGGTGACGGCGGCCGTCATACGGCGCCTGGTGAAATCCCATCGAGTAGGGGAAGGACGTGTTGAAAAGGCGGTCGTAACGCCGGGTCACTTCCAGCAGGATGCGGGCAAGCGCCAGGTCAGCCTCAGCGGAACAATCCGCCAGTCGTGAAGCTGGTTGAGTGGAGACAATCATCACCTCGAAAGGCCAGATCGCCCAAAATGGTACAACAGCGGCAAAATGGTTGTTGGCGGCGATCAAGCGTTCACCAGATTGGATTTCCTGCTGGATGTAATCGAGTAGTAAAGCTCGTTTATGTTGGGTGTAGTATTCGTCTTGGGATTCCAATTCCTTGGCAGGTTCATTCGGAAGGGAGCCCGTTGCCCAGATCTGGCTGTGGGGATGGGGGTTTGAGCAGCCCATGACAGCGCCCTTGTTCTCAAAAACCTGCACGTAAGTTACATCCTCACGGCTGCCTAATAATTCACTCTCCTGCTTCCATGTGTTGAGAATATCGACCACTTCAGTTTCAGCCAGGTCAGGCAGACTGAGATCATGGCGCGGAGAAAAACAGACCACTTTGCAGTAACCGCTTTCGGGCTCAGCCCGAAAAAGGGGATGTGTGTCTTTGTTTGGTAGTTCTGCAGGCAACGGCAGCAATGCGGGAAAATCGTTGTCAAAGACGAAGGTATTGGTGTAATCAGCGTTCACGGCTCCGTTGGCGCGCGTGTTGCCGGGGCACAGCGAACACTTGGGGTCATACCTCGGAGAATGATCGTTAGGCGCGTCTTCCACCTGCCCTAGCCATGGCCGGTTGGTGCGTTGTGGAGAGACCAAAACCCATTCTCGGGTCAGCGGGTTAAAGCGTTTGTGTGGCATCTCGATCATCTTTACTCTCCTGGTTACAAAAATCCACTTCATTATACCCATCCCGGTCGCCTTTTTCTTCAATGAGGGTGGTTTGACAATTGGCCGCCGACTGAATAAAATGATATTATCAATTTCTGAATGCTTTTCTCGACCATGGGAGAAAAATTGAAGAAGTGGCCTGATAAATATGTCATCGGTTTGACTGGAAATATTGGTACAGGGAAGAGCGTTGTACGGAAAATGCTTGAACACCTGGGCGCCTATGGTATTGACGCGGACGCGCTTTCTCACCGCGCCATCGCGCGTGATGCCCCCAGTTTTGATGACATCATCAATACCTTTGGCAACTTCATTCTCAATGGTGATGGACAGGTCGACCGGCAGAAATTGGGTAGGATCGTTTTTAGCGACCCTGACGCGCTAAATAAATTGGAATCGATCATCCATCCAATTGTTGAACAGGCCGTGGACCTGCTCGTACGGCGCGCTTCGCAAAAAGTGGTGGTAATTGAAGCCATCAAATTGCTTGAAAGCAACCTTGCATCCGTTTGTGATGCCATTTGGGTGGTTTATTCCCCCCCTGAAATTCAACTCTCTCGTTTAATGAACAACCGCCACATGAACGAAAAAGAAGCCAGGCAGCGAATATCGGCCCAGGTTCCGCAAGAGAGCCGCCTTCCTCAGGCTTCGGTGGTGATTAAGAATGTTTCGACCTATGATGACACCTGGAAGCAAGTTACCGCCGCGTGGCAGAGGCATGTGCCCTTAGGTGAAACGCAGCCGATCCCCATGGCGCAACCGGTTAAATTGTCATTAGGTGAAGTTAAAGTACAGCGTGTAGGACCAAAAGAGATCGATGAAGTCGTTGAAACCATCAACAGACTGCAAAGAAACAAAACGCCGATTACGGCAGTCGAGGCGATGGCCTCCTTTGGAGAAAAAGCTTATCTCTTGCTCAAGATCGAAGAGAATCCCATGGGCGTGCTGGGCTGGCAGGTGGAGAACCTGGTGACGCGAACAACCGAGATCGCCTTGGATTCCGCTCTTCCCCCCGCACAATACCTTCCGGTGATGATCAAGGAAATGGAAAAAGCTTCCGCTGACTTGCAATGCGAAGCTTCTCTCATTTTTGTTCCAAACCATCTGGCGCAGCATGACGCCTTATGGTCGAGCATGGGTTACCTCAAAACTTCACCAGAGAGCCTCGCGGTTCAAGCCTGGCAGGAAGCCGCCCGAGAATCCATGCCCGAAGATGCGGTGATGGTCTTTAAGCAATTAAGGCAAGACCGGGTGCTCCGGCCAATTTGATCTACAAACTCGTAACATTGGATAGGTTTTCGTGACTGAACTGTTGAATGAAATAATTTACATCTTCCAGCGGTTGAACTGGCTCAGCATCCTGGACCTGTTTCTGGTCACAGTTGTGGTCTACGCTATCTTGCTCTTGTTGCGTGATACCCAGGTGATGGTGCTATTGAGGGGTGTGATTTTTATCGTCATTTTATTGGCGCTTCTCACTTCCCTGATCAACCTCCCTGCCTTTTCGTGGTTAATGGGATCAATCGTACCTGCCTTGTTGTTTGCCATCCCGGTGATCTTCGCGCCAGAGATCAGGCGTGGTCTCGAAAAACTTGGCCGCGCCGGTTCGACCCAACTTTTTATGCGCCAGTCTACCTCGCAAAATCAATTTATCATTCAAACCATTCATGCCATTGTCACCGCGTCTGCCCGCCTTTCTGCGCGCGAACACGGCGCACTGATTGTCATTCAACGTCTCGACAGTCTTGAAGATTTCGCCAAAACCGGTGTGCGCATGAACGCAACCGTCACCCCGGAACTGTTATTGCAGATCTTCTATCCCAACACACCCTTGCATGATGGTGCGGTCATCATCGCCGATAATCGAGTGGTGGCGGGCGCGTGCGTTATGCCGCTTTCTGCTAGTGGTATTTTGACCAAATCCCCAGAAAGACAAATGGGGTTGCGCCATAGGGCTGCCTTGGGCACTTCTGAAGCCACGGACGCCATCACTGTGGTTGTTTCTGAAGAATCAGGCTCAATATCAATCGCCCATAATGGGCGCATGATCCGCCGGTTGGATAGCGAACGCCTTGAAAATATTTTACAGGCGTTTTATCGCCCCAACGAACCTGTAAACAAGAAAAATTCGGTTGTCGAGTGGTTTAGAAATTTACTCATGGGCGATTCGAGGGGCAAGTAATGTTGAAAACTTTGAAAGCCTTCACCAAGACCTTGCCGTTGTTCTTTACCGCGTTGGTTATCGCGATAGCGGTTTGGATCATGGCGGTCACTTCAGCGGATCCGTCTATTGAGAAAGCATATCCTGAAACCATCCCCGTCGAGATAATCGGCCAATCCACTGACATGGTGATCACCACGGAGATCCCCGAAACGATTGAATTAATTCTTAGGGCACCCAGCTCGATCTGGGAAAGCCTCATATCACAAAAAGTACCCGTCCGAGCCTTGATGGACCTTTCAGGCTTGGGCGAAGGCTCGCATGTGGTACCCATCCAGATCCAGATCGGGATCAAACCTGTTGAGGTTCGAGACTTCTCACCTCAATCCGTCACTCTTTCGATGGAACCGTTGAAAACGATTCAATCCTCTATCCGCTTGATCGGGCAGGGCTCTTTGGCCGTGGGGTATCAATCCAATCCGGCCCAACTTTCTGATTCATTGGTGATGGTCAGTGGGGCAAGTTCCAATGTGGATAAGGTTGCGGAAGTCAGGGCGGTGGTTCGGCTAACTGACGCTAAAACGGATATTAATCAAACCATCACGCTCCAACCCGTTGACGTGAACGGCACCGTCGTCCGTGACGTCACCCTCAGTCCAGAAAAGATCACAGTCACACAAAAGGTTTTTGAACGCGGTGGTTACCGCAACGTGGTGGTTAAGGTTGTGACCACCGGACAGGTGGCCAATGGATACCGTTTGTCAGGTGTGAGCGTCTTCCCGCCCACGGTCACCGTCTTCGCCGCGGATCCCGCCCTGGTGGACGCTCTACCCGGCTATATCGAAACAAAAGCCATCAACTTGAACAATAAAACAGAAGGTTTTGAAGAGGAAATCGAACTTAACCTGCCTTTTGGCGTCCAGGTGATTGAAGACCTTACGGTATTGGTTAAAGTTGAGATTACCGCCATTCAAGACAATTTACCCCTTTCAGATGTGATGGTTGAAGCCCACGGGCTTTCGGCTCAATACAGTGTATCGATCCTTCCTGAAAAAGTGGATGTGATCCTTTCAGGTCCTTTGAATGCGCTCAAGGGGTTGAACCAAAACGATCTTAAAGTTTTACTCGATCTGACGGGTTTCACGCCAGGGACGTATACAATCGAACCAGAGGCGAGTTTGAATTTCCCGGAAGTGAATATTGAAAGTATTTCACCAACCACTTTTGTGATCACCATTCGTTAATCCAACCCAAAGATTGATTCTGCAGGAAATGATGCCCGGAGGATGCCGTATTCAGGGTAAAATTGACGCATACATAGAATGAGGATTGATGACTAGACCTGTAGTAGCCCTGGTTGGAAGACCAAATGTAGGAAAAAGTACTTTTTTCAACCGCTTGTGCGGTGAAATGATGGCGATTGTAGATGACACCCCCGGCACGACGCGCGACCGGCTTTTCGCGATCGGCGAGTGGAGTGGTGTTCAATTTGATGTTGTTGATACCGGTGGAATCGACCCTACCTCCAATAGCAGTAAAGCCCCCTTATCCATTGGCTCTGCAGATTTCATCACTGAGATCAAATCTCAAGCCGTGTTGGCGATCAACGAAGCGGATGTTGTTCTCTTTTTGGTGGATGCCATCAGCGGGATCACCCCGGCTGATTTTGAGGTCGCCCAAATCTTGCGGCAATCTCAAAAAAAAGTGGACGGTGAAGCCTACCCGCCAATCTTGTTGGTGGTCAACAAAGCCGACAGCTCAAAACAACGCAGCACGGTGAACGAATTTTTCGAACTCGGTCTGGGCGAACCCCACGCCATCTCTGCTGTCCATGGCACCGGCACCGGTGACCTTTTGGATGTATTGCTGAGCACCTTCCCTGAAAAATCCGAAGAAGAGGACGATGACTCGGTAAAAATCGCCATCGTCGGCAAACCCAATGTTGGTAAATCCAGTTTATTAAACCGCATTACTGGCGAGGAACGATCTATAGTAAGCGCCATCGCGGGGACGACTCGTGATGCGGTTGACACCAAGTTTGATTACGAGGGCATTCCAGTCACCCTGATTGACACCGCTGGTATTCGCCGGCGTGGCAAGGTGGATCCCGGTGTTGAGAAATATTCCGTGGTTCGCTCCATGCGAGCGATCGAAAGATGTGACGTAGCCCTGTTGATGATCGACGCCACAGAAGGCATCTCCGCCCAAGACGCGCACATCGCCGGGTACGTGAAAGAAGCATTGAAAAGCGCGGTGGTGGTGGTGAACAAGTGGGATGCGATTGAAAAAGACAATTACACCATGCAGCAATTCTCAGATCGCATCCGGCAGGATTTGAACTTCATGGACTACGTGCCCATTCTCTATATCTCCGCGAAAACGGGGCAGCGGGTTGAGAACGTGATGCCGCTGGCTTTGCAGGTTCAGGAGGAACGTCTGGCGCGCATCAACACGGGTTCTTTAAACCGCATTTTGCAAAAGGCGCAGGATATTCACTCCCCCACATCCAAAACCGGGACCTCGATCAAGTTGTTCTACGGCACCCAGGTGCGCTCTGACCCACCGACCTTTATGATCTATTGTAATAACCCCAAGCTGGCACACTTCACGTATCTACGTTTTCTTGAAAACCAAATCCGTCTGGAATACCCCTTTACCGGCACTCCCATCCGATTGGTGTTGAAACCACGGCATGAATAACCCTGTCCAAGAACTAGACAGCCTGCCCGATCCAGCACTGGATACCGGCGTTGACCCGCGTGGGGAGTCAAAACCCGTGTGGAGATCCGCTTTAATTGAGATCTTGCAAACAGTGGTTTTGGCGGTCATTCTCTACTTCGCCATTGACGCGGTTTTTGCCAGGGTTTTGGTCTTGAATATCAGTATGCAGCCAACGCTTTATGAAGGGGATGTTATCCTGGTTAACAAGCTTGCCTACAAGTTTGGCAAATTGCAGACCGGTGACGTGGTTATATTTCACAACCCGGCTTTTCTTGAAGAAGATTACATCAAACGCCTGATCGGTAAGCCCGGTGATCGTGTTGAAATTCACAATGGCAAGGTCAGCGTGAATGGGATAGTTCTCGACGAGCCTTACATTGCGAGTCCCCCTGAGTATGATGGTGACTACCTGGTTCCCGATGACAATATTTTCGTTTTGGGTGACAACCGTAACCGTTCCTCCGATTCGCACAGTTGGGGTTTCGTACCAGTGGAAGACCTGGTTGGTAAGGCGCTTTTTGTCTATTGGCCATTTGACTCGATCACGGTTCTTTCCCACCCCGATTTCGGTCTGGATGGGGTCAAGCCTTAAAAGGCTTTTTCGTGCATTTTCAACTTTGAAAAAATGTGATAATCTTAGCTGGAAACAGGTTAGAACTTCTTAAGGGTTAGATCAATGACAGAATCCGCACCACTTTTTACCGACCCGGTTTTCCCATGCTCAGAGTGTCAGGCTGGACACATGCATAGGGATTATGTGGCGTATTTCACTTACCTCGGTGACGAGTTAATATCCGTGCCTGACTTCCCAGCCTGGGTTTGTGATATCTGTGGTCGTTGCGAATATGACGAAAACGCGTTGACTCGTTTGACTTTATTACTTAGTCCCAACGCCGGTAAGACCATTTCACCAGCCCGGATGCTTCCAAAACACTCCAGGCCAAAAACAAAATCACAACGGCCTTCATCCCTCGACAAATAAAAACCTCCCGAAAGGGAGGTTTTTTGATGCTGCCTAATTAATGGGTGCCGGTTGCCAGGCAGGATCAGTGTCGTTACTGGCCAGGTTGGTGAGATTGGTGGGGCGACCACCCTCTCGGTCAATAATGTAAATTTCGGCATCGCCGTCTCTGCGGGAGGTAAACAAAATCCACTTCGCATCCGCAGACCAACATGGCGCGAAATCCATGCCGGTATTGGTGACCTTTGTCCATGTTCGTCCTCGATCCGCTAACACCGCGGTCTGGATGTTAGTCTTGCCTTCAAAGTTGTGCGTGTACACTAAAAGGTTGCCATCCAGGCTGACATTGGGCTCGATGACGTTGCCTAATCGACCCTCATTGGAAGATTGATCAAACTTGCGGAAGGTGGTGAAGTTCTGATACTGGTCGCGCATCTGCAACACTTGCAACGCGCCGGTGGAGTATATGTAGTAGAGGAAATCTCCCTTGGGCGACCACGCCGCGTAGGATTCGGAATATCCCTTTTCGGTCAACCGCACGGGGTTTGAGCCGTCCGGCTTCATGATGAACAATTGCGGGGTCTTGTCTTCACGGTAATAACTGGTGAAGGCGATCCATTTATCGTTTGGTGACCAGGCAGCGAAATGGTCGTTCCCGGGCATGCGGCTCAGATCGATCGGTTCTTGATCGGGCTTGGTGAGGTCCAACATCCAAATATCGTCCGCGAAAGGAACGCCATTGGGAGAATACTCGTTGCTCGGCGCTGAAAAAATCAGTTTCGTCCCATCTGGCGACCACGATGGTTTTGATTTATCACCCGCTGAAAAAGTTAGTTGGGTAAAATTTTGCGCGATGAGATTGTTGTTACCGTCCAAACCTACTTCCATTAACCATACCTGCTGGTAACCATCCGATTGCCGGTTACTGATAAAAGCTACTTTGTTACTTGTTCCAAGTGGGGTGAAAACGATTGGCTCGGCTGTAGGTGTTACGGTTTCAGTGGGGATTGAGGGCGCCACGGTTTCGGTGGGGACCATCTGGTTGGCGAGGGTCGCGGCCGCTGCCTCAATTGTGGCGGTTGTATTGACTATGGGGCTGCTCGGACGATTACCTCCCAGGATGCCCAGGGCGTTAAGGGCAAAATAGCCACCAATCGCAACTCCGGCGAGAAGAATCAAACCGATCACCACGAAGATTGGCGAAGATTTTTTCTTGGGAATTTCAGGTGTTAGAATTGGCAGATTTCCCGTTGGGTGAATTTGAGGAGGGATCGATCGGCCGCTTGCAATGACGGTTTTTTGCGCTGAGGCTGGATCTGGGATTGGTGATGGGCTTGAAAGCGCCTCGAAGAAATCACTGACGGTCGAAAAACGGGCTTCTGGTTTGATCGAGAGGGCTTTCGCAATGGCTGCGGAAAAATGGGGCGGAAGGGAGCGGTCAACGGTATCTAGGGTGACAAGCTCTTCTTCCCCCATCATGCGGCGGGCACTGTCCGCGGGGGGCTTTTTGGCGATCAAGTAATAGAGTGTGGCCGCCAGACTGAATTGATCGGAGTAAGGCCCAGTGCGCATGCCGCTCACTTGTTCGGGTGGCGCGAAACCCGGAGAAAATGCCCAGGCTCCAGTTTGTGTCTCCTGAGAGGCTTCACCTGTCTTGGCGATCCCAAAATCCACCAACACAACTTCACCCGTGGGTGTAAGTTTAATATTGGCGGGTTTGATGTCACGGTGATAGATGGGCGGGTTTTGGGTGTGGAGGTAAGTCAGCGCGTTGGACAATTCGGATGCCCATTTCATCAATTGGGCTTGTGTGATCGTTCGTTTTGCTTCTACGAGTTCCTTGAGGTTTTCGCCCGGGATGAAATCCATCACAAGGTATTGACTCTCGTCTTCAGTGAAATAATCGATCACCCGTGGCAAATTGGGATGTTTTAGCGAGGCGAGCAGACGGGCTTCACGAAGGAATTGTGCCGAAGCGTGGGCTGATAAATTATGATTCGATTTAATCGCCACCTTCGTGTCAAGGCTTTCATCTTGGGCGAGAAAAACTTCCCCCATGCCGCCTTTACCGAGTTGTTCAACCACCTGATAACGAGATTTTAAGATCAAACCGGGTTCCATGGTTGCCATACCATCACCTTAAAATGAGATAAACTTAATCATACACTTTTTCTAGAAATTTCACATCATTGAATTAACAGGTGGGAAATCGCCTGGAATACAGAGGAATCCATGACGAATGTTCAAAAACGAACCTTTTCCATTCTTGGATTGATCGGGCTGGTTTATTTTTGCTTGTTTATCGTTCCCAACCTGACGGGCGCTAAAGACGCGGTCATGTTAAGTGTCTTCCAACAGGATGAGTTTGCCGAATACCCGTTTGTACTGAGGATGTTAACTTCCGACTTGTCTTTTTACCAAACCCTGCGGTATTTTATCATTTACTTGTTTTATTATTACGGCTACCCATTTTTCTTCTTTTCGGCTTTGGCCATCCTTCCAATTAAATGGATCCTCGGTCCGGAATGGATGCTACAGACACAATGGATCGTGCTTGTTTTACGCCAAATGATCAACGTCCTCCCGGGGATTTTAGCCGCGGGATTTTTGGTATTTATTCAAACCCGTTTTCGGTCTGTCTGGAAGAGCGCACTGCTTTTCCTCTTCCTATTGATCTTCCCACCACTGGTCTTTAACAATCTTTGGTGGCACCCAGACGGCTTGCTTTTGTTGTTCACCGTTCTCACGCTTTTCTTTCTCACAAAAGACAATTTCCGCTTCGGTCGCAATTTCATACTCGCGGCTGTTTTTACCGGCTTGACCGTATCCGCGAAATTGTTGGGAGTCTTGTTCTTTTTAAGTGTCGCTGTCTATCTCGGTTGGGGGTTGTGGCAGCGGAAATTATCTCTGAAAAAAGCCATTCTGGTCGGGCTTGCTTACATTGGCGTGATGTTGCTGACCATTGTTATTTCCAACCCGGTCTTGCTCCTGCCGATTGAACGCGGTGAGGTGTTCGCGGCTTACAGCTCTGGATTCTCGCAGCTCAGCCAGGGGTTCTACGAGCAATCCAGCGGGTGGATCAAGTGGATCGATTTTCTGCCTGAATTTTGGAAAGCATACGGACAGTGGTATTTCCTTTTGTTCGCATTTGCCTTGTCGATCGTCTCTGTAATACAGAACAAAAATCGCTTATTTTCGGCGATGATGTTGTGTTGGTTTTTGGCAAACGCGATTTACCTGACTTTCTTCACATCGGTCATGAAAAATTACTACATGCTTGCTTCGATCTTGCCGATGCTTTCAAGTTTTTATCTATTATTGGATGCGCCTTCAGATTGGCAATCAATCGGTGGAGACCATTTGCGGCGAAAGAGAATCGTCAATGTGGTCGGTGTGGGGCTCTGTTTAACCTTGGTCGCCTGGCAATCCTATCTCTACATCCGGCAGGATGTAGAGATGGTAATCACCCAGTCCAACCGCGAGGAGGATTCGCCCAACATTCAATTTTTCCAAGACTTGGACGAAGATGTGCTTTCCAAAATACCTGAAACCACTAACTTGCGTATCTATCGTGATTGGCGCGCCTACGTCGAACCCCGCCCGAATTGGACAATCGAATATGATTGGAATTTTGCGCATTATGACTATATCCGCGATCTGAACCCTGATGTCATCATCCTTGAATTTGAAAATGTGCATTACTTTGCCTCTCCAACCTTGCTTGATAACACCCTGGATTTTGAAAAGGCGGAGAAGCGTTTTGTTTTTTACCGCGACGCTGAATTGGAAGACATTGAGGGTTACACCTTGATTTTTAAGGACAGTTTTGGATACGCCTTTCTAAGGGATGAATTTTACGAGATGCATTTTCTTGAGTAAGAAAATAAATCTTTCCCGGCAACTATCACTTCGAAAGTTAAGCAATTACTTTGGAGGTGGAAAACCAAGGGAGTTGCTTGATTCATAAAAAGATCGTTTTAGGGGGCTAGTTTAAAACCACAAACGATTGAGAGTTCATCATTTTTTTGTAAAATTTTCAGGCATAAGTTTTGCAAACTATCCGGGAAAATGACCCGAAAAACCTTGGATTCCTAATTAGGTTTTATAGGAGGGTTGACTTTTAATTCCAGTTTGTTATAATTATTATATTCATTCTAAAATTAAAAAGAATCTAATGATTGATAACTCAAAATTTTCTTCAAAAATGATGCAAAATGCGGGAATTCGACCTTCCATTCAACGCGTTATCATCCTGGATTACCTCAATGAACAATCGGGGCACCCTACAGCAAATGATATTTATATTGCGCTGAGTAAGAAATACCCCACGTTTTCCAAAGCAACTATATACAACTCCTTAAACCTTTTTGTAGCAAAAGGTTTGCTCAAGGTAATCACCATTGATGGTGATGAAAATCGGATCGACTTGATATTGGACACGCACGGGCATTTTAAATGCGACAAATGTGGCACTATTGAAAACTTTTCAATTAATCTTGACCAGTTAACCACAAATGATTGGGATCATTATGTAATTCGCGAAAGAAACGTTTATTTTCATGGGCTCTGCCCAAATTGTATTAACCAATAGTGATTAGGAGGATAGAAATGGCAAAAAACAAGAAACTCACAACAGCTGCCGGAGCACCTGTGCCGGATAATCAAAACGCCGTGACCGCTGGGCCGCGTGGACCAATGCTATTGCAGGATGTTTGGTATCTAGAAAAATTGGCCCACTTCGACCGGGAAGTGATTCCTGAACGACGCATGCACGCCAAAGGCTCGGGAGCGTTTGGAAAATTTACAGTCACCCATGACATCACCCGTTATACAAAGGCCAAGATTTTTTCAAAAATCGGAAAAGAAACCGAGGCTTTCGTCCGTTTTTCGACCGTGGCTGGTGAACGTGGCGCGGCAGACGCGGAGCGTGATATTCGTGGTTTCGCGATGAAGTTTTACACCGAGGAAGGTAACTGGGACTTGGTGGGCAACAACACGCCAGTCTTCTTTTTACGAGATCCTCACAAATTCCCCGATCTGAATCGGGCTGTCAAGCGTGATCCAAAAACCAATATGCGTTCGGCCACCAACAATTGGGATTTCTGGACTTCGCTGCCTGAAGCGTTGCATCAAGTAACGATCACGATGAGTGAAAGAGGAATTCCCTATTCTTATCGGCACATGCATGGCTTTGGCAGCCACACTTTCAGCATGATCAATGCAAAAAATGAGCGCGTGTGGGTAAAATTTCACTTGCAGACACTGCAGGGCATCAAAAACTTAACCGACCAGGAAGCAGAGACCCTTGTAGCCAAGGATCGTGAAAGCCATCAACGGGACCTTTTCGAGAACATCGCGAAAGGCAACTTCCCACGCTGGACGATGTTCATTCAAGTGATGACCGAAGACCAAGCCAAAAAATTGACCTACAATCCCTTTGACTTAACCAAGGTTTGGTTAAAAAAGGATTTCCCTCTGATCGAGGTGGGTGTTCTTGAGCTAAACCGGAACCCCGAGAACTATTTTCAGGATGTCGAACAAGCCGCTTTCAACCCCGCTGCGGTCATCCCGGGGATCAGTTTTTCACCTGACAAAATGCTACAGGGAAGATTATTCTCTTATGGAGACGCCCAACGATATCGGCTCGGAGTCAATCATCATCAGATTCCAGTCAATAGCCCCAAGAACGCAATGGCGAACGCGTCTCACCGTGATGGGCAGATGCGGGTGGATGGCAACCATGGAGCGACCCTTGGTTATGAACCCAATAGTTTTGGAGAGTGGCAAGAACAACCTGAATTCAAGGACCCAGCGCTCGATATTTTTGGTGCGGCAGACAACTGGAATTTCCGTGAAGATGATGACGATTACTATACTCAACCCGGAAAATTGTTCAATCTGATGTCTAAAGCCCAACAGCAAGTTCTTTTTGAAAACACCGCGCGGGCAATGGGTGACGCGCCTGAGTTCATTAAGATTCGACATATCAGCAACTGCCTTAAGGCGTCTCAGGCTTATGGCAAGGGTGTAGCAGCTGCCTTGGGAATTTCACTTGATAAAGTGAAATAAACCTGCCTGTATTTAAGGGTCAGCATCCTTATTTAGTTCTAAATACCCGAATTTAAAACGAATTCGGGTATTCCTTTTTCTATAGGCAGCGGAATTCGAATACCATCCCCCCTGTGGGGACGCGCGAATATATAAAAAAAGACTCCGAAGAGTCTTTATCAGAGCGGGCAGCGGGATTCGAATACCATCCCCCCTGTGGGGACGCGCGAATATAA
>CAZUXF010000015.1:0-68368 GCA_964624535.1 uncultured Anaerolinea sp. | reverse complement strand
GGCGAGATCACGGTCCTTGGGCGCGACGTCGTTGACCACCCGGTCGCCGATCAATACTCTGCCGGCAGTCACTTCTTCCAAGCCTGCCAGGCAGCGCAGGGCTGTGGTCTTGCCGCAGCCTGATGGACCTACTAAAACCAGGAATTCCTTGTCCTCAATCTTGATATTGAGGTCCGCGATCGCGGTGAAGTCGCCAAACTTCTTTTGTACATGTTCAAAAGTTACGCTAGCCATTTTGTTTCCTCCTTCCGGAACGAGTATAGTGACTCAATTATAGAACCAATCAAGTGGTTTATACAAGTGAAATGGAGATGTTAATTGAAATACTGACTCATTAATGATAGAATATTTGTACGATAAACAATGGAGGGAAACCATGCCTGAGATACCCGAAATCGCCTCGCGCGCCGCGGAAATGAAAGATGCCCTGGTAGGAAAAACCATTCTAACCATCGAAGTGCTGCAGCCCAAATGCCTGAACATGGAGGTTGATGAATTTGTTCGCGCCACCCAAGGTGCTTTGATCGAGGAAGTCACCCACCACGGCAAGTGGATCAAAGCGCACACCGATCGCGGCTGGTTGCTGATCAATCTCGGCATGGGTGGTGAGATATTATTGGTGACACGCGAGACCCTGCCCGCCAAACACCGCCTGGTGGTCGACTTCACGGATCAAACCTGCCTGACAATCAACTTTTGGTGGTTTGGTTATTTTCACTTCTGCGCGCTTGACCAGTTGCACACCCACCCGATGGTCTCCAAACTTGGACCAAACATCCTGGATCTGGATGAAACTCAATTTACCGCTTGCATCACCGGTCAAAAAGGAAGACTTAAGGCGTTCTTACTCGACCAATCCAACGTCGCCGGCATTGGCAACGCCTACATCCACGATATTTTATTTCTGGCCAGGCTGCACCCCAACCGAGTGATCGTCACCCTCGGCGCGGACGAGATCAGGGGACTTTACCACGCCATTCAGGACGGGTTGAGGCCCAGTCTGTCGAAAGGCGGCGCGTTTTACGAGCTGACCCTCCACGGCCAAAAAGGTGGATTCCTAATGGAAGATATCCTCATCGGGTATCGAGAAAACGCTCCTTGCCCGGTCTGTAAAACCCCAATCCAAAAGATCAAAACTGGTTCCACCAGCTCGTTCATCTGCCCAAGCTGCCAACTGGAATCCTGAGCCTTTCGTACGATTCCATAAAAAGCAACATGCAACAGAAATTACCGGGATTCGTCTTATAATCGAACTCGTCATCTTCATCCGTTTGTAAAGGATTTTCATTGAACACGACCCCTCCATCCCTCGATATCGACCTCCAGAAAACGATTTCCAAGAATCGTTTGTTGGGTATTTGGCGCCTGATGAACGGTTTCAGGCTGAAATATACAGGCGCTGTGATCAGCCTCGGTCTTGCCGCGGTAGCCAAAACATTAACCTACATGCTCTTACGCTATTTCGTTGACACTTATTTCGTCAACGAAATTCGCACCGTTGCCCTACCCACCCTGGCCTTTGGGTTCCTAGGCTTGGCCGTTCTCGAAGGCGGATTTACCTTCTTGAGCGGCGTGCTTTCCTCGCAGACCGCGGAAGGCGTGACCCGCCGGCTAAGAAATTATCTTTATGATCACATCCAGCACCTAACTTTCACCTATCACTCGAAGATGCAAACCGGTGAGTTGATCGAACGCTCCACCTCGGATGTGGACGCGCTACGGCGTTTCTTCTCTGACCAGGCGATCAGCGTTGGCCGCATCGTACTGCTCTTTTTGATCAACTTCATCGCCCTGCTCAACCTGAATGTGAAATTAGCCTTGATCTCGGTAATCGTCGTGCCGCTCGTCTTGCTGGTGTCGATCTTCCTCTTTAAGAAGGTCACCAAGGCTTACGATGCCTACCAACAGCAGGAGGCGATACTTTCCACTACCCTGCAGGAAAACCTGGCTGGCGTTCGGGTGGTTAAGGCGTTTTCGCGCCAGGAATACGAGATGTCCAAGTTTGAAAAGGACAATTGGGAAAAGTTCATCCGTGGCAAGAAATTGCTGATCATGCATTCCTTGTTCTGGCCTCTCTCAGATATTCTCTGTGGCGGGCAGCTGTTGGCGGGTTTCCTGGTTGGCGCGCTGATGGCCATTAACGGCGAGATCTCGGTAGGTACTTACCTGGCGTACTCTGGTATGGTCATCTATATCATTTATCCGCTGCGAAACCTTGGGCGCATCATTGTGCAAACCTCCACCGGCATGGTCTCTTATGGCCGTGTGATGGACATCATCAAGGAAAACCGCGAACCCCTCAACGAGGGTGATTATCTGCCGACCGTCAACGTGAAAGGGCATCTCGAATTTGATGAAGTTAAGTTCGAATACGAGCCCAACGACCACACCCTTGAAGACATCACCTTCGAGGTCAAACCTGGTCAGGCCATCGCCCTGCTCGGTTCGACGGGCTCGGGAAAATCCACGCTGGTCAACCTGCTGCCGCGCTTTTTTGAATATACCGGCGGCAAGGTGCTGCTGGACGGCGTTGAATTGAACCGCTACCCGCGTAAATACCTGCGCCAACAAATTGGAATTGTTGAACAGGAACCTTTCCTTTTCTCACGCTCCATCCGTGAAAACATCACCTACGGCGTGGGCCGAGAGGTTACCGACGAAGAAGTGGAAACCGCCGCCAATGCGGCCGCTGTGCACGATGTGATCTTATCCTTTAAGGACGGCTACAAAACCCTGGTGGGCGAACGCGGCGTCACGCTCTCGGGCGGGCAAAAACAACGCGTCACTATCGCACGGACGATCCTCAAGAACCCACGTATTCTGATTCTGGACGATTCAACCTCCGCGGTGGACACAGAAACCGAGGCTGAGATTCGCGAAGCCTTGCAAAACCTGATGAAAGACCGCACCACCTTTATCATCGCCCATCGCATCCAGAGCATCACCGACGCGGACCTCATCCTGGTGATGGACAAGGGCAAGATCGTTCAACGCGGCAAGCACGCCGATCTGGTGAAACAGGAAGGCATCTACCAACAGGTCTATAACATACAGACCCGCATCGAAGTCGAATTGGAAAAGGAGCTTTCCAATGTCGGATAGCTACTACGAAGAAGAAGAATTTAACACCAAGTTCAATCAAAAAACCTTCAGCCGCATCCTCGGTCTGACCCGACCGCACCTCAAATGGGTGATTGGCTTTCTCGTCACCATCGCCCTGGTGGCCGGCATGGACGCAGTCTCGACCTACCTTGGCAAGCGTATCATCGACGACGGCATCGTCGCCCAAAACCCGGACGCGCTTCCCCCGCTGTTTATCTTCTACGGCGCGATCATCCTGATCCAGGCGGGCGCGGTGTTCCTTTTCATCTACCTGGCAGGCATCTTGGGCGAGCGCATTCGCTACGACCTGCGCAAGAAAATGTTCAACCATTTGCAGGCCTTGTCGCTGAATTATTTCAGCAAAACCCCGGTCGGATGGATCATGGCGCGGGTCACCTCAGACACGGAGCGCGTGGCCGACCTGGTCACCTGGGGCGCGGTGGATTCCACCTGGGGAGTGATGAGCATCCTCACCTCGATGGTCTTCATGATGATCATCAACTGGAAGCTCGCCCTGGTGGTCTTGGCCATCCTGCCCGCGCTCATTTATATCGCCATTCAATTTCGCAAGCGTATTCTGAGCGAGTATCGCAACGTGCGTAAATTGAACTCGAAGATCGTCGGCGCCTACAACGAGAACATCACCGGCGTGCGCGTGATCAAAGCCCTCGGTCGTGAGAAGGAAAACCTCAACGAATTCAAAGAGTTGAGCGGCGGCATGTACCGCTCCTCATTCAGAGCGGCGTGGTTGAGCGCGCTCTTTCTGCCCACCGTGCAGATGATTTCCGCCGTCGCGGTGGGGGCCGTGGTTTGGTTCGGCGGCTACCAGGCCGAAAGCGGAGGAATGACCATCGGCGGCATCCAGGCGTTTGTGGCTTATATCACTTTCATGATGTGGCCGATCCAGGATATCGCGCGCGTCTTCGCCGAAATGCAGCAAGCCATCGCCTCCGCGGAACGCATGTTTTCATTGATCGATTCCAAACCGCAGATCGAGAACCGCCCCAAGGCGATCGACCCCGGAACGATCAGCGGGGATATCATCTTCGACCATGTCACCTTCAAATACGAAGATGACGAGAACCTCGTTTTGCAGGATTTCAGCCTGCACGTCAAACGCGGAGAAACCATAGCATTAGTAGGGCCTACCGGGGGCGGCAAGTCCACCATCGTCAATCTGTTGTGCCGTTTCTACGAACCCACCGAGGGACGCATCTACATTGGCGGGCGGGATTACACCAGCCTGGAATTGCAGGCTATCCAGTCGCGCATCGGCGTGGTGCTGCAGACGCCGCACCTCTTTTCGGGCAGCATTACCGAAAACCTGCGCTATGGCCGCCTGGGCGCCACGGACGAGGAAATCGAAGCCGCCACGCGCGTGGTGGGGGCATATGACTTCATCAAACACTTTGAAAAAGGCTTTGACACGGAAGTTGGCGAAGGCGGCAACTTGCTCTCGGTAGGCCAGAAACAACTCATTAGTTTGGCCAGGGCGGTGCTCGCACAGCCCGAAGTTTTTGTGATGGACGAAGCCACCAGCTCGGTGGACACGCTCACCGAGGTGCTCATCCAGAAGGGCATGGAAACTTTGCTCGATCGATGTACCAGTTTCGTGATCGCCCACCGTCTTTCGACCATCAAAAAAGCGGACCGCATCTTGGTGATCGAGAACGGACGCATCGCCGAGAACGGCACGCACGCCGAGCTGCTCAAGATTCGCGGCAAGTACTTCCAACTCTACACGCGCCAATTCCGCCACCAGATGGAGACCGAGCTGGACGTGTTCCAGAAGCCAGACGCGGAAGCCCCCGCTGTGCTGCCATAAATTCAACGAATCGAATGACCGATGCCGCGAAAAGATACTAAAACGGATTTGATCCCGAAACCACCCGGCGTGCGGAAGTTGGCACGCTCGGCGGTCAACGCGCTGTGGCGCGTATTGCGCGGGTCGTTAAGGACCTTCACCCTCGCCAAAGGCGCGGAAGCTTCGGCCAGCATCGCTTACTACACCTTGTTCTCGCTCTTCCCCTTGCTGCTAACCATCGTGGCGGTGGGTTCGTTCTTCGTGGACCAGTCGGTGGTCAAGGGCGAACTGTTCGTGTTGATTCCCAACCTGCTGCCGGTCTCGCAAGACTTCGTATTGCAAAACATTCAGCAGATCTTCAACCTGCGCACGCCGGTATCGATCCTGGCCTTGTTGGGGCTGGCGTGGGCATCCACGGCGGTTTTCACCACTATCATCCGCAACATCAACGCCGCCTGGCCAAAGGCCGCGCCGCACAGTTTCATCCGCATGCGGCTGCTTTCGCTGGCCATCATCATGGCGCTGGCGGTGCTATTGATTTTGTCCTCATTCGCGTTAACACTGAAGAACGTGGCCATCAACTTCGGCTTTTCTCTGGAAGAGTTGGAGAACGGCACCTTCTTTTCGTCTTTCTTTTTTACCAAGGTGTTGCCCAACGCCATCCGTGCGGGCATCTTCTATGGTCTATACTTTTGGGTGCCCCAGATCAAGGTGAAAAAGATCGCCGCCCTCACCGGCGCGGTGTTCACCGCGACCACCTGGCAGCTGGTGACGGTGCTGTTTAACACCTACCTCAGCAGCGGGTTGGCGCGCTACGAAGTGGTTTACGGCTCACTCGGCAAGATCGTGGCCCTGCTGGCCTGGATCTACTTCAGTGGCTGGATTATTTTGTACGGGGCGCACTTGACCTCCTCGATCGATAGGAACGCGGAAGAGGAATGAAGTTTTTTTAATAACTACGGGTGGGGATTTTTAAATAAAAAGAGTGGCGAGGGTGGGATTTGCCTGTGCCGGGTTTTTCGGTAAACCCAAACATACTTGGTAATTTATATAAAAAAAGTGGCGAGGGTGGGACGTGTACCCCGATGGTATCTGAACTCACAATTCCCCTATTAAATAAAAAAAGTGGCGAGGGTGGGATTTGAACCCACAACCAATGGCTTATGAGTCCACTGCTCCACCGTTGAGCTACCTCGCCAACGGCTCAAATATTACTATAAGCCCCCTGTTTTGTCAACAAAATCGACTTCAAGCAAAGCCCAAGCCCTTCTCTTTCATCGAAACAAAGCAGTTGTGGCCAATCACCAGGTGATCGAGCACATCCACGTCCAGCAGCTTGCCGGCCTCCACCGCCGCGCGCGTCAACGCCGCGTCCTCGGGGCTGGGGCTGGGGTCTCCGCTCGGATGGTTGTGCGCCAGGATGATCCCCGCCGCGGAGCGCTGCAGCGCCCCTCTGAACAACTCGCCCACGCGCACCATTGAGGCGTTCAACGAGCCGACATAGACCTTTTCGATGCCAATCCGCCGGTTGCGGGTATCAAGCAGCAGCACCCACAGGTTCTCCTGAAGCAAGCCCTGCATCTCGTAACGCAGCTGTTCGGCCGCGTCTTCCGGGCTGTTGATCGCGCTGCCCAGGTCCGGGCTTTCCTTCTTCAAACGGATGCCCAGTTCGATGGCGGCCTTGATCTGCGCGGCTTTGGCGCTGCCCACGCCATGGATCTTGCACACCTGGGCGAAACTGGCTTTCTGGATCCCCGCCAACCCGCCCAACTCGTCGAGGATCTGCTGCCCGAGCTGCACGGAATTCTTGCCAGTCACCCCCACGCGCAGCAAAATGGCCAACAGCTCGGCCTTGCTCAAGGCTTCGGGTCCCACGCGCTCCAACCGCTCGCGCGGACGTTCATCTGCCATCAGGTCGGTAATGCGATACGCCGCGGGTGTCTCTTTGACCATAATTCCCTCCTGTCTTACTGCTATATTTTACATCAACCCTCAAAAAGCGTGCGCCGTTTGAAATTTATTCTTCCGGGGGCATCCATGCTATAATCTCTCCATCGGAGAGTGCCATGAATCTCGATCCTGCCGTTCTAAAACAGATCACCTTGATCGCTACCGGTTTCTCGGTGGCTTTTTTGGCCGCGCTGTGGCTGAGTCTCATCTTTTGGGCCTTCCGCGACATCCGCGCCCGGTCACGCGACCCTTTCATGCGCGTCTTGGCGGTACTCGTGGTGGCTTTGCTCTTTCTACCCGGCATTTTAATTTACCTGATTCTGCGTCCCGGCAAGACCCTCGAAGAAGATTATCAACACTCCCTCGAAGAAGAAGCCCTGCTCCAATCCATTGAAGAAGCTGCTATCTGTCCGGGCTGCAACCGCCGCGTTAAGGAAGATTGGGTGGCCTGCCCGAGTTGTCACACCCGTCTAAAAAAGAAATGCCAACATTGCGGTAAGATCATTGACCTGCCCTGGAACCTTTGCCCTTATTGCGAAACCCCCGTGGCCGGCATGCGCAAGGAAGCCCCGGTGGCGATCTCCACTTTCGAGGCGACCCAACAGCCGCTGCTAGATGACGACCAAACTTCACACCCCTAGACTGAGACCCCGATTGCATGTCTGACCTCGCCAACATCACTCCTGTCGATTACCTGATCATTGGGCATATCACCCAAGACCTCACCCCTCAAGGACCTGCCTTGGGCGGCACGGCTTCTTACGCCGCGCTCACCGCCAAAGCCATTGGTCAACGCGTGGGTATTGTGACTTCCTGTCGCGCTGACCTCAACCTGGACCTGTTCAAGGGCATCAACATTATTCGAAAGAACTCGGAACAAAATTCGACCTTCGTCAACACCTACCTGCCGGAAGGCCGTGTACAGCACGTCCAAGGGGTCGCGGACGTGATCACCCTCGACGACATCCCCGCCGCCTGGCTGGATGCCCCCATCGTTCACCTCGGCCCGATCGCCAATGAGATCTCCCCCGAGATCGCGGCGGCTTTTCCTGACGCGCTATTGGGTGTGACCCCCCAGGGCTGGCTGCGCACGTGGAACAGCGATGGGCTGGTTTCCTTCTGCAAGTGGCCCAACGCCGAAGAGGTGTTGCGCCACGCGGACGCCGCTGTGATGAGCATCGAAGACGTGCGCGGCGACGAAGAAGTGGTTGCCGAGTTTGCCAGCCTGCTATCCGTTTTGGTGGTTACCGAAGGCCCCGCTGGCGCCAGGATCTACTGGAATGGCGACCTGCGCACCATCCGTCCTCCGCTTGAAAAAGAAATTGACCCTGTGGGCGCTGGAGATATTTTCGCCACTTCGTTCTTCATCCGTTATCATTCCACCCGCGATCCGTGGGAGGCCGCGCGTTTCGCCACCTTGCTGGCGGCCAATTCGGTCACCCGCCCCACCCTGGCGGGTGTGCCCACCCGTGAAGAGGTAAACCGATTCATGACAGAAGTGCTTGAGACAAAGCCGTTATGACCAAGATATACACACTCGTCAACCAAAAAGGTGGCGTGGGTAAAACCACCACGGCGATCAACTTGGGTGCCTACCTGGGCCAGTTCGGCAAACGCGTGCTGCTGATCGACCTGGACGCGCAAGCCAACGCCACCTCCTCTCTCGGCATCGACAAATACACGGTCAAGAAGGGCACCTACGAGGTGTTGATTGGCTCAGAACCGATGCTGCCGCATATCTTGTTGAATCCCAAGTTAAAGATGTCTTTGCTACCCTCTTCACCCGCCCTGGCCGGCGCCGAAGTGGAGTTGATCGACCTGCCCAAACGTGAGTTCAAACTACGCGAAGCGATTCAGCCGATCATCGACCGCTATGATTACATCCTGATCGATTGCCCACCCTCCTTGAGCCTGTTGACGGTCAACGGCCTGATGGCCGCCCGTGATGGTGTGCTCATCCCCGTTCAATGCGAATACCTGGCCCTCGAAGGTGTTGGCCAGTTGACCCAAACGCTCAACCGCATCCGCGCCTCGCTCTACCCTGAGATGAAGATTCGAGGTGTGATCCTCACCATGTTTGACGGCCGTACCAACCTGTCTACCGATGTGGTTAACGAGGTCAAAAAGTTCTTCCCCAACCAGGTGATGAGCGCGGTCATCCCCCGCTCCATCCGCCTGGCTGAAGCCCCATCCTACGGGCTCCCGATTGCCAATTACGCCCCCGAAGCCGGTTCCGCCAAAGCCTACGCCGCTTTGGCTCGTGAGATTCTCACGCAAGACGGCTTTAAAGCGATTCCAGATTTAGAATAGGCAGGTAAACATGGCAAGAAAAGGTGGATTAGGAAAAGGTTTGGAAGCGCTCATCCCGGGGGATTTTACACCCACCCCCGGACCTGTTGACACCTTTGTCGCCATTGACAGCATTAAACCCAATCCGCGCCAACCGCGCGAGATCATGAACGAAGCCGACCTGCAAGATCTGGCCAATTCAATCCGTGAACACGGCATATTGCAGCCGCTAGTCGTCAGCCCCGAAGAATATTCAGGCGGTTACACGTTGATCGCTGGCGAGCGCCGCTTGCGAGCCGCCAAGATTGCCGGCCTGGATAGAGTTCCGGTCATTCTGCGTTCAGCCACCGACCAGGAAAGACTTGAGCTGGCTTTGATCGAAAACGTCCAGCGCGCCGACCTTTCACCGCTCGAGACTGCCGAAGCCTATCATATTCTTGCCGAAGAATTCAACCTCTCGCATGAAGAGATCTCCACCCGGGTGGGCAAAGGTCGCGTGGCGGTAACCAACACCATGCGCCTGCTCAAACTGCCTGAACAGGCAAAACAGGCACTCGCCGAAGGCCAGATCACCGAAGGCCACGGACGCGCCATCCTCGGGTTGGCCACCACACAAGCCCAACTCGCCGCGCTGCAAACCATCCTCAGCCACGGTTTGAACGTCCGCCAAACAGAGGAACTCATCCGCAAATTGGGTGGTCAAAAACCACCAGTTCTGCCGGTAAAAGCTTCCGACCCCGCCATTAAAGAGATCGAGGAGCGCCTTTGTGAAAAATTAGGCACCCGCGTGACCCTCAAACACGGTCAAAAAGGCGGAACGGTGACCATCCATTATTATTCAAATGAAGAATTGAGCGGTTTGCTTCACCGCATCCTCCCGGACAATTAATCGACAGGATGCGGTGTGTGAACAGTTCTATTTTTCTTGTGATATGGGGGTAAGAATCGTATAGGTGAATTTCCCGCAAGATTTATTGAATTTTTACCTTTAGCGGCGTACAATCCAATAAGAAGAAATCCAGAGTCTTTTCCGATGCGAAAAGTACCTTTGGCAAGTGGGTGTCTCATTAGAACTGTTCTCCTTTAGCCTGTGAGGTTGCCATAGCCCTTACTCCTGAAATCTTGGTTCCCCGGTTGGGAGACGCCCTTGTCGAAGAGGGCTTGTTGACCCCTGCACAACTATCGCTGGCGCTTACCCGGCAGGCACACGCCCGTCAAACTGGAGAGGCGCCCCTGCTAGGTCAGGTGTTGATCGATATGGGGGTGATCGATAAGGCAACGCTTGATCGTGCGGTGACTGGCCAAATCTTAAAACTTCAAAACGCGCTGCAACAATCCAATCAGACGCTCGAAAGACGCGTGGAAGAACGTACCGCTGAACTTGAAAGAGCGTATCAAAAGTTAGCCGAACTCGCGAAGCTGAAAGCAAATTTCATTTCAAACATCTCTCACGAATTACGCACACCCCTAACCCACGTCAAGGGATATGTCGAGCTATTGATCAATGATGATTTCGGCAAACTTAATCCAGATCAAAAGCAGGCTATCGAGGTATTAAAGAAAGCATCCGAGCGCCTCGGAAGACTGATTGACGACCTGATACTTTTTTCAACGGCCGAAACCAGTACCATCCAGATCAAATACCAGTCTTTTGACCTGCGCCGGTTGGCCGAAAACGTCGTGAAGGCGCATCAAAAACCAGCCGCTTCCAAGAAAATTCACCTCTGGCTGGATGATGACCAGGAGCAAAACCTCGTGTACGCCGACCCAGAACGGATCGAATGGGTGGTCAACCAATTGGTCGAAAACGCGATCAAATACACCAACCCCGAAGGGGATGTCTTGGTGCGAATCAAACCAAAGGAAAATGGGGTTAACCTTGCGGTCATTGACTCCGGCATCGGAATTCCACCCGACCGCATTGATGAGATTTTTGAGCCCTTCCACCAGTTGGACGGCTCATCCACGCGCAAACAGGGGGGAACGGGCCTTGGCTTGACTCTGGCAAAAAAGATCATCGAAGCCCACGAGATCAAGTTGATGGTGGTTTCTGTTCCCGGCAAGGGCAGCAAATTTGAATTCCAGCTCCAATCCAGGGCGGCGTAGGGGTATTGTATAATCAAATTGTATGAGTGATCTGAATGAGAATTGGCTGCTCGAAAAAAGCAGGTTGTTTCAAATGGTAAGCATCGCCTGCCAACCCGCCAACTGGAAAGATTCCCTGGAAGGGCTTTTCTCGATTGCAAAAAACGATTTTATATTTGACAACATGGTGATTTACACCACAGATGTAGATTCCGATTTGCTAGAGGTGCTCTTCGCGAGATCTACTGGCCGTGGAAAACACGCGGAGGCGGATGTTTCTTGGGGAGAAACCATTTCTTCCAGGGTGTTGCAGGAAAAAAAGCTCATTAGGGAAGAACCAGGTATTGATGTCACCGACCGGCTCGCAAGCCCCTACCTTTTAGGAATTCCAATTAGGCAGACTGCCAAACTGACTGGTGTGTTGGTTTTGATTCGTTTTGGTGGTCCAACTTTCTCAAACCAAGACCTTCAATATGGTCAATTGCTCGCCGACCTGACTGCGCCGATCTTGCGTAACCTCTTGCTGCATGATTTGTTCGTCAGGCTTGAATCCACCACGGCTGTCTCAACCCTGCAATCTGATTTCATCAGCACCATCTCACATGAATTGCGCAACCCCCTCGGCTTTATCAAGGGCTACGCTACTACCCTGCTCAGACCAGATACGCATTGGGACCCTTCAACCCAGAAAGAATTTCTTGAGATCATCGAGAGGGAAACCAACAATCTCACCGACCTTATCGAAGACCTTCTCGATTCTTCGCGTTTGCAAAGCGGTCAGCTCGAATTTGATTTCAGTCCCGTCAGAGTTGATTCATTGGTCCGTGACGAGGTCAACCGCTTGCTGATCACCCATCCAAATCAGAAAATTGAGATGGATTTTGAAACGAACATCCCGGCGATCGAAGGCGATGCCCGAAAACTCGCCCAGGTTTTTGACAACTTGCTCTCAAACGAAGCAAAATACGCGCCTGATGCCACCCTTGTCATCAGCATCGTTACTGAAGAAAAATTTTTGGTTGTCCGCTTCCAGGATGACGGTCCGGGCATTCCGACGGAATATCAAGATAAAATTTTTACTCGCTTCTTCCGAGTGCCTGAACATGCCCTTAAAGCCCACGGTTCAGGGATGGGTCTCTTTATTAGCAAGCAAATTATCGAACAACATCAAGGGTCCATCAGTTTGGAATCGACCGCCATAGGTACCCAGTTTACCATTCGGTTGCCATTTGATATGATGCCAGTAACGAAAGGTATGGAGGGTGCTCCATGTCCATAAAAATACTGCTCGTTGATGACGAGCCGCTATACTTGAGATTGTTGAGAGTAAACCTTGAAGCGGAGGGGTACGAAATTGTCACCGCTAAAAACGGTGAGGAAGCGCTCGAGATTATCTCCCAGTCCATGCCAAACCTGATCATCATGGATATCATGATGCCCAAGATGGACGGCATCGCGGCCAGCACACGCATCCGGCAATTTTCCAACGTCCCCATCATCATGTTAACCGCCCTAACAGAAGAACAAGACCGGGTGAAAGGGTTGAACCTCGGCGCGGATGATTATGTTTCCAAACCGTTTTCGGCCACCGAATTGGTTGCCAGGGTTAAAGCGGTGCTGCGGCGCACCCAAGACCGTCCTGAAAGCAACGAATCCAAGATTTTCACCCACGGCAACCTGCGTATTGATATCGCCAAAGCCGAGGTTTGGAAGGAGGATCATCCAATCTTCCTCTCCGCCACAGAATACAAGCTGCTGCTCCATTTTGCGCATGAATATGGCAAGGTGCTGACGGCTGAAGATCTTCTCATGGCTACCTGGGGACCTACCTATAAGGATGAAAAAGAGATCCTTTGGGTGAGCATTGCCAGGTTGCGCCAAAAACTGGAAGATGATCCCCACAACCCGGTTCATATCGTAACTCGCACCGGTTTGGGCTACCAGATGCCATTAATCGAGAATTAGAAAGAAGGAAAAGTAATGGTGACTCAATTTGATGAAAAAGGGAAAATTTTTACCACCATCGTGTCCAAGTTGCCGGTGAAAGTGTTGATCCAAATGGCCACAAACCAAATCAAAGGTGAGATTCACGTAAGGCGTGATGGGCGTTTAAAAGATGAATTGGATGCCGCGGTGAAATACATTGCCGTGACTAACGCCACAATCTTCAATCAAGATGGGTCCACGTTGCTGGAGCATGCCAAATTTCTTTCCATCAACAACAGCCAGATCATTTGGATCGTCCCAGAAGAAGAACTAGTTGAAGAAGAGAATTAACCATGATGGATCAATCTTTACCGGTTGAAAAAGATTTGGTTCAACTTAAAACTTACTTGATCGGGTTGATCGCCACCGAACTCGAAAACAAGCACGTCTTGCCAGAAACCCGTCGGCAAGTTGTGATCGATTGTATGTTGCGCCATTATCAATCCCTAAATGTCAAGCTAGCCCAACCTGTTCGCGACCAAATTTTCAAAGAGATCATGGATGAGATCCTGGGTTATGGTCCATTGCAATCCTTACTTGATGACCCGAGTGTTTCCGAGATTATGGTTAATGGCAAAGATAATATTTTTGTCGAGCAAAAAGGAAAACTTACCAAATCCTCTGTTACCTTCGAAAGCGACGATCAGATTTTGCGCATCATTGACCGCATCATTCTTCCGCTGGGACGGCGCATTGACACCGACAGCCCCACTGTGGATGCCCGCCTTCCAGACGGCTCGCGCGTAAATGCTGTCGTTCCGCCGGTGGCAATAGACGGCCCTTCGATCACAATTCGCAAGTTTGGTAAAAACCGGCTCGAAATGAACGAATTGATCGAAAAAGGCTCGCTCACCACCAACATGGCCGCTTTCATCGAAGCCTGCGTGGTATCAAAGCTGAACGTGATCGTTTCTGGCGGCACCGGTTCAGGCAAAACCACCCTTCTCAACGCCATTTCAAAGTACATCCCTGATGGTAATCGCATCATCACGATCGAAGACGCCGCCGAGCTCAAGCTCCAGCAAGACCACGTGTTGCGGATGGAATCCAAGCCGCCCAACATCGAAGGTAAGAATGCCGTGACCATTCGCGACCTGGTGCGCAACGCCCTCCGCATGCGACCTGACCGCATCGTGGTCGGCGAAGTGCGGGGTGGCGAATGCCTCGATATGCTTCAAGCCATGAATACCGGGCACGACGGCTCGTTGACCACCCTTCACGCCAACACTCCCCGTGACGCAATCTCCAGAATGGAAACCCTAACATTAATGGCTGGTATGGATCTTCCCCTGAGGGTCGTGAGAGAACAGATCGCTTCTGCTGTCGATTTGATCATCCAACTTTCAAGGTTGAAAGACGGAAGTCGCAGAGTCACCTACATCACCGAAGTCTCTGGTATGGAAGGCGAGACCGTGGTTATGACAGATATCTTCAAGTTTGAACAAACCGGGATTGACGCGGACGGTAAAATCATTGGGGAACTCAAACCAACCGGAATTCGGCCGCTATTCACCCCTCGGCTTGAAGCCAATGGTTACAGGTTGGGTCCTGAAGTGTTCGGCGTGAATTTCGCGAACATGATCCGGTAGCGACCAGAATTGTTCGAACCTTCAAACAATAATGCTATAATCTTAAAACCATTTGGTGGAAATCACTAGCGAGGTATTAACCATGAATGCTCAATTGTATACCCTCAAAGCAAAGCAGCTGGGTGTCAAACTTGCCAATTTTCGGCAACAGCGGGGAATCTCGCTTAAAGACCTGAGCCATCGCACCGGTATTTCTTATCACAAACTTGAGCACTCCGAACATGGTGAATCCACGCTTTCTCTGCCCCAGCTTGAATTGGTGGCATTAACTTTTGGGATCGCGGCGGATGAAATTTTCACCAACGACCTGAAAAAGGTGGAAATTCCACCCATCAGTGAGGAAGATCACAAAAATTATTCCAGTGTACGCGACCGGGTCATCGGTATGCAAATCTATAAACAAAGATCAGAAAAAGCGGTTTCTCCGCGGTCGCTCGCCCAAAGTTGCGAGATCACACCGGAAGAACTCAATGAATTTGAATCGGGTGAAAAATCGATCCCGCTCCCTTTACTGGAATCATTTTGTAAAGAGTTGGAGATTAATTTGTCTGATTTGATCTCAAAGAAAACCTCTCATCCAACGGTAATGAAAGAAAGCCCCACGGGTGAAGAAAGTTATCTACCAGATCATTTATCGGAAGAATTACGTGCCTTTATAGAAAATCCCGCCAACGTGCCCTATCTTGAATTGGCTAAGCGATTAAGTGATATGGACGCCGTCAAACTACGCAACATCGCTGAAGGTTTGCTGGAGATCACTTACTAACTCATGGACGATAAGACCAGCACCTCCATCGCTAATGCTTTTTCCGCTTACAAGAAAAAAGATTTTAAAACTGCTGCCAACCTCTTCCGCGATTGCGTAGAGGATTATGACCGCGTCAATGACGCGGTTAATGCTGCTGAAATGCGCAACAATCTAAGTGTCGTGCTACTTGAACTCAAAGATCCTGAGCAAGCTTTGCAAGTGCTGAATGGTACTGAACTGGTTTTTGAGAAAGCTGGTGATCTACGCCGTCAAGCCATGGCCCTGGGGAATATTGCCACGGCCACTCAGGCACTCGGAGGTGATGAGGAAGCCCTGGCTCTTTTCGAGCGCTCCTCCGAGATTTTTAAGATTTCAGGTGACAAAGAAATGCGGGCGGTCACCCTCAAGAAGATCGCAGATCTTCAACTTAAAACCAAGAAACAATTCCAAGCCATGGCCTCTTTGCAAGCCGCCTATGACCAAAAAGAAACCCCCACAGTCAAAGATAACGTGCTCAAGGGGTTCCTCTCTTCACTGATCAACAAGATCACCCGCCGATCGTAATTCACCCGATACCATGAGCGACGAACAGGCCATCAGGCAAGCAGTCCAGGCGGATACCTCACGAATTGCCAGCCTGCTCGCCAACGCCGCATTCGTCCACCGCCACCTCGATTGGCAGGGTGTTCTTGATTGGATTCCCCACGCCCCTTTCCTTATTCTCGAACAAGGACCAACCCTGGTTGGGTTGTTAGCCTGCGCACCTGACCTCGACGAAATTGCCTGGATCCGGTGCTTTGCCTGTGCGCCGCACCACGACCAGCAAGCCGCCTGGGGGTCACTCTTAGGTTTTATACGGCAACACCACCTCCTTGAAGGTATGACACTTTACTCTGTTGGACTGAACGATTGGTTCGCGCAGATGCTACGCGGCAGTGGGTTTGTTAATTTTCAAAATATCGTTGTTTTAAACTGGGAGCACAAGAACCTTCCCGAAAGAACAATGAGCACCTTGATTAACATTCGCCCCATGGAGGAAGAGGATCTCGTTAGTGTAGCCAATCTTGACCGCGCTGCTTTTGAACCAATGTGGGTGAACCCACCAGACAAGATCAAATTAGCCTTTGCCCAGTGCGAACACGCCGCGGTGGCCGAGCTGGATGGCCAAATACTTGGTTATGAGATGACCACCGCCAACCATTTTTCAGCACACTTGGCCCGCATTGCCGTCCACCCTGACATCCAACACCGGCACGTCGGTTCTAATCTGATCATCGATATGTTTCGATATTTTAAAAAGCGAGGGGTTCACCAGGTCAGCGTCAATACCCAAGACAACAACCGTGCATCTTTGGCGCTCTACCACTCTATGGGGTTTGAGGTCTCAGGCGAAACTTTTCCAGTTTTTCGGCTTGAAATGTAAAAGGTTTATTAGAACTCAATTCGAATACTTTACTTTCTTGTGGGTTTATGAGACAATTTGTCCAATTAATGGAGGAATCAATGGCAAATCGTGATGAAACAAAACGGAAAAAGCGTAGACCGAAGAAAACGAATTTCACGCCGTTCATTATCATAGGCGTTCTGGCTGTCGTCGTGGTGGCGGTGGTCATTTTAGGTCAAATTCAACCGGTAGGTGTGGTGACAGATCCAACCTTCCACACCGCAACCACTACCGATGGGTTGACGATGGGTGACCCCAACGCGCCAGTCAAAGTGGTGGAGTTCGCCGATTTTCAGTGCCCTGCTTGTGGAAGCTATTGGTCCAGTCTGGAACCCATGATCATCGAGCAGTATGTTGAAACCGGCAAGGTTTTTTATACATATTCACCCTTCTCCTTCTTGGGTGACCGCTCTGCTAACAAATGGGATGAATCCAAAAAGACTGCGGAAGCCGCTTTTTGCGCCAACGACCAGGGAAAATTCTGGGAGTTTCGTGATTACGTTTATGCCAATCAGAGTGGTGAAAACCAGGGCGCATTCAGCCGCGCCAGACTGCTTGCCTTTGCCGAAAAACTGGCTCTTGACATGACAGCATTCGAAGAATGCCTGGATTCTAGCCAATTCGCACAAGCCGTCGTCGATGCCAATGCGTTCGCTGATGGTGTGGGCGTTACTTTCACCCCATCTTTTACCGTCAATGGTGAATTAATGGATGCCAACGCCCTGATCACGGCTATCGACGCCGCAGCCGCGCAATAATTTTTAAATAAAAAAGATAGAGCCTGACATACCGTCAGGCTCTATTAATTTAATTGAATATGGAAATAAAAAAGACGATAATCGGTGCGATCAATAAGGCGGGCAGCAAACTGGCAGTTCGAATCTTTTTAATCTCCAACAAACTGCTTACTGCGATTGCCACCAAGAGCACACCCCCCGTAGCTGTCAACTCGTTCATCATAACCGGTGTGGCAATTAACTGAACCTGGCTTGCCAACAGCGAGATCGTCCCCTGGTATATCAATACCATTACTGCCGAGAATAACACCCCCACCCCCAAACTGGATGCGAAAGCCATAGCCGCGAATCCATCCAAGATCGACTTGACCACCAGGGTGTTCACGTTTCCATTCAGACCGTCTTCGATGGAGCCCAAAATCGCCATAGGGCCAATGCAAAAGACCAGCGTGGCGGTTAAAAAACCTTTGATAAAGCGCTCGCGGCTATCAGATTGGGACCCCCGGTTGAATATACTTTCCAACCATGTGGCCAATTTTTCGAGGGCTTCCTCGATGCGCCACCATTCCCCCAACAGGATGCCGATCAACACGCTTCCCAGAACAATGAGCGCGTTCTCTGTTTTCAAGAATAGGGATATTCCATACACTAGGGTGAACAAGCCCAACCCGCTCACCACGGTTCTTTTAACCCTATCAGCCAGGCGCGCACCGAGCAACAGCCCAATAAACCCACCCACCAGGATGGTGGCGAAATTGATCAATGATCCGGTCATTTTTTTGGCTTCTTTGCGAGTGTAAGAGTCTTGCCTTCCTGTTTTTGTATCGCGAATAGTTCGAGTACATATAAAAAGGAGGACAAGCGGTTTAAGTAAGAGATTAACATGGGGGAAATAGATACTTCGCGCTCGCAAAGTTCCACGAGTCTGCGCTCAGCTCGCCGCGTAATTGCCCGTGCCATCGAAAGTACGGCGCTGGCGGTTGTATCCCCCGGCAGTATGAATCCCTTTGGTAATTCCACTTCCAAGGTGAAGAGGTTGATCCTGGCTTCAAGGTTAAGGACAACCTCCGCATCGACCTTTTTAAATTGGCTGATCGTTTCAGGTGTCGCGGCCACCTCAGCCATTGCCTGGTAGACTGTAATCTGGGTTAATTTGATCTCTGACGCAATGGGTTCATCACACAAGCTGCGGGCTAAACCGAGGGTTGCGGAAAGTTCGTCCAAAGTGCCAAGAGTCTCAATGCGCAGGTCGCTCTTTTTAACGCGGCCTTCCCCTAGCACTCCGGTGGTTCCATCATCTCCATTCCGGGTATAAAACGGGCTCATACACTCTCTCCCCGATTCATGACATATAAGTACCAAAATTGTAATGGTTCAAAAATCATTTTTAACTTCTCATCCCAGAGAAAATCTCCGGGGTAAGTCAAACTTCGAAGGGTTGCATCAAGCGCAGCAATTTGATTTTCTGTTGCTGGCTCAGTAAACCTGTCCTCTTGGGTTAGCAATTCCAGGATCACCCGGTTGCGCACCAGGGTACCATAAGACGCGTCGATTTGAGCATCATCGTGTATTTCTTCCAGTAGATTTTCCCAGACGCGCAGACGTGCAGGAATTTCCTTTTTAATCCTTGCCTGAACGACCGCGGACCTTCGAGCAAGAATGTTTTTTATGGAATTTATGGCGTCAGATATTCCACCTGCAAAAGACCCAGGTGATAGAGATTCCAATCTCCGCATAGATAGGAAAAGGTTACCCAAGGTTAACATCCCCGCGGACCTGCGCAGACGCCAGTTCGGTTGGTCGGAAGACAGGAATTGATCCAACTCTTCAACAGCCGCAAGCAAGAATCGTTCGTCTTCCTCTTGCCAGCTCATCTTGCCTACTCGGTTGCAGGCGTGTTAGTCGACTGGCTTCTACGTGCTGTCAGGAACCAGCGAGTCACAGTGCTAAAACGATCACTCGTGTCGATCAAAGGTCCCATCGATACGCCTTGAATCAATGAACTGACACCGTAATTATAGACTGGGTAATAGAGAGGCAGCGAAGGTAAATCCTTGGCGAATATCGCCTGGAAATTATGATAGAGACGCACTCGCTCTGCGAAATTCGTTGTGACCCTGGCCTGTTCGATCGAATCACTTGCCAGTTTGTTATTCCACTGCGAGTAGTTTTGGCCAGTTGTCGCCTGGCCGGAATCCCAGAAGGGGTATGGATCGGGGTCTGGGCTACTGCTCAGGTTAAGGTCCACTAACGCGGCTTGAAAAGCGCGCGGATTAAGTTTGTCTGAAACCATCAGATCGGTCGGGATCGGTTCAAGAATCACATCAATCGAAAGTTTTTTCCAGTCATCCTGAAGCATTTCCGCAACCTGCCGATGCAATTCGTCATCCGGGTAAGAGAGGACAAATTTGAGCGCGGTTTCTTCTTTCATGCGCACCGGGTTATCTTCACCTGTTACAACGTAACCGGCTTCTTTCAACAACAGAGCGGCTTGTTCCACGTCATAATCCACGGGGGTGAGCGTACTTAAATATGCCCAACTCTCAGGGAAGATCACCCCGTTTGCCGCAATGGCCTGGCCATTAAAGAGGGTGTTGATCATTTTTTGCCGGTTTATGCCTAACAGTAATGCTTTGCGGATGTTGACGTCCTGGAAGAAGGGCAATCCGGGGTCGTTAAGGTTTAGCAGTACCATACTGATCTCGGGCATGCGACCCGAATAGATGGATAATTCATCCTGGTCCAACGCGTCAGACAGCAGGTTATTGGGAATCTCGCTGACACCCTGCACAAACTGGTCTTTGTAAGCCTGGTAAGCCGATTGGGCATCAGGATAATAACGGAAGTTGATCTCCTGCAAAAAAGGTGGAGTGGTTGAATCTTGAAAGGCTTCCAAGGTGATGCCGGTGATCAATCCATCTTCAATAGTGAGGTCTGACAACTGATAAGGACCGCTTCCGATTGGCTTAAGGTTGAACTCGGAATCTGCGACTTCGGCCATCGTTAATCCACCCAGCAGGTGTTCTGGTAAAACACCAAAAGAAAGATAATCAAGAAATGGCGAATACGCTTCAGGAAGAACCATCTGCATATACAGGTCATTGATGGTTACCACTTCAATGGATTTCCACAGGTTTACCAAGTCTTCAGCGAGGTAACCTTCACCCGCCTTCATAAGATCGACCGTGAATGCCACATCGGCAGTAGTCAGAGGTTCACCATCGTGCCAAGTCAAATCTGGTTTTAGATTGATGTTATAGATGATCCCGTCTTGCGACGGTGAGATGGTTTCTGCCAGATCAAACTCAGGCATGCCGCGTGAATCAAAACGGACCAGCCCTGAATAGATCAATCGGTCAACATCCCGATCTGCCTGGTTATTATCGTCCAATAATGGGTTTAGGCGGATAAGATTTCCCACCAGGGCTTCGGTATAAACCCCACCTGAGACGGGTTCCGGAGCGCCAATAAACCCGAGACCACCCCGCTTTTCGAGGATCAATAAAATTCCGACCACTAGGCCAGTAACAAACAAGATTAGTAATTGCCAGCGAAATTTTTTCATAGTTTTTATATATGTTAAAAGGCGACTTTCTTATAAAAAGATCAGCCGCCCATTAGAGTTCTGGGATGAAGTGTTGAAACCAGAAATACCCAGTTTATGCCTTTACCAGAACCGCCACCATGGTGAGGATGAAGAAAAGTCCGCTCAGGATGATGGTGATCCAGAAGAGGGTTTTTTCAATCCCGCGGCGGGCAGAAAAAACACCACCACTATCTCCACCTGTGAAACCGCCCAAACCAACTCCCTTATTTTGCAGGATTACGCTGGTGATGAGAGCCAAAGAAGTTATAATTAGGGCGATATCAATATACGTTTTCAAATTAAGCCTCCTGAAATTTCAAACATCGAAAATTATACCGTCCTTAACCGAAAATAGTCAACCTGATGAAAGAACTCGTTTGTAACCTCCACATTCACTCCACCTATTCGGATGGTTCAGGCACATATCCTGAGATCACGGCCGCTGCGTTGAAATCCGGCGTAGACGTGATCATTCTCACGGATCATAACGTCCTTGTCAAAGGGCTCGAGGGATATCATTCAGGCCTGGGGCGAAATGTACTGGTTTTGACCGGTGAAGAAGTACACGACCAGAACCGCGACCCGCAGAAATGCCATACGCTCGTCATTGGATGTGCAGAAGAAATGGCCGGCTTTGCGGAGGGCCCTCAAAATTTAATCGACGCAGTAAACAAAGCCGGCGGGCTAAGTTTTTTGGCACACCCTAACGAATTCGCCCTCCCCATGATCCATGAACCAGATATTTCGTGGGTCGATTGGGATGTCCGCGATTTCACCGGCCTTGAATTATGGAATGGTATGAGCGAATTTAAAACAGTCACCCATTCGGTAGTTGAGGGGCTTTATTATCTTTTTATGCCTGAACTTATGGCTCATGGTCCACTTCAAACCACTCTTGACAAGTGGGATGAGATCCTCAGTGGCGGCCAAAGAGTCGTGGTCGTGGGAGGTTCAGACGCGCATGCCATCAAGTTTGAACGCAGCATTTTAAAGCGGACCGTTTATCCTTATGAATTTCATTTTTCCGCCATAAACAACCACCTGCTGATTCATGACGAGCTGACGGGTGAGGTTGATCACGACAAAACGCTGGTATACCAGGCATTACGCAATGGCTCATCCTTTATAGGTTACGACCTGCCTGCCGCCACACACGGGTTTAGCTTCACGGTTGAAAACGACTCGGGAGTCTACTCGATGGGTGAAACGGTTGAAATCGACCAAGGCGCGACTGTCAGGGTAAGCCTGCCCACACCTGCCAATATCCGATTAATAAATAATGGTTCGATTATCGCTGAGCAATCAAATTCTGCCCGACTGACTTGTGCAATTACCGAGCCTGGTTATTATCGCGTGGAATGCACACTATTTTTTATCAATAAGCAACGTGGTTGGATCTATTCCAACCCGGTTTACGTCGTGAAGAATTTGAAGAGGAAGATCTTTTGATCACGAACAACGTCACCCGTTTGCTTGAAAGTCAAAAAATACAATTCACACTATTTGAGCTACCGGAAGAAAAACTTGGCGCACAAGAAACCGCCGAAATTCTTCGATTGCCACCTTCCATGATCTATAAGACAATCGTGGTGGTGCGGCCCAAGGGCAAACCATTTTTATGTGTGATCCCCGGCGATCACTTAGTCGACCTTAAAGCCGTGGCCGCGCTAACCAACGAAAAGAAGGTCAACGTGCCTACCCAGACTGAAGCCGAACATTTGACCGGGCTTCAAGCGGGTGGTATCTCACCCCTGGCATTGATTAATAAGGGGTTTATCATTTATTTGGATTCAGCCGCCGAAAACCACGAATTTATCCAAGTCTCTGGTGGGCAGCGTGGATTGATCATTCGGCTACGTCCCACCGACTTGGTCAAGTTGACTGGAGCCAAATTTGGACTGGTTTCTAAACCCAATTAAGCCAGAAATGGATCAGATATTACCACTCCTTAATAGCCAATATCTTTGGTTATAATTCAAGGTATGAATCAGTTTGCCCAGATCGAATCCCGCATTAAAGAACTTTTTGAAAAAAGTAGTGACCGCCTTCCGTGGACGGATTCGCGCGCGAGCTTGGTCCGGCAACTTAGTTCTTCATTGCAGGATTATTTGTTAGAAGAGCCTGATTGCCTAAAACGCGATGTATCAAAGATCCGCATTTTTCTATCCGCGCAAGATTACGGCCGTTGGCAACAAGAACCTGCCAGGCAAACCCTTTTATCTGAAGCGGTGAGTGAAACCCTGGTCGAATTTAACTGTAAACCTGTCATTATGCCAGACCTGGAAATGGTCGCGCGAAATTCGCTTCAAAATGGAGAGGTTGTTTTCACGATCGAAGAAAAGTTTTCGGAACTTGAGCAAACTGGCGTGGTAAATTATAAACCGATCGGCCTCAGGCGAGATTTTGACCGTGCCAAATCCAACTCTGTGTTCCTGACTCTTGATGATGAAACCCTCGTGCCAATCCACAAGAACGTACTGAATGTTGGGAGGCACAGCGATAATGATATCGTTGTGTTAGATTCAAGGGTTTCCAGAAGGCACGCTCAAATTCGGAAGACGCGAGCTGGTTATATGGTTTTTGATGTAGGCTCCACCGGCGGTACATATGTGAATAGTGAGAGGGTAACCTCACACCTTTTAAGAAGTGGCGACGTTGTATCTCTCGCGGGATATCACCTCCTCTTTACAGAAGAAACCGACCAGGATGTTGTACCACAACGCGGAAAAACCGCCGAAATTATCGTTCAGAACGATCGTTTGGGTTGACATGTTTCCAATAATTATTTTAATACTAAGAGTTTTGTTATTAGCCGTGCTCTACGCGTTCATCGGCTGGACGATTTATACGTTGTGGAGCGACTTGAGATTTCAAAGCCAGGTTCTCTCCCTTAAGAAGAATCCTGAGATTTCACTCACCACCGAAAATGACTCTGGTGAAGCGCTGAAATTCACGCAGAATGAGATCACCCTCGGCAGGGATGAAACCTGTGAGTTTGTGGTTAACGACCCAACGATTTCAGGCCGTCATGCGCGGTTGACCTTTCGTAATATGCATTGGTGGGTCGAAGACCTCGGCTCCACCAATGGAACTTACTTAAACGAAGAAAAAATCGAAACCCCGACGATCTTGATCAGTGGCGATGAAATGCGGATTGGGAAGAATGTCGTTTTGGTTGAGATCGAATCTGTGAATTAATCGACTGGAGAAGAAAATGGAAAAGAAACCCGTATTAGGTGTGATTGGCGGTTCTGGGCTTTATGATTTCCCGGCCTTAACCGATGTAGAAAGGTTTGATCTGGATACTCCCTTTGGAAAACCCAGCGCACCAATCACCATGGGCTCTCTTTCTGGGAAACGGGTGGCCTTTCTGGCCAGGCACGGGGTTGGGCACACTCTCACACCGACCGAAGTAAACTACCGGGCTAACATGTATGCGCTTAAGATGCTTGGCGTGGATCAGGTTGTGAGCATTAGTGCTTGTGGGTCACTGCGCGAGGATTTCGCGCCAGGTCACATCGTCATCCCCTCACAATTATTTGATTTCACCCAACAACGCAAGCGCTCGTTTTTTGGCGACGGCCTGGTCGTTCATGTTGGTGTCGCGGATCCGTTTTGTGAGCGGCTCTCCACCAGTCTTTACCAGGTGGTAACTTCCACGGGTGTAACAGCCCACAATGGTGGCTCCATGATCACCATCGAAGGTCCACGTTTTTCGACCAAGGCCGAATCAAATACATTTAGAGCATGGGGCATGTCCTTGATTGGGATGACCACCTCTCCAGAGGCGTTTCTAGCCCGGGAGGCCGAAATGTGCTACGCAGTGATGGCGCACGTAACTGATTATGATGTCTGGCATCAGAGTGAAGCTTCGGTAAGCGTGGACATGGTCCTTAAAACCCTTCACGACAATACTGAGGTCGCCCAAAAATCAATTCACCAGCTGGTTGCGCAATTGAACGAACCTGAACCCTGCGCGTGTCACCACGCCTTGGAAAACGCCATGATCACCCGTCAAGACGCAATTTCTCCTGCAGCTAGAAAAAATGTGGACTTGTTGGTCAAAAAGTATTTGAAGTGAGACTTCCTTTTTCGACACCGGGCAACTCCAAAGAGTTGGTGCAGACCAGATTAATGCTTCTGGCGGCCTTTTTCATGTTTATAGGCTGCCTGACATTAACTTTTGCACCGGTCGTCCGGCTTCACTCGCTCACCGCCGAACTGCCCTGGCAGCAATGGATCGGGTTCGCGGTCTGGTTGATCGGATTCATCGTTCTCATTAAACAAGCTGACCACCTGGTTCCTGAGCGTGATCCCTTTCTTATTCCGCTGTTCGGTATCATGGTGGGTTGGGGGTTACTCACTCTTTTTCGCCTCGATCCGAATTACGGTTTAAAACAAACCCTTTGGCTGGCGGTTTCACTGATCGGTCTAATAGTAGGGCTCAGAATCCGCAATCTCTTGCTCATTTTGCGCCGCTACAAATATATTTGGTTGTCGATTAGTTTGTTACTGGCTGGCTTAACCTTTTTAATTGGAACCTATCCAGGGGGTGAAGGTCCAAACCTCTGGTTAAGCCTCGCGGGAGTCTATTTTCAACCCTCCGAAATTTTAAAGGTTTTCCTGATTATTTACCTGGCGGCTTACCTAGCGGATAGTGTGCCCGCACACTTCAGACTCGTTCAACTTTTAACACCAACTTTTTTCGTCGCGGGAATCGCCCTGGTCATACTGGTCGCTCAACGCGACCTTGGAACAGCATCGCTTTTCATAGCCCTTTACACGGTGATCATTTACCTTGCTTCCGGTAAGCGGCGTTTTTTGTTAGCCAGCTTCTTGATCATTGTTGCCGCCCTCATTGCGGGTTATTACATTTTTGATGTGATCCAAATTCGTGTTGAAGGTTGGTTGAATCCCTGGTCAGACTCGAACGGCCGGTCTTACCAGATCGTGCAGTCAATCATTGCCATCGCGAACGGTGGTCTTTTTGGTCGCGGCATTGGTCTGGGAAGCCCAGGCGTTGTCCCGGTCGCGCAATCTGATTTTATTTTCCCCGCGATCATCGAAGAGACCGGCATTCTCGGTGGATCTGCACTCGTCTTGCTCTACGGATTTTTGACTTTGCGTGGAATCACAATTTCCTTAAAAGCAACCAACCAGTTTCACCGGTTTCTCGCCGCGGGAGTTACCACCTACATTGTCTCGCAAGCCCTGCTCATCATGGGCGGTACTATCCGCCTCTTACCCCTCACGGGGGTTACTCTGCCATATTTTTCGTATGGTGGTTCATCGCTTGTAACTGCCTTTTTTGGGGCATTACTATTGTTGATTGTGAGCAACCATCCTGATGACCAAGCCATGCCCCTGCCCCGGTCAAAACCTTACTTCCTGATCGGCACTGTACTCTTCGCCGCGCTGGGGTTGGTGATCCTAACCGTCACCTGGTGGGGAGCGGCGAGGGCGAACGCCCTTTTAGCCAGAAATGATAACCCCCGCAGATTTATTTCGGATGTTTATGTGATGCGTGGAAGCATTCAGGATCGCAACAATACCGTTCTCGCTGAAACGATCGGACAATCGGGCACTTACGCACGCAGGATAAATTATCCTTCTTTGAGCGCGATTATTGGGTATAGTCACCACAATTACGGCCAGGGTGGGTTGGAAGCCAGCCTTGATCCAGTCCTGCGTGGTGTTGAAGAAAATCGTCCGTTTACAGTTTTTTGGAATCGCCTGCTCTATGCCCAGTACCCGCCGGGGTCTGATGTGCGTTTGAGTCTGGATCTTGGCTTACAACAATTCAGTGACAGTCTCTTGAGTGGAAAAACCGGCGCGATCGTAGTGATGAATTCCAAATCCGGTGAGATCTTGGCTATGTCCACTTCTCCGACCTTTGACGCCAACCAAATCGAATCCGAGTGGGAAACCTGGAAGAATGACCCACATTCACCACTAATAAACCGGGCTACGCAGGCTCAATATCCACTTGGCGCGGCGTCGGGTGGACTGATTCTGGCAAGGTTTCTTTCCTCAGAAAGTCTTCCCGCGGTTCCGGTTTTTAAATGGTCGAGCGACCCTGCGAACCCCAATTATTGCGCGTTTGACCCTGGCCTTGAACCTGATTGGGGCGCCATTATTTCATCAGGGTGCTCCAAGGGCGTTTCGCTGCTTTCAAATTATTTAGACCTGGAGAAAACAAACATTTTTTTTCAGCAAATCGGATTCCTTGACCCCTTTGAGCTTGACTTCGAGGAGAATGCATCTGCAGATTCAATAGAACTCGGTAGTTTACCGCAGCACACACAAGGAATTCAAGAAACCCTTGTTTCCCCGATGCAAATCGCGGTGGCTTACGCTGCCCTATCCAATGGCGGAGAATTGCCTAATCCACGAATGACCTCGGCGTACCGGCTTCTAAACGGAGATTGGCAGCTTTTTGACCTTGAAACAACCTCCGTTCAATTGCCTTTGGTTGCTGGTGAAAAAGCCTTGATCGAGTTGAATAACCTAACTCTGGCCGGCTGGGAAATTTCCGCCACAGCTATAACCCAGACGGGAACCGTGGACTGGTACATCGCCGGCACGCCAGTCGATTGGAAAGGAACCCCTCTCATTTTGGTAGTCGCCCTCGAAGATTCCAATGCGTTTACCACGCAGACCCTCGGCCGCAGGCTCCATAACCACGTGGTTAACACCTCTGAATAAAAAAAAAGACCGCGCGATTTGCACGGTCTGAGAACTTATTTTTCAAGTTTCAAGAAATGGCGTTTACCCACTTGCAGCACACCCTCAGTGTCGAGCACCTGATTGGCGTCCTCCAACACTTTCCCGTCGAATTTGATCCCTTTTTGAACTACTAGGCGGCGCACTTCGCTGCCACTTGTAGCAAGCCCAGAAGCAATCATCACATCATTTAACTTTTGTGACTCACTCATTCGAAAGATGGGGATCTCTGTGGGCACCGCACCTTTTTGGAAGGTGTCAATAAAAACCTGTTGCGCTGACTCAGCTTCCTGGGTGGAGTAAAAAGCGCTGACAATCTCGCGGGCGAGGCGCATTTTCGCATCGCGCGGATGGGTCGTGCCATCCTTGACTCCCTTTTCGATCTCAAGAATTTCAGGAGGCGTCAAACGCGTGACCAGTTTAAAGAATTGACCCATGGCCATGTCTGGAATGCTCATGACCTTGCCGTACATGTCATTTGCATCCGTGTTGATGGGTACGTGATTGCCAAGCGATTTGCTCATCTTCACCACACCATCCGTGCCAGGCAGTATTCCAAGAATGATGGCGATGTTCGGCTGCGCGTTAAGACTGGTCATGATCTTGCGGGCGGCGGTCATGATGTTGAAAAGTTGGTCCGTGCCACCGATCTGAACATCCGCATTGAGGTTATAAGCATCATAACCCTGCATGATCGAGTAAAAAGTTTCGTGCAGGTAAATCGCGTCGCCCTTGTCCCAGCGTAATTTGAAATTCTCGCGGGTCAAGAATTGTTGCATGGTGAAATTGGATGCCAGGCGGATCAATTGCTCAAAAGAAAGTTCTGAAAGCCATTCAGCGTTGTAGCGGATTTGGGTTTTCTCAGGATCCAGGATTCTGAAAGCTTGGTCGGCATAAGTCTTGGCGTTGGCGGCCACTTCCTCGTGGGTCAACTGTGGGCGCAACACATCCTTGTCTGACGGGTCTCCAATCAAGGATGTGTAATTGCCGATGACAAAGGTAACGTCGTGCCCCATCTCCTGGAATTGGCGCAGCTTGCGCATTGGAACCGTGTGTCCCAAGTGCAGATCGGCTTTACGAGGATCAAAGCCGCAATAAACCCGCAGGGGTCTTCCTTCCTTTTGGCAGGAAATGAGACGAGCGCGCAGCTCATCTGACATATTCTGCTTCAATTTTTCGTCGCCGTATTCCGTGCCTTGCATGAAATACTCGACTTGTTGATCGATATTCATTGCGGCCTCCTTTTTAAGATTTTTTTAACAGCAAAAATGAATTATACCCCAGCCCGATTAAGCCTCTAAATTTTTAAGATGAGGTAATCAAATCGCGTAGAGCCGGTTCAAGGGTGGGGTAACGGAATTTATATCCGGTCTCCTGCAACCTGACAGGTAACACATTCTGACCATCCAGAACCAGGGTACTCATTTCACCCAATACCAATTTGAGCGCGATACCCGGAACAGGAAGCCAATAGGGTTTTTTCATTACCCTGGATAGGATTCTTCCAAACTCAGCGTTGCTGAGTGGTTGGGGTGATGTAAGGTTGTAGACTCCCTGCGTATCAGGTTTTTCCATTAAGTGAATTATGGCTCCACCAACATCGGCAAGGTGAATCCATGAATATATTTGTTGTCCTGAGCCAATAGGTCCACCCACCATCAATCTAAAAGGCAGCATCAGCCTTTGCAATGCTCCCCCTCCCCGACTGAGCACAATCCCGGTGCGGATCACCACACGCTTCACCGCTTGCATTTCTACATCCTGTGTGGATTTTTCCCAATCAACCGCAAATTTAGCCAGGTAATCGAGTCCGGGTTGAGAATCCTCATCGCGCGGATCGACCCCAGTGCCGTAATATCCGATCGCGCTGGCCTGAACCAGCTTGGAAGGCGGCGTTATGCAAAGCCCCACCGCTTGAACCAATGCCTTCGCAGGCTGAAGTCGGCTTTGAAGCAAACGGTCTTTTTGTGTGGTTGTCCAACGCTTGTTTCCGATGCTTTCGCCGGCGAGGTTAATCACCACGTCGCAACCCTCAATATGTTTTGTCAGGCTTTTCGCGTCGGAACCATCCCATTGAGCGATGATTCTTCCCCCACGCGAACCTCCTTCTACGAGTGACTGCCGGGTGAGCACAACAACCTCATGTCCGCGGCTCACCGCCAAATTTGTCACTGCAGTGCCAATCATTCCTTTGCCACCGATAATGACTACGCGCATAACTGATTCCTTCCTTTATCAACACAATACTTGCGCTATAATTTAATAATATTATATGGATAAACCCGTTTTGGTGTTAAACGCTAACTTTGAGCCCATCAACGTATGCGGATTCAAACGAGCCATCGGGTTGATGCTCACCGAAAAAGCCTCCCTCGTCCTAAATGGCCGGGGAACCCTCAAAACCGCCCGCGCATCTTTCCCGATCCCGTCCATCATTCGTTTGCACCGTCAGGTCAGCCGTCCGCGTGCCAGGGTAAATCTTTCAAGACGAGAAGTCTTTCGAAGAGACCATTTTTCATGTCAATATTGCGGCAAGGAAACCTTCATCCTAACCATCGACCATGTGCTCCCCCGCCATCTCAATGGACAACACGCCTGGGAAAACCTTGTGGCTGCTTGCCCCGGTTGCAATCACCGCAAAGGTGGCCGCACTTTACAAGAATCCGGGATGAGCCTGCTTAGACCGCCTCATGAGCCGTCGCATGCAGCCCTCTACATTTTTGAGCGGTTTTTGGATGAAAACAGAGAGTGGCGTTCTTACCTCGAAGGCTGGTGATTTTAAATCACCAGTCCGTCTTTGGCCAAATTAATTTCACCGCCAAATGTTGCTCGCGCTTCCGCGAGGAGCGGATTCTCACCAAGCCGGCCATCATAATGGATCAACACCAACCGCTTAACCCCTGCCTGGCTGGCCAGCGTTCCAGCTTGCGCCGCGGAAGTGTGCCCTTTGGATTGTCCCGCCGATTCTTGAAGCAATACGTCTGCATGCAACGCAAGCCTCAGAACATTGTCACAAGGTTCGGTATCACATGAATAAGCCACTACCCTGCCACTTAAGAACTCAATCCTGACTCCAATCGTTGGGATCAGATGTACAACCGGCAGCGCAGTGAGTTTTACTTCTTGAGCCTGAATGAATCCCTCCATCCCGTTTTCTGGGATCGCGATAAATTGAACTGGGTACATCCCCGGCCAGTTCTGCCATCCAAAAAGCTCCAACAATTGTTTGGCTTTGTCCAGGGTAACATCCAACCCATAAACGGCCAGTGGCGCGCTTCTTTTTTCCAACCACATGTCCATGATTAAGAGCGGCAAGCTACCCACATGGTCAGCGTGGAAGTGAGTCAAGATAAGGTCCGTGATGTCGTTAATCGCGACTCCAACCCCGCCAAGGTTACCCACCGGGTGATTGCCACAATCTATCATGATCTTGCGGGTATTTGTTTCGATCAGTAAGTGGGTGTTTTGTTGGTCTGGTTTGGCTACCGCGTTCGCTGATCCAAGAATAGTGATTTTTTCCATGTATCCTCCGAAAATAAAGGGTTATCCAGTGATTGGGTAACCCTTTATCATTTATTGACTTGTTGCGACGGGCTCACTGGAAGCCGGCCTCTTAAGGTGCCTTACTACCAGCGCAACAGCCGCGATCACGGCGATGACCCCCATCAAAGTCTGATTGGCATTCAAGCCTGCGATTGGCGAATACTCGATACGGATGTATTCAAGCAAGAAGCGGCCTATCGGGTAAATGATCAAATAGACCAGGAAATTGTCACCGGGTTTCAGTTTTTCACCAAATTTTCGCGGAAGCCAAAGAAGCAAGGCCATGTTAATTAAATTCCAGAGGAATTCATAAAAGAAAGTCGGGTGATAGCGTTCCACCCCCGCGAACTCTGGCAGTCGGTGGGCTGGGTCGATGTAGATAGCCCAAGGTAGTTTGGAGGGAAGACCATAGATTTCCTGATTGAAAAAGTTACCCCAGCGACCCACAGCCTGGGCTAATGCCAATCCAGGGGCTATCATATCCAGCCAGGTGACGAAACTAACTTTTTTCTTGCGGCAGTAAATCCATAAAGCAAGCGCTCCAGTCATCACCGCGCCGGGGATGCCCAACCCGCCATTTCGAATATTCAGGATCTCGATCGGTCGGATAAAATAAGGATTCTTACCATCCACCAGCATCGATTCAGCCGGTGTGATCACATGCCACAAACGGGCGCCGATGATGCCGGCGATCAGCAACCACGGCAAGATGTCCCAGATCATGTCTTTATCGAATCCACGCCGTTTTGATTCTTTTGAAACCAGCCATGTGCCTAGCAGCGCCCCCGTAATAATGATCAAGGCATAAAAATAGATTTTCAAACCAAAGATGACGATTCCGTCTTGAGCAAATGTGATCATCGTTATTCCTTTTTACTTAAGGGTTAATGCTTGCTTGCGAACATAAAAAATTCGTTGCACTGCGGTGAAATTCGCCAGGATGGCGATGATCCACAACGCCACGATCGGTATGTTAATTACCAGGCAAACCACAAGAATGATCAACCGTTCGACCCTGGTCAACAAACCAGTCTTGGCAGTGTAGTTCAAGCCTTCGGCGCGGGCTTTAACATAAGACACCATCACCGATCCGCCCGCAGCAAGGAAAACGAGGATGCAGCCAACCAAATTGACTTGCAAAGCGTAATAGATTAACAATCCGCCGAAAAGCACCAATTCTGAATACCGGTCGGTTACCGAATCGATGAACGCTCCGTAGCGTGAGGGCTCCCCGAGAAGTCTGGCCATTGAACCATCCACCACATCCAATGGCGCGCCGACCGCGAGTAATAAGCCGGCGAGTTGAATGTGACCCGTCGCCACCAGGGCGGCAGCGCCTGTAGCGATCAATAGTCCCAAATAAGTGACCATGTTGGGTTTGAGTCCGATGCCCAAAAGAAATTTTGCGAAAGGGTCAATTACCCCTTTAAAAATCTTGCGCAAGTACATTTCCAGGGAGAATTTTTCAGAAGTAACTTGTGTTGCTTTTGATTCATTCATCATATTCACCAATCTTGACTAATAATAATATCATCCTAACTGGGCAGTTCAAAACTGTCAAGTTGACCATGGATAGAAGACAATTTACTATCGCTCTAAATCGTCATCCTCCCTGTCCTCTCGATCAACCAACACTTCGCGGTCTTTACCGCTGCCGAGAGACGGGCCCACGATGCCCATCTCTTCCAGCTCGTCTAGTAACCTGGCCGCGCGCGGATAACCAATGCGCAGACGACGCTGCAATAAAGAGGCACTGGCTTTTCCGGCGATCTTGACCACCCCCACTGCCTGTTCGATCAACTGGTCCGCGTCTTCCACAATGCCGATTTCTGTCATCGCCTCCCATGGAGCTTCTTCTTTTTCAGTGGCGTTGATACGCTGCCAATGGTTAACCACTTTTTCAATCTCAGAATCGTTGACCAAGACACCTTGAACCCGTTGTAGACCGGCTTTGGAGGGATCAAGGAAGAGCATGTCGCCTTTGCCAAGTAATGTCTCTGCACCAGTTGTGTCTAACACCACACGTGAATCGATTGACGAAGCCACTGCGAAAGACAGGCGTGCCGGGAAATTGGCCTTGATCAGTCCAGTGACCACGTCCGTGCTGGGGCGTTGAGTGGCAACGATCAAGTGCATGCCAGTCGCCCTGGCCATTTGTGCAAGCCGGATCAGGCTGTGTTCGGTTTGGTCTGGCGCTGACATCATCAGGTCAGCCAGCTCATCGATCAGGATGACGATCCGCGGCAAAGTGGGTTGTTTTTTTAACAACATCTTGTGGTTATAACTTTCAAGATTGCGCGACTTCGCCTCGGCCAACAATCTGTACCTTGAATCCATTTCAGCTTGTGCCCAGCGGAGAACCGCCAACATTCGTTCGATTTCGGTTTCCACTTTACCCAAAAGGTGCGGCAGACCATTAAATCGAACCAGTTCCACCATCTTCGGGTCGAGCATGACCAGGCGGAGATCGCGGGGGGAATTGTTCATCACCAGGCAGGTGGTCAATGCTGTGATGCACACCGATTTACCTGAGTTGGTAGTACCCGCGATCAACATATGCGGCATCTTTTCGAGGTCAGCCAACACACCTTCCCCAGACACATTTCGCCCTAACACCAGCGCCAACGGTGAATGCATGGATTTATAATCGCTGGAGGCTAACAGCGGGCGTAAACGAACCGCGGTGCTATCCCGGTTGGGAACTTCAATTCCGACATAAGACCTTCCGGGCACGGGCGTTTCAATACGCAAGCGGGAAGCTGAGAGAGCCAGAGTCAGGTCGCGCGAAAGTGCAGAAATTTGGGATACTCGAACTTTTTGCTTAACAATCGCGCCATCTGGGCCAGGACGGGTAATAAACCCCGGTTCGATGGCAAATTGGGTCACACTAGGCCCAACTCTGAACCCGATCACTTTGACTGGCAATCCAAACTCAGCCAGCGTTTTCTCGATCATCACCGCCCGAGCCTTGATCTGCTCCTGGTCAGGAACAACCGTTTGTTCGCTCATCAACAAATTGAGGGGCGGAAGGCGATCGTCCCTGCTTGCTTCTTCAGCACTCCTAACTGATCTCACAGATGTTTTTGGGGTTATTTCTTCTTCTGGTAGCCGCGTCGAACTCGAAAGGCGTGTCTGTGATCTTGCCTGACCGTCGCCATGGTCACCCCACGCGATGATGATGTTGATCAAACGTCTAAACTGGCCCAGGGCCATGCTAATAAAGAGTAAGAAAAGCAGGCAAAACAAAATCGCACTGATGATCTTGGGAAAAAGGTGTGCCAGTCCCCAACCAATAATTCCACCATCAATTCCTTGTTCTGCCCGTTCCAAAGAGAAACCTCCGAAGACCGAGAGAACGGCTAACAAAGAGAAATACGCGGCTTCCACGGCCAGGACTCTGCCGAGTGAAAGTGGGAAGGGTTTACCAGCGCTATACCTTAAGGCAAAGACCCCCACAGCTCCAACCGACAGGATGATCAAAATGCTTCCCCAACCGAAATACCGGGTAATAAGACTAACCCAGGGGTTGATCAATACACCTTTTGAGACGCCCAGAAGGCCAAGCAGGGTTAATAAGGCTACGAGCAAAAGAGCAATTCCGATTAAATCCCATCCAAATCGACGGAATTGTTTAATAAATCCGGTGATTTTTTGGAGCGTGGTGCGATGGTCAATCCCCCCTGCATCTAACGAATTTTTATCCCTTGGAGGGTTTTCCATCGGCGTTTTCATGCTTCCATTACCAATCCCAGTCCCAGGCGGCGGCGTTCAACATCGATGTGCAGGATCTTGACCATCAAATTTTGACCGACACTGAATTGGCGGTTAATATCGCTCGTTCCATAGAAATCCATGATCGAGGAAACGTGGATCAATCCTTCGATGCCTTCTTCCAGCCGGGCAAACACACCGAAACGCATGATCGATGTTACCACTGCGGGCACTGTATCTCCGCTATTATGACTCTCAAGAAGTGTGTCCCACGGATTTGAGGAAAGTCTTTTAATACTTAACGCAATCCTCGCGGTGCCTTCATTAACTTGAAGTACCATGACCTTGACCTCTGTTCCAACCGAGAACAGTGCTGAAGGTTGATCCACCCTGCCCCAAGATAATTCTGAGACGTGAACGAGCCCCTCAACACCCCCCAAGTCGACGAAAATGCCAAAATCGGTGACATTCGTGATTACCCCGGTAACGAGAAGACCTGGCTTTAATGATTTAAAAAGTTGCTTGCGTTTTCCCTCACCCGCCTGGGCGGCTCTTTCAGAGAGGACCACACGTTCACTGGCAGGTTCACATTCGATGACCTTCAAATTGAGGGTTTTCCCCTCATATTGAGACAAGATAGATTGTTTGGTATCATCTGGTGAATCAATGGGCAGATCCACCAAGTGAGAAACCGGCACAAACCCTTGGACACCTTCACCCTTCACCAACAACCCACCTCGGTTAAATCCATAGACTTCAAGAAGGATTACTTCGTCATTCAGGAAAATGTTTTTTACCATGCTCCAATCCGTTATGTTTACGGCTTGAGTGCTTATCCCGGATTTTGAAGCGTTGTCCATCTTTTCTGAAGCAACCGCAGCCTCATCAGAAAGAACCGAAGCCCACCAACCCTCGTCAGGCTCGGGAATCGAACTGTGCTCATTTGTTACCTGGTTCGAATTCTTCATTTTTTACCCCTCCGACTTGCTGTTGCCAATAATATTTATTCGACCTTCATTTCCAAGCTTTTTAATTCCATCTGCACAATGGTATCTGTAATGACATCAATTGCCACTCGCTGTTTTCGATATAAATCTGCTTCTGAGAGTGCAAGTTTTAGCGCAATTTCTCTTACTTTCTTCCCCTCAAGAAATTTCAAATCCAGAATATTATACAATAACCATTCGCCAGTGTACTTACGATCACCCGCGGGCTTTATTTGTTCTATGGCAGTTTTAAGGATCGTGCGCATCGCGTTCGCTGGGTTTTGATCTGGGTCAGTGGTAGCATTTTTTACAATATCAAATTTCAAAAGCGGGTTATCCGTAAGTTTTGGACCGCCCCAGTAATGTGTGAGAGCGTCTTTAACGGCGTGAGTCAATTCACTCTTTCTCATAGACGTGTCTAGTTGAAGCACACCTCTTCTATCGTACCGTCCCACGGCACGAAGGTGCTGGATCAATTCTTCTTGTGGATTCAGTCTTTCTAGCGTCTGGAAAAGGTTTTCCTGGGTCATACGATCGCGCAAAACAATGGACGCCCTAGTGACCAAAGTTTTCAGGGCTTCCTGGTCATCGATTTCGGTAATGGTCTTATCGGCAAAATCGTTCACTCCAAGGAACCCTAAAACCAGACCAGAATCTCCATTTGAATTGATCACCAGTGGGATTAAAAGGTCATTGCGCCAACTTATATTCTCACCAGCCTTAGCGTCTTTCGTGGCAAGAGGTTCGATTTCATTCAATTCCTCACTGCCCACATGTTTCTCGCCATTATGAATAACCAATTCAAGCCCATCTTCGTTTAATTCCAAGAGATAAGCTCCCGTTGCCTGGAGGCGATCGCAGACAGCTGCCAGAACCATTTCTAGAAATTGTTTTAAATCGCTTCTCGTGATGATCCTGTCTTCGAGCGATTTTACCAACAAGAAATCTTCCTCGTCTTTATTGAAGAATAACCATTTTTCCATATACGGATAGAACATGGTCACGGCGTATTCTGAGATCAAGATCATCACCACCATCACGATGGGTACAAACGCGTTGTAAGGATTTCCAAAAACTTCGCCGGTTCTTCTGACGATAGTCACCACGGCGAGAGTCAAACTAGCCGTGATCGCGCCTCGCAGCAACCATTTAAACAAGCGGCTTTTGACCACCCTGTCTGGCCATGGAATACCAAAAAAAGCCACCGCGTAAGCCATCACCACCACAAATCCGCCCAAGATCAGGTTTGTGAGGATGGCAATCAACCAAAAAATGAGGGCTTGCCGAGCAGCAAAATCTGAGCCATAAAGAAGGAACGGAAAGGACCCGATCGCCGGGGCTAATGCGCTAATAGTGAGATAGAGCATTCTGCGTTTGCTCGTGTGCGTGACCGTGCGACGAAACGCGCGCACAAAATTGATCCACGAGAGCACCATGATCAACAGGTACCAGAGCGTGAACAACTCTGTAAGCAAGGTTGGCTGATGGTGCGGTGCGGGAGGTTCGTTCATCACCAACGGGCCAACAAACCAACGAGTGGCCAGAAGTGCGATCAACACCAACGAAACAACATTGGTGATCCTGATAGCCCATTTCCGACGCCATCTTGATGGTTGGCCGGTTGTGGCAACAAGCGCGTCAGAAAAATTGAGGTAGGAGGCTGGCAAAAGAATGATACCCACCCACTGGATGCGCAACCACATGTCGATCAATTCTGGCGCGGATGTGGTGGCGCTGAAAGATTCAGTCGAGAAAATAATCACCAGGCAAAACATGATCCAGGCAAAGGATCTGGCAACCCGGTCTTTGAGATTAAAAGAAAGGCTGTAGAGCAAAAGCGAGAAAGCCGTGATGGCAACGCCCGCGGTCAGGATTTGACTGATGGTTTTGACTATTGTGATAATTCCGTTAATCCACGTAGACACTTTACCCCCTGGGGGTTATCGCAAGTTTTTAGAAAAAAAAGAGGCGATATCTTGGTTTGAAAAATAACGATCGATAAAACCACAAAATATGTAGTCCATTTTCTCAGCCAGTTTGATTGCCGCGTGATTTTTGATCTGGGTTTCAAGTCTGATTTGGTTAAAGCCATGTGATCTTAACCAATCCTGGGTACTGATAAGCAATGCGGAAGCAATACCCTGCCGGCGGGAGGGTTCATTCACCACCAGATCGATAACTCGTCCAGCGCCATTTTCAAGTTTGAGGTTTAGGTAACCATGCAACTGACTTCCGATTCGAGCTACGAGGAAAAGATCAAAATGTGTCCATTTTTCGGCTAATGCAACGGGGTTGCGTGGATACTCCAATCGCATCGGCCTGGGCAATTTTGCCTCTCGAAAATGAACTTCCTTAATATCCCCGTCGGAATTCCCTTCCATTTGCCAAATGTGAGTCGTCTCACAGGTGTGATTAAACTGGATCAGGGTGTTTATGTCACCCGATATTGCCGGTCGAATTTCGATGGAAGGCATTCCAGCTCCTCACTCAACTGCCTTGATCAAAACATTGATGGTACACTCTGGAAGAGCGGTTTCACGGTTGTCGTAAGCCACCAAACGGATGACGTAATCCCCTGGTATCAAGTCCGTTGAGTTCCATAAGGTCGAAAATGGGATATCTCCCGTTTTCTCACTTCTCGCAACAATAGAGATCCATGAATCCTGTGTCACCGGACGGTACTCGATTTTGTAAAAGCCAAGATTGTCAACATTGACAATCACGTTTAATTCCACTTGCCCACCCACCGCGCCGCCATCTTGAGGTGAAGCCCAATCCAGTTGCCCGGGGATACATCCCCTATCTAAAAAAGCGCTGAGCGTAGGGATAAGACCCTGGGTCGTGGGTTCAAAAGTGGGTGTTGTAATGGTTGAGGTTTCAAAAGTTGGCTCACCGGTAAATTCTACGGTCGGCGTAGCCACAAGAAAGACTCCTGGCACACTAGGTGTTACAAATGTGTTGATCACAAACAACCCAATACCCAGTAAACCGCCAAATATCACAACGGAAAGGCTTTGATTGATCTTACGTTGGGAGAGTTCTTTTTCCAACCCAAAAAGTGCCACGGACCAATCACGCCACGCTCGAAAAACTTTACGCAGGTAAACAAGGATCACCGCGCCAATCAAAACAAATAATAATATCTCGTACCGATTGAGAAAGCCTAAAATCGCGTCCATTAAGCCATTTTATCCATGTCAAGTTTCGCCATGGATTATTCCTTTAATGTTCCAAGTATCCCCTTTAGGATAGTGGTCAACTTGGGGACGATCATGGAACCAGCGGCCAACACCTCTTCATGGGTGGTTTCAGTGTTTCCATCCAGGTTAGCTTTGTTACTGATGCCAGAAAACGCGAGTACACGGGTTCGGCCGTGCCGCCCCACGATTGCCTCAGGCACGGTGGACATGCCCACCGCGTCGGCGCCAATAGCACGCAAGAATCGAAGATCAGCTGGTGATTCAAAGGAAGGTCCCGACAGACCCACATAAACGCCTTGATGAAGTTGGATCTTATTATTTTTCGCGATTTCTAATGATCGCGCGGTCAACTCACGATCATAAACCTGGCTCATATCTGGAAATCGCGGTCCAAATTCTTCCAGGTTGGGACCACGAAGAGGATTCAGACCCGCCATGCCCATGATGGCGATGTGATCGTTTAACACCATTACGTCACCAGGTTGATAATCGGGGTTGATCGCACCTGCCGCGTTGGTTAGGATCACGACTCCAATTCCCATTCGCTGCATCACACGGATCGGAAGGGTTATGTGGTCCATATTGTAACCCTCATAATAATGCGCACGACCTTGCATCACCATACAGACAACCCCTTCCAACTCGCCGATCAACAAACGACCAGCATGACCATGGATGGTGGAAACCGGCCAATTGGGTATCTCAGCATAGGGAAGGATGACAGGGTCTATCACCTCGTCCGCCAGTCCACCCAAACCAGAGCCCAAGATGAGAGCAACCTTGGGTTTGACTGTAATGCGTGTGGAGATATATTTTGCAGTTAAATCAATGTCTTCTAATGTCACAAAAGGGATCATGTATACCTCAGGGTATTCAATAAGTAATCAAAATTTAATTATAACCGATTAGATTTTTGAGATTTTCTAACTTTCCGAGTGTTTACGATTCAAATACTTTCCGAAACGACGTTATGGTTTTCTCAACGTTGTCATCCGTAATCCAGGCATGTGTCACCAAACGAAACTTGCGATCACCGACCACGCCAATTTTGATTCCGGATTTCGCCAACGCTTGACTTACTGCTGATGGGTTGAGGTCAATGCCAGGTTTTATTGATGGAAAAACCATGTTTGTTTCGGGCATACCCATCTCAAAGACGAGACCCGAGATTGAACTTAAACCCTCAGCAAGCTTATTTGCACGGCGATGATCTTCAGATAAACGGTCCACCATCTTTTCAAGCGCCACGATTCCCGCCGCGGCTAATACACCTGCCTGGCGCATGCCGCCCCCCAACATTTTTCTCAAGCGGCGCGCGTGCTGAATAAAATCTTTTGACCCGCATAAGACCGAGCCAACAGGAGCGCATAACCCCTTACTCAAACAAAAGGTGACACTGTCGGCTGGTGCAACCAGTTCCCGAACATCCAGGTTTGAAGTGACAGCCGCATTAAAGATGCGAGCACCGTCGATGTGGAGGTTAAGTCCGTGATCGTGGGCCAGGTGCCCCACTTGAGCAGTGTAGTCTTTCGTTAAAACCACTCCACCGCAACGGTTATGTGTGTTCTCGAGGATAACCAATTTTGAAACTGGGTGGTGAATGTCATTCGGCCGGATGGCATGTTCAATTTCATCAAGGAGCAAGGTGCCATCTGCTTGGTTGGCGAGTGTGTGCGCGAAAACACCCCCCAAAGCCGAAACCCCACCTGCCTCAAACAAAAAGGTGTGCCCCAGGGTGCCCATGATGGCTTCATCCCCGCGTTGGCAATGCGCCAGCACCGCGATTAAATTGCCCATCGTGCCTGATGGAACAAACAAGCCGGCTTGCATCCCCATGCGCTCGGCCGACATTTCTTGCAATCGATTTATGGTGGCGTCTTCGCCGTAAACATCGTCGCCCAACTCCGCCCGCATCATCGCTTCGAGCATCTCTGGAGTCGGAAGGGTCACAGTGTCAGATCGCAGGTCAATCGTTTCCATGGGGTTCTCCAGTGTTATTTAATTGAATCTAATGCCTTGATTAATTCTTCCGGCAGCGGGGCTTCAAACAGTCTGGCGATTTTTTCACCCGGAAGGATGATTGACAATCTCGCAGCGTGTAGAAAATGTCGTGACAATTCGATGGATGGGTGGCTCCGTCCGTACACGGTATCCCCCACGATTGGGCATTTCAAGAATGCCATATGTAAACGAATCTGATGCGTTCGACCGGTTTGTGGGTGGGCTTCGATCAGGGTGTGGTTATGAAACGTTTCCAGGGTTTTATACTCGGTGATGGAAGATCGCCCCTTTGCCTCTGATACTACCGCCATTTTCTTGCGGTGAGATGGATCGCGCGCGATGGCGGCTTCAACCCTGCCTGTTGGCGTTGGGGGTTTTCCATCCACCAGGGCAAGATATACTTTCACAACATTTCGTGATTTGAATTGCTCCTGAAGCCAGCGCAAGGCTTGATCATTCTTCGCTAGCACGATCAATCCGGAAGTGTCTTTATCCAGGCGGTGAACCACACCCGGGCGCATTTCTCCGCCAATACCTTTAAGATCCTTGAACCTGGCTAAAGCAGCGTGGACCAATGTACCAGTATCGTGTCCAGCTGCAGGGTGAACTACCATACCTGCTGGTTTATTGATCACCGCCAGGTCGCTATTTTCAAAGAGCACGTCCAGGGTGATATCCTCAGGCACAAGGGTGCCGGCGGTGGTTTCTGGCAAGCGGATCTCAATTTCATTGTCCGGTTCCACGATGAACCCTGTTTTTGTGATTTCGATTCCGTTTACCAAGACGTTGCCATCTTTGATCAACATCTGAAGCCTGGAGCGTGAATGTTCAGGGAGTGCGGCGGCGAGGAACTTGTCCAACCGGCCCGAATCTGCGGATGTGACACTGAAATTACGTGAAGTTGGGTTCAACTTTCTTTGCTCGGTTCTATCCCGGAAGGCTGAACATCGATGGAAGTTTGTTCTTTCTTTGCCTTACGATCTTGCCACCAAACCGCGATCAAAAGTACGAACACTCCCACAGTGATTGAAGCATCTGCCACATTCCAAATCGCGAAATTTCCAACCGAAATAAAATCGGTCACCTTACCAAAAAAGATGCGGTCAATCAGGTTGCCGAGCGCGCCAGCCAATTGCAATGAAAGCGCGAACCGCACCACTTTTTCATTGGCGGGGACGTGGGGATAATAATAGATGATTCCCGCCGAAACGATCAGAGCCAGGATCATGAACACAGGGTTCGCGTTTTGGAACATACCGAACGCCGCTCCGGTATTGTTAATGTGAATCAAACGGGCATAAGGGAGCATCCAATCCCAAGGAGCCCACACTTCACCGAACGCCAGGTTTGTGCGCACAAAATACTTGGTCACCTGGTCAATAACGATAATGATGATGGCGATCAAAAACAACCAACGCATGGATAATAAATATTTTTTCAAAAAGTCCTCCGGAAAATCCTACTAAATTTTACCTTAGTTTCGGGCGTGAAACTACGCTGAAACCACCACCCTTCAGCGACGATCAATTAATGATGTTAAAGATGAAAGAAGGCTCCTTGCGGAGCCTTCCAATAATTATGCTTTCTTCAAACCGATGGATACTTTTTCTCCATCAAACTCGTCTTCGACGGAAATAACGCCCTCCGGCAACGCCCCTTCGGTCATATCCATGGCCAGGGTCTCGCTCTGGATGTACTCTGAAAAAGCGGAAACAGCCTGGCTCAACCCGGGTGTTGCAACATAGAAAATGTTGATGCGATCAGCGATCTCGAGATCAGCGGTCTTGCGCAAATCTTGAACGCGGCGAACAAATTCCCTTGCCAACCCTTCCTGCAGGAGTTGCGGGGTTAACTCGGTGACCAGGGCTGCGAGGTAAGCCTCTTCAGAACCTACAGCGTATCCTTCTTTGGCCTGGATGCGCACTTCAATTTCCTCAGGAAGAAGTTCAAGTGGATTACCCTGCACATCAACCGAAATTGAATTCCCTGCTAGCAGTATGACCGCCGTGGGCTCCGCTTCCAAACCCAACACTACTTTACGGATCTCTGGGTAAAGGCTGCCATACTTCTGACCCAGTTGTTTGGGGAGTGGGTTCAATGCGTAGCTTACGGCTTCAGACGCTGAATTTAAGGAACGTACTTTCTTAACATTCAATTCGTCCTCCAGCAATTCCGAGTAAGTAACAAGTACCTTAACTTCTTCTCGGTTGGCGACCGCGAAAGCCACTTCGGCCAGAGGTTGGCGGACCTTCCGATTTGCCTTGTTCCTGGCAGCGTGGCCAAGTGAGGTCAATTTCATCACCAGGTTCATTTCGTGATTCAATTTTTCATCAATTTTTGTGATATCAAATGAAGGCCACGTTTCAAGGTGAACCGAATCAAGCGCCTCGTTTCCGATCGAACCAACCAGGTTCAGGTAAAGCTCGTCAGCGATGAAGGGCATGGTTGGTGCTAAAAGTTTGCTGATGGTGACCAGGGCTTCATAGAGGGTCGCGTAAGCCGCGCGTTTATCCTCATCTGAACCACTCTTCCAGAAGCGGCGGCGGGAGCGCCTCAGATACCAATTCGAAAGCTGGTCAACGAATTGTTCGATCGGCCGGGTGGCACCGATGACATCGTAGGTTTCCAATGCCTGGGTAACATCCCGAACCAAGGTGTGAAGCGAGGACAAGAGCCAGCGGTCCAATTGACTGTACTCGATCTTGGCGCCAGGTTCGGGTTTCCAGCCGTCCAGGTTGGCGTAGGTAACAAAGAAAGAATAGGTGTTCCATAAGGTCAACGTGAAATTGCGTAGCACTTCGCTGACCAGGTCGCTAGAGAAGCGCCTTTCCTGGCCTGGAGGGCTGGCGGTGTAAAGGTACCAGCGCATCGCGTCCGCGCCATTCTTGTCCAACACCTCCCACGGTGAGATGACATTCCCCTTGGTTTTAGACATCTTCTGTCCTTGTCCATCGAGAATCAATCCCAGGCAGATCACGTTTTTGTAAGAAAAGGAATCCATCAACAGGGTACTTATGGCATGAAGTGAATAGAACCAGCCCCTGGTTTGGTCCATCGCCTCGCAGATATAATCCGCGGGGAATTGTTGCTTAAAAGCTTCAAGGTTTTCAAAGGGGTAATGCCATTGCGCGTAGGGCATGGAGCCGGAGTCAAACCACACATCGATCAATTCCGGAACTCTGCGCATGCGCGCGCCACAATCAGCGCATTTTAACGTGATCTCGTCCACATATGGACGGTGAAGGTCCGATTGCGATAAATCACGGCCAGCTTTGGTTGAAAGTTCTTCCACCGAGCCCACACACGTCTGCGAGTGGCACTCTTCGCACTCCCAGACTGGAAGTGGCGTGCCCCAATAGCGTTCGCGGCCGAGCGCCCAATCGATGTTGTTTGCCAACCAGTTGCCGAATCGTCCTTTGCGGATGTGCTCTGGGTACCAGTTGATCTTGTCGTTGATCTCTACCAACCGATCCTTGAATTTACTGGTGCGGATATACCAGGTGGGGCGTGCATAATATAAGAGCGGCGTGCTGCAACGCCAACAGAAGGGATAGGTGTGGACATATTCCGCCACCCTAAAGAGCAATCCACGTTCTTCAAGCGTTTTGATGATCAACGGGTCGGCGTCTTTTACGAACAACCCTGCCCAAGGTTTAACAGCCGAAATAAAACTTCCATCTTCAGCGACGGTGCTTAAGATTGGCAGATCAAATTCAACCGCCATCTGCATGTCGTCCGCGCCAAATGCTGGCGCGATGTGAACTAACCCTGAGCCATCCTCGGTGGTCACAAACCCTCCCATCACAACAAAGTGGGCTGCTTTTTCGGTGGGTAAAAACGTGAACAAGGGTTGATAATGTTTGCCTTTGAGTTGCTTGCCCTTAAACCTGTCCACAACTTTGACTGGTTCATCACCAAACACTTTGGATAACAGGTTAGCCGCGAGAATCAATTTCTCAATTTCACCCTCTGGCAGTTCTCTTTCAACGGTGACATAATCCACGTCTTCACCGGCCGCGACCGCCACGTTGGCAGGCAGCGTCCAGGGTGTGGTTGTCCACACCAACAGCGAAGTGCCGGGCGTCTCGACGAGTGGCATGCGCACAAAAACCGAAGGGTCACTGGTTTCTCGGTATCCTTGCGCGACCTCATGGTCCGAGAGCGGTGTTCCACAGCGCGGACAGTACGGAACCACTTTGTAACCTTGATAAAGCAAGTCGCGGTCCCAAAAATTCTTGAGGATCGACCAAATGGATTCAATGTATTCATTTTTATACGTGATATAAGCGGTTTCAAGATCAACCCAATATCCGATTCGGTCAGTGAGTTTTTCCCAATCCTGAATGTAAGTAAAAGCCGATTCACGGCAGAGTTCGTTAAATTTGGCGATACCATATTCTTCGATCTGGCGTTTGTTGGTAAAGCCTAACTTCTTTTCAACTTCAATTTCAACAGGCAAACCGTGGGTATCCCAGCCGCCACGCCTCGAAACATGGAAGCCCCGCATCGTTTTATAGCGTGGAAAAATGTCTTTAAACGCGCGCGCGAGAACATGATGCACACCTGGCTTGCCATTGGCAGTAGGAGGACCCTCAAAAAACACATACTCCTGACCACCCTCGCGGGTGACCATGCTTTGGTGGAAAATATCCTTTCTCTTCCAATTTCGAAGGATTTTTTCCTCCAGCTGGATGACGTCCAATTTTGGCGAGACTGGTTTAAACATGATACCTCCAAAAAAATAAAAAAATCCCGTCCCTGGATCAGGGACGGGAGAAAAATTCCGCGGTACCACCCTGCTTCTCGCAAATTCGCGAGCGCTCGGTCAGGTGCATAATATCATAGACCTGTTTCTGGATAACGGTAGAAAAAACCGGCTTACTTAATAGCTTAAAAAGCGTTCAGTTCGCAGCTCCGGAAGGATTTTCAGTTCCATTCACCTGCCTGGCTCTCACCCAATCCAGGTTCGCTGAAGGTCATAATGAACTTACTCGTTTCCATCGTAACTTTTCGCAATTATCCCACAATAAAATTAAAAAATCAAACCCAATTCATTTACACAGAATTTTTACAAGATTATTACAGCATTTTACGATACTGAAATGGTATTTTATATTCTGAGTTGTAAACAGGGAAAAGCACTCATAATGCCTTAAATCGATTAAAAGGTTAGGCAGTTCATAGAATGTTCATTGATGTGAGCACTCAAGTATTTGAAGATATTCTTTATCATAGTCGGGACGGAATTTGGTCAATCGATTCCAAGTTCCGCGTTACTGCATTAAACCCTTCGGCTGTCGATCTACTCCACAAAGCCTTCGGCATTAACCTTGAATTGGGCATGGACCTGAACGAGTATCGCGATCGTCCAAAACTTGCCCCTTTGATCAATAATCTGGAAACCGCACTTAAAGGACAACATTTTACCGAACAGGAATCGGTATTAATTCAGCATGGGGAACGTATTTTTGAGACATCTTACTCACCGATCATCAAGGGAGTAGAAGTTTGCGGCATTTCGATCATCTCGCGTGAGATCACCGAGTTAAGTTACTATACCCGCCTTGGAAAATCTAAATTCAGAGAGTTACAAGTATTAAACACTTTATCATCGAAAATCGCCCAGGCAAACACCGTGGACGATATGTTCGAGGAATGTACCCGCATTGTTGGCGAATCCCTGTCGCCAGCTCGTTGCTGGTTCCTCTTCCTCGATAAAAAGAATAAGGTGCTTAAAAGGCATCGCTCGAAATTCCTCAAGGAAGATGATTCCACCCAAATCATCGTCCATCTCGATAAAGGTATTACCAGTTGGGTCGCCCGCAATGGGGTCTCAAAATTCGTTCCTGACACCAAAGCGGATCCCGATTACTTCGAGGTGGACCAAGATACACGCTCCGAACTATGCGTGCCAATTGTGGTTGCCGATGACGTCTATGGCGTCATCAACATTGAAGCGAGCGAAGTGAACGCCTTTGCTAGCGAAGATGAACAATTATTAAAAACCATCGCCAATCATATCGCTTCATCCATCGAGCGGATCAACCTCTTCGAACGCACCGAACGCACATCCCGTGAAATGGGCGCGCTCTATAAGACCGCTCTAGTCACGAGCAATGAATTGGATTCCAACGTGTTGGTTAAAAGACTTTATGAGCAGGTACTCGAGTTCTTCAAACCAGATACCTTTTTGCTCTCTCTTTATGACCACAAAACCCACGAGATGGAATTATTGATGGCTGACACAACGGGCAATAAACTTCCCGAATTGACCAACAAAGTACTTTCCCCCAAAGAGACAGGCTTGATGAACTGGGTCATGAAAACCCAAAAAACCCTGGTCACCCAAGAGCTGCGGGTAGAAAAACTTCCTGAAGTGGCAGTTTGGGATGATAAAGCCAAATCAGGCTCATGGCTAGGAACCTGGTTGGTGGGGCGTGACCATCTATTGGGCGCCATCTCGATGCAATCCCACAAGATGAACGCATTTGATGCCGAACACAAACAATTGCTGGATTCTATGGCCAGTCAGGTGGCGATTGCCCTAGAGAACGCCAGGCTCTTCGAAGCTGAAAACCAACGTATTAAAGAGCTTGCAGCCATCTCCACACTTTCGCTGGTAATGCGCGAAGCTCGTGATCGTAAAGAATTATTAAGCATCCTTTTGGACGAAGTATCAAAAGTGATCCGGGCGAGCGCGATCACTCTGATCGTTAAAGACCAGGTCACTCACCAACAAATGTGCGAGATCGCCGCCGGAAAGTGGGCTCCAAACTCAGGAAGCCTGGTACCTGATGAATTTGTGCTCACAGACGAAAATTGGAAAAATCCCAACCCGATTATCATTAGTTCGGTAACTTCCGAAACCAACCTGGCACGCTCCCCCTGGATGAGAGAGATTGGCGCGGTGATCGGCCTTCCATTGTCGTTACAAGGCGAGACGATCGGATTCTTGTGGATCGGCAGAGACGAATCCTATTCCGATGAGGAAGTAAGGATCCTTACCGCGTTGGGTGACATCGCCGCGTCTGCCATTCGGCGGACGACATTAAACGACCAAACCACCCGTCAACTGCAGCAATTGGCTTCATTACATGATATCGACCTCGCCATCACCGGTAGTTCTGATTTGAAAGTCACGCTTGATTTTCTGCTGGGCAGCGCCCTCGCCCAACTCGAAATGGATGGAGCCATCATCCAATCACTCAATCCTTATTCACAAACCTTAAACTCAATTACAAGCCGTGGAATCTACGATTCGCGAATCTTGCGAAGCTTTAGCCGCATGGGCGATGACCTGGCAGGCATTTGTGCCCTTGAACGTAGATTGCTCCAGGAACCCAACCTTGAAAAAGCTGCTCAACATTCGCCACGCGCCCGTCTCTTTAAAGATGTTGGGTTTAACTCCTACTACGCCATCCCATTGATTGCCAAAGGGCAGGTCAAGGGTGTGCTCGAAGTTTTCAGCCAAACGCCATACCGCGTTTCAAGTGACTGGATCAATTTCTTTACCATGCTCTCCACGCAGGCGGCCATCGCCATTGACAACGGAGAGTTGTTTGACAACCTGCAGCGCTCCAACATGGACTTGATGGTGGCTTACGACAGCACTTTGGAAGGCTGGGCAAGCGCGCTGGAACTACGCGACGAGGAAACTGAAGGCCACGCCCGGCGCGTCACCGAGATGACCGAGAGGTTGGCGATCGCGGTTGGAGTGCAAGGACAGGAACTTAATAATATCCGTCGTGGGGCGTTATTGCATGACATCGGAAAAATGGGTATTCCTGATCAGATTCTTTTAAAACCAGGTCCGCTCAATGACGAGGAGTGGAAGGTCATGCGTACGCACCCTGAATTGGCATACAAATTGATCGCCCCAATCTCCTTCCTGCGTTCCGCCATAGACATTCCCTATTGTCATCATGAAAAGTGGGACGGCACAGGCTACCCCCGCGGATTAAAGGCTGAAGATATCCCCTTAAGCGCCAGGTTATTTGCCATTATCGATGTGTGGGACGCGCTTTCATCCGACCGGCCTTACCGCAAAGCATGGGACGAGCAAAAAGTGTATGATTACTTGCTCTCGCAGACCGGGTCTCACTTTGACCCCAATTTACTAAAAGTCTTCCTCACCCAGGTTTTTGGGAAGTAAATTCTTGTTTATAAAAAAACCCCGGCTGATCGAACAGCAGGGGTTTTTTTCTGGTTATTGAACAACTTCATAAAAAAGCGGTAGTGGAGCGCAAGCGTCTTTCGAAATCTGATGGGCTTTCAAGATACGATCGCGAGCGTTCTCTAACGAGGCTTCTTTGGATGCGTGCAAGGTGAACAACGGTTCCCCCGTCTTGACCGCGTCACCTACTTTGTGATGGATCACCACACCAACAGCATGGTCGATCAGGTCTTCTTTTTTCTTGCGACCCGCCCCCATATCCACAGTGGTTTCTCCAATTTCCTTGGCATCGATCCATTGGACAAAACCACTTGCAGGCGCAGGAACCTCTTCAATCAATTTCGCCAGAGGCAGTTTTTCAGGATGATCAACAAAATCAACATCCCCGCCCTGATTCATGACCAGGGATCTAAATTTCTGCCAGCCCGCGCCTTCGTGGAAGGCTTTTTCTATGATTTGACGGGCTTTCTCGAGGTTGGCGGCTTTTTCGCCTACAACCAGCATGTGAGACGCAACGGTCAAACAATGCTCTACCAGGTCGGCTGGCCCGTTACCCTGCAGTGTGGCGATAGCTTCTTTTACTTCAAGTGCATTACCCACCGCATTCCCCAGGGGTTGATTCATGTCTGAAAGTAAGGCAACCACACGTCTTCCACTTAATCTCCCAATGGCCACCATCAAGATGGAAAGTTGGCGGGCTTCCTCTACATTTTTCATAAAGGCACCAACCCCCACTTTAACATCCAGGACGATCGCCTGCGCGCCGCCCGCGATTTTTTTGCTCATCACAGAAGACGCGATCAGTGGTATGGATTGTACCGTGCCGGTAACATCGCGCAATTTATATAAGACGCCGTCAGCTGGTGCAAGGTCGCCGCTCTGACCAGCCAAAACGAGCCCTTTGTCTTTTAGCAACGCTATGAATTCTTCCCGTGAAAAGGAGGTTCGAAATCCGGGAATGGACTCGACCTTGTCCAGGGTTCCACCGCTGAAACCTAACCCCCTGCCAGACATTTTCCCCACGGGCAAACCGCAAGCCGCCACGAGGGGCTCTACAACCAGCGTGACCTTGTCTCCGACGCCTCCGGTCGAATGTTTATCCACTTCGATCGGGATGACTGCAGACAAATCTAGAATCTCGCCAGAATTCGCCATCGCCAGCGTCAAGGCTGTGGTTTCTTCATCATCCATACCGTTTAACTGTACTGCCATCAACCAGGCAGCCGCCTGGTAATCAGGGATCTCTTTGGAAGTTATGCCATTAATAAAAAACTCAATCTCTTGTTTAGAGAGAACTTGTTTATCGCGTTTCTTAATGATAATGTCTACAGCATTCATCGAAAGTCTCCTGACCTAATAATCCATTCATCTTAAAATTGTACTATATCAAATTCAAGAAAGAATCCAGATTTCTCTGGATTCTCGTTGTTTACTGATTTTTGAGCGAGATGGTGACTTTGCGGTAGGGTTCTTCACCCGCGCTTTCGGTGATTACCTGTGGATGGTCTCTCAACTCCAGGTGAATGACCCGGCGTTCGTTCGCGGGCATCGGTTCAAGTACCTGCCTGCGCCCGGTCTGGATGGCTTGTTCGGCCATTTTTCTTCCGAGTTGGCGAAGTTGGCGATCTCGGCGTTTGCGGTAACCCTGCACATCAATCATCATCGGCACCCAACTACCCAACTCTTTGCTAATGATCAGGCTGCTGATGTATTGCAATGCGTTCAGGGTTTCAGATCGACGGCCGATGAGAATGCTGAGATCATCTCCTTGGATGTCAACAAGGATAATACGCTCGTCCTTTTCGTCTTCGGGGGCAATGAAGCAAGGCTCTACGATGGCTTTCACCCGCATGCGCTCTAATAATTCCAGAACCACTGTCTTGGTAACTTTAAGAGCCTGCCGTTCATCATCCGTGAGAGTTGTCTCGTCAATGCTTTTTGCCTCACGATATTCAGCGGTTTCAGTGCTTTGCTGGACGGGTTCTGAGGCAGTTTTTGCCTTTTTGGTTTCAGGAAGGGTTTTTAGGGTGAGGCGAACTCGAGACTGTCGGCCACCAATTCCCAGCAGACCACGAGAGCCACCATCTAGGATTTCGATGTCGACCATGTCCTCGGTGATACCCAATTGAGCCAAACCGTTTGCGATCGCTTCGTCAGTCGTTGGTGCGATGATTTCTAAAGTGGTTTTTTCCTGGGCCATATTTCGTCTCGATTCTCAGCAATTTATTTTTTCAGAATTGCGGTGTTCTTTTTCCAGGGCAGAATATTATCCCAATAGATCTTGCCAGAAATGGCGTATTGGAGAATTTGAATAACGTTGGTGACAACAAAATAGAGCGCCAAACCAGAAGAAAGAGAGTACGCCAGCCATCCCATCAAAACTGGCATATAAAGATTCATCATCTTGGTCATCATGGCACCCTGGTCGTTCGCGCCAGGCTGAGGCGGCGGGCTGATGATCTTGCTTGAGATGTAGGTGGTAATCACCACGATGATGGTCAACACAGGGATGCCAAAGTTGATCCCAGGGATGAAAAGACGTTCGGGCTCGCCCAATTGCATCCAGAGGAATTGCGTCTTGAGAGGAATCAATTCTGGTATCTTAAGCAAGCTTGGGTAAAGATGCCGGGTGAGTTTTAGCAGGTCAAGAGGTGCTGAAGCGATACTCTGGATCAAAGCCTGGTACAAACCGATGATAATCGGGAATTGAAGCAAGGTCGGCAAACAGGAAGAAAGAGGATTGATCTTCAATTCCTGATAGAGCTTCATTTGCTCTTGAGCCAGTTTTTCTTTGTCGTTTTTATACTTTTCCTGAATAGCCTTGTAGCGTTCGTTTTTCTGAAGTTCCTGCATCGCCTGGGCGCCCTTGATTTGTTTGGCGGTGAGCGGATACAGAACCACCCTGGTCAACGTGGTGAACAGGATAATGGCAATTCCAAAATTGCCTACGAGCATATAGATCCAAAGAAGCAGATTAATGAACGGTTGAATAATAATGGTATCCCACATGGTTTATGACATCCTTATTTCTTGGTCGCGAAATACCAGATCTCGTTGCCGTTCGTATCCATCGCAACAAGTGGTTTTTCACCTTTGGTCGCCACCACGATGATCATGTCACCGCTGGAAACCAGGTTAGCGTAAATTGAACCATCCACAGTTCGGGTCCAGGCTTTTTTGCCATCCAGGCCGAACATGATCAACTCTCCAGCTTCCGTGCCAAATATTATCCCATCGGGTGTTAAGACTCCGGAACCCACGATCGCAGAGCCAATTTCAATGGACTGGACGATCGATCCATTTGCCTGCTCGAGCATAGTCAACTTGCCGGTCTGATCGCTGACATACACTTGAAAATCAGTCACCACCGGGGCAGACCAAACACCACCAGATAGTTTTTGTTGCCATAAGATCTTGCCGTTTGCGCTATCAATCGCAAAGAAACCACCGTCCAGATTACCCAGATAGATGATCCCATCCATGAGGGTCGGCCTGGATACGAGCGAGGCTGTAAGGTCAGTTTTCCAGGTGAGATTGCCTGTTGAAACGTCCACTGCGTAAAGGTAATGATCGAGGGAAGGAGCGAAAACGGTCGTACCATCGCTCACTGGCTGCGCCCAGAAGGAGTTTTCAGCCTCGAAACTCCAGATCAATTCACCGTCCAAATTAAGAGCATAAAGATGTGAGTCGGCGTTTGGAGCAATCAAGGTTTCGTTGACCACAACTGGTGAGTCGATATACCGTCCCTTTGCGCCGTTAAACTGCCAATTCTCCTGGCCATCGCGGGTGCTTAGGCTTGTAACCAATCCGCTAAAATCACCGACGATGAGTTGCTCGCCAACCGCCACAGGGGCGGCAAGGAAAGCCCGGTTTGGAGTCGCTTTTTCAGGATACGACCAGATGGTGTTGCCATTATCGGCTTTGAGAGCATAAACCATGGTTCCGTCCGCGAAATATACGGAAGTTTCATCCATGGAGGCCCCCGCCCAACTGTTCACCGCAGTACCTGAGCCGGTGCATGCTGTCAACAGCATTGCGGACACGATAAGTGCCATGATGATGATTGTTTTATTTTTCATTCTTAAAATTTCCCTTTTTCTGATGGGGTCAATCCATTATAACTTGAATTCAATTTTCTTAAGGCACTGGGTCGAAGCCGCCCGGGTTGTAAGGGTTGCAACGCAGAACCCGCCATACCGCCATTCCCGTCCCTTTGATTGCGCCGTACTTGTAAATTGCCTGGTAGCCATAATGAGAACAGGTCGGGTAAAATCTGCAGGTATCAGGGGGGAGCGCCGGGGAAATGGTTTTTTGATATCCCCGAATCACCCCCAACAATATGAACCTGGGTATGTTCGATAATTTAAAGGGCAGATCTCTTAATCGAGGTTCGACCACCTCGGAGTGCTCGTCTTCTTGAACCACTTTAACCTGGGCTTAATAAACCGGACTTGACCAATAACTGACTGAGAGCGTTTTTTATATCATCGAATGACGCGTTTCGGATGGGTTCTCTGGCAATAATCACAAAATCGATTGGGTTGGTCAGGTTTGGGAAGAAATCCGTAAGAATGGCTCGAATTTGTCTTTTTGTTCGATTCCGCATTACGGCGCCGCCGATTGATTTTCCGGTAATGATGCCTGCCCTGGGATGATCGACAATACCCGGAGCAGATATCAACACAACAAGCGGGTGCGCATAAGATTTTCCTAGACGACGCACCCGCTTGAAGTCAATCGATCGGGTAATTCGAAACTCGCGTTTCACCCATTAACCTGCCCACTCTCTCTTCCAGCATGATCCTTCAGAAACGAGAACAAGCTTTGAGTCAATTGAATTGGTTGATTTACCAATGAATTCGTTTTACGTGGTTGTTCATTGAGACGGTCAATTTCTGACGTCCCTTGGCCCGGCGGCGTTTTAACACTTCCCGACCATCGGCAGTGGCCATGCGGGCTCGAAAACCGTGCACACGCACGCGGCGGCGAAATCTCGGCTGGTAGGTCCTTTTGGTCATTCTACTTCCTCTCAATCACTGGCATTATAGAATTGAAACACTGAATTATACCGCAACTTTACACAGGGTCAACGCCCTTTGTTAATCAGGAATATCGAGAATGCTGGCTAGTTTGTGGGCGCCTTCAGGGTCTGTGATCGCCAAAACCTCATCTTCATATTCAAGAGTGGTGACTCCGCGGGGAACGATAACTTCACCTTTGCGGATGATCGCCGCGATGACACAATTGGAGGGTAGATCAAGATCTTTGATCGCCATGCCAATCGCTTTCGCTTTAGGCGGAACTTTTTCTTCCACCAGGGCGTAACGGCCTCGTTTTAGCTTCAATAACGTCATCATGTCACCCATTGACATTTCTTCCTCAATCAAACGGGAAAGAATATCTGCCTGGTTGACCATGACATCTACATTAAACTTTTTATCAAAAAGCCACGCATCACGTGGATTGTTTACCCTGGCAATCGTCCGGTTCACATGGTATCTCTCACGAACGAGGTAACAAAGGCACAAGTTTTCAGCATCGGAGGTGTTAGTAGCCGCGAATACTTGAGCTTCCTGGATGCCTACCTGTTCGAGCACTTGAGTGTCCAAAGCATTGCCCGGGAAGATCACTTCCGTTGGGAGTTCTTTGTGAATTCGAGCCAACACATCTTTACGATGCTCGATTACTCGGACTTTATGATTCTCAGTTAATAACGACCGTGCCAGTTGTGCGCCGGTTCTGCCGCCGCCAGATATTATCACAAACATCCTAACCTGCCTTCCGCGTGTGGTGCAATTGATTGCGAGTATCGTTGATACCGTCAAAGGTGGCAGCTACATTTAATAGGTCACCACCTTCAAGCATTGTTGACATCTCTGGAAGGAAAGCTCGCCCCGCCCGGGTGATCGCTAAGGGTTTGCAGGTATTACACTTGATCAGATCATCCAACCGCTTACCCTGCCAATCCGCGGGAATGACCAATTCATAGACTTCAATCTCACCATTACCGGCCGAAAACACGGTTCTGAACTCACCGTCAGTTAATAATTCTTCGATCCTCTGAGCACCCCAACTTGTGGAGCTAACCACCTGGATACCGAAGGCTTCAAACAACGCCCGCAAATGGGGATCATAATTTCTCGCGATGATGTTGGGCACCTGGAATTCCACTTTGGCCACGTGCGCGACCACCGCGTTTAGTGAATCGTTATTAGTGACCGCCGCAAAGGCATCACAATTGGCGATGCCTGATCGTTTTAAGACGTCCTGGTTCAGCGCGTCGCCTTCATGCAACCTGCCCTGAAAATCTGCTGGCAAATTATTGAACGAAGTCGGGTTATCATCGATCACCGATACTTCATGACCGCGCTTAAACAAACTGTAAGCGAGGGTTGCCCCAATGCGACCACATCCAACCACAATAGTTTTCATTTTTCCTCTTGTTAACATTAATCCACTTGGTAGGGAACTTCCATAATAACAATATCTTTACGGTAAAGCAAAACACGGCGCAACGTATCGGCAGTATTGGTATGCAACCACCCATTCCAAAAATGCCTTGGAATGAATTGCGGAACTACGATGCTGATGATCTCATTCGGACCTTTCGCAGCGTCCAGTTCTTCAATATACTCCAAAAGCGGTTCGATGAACAAGCGGTAGGGTGAATCAAGAACAACCAAACGGTGACCATCACCCCACTTCTCCCATTTTTCTTGCAATTTTTTTGTGTCAACGGGGTCTATGGAAACATGCACAGCCGTAATGTCGTCAGAGAGGGTTTTCGCGTACCGCAGCGCGGATAAGGTGCTTTTGTGTACTCCACCAATGGGCATAATAACGCGTTGACGAATAATGCGATTTGGAGCTGAAAAGTCTTCCAATGATAAGTCAGCGGCAAGATTTTGATAATGGCGATGGATTGACGAAAAGACCCACACCAGCGCGGGAATCAACAGGATGACCGTCCAGGCGCCATCAACAAACTTGGTAATGGCAAAAACCACCATCACCACCGCCGTCATTACCGCGCCTAAAGCGTTTGCCGCCATCTTTAGTTTCCAAAGGCGATCGTAAACAAGCTTGGAACCTTTTTCAGCCACTTCTTCGCCGGGTTTTAGTTTTCCAGTCTTCCACCATCGTCGAGCCATACCGGTTTGCGAGAAAGTAAATGAAAGGAAAACTCCCACAGCGTAAAGCGGGATCAATTTGGAGACGCTCGCTTGGAATCCGATGATCAACGCGATCGCGATGAGTGCCAACGCCCCGATGCCACGCGAAAAAACAAGACGGCTGCCCCGGTACGTGAATTGGCGAGGCAGGTAGCCATCCGCGGCCGCAATCGCGCTCAACCGTGGAAAATCAGCAAAAGCGGTATTCGCCGCCATCACTAAAATGACAGTCGTTGCGCTGAGTGTCGCGATGTAGAGGAGTCCTCGGCTTTGGAACACGGTGCGGGCGAGTTGTGAGATTAAGGTCTCTTCGTCTGAAGGCATCACACCAATGTGGTTGGCTAAGAACGTAATGCCCAACATAGTCGAGCCCAAGATCAACGCCATTATGATCAGGGTCATCCCAGCGTTCTTCGAACGCGGTTCTTTAAAGGCGGTGATCCCATCTGAAATCGCTTCTACCCCAGTGACCGCTGTGGTGCCAGACGCGAAAGCTTTTAATACCAGGAAAGCGGTGATTGGCTGCAACGAAGTTTCAATCCCCACGATATCCATAGGGGGAGTATCTACCACTCCAAGCGTACCTAAAGCCAAACGCACAATTCCTACGATCATTGTGACATACATCATCATCAGGAAGAAATATGTGGGTATGGCGAAGGTGATCCCTGATTCTTTAACCCCTCTCAGGTTCACCAACATGATCAATAAAACCATGCCAACTGCGATCCAGACGCGATATTCGTCCAATGCTGGAAACGCAGAAACCAATTGAGCTGCACCAGATGAAATGGAGACTGCCACGGTGAGTATGTAATCAGTTAACAACGCGGCTGCGGCTGTTTGGGCTGGGATGGCACCCAGGTTATCACGGGCAACAATGAAGGAGCCGCCCCCGTTGGGGTAGGCGTGAATGGTTTGTTCATACGAAATGATCAGGATACCCAGCAAGACGCAGATCCCGATCGCGAGAGGAATGGAAATATGGAACGCCGACACGCCAGCCGCGGCCAGGATCAACAACATTTCTTGTGGGGCGTACGCCACCGAGGACATGGCATCAGATGAGAAGACTGCCAGCCCGATGAATTTTCCAATCGTTTGATGCGGCGCGTCCGCCGTCGACAGTGGTCTGCCGATCAAAAAATTGCGCCAGTTTCTGCCTGGTTTATATTCAGTCGTTCGTGTGATTACCGTTGACCCATTATTCTCATCAATATTCATCGTTCGTCACATCCAATTATTATCAACCTACAAAGGAAGGGATTATACATCCGACACGCAGGGTGGTCAATCTTTTTTGTCAGATGGTAAGCGTCTTTTTTTGGATATTATCTCTATTTTTAATTCAAAATTCATGATAATTTAATTAAGTTAATCGGATCTGAAGAAGGAAAACGCATCTTCCATCAAATTTGACTTGCCAAAATGGTAATCAATTTAGAATTTTTCCACGCAACAAATTGCCATCCAAGGTTTCGATCAACACTTTATCTAAAAGGTTCCAGCGGTTTTCATTTGCCAGCGTTTTTACCCGCAGGTAATGATCTGTTAGTCCTTGCAATTCCCATCCCTTGGGTGTTTCTTTGCCAGACGCTTCCCACAACACTTGTGCCTGGGTTCCAACCATTTGCTTGAAAAAATCGATCTCACCGGATTCCAGCAACATCCTGATCTGGTCTGCCCTTGTTTTCGCGATGGATCCATGTACCCGATCTTTCATTCTGGCAGCGGCGGTGCCTTCTCGCGGCGAATATTTAAATACATGTCCACCGCTGAACTGCATTTTTCTGACAAAATCCAGGCTTTCAGAAAATTCTTCGTCCGTTTCACCAGGGAATCCAACAATAATATCCGTTGTCACTGATACTTGTGGGATGCGTTTCCTCGCGTTTTCCACCAACCTGGCAAAATCATTCGGTGTTGTGCGGCGGAGCATGCGTTTTAACACACCTGCCGAGCCTGACTGTAAAGGAAAGTGTAAATGGCGGCACATTCGGGGATTTTGCCAAAGATCGAAGAATCGCGCATCCAGGTCCCAGGGTTCCACAGACGAGAGACGAACGCGTTCGACTTGGGTGTTTTCAAGTAGAAAAGTGATCAAATCAGTGATGGTTTCATTTTCACCTGCATCTCTACCCCAGGACGCAAGGTGAACTCCGCTTAAGACAATCTCGTGGACTCCACCATTCTCGGCCATTTTAATCTCATTTAATACTTCTTCCTTTGTGAGGCTGCGGCTTTTCCCCCGAGCGACGCGGGTGACGCAAAAAGTGCACAAATTATCGCAACCGTCCTGGACTTTGATAAAAGCACGGGTTCGCAAGTGTGATCCTGGCAGAGGGCGGCGGGTGATGGGTTCCTGATCAAATTCAATCGATTCAACCGCTAAAACCCTGAGGGCCAAGTCATTCTTCTCCAAATTGGAAATGACATCAGATACCCCAGGCAATTCCGCCGCGGGGCCAGGTTCAAGTGTAGCCCAACACCCGGTCAGGATGATTTTCTCTACTCCCGCTTGTCTCGCCTGCCTGACTTTTTGTCGCGAATCAGAAGAAGCTGCCGCCGTTACCGCACAAGTATTCACCACGACCAAATCTGCGCCGGCTGCGCTTTCAAGGATCTCATGACCAGCGGAGCGAAATTGACCGGCCATGTGTTCAATTTCGGCTTGGTTCAATCGGCAGCCGATAGTGTCAAAATAGACTTTCATGGAAGTTTTAAGGTTGATAAACCTGTAAATTATCGAAGAGTACTTTAACGCCAGGATCCGCATAAGCGCTTGCGAGCAATCCTACCTGGCCGTCAGCGAAAGAGGAATCTTTGACCTGTGTTAATAATATGTCGTTTACTGAAAGGCTGAGAGTGTCTCCCTGGCAGGTAGCTTCGATGTGGTTGACAACACCACCCTGGCGAATGGCATCGCTGAAATCCAAACTGGAACTATCGGCACCCTGGTCGATGACGCCATCCACCAGCTTGAAGATGCCGTAGTACCCATCGTGGCTGATCACAAATCCATAGAAATTCTTGTTGTCTTGAAAACGACAAATGACCCCAAAATTGTCATCTGCTGGGCCTTCAAGCAAGACCGCGTCAACGGCCACTCGTGTATCCGTAAAACGGCTGCCGTTAACCGTCCAGAACATGAAATTGGGGGTGTTGACCATTATGGTCAACCCTTCAAATTCAAACCCAATCTCACCGCCCGAGCGGCCCATCGTTCCCCAACCATTAGGAGTTACGGAAAAGTCATCCTCCACCAACAAGGTGCCAGAGGCAAGCGATGGTTGCACCGGAGTCAATTTTTCAACGACCGTGCAGGCACTTATTAAACTAGCCAAGACCACGAGGCATGTTAGTTGAATGGCAGAGTGTTTCATCAGAATCCTCCGTAAGCGATCACAGTTTTGATTATACCAATTCTCACTCCCACGCTCCATTTTCAACGAGGATGCGGTTTGCCAATTCCCGCAAGCGATTATCCTTGGCGAACTCGACGGCCTGATTGAGGAAAACCATAGCCTTTTCTTTTTGATCAATGGCGAGGTAAAGCTGCCCCAGATGAATCAGTATTGCAGATTGATTTGGGTCTATAGTGTTCGCTTGTAGATAATAATATTCAGCTTCTTCGTATGCTTTTTCAAGCATCAAGCCTGTTCCCAATAAGTCCATCAGTGCCGGTGAAGAAGGGAACAAAGCCAACGCCTGCCTGGCGGCCGGTAGACCGATCTCACTCACCTTGTAATTCCTGGTGATTGAAAACATGGCCAGAGCCCGCCACGGTGTCCAGTCCTGGGGGTCAATCTCCACGGCTCGTTGAAAATGGAGGTGCGCGCCTTCCAGGTCGCCCACCTCAGCCAGCGTATTACCCATTTCTATTTCCCAAACCAAAGCCTGCGGATTAATAACCAGCGCTTTGTCTAAATAAATGATCGCCAGGTCAGGCTTTCCCTGCCGCCGATAATACAACCCGTGAAGCCCATTAACCAATTCTGATTTCGGGGCGAGTTCCATTGCTTTTTCAATATAAACCTTGCCATCCAGATTGTTTTGTTGGGCGGCCTCGGCGAGCAAAGCCCACGCGATGCCATACTCAGAATCCGCGTCGACCGCGGACTGAAACGCTCGTTGGGCGACGTCCCATTCACCAAAGGTTGAAAGCACTTGACCGATGTAAATGAAACGATCCGCGGTGCCCTGGATCTCACTGGATTCAGTGATAGTTTCCACCAGCGAATTGCAGATCCATTGACGGTTTGGGTCGAGTTTGGCCGCCTCGGTAAGGAAAGCAACAGCCTGATCGGGTTCGACCGCCGCCAATTGAAGGCCAGTTTGGTAACTAATTTCACCATTAAGAGGGTCGATATCATACCCCCTCAATAAGTTGGCTAACGCGCCGTAAGGGTCATTGATGCGTCGCTGAAGCAGGGCTGCTTGTAAATAAGTAAACCCATCCACTTCTTCAAGAGTGGAAAATTGGCGAAGCAGGTCGCGGGCATCTTCAACCTGACCATTACCAATCAAGGCGTCCGCCTGCCAAACCCTGCCTTCGATGGAGAGAGCATCACTGTGATTCGCCTGTTCAAACGCATAAACAGCATCCTCAAAGGCTGCCTGGTTTAGTTGAAGTCTCCCGAGCCGCAACCAAAGATCTCCGCGCCAAGGGGTGTACTCTAACAAAGTTATGAGCGATGACGCTTCTAAGGCGCTTTCATTCTTCAAGCCATACGAAATCCGGTCGCGATTAGCGTTCAGGTAGTCGTTTGGCAAGGGCGAGAGGTTGATAACAAAGGCGGCTAAGGTGGGAATTAACACAAAAGCGCCAACAATCAACTGCCTGAAAAATTTCATGGCTCAATTATAGCCCACGCCTTTACACCAGGATTGCCCCACTCACCTTGCTTGACATCCATTTTGTAAAATGGTAAATTATTTTTATCGTGAGCGCTGGGGAGAATTGCCACATCGCTTCCAAAACCTTTTTCAGATGGAGAAGAGTTTATGGCAGAACGTTTTGTTGGGACTGTGAAATGGTTTAATCCCGCCAAGGGTTACGGTTTCATCGGCCGTGACGGGGCAGAAGATGTCTTTGTACATTTTTCCGCGATCGAAATGGAAGGCTACCGGGTCTTGAAAGAAGGCCAGCAAGTCGAATTTTCGGTTGAAAAAGGACCCAAGGGACTTCAAGCCGCCGAGGTAAAGCCGACCGCCTAAATTGGTTTTTAGAATAGTATCCCGGTTTCTGATGCAGAAGCCGGGATGTTTTTTTAAGGGTTCAAAATGGCCGCTTGCATGCGTTCCAGGGCGGATTGCAAGGTCTCATGAGAACAACCAAAATTCAAGCGCGCAAAGGACTCCCCGCCTTTGCCAAAATCCGCACCCTTGATCAATGCCACACGCGCCTTCTTTAAAAAAAATTCTGCCGGTGGCTCGTTAAGCTCCAAATCCGTGCAATCCAACCATGCCAGGTAAGTGGCGTCGGGTTTCCGCATTTTAATTATGGGCATTCGATCTTGAACGAATCGATCCAAGAAATCCCGGTTATCCTTCAAAACGGCCATCATATTTTTCAACCATGCATCACCATCGCGATATGCCGCAACCGCCGCCGCCAACCCCATGAGATTAACCCCGCCTAACAATCCCCGCCGGGATTGGTTAATGCGTTTCATTAACCCTCTATTCTGACAGATCAGAACAGCACTCTCCAAACCGGCGATATTGAAGGTTTTGCTGGGCGCGATCAATGTCACCGTCCGGTCCGCTACCTCTTTAGACAGCGAAGCGATCGGCAGATGGGTTTGCCCCTCAAAAAGTAAATCCGAGTGGATCTCATCGGAAATGATCACCAAGTCATGACGTAGGCAGATTTCTGCCAGCCTCTCCAATTCAGAGTGCGTGAAAACTTTGCCAACCGGGTTGTGTGGATTGCATAGCAAAAAGCACCTGGTGTCGGGTTGCAGGGATGCTTCAAACGCATCAAAGTCAACGTGATACCTCCCATCCAAAGCGCGCTCCAGGGCATTGTGAATGCCCACAGCGCCAGCATTTTCCGCGGCAGCCAAAATCGGGGGGTAGACTGGCGTTTGGACGACTATAGATTCTCCAGATTTTGTAACCGCCTGGACGGCCAAGTTAAAACCAGGTACCACACCCGGCACAAAAAGCATGTCCTCCACATCTACCGTCCAACCGTATCGCTGAGCCATGCGAACAGACACAATCTCGGCGAGTTCGGGTGGGTCGAGTGGATAACCAAAAACGCCGTGATCGACTCGTTCTCGCAGAGCTCGGATGACGGATTCAGGAGCAAGGAAATCAGTATCTGCGACCCAGAGCGGAAGCACGTCATCACCATAAACGCCCCATTTGACGCTATCGCTTCCGTGCCGGTCGATGCTGATGATGGATGGTTGGGTCATTCTGGCCTCCAGGAATGCGAACTGAGCAAATTATATCTTACGCGTCCCACGCCCCAAAGGGCAGGCTAAGCCAGGTTGGGGTTTGCTGTTATACTATGAGGAATTCAATCTTATGACAATGAATTACCCGAAATCCCTCCCTACCCTTGATTTACTCCCTGCCACCGGATGGCAGGATCATGCCTTGTTGGATTCAGGCAACGGTTTCAAATTGGAAAAATTCGGACCCGCCTTACTCGTGCGCCCCGAAGCCGAAGCCATCTGGAAACCCGCGCTGCCCGATAGTGAATGGAATAAAGCAGACGCCATCTATAAACCATCGCCTGAAGAAAATGGCGGCCATTGGGAATACCGCAAGAAAATACCCGAACGCTGGCTCATGCGCTATGGTGACCTTTCTTTTTACGCCTTGACCTCAGCGTCCCGGCACTTGGGAGTGTTTCCTGAACAATCGGTGCAGTGGGATTGGGCGGATGTTCTTATTCGTAAAGCATCTTCCGCACCGAGAGTATTAAACCTGTTTGGTTACACTGGCATGGCCACACTGGCAGCGGCAAAATCTGGTGCCCAGGTGACTCATCTGGATGCCTCGCGCAAAGTGGTTTTATGGGCAAAAGAAAACCAGACAGCCTCAAAACTGGAAAACAGCCCCATCCGTTGGATCGTTGACGACACCATGAAATTCGTCCAACGCGAAATCCGGCGTGGAGCTCAATATGATGGCATTATCCTCGACCCGCCGAAATTTGGCCGCGGTCCTAAAGGAGAGGTATGGGAGTTCTACAAGTTGCTGCCCGACCTGCTCGAAGCATGCCGTCAAGTTCTCGCGCCCAAACCTTTGTTTGTACAATTAACTGCCTACGCAGTAAAAGCCTCCGCGGTAACGCTCTACTACGCCATGGAAGGCATGATGTCCGAATTTAAAGGTAGCATTCAAGCCGGCGAGATAGGGTTGACCGAACAGAGTGCTGGCAGGTTCCTTTCCACAGCCATTTTTGCGCGTTGGCAGCGAAGCCCATAATCATTGTTCATCGGGAGGGATTATGTTTGAAACGCTCGGAACCAGTTGGTCATTGATTAAATCCAGCGCCAAAGTCTTGCAAGCCGACCGGGAATTGCTCATCTTCCCGATTCTTTCAAGTATCGCAGTGTTGATGCTTTCAGCTGTTTTCTTCGTCCCCATGCTTTTAGTAGGATATTTTAATCATATGTCCAGTAATGGGCTTCAATTGGCTGATTATCTTATTCTTTTTCTCTTTTACCTTTTGCAATATCTAATCATCTTCTTTAATAACACCGCGCTTGTTGGGGCTGCTATGATTCGTATTCGCGGCGGAGATCCCACAGTCAAAGACGGGATTAAGATCGCGTACGACCGTTTTGTTTCCATTTTTTTCTACGCGCTTATCGCCGCCACCGTAGGGATCTTGCTCAGTTTTATCAAGAATAAGGGTAACACCCTGGCAAGGATTGTGGTATCCCTTGTCGGTTTTGTCTGGAACGTGGCAACCTTTCTGGTTGTACCGGTGCTGGCAGTTGAAGATGTTGGTCCGATCGAAGCTATCAAACGAAGCGTAGCCTATTTGAAAAAAACCTGGGGCGAGCAATTGGTTGGCAGTTTCAGCATCAGTACAATCTTTACCTTGGTATTAATAGTTGTAATGGTGTTGGCAGGCGCGTTCGTAGCCTTGCTGGTCAACGCTGGCGCTCAACCCTGGGCGTATGTTTCAGCGGCCGCCGTGACCATTCTCTTCGTCTTGGCGATCAGCCTGGTAAATTCCACGCTCACCGGCATCTACACCGCAGCGGTTTATCAATACGCCTCCACCGGAGACGCCGGCACATATTTTGATTCAAGCGTGATCAATGATGCTTTTCACTCCGCGCCTTCGAACAAATCCTTCTGAAGTGTAGACTCTCCCTATCCATTAATCATGAACCTCGACGAAACTAATAACCAGATTAACGCAACCACAACCAGTAAAAAAAACCGTGGATGGCTGCCACTGCTGGTTTTTTGCTTCACGGCCGGGATCCTCGCGACCTTATGGGGGTACAACTATAGTTCTGGTAACGCTGAAGAACAATTGCCATTCATCCTGCGTGCCCTGGACCCAACATTCTTGTCGAATGATTTTTTTACGAATACCTTCAATCAATACGGCCCACGGACCATTTATAGTGAATTTGTCGCTTTCTTCGCCAGAGTCGCCCCTCTATCCGCGGTTTTGTTTGTCTTGACCCTGGCGGGGAATGTATCCATCGCATTCCTGTCTTCATTAATATGCAAACATTTCGTCCCTGGCTCCACCTTAAGTCATTTTTTAGCCGCCGCGGGTGTTTTAACCCTCAAAACCTTCTGGCTTGGATATTCTAATATCCTCTACCGCACCTTTTTGGAACCAGAACACCTGGCCATGCCTTTCATTCTGTTGGGGTTTTATTGGGTACTAAAGAAGAAATACATCCTTTCGGCGCTTTCTTTCGGTATAGCTTCTCTCTTTCACGCCTTGTTAGGTCTGGAATTCGGCTGGATCTTGATCTCAGTCTCGATTCTCGATGCCTTAATCCGTCATTTACGAAAAGAAGATGCTCCAAACCATTGGCGCTCTTTAATAATCGGGGTTGGCTTGCTCGCAGCCATCAGCGCGGCTGTGCTATTGCCTTTCACTTTACAAGAGTCCATCCCCGCGGATGAGTTCATCCGGTTGGTGGCGTATGTCAGGCACCCGCACCACTACCTTCCCTCCACTTTTGAACTCTGGCAGTACGGGCAAGCCGCGGTTTACCTGCTCGGGTTTGGATTCATTTTTTCTTTTTGTCTGTCCAGCTCGAGCATTCTGGACTCCAGCAAACGATTTTTCTACCTCATGGGTGGTCTCCTCCTGCTTCTCTGCTTGGGTGGATATCTCTTTGTAGAAGTCTGGCCATCCCGTTTGTGGACCAGCGCCCAAATGTTCCGTTTGCTGTTCCTTGTGAAATGGTTCAGCATTGTCTTGGTGGCTGGTTGGGTAGGCAGTCTGATCGAAGATCCAGGAAAACGTGACTCACGAAAATATAGTTTAGGCGCGTTAATTGCCATGGTTACCCCTGTTTCATTGGCATGGGTCGCGCTCACCAGTTTTGCCCGCGAGAGGATTCTCCCTAAATTTCGGTTGCCAACCTGGCTTTTACACGATTGGGTCATTCTTACTATCTCTCTCGTAGCGGTCATTCTTTATCAGCCCGAACTGCGAACCTGGTTTCTCTTTTTATTTTTCGCATCTTTACTTCTGGTGATGCGCGCTTTGAAGTGGCGCCTTTGGATTCACATCGTCTCTTCCGCGGTTATGTTTAGTATCGCCGTAGTGTTGGTAGTATTTTCCTTTCAAGGCGGCGCCCCGGTCTTCCTTAAGTCTGAGGTGCCATTCTTTCCGCTCTATCCAACCACAAGTGAAACGGCTGATATGGCCGCCTTTGCCCGTGAGAACACCCCCATTGATGCCGTCTTTTTGACACCGCCAAAATTTGGGGAGTTCCGCTATATGGCAGAGCGCGCCATCATCGTGGATTTCGTGGCTTATCCCTTTCAAGATCTTAGTATGAAGGAGTGGTATCTCCGCATGGCGGATTGTTATACCGCAACCGACCTATTGGGGTTTACCGCGGTGCCTGAAATTAATCACCGCTTCCATTCAATTTCAGATGAAAAGTTGACCACCATTGCGGAAAAATACGGCGTTACCTATGCCGTGGTCAACGACGACACTCCAACCAATTTCTCTGTGCTCTTCCGCACTTATTCCTTTAAGATGATCGAAATTATTACACCTTAAAAATTCTCTTACCCCCACACCAACCGGAGGAATCATGTCTCTACACCCCACTCATACCATCAATCGTTTTCCATTCGCCCACACCTACTCGATCGTCGCCCGCGACGCTAAGACCGGACAAATGGGCGTGGCGGTTCAATCACATTGGTTTTCGACAGGCTCATTGGTCACCTGGGCGGAACCCGGCGTTGGCGCCATTGCCACCCAATCGATGGTTGAGGTGAGCTATGGCCCCAAGGGTTTGGAAAAATTGAGAAATGGCAAAACCGCACCAGAAGCGCTCAAAGCACTGCTTGAATTGGACGAAGGTCGAGAGGTGCGTCAGGTAGCCATGATAGATGCCAAGGGTAACGTGGGGGTGCACACTGGCAATCGTTGTATCGCCGAAGCCGGCCATCAAAGTGGAAACGAGTATTCCGTCCAAGCCAATATGATGCTCAAGAACAGTGTCTGGCCGGCAATGGCAGCTGCTTATGAAAGTGCCACCGGCGACCTGGCAGACCGTCTCATGGCTGCCCTGGATGCCGCGCAAGCCGAGGGCGGCGACATCCGCGGAAAACAATCCGCGGCGATGCTGGTGGTTAGCGGAGAAGCCAGCGACCATCCCTGGACTGGCATTCTGGTGGACTTGCGTGTGGAAGACCATCCAGAACCACTAGTAGAACTTCGCCGGTTGTTGAACATTCAACGTGCTTATCAATCCATGAACCGTGGGGACGAATTATTGAGCGAGGGCAAGAACCAGGAAGCCTTCGATGCCTACAATAAAGCCGCCCTGCTCGCCCCTCATCTGGATGAGCTGCCATTCTGGCAAGCCGTAACCCTTGCCGACACCGGCAAAGTGGAAGAAGCCATGCCAATCTTTAAGCAGGTATTCAAATCCAACCCGGACTGGGCTACTTTGTTGGAGCGATTACCAAAGGCTGGTCTGTTTAAAGATGACCCCGAGTTAATCCGCAGGATCATATCACTAAGTTGATCAACCGATGGTTAATAAGATGGCCGCCGGGTCGACGGGGATTGGATAAATATTTTCATTGCCGTTTGGCAAAAAAAGTTTTAATAACCGTTCTGCGGTGATTTTTTTCTTGCCGATCTCCTTGCGTACCCTTTTTAAGTACGCGAATCGAACGGGAAACCGTTTTTCGAGTTGATTGAGATAACCCCGACTATAAAACTTTTCGGTTCTTAAAACCGCGTCGATCAGAAGCAAGTCGATGCCTTTCATTGACATGCGTTTGAGTGCTTGCGCGCGGGGCGCGTCAAATTGATCCAATCCTTTTAAAACCTGGTTGGCGA
>CAZUXF010000014.1:0-78548 GCA_964624535.1 uncultured Anaerolinea sp. | reverse complement strand
CGATGTCACCATCGACGGATTTTAAGTCCGTTGCGTCTGCCGATTCCGCCATCGCCCCGACCTGCATTCAATTTTATCGCAATTGAACTCAACGTCAAGTGGCAGAGCGGAATCGGTTCAAGCCTTGAAACTTTTCTTCATCCGCGCCCAGGAAGAATAAAAATGGACGAAAGGTGACGAGATCTCGCCGCGCTGTTCGCCCTGCTTTATAGCCGCGCGCAACGATTCGGCGTCTACAAAATCGGGCAACTCGGTATAGACCCTGCCGATCTCCGAGGGGTGGTGCCCGTCCGAGCCGGCGGTGCCTGCCAGGTTATGGTGCCTGGCGAATTCGAGCGCGGCGGCGTTGTACTCCGCTTTGAGCACGCGCGCGTTCAATACTTCGATGGCGTCCGCCTGGGGGGCGAGCCACTCGAGTGTTTCCAGCGGCCAGCCCGAGCGCTGCGGATCAAAGGGGTGCGAGACGCTGATGAAGGCTCCCTGGGCTTTGAGTCTTGCAAGCGCTTCTTTGGGTTCCAGCCCTTTTGGCAGGGGGTCGGTGACGAAAGCTGCCAAAAACTCGCCCTGGGTGGTTTGCACTTCCTCGCCGACGATCACCAGGTCCGGCGCGGCAGCGTGGGCTTCGCGTGCGCCGGTGATGCTATTGTGGTCGGTGACCACCAGCTTGTCCAGCCCGCTGCGGCGCGCAGCCAGGATCAGGTCCGCAATCGCGGTGACACTGTCAGATGAATAATGCGTGTGGCTGTGAAAATCAACTTTCAACGATGCGCCCCTCTTGAGGCTGGATTCCCAATGATTTGGCAGAGATTCTCCAGATCAAGAGACCGAACAAGAAGTTCAACCAGAAAGTGGCCAATCTGAAGAGGATGGTGGCGGTGACGGCAATGTCTGGCTGAAAATTCAAGATCAGGGTGAGAAGCATGGCCACGGCCACTTCCGCCACGCCGATGCCGCCCGGCAAGCCGCTGACCATCCCCACCGTGGTGGAGAACGCAAACACGAGAATCGCGGTGGCCACCAGCGGCAGAGAAGCTGTGAACCCCATGCCAACTAAAATGTAAAACAAAGCAGCGCCTTCCGCTGCCCACGAGAGGATGCCCAGGATCGAAGACACCAACAGGCTGCCGGTGGTGAAGAGGGCGGGGTTGGCGGCGACGTTCTCGCGCAGCTGCGGAATAACGCGCCTTAAAATGGGTACCTTGATGCTGACCGGGTTAGATTTGAGTTCCACCGGTTGAGTTTGCAGGTAGACCATCACACCCATGAACGTGAGGAAGAGACTGAGAAACAGCGGCCATAGCGATGGGAACGAAAGCGTGCCCACGGCCATTAAAACGAAGACGCTCAGGCTGTCTGAGAGCTTGTCCACGTAAAAGATTGATACCGCCCGTTCCACCGGTAAGCCGGATTTCTTGAAAAGCCAGATGCCTTTGTAAGCATCGCCGACGCGATCATCGGTGACTTCCAATGGGAAGCAAGCCAGGAACAGTCTCACGCTTTCCAGAAAAGTGACATTCTGGATGCCGGAGCGGTGGAGGTTGACGGCGTACTTCAAGAAACGCAACGACTGGTTGAAGAAAGCCAGGGCGACGGCAAATCCAAAAAAGATCCATTGAAACTCTTTCAGACGCATGAATACCTGCTCAATACTACCCAACACCGCCAGGCCGAACAGCACAATCATCCCCAGGATGATGCCAGGCCATAATTTTCGATAAATCGAGTGAGTTGAATTCAATGAAATACCCTTTGCATAAATTATAAGGCGATTTTACCGGAAAGGATACGACCATAAAACGAAGGTATTTCAAAAAACACAGAGCGCGAAACGTAGGAGGTGAAACGAGTTGACATTTGAACAAAAAATTACCATAATAAATTATCGTGTTCGTCGCATCACCATCTGAGAATCAAAAAAGGAGAGATGAAGTGAATCAGAAATCTATGAAATTAATCGCAATATTGTTTGTGGGGGTATTGCTCCTTACCGCTTGCGCCAAACCGGCAGGCATCAAAGTGGCCACCGATGCCACCTTCGCGCCCTTCGAATACACGAATGACGCTGGAGATCTGGTCGGGTTTGATGTTGACCTGATGAACGCCATCGCCGAAAAAGCCGGTTTTGAATTCGAATGGGTTAACGTGCCTTTCGATTCCGTGCTGGCGGGTCTTTCTGAGTGCCAATATGATGCCGCCATCGCCGCCATCAGCATAAACGAGGATCGCAAGAAATCCATGCTGTTCTCTGCCCCCTACCTAGACGCTGGTCTGGTGGTGGTTGTGAATAAAGAAACCACTGACATCACCGGCATCGCGGATCTCGTGGGCAAAACCGTGGCTGCCCAACTCGGCACCACCGGTGAAATGGCAGCACAAGAAATCGCAGATGTGGATTACAAACCCTACGATTCTTACGAATTGGCTTTCCTCGAATTGGCCAACAAGGGTGTGGACGCGGTGATCGCTGACAATCCCGTTGCCCTGGGATACATCGCCGCCAACCCCGAAAAATTAATGGCCGTGGGTGACATCCTTAATAACGAACAATATGGCATCGCCATCTGCAACAACAACGCCGACCTGCAGGCAAAGATCGACGCCGCCTTGAGTGAATTGATCGCGTCCGGTTTCATCTCGGACCTGGCTGAACAATACTTGAAGTAATCTGATCGAACAAAGGTCTGCGGGGAACTTCCCCGCAGACCTTTTCACGCCTGGTCACCTTATAAGGAAAACCTATGAGTCAAGCCACTGACAAACGCAATAAACCCTTTGGGGGCAAGTATTTTGATCGCTGGTGGATCATGGTTCTGGCTGTGGTTGCCATCATTCTTCTTCTTGTTTTTACCCAACCCGATCCGTATAAACGTATCTTCATGTTCGTCCGGCAAGGCATCTGGACGACCGTTTCAATTACCGTAATCTCCTTCCTGCTCGTGATGGTTTTTGGTTTGATCGTAGCCCTGGGTAGACTTTCTAAAAATACCGGGGTTCGCGGCGTGGCTACGGTTTACGTGGAAGTCATCCGCGGCATCCCCATGCTTGTGCAGTTGATCTTCTGGTATTTCGCCTTCCCGTCAGTAATGCAACAATTGGGCGCAACATTCAACATCCAATCGATGATCGATTACCGCGCCAACGCGATGTCCATGGCCATTCTGGGCTTAACGGTGGGATACAGCGCTTACATGAGCGAAGTCTACCGGGCGGGGATCCAAAGTATTTCCAAGGGTCAGATGGAAGCGGCGCGCAGCTTGGGGATGAATTACATTCAAGCCATGCGGCATGTGATCCTTCCGCAAGCGGTCAGAGTCATCCTCCCGCCGGTAGGAAATGAGTTCATTACGCTCCTCAAAGATTCGTCATTGGTCTCCGTGGTAGCCGTGGCAGATATGACCCGCCGCGGACGTGAGTTCATGGCGGCTAATTTCATCCCGATCCCGACCTGGATCATGGTCGCGCTTCTCTACCTGGTGATGACGTTGTTAGCAGCAAGGGTGGTCACCTGGTTGGAAAGAAAATATAAGATGGAGAAGTAACCATGACGCCAATTATTCAAATTAAGAACGTACACAAACATTTTGGCGCGGTGCATGCCTTGAAAGGTGTCAGTTTGGATGTGGCGCGTGGAGAAGTGGTCGTTGTGATCGGCCCTTCCGGCTCAGGAAAATCCACCATGCTGCGTTGCATCAACCGCCTGGAAGAGTTCGACGGCGGCAGCATCGAGGTGGATGGCATCCCGCTTGATAGCGCAGAAAACATCAACCAGGTGCGAACCGAAGTTGGCATGGTATTTCAACAATTCAACCTGTTTCCGCACCTGACGGTGTTGGATAATATTACCCTGGCCCAAAAGATCATTCGCAAACGCAGCCGCATCGAAGCGGAGAACGTAGCCCGTCAATTGCTCGAGAAGGTGGGCATTCCCGAGAAAGCAGATTATTTTCCGGGGCAATTGTCTGGCGGGCAGCAACAGCGTGTAGCCATCGCCCGAGCCTTGGCGATGAACCCCAAAATTATGCTCTTCGACGAACCTACCAGCGCCCTCGACCCTGAAATGATCCAGGAAGTGTTGGATGTAATGATGAACCTGGCCAAGGATGGCATGACCATGGTGGTGGTCTCACATGAGATCGGGTTCGCCAAAGCAGCCGCCGACCGTGCCATTCTGATGGATGGAGGGTTGATCATCGAGGAAGCGCCGCCCAATGTGCTCTTCTCACACCCCAAAGAAGAACGCACCAAGCTCTTCTTAAGCAAAGTGTTATAAGGTCACGAGAACCCTGGCAAGCGGCTTCCGCTTGCCAGGGCGGATTTTGCATGTGTATCGGCGTTTTTTTGACTTTTGTTTGTTTTTGTGCTATTCTAATTTTCTGCACTTCCAGGTCGAGACATTTTAAATTAAGGACATGATTGAATGCATCACGAACGCGTTTCTGATAATGTTTATTGGTTTCAAAGCGAAGTCTACGCCCAGGTGACCGCCGGCGCCATAACCGGGCCTTCTTGGGCTGTAGTCATTGACACCCTTGCGCTTCCTGAAGAATCAAACCATATGCGGGCGTTTATCGAAGAACAACTGGGGGTGCCGGTTCGCTATGTGATCAACACCCATTATCACGCAGACCATTCGTGGGGCAATTGTTTCTTCCCCGGCGCGACGGTGATCGCCCACAGTCTTGGGCGCAGTCGCCTGCTTGAAAAGGGCGCGGCTTCGCTTGAAGCAGCCAAAAAGCAGAATCCCATATTTAAGAGTGTCAAGCTGGTTGAGCCCCAAATGACTTTTAGCGAAGGATCGCTTTCACTAAGAGTTGGGAAGAAAACCTTGATCATGAACCAGGCTCCAGGGCATTCTGCGGATTCGATCAGTGTGCTGGTGGAAGAAGACCGCGTGCTTTTCGCTGGTGACGCTTTCATGCCCATCCCCTACGTGGTGGATGGTGACGAAGAAGAATTGTTGGCAACCATGAAACGCATGGGTAAGATGGGTCTTGAGAATATTATTCAAGGGCACGGTGACATCATTCTGCGCGGCGAGATCGAAGAGGCCGTGCGCGAAAACGTGGCGTACCTTACTTCTGTGCGCAAGGCCGTCCGGGCTGCCGCCCGCAAACGGGAGCCTCTCGAAGCACTAGCCGAGATTGATATTGAATCGTGCGGCAAGAGCCGCGTGGCGCTCACCGGGTTGGGTATCGAATTACACAAACGCAATGTGATGCACATCTACAGGAACCTTTCCGACGAGAACGAATCTTAAAATAACTTTTATTCGAACAAAAAAATGAAATCCTATGAGATTTCGTTTTTTTTGTTAATTTAGGAAAAATTTCAATTATTTTGGAAGATCAGGGTTTGCGCAGATCCAGTTTCTTTTCAAAATAAGCACGCAGACCGACCGCACGTTCTGTGCCTTCCTGCAGCCTTTTAAGATTCGGGCGTAGGGCGTAAAGAACAATGATCAAGGTGGCTACACCGTAAAATACAAACTCCCACGGACCGAGACCAGCCGCAGCCTGGTAGCCAAATAAAAGCAGGGAGAAGAAAGCGATGCTGATGGTGGTGATCGAGGCGTAACCGATTCCGACGTAAACCAGCACGATGAGCGGCAGGATAATCATCCAGCTGTAGGGTACCAAGGCGATCGCGCCGCCCAGGGTGGTGGAACCGCCCGCACCGCCGCGCAGCTTGAACTGTCCGCCAGGTAATTTTTCAATCAGGAAGACCGAGAATATTTGTCCAACAACCGCTAAAACCACGGCTAAAATCTTGATCCACATACTTTCGGGCATGAAAGTGGCCGCTACAAACCCAGCCAGAATGCCCTTGCCCGCGTCGCCGGCGGCGGTGAACAAACCTGCTAAAAAGCCAGCCGCGCGCATCACGTTCGTGCCGCCGACACGGCCGCTGCCCACTTCTCGGATGTCAATGCCTTTGGCCAGTTTGACGATAAACCAGCCCACTGGAATGGAGCCGATCAAATATGCGGTTAATAGGATGAGGATGATTTTAATTACCATTATTGGGTCTCCATGAGATTTACATTGTTAATAACACTTATTAAAGGAAAGAGATACACGCAAGGGATTAGATCAAAAAGGTAACCGCAAAAAATACCGCAAAAGTAAGAATGGGTTCAATCCAAAGGGTTTGAGGAGAGTACTTTTCTTCGAGATTGCCTGCCAGACTAACCAAAGCAAAGGCAAGACCGAGAAGCAATAGACCAAAGTGAAGCGGCTTCACCGGAAGATAAAATAGCCCGGTCGCCGCTTGGATCACCGTGATACTGATTCCGGCCGTCCAGGCTAGCGACCAACCCCCCAGGCGAAGATGCAACGTCTTGGCACTAACCAGGGCGATTGCGGGCAGCAAGGAGGCTATCACCGTGTAGAGCCGCAACCCGCCTCCCCGCACCGCGATGAGGAGCACGAGCAGAAGCGCGAACGACATGGCCGTCAGACTGACGCGCGCGATTGGAAACCGGATGTCCAGCGGATCGACCGAAATATATTCCGAGATGAAAACGCCCACCAAAAGCAGCCCCCCCAGCGCAAAGACTGCCCACCAGGATGGACTGACCTGGATCTCGTTGAGGGGAATGCCAATGACCAGCGCGGTGAAAGCGGGAATCAACCAATGGTGAAAGCGCCGCTCGGTGCTCGTGTGGGGATGGGACTTCACAATCCAATCCGCGCCGGCAGCGGCCATCACAGCCACCACCACAGAAATCAGGCTGATGAAATTGAAACGTAAGGTCAACAAGAAACCCGGCAACTGCAAGTTGAGTGTTTGGGTTGGAAACTGGATGAAGGCTGTCAACGCATACGCCAGCAGAATCATGGCGGTGATCACGCTCAGGTGGTCCACGTTGGGAAGGTGTTGGTGTTGGTTTTCGTTCACGGTCTAATTGTACCTGAGGAAAGCGCATCGAGGACAGGGTGGTATCAGCCCTCGATGGGCGGGGAAAGGGCATTTATGGTAAAATTATTTTTTGTATGAAAAATCCAAAAGTTTTTCTCACCGGAACACCTCCCAGGCTTTTCCCCACGCTGCTAAAGGGGTTCAACACCATTGCCAACCACTGGTACCTGGTTTTCTTTCCAATTGTGGTTGACCTTTTACTTTGGCTTGGACCAAAACTGAGGTTGAAGGCTTTAGCATCCCCTTTCATTTCACTTGTCACAGACAATATGCTCATGATCAGCCCGCCTGAGTTGACAGAAACCGTGCAGCAATCGCAAAACCTTTGGGGGCAACTACTCGAGCAATTCAACCTGTTGGCTGCTCTGCGCACCTTCCCGGTGGGTGTACCAAGCATTATTGCCCGGCAATCACCACTCCTTTCACCTTTTCAGCAGACATGGATCTTTGAAGTACCTTCCATGCGCCTGGTCGTAACGATCCTTGGGTTGCTTCTCCTAATAGGGTTCTTAGTTGGAAGTCTCTATTTTATGCTGATCGCGAGAGTTACTTCCTTAGAAAATGAACCCTTTAACTTGAAAACATTTCTTGGGGCGTACGTGCAATCTTTGACGATGTTCTGTCTTTTCATCGCCGTGATAATCTTGATCGCCATACCTTTGCTAATGCTTTTATCGCTGCTCTCTTTGATCAGTGCCGGTATTGGCCAATTCTTCATGCTGGTGGCGCTCTTCGCCATGCTCTGGTTGGTGATGCCGCTGGTTTTCGCGCCTCACGGCGTGTTTGTGTTAAAACAACGCGCGCTGCCCTCGATGCTCATCTCCGTGCGGCTTGTGCGTCTCTTCTTGCCGGGTACCGGTCTTTTTGTGATGACCTGCGTCTTGATTAGCGAAGGCTTAAACAAACTTTGGATAGTACCTGCTCCCACCTCGTGGTTGACCCTGTTGGGAATTGGTGGACACGCGTTCATCATCACCGGTTTGCTCGCGGCCAGTTTCATCTATTACCGCGAAGGCTTGAAGTGGATGCAGGATAATGTGCAACGCATGACTGAAATGGCAAAAATGAACCAGGAAAACGGAGGCACTTCCCTTGAGCAATAACACCCCCTCTTCTTACAGCGCCAAGGACATCCAGGTCCTTGAAGGTCTCGAAGCCGTCCGCCGCCGCCCTGGCATGTATGTTGGCGGAACCGATCTTAAAGCACTGCACCACCTGGTCTATGAAGTGGTGGATAACGCCATCGACGAAGCCCTGGCTGGCGCCTGTGACCGTATCGAGGTGATCATCCACCCCGATAGCAGTGTCAGCGTGGTTGATAATGGCCGCGGTATCCCAGTGGACATCCATCCAGAGAAGAAAAAATCCGCTCTCGAGGTGGTCATGACCATCCTCCACGCCGGCGGCAAGTTCGGGCATTCCTCTTACAAGGTCTCCGGCGGTCTGCACGGTGTGGGTGTTTCGGCGGTCAACGCGCTTTCTGAATGGTGCGAGGCGCACGTCTTCCAGAACGGAACGGAATATTTCCAGCGCTACGAGCGCGGCATCCCACAGGAAGCGGTAAAGCCCATCGGTAAGTGTGATCCCAACCGGACTGGCACTACGATCACCTTTAAGTTTGACAAGGAAATTTTCAAGGAAGAGATCGATTACAAATTTGACACGCTCGAACAACGCTTCCGCGAGATGGCCTTTGTTACCCGCAACGTTAAAATCAAACTGATCGACAACCGTCCACCAGAACGCGAGACTACGTTCCTGTTCGAAGGCGGCATTACTTCGTTCGTGCGTTATATGAACAAGAACCGTGATGTGTTACATCCTGTTTTCTATGTGGAAAAAGAGATCGAGAACATCGGCATTGAGATCGCCTTGCAATACACCGATGCTTACAGCGAATCGGTCTACTCATTTGCCAACACGATCAACACCATCGACGGTGGCACGCATATGACGGGTCTGCGCACCGCTGTTACCCGCGTGGTCAACGATTATGCCAAGCGCGCAAAGTTGCTTAAAGAAACCGACCCCAACTTCAGCGGCGACGATACCCGGGAGGGCATGACCGCCATTGTGAGCATCAAGCACCCTGATCCCCAGTTCGAAAGCCAGACCAAGGTCAAGTTAATGAACCCCGAGGTGCAGACTTACGTGCAGCAGGTGGTGGGTGAATCGCTGGCAAGCTTTTTGGAAGAGAACCCTGCCACGGCCAAGGCCATTGTGTCGAAGTGTTTGACATCAGCCCGCGCCCGTGACGCTGCCCGCAAAGCTCGTGACCTGGTCATCCGCAAGTCAGCGCTCGAAAGCCTGACCCTGCCGGGCAAACTGGCAGATTGCTCTGAACGCGACAGCCAGAAAACCGAAATGTACATCGTGGAAGGTGACTCGGCCGGTGGTTCGGCCAAACAAGGCCGCGACCGCCACTTCCAGGCTATTTTGCCGTTGCGCGGTAAGATCCTCAACACGGAGCGCGCCCGGCTGGACAAGATCCTGGGCAACGAAGAGATCAAGTCGATCATCTCCGCGCTGGGCACCGGCATTGGCGACAACTTTGACATCAAAAATCTGCGATACGGACGCATCATCATCATGACCGATGCCGACGTGGACGGCAGCCACATCCGCACCCTGTTGCTGACCTTCTTCTTCCGCTACATGCCGCAGGTTATCGAGCAAGGCCACATGTACATCGCCCAGCCGCCGCTATACAAGATCGCCCACCGCCAACAGATCAAATACGTCTACAACGACGCTGAAAAAGACGCCTACATGAAGGAATTGGGACCGCAAGCTGAAAAAGCAAGCATGCAGCGTTACAAGGGTTTGGGCGAGATGAACCCGCAACAATTGTGGGAAACGACGATGAACCCTGAAAGCCGCACCCTGCTGCAGGTTTCGATCGATGACGCCGCCAACGCTGACAGGACCTTCGATATGCTGATGGGTGCCGCCGTGCCCCCACGTACGCGCTTTATCACCACCCATGCCCACGCCGTCCGCAATTTGGATGTGTAAAATTTAAATGTAGGGTGCGCCGAATGGCGCACCATTAAACAAGGAAACCATTCAGAATGGGTGCGCAACTTTGCGCACCTTTCTTATTATCGAGGTTCTTCCGGTACCAACTTCTCAAAACGTTTGTTTCGATTCAGCAGAAGGAACCCGATCGTGGCCACCAGACCGATGCCCCCAGCAATCAGCCAAAGCAGGTTCGGGTTGGGGCTATCAAGCAGCAAGCCGGCAAAGTAAGGCCCGATGGTGAAGGCGATGCTCCAGGTAAGGCCGGATACCGCCATGTAACGGCCACGCATGTCTTCCGGGGCGAAACCGGCCACCACCGACTGCTGGAAGGGGGATACGACCATCTCACCGATGGTGATGACCACCATGGCAACCACGAACATGACGAAACCGGTGACAAAGCCGTACATGGCGAAACCGATAGCGTATAGGAAGGTGCCGGCGGCCATCATCAACATGGGGCGGTATTTTTCCAGTTTATGCGTCACCCAGAATTGCAGTACAACCACGATGATGGCGTTGATGCTCAACAGGGTGCCGTAACCGACCTCTTTCAGTCCGCGATGGTCACGCAGGAAGACACCCAGGGTGGTATTCATATTCAGGTAGGTCAGTGTCATGAGTACGGTGACGGCGATAAAGAGCAGGAAAGGCCCGTCTTTAAAAACCCGAATGTACCCGGCGAAGGTCTGACCCATTGTTTCGGGTTTGGCATCCGCGTGCGCCTGCGGTTTGGTCTCGGGAAGGGCGAAAAGCACGATCCCGGCGGCGAGGATGCTGATCACCGAATCCACGATGAAAAGGGTCAGGTAGGATTTTGCGACCAGCAGACCGGCGATGGGCGGGGCGATGATCACCGCAACGTTAAACACCACCCGGATGATGCCGTAGCCTTCTGCGCGTTTCTCGGGCGGCAGCAGATCCGCGACCACGGCTTCGTGGGCCGGGCCGCCAATGTTGCTGAGCGTGCCGACGACCACCGAAACCGCCACGAACACAGCCAGGGTGGGCGCGAAACCCATCCCCAGCGCGCTCAACGCGGAGAGCAGCAGGCTGAAGATGATCACACCTTTACGCCCGAACCGGTCGGCAAGCGCGCCGCCGATGGCGTTGCCCACCATCCCCGATATGGAAAACACCGCGAAGAGGATCCCCACCGTGGACATGCCAATTTCAAATTTCTTGGTCAAGTAGAGCGCGAAGAACGGGTAGAGCATGAACCCGCCCAGGCGGTCGATAAAAACGATGACGTTATAAATCCAGAACGCTCGAGGATAATCATTAAACATTTGTTTTAAATTTTTTGCTTTTCCCAACATTGAAAACTCCATCAACCCCTGGTGGTCAAAAACACCTTTTTAAATTAGGTTCATGTATAATTGCGCAACATGAATGAAAAAGATATTCTACATCAATTTGATACCGCCAGGCTGGGCAAGTTCCACCTGGCACTTGTTTTGCTTTCGGGCTTGTGTTGGGCGCTCGTGGCCTATGGGGTCACCATCATCGGGTTCCTGCTGCCTTCCCTGCGAGAAGAGTGGCAGGTATCTTCCAGCGCGTTGGGGCTGCTTGCTGGCTCAGGTCTCTTAGGCATGTTCCTGGGCTCGATCGCGGGCGGCAACCTTGCTGACCGCGTTGGCAGACGGGGCATGTTGGTTTGGTCACTTGTGTTTTCGGGCGTTTTCTTTGTTGTTTCCGCGACCGCCTGGAATTATGGTTCGCTGCTTGTCTTTCGTTTGTTGATGGGCACCGGGTTGGGCGCGATCATTCCGATCATTTCTACGATGATCACCGAATTTTCACCTTCGAAAACGCGGGGAACTCTTTCAGTGATCATTAACATTTGTTGGGGACTTGGCGGTACGCTGGCGGCATTTGTGGGCTACACGGTGGTGATCGACCATGGCTGGCGACTGGCCATGCTTTTTGGCGGAATCGCCTTCTTGCTGGCATTGCTGATTCGTTTGTTTTTTCCAGAGTCGATGCGCTTCTTGTTTCGCAAAGGTCGGTTCGAAGACGCTCAAAAGCAATTCGCGCGCATTCACCTCGTTCCAAGGGATGATGCCGGGTCTACCCCCCTAATTCAAGATACTCCACTGTTACAGAGTGGTGCAAAAGGCGGGTTGTGGTCCAAAAGATATGCCCACATTACTTTTGCGATATGGTTCATGTGGTTCGGATTGAACTTTCTATATCAAGGCGCGTTCGTTTGGCTGCCCACTTTATTAGCATCCACCCAAATTTCAGAAGGCCGATCCTTTTTGCTCACCATCTTGATCAGCCTCGGGCAGGTGCCTGGAACATTGATCGTGGCTTTCCTGGTGGACCGCACCAAACGGGCGGGGTTATTGATTGCATCCATGTTACTGCTAGCCGCGGCAACACTGCTGCTAGGTTTCTCACAGAATGATATTTGGATTTTGGTGGTTGGATTTATTCTGATGATCTTCAACGGTATGGCCTGGGGGATGGCCTATTCCTTTTCAGCGGAGTTGTATCCCACCCGAATGCGCGCCTCAGCCACCGGATGGGCGGCCGGTGTTGGAAGGTTGGGTGGCTTACCCGCACCTATTCTGGTTGGGCTGGTCTTGCAGCAGGGAGGAAGTTTGATGCTGGTGTTTGGATTGCTGGCGCTGGCACCGTTTCTGGCCACACTGGTGGTTTCCACTGTCAAAGCGGATACCACCGGAAAATCGCTGGAAGCCATTGCTGCCGATTAAACAAACATTATTCTACAAGGGAAAAAAAAGAAGCGTCTGGTGCAGCCAGACGTTTCTTTTTTTTTGATTAGATAACGGCATTAACTTGCGGCGAGGATTCTTTCCACTTCGGTGGCGGTACCCTTCCACGGGCCGGGCACTTCCTGTTTGAGCGAGGTGACCACCGCCGCCCACCGGCAAGCAGTCTCGGCATTCTCGGTCAGGCGCTTGGTCAGATAGGTTGAGAAACAAGTGTCGCCACGGCCTGTGCGCCCGGCAAGTGAGCGCGGGGTGAACGGCGCGGTGTGGAATCGCCCTTCCGCGTAAACGGTCACACCGGAGGATTGGGTGATGACGATTTCCTTTGGCCCCATGGAGTGTAATTTTTTGGCTGCCGCTTGAAGGTCGTCGAGACCCGTAATGAATTCGGCTTCGGCTTTATCCACTTTAAGATAAGTAATATTTTTGAGACCTTCCGCCATGTCGTCCCAGGGGCGAAACTCCAGGTCGTTGCCCACCACCACCCGAACAAATCCCTGGATGTCCATGCCCACGGGAGCGCGTTTGGAGATCTGACGCAAGAAGTCGAGGTTTACTTCCCCGGCGAAAAGCGGCGATAGCATGATCACGCGCGTTTTCAGATCGGGCACTTGGTCTATCTCGTACTTTCCGCCAAAGCCGATTGGTTTGCAGATACGGGTTTCCATGTTGCTGGATAGGTAATAGTTGGCAATACCGGAGGTGCCTTCCGCGGGGGTGGCAAAGACATCAACCCCTTCCGCGCGCAGCTCTTCGAGCCGGAAGAAATCATCGGGATGCAAACGGGTGACCACGGCTACCCTGGCACCGAGACGCTTCACCACCACGCTGCCATAAAAAACCCCGCCTCCTGAAGCGATCTCTTCCACACTGTCGACGATCAATTTGTCTTTGGCAAAATTGCCGATCATGACAACATCAAATTCATTCATGCTTTTTTAGCCGTCGGCAACACCTGGATGCAGTCATCCGCAAACCCGAGGGTTACTTTCTCCCCTTCAGGGAAGAGTTCAAGCACGCGTGGATCATTTTCAAGGCCGGTGATCAACTGCCCAGCGACTTCCACGTCATATTCGATCACATCCCCCAAAAAGACAGCCCGCCGGACGATGCCGTTGAAAATGCCGCCGCTTTTCTTAATGGTCACCATCTCGGGTCTGACGATCAGCGTCACGGCTTCACCGGTTGAAAATTCTTTGAGAACGTTCTTCAGATCGACCACTTTGTCAAAGGCTTTAACAGTGAGGGATTTTCCTTTTTGCGCCATAACCTCGGCAGGGACAAAATTGGCGCGACCGATGAAATTTGCTACAAAGCGGCTGTTGGGGAAGCGATACATTTCAACAGGGGTGCCGATCTGTTCGATCAAACCCAGGTTCATCACCACGATGCGGTCAGAAAGGGTCATGGCTTCGATCTGGTCGTGGGTCACATACACGCTGGTAATGTTTAATTCCTTTTGGATGCGACGAATCTCAGTGCGCATTTCTTCGCGCAGTTTCGCGTCAAGGTTGGAAAGGGGTTCGTCCATCAGAAGCACTTTAGGCTCCATTACCAATGCGCGAGCGAGAGCCACACGTTGTTGCTGGCCGCCAGAAAGCTGGGTGGGGGCGCGGTCGCCATAACCTTCAAGGTGAACAAGGTCGAGCACCTTGTTCACACGGGTTTTGATCACATCTTTGTGCAGACGTTGCACGTTGAGACCATAAGCGATGTTTTCAAAGACTGTCAGGTGTGGAAAGATGGCGTAACTTTGAAAAACCATTGACATTTCTCGTTTATGCGGCGGCAGTGAGTTGATCTCTTTGCCATCCAGAATGATCTTGCCAGTTGTGGGGAATTCAAAACCAGCGATCATTCTGAGTGTTGTGGTCTTGCCACAACCGCTCGGTCCAAGAAGGGTAACCAACTCACCTTTTTGGATCTGGAGGTCAACTTTGTTGACGGCCGTCACTTCGCTCACCCCACCGCGAGGGGGGAAAATCTTGGTGATATTTTCTAGGGTCAGGTACATTGTGATTTCCTCGATTTCAGATTTAGAAACCCTGGCTCATATCCACCGAGCCCCGGCCTTTGAACATTTTGTCAACGATCAGGTTGAGCACAAAGATCGCGATCATTACAAAAATAATGATCACCGTTGAATACGCCGCGGCAATACTGACACCACCTTGCTCCCATTCGCTGAGAATGGAAGCAGTCACGATCCTCCACTTGGCGCTGATCAAGAAGATGATCGCCGAAAGGCTGGTCATGTGGCGGGTGAAGCTAAAGATCAGTCCAGCCAGCAGCGCTGGCAAGATAAGGGGAAGGGTTACCTTTCGGAATGTGTATTGGGCGTCCGCGCCGAGTATGTTGGAAGCCTCTTCGATCGATGGATCGATTTGTTGCAGAGCGGCCACGCCCGACCTTACCGACGCGGGCAAGCTGCGCACGATAAAGGCGGCCATAATGATATAGGCGCCACCCACCATGGCGAAGGGTACATCCAGGAAACTCAAGGCGCAGGGCACAGCCAGACCGAGCAAGCCAGCCGCCACGCGCACGCCTTTCCATTTAAACCCTTGCAACATCATCACCCCGGCAAACACCAGCACGATCGCGAGTAGTGCGGGGGTGGGTTGGAGCAATACTTTAATGTGATCCGAAAACTGGAAGATGGCGTTGCTCCAAAAACCGCGCTCCATCGAACGACTGAAATCGGCGATCGGTTTCGCGAGGGTGGTTGCCCAATTCGTAGACATCACATAGATGCCGATCAGCCCAATGATCAATGACTGGATGAACCTCCGGCGTGAGATCACCATGAGAAGCGCGACCACCAGGTACATGCCGCCCAGGTAGAAATACATCGCCCGCGGCTCCACCTTGGTGAGTAGCACCCCTCCGGCTGTACCGAGGAGCAGAATGATGAGCCTCTCAACTTTGTCTTTTCCGATGGTCTGGGCAAAAAAGAGCGCCAAAACTGCGTATATGGCGATGGCCATGGCCAGGGGAGGTTTATTAAACGCCATCACAAAACCAATACCCAGGATGGTGCCAGGCACCGCGCCGCCCAGGTTGGAAGTGAAATCGAGAGCGTCTTTGCCAGTAAATTTTTTACGCACTACCAGCCAGGCGATGATCATCCCCAGGACCGCCGCGAACGGGGTCGCGAGCGCGCTTAAGAAGGTGGTGTCGAGGATGGCTTCCACGCCGCGGGTGATGGTCATGGACCAATGTTTTAGAGTTGGAGCAAAATCAACACCCCAAGCTGTGCTGAAAGAACCGTAAATAATGGTGGCGTAGAGTAAAAGGATGAAGGCGATGATCAGGTAAGCCAGCCCATTAACCACCCAGCGGATGACGGGATCCTTTTCAATGATCTGGGATCCAGCAGGTTTGCCGGTCACCGAGATGTAAGTGCGACGATTGACGTAATAGCGCTGCACCAAAAAGATCACCAACGTTGGAATGATTAATACCAATGAAAGTGCCGAAGCTTTTTGATAATTATATTCACCGATGACCGCCAGGAAGATCTGTGAAGAAAGTACCGTGCGGTTGCCGGCGATGAAAAGCGGATTGCCGAGGTCTGCCAGGGATTCGACGAATAGCAGCAAGAATGAGCCGGCAATTCCGGGAATGAGCAGGGGAAGGGTGACCGTTCTAAAAAGGTGAAACCGCCCGGCGCCCAGGCTGGCCGCGGCTTCTTCGATGGCCGGGTTCAACCTTTCGAGCATGGCTTTGAGGATCAGGTAAGACACCGAGAAAAAAGTGATGGTTTGGACGATGACCAGCCCATCCATGCCGTAGATGTCGTTCATGCCCTGGACGAATTGAATGCCCAGAAGTTTTCGAGTGATCAACCCGTTGCGTCCAAAAAGCAGGATCATGCTTAAGGCGAGCGCGAAAGGTGGAGAAACGGTTGGCAAAAGCGCCAGATAGTGCACGACTTTTTTCCCGGGGATGCGGCAACGCACTACCGCGTAGGCAAAAATAAAACCCACCAGGGTGCCGGCCGTGGCGGTCAATAAACCCATCAGCATCGTGTCGCCAAATGCCAGGCGCAGTGAGGGGCCAAAGTAATCGTCAAAATACCTGGCGAAATATGTCAGGTCGAAGGCGCCTTCTTTGGAAATGAACCCCCCCGCGATCGATTTAAAAAGGGGAAAGATCACAAAGACAAAAATAAAGATGCCTGAAAGCATGAGGCTGATCGTGAGCACCGGGTCCCGCCCGATCAGCGTAAATTCGCGTATTCTTCGGATGAAACTTGAGGGCTTGGCGTCGGGAGAATCTGAATGGGTCGAAGCGGACTGCATAATCCTCCAGAGATAAATCTCCGGGCGGCTCAAGCCGCCCGGAGTGATGGAATTAAACTATTGTTTCAGGTTTTCGGCGTTGGCGATTTCGTTGGTGAATTTGTCAACGAAGGCGCTCTTGTTTTCACCAGCCCAAAGGAAGTCGTAGTCGATCAGGTTGACTTCCAATAGTTCGGGGTGTGAAAGCTCAACACCGTTGATGGTGGGTGCCTGGTAGGCGTGGTAAACGGGGCCGAGGGATTGACCTTCAACTGAGAGAGCCCAGTCGTACCAAAGCTGGGCGGCTTGCATGTTCTTGGCGCCCATGAGGATGCCCATGCCGCCGATCTCGTAGCCGGTGCCTTCAGCGGGGAAGGTGAGTACGAGGGGCATCTGGTTGTTTTCGATCTCGTTGACGGTGTCGTGCGAGAAAACGATGGCGACGGCAGCTTCACCCTGGCCAACAAACTTGGCGGGGGCGGCACCACTCTTGGTGAAGGAGGCCATCTGGGCGGCGTATTGTTTCAAATATTCCCAGCCGGCTTCTTCACCACGGAGTTGTAGGATGGTGGCGAGGGCGGTGTAAGAGGTACCCGAAGATGAGGGGTGCGCGACCATAACTTGTCCGGTAAATTCGGGTTTAAGCAGGTCATCCCAAGAGGTCGGAGCGGTGGCTTCGGGGTGTTCGGCAAGCCAGTTGGTGTTGGTGGCGAAACCGAGGGTGCCGACGTAAATGCCGACCCATTGATTGTCAGCGTCTTTCATCAGTTCAGGGTCGCGCAGGTTGGCGAAGTTGGGGGACTCATAGGTTTCGAGCAAACCCTTGCCCTTGGCGGCAACGAAGCTGTCGATCGGGCCACCCCACCAGATATCAAACGTGGGGGCGTCTTTTTCGGCTTCGATACGGGCAAGAGCTTCACCAGAGGACATGCGCACATAGTTGACGGTGATGCCGTATTTGGCTTCAAATTCCTGTTTCATGCCCTGGCACCATTCTTCTTGTGGGGTGCAGAGCACATTCAGTTCAGTATCGGTGATCACGAGAGGAGCTTCGGTTGCGACCGGGGCTTCGGTAGCCACGGGGGCCACTGGGGCTTCTGTGGCGACCACTGCAGGTTTGCAAGCGGCCAATACGGCTACCGCAAGCATAACCACAATCAAAAAGAACCCAACTTTTTTCGACATTTTCTTCCTCCGAGAAATAGTTTGAAAAGGCACACAATGTGCCTGGCTGAATCTGCCTTCGCTGATGATTGAAGGCAAACGTGTTCTTATTATAGCAATTAATCCTTTAAGCGCAACATCAATTGTGGTGAAAAAAGCAAAACTTTAAAAAATCTTGGTTCGCGCGGTCGAAATCAAGTGTTGTACTAAACTCGTCCTTGAAATTGATCCTTCATCGTGCTAATATGATAAATAAGATAAATATTATCAATAAAGTTTTTTCCACATTAGCCGGTAATTCCCTGGAGGTCAAATGATTAAATCTATCAAGTCCACTCTTGCCATCTTGGTGGTGGGCGCCGTGCTGCTCACGAGCTGCAACCTGCCCTTTTCACGCCAGCCCGCGCTCATCCCAGAGACGGGTGGCACACCCCAACCCGAAAGTCTGCCAGCGGTGGCGGATAACACAACCGCGCCCGAATTGGCGCAAGTGTTACCAACTGAAACCGCTCAACCGGAGTTGGTAGATGAACCCGTGGTTCACCTGGTGACCCCCGGGGATTCCACTTACCATCCAGACCAACTCGCTACGGATTGCAACACTGGCGCACGCATGGCGGCTGGCACGACGCAGGCAATCATCTCGGGCTGCGACTATTGGAATCGGCAGATGATCGAACGCCCGACCGCCAACCTGGATGGCACCTATATCCCCGCTTTGGACATCATTTGGTCGCAAGCCGGCAAGTCGCTGCCGTGGATCTTCCTTAAGATCCGTTTCAATGATCTTTCCCAGATGCCGCAGGGTTTTCGAATGGGGTTTGAGCTCGACCCGGATCTCGACAGCCGTGGTGAGGTGCTTCTCTTTGCGGATCAACCCCTCTCCACAGTTTGGACGACGGACGGCGTGCAAGTTTGGACGGATGGCAACATCGAAGTTGGTGGAAACCGGCCGTTCTATTTTGACCAGAACAATGGAGACGGATACGATACCCAACTATTTGATGCGGGCAAAGGCAGCGACCCTGACCTTGCATGGGTGAGGGTTTCACCCACCATCGAAGACACGATTGAGTTCGCTTTCAAAGCGGACATGCTGTCTAATCAAGAAGTCTTCGGTTGGTGGTCGTGGGCTGGTCTCACCGATTTGATGCCACAGAAGTTCGAGCTGGTGGACCGGGCTGAAGACGCCACCACCTGGAACGTGGACAATTCGTGCTCTTGGATCTTCGGCACGAAACCCACCAGCGGTCAACTAGTAAACCTTTGCAACGTGGCGCAGGCGACTCCTACGATAACCCCCACCACTTCCCCAGACATGCCTCCGGGTTGCCAGGTGACGCAATGCCGCCTTGGTTTCTACTTTGACACTAAACTGTGCTCATGCCGGCCGTTCATCATCATCATCTTCCCCACGCCGACACCGTTTATCCTTTACTAATCATCGTTAAGCAAACCCAAACCCCCGGTAGGCTGAAAGCATTCCGGGGGTTATGTTTTAAAACGCGAAGCGGTGAGACAACGTTAGCGTTGATACCACAAATAGACGATCGATTCCGCCGGTTTATTGCGAATGGAATGTGCCATCTGGGGATGAGAAAAATCGGGCAGGATCACGTCGGTAAACCAGTAGCCGTAGATATCCAGGTTGTCGAAGGTGAGGATATCCATCGTTTCTACCGCGGCGATGGCTTCCATCATAGCCTCAACCGCCACCGCCTGGAGCGAGAAATCGACTATAAGATCATCCTGGTAACAGGGGTCGTCGCCCCGAGCGATGCAGAACATGTCTTCGTTCCAGCCTTTTTCAAGGAAGTCTTTTTCAGATTGGATCAACACTCGCAAGACGAAGGGTTTGTCATAATCACCGAAGCTGTCGGCAATTTCAGTAAGGTTACGCACATAAAGCGGCTTCAGGTTTTCAACGCTGATGGTTTTATCTTCGACATTTGCAAGGATGGCAGTGATCGGGGTATAGATGAACCCATCCACGCTTCGCAGTAATTCATCTAGCTGGGTGAGGTCTGTCCCCCATACAGGTTCAACCAGTAAAAGTACTTTTCCAGAGAAAATTTCTCTAACCTTGGACAGCGTCTCGAGTAATTCCTCCTGGTAGGCGGTTTCAAACCCATGAACCCCGGGCTGGTAATCGAAGTGGTTGATCATCATGGCATCAACGCCAGTTTCCTCGGCGATACGAGCCTGGTCGAGAACGAAGAGCTCCCATTGGTCGAGCAACGAACGCAGCCACGATTCACCTGGTATCTCGTAGATCACCTTCACTGAGCCAGGCGCGAGGTTGAGGTAGAGGGTCATGCCGAGACCCATTTCTTGAGCCTTACCGGCAATATAGCGCATGTCGGTTTCAGAGATGGCCGCGCGCGCCGGGGATTGAAGCACCGGTTCATTAAAACTCTCAAAGGCGATGTAATTACTGAAAGTGATTTCCTCCGCGCCGAGTGCTTTGACGCGCTCCAGCGTGCGGTCGAGGGCTTCACGCATTGGGGCGTAAGGAATGGCGTGAGCGCAGTCGTTAAGGTTGGGTTCAGAGATCCAAACGTCTTTGATGCCGATACTGCGGGTGATATCATCAGGCAGAGGCGCACCTGTAATCTCGGGGAAGGGGTAACTACCGAGGAATTCTGCCGGGTATGCCACCTGCGGTTGGACTATGACGCAGTAAGGATCCGTAACCAGCGCGGTTTCGATTTGGGGTGTGTTATAGAAATCAGGGTAGGGGATCGCGGACACGTCGACTGGAACAATAACGGCGTTCTGTATCTCGATTTCTTCTACGACGTCTTCAGCGATGAAAGGCAGGTCAGAGAGTTGAGGCAACGCTCCAGGCAGGTCAAAGCTGGACTCACCTTTAGCGCACCAGGGGGGTGTTGGCCACGGTCCGCTGGGAGGGCAAATCTTGGCGAAAAACATCACCGCCACGGCCACAACAGGGATAAGAATCACAACCAATAGAATGATGAGACAACCCTTTCTCATGAAGACACTCCTTTATTGGGTGAATGGATAATCGAATCAAATAAGTTGAACAGGAAAACAGTAATTCCATTATAAGAAATTCAAGGTCGGGTTTCAACCACAAACCTGAGACGTTGAGGGATTCGGTATAATCTGATTTATATCCTCCACTTTGACGCGGAGGAAAGGGAGTTAAGATGAAATCGACAAACAGTTTACGTCTGGTTACCCGGATGATCGATCCGCTGCCAGTAACTGAAGGAGCGGGTGTGCGCTTAAAACGCAGCATCGCCACCCGCGAGTTGGATTATCTCGATCCTTTCCTGTTGTTTGACCATTTTGGTTCGCACAACCCCGCGGATTACATGGCCGGCTTCCCGATGCATCCGCACCGGGGCATCGAGACTGTCACCTATATGCAAGCGGGTTCTGTGCGACACACCGACAGCCTCGGAAACCACGGGGTGATCACAGCCGGTGATGTGCAATGGATGACCGCCGGGGGCGGCATTATGCACGAGGAGATGCCTCAACAAGGCGTCGACGGCCACATGGAAGGATTCCAACTGTGGGTCAACTTGCCCGCCAGGCTCAAGATGAGCCCGCCGCGCTACCAGGAAGTGCTCTCTGCCAACATCCCCATAGTGAGAGCCCAACCGGGGCAGGCTGTGCGCGTCATCGCTGGGGAATTTTCAGGCACGCGCGGACCGGTGACCGAAATCGCAGCTGAGCCGGTTTACCTCGATGTCAGTCTGCAGGGTGGGGCAGTCTTTGAACTGACGCTACCCGCGTACCACACCGCTTTCGCTTACCTCTACGCTGGCGCCGGGGATTTCTGCGGCACAGAAGCGGGCGCCTCGCGGTTGGTGGTGTTTGGCGAAGGGGAGCGCATCACCATCACGGCTGGTGAACAAGGCGCAGGCTTTTTGATGGTTTCTGGCGCACCGCTGGGTGAACCCATCGCGCGTTATGGGCCCTTCGTGATGAACACCCAAGAAGAGATTGCCCAGGCGCTGCGTGACCTGCGCGCAGGGACGTTTGTTAAGGGTTGACCGTTTCACTGCAAGCACGCTTTCGAATTGTCAAAGATAGAAATCAATATCCCGAGGATTTGGAACAACCCCGTGATAAGTTTTCTATTATTCGTGATTTTAGCGATAAAAATGTTTTTTCTTTACTAAACACTCAATCGATTTCGGATACAATAAATCCATCACTAAAATTTCGACCCAGGAGCCTCCCATGTCCGATCCCCGCTTGGTCAAATACGCAGATGTGTTGGTGAATTACTCAACAAAAGTCAAACCCGGCGACTGGGTGCACATCTATTGCGGGCGGGCGGGAGCGCCGCTGGTACGCGAGATCGTCGACCAGGTGATGCTAGCCGGCGGGCACGCCACCTACTTCCTCGACTCGGATGGGGTGAACGAGGCGCTATACAAGAACGCGTCTCTTGAACAGATGGGCTGGTGCTCCCCGCTGGATATGCTGATGGTCAAGCAGGCTGACGTGGCCATCTTCCTCAACGCGCCTGAAAACACACGCTCGATGAACTCCGTTGACCCGGCCAAACAGCAGGCTCACGGCAAGGCTTACAGCAAGTGGCATGACATTTATATGAAGCGTTCCGCGGAGGGCAGCCTGCGCTGGACGATGGCCAATTACGCCACGCCCGCACTCGCCCAGGAAGCCGATATGAGCCTGGCAGATTACGAGGCATTTCTTTACAAGGCCACTTTCATCGACCAGCCCGACCCAGTAAAGGCCTGGAAAAAGGTGCACGATGAGCAGGAAAAACTGGTCAAGGCGCTGGAAGGCAAGAAGGAATTCCGCATCCGCGGGATTAACGCCGATGTGGTGATGAGCATCGAAGGACGACGTTTTATCAATTCTGACGGCGACCAGAACATGCCCAGCGGCGAAGTCTTCACCTCACCGGTGGAAAATTCGATCAACGGCTGGGTCAATTTCACCTTCCCGGCGGTGCATCTCGGCCGCGAGGTGGAAGGTGTGCGCATGGAGTTCAAAAACGGCCGGGTGGTGAAAGCCAGCGCCACGAAGAACGAAGAATTCCTCAACAGCATGCTCGACCTGGACAAGGGCGCGCGGGTGATCGGAGAGCTCGGCCTGGGCACAAACTACGGCATCTCGCGCTTCACCAAAGACATCCTCTTCGACGAGAAGATTGGGGGTTCTTTCCATCTGGCGGTGGGCAGCGGATTTGCCGAATGCGGCGGTAAGAATCGGTCAGGCTTGCATTGGGATTTCATCTGCGATGCCCGCGCCGACACCGAAATGCTGGTGGATGGAAAGCTCTTTTACCGGGATGGAAAATTCCTCAACGTATAATTCGAACAGGGACGGAGGCAACTCCGTCCCTGTTCTTTAAAATGATCATTTCTCTTAAGCCAGATTTCAGGGGTTAAGCTCAGTAGTCACTTTTTCAAGCACCTGGAGGGCGGTGAGATTGCGCACCGGCCAGCCCATGAGCATGTTATCGGGGTTGTCGAACATTGGCTGGGCGTAGGTGTGATGCACCTGGTCGGTTTCCAGCCCACCGCCGGGCAGGTCTTTCATCGCTCGCCAGAGGTTCCAAAGCGGAACTTCGTATTCATAAGCCAGCCGCGCGATGACTGCGTTAAAGCTGCCATCACCTTCCAGGTTATCCGCCTTTGTAGCCAGCACCGGCACAACGTTGATCTTCAGTGTGTAATCCAACACCAGCCTGAGATTTTTCTCGAAATTTTCAACGCTGCTATTGGTGGCGTCATTGGTTCCGAGCATCACCAGCATGACGGCTGGTTTGTGCACCCTGATCTCGCAGATCAACGGGGTTTCGTTTGACCGGCATAATTCCTTGTCAGCATAAAGCGGGCTGAGGATGCTGCTCGCAGAAAAACTTCGTTCGGCCGCCAGGCTGCGTCGTGAGAACGATCCTTCGTAATGAGTAATCACGGTCTCAAGGGAGGTGTAATCGCCCAAACTGTAACCACGGTCAGCGCCGTCAAATGGCGCGAGGAAAAAATCAGTAAAGGTCTCGCAGTCGCCGGCTTTTGAAAAAGCGTTCGGGTTGAGGTTGCCAGCTTGACCTTCGAGGTAGAGGTCTTTCATTTTCTGACTGACCGTCTCGGGGATCACCGGCAGGTAGACCCAGGTTTCGGGCTTGGCCGGGTCGTAGACTTCCGGAGCGGCGGTCACTTCCGCGGGTGCGGCGGTGGCTGTGGCGGCTACCGTGGGCTCGGCCGTGGTTGGGGCTTCTGTAATCGCGGGTGCTGGGGTGGCGCTCAAGGCTGGGGTGCATGCGCTTAACATGCCAAGCAAAATGGCGATGTAGACCGCTGCCTTAAAGGTACGGGAGGAGTGGGGTTTCATGCGTTGACCATCCCCGGATTAAGGTTTACCCAGGCGCACTTCCCATACGCCGGCGGGGTCTTCAACAATGCGCGAATTGACACCCGTGAGATGGATCCAGGTGTTGCCAGGTTGCAGCGCTACAGGGTTTTTCGCCGCGTCGAGGAATTGGAGGGGCATGTCGCCGCCGGATTTCCAGAAGATATCGTACATCTGGCCGTCGCGGAAGAGGAAGGCGCGCCCGTTGCGGCCCATGATGTCGTAATCGTGGAGGGTATCGGCATTGTTGAGGGTGTCGAGTTCGGCAAAAACAACAATGATATTTGAGAATTGGAGCTGTGCGTTGGTGTTGCGGTCCACAAGCGGGATCATGGTGGCTTCACCGGTGGCGCTGACTTCGTCAATCCAACGCAGGTATTTGCCGCTGGCTGGGTCGAACTTCCAAAGCGCGTTGTTGTTCTTGCCATAGTGCATGGTGAACTGGCTGGCTTCCACACCGCCGGTGGGCGCAATGGACGAAAAGGCGATGCCATCCAGGTTGGGCTTGTCATTGGTGGCGCTTTGTTTCGCGGCGTAAAGCGCGCTAAATTCGGAGGTGTTGGCGAAACGGCTAACCTCGGTGACGGGGCCATCGCTGCAAAGGGCTGGGCAGTGATCGCTGTAGATCACCCGATTGCCGAGGTTGGCGACGATGGCGTTGAAAACACTTTCGTAAGCATATTCCATGCCGAGGATGCCCTGGTACATTCGCACGAGCCAGCGGTCAACCATGCGGCCAGAGCGCACCGGGCCAACCTTGGTGGCGTCAGTGCCGTAAAATAAGGCGATGAAACGGTTGGCGCCTTCACCAGTGTAATAATCGAAAACAATGTCCGCGGAGGAGAGCCCGGCGTGGGGGCGTCCGTAAGCCGGGAAGTTGGCAACCTTGATCATTACCGGGCGGCGATCCAGAATGGCGGGGTCACTGACCTCAAGACCGGTGAGCGGGTTGACGTTCGCGGGGAAGCCGGTGGGACCATAATTGACGGGCTCGGGGGTGGCCGTGGCGGTGGGGGTGATCGTGGCGGTGGCGCTGGGGAGGGGAGTGCTGGTGGGGGCGGCGGTGAGGGTTTGCTCCACCGCGGCCTGGCGGGTGGCATCCAATTCTGGCGACTGCGCCGCGGAATTTTGACAGGCGCCCAGCAACAACGCCATCAAAAAGGTGGCTGCCAGCACCAGGTTTAGGGTTCGATTTCGCATGCATTACTCCAATCGTAAAAACATGATTCAAAAAGCATCCGAAATTATAACCCGAAACCTCCTCGCTTCTTAAAAAAATCAGGGAGCCGAAGCTCCCTGTTGAAGTTAGCGGTTAACCGAGAAATTGATGAAGCCGTCCGCGGGGGTCACACTGTCATAAAGTAACCCTGTGGGTGACCCCACTGTGCCGAGCAAGAGGCGCATGCGGTGGTTGTCGTTGGTAACTGCCAGGTAGCGATTGGCGTCCAGCCACTGGAACTCCATGGCATTGTTGAAATCAGCGATGGGTGTAGACGCGCCGCTCACATCCCCGACGTATGCAGTGGCCGCAGGAAGTGATCCAACATTAAAGAGAAATCGTGCGCTGTCAGGCGACCAGGCGGGTTCGCCCTGTACCTGGCCGGTTGAGACTACGGTTCCGGCGCTGCCATCCGTGGTTGCGAGCACCAGGTTGTAGGTGTTGTCGGTGGCCGGTCCGGTGGGTTGATAGTACAAGATTTGGGTGAGGTCAGGCGAGACGCCTGAGGCGCCGCTGATAGCGTATCGCATTGGGGCGGTGAATAATTGCTCACCAGAAAGCCCATCTGCGGCGACGCGCCACAGAGAGGATTCTCCACCCGAGAAGAAGGGGTCTTCGGGTGGCACCCTGGCGATGAGGGTTGTGCTATCGGGTGACCAGATGGGATCGGCCGTCCACGCGTATTCGGAGGCGGTGTTAATGAAGGGATAGACCAGCACAGGGTCGTGAATCAAGCTTCCATCTTGGTTATAGGTTTTTATGCCGGTGGGGTAGGTGACAGCGATCTGGGTTCCATCTGGCGAGTAAACGAATTGCCAGGTGGTCTCACCGGTGTTGAGGAGGGTAGAGAGGACGGAAGTGTCGGCGTCCAGCAGGTAGAGATTCTCGTTCATAAACAACCCCGGTCCTTCGAAATAATGCCGGGTACTGAAAGCCAGCATGTGACTGCCGGGGATCCACTCCACCTGGCGGGGTTCTGTGCCGAGTGCATCCGCCGGTTTGGGCAGGGCAGCCAGCGCGGTGGAATTCATCAGGATGCGCTGATCGGTGCCGTCCGAATTGATCACCTCCACGGAGGTAACATAATAATCCGGACCGGTGCGGGTATAAGCGATCATCGCCCCATCAGGAGAGACGTAACTGCAGCAGATGTTGCCAGATGAATCCAGAAGGAGTGGAGCAGCCATGCCATCCGCCCAGGTGTAGAGGTCGCCATCCGGCGTGGTGAAAGACACGCGCAAAGGCGCGGCTTCAACCGGTGGCAGGGTGGGCAGACCAGGCACTTCAAGGGTGGGAAGATCGTGCGGCAGGGCGGTGAGGGCGGTGCTGGCAGTCTCAGCAAGGGCGTTGACGGTGGCCGCTACCATAGTACCGGCGCTGTCGATCGTCCCCACTCCGGGGATTGAGATTCCACAGGCCATGCTGACCAGGGCGAATATCAAAAAAAGGGCGATGAGCGAACGGGGATTTCGTTTCATGAATAACCTCCTCAAGATCATTAAGTAAAATAAGACAAGGCTTCTCTAATTATAACCAGCCGGTCTTTTTATGCAACCGTCAACTAATCATTAAGCCCGTATGCAGATTTCTAATTTAATTTTGGATGTAAAATTATAAAAAGCAACCATCCATAAACAAATATTCATTTATGAGAATTCTGGGGAGGATTGGATTCATGAATGTAGTCAAACTTAATTGCGCGGCTTGTGGCGCCCCTATTTCGATTCCTGAGGATCTTGAAATCTTGATCTGCAATTCTTGCGGCTCAAAGTTGGCTGTCGACCGCGGTGACGGCTATACCACGCTCAAATTAGTCGAAAAACTAACCCAGGCGATCCAGGAATCGGGCGACAAGACCCACTCAGCCTTGCGTGAGAACACCTTTGTAACCAAGACCGAGTTGAAAAAAGTGCAGATCAGCCAGGCGGTGAACACCGAGGAGATGAAACTAAACTCACTGCGTCAGGAGATCCGTGGGTTGACGCGCAAAGCGCAGCTGATGCCGGTGGAGTCGCAGCAGCTCACGGCGTTGAGGTTGGATGAATGCGAATCGATGCAGCGCGTCCGCAAGCTCATCATGGATGCCGCCAAGTTGGATGAAGGCTGGGAGGAGAATCTCGAAATTTTCAGAGAAGATCTCGAGCGGCTCGACGGGATCATTAAGGCAGTGTCAGCCAAACCTTTTGACCCTCAATTAGCCAGCCGACTTGCCGATTTGCACGCTGAACGGGCGCGTTGCGAAGACGCGTTATTCGCGCTTGAGGCAAAGATCCTCAGCCGAATGTTGCGTTCGCTGCATTTCGCGCCGGTGGAAACCCTATCGGTTGAACAACTGGAGGAGTTACGCGAGATCATCCCTTCCGATCTGAAAATTCTGGAGGAGGGGCCAACCTCGAAGGTCAAGGATAAACTCAAGAACCAGGTCACGAGCATTTTGAAAGTGCTCACAGCGATTTATCCACGCAAGAAGGTGGAATCTGTGACAGGTCCGCTCGCGAGTTTGGATCTAAAACCTCCTTTCTCAGAGATTCCCTGGCAATTGATCCCATTAATACAATTGACCGAGGTCGACCTCGAAAAAGTGAAGGCTTCACCCGACAACCCTGCAAAGTTCCTGATCCAGGCTGAGATCGAAAAAATTGCCAAGACGCTCAAAGACCGTCAAATGTCGGATATTCCGGGTAAGCGGTTAATGGATGAAAAACGCAAGAAACTGAATGTAAAGGTGACGCTTTTCTTCATCCTGGGAATGATCGTGGTGGCGATCATTATCATCCTGGTTTACAATGCCAGCCGCGATCGAAATTACGTGGTGGTACCCTACAATTCCACAACGGGTGACACTTCCACTCAATCGGCTGGCTACGTGGAAGCGCACCCGGAGTTTCTGGAGGTTACGGCAGGCCGCACGTATCTGCGCGCGGTTCCAGAAATGACCAGCCAGGAAGGCAAGCCTGTGGAACAAGGTGATCTGCTTTACAACCTGGTTTCCGCTTTCGCTATCAATGATTGGTACCATGTCGAAACGATCATCGACGGTTCAGAGGGTTACTTGTTGGGCGAATGGGTCAGCCCGATCCACGGCATTACCTTCCATGGGACGGGTCTCAACTACATCATCAGCGAAAACCTATACCAGTGGGATTTTTCAGGAGAGGTGACCGATTGGTACCAAAACACCTTTGCAAGTGATCTGGGCCATGGAGAATATGTTGTGAAGGAGGGCAGTTACCAAATCTGGATGATACCGAAAGAAGACAGCTACGCCTATGCCCTAACTGATGACCTGGTGATGCCAGGAAACATCCTTCTTAATATGGATATTAATCATTACAGTAGTGATTCCACGAGCGAAGCGGGTTTTCTGTTGAACTTCATTGATGACGATAATTATGATTTCTTTACGATCTCCCCGACGGGAAGGGTGATCGTGGGAGCTACACGGAACGGCACCACAGTTCATTATTTCGATACCGATTTCCTCCCAAATGACTCGATAACCTTAAATCGTTTGAGCGCGAATGACCTCACCGTGTTGATCGAGTCGAGCGACAGTGCTCCCACCCGTTATTCTTACGCGGTGAACGGGATCAAATTCTTCACCCTTGAATACGAACGTCACCAATCTTTTACGCCGGCCGTTGGTGTGATTGTTTTCACCGAAGCTAATGGTGAGTTGATCGAATACCATTTTGATAATGTCAGCGTTGACTCTGTAACCCCGTAGGATTTAAATTATATCAATGGAATGAAAAAGGCACCCAGGTTGCTCCTGAGTGCCTTTTTTGTTGAAAATTCGAAATTAACCTATTAACAACCCGATGCCCATCAATACGGGGGTGACCAGATTGAGCAACACATTCTGCCCCATTGAGGGGGCGAGTTTGGGCAGGTCATCCGCGTTCTTGAGCGCACCGAGAGCGGCGGGGATGGCAAAGACGAGTGAGACCAGGCCGAGAAGTGTCCAAACGGGGAGGATCTTAAAGGTCACACCCGCAATCAAGGTGATGTAAGTGAGGGCTTCGAAAACTGCGAAGACCACCGCGGAGGTCTTGCGGCCGATAAGGATGGGCAAGTGGCGACGCCCAACGGTCTTGTCGGCGTCCACGTCGGGGAACTCATTAAGCAGGAGCAGGTTGCTCACCAAAAAGAACGGGATGAACGAAGCTACCAGAGCGGCCCAAGAGAACTGTCCGGTCAGGCAAAAGTAAGTGCCGTTGACCATCAAGGTGCCAAAACCGAGACCGGGTGAAAGCAGGCACAAGATGGGTTGTTTATTAAACCAGGGGGTGTAGGCGATAATCACGAAGAGACCCAGGGCACCGAGTGCCAGGATCTGCCAACCCCACACGAAGAAGAAGTAAACACCAATCACGATGCAGATCAGGCTACTGATTACCGCTGTCCACAGCGCAACAGGCAATTTTTCGGGCGCAGAAACGATGGTGCCGCTGCCTCCGCTAAAGGGGGTGCGGGTGGTTTTAAAATCCAGACCGGTCTTGATGTCTTCGTATTCGTTGAAGGCGTTAACCGCCCCGTGGGCCAGGATGCCGCCGATGAAACATAACACCGCGTGCCACGGATTTATGGTCGCGCCTCCCCAGAGGGCTGTTGCCAGACCGAGAAATACGCAAGAGACCGCCAGCATTAAAAAATTTGGACGCATAACGCCGATCACATACTTCATGGTTCACTCCATAATCATGATTTGGGTTACGAATTAAAAACCCTGCACCAAAGATTCAGTTATGTTTTTTGTGTCAAATCTGAGCTTGGAGAGCCCTCTACAAGGAATTTGACCGCGACTTCTTCGCTCTCACCGCTGTAGATTTCCACGTCAGTCACTTTGCGGAATTTGTGCTCAAAAACCTTGAAAGAACCGTTGTTCAAGACCAGCCAACGATTGCCGTTGACCAGCATCACATTTTTTTCTTCCAACGCTTCCAGGATCTTCATCTCGGGATCCTTCTAATTATCTATTTACATTTTAGTTTTATAAAAACTCTCTATAGGTTAACTTTCGTGCATTTCGTGTTTTCGTGGTTATTTAAGGCTCGAAACGAAATTATTCCAACCACTTGGCAGCCGCTTTGGGCAAGTCGATCACGGTGCCGACTTTCGTGGTGCAGGTAGGCAGGCTTTCAATGAATTGACGGCCGTATTTTTTGGTAAGCACGCGTTTGTCGAGGATGATGACAACCCCGCGATCTGATTGGGTGCGGATCAGACGGCCGAAGCCCTGTCTGAAGCGCAGGATGGCTTCAGGAAGATTGTATTCATTGAAAGCGTCATCAAAGGTCTCGGCACGCGCGGCGATGATCGGGTCGGACGGGACGTCAAAGGGCAGTTTGACGATCACCAGAACCGAGAGCGCCTCACCGGGGATGTCTACACCTTCCCAGAAGGCGCGGGTGCCGAGCAGCACAGCTTTTGGCGAGTCTCGGAACGATTCGAGCAGGGTATTGGTTGACGCGCCTTCCCCTTGCTCGTAGACCTGGATGTCAGCTTCGGATAAGGCGCCAGAAATGGCTTGCGAAGTCCGTTTTAACTGGGCATACGAGGTGAACAACGCTAACATGCGCCCACCAGTGGCTTTGGCCACGCGGATGAGGGCGGCTTCAACCTCGCGCTGATAGGCGTTGGCATCCCCGGGTTCGGCGATATCGTTTACCATGTAAAGCAGGGTGGAAGTCTCAAAATCGAATGGGGATCCAAGCACCAGTTCATCCGCTTCGTCCGCGTTGAGGCGGCTGCGAATGTAGTTAAACTCTCCGTGCGTGGTAAGGGTGGCCGAGGTGAGGATGACCGCGTTCTTTTCGTGCCAGAGGTATTGCTCCATCATTGGGCCGATGTGCAGCGGCGCAGCCTGCAAAACCAGGCGGTAAGTATTTGGCAGGATCTCGACCCAATACACGAAGCTTGAGTCAGGCTTCATTACCAGGGCGTTTATGGTAGCCTCGGCTTCAGAAAGCCGACGGTTGACGCTGGCGAGCAGACCGAGAGAGTCTTCAAGGTCTTCGGTGGGTTTCGCCATCGCTTCAGAAAGCGCCTTGTGGAAATCTGTTACGAGCGATAACGCAGCCCTGGCGCTGTTATCGGCGTTATCCCACGCGATCTCCACTTCAGACCAGGAGGGTAATGTGCGCGTAGCCGGTAAGATGCGAGCTTGTTGACCGTAACTGCTGACGGGTTGGCCTTCACGAAGCTCCTCCATGAACAGGCTCATAGTCTTGACGAAGTCAGAAAAATCGTTTTCGAGCCTGAAGAGCAGATCGGCAATCTTGTGTGCCGCCATATTGAGGGCGGCGAAATCGGAGGGTGGTAATTCGTGGGATACCTGGCTAAGCAGCCGACCCACCAGTCCGCTGGAGGTGCTGCCGATCTCGCGCAACAAACGCACGAAATCCATTTGGGTGATCTTAAAGGATAGCGCGTTGGTGGATGCGGATTCGAGATGGTGGGCTTCATCCACGATCAGGTAGCTGTAATCGGGCAGCACCCGGCTGCCTGTAATAATGTCTGCCAACAGAAGCGCGTGGTTGACCACCAAAATATGCGCGGATTGGGCGGCCATGCGCACTTTATAGAAGGGGCAGGCGCCGCCGGTTCGGCTCATGCACACCTCGGCTTTGCACCCCTCATCCTCGGCAGAAAGTCGGCTCCAAACTTCACGTTCGTTGGGACCGTTAAGGTTGATCTCGCCACGATCGCCGCTGCCACCTTGTTGCAACCAAACCAGAACTTTAGCCACCACGCGCAATTCGTCCGCGTTATCGGGCGTGCTTTTCCGGAGCGCGTCCAGGCGGCGAGGGCACAGGTAATTGCCACGGCCTTTGACCACCACAGCCCGCACCTCGGATTGGAGCGCGGCAGCGAGGTCGGGGATGTCCTTTTTGATCAACTGGTCTTGCAGCGTGATGGTGTTTGTTGAAATTACCACGCGCATCGAATTGGTCAGCGCCCATTCCACGGCGGGGATCAGGTAAGCGAAGGACTTGCCAGTGCCCGTGCCAGCTTCCACCATCATGTGCTGACCCGTTGAAAGCGCGTCCGCCACGGCGCGCAGCATTTCGATCTGTTGGGGACGGCTTTCAAAATTTTCAAAATAGTGGGCGAAGGGTCCGCCGTGTTCGATCTTCGCGGCGATCTCGTCTGTGTCGAGGGCCACTGATGTTTCGGCAGGGATTAAAGGGGGCAATGAAACTGCGGCACCAAAAAGCGCGCCGTAATCATCCTGGTAGACTTTTTTGGCTTGCACCGGCATGCGCCCTTTTTCGCGCAACGCCTGTTGGAAGATTAACGCGCCGTCCCAATCGACGTTTTCGCTCAGACGCACAGTCTCGGCAAGGATCTCAATAGGCAGGTCGAGCATTTTCTGATAAAGCTCGAAGAGCACCGCGTGTGTCAATTTGGCGTCATCAAGGGCGCGGTGAGAATTGGGGATCAGACTGCCGAGGGTGGAGCCTAAGGTTCCCAGGTTGTAGCGGCTGTTGCCCGGAAGGGTCACTGCGGCCAGTTCGTATGTATCCACGACCTGGTTGTGTTGGAGGATTCGTTGTTTTTGGAGAAAGGAGAGGTCAAAACGGATGTTGTGCCCGACCACCGGGTCATCCCCGACGAAATCCGCCAGTTCCTGAATGACAGCGTGAATCGGTGGGGCGTTGCGCACCATCTCGTTGGTGATTCCGGTGAGTTGTGTGATCATCGCCGGGATAGGCCGGCCTGGGTTGACCAGCTTATTCCACTCGGCATCCACCCGTTTTCCAGTGAAACGTACCGCAGCGATCTCAATGATGGCGTCCTTGTTGGCGTCGAGACCGGTGGTTTCAATGTCTATGGCGACCATGGAGGGCATGGCGTGATTATATCACGCGGCTTAAAACCACCCACAAAGTTGGTAAAAATACCCATTGCACGGCATATCTATTGGCATAGTGGGCAGAAATTGTGAGCCGATGCTAAAATGGAGATGCAGTGCCATCAAAGTATCATGGAGATACGGGCGTGAATTTAATTGAAAACGGTATTTTTTCTCTGGAGATAGATCCGCAAATTGGTTCCTTCTCCATTCTTACCAAAGACGCATTATTACCCAACCTGCTTAACGCTCGGCTCTCCTTGTCTTACTTTCATGCTAGCCGACCGAAAAGCGTCAGTCTGCACAACTGGACCCAGGTTGATTCGTCGCCTGCAACATTGAGCACTCCTGAGCATGGAGAAATTAAAACACTTCATTTCACCGTACCCGCGGACGAACACGGGGTGGTATGCAATATCACCTTTGGTATTGTCAATGAATATCCGCTTGTGATCTGGAAGCTGGATTTGCTCAACCGGGGAAACGCACCAATCGAAATAGACGCGATCCATTTGCTTGAACTGGATCCTGACCTGGGGGGAGCGATCCAATGGACTGGTGAACGCCAACAAGGTGAATTGGGATTCTTCTCTAATGGATGGCAATCCTGGTCGCCTTCACGAGCCTACGCTGGTGATGGAAAAATGACGATCAGCCGCCTGGCCGGTTTGCAGTTGCCGATGACGAAAAACCCGGGTACGCCCTTGCCGCGTAAACGTGGAGTCTTCTCAAGCGATTTCTTCGCGGTGCTGGGTGACCGAAAGGCGCGCACCGGTTTGCTATTGGGCAGCCTGGCACAGAAAAACCATTTCACCTCGATCCGCGTTGACTTCAATGACAGGCTGAGTTTCCACATGTGGGCGAACGGCGATCACACCCGCCTGGACCCGGGCGCTGGCATGTCCACGGATTGGGCGGTTTTAAATCCGGTGCTGCTGGACCACCGCGAACCCCTCGAAAAGTATTTCGAGGCTGTCAGCCGCGAAAACCACATCGATTTTCCTGAAGAATCCCCAGTAGGTTGGTGCTCGTGGTATCACTTCTATACTAAAATTTCTGAGCCAATCATCCGTGAAAACCTGGACGCCATCGTCAACCAGCAGGAAACATTGCCGATTCAACTCGTGCAGGTGGATGACGGTTTTGAAAGCCAAATCGGCGATTGGTTCACTTTTAAACCCGAGTTTCCGAATGGGGTCTCGCCTTTGGCGGCTGAGATCACCCGTGAAGGATTGTTGCCAGGTTTGTGGCTGGCACCCTTTATCCTGCATCCCCAGGCGGAAATCATCCGACAACACCCTGATTGGGTATTGCGCAGAGCCAATGGAAAACCGGTCAACGCCGGGTACGTGTGGGGCGCGTTGACCACCGCGCTTGACCTGACCGTCCCGGATGCGTTGGAATACGCCTGTCGGGTCGTGAAAACCGCGTCCGCCGAATGGGGTTATCCCTATTTGAAACTGGACTTTCTCTACGCCGCCGCGGTGGAATGCCGCTACCAGGATCCCACTTTGACCCGCGCGCAGGTGTTACGCCGCGGGATGGAAGCGCTCCGCGCAGCGGTGGGCAACGAAGTGACGCTGCTGGGTTGCGGCGCGCCTTTCGGTTCGATGCTCGGGCTGGTAGAAGCGATGCGCATTGGCCCGGATGTGAGCGGAGACTGGCTGCCAAAATTTCACAGTATCGGGCTGTTCATCAAGGACGAACCGGCTTTCCCCAGCGCGCGCAACTCGATCGTCAACATCTTGACACGGGCGAACCTGCACCGTCACTGGTGGGTCAACGATCCTGATTGTTTGCTGATCCGCCCTGACACCCGGTTGAGCCTGGCTGAAGTGCGCACTCTGGCCAGCGCCATCGCGCTCACTGGCGGTTCGCTTCTGGTATCTGATGACCTCCCCATACTGCCCCGCGAACGGTTAAAGATCGCCGAATGCCTGTTGCCCGTGATGGGTGACCGCGCCCAGTTGATGGACTGGTTTGATGCGGAAACGCCTTCCAAACTTCGGCTGGATCAGGTCAATCAGACTGGCGAATGGCACATTCTAACGAAATTCAACTGGCAAGACCAACCGGCTGACCTGACTGTCTCGATGCAAGAATTCGCTCTGCCCGAGGCGGACTATTGGGTGAGTGAATTCTGGAGCGGGAAGACAACCCTGCTCAAAAGCGGTGAATGGCATGTATTTGACCAAGTGCCGGCGCATGGTTGCGTGGTGCTAGCCGCGCGCGTTGCCGGGGGCAACCGGGCGGTTTACCTGGGCAGCGATCTGCACATCTCGCAGGGGATTGAGGTAGCGGAATGGACAGAGACAGAAACCGGGGTTGAAGCAACGCTGCGGTTACCTCGCAAAGCGGATGGAATTGTAAGGTTGTTTGTTCCGCGACCTCCTGAATCTGTGGAGGTCAACGGACAATGGGTTGAATTCCTTACTCAAGGTGACGGGGTTATAACCTTACCGGTGGCAGTGGAGGGTTTTGCCCACATTGTGATCCGGTAAATAAAAAAACCTGCCAGATTGACCGGCAGGTTTTTCGTAATGCACCAAATTCAGGTTTATTTCTTCATTTCAGGCGGTTTTTGCGAAGCGAAAGCCTGGCGCATGGCTTCCTGTTTTTCGACGTTTTTGCGGCGGTTGCGGCGCACCAGCCAGCGAACCAGGAAGAAGATCGGCGCTCCGATGACAACCACGATCGGAAGCACCAGCACGAGCAGCCAGATCAAGAATTCCACCAGGCCTTTGCCAAAGTTGATCAGCGCTTGAACGGCGTCGCGAGCCACACCCTGGGGTTGCCAGCCGGCTACTGTGATCGGGGCGATGGTCTCTTTAGCCACGATACGCACGGTGATGGCAGACATTGAGGAGGATTTTTCGTAATACTGCATCTGACCCTTGATTACTTCGATCTGTTCGGTCACCAGCATTTTCTGGCTGTAGATGGCCAGAGCGTCTTCGGTCTTTTCAGCGGAATCATACAACTCGCTCAATTTGGCGTCAGCTTCTTCAAGGTTGCGCAGCCTAGATTGAAGGTCTGTATACTCTTGGGTCACATCTTGCCCGCTGATGTTTTCGGTGAGGGTGTATTTCGCCACATCACCGGTCATTTCCTTGATGATGTCGAGAGCTTCGTTCAACTTGGCAGCCGGCACACGGATGGTGACATTGGCTTCAGGCACTTCAATGCCGCTGTCCGTTTGAGTTTTGTAGATATAGGAACTAACCACGAACCCACCCATGTCACTGGCCAACTTGATCACGTCGCTCATCGTCACGCCGGGGTCGTCCACGGCGATGGCCAGGTCGGCGTTCATGATAATCATCTGCTTGAAGCCAGGTGCGGAATTGGCAGCCTGGACCGAAGGTTCGGCCATGGAGTCGGTGGCAGGGGCGGGCGATTCAGGCATGGAGTAAGATTCAGGGGCACCAGCCGCGCCATAAAGGGATCTTTCGTCATAAACCGTGGGCGCTTCGTTCGAGGCTTTGGCAGCGCAAGCGCTCAAGCCCAACAATAAAACCACGAATCCGATCAAAAATCTTTTTTTGTTCATCCTCTCCTCCTTAGTACCACTTGTGAACGCTATCGAATGATTTGATTACTATAGAGACGTGAGGCGGTTCGTAAAAGTTCCGATTACCATCCGTCCGCGAGGCGCTGAGCCTGACGCTCGGGCAGCCCAGCTTCGAGCATGCGTTTTTGAACAGCGGGGATGTCGTATTCCACCCTGAAGATCTGCCAGGTGGATTGATCTGGATCGTAAATGCCATAAGAAGCGCGCGGGTCACGGTCGCGGGGTTGCCCTACCGAACCCGGGTTGAGAATTGCTCTGCCTTCCAGGGTGATGGTGTCATTGCCTTCATGGATCGTGCGGATAATCTTCTCGCCACTGGCGTCCATGGTGAATGAGATCGGCAAGTGAGAGTGACCAATAAAAGCCAGCGGGGTGTTGAAATAGGAAAAATTCATCATGGCCACAAAGGGTTCCACCAGGTATTCCCAAATTGGGTTGCGAGGGCTGCCGTGGGTGAGGGTCACGGCCTGGTTGACGTATTTTTCGCGCAGGCGTTTCAAAAACTTAAGGTTATCCGCGCTAAGACGCTCCACGGTGAAATGGATGGATTTTTCGGCTTCATCATTAAATTTTTCGATGTTCTTATTGGAGGTCACCGCCGCGTCATGATTCCCCAAGATACAAGTTAAATGGGGCAAAGCGCGGATGCGATCGACGCATTCGTTAGGGTCTGGGCCGTAGCCCACCAGGTCGCCCAGGCACCAGGTGGCGTCTACCTCCCCGGCAGACTGTAAGACAGTTTCAAGTGCAGTTATATTTGAGTGAATGTCAGAGATGACCAGAACGCGCATAATCTTTACTCGATGATTTTCGATTTTTTAATTTCGGGTCGATCCAACGGCAATCCACCCCCCTTTATTGTATCTGATTCTCAGGATCGCGCTTAACTTTTAGCGCGGATCAATTCGATGATCTCGGCCGCGTGGTCGTAGCGGCCAAAGGCAGGCATGAGATAAACGCCTTGCACCTTGTCCATAATCTCACCGACCAGTTTTACGGTCAATTCGATACCTGTGCGCGCGCCTTGTTCCGGGTTAGCCGCCAAGGCGGCGTGCACTTCGGCGGGAATGTCGATTCCCGGCACTTCTTGCTGCAAAAAGGCGGCGTGCCGCGCGCTGGCCAGGGGCAGTAAACCCGCGATCAAGGGCACCGTCAGGGGGCCGTCTTCTGCCTGATAAGCTTCGAGAAAACGAGTGACCAGATTGGCGTTATAGATCGGTTGAGTGAGGATGAAATCAGCACCGGCTTTCAACTTTCGGCGCAGGTTCTTCAATTCATCTGCCATATTAGCCGGATTGAGGTTTAAAGCGCAACCCACGAAAAAGTGGGTTGGCTGGCCGATGTCTGATCCGGCGTGGTCCATGCCGGCATTAAAACCCTGTTTGACCAATTTGATCAACCCTGATGGAACCAGGTCGTAATTATCATTCGCGCCAGGATAATCACCAATCGATGTAGGGTCGCCCATGACCACGAAAATATTGCGAACCTCGAGGGCGTGTGCCGCGAGCAGGTCGCCTTGGACGCGCAGCAGATTTCGTCCGCGGGTGGGGAAGTGCAAGACCGTTTCGATGCCAACTTTGCGTTGCACCAGGCTGCACACCGCCCAGGGGCTCATGCGCATGCGTGCCATCGGGCTATCGGCAACGTCGATCACGTCCGCACCGGCTTCGGCAAGCAGGCTTGCTCCCGCGATCAATTTCGCGGTGGAAAGTCCGCGCGGCGGATCCATTTCCACGGCGATGACAAAGCGTCCTTCTTTGAGTTTCTTGGCAAAATCGGTTGGCGGGAAGATCGAAGCGTCGGTATCTTCCGCGCCGGTATTGATCTTTGCTGAAGTATCGATTATTTCCACCGCGGGGGTGGAGGAGATCTTGTCGGCCATCGCTTTAATATGAGAAGGGGTCGTACCGCAACAGCCGCCCATCAGGCAGGCGCCAGCCTGCCAAAAGGAAACGGCATAATCGCCGAAATACTCGGGAGCGGCGGGGTACATGATGCGCCCTTCCACCTGTTCAGGCCAACCGGCGTTTGGCATCACTGAAAATCGCCCTTCAGGGAGCGCCGTTCTCATCTGTCCAAGGATGTTCAACAACTGGTTGGGGCCACCGGAACAATTGATGCCGATCACATCCGCACCGGCGGCTTGGATTCCGCGCGCAACCTTTGCGGGGGTGTCTCCCAACAGGGTGCGATTATCACGGGTGAAAGTCATCGAAGCCACCACTGGAAGGTCGGGCGCCACGTTTTTTGCGGCTTTGACTGCCTCGACGATCTCGTAAAGATCGGTCATGGTTTCAATGATGATCAAGTCCACACCGGCTTTTACCAGCGCCGTTATTTGTTCGGTGAAAGCAACCCTAGCTTCATCGATCTGAACCCGCCCGAATGGAGCTATGCGCACACCTAGAGGGCCTACGTCCCCGGCAATCAGCACCTCTTTAAAGGAAGCCAGCACTGCCCTGCGGGCAAGATCCACACCGGCGGTGATGATGAATTCAAGTTGATCGCTCATACCATGTTGAGCCAGTTTAAAGCGATTCGCGCCAAAGGTATTTGTCTGGATGATCTGGGCGCCGGCTTCGATGTATTCGCGGTGCAAATCGGCGACTACACCTGGCTGACTGAGGTTGAGACAGTCAAAACAACCCTCAACGGAGATACCTCGTTGGTGTAACATGGTGCCCATCGCACCATCAGAGAGCAGCGGTTTGCCGTTCTCGAGAAAACTCCAAAATTTATTGGTTCCACCCATGGTTAGCTTCCTCGCAATAGTTGATCCACTCGTGATTCACCGATATTGTAATACTTGGCATCAGGGTGATGCACGATGATGGCTGCGGTGGATTGCTCGGGAACCATTTGGAAACCTGCGGTCAGGTTCATGCCGAGTTCCTTTTCGGCGGGAAGCAGGTCAAACACCTTGCGGTGATCGGAGGTTTCAGGGATGGCTGGATAGCCCCACGAGTAACGCTTGCCTTGTTCCCTGCCCAGACCGAGCTCATTGCGAATGTAATTGTGCAAATAATCAGCGGTGGCTTCGGCGGTTTGTACGGCTAGACCGTGGGTGAAGTAGCCTTCAGAGTAATCTGCGGCTGCCTGGAGGCGATCAAAGCGGCCTGTGGCAACCTGACCAACGGTCACTATTTGGAAAGCCACCACGTCCATCACACCGGAATCCACGCTGGCAAAATAATCAGACAGGCACAGGAAATCCCCGTAATTTTGACGTGGGAAGGTAAATCGTGAGATCTCACGAGGCTTGGCGTCTTTCAATGATTCGGGGGCGTAAAGAATCAAGTCGCCGTTGTCGGACTGGGCGGGCCAGTAACCGTAAACGGCTTTTGGGCGCAACCATTTTTCTTGCAACGCTTCACGCGTCATGCGGTTGAGGCGGGCTTCGAATTCCTTTTCGAGTTTCTTCCAGTCTTCACCGTGTGTGTTCTTGGCACCCCACGAGAGCCGGAAAAGTTCATTCTTAGCCAGGTGCTTGAAGATGATCTCGAGCGGCATATCACTTACAAGCTTTGGTCCCCAATGGGGGGCGGTGGGTACTTGCGTCGAGGGTTTGACCGATGAACGCGTTTGCGTCGGGAGTACTTTTATCTCTCCCGCGGCGCGTTCGTGTTCCATCTCTGAGTCTTGGCGCATCTTCTGCAGAATCGCTGTTTTGGACTCTGGTTCTGAAAGGGCATCCATGGTGGAAAGACCTTCGAAGGCGTCTTTACAATAGAAGACACCCGGTTCGTAGATTTTTTGGTCTTCAGTCACCAGAATACGCCGACCGAAGCGTTGATTGATCGCCGCGCCGCCGATCAACACCGGGAAATTCAGTCCGCGGCGTTGGAGTTCATTGATGATCAGAGGCATCTGCTTACTCGTGCTCACCAGCAAGGCGCTCAAACCGATGGCGTCCGCGTTGATCTCAACGGCTTTCGAGATAATGGTTTCGGCAGGAACCTGCTTACCGAGATCCACTACGGTGTAACCGTTGTTCGACAGGATGGTTTTGACCAGATTTTTTCCGATGTCGTGCACATCCCCATAGACTGTGGCCAACACGAGGGTGCCTTTGGAGGAGCCTTCTTTGCGTTCAAGAAAATTTTCGAGGTAAGACACGGTTTTCTTCATCACTTCGGCGGATTGGAGCACAAAAGGCAGGATCAACTCACCAGAACCAAACTTGTCGCCAACTTCCTTCATTGCGGGTAACAAGATCTTGTTTAGGATCTCCACGGCGCGGTCGTTTTGGCCTTGGCTATTTGCAGTTTGGGCAAGGCACTCGTCCACGTCTTTTTCGACTTCGTCCTTGACGCGGTGCACGATCTTCCAGTGCAGGCGCTCACCGGCGGTCATTTTCGACAACTGCTCCTGTTGTGCGTCTACCTTGATTTCAGCCGGACCTGAGGATTGAAAATGTTCGATAAGTTTGGAAAGCGCGTCTGGCACACGGTTGAAGATCAAGTCTTCGGTCAGAACGCGTTCCGTTTCTGAGATCTCGGTGTAGGGGGTGACCGTGGCGGGGTTGACGATGGCCATGTCGAGACCGGCTAAGACGGCGTGATGCAACATGATGCTGTTGATGATCGCCCGCGCGTTAGGTTGCAAGCCGAATGAAACATTGCTGACCCCCAGCGAGGTGAGCACACCTGGCAATCTGGCTTTGATCAGTTTGATGCCTTCGAGGGTTTCGATGGCTGACTGGGCAAATTCATCTGAACCGGTGGCCAGGGTGAAGGTCAGATCGTCAAAAACGAGGTCGGTGGGGTGCAACCCGTGGTCATTAACGGCGATGTCGTGGATGCGTTTAGCGACTTCAAATTTCCGTTCGGCGGTCTTTGCCATCCCGGTTTCATCAATGGTCAGCACAATCACCGCGGCGTTGTATTTGCGTGCCAGGGCAAAGATCTTATCGGCTTTCTCGCGACCAGCCTCAAGGTGTGTGGAATTGATCAGGCAACGCCCCGGCGTGTTTTTAAGCGCGGTCTCCAACACTTCCAGTTCGGTGGTGTCGATGACAAGCGGCAAGCGGATGATCGGCGCCAGGCTCTTGATCAGCTTGTACATGGTGGCGGATTCATCCGCACGCTCGGTGAGCGCAACGCACAGGTCGAGACCATGGGCGCCGCTTTGGATTTGTTTGCGAGCCAGCCCGAGCATGCTGTCGAAATCGTTATCCAGCACCATCTGCTTGAAGATGCGGCTTCCCTGGGTGTTGAGGCGTTCAGCTATGAAGAAGGGGCGCGGCTCTTGCAGCATGGATTGTGCCTGGATCGAGGAGGATAGCATTGGCAACCCTGATCTTGGCCGGATGGATGGTTTAAGTGTGCCAACTTTCTCGACCAGTTTCTTCAAGTGTTCAGGGGTGGTGCCGCAGCATCCGCCCACCACACTGACGCCGTGTTTCGCGGCGAATTCGTAAAGGGTTTCGGCGAAAGGTTCCGGTTCAAGTGGATAAACTGCCTGGCCGTCCACGTTGAGGGGCAACCCGGCGTTCGGAATGCAGGAAATAGGCAAGGCGGAATTTTCACCCAGGTAACTGATCGGTTCACGCATGAAATCAGGCCCGGTGGAACAATTCAAACCGATGACGTCAATATTCATGTTTTCGAGGATGGCCAACACCGCGCTGATATCAGTGCCGAGGAGCATGCGCCCGGTGGTGTCAAGGGTAACCTGCGCCTGAATGGGCACGGAAATACCCGTTTTCTCGAAGGCTTCGTGAATGCCAAGAATAACGGTCTTGACCTCCAGGATATCTTGAGAAGTCTCCACGAGCAACAGATCGACGCCACCTTCGAGCAGACCACAAGCCTGTTCGCGGAAAATGGCGCGTAATTCGTCTACGCCCACGTTGGAGAGTTCAGGGTCATCCATGGACGGCAGCTTGCCGGAAGGTCCGATCGAGCCAGCCACGAAACGAGGATGCGCGGGATTGCTGAAGCCATCGGCGCACTGGCGCGCAAGGTGGGCGGCAGCCATATTGATTTCGGTGACACGTTCGCCCAGGCCATATTCGGCGAGAGTCAAACGGTTGGAGCGGAAGGTGCAAGTTTCGATCACATCCACGCCGGCTTCAAGAAAAGCATTATGCACATTCGCGACAGCTTGCGGATAGGAGACCACCAGGAAATCATTGCATCCGAGCGTCTTTTCACCGCCAAAGTGCTCGGCGGTCAGGTTTTGGCGCTGCAGGTTCGTACCCATTGCCCCATCAAAGACCATAATCTTATTTTGAAGGGCATCCAGATAGGCGCGGTTGGTATAAGAACGTTTCATGGAGGTCTCCCTGTTCATTGATTCGTTGTATTAAAAAATCTCTCTCATATGTGAGAGAGATGATCTCGCGATCTTCTGGTCTCTCTCATCTTCCAAACCCTTGATTTTCAATGGTTTGCCGGAATTGGCACCTGCTCGCTGGAGTGGTTGTCGAGGTTTCAAAGGGCCGGTCCCTCCACCTCTCTGAATGAGCGGGAAAGCCTGAGCTTCCCTGAATGTGTGAAAAAAATTTTACCACAAAAGGGGTCTGAATTCAATTTGGCATAATTTGAGGGAATGGATTAAACTAGATTATCGTCAAACATTCTGATATTCGATTTAATCCAAGCAGAGGTCCAAAATGGTCGATCGCTCGAATCAACTGCGTAAACAACTTCCACCCTCTGCCGTGGTGATGACCACCGGGATGATCCTGGCGCTCACTGGTTGGATCGGCCTCGGTTTGATCATCTTGCTGACCAAGCCCACGCTTGGACCGCGCTGGTTAATGTTCTTTTTGGTCACCCTGGCATTCAGCGGCACAGCGTTACCGGTGATCCGCTACCTGCATCACCGCTTCCCCGGGCGGCCTGCCGCAACTGCAAGTGTGTTGGTGCGCGAAGCCTTGTGGGTAGGCATCTATGCTGATGTCTTGCTCTGGCTTCAATTCGGCCGGGTGCTCAACTTTGCGTTGGGTTTCTTTATCGCTGCCGGGCTGGTGGCCATTGAGGTGCTAATCCGCTTGCGAGAGCGCAACCAGTGGGCTCCGCCTTTGGAATCTTAAGTTTGACAAGTAAACAGACTACAACAATACATTAGGAGAACAGAATGAAAAATCAGATCAACTCTTTCATGGAAGCGAAAAACATCGACGTTCTTCTGATCGTTGGGCCGGCTCAACACAACCCCCTGATGACTTACTTTACCGGAAATGTCCACGTTTCGGATGCTGACTTGATCATCAAGCGTGGAGAAGACCCTGTTTTGTTCTGTTACCCGATGGAACGCGAAGAGGCCGCAAAAACCGGTTTGAAAACCGTCAGTTACAACAAATACCCGCTTGAAACGATGGTCAAAGAGGCTGGCGGCGATTTTATGGCCGGCTTGGTGCTGCGCTACCAGCGGGTGTTCACTGACCTGGGCATCACTCGCGGCAGGGTAGCCGTCTATGGTCAAAAAGATGTTGGTGTCTGGCACTCCTTACTTTCAAAGTTACAGCAAGCCCTGCCTGGGGTAACCTTTGAGGGCTTCGCCAGGGACGAGATCTTGTGCATGGCCATGATGACCAAGGATGCCAAAGAGATTGAACACATCCGCCAGATGGGCAAGATCACCGTGGATGTGGTCGGTAAAACCGCCGACTTTTTGACCTCACACAAGACTGAAAAGGGTTTGCTCGTCAAATCGGACGGCAGTCCGCTCTTGATCAAGGATGTCAAACGGCGCATCAACCTTTGGCTGGCTGAACAGGAAGCCGAAAACCCGGAAGGCACCATTTTCGCAATCGGTCGTGACGCCGGTATTCCCCACTCAGTGGGCAACCCCGATGACGCCTTGCGTCTCGGCCAGACCATCGTCTACGATATTTTTCCGTGTGAAGCGGGCGGTGGTTATTTCTACGATTTTACGCGCACCTGGAGTCTGGGTTACGCACCCGACCCGGTGTTAAAACTTTATGAGGATGTCAAGAATTGTTACGACACGATTTATGCCGCATTAAAGGTGAACACGCCTTTCCATCACTATCAGAAACAAACCTGCGAATTCTTTGAAAGCCGCGGCCACAAGACCATCATGAGTGACCCCACAGTTGAATCAGGTTACAACCATAGCCTGGGGCACGGACTCGGGTTGCAAGTGCACGAAAAACCGTGGGCTTCGATGATCAATCCCTCTCCATCAGACATCCTCGCCCCGGGCTCGGTTTTCACACTCGAACCCGGTTTGTACTACCCTGAAAAAGGCATGGGTGTACGCATCGAAGACACCCTCACCGTCCACCCGGATGGGCGCTTCGAGATTCTAGTAGATTATTCCAAGGATCTCATCCTCCCGATCCATTAGTTGCGAATCGTTGTTTTTAAAGAAGGATAACTTTTGCAAACTGTTAGAGTATTAGGCATTGAGTCTTCTTGTGATGAAACCGCCGCGGCCGTGGTGGAAAATGGTCGCGTGATGCGCTCGAATGTCATCGCCACCCAGATCGACTTGCACAAGCAATACGGCGGCGTGTTTCCCGAAGTGGCCTCCCGGCAGCACATCCTCTCCATTTACCCGGTCATCGATGAAGCGCTGCAACGCGCCCACATGAGTCTTGCGGATGTGGACGTGATCGCCGTTACCCGCGGACCCGGCCTGGCTGGCTCGCTGGTGGTGGGGATGAACACGGCCAAGGGCATCGCGTTTGGCAAAGATTTGCCGCTGGTAGGGGTGAATCATCTTGAAGGTCATATCTATTCATCCTGGATCTACCCGGCCGAGACACCCCAACCGCCCCCAGCGCCAGAATTCCCCCTGCTGGCGTTGTTGGTATCGGGCGGGCACACCGAATTAAACTTGATTACGGACCACCTTAAATACGAAAGACTTGGTGCAACTCTGGATGACGCGGCCGGTGAGGCTTTTGACAAAGTTGCCCGGTTGGTGGGTCTGCCTTACCCCGGAGGGCCCTCGGTGCAAAAAGCTGCCGCTGAAGGCAACCCCGCCGCTTTTGATTTTCCGCGTTCGCGCCTGGACGGCACCTGGAATTTCTCGTTTAGCGGGTTGAAGACCGCGGTGTTGAGGGTGGTGCGCAAGTTGCAAGAAGAAGGGCGAGTGCTTCCAGTCAACGATCTCGCCGCCAGCTTCCAGGCAGCAGCGGTGGACGCGCTCTTCACCAAAGCGATGAAAGCCGCGCGCGAGTTCAACGTCAATGCCATTGTTGTGGCGGGTGGTGTTTCGGCAAATCGCGCGCTTCGTGAAACTTTCCTGAACCAGAAGGAATTTCCGGTGCACATCCCTCCGCTTTCGCTTTGCACAGACAACGCGGCAATGATCGCGGCTGCGGGTTACTTCCACTATATTGCCGGGCACACCGACCCCCTCGATCTGGATGTGATGCCCACCTGGCCGCTCAGTTGACGCAACTTTACCTTGCGGTCTGCATCTAAAGATTAAATCGATTCAACACGGAGGATTCATGGAAGCAAAGGTTACCTGGAACAGCGGATTATCATTCAACGGCATTACCGAATCCGGATTTCCCATCCCCATGGATGTTGCTGTGGAAAAGGGTGGAACCGGTCAGGGCACTAGCCCGATGGAATTGGTCTTGGTTGGTCTGGGTGGTTGCACTGGCATGGACGTGATCTCCATTTTGCAGAAAAAACGCCAGGAAGTGACCAAATTCGAGATCCTGTTACACGGCGAACGCTCCACCGAGCACCCCAAAGTATTCACCGAGATCACTGTGGAATACGTGGTGACTGGCCATAACCTTGAACAAGAAGCGGTTGAACGTGCTGTGGAATTGAGCGAAGGCAAGTATTGCTCGGTCAATGGTATGCTAAAACAAACTGTCAAAGTGCACACCAAGGTCACCGTCCGCGAAGCGTAAAACGGATTTCTGAAAAATAAAGGGCGACAAGCAAACTAAACTTGCGGCGCCCTTTTTTTGTTAAGTAGTTGCCAAAGATTCAACGACCTGAAGTGATCATCGAACTAGGCGCTGATACTTCAGAAGCGGTGATCACGCTGCCGATGCGCCTTAGTGTGCCGAGGTAAGGTCTCGCGCCATTGTATGCCACCCAACCTTCGAAATCGAATGGCATCGCTCCACCAGCGTTCATCCACTCACCGTTGAACTTACGGGCGATGTGCACGTGGGTGCCCGTGGAGGAACCTCCCTCACAGGAGGGGTGCCCGATCGGGTCGCCCTGGGTCACAAGTGTGCCGGGGCGAGTCTTGTCATTATTACCAATGTGAAGATAAAAGATCACCCACCCGGTGCGCTCGTCTCCGTCTTTATCCAGGTCGAGGACCACGATACCTTTATCCGTCCGCACGATCTGACCATCGGCCACGGCAGTGACATATTCTGATGACGACGCGCAGCCACCGCTGACCCCTGGCGGGGCAAAATCCAACGCCGCGTACGGTTCGCCGTCCCCATAGGCGGTGTGTGGGCCACCCGTAAATGCCCATTTTTTGCCATTCTCAAAGGGCAGGGTGAATTCCGGTTGGGTCAGGTTTCCGGGCATGTGTGGCTGAGTGCCCACCCAAGGGTCGCCAAACAATTCGGTATAGGTGCGATAGATGCCCTCGTGATAGATGGCGCGGGTGTAATTTTGGACGGACACTTTTTGGGAAAAGTAATTCTGAAGTGCCACGCTGGCCGCGTTTTGCCACGGATCAGGGACCTGGAGGGTGCCATCGGTGAGGAGGATCTCGTTGAGCGTACCGTTGCGCCACCCATAAAAACCGTTGTTCAATTGGTTGGCAGCAAAGACCAATTGCAAATAAAAACCTTTGTGGTCACGATCGGCATAACCCAGTGGGTATTCTTCTTGATTGGTCGCCAGCACCGGTTGGGTAAGCGCGCCGGTTTCGTATTCAGCAAGGGCTAATAACAAGCGCGGACTGATGGAAAAGGTTTGCGCTATGTAATCGATGATCGCGCCACCCCGGCGCATGGATTCACCGGCAAAGGTAGTGTATTCTCGCAACCAACCCGGTCGGGAATCGACAAAAGCCACCGTGTCAAAGCCTTGCTGGGCAGGGCCGTTGACAAAGTGCGCATCGGGCAGGATCTGGAACTGGCTTCCCCACAGCGCTTTGTAATAGATCGGAATTTTCATCTCAAGGCCTGCTTGCAGGGTGGTGATGGTGGGTGAGATGAGCGGGTTCGCCTCGAGGATCTCTTCCTTGTTGGTGTTGAAATGCGCTGCCAGCGCGGGCAGTGTGTCACCAGATTGGACCGTGTAATCCACCAATGTACCTGGACCGTAGATCGGACGAACCGGCACCTGGGTGGAAGCCTGGAGGGTAGCGGTGGGTTGAGGAGTGGGGGTGACGATCACCGGCCCCGTCACCGGCGCGGAAGGGGCGCAGCCCGCCACCATCCCGGCGATGAGCAACCAGGCGGCGGTATTTTTAATTAAGGTGAATATTCGGGACTTACGGAAGACCATAGAGAAATGATACTACAAGAAACGGTCAGGGTCTCGGGCGAGAAATATAAGATACCTCGGCGCCGTTCTCGTCACGGATCACAGTAACGGAACCGTTGGTCAACGACCCCAGGTAAGGCGCGTCGCCGTTTTGAGCCACAAAGCCGCTGACATTGAAAGGCATGGGTCCACCCGCCAGGATCCATTCGCCGTTGAATTTGCGAGCCGTGTGCAGGTGAGTACCCGTCGAGACCCCGCCCTCGCAGGAAGGATGCCCGATCGGATCGTTGGTCTGCACCACCGTGCCGACTGCCACCCGGTCTTGGGTGGCGACGTGCATATAGAGGATGCTCCAACCGGTTTGTTCGCGGCCGTCAAAGTCGAGGTCAACGATCACTGCACCTTCTTCGGCGCGGACGACAACGCCCGGCGCCATGGCAGTGACCCATTCTTGTGAGGTGATACAGCCAGATCCAGTTGAAGGCGGAGCGAAATCCAGGGCGGCAAGCGCGCCATCGGGTCCCCACGCGGAATGGGGGCCGCCAGTGAGCGCCCAAATCTTGCCAGGCACAAAGGGCAGTTCAAGGCTGGGTTGGCGCAGATCGGGTGAATAAAGCGGCTCGATCGATTCAGCACGGAGGAAGAAATTGCCGAACATCTCCTCCATCAGGGATGGCATGCTGGTGTCACCGTACAGGGCGCCCAACCATTCATCGCGGCCATACCATTGGGCAAAGAGGTATTGCACCGCAGCGCTTCCGGCATTCAGACCTGGGCTGACGCGCAACTGGGTACCATCTTTGAAGGGCAACACGGAAAGGTTGCCCGCGCGCCATCCGTAATAACCGATCGAAAGTTGCGAAACTGCCCATGAAAGCTGGTGATAGAGGTCTTTTTCTTCAAGTGTGACGCGCCCCATCGGGTATTCGCGTTCGGCCAGGTTACCCGGTTCACCGAAGACCCAATGGCTTTTGTATTCCAAAAGCGCCAGCAGCAGGCGCGGATTAATCGAGTTTTCAAGCGCCACCCGTTTGACGATATCGGCTCCACTGGTGGGGCCCTTGGCGAGGTCTTCGTGGTAACGGCTCAGGTATCCACCCGCGGCGGTCACGTATGCCTGGATGTCGAAATCCATGGCGGAGGGGGAGAAAACCACTTCACTGTCAGGCATGACCAATTCAGAAGGGTATACATCGGTGAGCACATCCGGGATGATCAACAGGATGTTTGGGCTGATCAACCCATCTGCGGGGACGGGCTGGCTCTGTTCGATCTGGTCTGGGAGTACGCCATAACGGCCAGCGACGGCCAACAAGGTGTCACCTGATTGCGTGTAGTATTGAATCGGTGGTTTGGGTGTGGCGTTTGGGTCAGGTGTGCGCGTGGGTTGAGGGGTGTTCGTAGCCACGACCATTGTGATCGTTGGCAGAGACGTGGATTCAAGCGTGGGCAGCGCCGTTGGCTGAGGGGTCGGTGATTCGGTGGCGGCGGTCACTCCGCTGGCGCGCGCCGTGGCGGTGAGCTCCACCGGGCTGATGTAACCCTGTGAACATGCCAGCATGGAAAGCACCAGGCTGGCACCCACAAAGAAGGTCTGTAACTGCTTAACGCGCGATCTGATTTTCAGCAATGCGTCCATCCCATGCGATCACGCTGACCCCACCACGGGTGAGGGCGCCGTCGTATTCCACGCCGTCCCCCGAGGAGACCCAGCCTTCGAGATTAAAGGGCAGATCCCGGTCGGCCGAGATCCAATCCCCATTATACCTGCGGGCAAAATGCACATGCGTGCCATTGGAGTAGCCTCCTTCGCAGGAAGGGTGACCGATACGGTCACCTGCTTTCAAAACCGAACCAGCCTCTACGCGGTCACGGCTTTCGATGTGCATGTAGAGTAATGTCCAGCCGGTTTGTTCGAATCCGTCTCCGTCCAGGTCCAGCACCACGGCGCCGTCCTGGGCGCGGACGATCACGCCATCCGCGGAGGCGGTGACCCAGGCGTCGGAGCGCACACAGCCGAAAGCCTCGCCCGGTGGGGCGAAGTCAATGGCAGACCAGGCTGCCCCGGGTCCCCAACCGCCATGCGGACCGCCGGTGAAGGACCACACAGTGCCGCTCTCGAAGGGCAGCAGCAAGTCCGGCTGGGTGAGACCGGCAGGCACCAGGTTCTGGATGCCCCGGTCAAAGGGGATGCCGAAGAAATCGGTGTAGATGGCGTATAGCCCTTCCGCGGAGATGGCGGAAAGATAGCGGTTGTAATCGCTGAGCTGGCCGAGCGTCCATTGGACGGCGGCGGTGCCGGGGTTGACGGTGGCCGAAAGCAGCACCAGGTTGCCATCCGCGAGGATGGTATAGGCCAGCCCACTGAGCTGGTAAACGTAATAACCGCGGTTGAGCGTGTCGGCCGCCCAAGAGAGCTGCTTATAAAGCCCTTCGCGGTGGGGTTCAAAACGCCCCAGCGGATACGTGTTGTAAGCCGGGTCAGGGTTGGCGCGGGTGACCCAACTGGATTGGTATTCGAGCAGCGCCAGCAAGAGGCGCGGGTTGACCGAGTTTTCGTAAGCGGCGCGGATGACGATCTCGGCGCCGGTCATCCAGCGGCCTTCCACGTCTTCGGCGTAGGTGGCAAGGTAGCCACCCGATTGAGTGACGAAGGCGGCTACATCCAGGGTGGCGGAGGCGGGGCCGTAAACCAGTTCGCTGTCAGGGATGATCTTGAAATCTGAAATCGCAGCGGCGGCGTGCGGCGCGGGAATCACCAGCACCTGACCGATCTCGAGCAGGTCGGGGTTGAGGGTTGGGTTGGCGGCTACGAGGGCAGATGCCGGAAGGTTGTAGTAAGCGGCGATGCCCGCCAGCGAATCACCATATTGCACCACGTATTGCAACGCGTCAGAGCGCAGGGTGGGCAGGGCGCGGGCGGCGTCTGGCGTGGGGGTGGCGTAGGGGAAGCCGGCCGGACGGGCGGTGGGGAGCAGCGCGGTCAGCGAGGAGGGCAGGTGTTGCGCGGCGGCGCTCTCCGCGGCGGAGGCGGGGTCGAGCAACCACGGACGGCTGTTGGGAGCCGGCACCACGCATCCGCTGAGCGTGACGGCGCAGAAGAGCGCAAGCGTGAGGGCGTGAAAGGCGCGCTTCATGCCATCCCCGTGGAGAGCAGGTTTTCGCCGAGCGGATTGCCGGCCAGCAGGTGCAGGTGCACATGGAAGACGGTTTGCCCGCCTTGCAGCCCGGTGTTGAGCGCCAGGCGGTATCCGACCTCGGCCACACCCAGGCGTTCAGCCATGGCTTTGGCGGTGAGCAGCAGATGCCCGGCCAGGGCGGCGTCAGCGTCGGTGAAGTCGTTGAGCGTGTCAAAATGCGCGCGCGGGATCACTAAAAGGTGCAGCGGCGCCAGAGGGCGGATGTTTTTAATCACCACCACTAACTCGTCCTCGTGGAGGAAGGTGGCGGGGGCTTTTTTGGCGATAATGTCGCAGAAAATGCAGTCAGTCATAACTTGTATGGGTTGCAGGTTTTATGCCCGGGATTTTAATCGAAAATGAAACGGGTGCGAAGGGAGAATGAGAGGAATTATCTTGTCGATTGGCGGGGGCGCGTGTATAATCAGCACGTTCGGGGCGTGGCTCAGTCCGGCTAGAGCACCCGGTTCGGGACCGGGAGGTCGGCGGTTCAAATCCGCCCGCCCCGACAAAAACCTGCGAAAATAATCCGCAGGTTTTTTTTCGCGACGCGGTATTTTCGATGGATCAGTAAAACAACCCCGGGTAGAATTCTGGAATGATAAAGATTTGATGATTGATGATTTTCTCCTCGGCAGTCAGCATTTCGGCTTGAATGCTCTCCGGGGTGAGCGATTCATAGGTTGTCGACTTCACCAGGCCGATCATGCCCGATGAAAGACCCAGGGTATCCAATTGACCATAATTGATATTGCCTGTCGAAATCTTGGTTAACACATCCAGAATCACGGCCGGGCGGTTTTCATAAACCGTGGTTATGATCACCTGGGCCTGTTCTGGCGTATAGAGGGAATCGAATTGGTCTCCTAGCGCGCTGTATCCGATCACGTAAAAACCGTCGTTTTGAGCAGCTTGCAGGATGCCCTCTTCAGCGGGTCCCGCAAGGCTCATGAGGATGTCCGTGTTTTGAGTAAAAAGTCTATTGGCGGTCTCGGTCGCATTTTCCATCTCAAGAAAACCACCGGTGTAGTCGACGATTATGTTGTTAACGTCCATCCCTGAGTCCGTTGCGCCCTGTTTGAAAGCCTTTATCCGGTTTTCGAGATAGGGTTTTTCTTGGACCCCGGCCACAACCCCCAGCATGCTTTCAGGGTTGATGAATGGAACCGAAGTGTTCAGGGTCATCAGGTTCGCGTATAAACCAGCGAGGTAGAACGCTTCATTCGTTCTGAAGGCGACGCTATAGACATTGGGCAGGAAATTCGAATAAAAATCAATTTTTCCGCCGATCAAAATGAATTTGATGTTCGGATATTTCTGAGCGAAATACGTGATCCGCTCCACGGTCTCTTCCCCGGAGGTGATTAAAATATCAAAAGTGTTGTCAATGAAAAGCGATTCCCAGGCGGCGTCCAATTCATCGGGGTTGGTCTCCAACTGGATCATGTCAAGAGGAAGGTCAAATTGGTTGGCTGCTTGTTCATAACCTTTCCGCATGGACCCGGAATACAGATCATCCTCCCATGATTGGTTGATCACGAACAATACCTCGGGCTTCGCGAAGTCTTTTTCAGCCAGGCTGATCTGCTCTTTGACCTCAAGCGGAGTCAGTTCTTCGTATCCTTCATTCTTTACCAACCCAACGTACCCTTCATCAATCCCGTAGGAGATCATTGATCCATAGGGCAACGTGTTTTCAATCGCTTTGGAAACGGCATCAAGGGCGATTTGTTCGGGATGCATCACCACGGAGGTTAACACATTCCCAACCAATTCATTATTTGAAGAGGAGAGCATTGATGCGTAATCTTTTCCCATCCCAATGATGTAATGGCCCAGGTCAAACGCGGCCTTCGCCCCGCCAAGATCCGCCCGCCCGGAAAAAAGGAAGATGATATCCGCGCCATTGGAATACATTTGGGTCGCGATCCTTTCCGTATCTTTGATCTTCTGGGCTACGTCAATGGTTTCGATGGTGATGTCCTGTAGGGCAAGACCAGCATCCATCCCACCGTTCCTGAAAGACATCAGCGTTAAATAGTTTTGCGGATCATTTCCGATTCCGATCGCCCCAATTTTTGAGGAAGCATTTATCCCTTGAATCGATGTTTGCATGGTCATGGTACCGGCATACATGCCCGCGAGGTAAGCGGCTTTATTAATGTTGATGGGTGCGCTGAAGACATTACTTAGATTCACATCAATTTTCCCGTCGAGCAAGAGAAAATTCGTGTTTGGGTATTTCGCTGCCTCAGTTTGAACGGACCAGCGCATGGCGTCCCCGACCGCGACAACGATATTGTAGGGTTCATTTGCCAGGGTGGTGGAAAAAGACTTGATGTAGTTGCTCGCCCCCCAACCGGATTCAACGATCTGCAAATTAAAACCATATTTTTGTTGCGCTGCTTGAATCCCTTCAGCAAAGAGATCAAAATAAAACCGATCTCCAAGGGTGCCGTTCACAAAGAAAAGCACTTTCACAAGGCTGTAGTCTGGTGTTGGAGTCTGCGTGGGGATTGGCGTGAAGGTTGGGGAAGGGAGCGGTGTTTCTGAAAGTGCAGGTGTTTGTGCATCCAGGCCTGAAGAGATCGGCGGAAGGGATCCGCATGAAGTGGACGTGGTCAAAAGAAGAATAATAATGAAGAAAATCGAGAAAGAATACTTATTCATGATTCCTCCCAACACAATTATTATCTTATATCAATAGGTTTAAATTAAGGTTGTCATTATGTTTACTTTTTCTGTCAGGATCGCGTTGCTGCTTCCAGGCATGGTCACTCAACCACCCGGATACGTTTTCATTATTTTGGTCGCATCAATATATATTAACAATCGGTGTGGAATGGATAATTCACCAATATATTATCATTTTTCAGATTCAAATGTTATTGGCATTTTCGAATGTTGCGGTTCTTAAAATAATTTTGATCCATCATGCGCGGGCAATCCTGAGAATTACCAAGTTTCGAATTCACGTATCCAGAACCTTTTTGCGATATTCGTTTTGCGAAAAGGCCTACAATAAGGTCAAAGGTTAAATGTATTATTGCCCAATCCATATGAACAGGAGGAAAAAATGAAGGGGAATAAATTAATACATCTTTTGATTGCTTTCGGACTTTTTTTAACATCCACCGCGTGTGGGGGACTAACAACACCTCAAAACCAAGGATCGGAATCAATTAACGCAAGCCCAACAGCCCAGGCACCTTCGGCGACACCGAGACCAACCAATACGCCTGAACCTACTCCCATCCCAGTGCCCTGCGCTACCGAAGATTTTACCAACCCGGAGTGGGTGATCGTCAATAATTTAGGCACCGCTGTCATTGAACAATCTGTTGGCAACATAACCGTTCAAGCCGTAGGCGGCAACCAGGATCTTTACGCTGGTTACAACATAGACGCGCCTCGCGTCATCAAGCGATATCCGGTTGGAGATTTTCAAGTGACAACGCGTGTCAAAGGTTCGAGCGATCAGGGGTATGGCGGATTTCAGGCTGCCGGCTTGATTATCTACTTTAATTCAATGAATTATGCCTGGGTGGGGATCAGCGCAAATAACCAGGTGGAATCGGCGTACACGCTTATGGGTACCCGTAATAATATTTTTTCCGAAACATTTATTATTGGCAGCCAATCCGGTTATGTAGCCTTTAAAACGGAGGGAACAAACCTGTATGCGGGTTATAGTTCAGACGGAATCACGTACCAATGGTCGGATCCCGTGGTATTCGATACTTCCAATATCCGTATTGGGGTAACCGTGCTGAGCGCGTGGCCAGAATCACCGGGTTACACAGGCTTATTCGATTGTTTCGAGGTCGTTCAAACGGTAAATTAATGATCTGTTTGTCAATTGAGTATTAAAAAGGAGTGGCATCACGCCACTCCTTTTATTGGATATTTCCTGTGCCCCAGTGTCTTTGTGTGAGGTTTTGTTTACGGCGTCACGGACAAGGTGCGCGTCACCACCGTGCCGGCATTGCCCTTTTCAGAATAGAGGCTGACCGTTACATTCAAGACATGGCCGGTGGGGTCGTAGGCGAGCTCACCCGGGTTGTAAGAGCTGACAGGTCCGCTCTCGCCAGTCACCAGATCGCCTTCCTGGTGGGCCACGTTGCAACCCTCATAGCCGGTGAAATTGCCCACCGAGTGGACGACGGTGGTGCTGGTGGCGGCATCCACGATGGTGATCTTGATCGACTGCCAGGTGAGATACCCGGTGTTGCGAATGTCAAAGTTGAGGTAGTACTTACCCGAGCAGCTTTGCAGCGATTTATAAACCGCGGTGAAACCCGCGCCGGAGGTGGGGGTGATGGAAGGCATTTTGGTGGGTTGGGTGGTCATCACCGGAACCCAGTTGACACTTCCGGTTTGATAGGAAGTCCCCTTCCAGACCCAGCAGTAGTGGTTGGTCGTGTCAAACGCTCGGACGTAGAAGAATTCGCCATCCTCGCTGCGGCCGAGAGCCTGTAATTGGGTGCCGGCTTCCACGCTGGTTTCGATGGGGTAATTCGTTCCGGGTCCGATGCGGCAGTTGGTCGTGGCATCAAAGGTCAGCAACAAGCCATTCAAGGGTGTGTTGGTGGCTTGCGGGGTTTGAGTTGGCCGCGGGGTGTTGGTGACCGCCGGGGTGTTGGTGGCTTCAGGCGTGGCCGAGAGCGCCGCTACCAGCGCGTCGAGTTCCGCCGCGGATTGGGTCAACTGCGCGTTGAGCGCGGAGATGGTTGACTGCATGGCGGGGTCGGCGGTGGGGACGGCCGGGGCGCAAGCTCCCAGCATCCAAACCGCGATCAGCGCCGCGCTCAAAAGGAATGTTCGTTTGTTCATGCTCCATCCTTCCGGGCGTTGAACGACGGCCCGGCTTTGGTAATCCATTAATAACCCAAAATGGGCAAATGTCAACGGTCGAAAAGCCGAGAATGGAGAATAGAGAATCTAAGATGAGAATAGAGAATCGAGAATCGTAATTCGATATTCGTGATTTTCGTGTCTTTCGTTGTTAATTGGGTTTAATATTGAATAGGAAAATATAACCCCATGAATCCACCCTCACCCCTTTACGAGATCACCCGGCGCGTGCCGGGGTATGACTGCGACTTTCGCGGCGAGCTTAAGCCCGCCGCCATGTTTTGCTACCTGACGGACGCCGCCGCCGTCCATGCCGAAACCCTGGGCACCGGCTTCGCCAGCATGCTCGAACGCAACCTGCACTGGGTGCTTTCGCGCTTACGGGTGCGCTTCATTAAACACGCCCCGGTCGGCAGCCAACTCACCCTGCGCACCTGGCCGAAAACTATTCAACAAAAACTCTTTTTCATTCGTGATTTCGAGGTCCTTGATGCGAGTGGGGAACGCGTAGCTGCGGCCAGTTCGGCTTGGCTGGTGATTGACGCCAAAGCGCGCCGTATGCTTCCGCCTCAAGGGCTGGGGATCAACCTGCCCTCGCTGCCTGATAAAACCGGATTGCCCGAACCCCTGGAGCGGATCGGGTATAACCTGGAGTCCGCTGATATCCTGCGCCGCGTGGCGGGTTACGCCAGTGTCGACCTGCTCAACCACGTCAACAACAGCCGTTACGTGGATTGGATTTGCGACACCTTCAGCATGGACTACCACCAAGCCAACCGGCTGGCGGAACTGCAAGTGAACTTCGATCAGGAAGTGCGCCCGGGCGATGAGGTGGCGCTGCGGTCCAGACTGACTCCCGGCGAGATCGAACGATGGGTGATTGAAGGGCATAATTTGTCCACGGGCAAACGCGCCTTCGAAGCCGCCGCCACCTGGCTCCCAGTAGGATAAAATATAAAATTTCCCTAAAATCTTCCGGTTTGGCATTCAACTTGCAATGAATAGACCGATAATTACATCACACACAGGAATGTTGTGCAGATTCCTGCGCATGTTTTGGAAAATTGGTATTTGCCCGTACGCCTGGTTTTCATCCGGAGGGGAAATGAAACCATTCAATTGGACTTGTCCGTACTGCGGACACCTGGCCACGATTACTGGAGAAAGTTACAGCGAATCTTTATATATTGTTTCAAAACCTGAGACCGTGGTCGACAATCTCGCGCTGGAATCCACGATCATCATCTGCCCCAACCCTGAGTGTGATGAATTCACGGTATCCATGCGCTTGTATGCGATGAAATACATCGGCAAAACCTACACCGTCGATCGGGTCATCGACAGATGGGATTTGAAACCATTCTGTGCGGTGCGAAAACTTCCTGAATACATCCCTGAACAAGTGCGCAAAGATTACCAGGAAGCCAACCTGACCCGCAAGATCAGCCCGAAAGCCTCCGCCATTTTTTCCAGACGCTGCATCCAGGGCATGATCCGCGATTATCTCGATATCCGCGGCAACACCCTGGCGGAAGAGATCGAGCAGACCCAATCCAAGATTGACGCGAACACCTGGAGGGCGTTGGATACCGTCCGCAAGATGGGGAATATTGGCGCGCACTTCGCCCTGGATATCGACCGTTTGGTTGATGTCGATTTGGATGAAGCCAACATCCTCGTGCGGCTGATCGAAGTGTTGATCAACGGCTGGTATATCAACCGCGAAGAGAAAAAGGTTTTGATCGAAGAAATTGGGGTGCTCTCTGATGTCAATCTCCGAGCTCAAACCGAACGGGAATAAGCCGAATCTCCATTCTGAAATAATTTACAAGTTTTTGATGGCTGCCTGGGCGGTTTTAAGGTAGGATATTTAGTGTTGCTTCTTTGGTCTCCAACCCTATTAGGGCTATATTAAAGATCGAGGACGGAGGCATTATGATGCGTGATTTCTTTGGCAAACATTGGAAATTGGGTTGGGTCCTGGCGCTCTTCCTTTTAATTGGGTTGGTTGTGACCATCATCCTTCTGGTCAGTGACGGCAATCGGGCTGCGCCCACAGCCACACCTGCTTCAGAAGAAACCCTTGCTCCGATCTCAACCGAGGTCGCTGTTGTGGCCACCGAACCGGCATCCCCCCCCATCACCGCCACAGAAGCACCTTCGGGCGAACTCGCTGCAGGGGCAACAAGAGTATCCGAAATCGACGGCATGGAGCAGGTTTTCGTGCCCGCCGGAGATTTCATCATGGGCACCAACGATCTTGAAGCCAAGAGAACAGAAGAAGGCGGACGCGCCTACCCCGAGATCCCACAGTTCACTTATTACCTCGACTCTTTCTGGATCGACAAGTACGAAGTGACCAATGCGCAATATCGCTTGTGCGTTGAAGCCGGCGTGTGCACTGAACCGCACCGCATCGGCAGTTACACTTACCCAGATTACTTTACCAACCCGGTTTACGACAACTATCCGGTCGTGTGGGTCAGCTGGTTCCAGTCTGTGGATTATTGTGAATGGGCTGGCAGGCGCCTGCCGACTGAGGCCGAGTGGGAGAAAGCCGCCCGCGGCACGGACGGGCGAAAATATACATGGGGTAATGATCCGGTCACTGAAGACAAAGCCAACTTCTGCGATGTGAATTGCACTCGCACCCATGCCATGGAAGATTACAACGATGGCTATCCCGATACGTCGCCGGTGGGCAGCTTCCCGGCTGGCATCAGCCCATATGGCGCTTACGACATGGCTGGCAACGTCTGGGAATGGACAAGCACCCTGCCTTTCCCATACCCATATGATGCCACCGATGGCCGTGAAGACCCGAACATGCTCGGCGAGCGGGTCTGGCGTGGCGGTCCGTGGAGCAACGGTTTGTGGTGGATGCGTGCCTCACTGCGCTACCGGGCGCTGGATATCTATTCGTGGTACGTGCTCGGCATCCGCTGCGCTGCCAATCCCTAACCCGGCTTCCTTTTAATCTCATTAAATCCCCTGGTGTCATTAGCCGGGGGATTTTGTTAGGAATCCGGTAAGTGAAAAAATAGGAGAATGTATAATTGCAATAACGATTTTGGATCAGGAATCAGGTGTTTGGAAATAGCGAACAGGAATTAGGTATCAGTTTTCAGGAAGGTGAAAATGCGTAAATTCCTTGCAGGCATTTGGATACTTCTCTTTTTCGCTTTCCCGGCGCCGGTGCTGGCCGACATCGCTCCGCCAGCGCAACCTCCGGGTGCAAACCTGCAACCTGGAGCAGAGGTTACCGATGTACGCATGGAATCGGAGCAGGTGATAATCGAAATTCTAGCCTCGACGCCTGCAGACAGTCTGGGGCAAGCGCGCGTCTCCGCTACATTTCATATGCGCAACCTGGGAACGACCCCAGAAAGCATGCTTGTGCGCTTTCCATTGAGCACCAACGACGGATGGGGTAGATTCCCCGAAATCACCGATTTTGAAGTTAAGGTAGGTGGAACAAGGGTAGACAGTCAAGAAGTTAGTGGCGAAGACCCGGCTGGATATGGTGATGAGGTTCCGTGGGCGTCGTTTGAGGTCACTTTTGATCCAGAGGTCGAAGTGATCATTGAAGTTGAATACACTCTTGAGGCGTCTGGCGAACTTCCCTTTGTTGATTTTGCTTATATTTTCTCCACGGGTGCAGGTTGGAGGGGGACGATTGGGAACGCGGAATTAATCGTGCGGTTTCCTTACGAAGTGAGTGAGTTGAATGTGCTTCCAAGTGAAAGTGGCAGCGTTGTTGATGACCACCAGACCGTTGCCAACGAGTTGTGGTGGGAATACACCGACCTTGAACCAGAAATGGATGATAACTTCAAGATTCAAATCGTTGCGCCTGATGAGTGGCATAAGGTGCTCCGAGAGCGAGAAATTGTAAAAAAAAACCCAAATGACGGTGAAGCTTGGGGAAGGTTGGGGAAACTCTATAAAAAATTGGCCTTTTCTTCTCGCGGCAAAGGATTTCGTTATTTCGATATCAACCATGATGTGGGCGCTCAAATCCTCTTTGCGCTCAGCGTTGAAGCGTATCAAAAAGCCATTGTTTTTTTGCCAGAGGATGCGCTTTGGCACGCCGGTTATGCTGACTTGTTGGGGTATTACGCTCATTTCGCGGGATTTGAGGGCATTGACACCCGTTCCGAGGCGCGCAAGGCTTTGGAGGAGATCCGCATCGCGTTGTTGTTTACCCCCGAAGATGAAAAAGTGATGGAGATCGCTGATGGATTAACCTGGTTTTTTCCAGACGGCATCACCCTGGAAGGAACTACGGCGAACTTCCCCTGGCTGACCGCCACGCCAACCCTGGCACCCACAGAGATCCTTTCCACATTGAACACGCCGCCAACAACTTCGGCTGTCTCAACTACTGAAGCCACTGACGATGTTCAAATGGATGCGACTGACACTCGACCTGAAACAGATGGTCCCAGATTGCCGATTTGCGGAAGCCTGGTTTTGGTGCCGTTGGGTCTATTCTTTTTTTCGCAACGCAGACGCTAAGTGCACTTAAACTTCTAACCATAAGGAAATATTACATATTTGGAGGATAACCGGTGAAATCGCTTGTGATTTACGATTCCGTTTTTGGTAATACAGAAAAAGTGGCCGCCGCGATGGCGAAAGCCTTGGGGGAAGGCACTCGTTTAGAAAAAGTTGACCGAATTACACCTGCCGATTTCCAAGGGATCAACTTATTGGTTATAGGCTCTCCTACCCGAGGATTCAAACCGACGGAAGGAATGGTAAAGTTGCTCAATGAAATCAGCGGGCAAGCGTTAGCCGGGGTTACTGCCGCTGTCTTTGATACCCGCATTCCGCTCGAGACGATCTCTTCAAAATTCTTCCGTGCCATTGTTAAAATGGGAGGTTATGCCGACAAACCGATGGCTGAAGTTCTAAAGAAGAAAGGTGCGGAAGTTGTCGCCATGGAAGGTTTCTTGGTTGCCGATCGCGAAGGTCCACTGCTTGAAGGTGAACTGGACCGCGCGACCGCGTGGATTATAGCCGCTGCTCAACGCGTGAACAATTAATCGCCCCCGGAAAGAGGTTTACGTTTAAAAATAAATCAACCCCCCGAATGGGGGGTTGAAATGTTATAGGGGAGTGTTAAAGACCTTTTATCATGGTCCCCAATGCCAGCAGGACGAAACCTACAATCACGAACAGCAAGGAATATGAACTTATGAATGGGATGGCGACCACGGTGGACACCGCTCCCAGAACGACGAGTAGAACCGAGATCCAGAATGTTACGGTTTTTGGTGGGCTTAATTTCATGGCATTCTCCTTTATCTTATCCCGACACTCCCTGACGCTTCGTTGATTGAAGCGTTATCTACATTATACAACCCTGACAAAGCGGTGGGGTTACTCGAACCACAACCCGCTGACCTTGGGCGGGTCGTTCTTATCAATTACTACTCGAAAGACGATTTCTTTTTTTGCATAAGTGACCTTGTAACGGACGGCATAGTAAGATCCAACATCCTGGACGTTTACCAATTCGACTGCCTGAGATTTTCCCAAATCCGCAAATTGAATTTTGATTTGCTCAAAAGCGGTAGGGGAAAATGAGCTGACCATCGTGGCGTCGAAATCGGTGGAAAAAGTTTCCAGGTCGTTATTCTCGATCCCGGAGAGGATATTGGCGATAAAAACGTCCGCGTTGGCGACGATGGCATCACGCTCGGCGCCTTCAGGCAATAGGTCGGGGGTGGGTTGGACGCCGCAAGCGGTAATACTTAGAGCAAAGAGCAAGATCGAAACGATGAAAATAACTTTTTTCATTTAAAACCCTTTCGCATGGATTGTTTAGTCGGAGAAAGTATACACCCCCTCTGGCTCAGTTTATTAATTAACTTGGTTGAGATGGAATAAATAGAGAATATATAAATATTATTGAATTAAAAATCAATAAAAGTAATAAATCGCTTGACATAATTCAAAAAAATTGCTATTATATATTAGAAAATTTCAATAACCATTGAATATTTTATGAATTGTGAGGACGCGATGAAACAGACAACTATACCGATCAAAGCAGATGCCAGGGTATTGGTGAAGTGTGGTGGTGATCTCTCAGTCGAAGGGATAGATACAGCAACTTTGATCGTGATCGTGGATCAAGGGGAAGGTTTGCGGATGAAAGAAGAGAACGGCACTTTTCGCATCAATGCTGATAGTGATTGCCGTGTGCTGCTGCCTCGCAGTGTTACCGTGACAATCGAAAAGGTGGGGGGAGATGCCGCGATTTCCAACCTTATTGCCAGAGTCGTGGTGGGCAAAGTTGGAGACAACTTGAAGATGGAAAAGGTTGGCGGAGGTTCCATCGAGTCGGTTGGCGGAGACTGCCTGATCCTCGGTGCTGACGGGGAGATCGAGATCGCAAGGGTTGGTGATACTTTGACGGCTGAAGAAGTTTTAGGGCTGCAAGCCGGTTCGGTGGGCTCAGATGCTCGTTTTAAGAACGTAAACGCGAAGCTTGATGTGACCGCAGGGGACGAGATCAGCATCCAGGTTGGGCGTCCAGATCTGCCCGAGATCCGCGCCAAAGCAGGGTCTGATATTCACCTATTCGTCGTCCCTGAGGCTCAAGGGCAACTTAACTTATCAAGCGGGGGCGAAGACATCATCGTCCATGCGGGCGGGCAAGACGCCGAGCTAACAAAAGGCAGCTTTTCGATCCCGCTAGGTCAGGGAGGTTCAATGGTGAGTTTAACTGCCGGAGACGCCATCCGGGTCACGGACCGCGAGAACCCGCAATGGGACGAGGAGCGGCCGATTTGGACTGACGACCATTGGAAAGATTTTGGCATCCAGATCGAGCAACGCGTCAAAGAAGGCCTGAAACTGGCTGAAGATGCCATGGAACACGCCGCCCACCAGGCCCGCATGGCCGGACGGCACGCAGGTAAACAAGTTGACCGGGCGATGCGCGAACTAGAGGAGCGAGGTTTTAACGCGCTTAAAAGCCGCAAGGTGGTTGGCTTTTCAACCGACGAAGGAAAACCGGCTAACAAGTCTTCAAAACCAGGGCCGTCTGATGAAGAACGGATGCTTGTGCTGCGTATGCTGCAGGAAAAAAAGATCACCGTCGAAGAAGCGGAAAAATTATTGACTGCGTTGGATCGGTAAGGTGAAAACATGACCACGGACGAAAACAAACTCGAAATTTTACGCAAAGTTGAAAATGGAACCCTGACCATTGAAGAAGGCTCAGATCTGATCGGGATCATTGAAAATGCAGACAAAATTCAGGTAAATACTGATTCTGATAGACCTGTTCCCCCAATGGAACTGATGGCAAAACATGAAACCTCTGGATGTTGGAAGGCTGCCTGGAGCATTTTTTTGTTGGGCGGGGCGGTGCTCACCGCTTTTTCGGCGTTTTGGATCTACCAGGGCTATCGCAATAATGGATTTAGTTGGGGATTCTGGTTTTCATGGATCCCGTTGATTCTTGGAGTCTTATTGATGCTCTTTGGCTGGACATTAATGGAGTCCCCTTGGATGCATGTGCAGATACATTCTAAAGAGAGCAGTAAACCTTCTGCATTTGTGTTTAGTATGCCGCTGCCACTCAACCTTGCCCGTTGGGTGATGCGCACCTTCGGACATTACATGCCCGAGGAAGTCCGAGAAAAAGGGATCCTGGATATGCTGGACCAAACGGAAGCGGCGATTAAGCAAGGCGAACCCTTTGAGGTGCAAGTGGACGATGACAAGGACGGTTCTAAGGTGGATATTTTTATTCAATAACAAACACGACCTACCCGGTGCTTCGGCGCCGGGTTTTTGTTTTAATCAGTATAATTTGCGCATGACATCGCGCAAATGGATCGGCATCGTCTTTATCGGGTTAGCTGTGATTGGTTTGTTGATTTCCAGTTGGCCGACAGGCATACAAAAGGTCACAATCCCAATTTCATTTGATCCAGAATTGAGTGGGACGATTGAATTGTCTGTACCAGCACAGGTGCGGGTGGGCGATTCTTCATCGGTCAGGATGGCGGTCGAGATCACAAATGGTGTTCCAGACACGGACATGGAACTGGTCAGCCATTTTGAGATTGGCGGTGTAGGGGTTACGCCATTGGGAGAATTACGAACTTTGGTAAATCCTTTGGTACCCACGATCTTCGAATGGTCGCTGATCCCCAAGGAACAAAGCGTCTACAAAGGAACGCTTTGGCTTTTCACCGGTCAAAACCGTCAATTGGTCCTCGCCCGGGAGGTAAACCTCAAGGCAGTCGGGGTTTTAGGCCTCACTCCCATTGTTTTCCGAATCGTTTCAATTCTATTAATGTTGCTGGCCGTAATTATTTTGTTACCTCGGAATAAATGATAATGCTTTTCCAAATCCCCGGAAATTTTTAAGAACCCCTTTAAGATGGATATGATAAAATTTGTAAAGTAAGTATTATTCGGTGACGAGGAGTGGGAAAATGAGCCAAGACTGGTTGTATTTGGGGATTTTTATGGTTATCGCACTCGCAATTCCGGCAGCCGCATTGTACATCGCTGGAATCCTTTCACCCAAAAAACCTAATCCAATTAAGAATACAACTTACGAATGCGGCATGGAAACAGTCGGCAGCTCGTGGGTTCAATTTAAGGTTCAGTATTACGTCTACGCGCTTGTTTTTTTGGTGTTTGATGTCGAGACCGCGTTGCTTTATCCATGGGCAGTGGCTTATTCAAGAGTACCTCTCTTTGCTGTGTTGGAAGCAGTGCTTTTTGTAGTCATCCTGGCTGTCGGATTATTGTATGTTTGGCGCAAAGGCGCACTGGAATGGGCTTGAGTGTTGAAAGGTGACATGACCAATGAACTTTCTTTATGACCCGATTCCATTTATCATCGATTGGTTGACCCAGCTGCTCACCGGTTGGGGGCTTGCCCCGACAGTCGTTCAGGTTATTCTGTATATTCTTGGCGGTGTGGTGTTGACCTTGGGGGCGATGCTTTTTACCACGTTACTCATCTGGGCGGAGCGCAAGATCGGCGGACGCTTTCAAGACCGGTTGGGTCCAAATCGCGTAGGCCCGTGGGGCATCTTCCAGACCATTGCCGACATGCTCAAGATCTTCACCAAAGAATACATCACCCCCAACGGCGTTGACAAGGTTCCATTCAACCTTGCTCCGGTGTTGGCGGTCGGCGCGGTCTTGATCATTTGGTCGGTCATCCCATTCTCACAAACTGTATTCGGTGCAAATATTAATGTAGGTGTACTGTTCATCATTGCCATCGGTGGACTTGGCGAAATGGCAATCATCCTGGCCGGTTTTGGGTCAAACAACAAGTACGCGCTTTTAGGCGCGTTTCGGGCGGTCGCCCAACTCATTAGTTACGAAGTGCCCATGGTGGTGGTGTTGCTCATCCCGGTCATGTTCAGTGGCTCGCTTGGATTAAACACGATTGTTGCTGCCCAAAAAATTCCGTTCATCGTTTTGGCCCCGCTGGCTTGTGTCATCTACTTTATTTGTTCCATCGCCGAGAATGGCCGAGCACCTTTCGACCTCATCGAAGCGGATTCAGAATTGGTGGCGGGTTACAATATCGAATATTCGGGGTTGAAGTTCGGTATGTTTTTTGTCGCGGATTTCTTGCACGCCTTTACCTCCGCGATTATTTTCACAACCCTTTTCCTGGGGGGCTGGCAGGGGCCGGGTGTGGAAGTTTATCCGGTATTGGGCGGGTTCTACCTTCTAGCCAAGACCCTGGTGGTTTATTTCTTGATGCTCGCCATCCGGTTTACGGTTCCACGCTTCAGAATTGATCAAATGATGGCGTTCAACTGGAAGATCCTCACCCCCCTGGCGTTGATCACAGTCGTTTTCACAGCGATTATTGAAAAATCTGTCCCAACCGGTATGACCCTGGTTCGGGTGGGTGTCTTGTGGGTTGCAAACCTGGTCACATGGATCGTTGCAGACCGAGTGATCACTGCGTACCGCAAGCGACATCCGCGCCTGGTGGTTTCTGGAGCCCGACCACTGGCCAGACCCGAGAAAATCACGATCCCCGAAAAGGAGACAGTTTCATGACAGGAACGCAAATCCTTTTTTTGTTGACCGGACTGGTGATCTTGGTTTCAGCCTTGATGTGCATCAGCGCTCGAAAGATGATCCATGCGGCATTGTTCTTCGTTCTGGCGCTGCTCGGAACCGCGGTGCTCTTCGCCATGCTTGAAGCAGGTTTTTTTGCAGTCATCCAGGTGTTGATCTATGTTGGCGCGATCGCGATCTTGATCATTTTTGCGGTCATGCTCACGCAGCGATCGCTTGAAAACCAGGGCAAACACTTAAACACCTCTACGCTAATCACCTTGATTGTCATCCTGGTCATTTTTTCAGGTTTGGTGCTTTCCATCCGGCAATGGACGCCGATCTTTGGTTTGACTTCTACACTGCCGGTTGAACATTTTGACCTCGGCAATCTCGGGCTCGCGCTCACCGACCCCCAGAGTTTCGCTCTTCCATTTGAAGTCACTTCCATCCTTTTACTCGCCGCGATGATCGGTTCCATATATATCGCTTACGAAAGAAAGGAAGACAAGAAATGATTCCTCTCTGGTGGTTCCTTGTGTTGGCAGCGGCAGTTTTTTGTGTTGGACTTTACGGAGCGATCACGCGCAAGAATTCGGTTGGCATCTTGTTGGGGATCGAGTTGATGCTGAACGCCGTGAATATCAACCTTCTTGCATTTTGGCGCTACCTTTATGCCGCGGATGGTGATTTGCGCGGCCAGGTTTTTGTGATCGTGGTCTTCGTGGTGGCGGCTGCTGAAGCCGCAGTGGGGTTGGCAATGATCATTTCGGCGTATCGATTGAAGCAAACCGTGGTTGCCAATGAACTCAACTCGATGAAAGGGTGATGCGTTGAGCCAAACATTTTCCTTACTTGTCTGGTTGATTCCGCTGCTCCCATTGGTGGGGTTCGCGTTAATCGTGCTTCTAACACGAAATTCAAACCGAGCGAGCCATTGGGTTGCTCTCACCGGGGCTGGCTTGTCATTCGTCGCCAGTATGGTTGTTTTTATCAAAGCGGTGACCACCGAAAATCTGGCTTCAAACCCGATTGGCGGCGCGGTCAACTGGCTGCCCACTGGTGAGAACTGGCTGAAGATCGGTGTGGGCGTAGATCCGTTATCGGCAATCACCCTCTTTTTCGTGGCCTGGACGGTGCTAATGATCTTTATTTACAGCATCGGCTACCATAATTTTGGTGCGCCTAAAGGCGATCACGACCGAGCGGGCTTACCCCCCCGGGGAGCGGAGATCAATGAACACGGCAAGACTCATCGAATTCCGTCGATCGAGCCGATGTACGCGCGCTTCTTTGCATTGATCAGCTTGTTCGCGTTCGCCATGTATTTGTTGGTGGTCAGCGACAACCTCCTCACACTTTACATGGGGTGGGAGATCATGGGGTTGTGTTCCTATCTATTGATCGGGTTCTGGTATGGCAAGGAATCCGCGCGCAAAGCGGCCATCAAAGCCTTCATCACCACGCGTGTCGGAGATGTTTTTATGCTGCTTGGTTTGGCGGCTTTGTACTCGATCACCGGTTCGCTTAACTATCAGAACATTCTCGCCAAACCTGAAGTGTTGGAACAACTCGCCACAGCAACTTCCCCCGTGTTCGGTCTCTCTTGGGCAGGGTTTATTGGTTTACTCCTTTTCATAGGTGTGATCGGCAAGTCAGCGCAATTCCCGCTACACGTCTGGTTGCCAGATGCCATGGAAGGTCCGACACCGGTGTCCGCGATGATCCACGCCGCCACCATGGTTTCGGCGGGTGTTTACCTTGCCGCGCGATTCTTCCCGCTGGTTTCGGCCGGTTGGGAGCCGGGTGGGGCGTTGACCCCCACCATGCTGGTAATGGCAGGGATCGGAGCGTTCACCGCCTTGTTCGCGGCGACCATCGCCACCACCCAGAATGACATCAAACGCGTCCTGGCTTTTTCCACCATATCGCAGCTAGGATACATGATCGCCGCGCTGGGGATCGGTGCCTACGCGGCGGCCGTTTTCCACCTGGTGACACACGCTTTTTTCAAAGCGCTCCTGTTCCTAGGTTCGGGATCGGTGATCCACGGCATGGAACATGGCGCGCTACACACAGGTGACCACGCCGACCCGCAAGACATGCGCAATATGGGCGGCCTTTGGAAAAAAATGCCGCGCACTTTTTGGGCTTACCTGGCCGGCGCACTGGCGCTGTCTGGTTTTCCGTTGATCACCGCCGGATTCTGGTCGAAGGACGAGATTCTCTCCGGAGCGTTCAGCAGTTCAAACCTCACTGTCTTCGTCACCCTTGCGCTGGCGGCGCTGCTGACCGCGTTTTACACCGCTCGCCAGCTCACACTGGTCTTTTTTGGCCAGGCGCGATCTGAGGCTGCGAAACATGCGACTGAGAACAAACCGGTCATGACATTGCCGTTAGGCATCCTCGCGATTTTTGCGATTGGAGTTGGCTGGGTCGGAATTCCAAAGGAGTTTCCGGTATTGGGCGGGTTATCCACAGCCTGGTTCCAGGATTTTATTGGACAAATGCTGGTCCATGAATCCCATTCCGAAGCGCATTCCTTGATCCCCTTGATAACCTCGTTGGCCGTATCGCTCGGCGGCTTATGGTTGGGATGGATCGCCTATCGAGGGTATAAAACAGCCCACCAGAAAGACCCGCTTGAAAAAGGCTTGGGTTGGGTGTTCCGTTTGTTTCAAAACAAATATTGGATCGATGAAGCATATGATTTTTTGTTCATCCGCCCGGCGCGTTGGGTAGCGGAGAAGTTTTCTTATCAATTTGTTGATCAAACGTTGATCGACGGCTTTTTGCACGGGCTTGGTAAGTTCGGGATGTGGACCGGACGTTTGCTGCGTAATTGGTTTGATCTGCCGTTGATCAATGGTGCAGGGGACGGAGCCGCTTCAGGGACGAAGGCAGCAAGTGGGATATTGCGGCGATTCCAAAATGGAAAAATTCAACATTACATGGGCGTTGCTTTGCTCTTCATTGTTTTAATCGCGTTAATCGTTGTTTATTTCGTGTTGGGGACATAACAGGGATACCCTATGAATTTTCTCTCCATTCCGCTTCTCGCCTGGTTGTTATTCATCCCTGTGTTGGGTGGGCTTTTACTTTTATTGATCCCCTCGAGCAAGGTTCGCGTCATTCAAATTTCAGCGTTGATTTTCAGCTTGATCCCGCTCGGATTGTCAATATTCTTATGGGCGAATTTTCAGCAACAAAGTGAAGCGATGTTCCAGTTTGAAATGAACCTGCCCTGGTTCCCGGCGATCCACTCCAGCCTGCACCTCGGAATCGACGGAATCTCGTTGGTGATGGTATTGTTGACCACTCTCTTGACCCCACTTGGGATATTGACCTCCTTTAATATCAAAATTAATGTCAAGATGTTCATGGCGCTTTTTCTGCTCCTTGAAACCGGGATACTGGGCGTCTTCTTGTCTCTCGACCTGCTGCTGTTCTTCCTCTTCTGGGAGATTGGCCTGGTGCCCATGTACTTTTTGATCAACCAATGGGGGGGTGAAAAACGCAATTACGCTTCGCTTAAATTCATCCTGTTTACCATGGGCGGTTCACTCGGGCTGCTCCTGGGCATCCAGATGATCGGCGCGGTAAGTGGAACTTTTGATTTCGTAGAAATCCTCAGAATTTGGCCGGCGATCCATAACGCTGAAATTTTCGCAATCCCTAGCGAAACAGTGAAGGCAATCGCGTTTTGGGCTTTTGTGGTGGCTTTTGCCATCAAGGTGCCTGTGTGGCCTTTTCACACCTGGTTGCCAGACGCCCACACCGAAGCCCCAACGGCTGGATCGATGATCCTGGCGGGAGTTTTGTTAAAATTGGGCGCATACGGGTTCCTTAGGTTGGTGTTGCCGCTCTTCCCGGTGGAAGCCGCGCGGTTCGCCGGCTGGTTGGCAGTGCTGGCCACCGCGGCGATCGTTTTTGGCGCGCTTTCCGCTGCCGGACAAAAAGATTTCAAACGCCTGGTGGCGTATTCCTCAATCAATCACATGGGATTCGTCATCCTGGGTGTGGCGGCTGCGGCGCTAGTAGGGGGGAGTTCAGACCCCGAGATGCGGCAGAGCGCCATCCTTGCCGTGAACGGCGCGGTGTTGCAGATGTTCAATCACGGTTTGAGCGCGGCGGGGATGTTCTTTTTGGTGGGCGTGCTTTATGACCGCGCGCACACCCGCCTGCTCGAAAAATTTGGTGGCTTGTTCGCAATCCTGCCAACCTACGGCGCTATCTTGATCTTTGTTTCGATGGCTTCGCTTGGCTTGCCCGGTTTGAACGGGTTCGTCTCGGAATTCATGATTGTCCGCGGGGTGTGGCCGATCTTCACCGTTTTGACCGCAGTCAGCATGATCGGGCTGCTGTTTACCGGTGTGTACGTCCTGAAAGCCCTGAAACTGGTCTTACAGGGCCCCTTGAACGAAGAATGGGCGGGAAAATTGCACGAGATCAACCTGCGTGAGATTCTGGTGATTACCCCGATTATGCTTCTGATCCTTTCGATTGGCATCTGGCCGTCATGGATCATGACTCTGATCAATTCAAGCGTCATGCGCTGGTTCTAAAGGAGAATCATGCAGTTACCATTTTTAAGCATCCTGATCCTTCTGCCCCTCCTGGCTGGCGTTGTGTTGATCCTGCTGCCAGCGTCGAAGCGTAACCTCATTCGAGGCATCGCGCTGGGTGTTTCACTGATTACTTTCTTGTTGACCGTTTTCCTTTTCGTTTCTTATAAGATTTCTTCGGGCGGATACCAGTTTGTTGAACAACTTGACTGGTTGCCAGCCTTGGGGATTTCATATCACCTGGGTGTGGATGGATTCAGCCTTCCTCTGGAGTTGATGGCTGGCATTGTAGTATTGTGTGGCGTGATGGTTTCATGGCGGGTGGAAGACCGTCCGCGTGAATTCTTTGCTTTCATTATGTTCCTGGCAGCGTCCGTTTTTGGGGTCTTCGCATCACTCGACCTCTTTTTACTATTCTTTTTCTTTGAGTTGGCGGTTTTCCCTAAATACTTAATGATCGTGATGTGGGGCTCGCCCAAAACCAAGGAATACGGTGGTATGAAGCTGACCCTCTACCTGTTCCTGGGTTCGGTGGTGGCGCTGATCGGGGTTCTGGCCATCTACTTCGCTTCGGGATTGCGTACCTTTGACCTGTTGGCCCTTGAACAAGCCGGTTTTGGTCTCGCCATTCAAAAACTATGGTTCCCATTCATCTTCATCGGGTTTGGTATCCTGGGTGGTCTCTTTCCGTTTCATAGCTGGGCTCCGGATGGACACGTGGCCGCGCCAACCGCTGTCTCGATGCTTCTAGCCGGCGTGGAAATGAAAGTCGGCGCGTTCGCGGCTTTAAGAGTCGGGTTGATGCTTCTGCCGGACGGGATGCGCTTTTGGGCGCCACTGGTGTTGATCTTGGCCACGATCAATGTGGTCTATGGCGCTTTCATCGCCATGATCCAGACAGATTTCAAATATGTGATTGGTTTCTCGTCCGTTTCTCACATGGGTCTGGTCTTCATCGGTTTTGCAACACTCACGCCCGAGGGGTTGACCGGTGCGGGGCTGCAGATGTTCTCGCATGGCATCATGACGGCTCTCTTCTTTTCCGTGGTTGGGATGGTCTATGATCGCACGCACACCAGGAACCTGAGCGAGTTGGGTGGGTTGGCAAAGCACATGCCTTTAGCCATGTTTGGTTTTGTGGTGGGCGGTCTTGTCTCGATGGGTATGCCCGGGTTTTCAGGCTTCGTGGCGGAGATGCCCATCTACCTGGGGGCGTGGAAGACCACACCACTGGTGGCGATTGTTTCGGCCATCTCCATCGTGGTGACAGCCGCGTACATCCTGCTGGTAGTAAGGCGTGTTTTCTTCGGCGAGACGCCAGAACCAATCCAGGCAGGATTGACTGATATTTCCAAGATGGACAAGGTGGTCGTGGTGGGGCTTTCATTCATCATGATCGCATTGGGAGTGATCCCGTCTCTCTTGGTGCCAATGATCGAATCAGGCGTTAGCAGGGTGCTAGCTCTTGTTGGAGGTGCGTTGTGACCCTCACTGTTTTCGAAATGACCCTGGCAATTCTGCCCGAGATTGGGTTGCTCGTTTTGGCTGGCATGGTGATCGTGATTAGCTTGTTAAAAAAGGAGCGTTGCAATCTGTCCTTGGGTTGGATGACTGCCGTTGGGTTCATGTTAATCGGAATTTTGGCATTTCTCTATTCGACGCCAAAAACGGAACCCGTTCTAATCTGGGGCGGTATGCTCCGGTTGGACGCTCCCGCTTTCCTTTTCCGCATCCTTATTCTGGTTGGCGCGGCGCTAACCGCTATTTTCACTAACACTGACGACACCATCCGTTGCAGGCCTGAATATTATTTGATGTTGATTTTTTCAACCCTGGGTTTGTCTTTCATGGCTTCAGCCAGCGATCTGATCATGCTTTTCCTGGCGGTCGAAACGGCTTCGATCCCACTTTACATTATGGCTGGCATCAAGATTAAGGAAGAAAAATCGGTAGAAGCGGGGATCAAATATTTCCTTTTTGGAGCCATGTCTTCGGCTATCATGGTCTATGGCTTCAGTCTGATGTACGGTTTCAGCGGCACGACTCAGATCTACGATATTGCGCAGTCTGTGGCGGAAAAACAAGTTCCGCTCGCCGCGCTGGTGGTGGCTGTCGTGCTGGTGCTGTCCGGGTTTGCTTTCAAGATTTCCGCGGCGCCTTTCCACTTCTGGGCCCCGGATGTTTATGAAGGCGCGCCAACATCGGTGACTGGGTTCCTTTCGACGGTATCCAAGGCGGCCGGTTTCGCCGCTTTATTGCGCATCGTCTTGATCCTGTTTGACGCGGAACACGCCTTCGTCTGGCAGGGGCTGATCGCCGTGCTTGCGACGGCCAGCATGGTGGTTGGCAATCTTGTGGCGATCTCTCAAAAGAATATCAAGCGGTTGCTGGCGTATTCCTCCATCGCGCAGGCCGGATATATCCTTGTAGGGGTCACCAGTGGAACCGAATTGGGTATCAGTGGGGCGATCTATTACCTGATGGCGTACCTCGTCACCAACCTGGCGCTTTTCGCGATGGTGGGCTGGATCTCGAAACAAAGTTGTTCAGACGATCTGACCGCCTATGCCGGGCTGCATAAACGGGCTCCCGGACTGGCATTTCTCATGTTGATAGGTTTGCTCTCGCTGGGCGGTATTCCGCCCTTTGGAGGATTCTTCGCCAAGCTGCTGGTGTTTGGCGCGGCGATCGAAAGCGGTTGGGTCTGGCTCGCGATTGTGGGTGTGATCAACTCCGTGATCGGTTTGTATTACTACTTGCGCGTCCTCAAGGTGATGTACGTTGATGAACCCATTCAGACTGACAATCTGGCTCCAAAGTCTCCGCTCTGGATGATCGCCTTGGGGTTGTGCGTGGCAGCGGTCCTGGTTTTGGGCGTCTTTTTCACGCCTTGGTTTGGATTTGCAACTTTGGCAGGCGGTGGTTTTTAACCACCCCTTCGTTATGATATAATTTCTCAACATGTCTAGCGAAACGCCGAACGGTAACAAATCCAACCAGAACCGGTTTAATCTGCTGATTGCCGCGGTTACGGCGCAAGTAGGCTGTTTAACGCTGTTGGTCATCATTGGGGCAGTACTTGGCGGCATGGCCCTGGACGCAAGGATGAGCACAAAGCCCTGGTTCACCATTGGCCTATTGGTTGCCAGCATCCCGGTTTCTTTGATTTTGATGTTTTTTATTGTACGCAAAGCGATAGCGAAACTTAAGACTGGTAATCCGCAAAAAACAAACGAGGAGGAACATATTGGAAAAGACTCGTAAATGGCGTTGGGGTGTGAACCGCTGGATCATCCTTGGACTCATTATTTTATCCGTGGTGGGCGTCAATTTGATAGGCCCTGTGCAACCTCACATCCAGGTCGCTCCTGAAACACTTTCAGCCGAGCCACTTTTTACTCTCCCGGTGATCGGTGATTTCTATCTGACAAATACTATTGTTGCCATGCTGATCATGGACGTGGTCATTATCCTGGTGGCTCTGGCTGTACGCAACGGCTCCCGTAAGAACGGTATGGTTCCCAAAGGGATCGCCGGCGGGTTTGAGATGCTGGTGGAAATGCTTTACAACCTGACGGAATCGACCGCAGGAAAGTACGCCAAGAAAGTCTTCCCCTGGTTCGCGACAATCATGATCGTGGTCTTGTTTGCCAACCTGGTCAAACTTGTGCCTGGTTTTGAAACCATTGGACTGCTGCATCACAGCGAGCATGGATACGAAGTGCAAGCCCTGGGCGGTAATTGGTTCACCGTGATCAACCAAAAAGCGGAAGAGGGTGGTTACGTGGTGACCCCCTTCGCGCGCGCTCTCTCTACCGATCTTAACTTCACCGCCGCGCTGGCTTTGATCTCCGTCTTGATGACCCAGGTAGTCGGCGTTCAGGCGCAAGGGTTTCATTATTTTGGCAAGTTCCTCAATTTTGGTACCATGTTCAAGAAACCCTTCTTTGGTTTCATGGACTTTTTGGTTGGGATTCTCGAAACCATTTCGGAATTCTCGAAGATCCTTTCATTTGCCTTCCGGTTGTTTGGCAATATGTTCGCCGGTATGGTCTTGTTAGCCCTGATCGGTGTGATGGTTCCGATCTTTGTCCCATCCATGATCATGATGTTTGAGTTGTTTATTGGCGCGATCCAGGCTTTTGTCTTTGGCATGCTGACCATGGTTTTCATGGCCCAGGCGACCCAGGGGCACGGCGGGGAAGAAGAACACGCGTAATTATTTGACCTAAAAAGAAAATCAGCGAGGAGGCTAGGAATACAATGACAGGTGATATCGTTCAAGCTGCAAAATTTATCGGGGCTGGGTTGGCCATGATCGGCGCTTTGGGCGCTGGCGTGGGTATTGGTTTGAGCGTCCAAGGTGCTTTGGGCGGTATGGCCCGTAACCCTGATACCTATGGAAATTTATTGACCAACATGATCCTCGGCATCGCCTTCTCCGAAGCCATCGCCATTTATTGTTTGGTTATCGCGTTCTTGATGCTCTTCGTTCTGTAGACCGCGGTCAAAGGAGTACACTTTGGAAAAGCTTGGTCTTAATCTAGGTTTTTTGATCGTTCAAATCTTAAATTTCGCCATCATCATGGTAGTTCTCGCGGCCTGGGTCTATAAACCCCTGCTTAAGGGCATGACCAAACGACGCGAAAAAATTGAACAAGGTCTTGAAGATGCGCGTGTGGCTGCTGAAGCTCGCGCCAACGCTGAAAAAGACGCCGGTGTTTTGATGTCTGAGGCACAATCCAAGGCCGCACAGATCATCCGCGAAGCCACGGAAAAGGCAGAATCTGCCAATAAGGACGTGCGCCAGGCTGGTGAAGTTGAAATTCAAAAACTGCGCCAGGCCGCCCAGGTTGAGATCGATCAGGACCGCGAACGCGCGCTCGGTGATCTACGCGGACATGTTTCCGCGTTAGCCATCGCCGCCGCCCAAAAATTGATCGGGGAAGCCCTGGACGAGAAACGCCAGCACGCCCTTGTGGACGAGTTCTTCTCAGGGATCAAATCAGGCAAAGTGGTGCTGCTTCAAGATGCTGATCTGAAGGGCAAGGAAGCCGAAGTGACCAGCGCGTTGCCCCTGACCGAAGCGGAACGCAAGACCGTCTCCACCGACGTGTTCGCGAAAATGGGCGCGGATGTTAAGGTCAGCTACAGCGTCAATCCCGAGATCCTCGGTGGGTTGATTGTGCGAGTGGGTGACAAGGTAGTGGATGGCTCCATCGCCAGCCAGATCGAAAACCTGCGCCAATCCTTAAATTAATTTCGACTTATTGCGAGGATCTTAACAGGTTGTAATGTTAAGGTCCTCGTGCTTTAATCAACATTGGTTCATTCAAACCCATACTTATGAAAACATTAAACAAGTTGTTACAAGACCTACCTGTGTCTTATATGCGCACGATGCTTGAATCGGATATCGAGATTGCGGCGATCCAGTTTGATTCGCGCAAGGTCGCGGCGGGCAATTTGTTTGTAGCCATGACTGGCGATTCTTCGGATGGGCATGAGTACATCGCATCCGCGGTGAATGCCGGGGCCGTTGCGGTCGTTGGAACCAGGGATATGCCTGATCTGCAAGTGCCTTATATCAAAGTTGCCGATTCGCGTGAAGCGCTTGCCCACCTGTGCGCTTCTTTTTACGACCATCCAGGTCGCAAGTTGACCGTCATCGGCGTCACTGGTACGGATGGTAAAACCACCACCTCCAATTTGCTTTTTAATATTCTCAAGACCGCAGGTTTGAAGGCCGGGTTAATTTCCACGGTTAACGCGGTTATCGGTGATGAGGTGATTGACACCGGCTTCCATGTCACCACGCCCGAAGCTACTGAAGTGCAGTATTATCTCGCTAAAATGGTGTCGGCGGGTCTGACCCACGTGGTGCTCGAAACCACTTCACACGGGCTGGCCCAACACCGCGTCACGGGCTGCGAATATGATATCGCGGTGGTCACCAACATAACCCACGAACACCTCGATTACCACGGCTCCTACGAAAGTTACCGGTCTGCCAAAGCACTCCTTTTCCAATCTTTACCCAAAACGGGCAATAAGCTGTTTGGTAACCCGCGGTTGTCTATTTTAAACGCGGATGACCAGGCGTACGCCTTCCTGAATGGTCTGATCGCTGAAAACAAAGTGGTTTACAGCCTTAAGGGCACGGGGAATCTTAACGCCAGCGATATTCGTTACTCCACCACCGGTGTTGACTTTTTGGTCACTGGCGCGGGGTTTTCTGTGCCTGTGCACTGCAATCTGCCCGGGGACTTTAATGTTTCGAATTGCCTGGCGGCGATGGCGGCTGCGATCTATGGTGTGGGCATCGAACCTGAAACGGCAGCCCGTGGGATCGCCGCATTACCCGGTGTACCCGGCCGCATGGAGCTGATCAACCTGGGACAGGACTTTATGGCCGTGGTCGACTTCGCGCACACACCAAACGCTTTAAAACGCGCTCTCGAGACCGCGCGGCAGATGACAGGCGGCAGGGTGATCGCCATCTTTGGCTCCGCCGGCCTGCGGGATCGTGAAAAGCGAAAGATGATGGCTGAAGTATCCGTCGGATTAGCAGAAATCACCATCCTCACCGCGGAAGACCCGCGCACCGAGTCGCTTGACGGCATTTTGGAAGAAATGGCCAGAGCCGCGGCGCGTGCCGGTGGCGTGGAAGGGGTATCCTTCTTTAGAGTCCCCGACCGCGGAGATGCCATTCGCCTGGGGGTGAGCATGGCACAACCGGGAGATCTGGTGATGTCTTGTGGCAAAGGCCACGAACAATCCATGTGTTTTGGCACAGTCGAATACCCCTGGGATGACCGCACAGCGCTCTCCGCGGCGCTGGCAGAGTGTTTGAAAATCGCCGGGCAGACCATGCCGGTGCTGCCGACTTCCAAAATCTAAGACAATAAGCCCTTAAAACAAAAGTCCCCGGGTTCATCACCCGGGGACTTGATTATTAATTTACTTTCGGGGGCTGCCGCTGCGGTCACCGCCGCCACTGCGTCCGCCGCGGTCACCGCCAAAACGGTTGCCGTTACCACGGTCGCCGCCGCGTCCGCCACCGCTGCCAGAGCGGGGACGTCCACCACCGCTGCGTCCGCCCTTGTCATGTTCGAGGGCTTCTTCGGGGGTCCAACCTTCAAGCACAGCCTGGCGTGAGAGACGGATCTTACCGTTCTCGTCCACGGCCGTGACCATAACGGTCAGTTCATCACCCATCTTGACCACATCTTCGACCTTTTCAACACGTTCGGTGTCGAGTTGGGAGATGTGAACCATGCCATCCATGCCGGGCAGGATCTGCACAAAGGCGCCGAAGTCGGCAACCCGCACAACCTTGCCG
>CAZUXF010000013.1:0-79154 GCA_964624535.1 uncultured Anaerolinea sp. | reverse complement strand
AACGCGCCTTGCCTTTGGATTGGCGCGCCTTGGGCGACATGCGGATCCATTCCAACTCGCGATCAAGGGTCTTGAGCCTTTTGCTCTCCGATTTTTCTTCGCGGCGCAGCCGTTCCTCTTTTTGTTCCAACCAGGAAGAGTAATTCCCCTGCCAGGGGATGCCGAAACCCTTGTCCAGTTCGAGGATCCACCCGGCCACATTGTCGAGGAAGTAGCGATCGTGGGTGACGGCGATGACCGTGCCCTTGTATTGCTGTAGGTGACGCTCCAACCAGGCTACGGATTCAGCATCAAGGTGGTTGGTCGGTTCGTCAAGCAGCAAGATATCAGGCTCGGTGAGCAGCAGACGGGTGAGCGCCACGCGGCGCCGTTCACCCCCCGAGAGGGTTTTGACCATGGCGTCGCCGGGGGGGCAACGCAAAGCTTCCATGGCGAGATCCAGGCGGCTGTTGAGCGTCCAACCGTCATGTTTTTCGATCTCCTCCTGCAATTTGCTTTGTTCGGCAAGCAGGGCGTCAAAATCCGCGTCGGGTTCGGCAAAAAGGTTGTTGACCTCATCATATCGGCGCATCACATCCACGAGGGGTTGAACCGCTTCTTCCACCACCTGCTGAACGGTCTTCTGGTCGTCGAGGGCGGGTTCCTGTTCCAACATGCCGATCGAAAAACCAGGCGAAAACGCCATTTCACCGGTGAAATCCTTATCAATTCCAGCAATGATGCGCAGTAGTGTGCTCTTGCCTGAACCATTCAGACCCAGCACCCCGATCTTGGCACCATAGTAGAAACCCAGGGAGATATCTCGCAACACCTGCTTGTTGTTGGGCTGGAAAACCCTGCCCACTTTTACCAAGGAAAAAATTACTTGCTTATCATTCATTGTTTATCCACATTCCTAACAGTTAAATTGATTGACTTTGATTATATCCAATCATTGGCTTAAACCCGGTCTACCTTTATCAACCTTCTTGACCTTTCGTTTACACCCATTCGTTTGGTCATGTTAGGGGATGTTTTGTTGATGATTTTTCATCTCTTGATCGCGCACAAGTTTATTTTGGTGAATTATCACCCTCCAAAGGTGCGTTACAAAAAAAAGACTGGCGATGAATACTCACCAGTCCTATTAATTATGCTCTAATCGCTCTATGACTTAAAAAATACTAATCGGATTTTTCCAACTCTTGCTGGATTTGCGGTGTAACCCAAACCGCCGCGGCAGTGGTATCCACAAAGATATCACAGGCCAGCAATTGGGGTTGATAATTTTTTACCGCCATGGGGGGTTGTTCTTTGAAATAGCGGTTGCGAAAATAATAGGGATCGTATTTCTTGCGGTAGTCAATATCACGCCGCCACTTCCGTTTCATTCTCACCTGGTCATCAGTGATATAAACCACCTTGATGCCGATCAGCGGGGCGATCTCAGGCAACAAAAATGGAGAGTTACCCTCAAGGAAAATCACATCAGCAGGTTCGATTTCCACCGCGCTCCGCCCCAGTTTCAAGTTTCCATCCAGATCGTGGCTTGAAGTACCGTCGATGAAATCGTAGCGGGGGGTTCTGATGGCTTTTCCGACTAAAATGTCTTGGATGCAAGCCTGAAACAAGCCAAAATGCAGCGCGTCTTTGCCAAATGAACCAATCCCTTTTTCTTCGCGGCCATCGCGGTCGGTTAGAAAATTATCTAATTCGATGGCGGCAACCCGTTGACCGCGTTCGGCGAAACCTTCACTTAGTTGCTCAACAATTTCGGTCTTGCCCGCGGCGGTTGGACCCGCGATGGCAAGGATCACAGGTACACCCTTCTTTTGGATCATTTTCATCACGATTTCAATAAAACATTGGTCCACTTCCAGGTTGGCTTGCTTGAATTCCTGGTAGCCGACCTCGTGAACGTGTTCAAATCGTTTTTGTTTTGGCTCGAAGTTCCGGTAAGGTTGCGACCCAAGGTGCGTTATGATTTCCGCGGTCAGGTAATGGGAGCGCACATAAAAATTGAAGCTTCGAGGGTCAAAATAAAAATTCTGGTTCACCCAGTCCACCGCGTAAGTACCTGTAACCAGCCCCACGAAAAGCATTTGTGTCAGTTGGGTAATATTTTCATCCAACACGATCCGACCATCCACCTTCGGTTTGATCTGGATGGTTTCAAAGAACGCTTTCGAGGATATTCTCTCTTCAATTTCTGACTTGGACGCCAAGACAACAGCGTCCCATCGGCCTTCAGGAGGGGTGATGTTGTTTAACGAGTAGCGGAACTCGTAGGCTTCCATGCGCTCGACCACTGGCGCGACGCCGTGCATGATGTGTTGAAGTTGCTTGCTAAATTGACCGCAATCCACCAAGATTTCATTTTTATCCATCGTTACTCCTTGATTTAAAGGTTAACCCGCCCGCCCGTTTTGGCAGATTCGATCTGGATATCTCCATGTAATGATTTCATTTTTTCAGCCACAAGCTCGTAATGCCGGTCTTCCCACAACTCATTGGCCGGACGGCCAATTTCGTCAATGTGGGTGACCACGACCCTCTCTGCGTTCAGGTTGGTAAAGAAATCGCAAAAAGCGTCCAAGAGTGGAGGGTGAGCGTTCAAGGCGTAGCCTTTCCCCAACCACAGGTGGGCGAATACCCCGTCCAGTCTGCCGAAGTCTGGCAGACGTGACCGATCGAAATTACGGATGTCACCTGGGAAGAGCCAGCGTTTATCCCCAAACTCCGCCAGGTAGCCGGTTTCTTCGACACCGCCCAATTCATGGAAGTGCAGGCTTTCAAAGGGCGTCAACCTGACATCCCCAAGCTCCAACGGAACCCCATTAACCGGAACCATGACTTTTTCATGCGGTAAGGGTGTCAGAGTGAGCACCCGTTCCAGCATGTGCCCAGGGATGATCCAGCGGGCGGGAGAGTTGGCTAACGCGGTGATCAAGTTCAGATCCAGGTGATCTGCGTGCGCGTGGGTGAGGACGGCAAATTCCAGTGATCGAAGGTCTTCAACGAAATTAGGTTGACTCACACCTTCAACCCGGGTGGAAAGGGAAAATGGATCCACCGCCCATCTCGCGCCACCAGTTTTGAGAAGATAACTGGCGGCGTAGGTCAACCAGGCCGCATCGGTGGTTTCACCTCCCTGCCAGGCATTAACTATCCCGGCCCACTGGCCAGGATAGTACTGCCGGGCGAGATCTCGTTTTTGTTCGAGCGTTAGGTTTGAGCCAACCATTAGTCGGGATAGTATTTGCGAATGAAGCCTTCCACCAGGATGGTGGGACGATCAAACACACCGAGCTTTTCGACCTTCAGGCTGGTGACGGCCGCCGCCCATTTGCCGGCCTCTTTTGGAGGCAAGTTCAGTCGTTTGCTCAAATAGGTTCCCACACAGGTGTCTCCACGGCCGCTGCGCCCCGCCATCGATTCCGCGTGGAATGCGTAGTGATAATCTTTGCCATCGGCGTGGATTAAGACTCCCTCGCTGTGCGTGAGGACGATCTCTTTTGGGCCCATGTTGGCGAAAAACCGGGCGGCCTTTTCGATGTCTTTCTCACCGGTGAGATATTCGGCTTCCACCGCATCACTTTTGAGCACATCCAGGTGTTTGAGCACGGCTTCCATTTCACCCCAGGGTTCGTATACCAGGGCTTCGCCGCGCAAGACCCGGATAAACCCTTGCACGTCAGCAGAAAGGAGCACGTTTTTGCGTTCGCGCGCGCGTTTGAAGAATTCCAATTCGACCTCACCGCGCAGACTGGTGTTGGTAACGATCACTTTGGCTTCAAGATTATCCAGTTGTTCGGGGGAGATGGTTCCTGCGGTGCCCTTGACGTACAAATTACGTTGATCCACATCGCGAGTTTTGTATTCAAGAGTCATGAGTGTGGAGGAAGGCGTGTAGACCGGGTAACAATCGATGCCGGCGGTTTCAAAGGCTTTGACCACGCGGTCATCCTCTTTGTTCAACCGCGTGACCACGGCGGTTTTCACACCCAGGCGGTGGGCGGCGTGAGCAGCGTAGTTCATCCCGCCGCCGTCCACGTACTTGACGCCATCCGGCGTGATGATCGTGTCTTTGGTGTAGTTGCCGCAAAAAACGATATCGTATTGTTTTTTTGTATTTTCCATGATGTCCTTATTTCAATAGCAAAATGAGATGTGGAAAACCAACGGTGATTAGCCAATAAATTCCTGCTGCTAAAATTGCGGTAGATGGAATGGTAAAAAGCCAGGCGGACGCGATCTCACCAGCCACGCCCCAGCGCACTTTGCTCATCCGTTCCGCGGCGCCGACTCCCATGATGGCCGTGCTGACCACCTGGGTGGTGCTAACCGGGCCGCCTAACAATGAGGCGGTTAGAATAACGGCTGCGGAAGTTGCCTGGGCTGCGAAACCGTGTACCGGTCTAATTTTGTAGAATTTCGAACCGAGGGTTCGGATTAATTGCCACCCTCCAACGGACGTGCCGAGCGCAATAGCGCCGGCGCAAACCAGAATCACCCAAAAAGGCACGGAAAAAGTTTTCTGCACCCCTGAGATGACCAATCCGAGGGTGATGATCCCCATGGTTTTTTGGGCATCATTGGTGCCATGACTCAAAGCAAGACCAAGTGAAGTGACCACTTGAAATTTCTTAAAAACCCCGTTAATCCTTGGGGTGGCTTTCCAGGAAGCAAAATAGATCAGGTTGGCGATTAACATTCCTGCGAAGAATCCAATCACCGGCGAAACGAACAATGTGATCAAAACCTTGAGAACCCCAGAGAGGATGATTTCCTTAAACCCCGCCCCGATAACAACAGCGCCGATAATACCTCCAATGAGGGCATGGGAGGAACTACTGGGGATCCCTAATAACCAGGTCATGATATTCCAGAGGATGGCGCTTAAGAGTGCGGCGATGATAACGATCATGTTTAGATTACTTGACGAAACAATTTCATGCCCGATTGTATTCGCGACTGCCACACCAAATATGAATGGTCCACAAAATTCAGCCACCGCTGTCATAATCAACGCGATGTGGGGACGGATGGCGCGTGAAGAGATCATGGTTGCCACGATGTTACTCGAATCGTGGACACCATTTAAGAAATCAAAAACGATTGCTAAACCGATCAAAATGATCAATTGAACTGGCATAAAGAAATCCTTTAGGTGGTCTTAACCACAATGTCCGCCAACACATTAGCGGCTTCATCACCGCGGTCAGCCGCGTTGCTCAAGTGCCGGTAGACTTCACGCAATTTAAGCATTTTTACCAATTGTTTGTTGTCGTCGGTTTCGGTGAACATGTCAGCCAGGGCTTCGCGGTATACATCCTCCACCTTATTTTCGAGGGCTTTGGCACGCTGGGCGTGTTCTGATGTCACCCCAGGGTGATCTTCAAGCCTTTCAACACCCTTGAGCAACTCAAATGTCGCGTCACGCAACAAGGAGCAAATCCGCACCATAAAGGGGGTGGGTTCCACTTTGAGAATCACGATCTCGGTCATCGTGCTGTAGGCGTAATCCAGCACATCATCGATCGCCCGCGAAAGGGCAAAAATGTCTTCGCGGTCAAAGGGAGTGATGAAGGTCTTGTTCAATTCGAAAATAAGTATCCTGCGGGCTTCATCGGCTTCCTTTTCCTTCATGGTTAACTTGTCCGCGAGGGTTTGGTCTGGAGTGGTTACGTAAGATTTGAGCAGTTCCATCCCTTCCAGCGTTAGGGCTGCCTGTTCGTGGATCAGTTTGATAAAAATATTACGTCTTTTCTTGAATATCTTCAACATTTTTCTCTCCTCAATCGTGATTAAATTCTGGAAACGCACCCTGCGTTTACCAGGGTTTCCATCCCAGACCTGATTTCTTGAGCGTTTGTTTTAGCGCTGACTTCCAGCGTCCGCGCGCAATAAGTAGGCAGGATATGCCCGATTTTTGCGAAATCAACTTCGCCTTTTCCCGGCGATAGATGGTCTTCGATGCCCTTCACATCGTGCAGGTGAACGCCAACGATGCGGTCTTTGAATCTTTCAAGCCAATCCTCACGTGTGGTTAACCCGAGCTTATGGTGTATCTGCAAATGACCCACGTCATACTGCCAGCCGACGTGTGCCTCCTGAAAGGCGTTAAGTAGTGTATCCAATTCGCCAAAGATAGGCATTTCGTAATAATACAGGCGGTTTTCCAGGCCGAGTGATAAACCACTATTACTTGAAAACGCGACCAATTCACCCACGCTTTTTAATAAGCTTTCAAGATGGGGTAATCCGCGTTCTTTCCGGTCCACCATCAGCTGTTTAGATAAATTGTTATATTCCAGACTATCACGGCGGCCAACGTGATACATTTCGCGCAGGGTGCGGTCCATTGAATGATCGCCCACCACGCGGCCTGGGTGGATGACCACCAGTGTGGAACACAATGAAACCGCCAGGTCAATGGAGCGCTTGATCACGTCAACCCCCTTGACGCGATGCTCTTCATCCAGAGATGAGATCAACCAATCCCGTTTGTCCAGCTCTTTGGCGGGGATTATCGCGGGGCAAGGGTCATGTACCGATCCAACGTGGAAGAGGTTTTGATCCAATTCAGCGTACATCTCGGGTGAAACGTTGTGGTTCAGTTCAAATCGGGCGAAATCCAATTTTCTACCCTTCTCGAAAAAACCGGCAAGCGATTTGTCTTCACGGATGCCCCACATGGTGGATAGCGCGGCGTCATAAAGGATAAAATCTTGAGCATTTTTTACTGATAAGACTTCCTGGATGGGTGGAAGGAGTTCTAGTAACCCACTTAAGTCGCGAATGACATGATCCGGACGCATGGGCACACTCTCCTTCTTATCTTGCTTCTCCGCGGTTTGGAGGACGACCACTTTACCGATCCCGGCTTCGCGCGAACCGATTACATCCCGCGTGGGTCGGTCACCGACATACATGCATTCCGCTGGGGTAACGTGGCAATCTCGAGCTGCCGCCAGAAAAAGGGAGGGGTGGGGTTTGCGGCGGCCAAATTTTGACGCGTGAATGACCGTCGTAAACAAGTCGGTGATGCCGCTGCCCTCTAAAAACCGTGGAGAGGTGTGGCTGATCGTCCCCAACTGATAACCCCGCCGGGCTAACTCTTTCAAGACTGGCACGGTATCGGGGAAAAGTTGTTTTTCGCCTTTGGATCTGCCCCATAGGAACTGAAGTTGCGGGGCGAGCTTTTTGATTTGCTCCAGCGAGAAGCGCGAACCCAGAAAAAAACACCAACGTTCATCGATTGTCTTCTCTGCCAAAGTGGCTTTGGTCCAACGTTTATAATCGTCTTCTTTTTGTTTGATTGCCCGATAAAACTCATGAACGTCACCCAATTCTCCAAGAAGGTGCATCATCTCCTGGATCATCGTGAGGTCGACTTGGGTGTGATTCTTTTTCATCACCAAGGTTCCACCAATGTCAAAAAAAACTGCTTTGATTTGTAAATCCATATGAAGTACGATCATCCAATCAATAAAGTCGTAACTATCCAGTATCGATCGCCTGGATCAGATGCGGTTGACACAACCCTTCGCAACCAGGATTTCCATGCCCTGGACGATCTCAGATTGCGTATTCCAGTCTCCAACCTCAAGGGTGCGGAAGGCATATTCCGGTAGGTAACGAGCCACCATGCTGAAATCCACTTCACCCAGCCCTGGTGCCTGGTGATCTTGCAATCCTTTGACATCGTGCAAGTGAACGCCGATGATGCGGTCGCCGAAGCGTTGCAACCATTCTTCATGGCGGCAAAGCCCCAAACGATCCAGGGTTTGCGCGTGCCCGACATCATACTGGAATCCAAACCACGGCTCGTGGCAAACATCAAGTAGGCGTTCCATTTCATCTGGCAGGGGAATGTCATAATACCGATACCGGTTTTCAAGCCCAATACTCATTTTCTTTTTATGGGCATACTCAACGATCTCGCGCACGCTTTTAATAACGGCTTCCAGATGCGCGGATGAACGAGCCTGTCGGTCGGCGATCATTTTTCTCTTCAAGTCTTCGTACTCAGGTGTGCCATGATCGCCTTTATCGTACAGGGTTCGCAGTTGTTTATCCATGGAACGGTCCCCAGTAACCTGACCCGGGTGAACGATCACAGAATTCGCCCCCAGCCTGACTGCCAGGTCGATGGTTCTTTTGGTGATGGCAACACCCTGTTTCCGGTTTTCATCATCCAATGCGGAGATCGTCCAGTCAAGGTCTTTTAACTCGTTCAAGTTGTGAACGGCGGGGCAGGGGTCGTGCACATTGCCGACCCGGTACGCGTTCAGATCGATTTGGTCGAACATGGCCGGTGAAATGCCGTGGTTGAGCTCAAAACGCGAGAAGCCCATCATCCTGCCAGCGGCAAATGTGGCGTTGAATTCCATCTTTTGTCCAACATTCCACATCGTGGATAGGGCGGCGTCGTATAAATAATCAGGCTGCCGTCCAGACCGCTTCAGCGGTGCTGTTCCGTTCCTTGCCGGGAAATAATCCAGCAATTCAGGGAGCCGCGTGATTAGATGATCCGGGCTCATCGGAATATTATCCGGTTTTTCGTGTTTTTGTTCTTTGGCCTGGATGATCACCACGCAGCCAAACCCGGCTTCACGAGCGCCCACCACATCTCTGGAAGGGCGGTCGCCTACGTAAGCGCATTGATCGGCGTGGACGTTGAGCTGTCGTGCCGCGTCCAAAAAGAGAGAAGGGTGGGGTTTGCGGCGTCCGTGGATTGTCGAGAGGATCACTGGAGAGATGATCTCTTGCAATTGGTTTTCTTTCACCAGCGCCGGAACTTCTACAGAAGAGGTGGTGTTGCTGATGATGCACAACTTGTAACCCCTGGCCGCCAATTCCTTCAGGGTTTCAACAGCATTGGGCATTAAATGTTTTGGCCCTTTAGAGCCGCGCCATAATTGGTTTAGCTCGATGGCGTGCGTTCTGACAAACTCATTGAACTCCACATCCGGGAACATGAATCTTGTCCATAGTTCGTCCTCGGGTAACTCCACCATGTTTTTTTTACACCAGCGATGGTAGGCTTTCTCGCCGAAGGTGAGTTGATTTTTTAGCTCCTCCCAGGTTCCCGGGTAGCCTAAAAAATGACGCATCTCTTTCATTAGCAGGGCTTCGCGACCCTCCACGGATTGGGTGAACCGGAGGGTTCCCCCCACATCAAACAGGATCGCCTTAATATTTTCGTTCATTGGCCGAAATTCCCCGCGAGTAATGGGAGCAATTCATCGAATTTTTCGATGTATTTATCAGCCTGGGCTTCTTTTTCGTAATTGAAGGCGATTGTCTTCATACCCACAGCCCGAGCGCCTTCCAACTCGTAGGCTTTATGCCCGATGAATGCGGTTTCGCAGGCGGTCAATCGAGTTTGCTTGATGGCTTCTTCATAAAGTATGGGTGCTGGTTTGCGCATGCCAATCTCTTTAGAGCTGATAACCACGTCCCAAATTTGGCCGAACCCGTATTGGTCAAACCAATCCAGTTTGGTGCTTATCGGCAAGGCCGTATCTGTGATCATTCCCAGCAAATAACCTTGTTGTTTCAATCGTTGCATGGTTTCAGGCACACCATCGAAAATAGCAACAGTCGCGTCATCCTCGGCTTGGGCTTTAACGCCTTCCTCGATAAGTTCCGGGTCGTTGATACCGTAGAGTTGAATGACCCTGCGGTAATATTCCTGTCGGTCAAGTCTTCCTGAAAACGCGAGTTCGCGAAGCCTGTGCTTTTCTTCCAACGCGTTCGCGAGGGGGGCGGTATGTTTATTTTCCAAAAATCGTTTAAGCCTTTGCTCCTTGATCGGACGGTAATAGAGGATATCTCCCGCGTCAAAAAAAAGGGCTTTAATCTTATTCTTTTGAATTAGATTGACACTTGTTCTATCCTTGGCGAGTTCGCATTCGACCAGGGGGATCAATTCCAACATGTTATGGATCAAGGCGTCAGGCTGCGGGCCATTATCGGGGTCACCATCATCGTAAGGGTGTTTGATCTGAACTGCCATGCGGTAACCCGCCCGGCGGGCGCCTAAAACATCGCGTGTGAGTTTATCACCCACATACATGATACTGCTGGTGGGCAATTGAGCCAGCCTGGCTGCGTGATAAAAAATGGAGGGGTCAGGTTTTCTGACGCCAAAATCACAAGACAAGACTATGGGGTCAAAAAACTGGTCAATGCCTGACTTTTTCATAATCTCAGGAACTTGATGTCGACTCTGAGTGTTGCTGATGCAGCCGATGCGCAGACCCAGAGAGTGGAGTTTTTCAAGTACCTGCATAATTTCGGGGCGAATGGGTCGTTCGTAAAACTTGGTTTCGTATAGATAAGTTAATTCTTCGGCGACAGGTTCAACCTGCTTATGGCTGATGCCAAATTCTTTTAATGTGAACTGGCTCCAAACTTCAGCGGGGGCTAACTCGATCATGGTTTCGCGATTCCACTTATGGTAAAGATTCACCCCGCGCGAAATGGCATCCGCGAGAGATTCGTCATTCAGCTCAAAGGTAACACCCGCCTTAGCGAGGCATTCCCTCAAGAAATGAACATTTTGGACTCTTAATTCACGGGTGTAATGATACATGTCGATCGTGCCACCCATATCAAAAAAAACGGCTTCCAAACTCATGCAACGCTCCAGGTATTTTGGTTTCGAACAATAACAATAATCATCAGAATCAGTTTGAAATTTCCCGGGCATGCCCCCTTTTCATGCCCGGGTGCGATCACTTTAGTTCAATTACTGACCGAGGTTAAGCAGGTAGAAATCTCGCGCTTCGATCATGTGTTCGTAAGAATACTGTTCGGCGATGAACCAGGTGATATCCTGAATCGCTTCGAGGGTGTGTTGTCCTTCGGGGACCTCATAGGTTGAATCGGGGAAGAATGTCCCGAATTTCGCCCACGGATCGCGGCCTTCGGCGCTGGTTATGTACTGGATCCAAAGTTTGGCAGCGTTGGTGTGAGGCGCCTGGTTGATGATGCCAACATAAGATTGACTTTGAACACCCACGATGGGTTTCACGTCCCAGCAACCGTCAAAAGCGAGGATGCCTTCTTGCACGTCAGCCATATTGGAGTAGGAGGTCAAAGCCATGTAGCTGTCGGCCATCCCGGGGGTGGCGAAAGCAGAATCGACTTCATCTCCACCGGGTTGCGGGATGGGTGCGTTCTGAGCGAATTTCTTCAACCAAAGCCATCCGGCATCGGGAGTGTCTTCCTCTAAAACGGGTTCAGCCCCATAGAGTTCCACGTAAGCAGCGTTCATCTCTTCGGCATGGTAGGCGATGGTGATGAGTTTGCTCAGGGTGGAAGCGTCATTGAGAGGATCTTCGATGAAGAACTTGCCCTTCCATTCCGGTTGGGTCAGTTCCCACAGGTTTGTGATGGGGCAGGTCTCGTTCAATTCGGAATTGTAAGCAAAGATGCTGGTTCCGAAACGGGAGAAGAGCAGGGGATCCTGATAAATCTCAGGAGTGTAAGCCGCGGTGCTGTCAGGGATGAACTTCCAGACATAGTTGTTGGGCAGAACCTGGCCAACGAGCTCGGCACCACCACTGCTGAACCAAACGTCTCCGGTGAAAGCGCCGGCTTTTTGTTCTTCCAAAACTTTGGAGAGAACATCGTCGCCACCCAGGTCAAAGGCCTGAACGGTGATGCCGGGATATTTTTCCATGAAACCTTCGGCAGCCTTTTCAACCTTGGAAGTATTGGCATAGACCAGCACTTCACCTTCGGCGATGGCAGCGGCTTCGATGGCGGCCCAATCCTGGGCGGCGGCATATTCACCGAGCTGATTGGCTTGCAGCCATTCCTGCTGCGGGGTGAGTTCGACGGGGGCTTCGGTCGCGGCGGGTTCAACGACGGGAGCTTCAGTTGGAACGGCGGGGGCCGCGCATGCAGCCAACAGGCTGATGACCAAAACAAGTGATGCAATTCTTAAAATCGCTTTCATTACCTTCCTCCTTGTGATTTTTGGTTATGAATCTTTCTCAGACGAAACAATACTATTCGTTCAAAGAATTATTCCTCTTCCTCCTTTTCTCGCGTTTATGGGTGCGGGCGAGCGTTCGCCTCCCGGTATTTATGCAATGACCAAGTTTCCACTTTCCTTGTCATAAAGATTGACCGCTTTCTTGTCGAAGGAAAGCCAAATTTTTTGATCCATTTTGATCTTGCTGACGCCGTTTTCTTTGACCGTCAATTCAGTATCGCCTTTGCGGGCGATAATGGTCGAATCAGAGCCGGAGGGGAGCACGGAATATGCCTGGAACTCAACCCCTCCCGCGTCTGGTGAGGTGGAGATGAGAATGTCTTCTGGCCGGATGCCCAAGACAACGTCCCCGGTTTTGTTGTACGTTTTAACCGGAACATTAAATTTACCTGCATCCACTAAATCTTGACCAGAGACCCAGCCCGCAACGAGGTTTACTTTTGGATTGCCGATAAAATCCGCTACGAAAAGGTTGGCCGGGAAGTGGTAAATATTATCAGGAACATCCATTTGCTGGATAACGCCTAGCTTCATTACAGCAATGTTGGTGGACATGGTCATGGCTTCCAATTGGTCATGGGTCACATAGACTGTGGTCGCGTCTGAAACGTGATGCAAGCGCTTCAATTCGGTGCGCATGTCCATGCGCAAACGGGCATCCAGATTGGAGAGTGGCTCGTCCATCAAGAACACTTTGGGGCGGTAGGCGAGCATGCGGGCTAGCGCCACGCGTTGCTGTTGTCCGCCGCTCATCTCGCGTGGATAGCGGTTCTCGTACCCGTCCATCTGCACTTCAGCCAAGGATTCCTTAACCCGTTTATCCATTTCAGATTTGGACATTTTCTGGATCTCAAGGGCGAAAGTGATGTTCTTGTACACCGTCATGTGAGGCCAAAGCGCGTAGTTTTGGAATACGAGTCCTAAATCGCGTTGTCCAGGCGGAAGCGAAATACCTTTGATGTGTGAGTAAACAAGTTTTTCACCAATATAGATTTCGCCTTCGTCGGGGTCTTCAAGACCCGAAATACAACGCAAGAGGGTAGTCTTGCCGCAGCCGGAGGGGCCAAGCAGGGTCAAAAATGTGCCGGGTTCGATCGTCAGACTGATGTCATTGACCGCTACAACGTCGCCGAATTTCTTGGTGAGGTTTTTAATCGTAATGGGTGTTTGCATGTTGGCTCCTAGAGTCCTAAACCTTTTTTCAAACTTCCGCCACGGAAGCGGCTGATGATGAAGTTCCCGATCAAAACAAGGAAAATGAGGATGAGAATGACGGCGTTCGCTTGTTGTTCATTGCCATTCTCGATGTAACGCATGGTCATGCTGGCTAAAACAGCCGTTGTCGGCGTAACCAGCAGGATGATCAAGGATAGTTCCCGCATGGTGGAGATGAAATTGAGCAGGAAACCTGAAACAAATCCCTGGCTGGTCAATGGGAAGATGATCCTCCAGAAACGCCGCCATGGGCTTGCCCCCGCGATCGCGGCTGCTTCCTCCAACTCTTTACCAACCTGCAGCATGGAAGAAACACCGGTACGTGCCGAGAAGGGCAAATGTTTGGCAACGGAGACAACCACCAGCAGCGCGAAGGTGCCATAGAGCGGCGGGATTGGGCCCACTGGTTTGGTGAACATCGAAATGTAGACCGCGCCAAACGCGATGCCCGGGATGACATAAGGGATAAACGCCAATTGTTCGACGATCTTCGAAAGTCTCGTTCCCCTCCCTTTGACAATGGCGTAGCCGAGAACCACACCGATCATCGAAGTGAACAACGCCGTTAACACGGATAATTTGATCGAGTTCCAGGCCCCCATGTAAATCTTGGGATTGCGCAAGACCCCCGGCTCGCCGCTGTTAATGGTGATATCAGCCCCCGTTCCGATCCAATGCTCAAGGGTGAAGTTAGAAAAACTGTAATTTCCAGTGCGCAACATGAAGGTGCTGTAGAGCAGAATGAGCAGCGGAAGCGCGGCGATCACGATCTGGAAGAGGACCACTAAAGTGGTGGTGATAAATTTGAAATTACGCAACTTCACTTTTTTGGACATAAAACCGCGTCCACCGATGGTCTCGTAACTCTTCCGCACTCCCACAACCTTTTGATTGAGCATGATCGTGGTCATCGCGAAAAGGATCAACATGATCCCGAGCACGAAGGCATCACCATAATTACTCACCGCCACGTTGGATTTCAACATGGTGGAAAGGGTGTAGTACCTGACTGGCACACCCAGAATGTTCGGGCCACCATAGGTTCCAAGTGCCTTTGAAAAGGTCATAATGAAACCAGACAAGATCGCGGGTATCACGAGCGGGAAGGTGATCTTGCGCATGATTCTGAATCGCCCGGCTCCGGCCAGTTCACCGGCTTCTTCGAGGGAGGAATCAATGGAAAGCAACGCCGCGGCGATGAAGAGGAAAAAGAAGGTGTAGTAATGCAAACCACTGCTGATGATGATGGGGATGGGGCCGTACCCCAACCAATCCGGTGGAGGCGTCCCCATTAAGAACTCGAGGATCCCAGGTGTGCCGCCTGAGGTGCGGTTCTTGAAGATTACCGTCCAGGCCATGGCGATGGTCCAAGAGGGCATGATGTAAGGGACCGTGGCCAACATGTGGATGATATTGCGGCCGGGCATATCGGTGCGTACCACCATCCAGGCCATCAAACCACCGATCACAAACGCGAAGGCAGTGGCTCCCAAGCCAACGGTGAGGGAATGGAGAAGTGGTTCATAGGTCATCAACTTGGCGATCTTGCTGGTGAGCATGCGAACCCAGTGATACCACGTGAACTCACCCACGGTTCCGTCTTTGATCACGCGGAGGTCGCTATCAGAAACGGTGATCGTGGTACTCAGCATGCGATAGAGCGGAATGATTACCAGGTAGATCATCACCGCCACCATGATGATGGATAGAAAAATGTGTGGGGTGGTTATCCAGCGCAGAAGGCGCCGGAAACTGGATTTCCATTTCTGGCCACCCAACGGATTCGATTCAATCATTACAGCCATCGATTCTCTCCTTGATTCTTTCTGAGCGTGCTTCTGTGCGAAAAAACGATCCTAAGGTCAGTAGTATTGGATTCTTTCCCGGGTCAATTCTCCTCGCCATTCAGAGTTTTTAATTTTTCCCGCAGCAGGTCTAGACGATCCAGCACGGGCATGATTCGCGATTGCTCCTGGTTGGCCATGGCCAAAAGTAACGCGTTAATGATGGTCATGGGTACCACCAGGGAGTGAAATTCAGATACTGGGCCGCGTTTGGCGGCTAAAACCACATCCGCTTTGTCGCCGATGATCGTGTCTAACGTATCCGTGATCATTACCACTGGGCAGCGCACTTCGTTGGCATATTCCAAAACCAGTTTTAAACTGGGGTTGATCGAGAAAAAACAAATAACGATTATTAGATCGTCCGGGCCAAGGGTTAAGAGGGGTTCAAGGATCTCGCGGCCTGAACTGCGAAGGGAAAACACGTCTTTACCAAAGCGGCGCAACCTGATCTCGAGCAAGTCCACCAATGATAATGATGGCCCTGTGCCAAAAACATAGACTCGTTGACGCTCGCGCATCATCTTCACCGCCCTGTCCATTTGCTCGCGGTTAACCGATTCCATCGCCTGACCGAGAAAATCGATCTCGGAAGCTGCCAGACGCTCAAAGATATCCGAGGAGGTGCGCAGGTCATCAATCCGCGAGCGGATGCGCGAAGAATGCGTGACCCGGTCACGCATGGAGGTTTGAATGCTGCCGCGCAATGCTGGATAGGAAGCGTAGCCCATGCTGCGTGCGAACCGTACGACCGTGGCTTCGCTGACATCCAGTTGATCCGCCACTTCGCTGGCGGCCATAAAAGCCACGTCGTTGAGATTCTTGCGCAGAAAATTGGCGATCCGTTTTTCACTCTTGGTTAATTGAGTGAAGTGATTGGTCACGAGTTGGCTGAAATCCTCGGTTGGATTTGTGTTAGAGTCTGTCATGTTTTCTCCTCCTCATCCATTAGGCGCCATACTTTGAGATTCGGAAGGCATTGGCCAGGGCGATGGGCATGATCTCTTTGGCTGGTAATACGCCCAGACTGCCCTTCAAGCATGCCCGCTCGCCAAAATGAGCGATGCCATCCGGCCTGACCACTTCTGAATAAAGCATCGTGGGCACCGGGTGCCACGAATGGAATTTCAAAACCGATGGCGAAGAATGGTCTCCACTCACGATAATCACATCAGGTTTTAAAGCGGTCAGGCGTGGTATTAGGGAGTCCACTTCCTCAATGACCTTCACCTTGCGATCAAAATCACCGTCTTCGCCAGCCGTGTCGGTTTGTTTGATGTGAAGATAGAAAAAATCAAAATCTGGCCAATTTTTCTCAAGGGTCGCGAACTCGTCGGCAATGGTTGCGCCTTCCACGATGAGGTTATGCATTCCCACCAGGCGGGCCACACCTTTGTACATGCCGTTTACTGCGATCGCAGCTGCGTTCAACTTGAACAATTCTGAATAAGAAGGAACCACGGGTAGTTTGTCAAACCCGCGCAATAATATTCCGTTTGCCGGGGAATAATCCTTAAGCGCTTCTTTGGCCTTGTCGCAAAATTGGTTGACCACAGCGGCAGTTTTTTTCGAAGTGATGTCTTTGCCTATCGCTTTTTTAGGTGTCTCGCCAGTGTGCAGGGGATCGGTCTCGCTGACTGCTGCGCCTAATTGTTGACCACGAATCACGAGGACAAACCGGTGTTCCTTGATCGGTTTGACGAAGAGTTCAACCCCGTCAAATTTGATCTGGTTGAGGAGTTTGATCCGTTTTAAGGCTTCCTGGGTGTCGAGGCGCCCCGCCCGCCGGTCGATAACCACGCCCTGGTCATCCAGGGTGCAAAAGTTGCCGCGCGCGGCAACATCTTCAGGCTGCAACTCGAAATCGACTCCCAGGGCTTCAAGGGCGCCACGCCCGATCTCAAACGTTACCGGGTCATAACCAAAAATTCCCATGTGCCCTGGGCCGCTACCCGCGGTGATGCCGGGGCGCACCGGTATGGTCAACCCCAGGGCGGATCGAAGCGCGAGCGCGTCCAGGTTGGGGGTGAGGGCTGTTTCAAGCTCGGTTAAACCGCCGGCTTCCCGCGGCAAACCACCCAGACCGTCCATGATGAGCATGACGATCTTGGTTTTGGCTGGCACAGTCATACTTTGTAAGAAATCGAGTTCCATGAGTCCTCGTTCCACAGCTTCAACAACCGCTTTTTCGCCCCACACCCTTCACCAGGGCGTCGTAGGCCTTTTGAGTCTTGTGATAATTTCCGTCTCGATCCAAGGCGATGCCGCGTCCGATTCCAGTTACGATATTTCCGATCCCGATGGCGGCGATTTTGTCTTCCAACATTTCGAGCAATTCGGGCGCGCTGCCAGGTTCTGTGCTGCGACCATCGAAGATCATATGCAGACAAACGCGCTCCAGACCCAGATCTTTGGCCATTTGCAGCACCGCAAGGGGATAATCGATCGAGCCATGCGAGCTTTTGAGCGTTAGCAAACCAATCAGGTGCAGCGTGGAGTCGTTTGTTATCGCGTGTTGGATGGCACCTTTCAAGACCGGGTTCTCAAAAAAGCTGCCGTCTTTCATGGCTTTGTCGAGGCGCACGTCATCCTGTAAAACTACTCGGCCAGCGCCGATATTCATGTGGCCTGCCTCGGAATTTCCGGCTTTTCCAGCTTTCAACCCCACCGCTTCCCCTGAGGCTTCAAGGCGACAGGTGGGTTCGTTTTTCAATAGCGCATCCCAAACAGGTGTCTCAGCGAGGAAGATGGGGTTGGAATCGTCTTGCTTTCCAATTCCCCAGCCATCCAGGATGACGAGTAATACTTTGCGTTGGTCTCCAAAATCGTGCCCCTCGATCAAAGACTTTCCATCCATCGAATCGGGTTGGTTAAGCTTCAATAATTGGAGGAGTGTTGGTGCCAGGTCGCCGAGTTTTCCGTCTCGTAATACTACTTTTTCATTTGTGCACGGGTCTACCAGCACACAGTGGACCAGGTTGGCGGTGTGGGCAACGTGCGGCGTGCCGTCTTCACTGAGCAGCTCTTCCAGGTTGCCATGATCCGCGGTCACCAGGGTGACATAATCCGCAGCGTTAGCGGCTGCCAACACCCGATCAAGCTGTCGGTCCACCAGTTTAGCGCATTCGATCTTCGCCTCGCGGTTGGCGGTGTGGCCGATTACGTCTCCATTGGCAAAATTGGTGACCACCAGGTCGACACCCTGTTTCAATTGAGCGATGACTTCGTCGGTTACCTCTTCCAGTTTCAATCCCGGCACCTGTTCGAACGGGATGCCTTTGGGGGAAGGGACGCGAATGTCTTTTTCACCCATAAATGGTTGATTGTTGCCGCCATTAAAGAAAAAAGTGACATGAGCAAATTTTTCAGATTCTGAAACGCGGGTTTGCTTTAAGCCCGCTCGACTGACAACTTCTCCGAGTGTATTAAGAACCTTGACCGGGGCAAAAGCCACCGGCAGGTCTTTAAACTTTTCATGATACAGCGTGAGGATGACAAATGGCAGGTTTTTGAAGGGTATGGTTTCCATCTGATCGAGGTGTCCATCTGTGAAAGCCTCGGTAAGTTGGATCTCGCGCTCGCCACGGCGGCAGCAGAAAACTACCGCGTCGTCTTCCTGGATGCGCCCCACGCTTTGTCCGCGCGCGTCTGCCAGAACGACAGGTTCAAAGGAATAATCCGTTTGACCTTCGGTTAACATCTGCCGGACGGTTTGGGCCAGGATCCTACCGCTGTTTTGGACGCGAGAATATTCCATAATTTTCAACCTTATTTCTTACCCGTGAAAACATTGAGCAGGTCAGGCAGCCTGTCGATCACCAGATCGGGAGTTTGTTCAGGCGGCACAGTGATGTTTTTGTCTTCTTCGTCGGGCATAATGACCACCATGCCAAAACCGGCGTTGCGCGTGCCTTCCACGTCTCGGGCGAAATTGTCGCCTACATATGCACATTGAGCGGGTGTCACGCCCGCGCGTTTGGCCGCTTCGAAATAGATGGAGGGATCGGGTTTGCGTTTGCCAAAAACGGATGAAAGCACCACGGATTTGAAGTAACGTGTTAAATCGTCTTCCTCGAGCCAATCCGGGATTTCACGTTCGGTGATGACATTGCTGATGATGCCCAAGACGTAACCTCGATCAAACAAGGCTTTAATCGTTTCGATACCGCCTTCAGCTACCACCCGCCGCCCCATGGACTGGCGGAATTGGTAGGTGAGTTCGGCTGAAATGTCGGAGATGCGGTCCGCGGGGTAATCGGGCAGTAACCAGCGCGTCCACAAGTCTTTTTCGGTGGCTTCCACCATTTGTGCGAAAGCCCACTTGCGATACTCCTTGTAACGACGGTCGATTTCCGCCACGAAGGTGTCGGGATTTTCTGATGTGCCCGTCAAGCGAGCGATCTCCAGACGGGCGGCGGCCCGGTGAGGTTCCTCTTTAAGCAAAATACGCAATGTGTTGCCTACATCCAGGAAAATGGCATCAACCTGGTTAACTTTGGATTGAATTTCCGGGGACAGGGACATGCTTAATTCCTTGGCGGGAAAATGGATAACAAATCGCCGATCTCGGTGATGTGATGGTCGATCACGAATTCGCTCGATTGAGGTTCTTTTTCAATGGTCTTGGGTTCGTCGATGACGATCATCATGCCGTAACCCGCCGCCTGAGTACCTTCCACGTCGCGGATGGGGTTGTCGCCGACATAAGCGCACCGGGCAGGTTCCACGCCAATTTCGCGTGAGGCCAGCCAATAGATCTCTGGGTCGGGTTTGCGCAACCCCACCTTGGAAGAAAGGATCACAGGATAAAAGAAGTCGGTCAAACCATCTTCAGCGATCCAATCTGGAATTTCGGTTTCGGTGATCGTGTTGGCAATGATCCCAAGTTTGTAACCGCGCTTTGCCAATTCAAGGATGGTCGCTTTTACATCGTGCCGTGGGACGCGGCGGCCATCCCGGTCGCGCCATAAACGCGTGAGTTTACCCGAAAGCGGGGAGATCTTTTCCGCGGGATAATCGGGGAGCAGGTGAAGGCACCACAGATCGCGCTCTGAAGCTTCTTTAAGTGATTTCTTGGAAGTTTTTCGATAAATAGACCAACGGGATTCCAATTCCGCAAAGAATTCTTCTTCCGTTTTGGACGTTCCCACTAATTCCATCAAGGCCAATCTGGCTTTTTGCTGAAAATCAGGTTCTTCGAGCACGATGCGGAGCGTATTGCCGACGTCAAGGAATATGGCTTCAATAGTTGCTGTCACGGTTACCTCTCGGATAAAGGAAATCGCAAGACCAGGGCGGTGATGCGTCAAGATGGGTTTGTGAATACTGATTTCAAATGGAAAAACAATGCAATGGGGCTTACAAATGAAAAGTTTACAACATTTTTTTATAAAATGCAAGTTAACTTTCAAATTGATATTGACTTTAACTCTCCAAGTTGCTATACTCTTCTTGCACACGTGTGCATGAATTGGAGTTTTGGATGCCTCCTACGATTAAAGACATCGCCCGAAAAGCTGGAGTATCGCACGCCACAGTGTCTCGGGCGTTAAATGGCAACCCGGCCATCCCGGAGTGCACAGCCGCTACGATTCGTGAATTGGCTAACGAGCTGGGTTACATGCCGAGCGCGGCCGCACGCGGGTTGAAAACCAGACGGTCAAAGGTGATCGGCGTGATCGTCAGCCGCATCGACAACCCATATTTCGGCGAAATCGTCCAAGGCATTGAGGATGTGCTCCAACCTGCCGGCTACAGTCTCTTCTTTTCTTCTTCACACCTCAATTCGGAGTCCGAAAAGGACATTATCCAGGCTTTTGCCGAACACCGCGTGGAAGGCGTGATCATTTGTTCAGTCACCGTCAGCAGGCAACAAGCCGAACGCCTTAAGGGATATGGCATGCCGATTGTGGTGATCAATAACCAATCCCCCGAAGAATACCAATGTTCGATTGCCCATGATGATGGGTATGGCTCCCGCCGCATCACAAGTTACCTGCTCTCGCTTGGTCACCAACGCATCGCTTACCTGGGCAATGAAAACGCCCAACGGATTAATGACGATCGACTGAAGGGTTTCCGTGAAGAAATGAAACGTTCGGGAACTCCCGTTGATGAGTCTCTGATCTTTGCGTGCGGCGGTGGTGAGATCCAAAACGGGGTGGAAGGTATGCATCGACTACTCGGCACGGGTTTGCCGGATGCCATCTTCTGTTTCAACGATTTGATGGCAATCGGAGCTTTAAAAGTGTTGGCTGATCAGGGCATCCAGGTGCCCGACCAAATTTCTGTGGCTGGTTTTGATAACATCCAATATTCTGCCTTCACCAACCCACCATTGACCACCTTTGACCAGCCCAAGCGGGCAATCGGTTCAGAAGCCGCACACACCTTGCTCGACCGTGTCGATAAACCAGATTCTCAACCCTCTCCCCTAATCTCTCGAATGATGCGGGGCGAAATTTTAATTCGCGCGTCCACCGCGCCGCGCAAGACCCAGGAGGTTCAATGACCGCGATAAGCTCCAAATTGTTGGTTAAACCTGTTATCGACCAACAAGAATACATAAAGATCACCCCGCAATCTGCCGGGTGGCAGCACTTGAATTTTACTGCCACAAAATTGAAACAGGGCGAAGAATGGAAGTTTTCAACCGGCGAGAATGAACTCGCGCTCATTATTTTGGGAGGAACCTGCGATGTCTCCACCAATCGTGGCAATTGGGCTCACCTTGGCTCCCGCAGCGATGTATTCCACGGTATGCCCACCACGCTTTTCCTCACCCGCAACACGGATCTTGTGGTCAAGGCCGTCAGCCCGACCCTCGATTTTGCCTGTGGATGGGCTGCGGCGACCAAGGATTTCCCTCCCGTGCTGGTGAAACCGGAAGACGTGGAAGTGGAATTACGCGGGGGAGATAACGCTTCGCGTCAGATCAACAAGATGCTCCCTCCCGGTTTTCCCTGCGAGCGCCTGGTGGTGGTGGAGGTTTACACCCCTTCTGGGAATTGGAGTTCCTACCCACCGCACAAGCATGACCAACGTGTCTTGGATGCGGATGGCAAGTTGTTGGAGGCCGATCTTGAAGAGATCTACTTCTACAAGGTCGATAAACCGGAAGGTTACGCCTACCAGCATATTTACACCGACGACCACAGCCTGGACGAGCTAATCCTGGTATCTGACAGCGAAGCCGTTCTTTCGCCTGAAGGGTACCATCCGGTGGTGGCCGCCCCCGGCTACAACGTGTACTACTTGAACATCCTGGCCGGCACGGATCAATCCCTGGCAAGCCGGGACGACCCCGCTTATTCATGGGTCAAAGAAACGTGGAAGGAAATGGATAAACGCCTTCCCTTAGTATCGCTCAAGATGAATCAGTGATCCAAGGAGAATTCGATGACCGAATACAAGAGCAAATTGCACCAAACCGTAATGACGACTCCCACGGACTATTGGAATGATTCCTGCTCAATCGAGGAATTAACCTACGCGATTGAAAATGGCGCCGTGGGTGCCACCTCCAACCCCACCATCGTGGTCAATGTCCTCAAGAAAGAGATGCACCTCTGGTTGGACCGCATTCACGAGTTGATCGGAACGAACCCGACCTGGTCTGAAGTGGAAGTCACATGGAAGTTGATTGAAGAGATGGCAGTTCGCGGGGCGGAACTATTACTACCGATTTATCATCGCGAAAAAGGCAAAAAAGGTCGCCTCTCGATTCAAACCAACCCCACTTTCTACCGCAACGCCAACGCCATTACCGACCATGCCGTGCATTTTAATACCCTGGCACCCAATATGCAGATCAAGGTTCCGGTTACCAAAGCTGGCATCGCTGCGGTTGAAGAAGCCACCTACCAGGGTGCCTCGATCAACGCCACGGTTTGCTTCACCGTACCGCAATCCATCGCGGTGGCCGAAGCCGTAGAGCGCGGATTAAACCGCCGCGCGGCAGAAAACAAACCCATTGCAGAAATGTCCCCGGTTTGCACCATCATGGTAGGCCGCACCGATGACTGGATGAAAGCCGTGGCGAAACGCGATGGTATTGAGATCGACCCCGCCATCTTGGACTGGGCGGGAATCGCCTGCATGAAAAATGCGTACAAGATCTTCAACGAACGCAAATACCGTACTCGCCTTTTAGCTGCGGCTTACCGCCACCTGGGGCATTGGTCTGAGTTGATCGGCGGAGATCTCATTTTGACCATCCCATACGAATGGCAACTAAAGATCAACGCCAGCGACATTGAAGTTAAAGAAAGAATGGCCGACCCGGTTGACTCCCGCTTCGTCACAGAAATGCTCACCAAGATCCCTGATTTTCGCATGGCTTACGCTGCGGACGGTATGACCGTTGACCAATTCGACACCTACGGCGCGACCGTGCGCACGTTGCGGGGTTTCGTGGCATCTTATCACGAAGTGCAGGGTGTCATCCGCGAATTCATGCTTCCAAACCCTGATATTAATGCCGCGTAGAGGAAGGGAGAACTTATGACCACGATCCGATTAACCATGGCGCAAGCCCTCATCCGCTTTCTCAAAAACCAGTACGTTGAACGCGACGGCCAGCAGCAACCCTTCTTCGCAGGTGTGCTGGGGATTTTTGGCCATGGAAACGTGGCCGGCATTGGGCAGGCGCTTCAAGAAAACCCTGATTTTCGTTACATTATGGTGCGCAACGAACAGGCCGGCGTGCACATCGCCAGTGGTTTCGCCAAGATGAAAAATAGAATGCAAGCGTTTGCCTGCACTTCTTCAATTGGACCTGGCGCCACCAACATGGTTACTGGGGCGGCCCTGGCAACGATCAACCGGCTGCCCGTGTTGCTGCTCCCCGGCGACATCTTCGCCCGCCGCAACGTAGCCCCCGTGTTGCAACAATTGGAATCTCCCAATACCCAGGATATCAGCGTCAACGATTGCTTTAAACCAGTCTCACGCTACTGGGATCGTATCAACCGACCCGACCAACTGATCACCTCGCTCCCCGAGGCCATGCGCGTGCTCACTTCTCCGGCTGAAACCGGGGCTGTGACCCTCTCACTGCCACAGGATGTGCAAGCAGAAGCTTATGATTACCCGGAGGAATTTTTTAAAAAACGGGTGTGGCGCATTCATCGCCCAATGGCTGACCGAAGCCGGCTGGCTGAAGCGGTGCGGATGATCCAGGCCGCCAAGAAACCTTTGATAGTGGCTGGCGGCGGTGTGCTATTTAGTGGGGCTTGTGAGGCGCTCGGAAAATTTGCCTCACAGACGGGGATTCCGGTCTGCGAAACCCAGGCCGGTAAAGGCGCGTTGCCTTACAACCAACCCTGCAACTTGGGGGCGGTGGGCGCCACAGGCACACTCGCAGCGAACCGTGTTGCACATGACGCGGACCTGGTCATCGGGGTGGGGACGCGCTATTCCGATTTCACCACCGCATCAAAGACGGCCTTCCAAAATCCGAACGTCCGGTTCGTCAACATCAATATTTTCGAAATGGACGCCTTTAAACACAGTGGCGTTCCGCTCACCGCGGACGCGAAAGTGACCCTGGAAGAACTTTTAGAAGCTTTGAGATCATTTCAAGTTGCTGATTCCTACAGCCATGAAATTACGTTATTAAAAGAAGCCTGGGAGAGGGAAACCGACCGGCTTTTCAACCTCGACCACCTGCCCATCCCCGCCCAAAGTGAAGTGATCGGCGCGATTTGGCAGCAGGCCAGCCCTACGGATGTGATCCTTTCGGCGGCGGGCAGCCAACCTGGCGACTTGCACAAATTGTGGCGAACGCACACCCCCAATTCGTATCACATGGAATACGGCTATTCTTGCATGGCCTACGAGATCCCGGCAGGCATCGGCGTAAAACTTGCCGACCCAAACCGTGAAGTGTTCGTCTGGGTGGGCGATGGCACCTACTTGATGAACCCAACCGAGATCGTCACCGCCGTGCAAGAGGGGATCAAGCTGATCATCATCGTGGTAGATAACCACGGCTTTGGCTCGATTGGAGCCTTGTCTGGTTCTTTGGGAAGTGAGGGATTTGGCACCCGCTTAAATCACCGCGACCTGAACTCAGGGCAACTGGTGGGTGAGCGCCTGGTCATCGATTACGCCGCCAACGCCGCCAGCCTTGGCGCGGAGGTTTTTACTCCCAATTCGATCGCTGCTTTCAAGGACGCCCTCGCTAAGGCTCGAAAACTGGATCATACTTCAGTGATTGTGATTAACACGGATCGCGAAGAAAAAGTTCCAGGGTACGAATCCTGGTGGGACGTGGCTGTGGCTGAAGTTTCGACCATGCCAGAAGTGAAAAAAGTACGTAAGGAATATGAAGAAAAACGAAAGAATGAAAAATACTTCTTGTAATTCATAAAATTTTCAAGGGAGAGGAAACATGAGCATAAGGATTGGATTGATCGGCGCGGGGAGAATGGGGAAGGTTTTTGCCAACACGCTGGCGTTCACGGTGTCAGAAGTGAACCTCGTGGCTGTGGCCGACCCGGATGAGAAGACACTCGCGGAAGTGAGTGACCGTTTTCAGATCAAGAACCGCTATTCTGACTATCGCAAGCTATTGGATTCCAAGGAAGTGGACGCGGTTGTGATCACCTCCCCGACGGGCACACATGCCGAGGTCATCGCGGCTGCGGCCGCGGCTGGCAAGAATATTTTTAGCGAGAAACCCCTTTCACAGCAACTGGATGCTTGCGACTTGGCTTTGGCGGCCGTGAAAAAAGCCGGGGTCAAATTGCAAATGGGATTCATGCGCCGGTTTGATCCGCCTTATGCTGCGGCGAAACAAAAGATCGAAGAAGGCTTGATCGGCAAACCGGTCATGTTTAAAGCCATCAGCCGCGATCCAAAACGCACCAGCCTGGAATTTGCCAAACGTGAAAACAGTGGTGGCATGATCGTGGATATGGGAGTGCATGATTTTGATCTCGCTCGTTGGTTGATGAGCAGCGAGGTTACCCGGGTTCACTCTGAAGGCACTTGCCTTGCATTCCCTGAACTGAAAGACGTGGGGGATATCGACAACGTGGTGATCAACATGCGATTCGCCAGCGAAGCCGTGGGCAACATCGACATCAGCCGCAACGCCGTCTATGGCTATGACATCCGCACCGAAGTTCTTGGCACCGAAGGCAGCCTGTGGATCGGTTACATGAAACAAACCCCCTTACTCGTGCTTAATCGCCAGGGTGTCACTCATGATGTGGTGCCTTATTTCATGGAACGCTTCGGTATCGCTTACGCCGAGGAGATTCGTGAGTTTGTGCGACACATCGTCAACAACACGGAACCCACCGTCACCGGCGCGGACGCTCGCGCGGCAACAGCCATCGGGATCGCCGCGACAGTATCCCTGGATGAGCAACGACCGGTTTCGCTTAGCGAAATCGATAAATAATCCGTTTTACTTTTGGAGAGGGAATCATGATCAAGATAGCCAACGCACCATGCTCTTGGGGAGCACTCGAATTCGATTTACAGGGCAAACCCGCAACATTTGATATCGTTCTGGATGAAATGCAAAAAACCGGTTATGAGGGCACCGAATTGGGTGACTGGGGCTTCATGCCCACTGATCCTGCACTGTTGAAAAAAGAATTACGTCAGCGTGCATTAACTTTGTTGGGTGCTTTTGTGCCCGTGGCATTAAAAGATGAAAGCACTCACGCTGCCGGCGAAGCTGCTGCGCTTAAAGTGGCCCGTCTGCTATCAGCCGTGGAAGGTTCATCCCCGTTTATTGTGCTGGCAGACAACAACGGCAGCATCCCTGAGCGCACCCAAAACGCCGGACGGATTTCGGCGGCGATGGGCTTGAGTGACGCCGAATGGAAGGTTTTCGCCAAGGGTGTGGATCGCATCGCTAAAGCCGTGAACCAGGAAACCGGCATGCGCCTGGTCTTCCACCATCATTGCGGAGGTTATGTTGAAACCCCGGCCGAAATCGACCAACTTTTGGCTCTTACCGACCCTGCGTTAGTCGGAATCTGCCTCGATACAGGCCACTATCAGTTTGCGGGTGGCGATCCGGTCAAGTTCTTGCAGGAAAACGCCAAGCGAATCTGGCACATGCATTTTAAAGACTGTGAGCCTGCCATCGCTGCGCAATCCCGCCGTGAAGGTTGGGATTACTTCAAATCAGTCGCTGGCGGAGTTTTCTGCGAGTTGGGCAAAGGTGCCGTGGATTTCAAGGCGGTCAAGGTTGAGCTTGAAAAAGCCGGGTTTGAGGGTTGGATCGTGGTCGAACAGGATGTTTTGCCTGGGATGGGCAAACCCTTCAATTCGGCGCTGCGCAATCGCGAATACATTAAATCCATCGGGTTATAAAGTTAAAGGGAGAATCGTGAAATGAGTACACAAAAAACAATTAGAGTGGGCGTTATTGGTGCGGGTCGCATCGGTAAAATCCACGCTGAAAACCTCGCAACCCGTGTGCCGGGCGTGGTGGTGGCGGCAATCGCCGACCCCAACCTGGAATTTGCCAAAGAACTTGCTGAAAAGCTTCATGTTGCGGCGTATTTTGAAGATTACCGCAAGATTCTCGAAGACAAATCGATTGACGCCGTGGCGATCTGTTCTTCCACCGATACCCACGCAAAATTCATGACCGAAGCCGCGCAAGCCGGAAAACATATTTTCTGTGAAAAACCAGTTGACCACAGCCTCGAAAAGATCGACAGCGCTCTGGCGGCTGTGAAAAAAGCGGGTGTCAAATGTCAGATCGGTTTTAACCGCCGTTTCGACCCTAACTTTAAGAAAGTTAGGCAGATGGTTAACGAAGGCAAGGTTGGTGAAGTGCATATTCTGCGGATTACCAGCCGCGACCCGGCCCCTCCTCCAGCCAGTTACGTCAAGTTATCGGGCGGAATGTTCCTGGACATGACCATCCATGATTTCGACATGGCGCGTTACCTCTCTGGAAGCGAAGTGGTGGAAGTTTTTGCCGCGGGTGGTGTGATGGTTGACCCCGCCATCGGCGAGGCTGGTGATATTGATACCGCGGTGATCACCCTGAAATTCGCAAATGGCGCAATTGGTACGATCGACAACAGCCGTAAAGCCGCCTACGGTTACGACCAGAGGGTCGAAGTCTTCGGCTCCAAGGGCATGGTGGCGGTGACCAACAACACCGCGAATTCGAGCGTCTTTAGCAGCGAAGATGGAGTGGTTTCTGAAAAACCTCTTTTCTTCTTCTTGGAACGCTATATGGACTCGTTCATTGCTGAAATGCGGGATTTCGTTGACGCCATCCGCGAAGATAAAGAAACACCCGTTACCGCTTTAGATGGACGTAAACCAGTGGTCATCGCTATGGCAGCGAGTAAATCGTTGAAGGAAAACCGCCCGGTGAAATTGACCGAGATCGAATAATAATAATTCTCTTCCTCCAACAAATAACCTGCCATTGGCAGGTTATTTGTTGTAAAAAATGATCTCATCAATTTCTTGAAGGTGGACGAGCCCTTACTTTTTTGTAGGTTGAAATCGTTGTTTGACTGGGTATCAGGGTGCTATAATAAAATTGTTAATAACGAATTTTGGTCATCGTTTGGAATCCTAATCCTTTTACTTATTGACTGAATTTGGTATAAACCGGGGGAAAGTAATGCAAAAAAGTAACTGCCAAAACAACGAATGTCTCATCGGTCGGCAGCCGATCTTGGATCGCAACCTAAATATTTTCGGTTACGAATTACTCTATCGTTCTTCCTACGATAATTTCGCCTCTTTTGACGATGACAATGAAGCCACATTGGATGTCTTTATGAAGGCATTTCCAAACGCTGGGCTTCAATCTCTTGTTGGCCATAAAATGGCATTTATCAATCTGACGCGCGGTTTCTTAACTGGCCAGTTCCCAATCCCCCTATTACCACACCAGGTGATTCTCGAGATTTTGGAAGATGTGGAACCGGACTATGAGGTAATTATCGGTATTCGAGAGCTAACTTCTAAGGGATATGTTTTTGCTGTGGATGACCTTGTCACACTCGAAAAATGGAATATTCCGATCGCCAACCTGGCAACTTATGCCAAAGTCGATGTGAGCCTTTTGAGCAATGCTGAAATTTCTGATCTGGTTCACAACCTGAAGCAAAAACCCATCAAGCTAATCGCTGAAAAAGTGGAAACCCGTGAACTCTACCGCCGCTGCATGGGGTTGGGTTTCGATTTTTTTCAAGGGTATTTCTTTTGTGAACCAGAGATCATTGAACTTCACAAATTGGATTCTTCAAAAGCCGTCATCCTGCAGGTGTTGATTAGTCTTCAAAAACCTGATATGAAGCTGAGGGAACTCGAAAAGTTTATTTCGATGGATGTGACTCTCGTCTTGAGTCTGCTGAAAGTGGTTAATTCCGGTTATTACTCGTTGCCGGTTACTATCACCTCGGTCAGGCACGCCATCGCCCTCATTGGTGGCAGACAGTTGCGCAACTGGTTGAGCTTTTTCCTCATGGCCAGGGTGAGAAACAAACCTTACGTCCTTTGCCAACAGGCGTTGTTAAGGGCAAAGGCGGCTGAAAACTTCGCCTGGGCGATGAAGGTGCCCAATCCCGACCAATATTTTTTGGCTGGGTTATTCACCGTTTTGGACACGTTGATGGATGCGCCGATGGAAAAAATCCTCGCGGATTTGAACCTCGACCCTGAAGTGACCACCGCCATCCTGGAAGGTAAGGGGCAGATTGGCGCGGTTCTGCGCGCCATTCGCGGGTTTGAGACTTACAAACGCGAACCGATTCTCGAATTGGGTGTCAATTTCTGGAAACTCAGTTCGCTCTATCTAAACGCCCTGAATTGGACGGAAACAATCCTTTCAACAACTTTGAGCAACCAATCCAAATAACATAAATATTTAGTAAGACACAACCTTGACAATGCTTCCAACACGTTTATCCCCGATCTCACCGCTCTGGATGCGATGATGACCTCGATTCAGGTGAATTGATTATTTTTCTTTACAAACTTCTTCCTGATTGAATTCGCGGATTCGATCCGCAGATTCAATGGTAATTCCTGATCAAACCCTCTGTAATAATGGAGGGTTTGACCTTTAATTTGCCTTATAAATCTGCAAAAAAATGTCACAAATCCTAAAATTTCCGAATCCAACACATAATTTCAGGGTTTTCTTATGCATGCAAGAGGTCTTGAACCTCGCTTACTGGTGAATTGACAGAGTCGTAAAAACGATTAGTTTTATGTAGAGAAACCCATCAACCCAAAAAATAGCCAGTGGCAAGCCTTATTCCCTTAAGGCCTGGATTTGTGTTGCATTTTACCGAAGTGACATCGCAAAAAAAATAAGGAGAAGAATGAATACTCAAACCGCAATTGCAGTCGTTGGAATGGGGGCGATCTTACCGGATGCCTTTGACGTGGCGTCTTTCTGGAAAAATATTTTATCTAAAAAAGATTCGATCACCGAGGTACCAGCGGATCGGTGGCCGACGAGCCTCTACTACGATCCAGACCCCTCAGCCGTGGATAAAACGTATTCCAAAATCGGCGCTTTTGTGAAAGGATATCAGCTTGACCCCTTCAAGATCGGTCTTGCCATTCCGCCGCGCGTGCTGGCGTTGATGGATCCCGCCCAGCAATGGGGCTTGGCCGCTGCCCATCAAGCGCTTAAAGATTTTGGGTATCCTGAAAGGTCTTTAAACCCGGAACGGGTGGCTGTGATCCTGGGTAACGCCAATGCCGGCGAAGGACATTATCGTTCTACCTTTAGGCTCTTACTGCCTGAGTACCTCGAATCACTACGATCGCAAATTAGCTTCCAAAACCTACCCGCCACGACACAACAAGAAATCCTCGCCGGGATTACAGGTGATATTCGATCTCGAATTCCGCAAATTACAGAAGACACGATGCCTGGAGAATTATCCAATATTATCGCGGGTAGAATCGCCAATATTTTTAATTTTACTGGTCCAAATTTTATTACGGATGCGGCGTGTGCGTCTTCCTTGGCGGCAGTTCAAGCCGCGGTGAATGGGCTCGCGAACCATCATTTTGATGCTGCCCTATGTGGGGGTGTTGATCGCAGCATGGGCCCCGAATCCTTCATCAAATTCTGCAAGATCGGCGCTTTGAGCGCAGGTGGGTCAAGACCTTATTCAGACCGGGCGGATGGTTTTGTCATGGGTGAAGGGGCTGTCATTTTCTTGCTCAAACGAATGGAAGACGCTGAAAGGGATGGCGACAAGATTTACGCCCTGGTGCGTGGTATTGGCGGAAGCTCAGACGGCAAGGGGAAAGGCATCACCGCTCCCAATCCATTGGGCCAGCAACGCGCCATCGAACGTGCTCTGCAAAATGCAGGCGTGACCCCGCACGAAATGGGTTTGGTCGAAGGGCACGGAACCTCGACCAAGGTTGGGGACGTGGCTGAAGTTGGAAGCTTGAAATCCGTTTTCGGGTCCTCCGGGTTGGCAAATCAAAGCATCGCGCTGGGATCGGTCAAATCTAACATCGGGCACCTTAAAAGCGCGGCGGGTGCGGCTGGATTGTTGAAAACCATCCTCGCCTTGCATGAAAAAGTGCTGCCGCCTTCGGCGAATTTCGAAAAGCCGAACCCAAACATTGATTTCTCCAGCATACCCTTCGCGGTCAACACCCAGCCACGCGAATGGGAATCAAAGCATGGTAAATATCGCTTCGCCGGCGTCAGCAGTTTTGGATTTGGCGGTACGAATTTCCATGTGGTTCTGGAGGAATACCTTCCCGGGGTGTTGGGGAGTGAAAAATCCAGTTATGCGATGCCCTTGAAAATCGAAAGCGCTCTCAATGAACAAGTTGTGTTAACCAAAGCTCTACCGGTGGCCGAAATTTCCATGGCACCCGCTGCAATTGTGGATAACGCCAAGATCGTTGATTTTGTCTTGGAAACCATCAGCGAAAAAACCGGTTATCCAAAAGAAATGCTTGACCTCGATCTTGATCTCGAAGCCGATCTTGGTATTGACACGGTCAAACAGGCGGAACTTTTTGCGGCGATTCGCACGAATTACAATATCGCGAAGCGTGAAGATTTAAGACTCTCAGATTACAACACAATCACCAAGGTGGTTGGCTTCATGACGGACGCCCTCGCGGGGCAATCTTCAACCCAAGGGACGGAAACCCCTTCGACCACGATTAAGTCTTCTGAAAAGATTGTCTCAAATTCAGAAATGGTTAATCCTGATTCCCAATGCCGGCCTTACCAGGGGTTGTGTTTCTTTTCAGCGGATTCAAAACAGGAATTACAGCAAAAGGTCGCGGATCAACTTGCTGCGATTCGTATGGGGCAGGTCCCGGAGTCTAAGTGCCCATCCCCATCGGAGATCGCCAAACAGGAACGAGTTGCCATTGATTATGAAAATGTCGAGGAGTTGATCAAGCGTTGCGAAAAAACGTTAAGCGCCTTCCAATCGGATGCGCCGGCAACGTGGACAGCGCTTCAAGCCCATGGTATTTACCGCGGTGTTGGAACCGCGGGAAAAACCGTTTTCATGTTCCCAGGGCAGGGTTCACAATATGTGAACATGATCAAAGACCTGCGGGATGTGGAACCAGTTGTGCGCGACACTTTTGCGGAAGCAGACTTGTTCTTGACCCCCATCCTCGGCAAGCCTCTGACCAGCTACATATACGCTGAGGGAAACGAAGAGGATCTTGCGCAAGCCGAAAAAGAATTAAAGAATACAACCATTACTCAACCGGCACTTCTGACTGCCAATGTGGCGCTCTTAAGATTGATGGCGAAATTCGGTTTTTCTCCGGATTTTGTCATTGGTCACAGTTTGGGCGAATACGCAGCCCTGGTGGCATCGGGGGTTTTGACCTTCAGCGAAGCGCTTGAGGTGGTCAGCGCGCGTGGACGTGAAATGTCCAGGATCAAGGTGGACGACCCGGGCGGCATGGCGGCGGTATCCGCGCCGTTGGACGTGGTTGAAAAAGTGATCGCGTCCGTGGAAGGTTACATCGTCATCGCCAATGTCAACAGCCCGGTGCAATCTGTTTTAGGCGGTACTTCTGAGGCGATTGAAGCCGCGATTGCCCGATTCCAGGCAGACGGATTTCAAGCAGTTCGAATCCCGGTCTCGCACGCTTTTCATACAAAAATTGTTGCCCCGGCGAGCGAACCTGTGCGTAATGTGATCGAGCGGATGAAGGTAATGGCGCCGAAGATCCCGATTGTGGCCAACGTGACGGGTGAATTTTATCCACACTCTGCTGAAGAAATCACGAATCTGCTCGCTCAACAGGTTGCTTCACCCGTCCAGTTTGTGAAAAGTATGCAAACGCTTTTTGACGCGGGCGCGAGGGTGTTCGTTGAAATCGGTCCAAAACGAGTGCTCAACGCGCTCGCCGCTGACAATATGAAGGGCAAGTCTGGCACCATTGTTCTGGCAACAAACCATCCCCGCAAGGGAGGCCAGGCAAGTTTCAATGAAGCCCTGTGCGGCTTGTACGCCGCCGGGGTGATGCCGATCAATTCCACCGCCAACCTCCAGGTACCATCCATGAATAATTTAATTGTTAAAGATGCCAAAGAATTCTCACCGCAGAGTACTGAAAATCCGGTGGTAAGGTTGACCGGCTCTGTCGTGGTCACTGGCGCCGGATTAGGGTTGCCAGGCCGCGATGTGCATGTTTTTGACGACGGAAACATCGAAAGTATGATGGCAGGCAAAATGCGCATCGAAGCCTTACCTGAAAACATACGAAAAGACATGTTGGATAAAAAGGTAACCCGGTTAGTTAAAAGTGAATCCGGGGCGGTGATGGAAGAGATCACTGATCTGGATCAAACCTTAAAATTGGCTGGCCAAAAGGGCATCTTTGATCTTGAAAAAGAATTTGGCGTGCCTGCCGAACGGGTGGATTCGCTGGATATTTCAACCCAACTAGCGTTCGCCGCCGGCATTGACGCCTTGAAGGACGCCGGCATTCCGCTCGTGAGACAATACCGCCGCACGAGTAAAGGCACTTACTTGCCAGATGGTTGGAAACTACCCGAATCCATGCAGGATGAAACCGGTGTGATCTTCTGCTCCGCGTTCCCTGGTCTTAATCGCATGGCTGAAGAAGCCGATCGGTTTTACACCGCGCAGTCTTTGCAGAACCAGTTGGCCGAAGTGCAAAGTATGGAAGATTTACTCTTGGGGCTCAATCCCTCGGGACAAACGAATTTCCAGGACGAAATTACCCGCCGGAAGACTGAACTGGAACAAAAACTGAAGGAATTGAATTACCACTTTGATCGGCACTTCCTTTTTAGAATCTTATCCATGGGGCATTCTCAATTCGCTGAATACATCGGTGCCAAAGGTCCCAACACCTCGGTGAACGCGGCTTGCGCCACGACAACCATGGGCGTGGGCTTGGCGGAAGATTGGATTCGCGCTGGCAGATGCCGCCGGGTAATCATTATCGCTGGGGACGATGTTTCGGACCAAAACCTGGCATCCTGGATTGGCACAAGTTTATTTGCCAGCGGAGCCGCGACGACTGAAGGAAATTTACGCATGGCTGCTCTTCCCTTCGATAAACGCCGTAATGGCATGATCATGGGCATGGGCGCCGCGGCGCTGATCGTAGAAAGCCAGGATGGCGCTGCCGAACGCGGCGTTCAGCCGATTTGCGAGATCGTGTCTTCTCAGTATTCAAACAGCGCGTTTCACGGCACCAGGCTAGATATCCAACACGTTGGAAACCTCATGAATGTGCTGGTAAGTACCGCAGAAAACCGGTTTGGTATTTCGCGAGGCGAGATTGCTTCCAAGGTCGTGTTTTTCTCTCACGAAACCTACACCCCCGCCAGGGGTGGCAGCGCCAGCGCTGAAATTTTCGCGTTGAGGAATACTTTCAAAGAAAATGCCGACCGGGTGATAATCGCCAACACCAAGGGCTTTACCGGCCATTCGATGGGTGTCGGTATCGAAGATGTTCTCGCGGTCAAGTCACTCGAAACTGGAAAGGTTCCCCCCATTGCCAACATCGATGAGGGATTCGAACCGGATCCTGACCTTGGTAACCTGAATTTATCCAAGGGGGGTGTATATAACCCTGAATTCGCGTTGCGTCTGGGGGCGGGCTTTGGTTCACAGATCGCTATGGTCTTGTATCGGAAAATTGCGCGTACAAGCGAGCGCATCGATCACAAAACGTATGACCAATGGCTGCAGGCGGTCTCAGGCTACGCGAGTGCTGAGTTAGAGGTCATAAAACGGACCCTGCGGATTAAAGATCAAGGGACGCCAGTTAACGCCTTAATGAAAAGTACCTGGCATTATGGTTCCCTACCCGGGGCTTGGGCTGAGATTTCTCAACCCGGATCTGGTGTGAAAGCCATAGACTCCCTTCAATCCACCACAAAGACCTCGAGCAACGTTGAAATAGCGGATGTGAAAACGGTCGTGCCCGTAGCGCGCCCATTGGTTCAAAGTTCGGCGACCGAAAATGAGATTAAAGAGTACATCCTGACCGTGGTTAGCGAAAAAACTGGCTATCCGATCGAAATGCTCGATTTGGACCTCGATCTCGAAGCGGACCTAGGCATTGACACCGTTAAACAAGCCGAATTGTTCGCGACCATACGCACCCATTATGAAATTCCAAAGCGTGAAGACTTGAGGTTGTCTGAATACAATACGCTCGAAAAAGTGATGGGTTTTATTCAAGACAACCTGGCGATCTCCGACGCAAAACCAGAGGTGCAGATTGTAACAAGTAATCCTGTCCCTGAAGCATCAGCGATTATTGAAAACTCAAGACCTGATGTCACTCTTCTGGATTCTTCGATAGAAGATGAAGGGTTAAAACAATTTGTATTGGAGACCGTCAGCGAAAAAACTGGCTACCCGATCGACATGTTGGATCTTGATCTTGACCTGGAAGCCGACCTGGGAATCGACACGGTCAAACAGGCTGAATTGTTTGCGGCGGTGCGCACCCATTTTGGCATCCCGAAACGGGAAGACCTGCGGCTTTCAGATTACAACACCCTGGCCAAGGTGATTGGGTTTGTCAAAGACGCCAGCGCGCCTATGGTTACACCTACTCTGGAACCAACCCAAGAAATCATCCCCGCCGTCAACGTGGAAGCAATCGTTGAATCTTCTCAAACTAAAAGTGAAGAAGTGAGTAACAAACCCTTAAAATTGCGGATTCCTAAACCTGTATTGCTGCCGCGCATCGATCTCTGTGAAGTTACCGGCATTACGTTGGAAGGCGGCCGGGTGTTGATCTTGGGCGGTCAAGGCAAATTAGCTCACGAGACTTCAAAGAGATTGACCACTCTCTTAACCTCACAAGGGGTGGAGGTGATCTCAATCCAGACAATGGACGCCGAGACTTCAGCATGGGTTCAAGCGGGTTCGCTTCTGGGGGTATACAACCTGGTGGGACTGGACGAAGATCCAAAATGGGACGCCAAACGGGAAGGGACCTGGAAAGCAGCCCTGGAATTCAGAATGGAAACGCTCTTCCAAACTGTAAAATTAATACCTGATACGGCGTTCCTGATCTCAGGTACACGTATGGGTGGTTTGTTCGGCTTGATTAATCCTTCAAACCCAGTGGGTGGGGCGGTGAGTGGGTTTACAAAAGCGTATAGCCGTGAACGCGAATCTGCTCTGGTTAAACTGGTTGATTTTGACACTCTGGCGGGTGCCGAATTTATCGCTCATGCCATGGTCGAAGAAACCTTGAATGACCGGTCTTCCTTGGAAGTTGGTCGCGAAAACGAATTAAGGTTCACCCTCGCGTTGGGTGATGCGCAAGCATCAGTAAATATCGAGACCAACTTTGAGGGCCAAAAAGTGTTTGTGGTCAGCGGTGGAACCGGAGGCATCACCTCCGCGATCATTGAAGATTTGGCCAGGCGATCAAAGGGGACCTTCTTCTTGTTGAGTAGAACTCAAATTGATAACCTTGAAGAATCGGAGGTTCAAGCCATTCTTTCCGCACCCGCGGAGTATAAAGCCCGTGTAATGAAAGAGATGGCATCCACCGGCGAGAAGGTAACCCCTGTTCAGGTGGAAACCCGGTTTGCCGCGCTGGAACGCGCCGCGGCCACCCTGGCATTGATTAAACAAGTGGAGAGTTTTGGGGGTAAAGCCAGCTACTTGAAATGTGATGTGACCGATCCTGACTCCATTGCGACTGTTATGGCTCAGATCCAGGCTGAAATCGACCATGTGGATTACTTCATCCACGCGGCCGGGCTTGAAAAGAGTCGCAAGATTGAATCCAAATCTCTGGAAGAATTCCACCAGGTGTTGGAAGTAAAAGTCAACGGTTTTATGAATTTATTCGGTGGTTTGGAAAGAGCTGACCGCCTTCCTTCAACTGTGATTCTTTTCTCCTCAATCGCGGGCAGGTTTGGAAATGCCGGTCAAACGGATTACAGCGCGGGCAACGATTTTCTATCCAAAATGGCTTATTGGCTGCCTACCCAAAACCCTTCCGTAAAGGTTGTGTCGTTGGATTGGGGCGCTTGGGCAGAGATCGGAATGGCAAGTCGGGGATCGATCCCCATGATCATGGAACATGCCGGGATCGAAATGTTAAACCCGCGCCAGGCCGCTCCAATCGTTGGAGATGCAATCCTTGCGGGTACGACTGGTGAGGTAGTGGTAGCCGGCGCGCTGGGGATGTTCGCGAAAACAAAGACCAAAGACCACGGTCTCAATGTTCCCGTGGCCGATGCCGCGCTTCGAGCTGGAAACCCGCTTCACACGATGTTAAGTCATTTGACGGGTTACTCGCCTGATTCCGGGATCACGCTCGAGGTCACCCTCGACCCGCAAGAGATCAGCTATCTGCGCGACCACTCGATCAATGGAACGCCGGTCTTGCCGGGTGTGGTGGGCATCGAAGGCTTCACCCGGGCCGCGAAGCACATCTCGTCCGTTTTGGCGGCGGCCAATTCAGGTTTTGAAGTTGAAAGGCTTGAAAACATAGAATTCCTGGCACCCTTCAAGTTTTTTGGCAATCGTTCACGCACGCTTGAATGGAAAGCAGGCGCGGTTCGCAGTGAAGAAGGCTTGCGAGTGGATGTGTCCTTGGAATCCAACACCGAAAACAAAACCGGTGTCAAAATCCACACGCAGCATTTTAAGGGTCAGGTTTTTCTAACTCTGAAAGAAATCGTTACTCCTGATACCTCCAAACCACCCAAATGGGGCAAACACAAGATCGTAACAGCGGATGAAATTTACCAACTCTATTTTCACGGGCCATCGTTCCAGGTTTTGGACGCGGCGCAACGGTCGGGTGAATTGGTGCTGGGTAGGTTCAACCAGAAGTTGGCCGAGATCAAGGCGGATGAGCCAGGTCTCTACACCACGCCGTTATTGATCGAATTGTGCCTTCAAACCGCCGGGTTGTGGGAAGCCGGATCGACCGGAACCTTGGGATTGCCGCACTCCATCGGCGAATTAAAAGTTTACCGAAAATACGTCAATGGCGCATCGGTGTACGCGGTGGTTAAACCCAGGCAGCAAGATGGACAATGGGTTTTCGACGCGCGTGTGGTGGACTCGAAAGGCAACGTTTATCTTGAGTTGTCAGAGTACCGCACCGCCGCGCAAGCAGACTCTCCCAGCGCGGACCTCCTCATTCCGATGAAAGCCTTGTTATCCGGCGAAACCCTTTAAAGGAAGGTTACGGTGAAAGGGATTCACAGACCCGCATGGGCTATGAATCCCTTTTGAAAAATGAAGATATTTTGTAGTTTGGGTTTGGTCTCGCCATATTTTCCACAAGACACCCTTGCCATTCTTGGACAATCCTTTAATCAGGGTGAAGTGGAGACATATCTGAAGTTCAAGGTGCCAAAGCGCAAACGAGAGTGGTTGGCCAGCCGCTGGTTGGTGAAATACCTGGTGGCCAAGGTTAACGCTCAAAATGGAACCCTTCCATTAAACACCATCACGATTCAAAAAATGGAAAGTGGCGCGCCTGTGGCGGTGATCGAAGGGGTTGGTAGAGTGGGGTGGCTTTCGATGAGCCATTCGAGGGATGCCGTGCTGGTGGGGTATTCACCAGACGCGGAATGCCGTTTTGGAGTCGATCTCGAATTCATCGAGCCCAGATCCCCCGAGTTATTGGAAGATTTCTTTACTCCATTTGAAATTCAATGGGTTTCTTCCTCGCCGGAAAATAAAAAAGAATTTCGTGCAAACCTGGTTTGGAGTGCCAAAGAAGCATACTTGAAAGCCATCGAACAGGGATTGCGCGTGGAAACGCGGACGATCGAAATCAAACCGTTACCCGTTCAAGAGTTAAACAATGGTTGGGAGCGTTTGGATTTCTCGGCACATGGCTCGAGCGTATCGGTTTGGAGTCTGTGGTTTATGCATGCGCACGATTACGTCTTGACCCTATGTCTGCCCGCAACGTTTACGCCGCCAAACTTGGACGTTGTTTCAATCGCATGAATCTCCCCGACCAAAAAAAATCATTGGGTGGGGGTGTATTGTTTGAACCTGGAATGGAATTGGATCCCTTGCGATTCAAGCATATTTATCCGGTGAAGGTAAGCCGCGCCACGCAAAATTTGATGAGCTACATCCGCGGCATGCCGGTTTTCGGGGGCTTCCAGGTAAGTGCCGCGTGCCCAGTCATTGAACGCGCCCATGGAGGGCCCGCACCAAACCTGGTAATCCATTTCACGGCCAATCTCACCGATATTCGACCAGCGTGAAGCCAGACCCAAATACCAGCGGAAGACCAGGGCCATTTTGGCCTTGGGGTCTTTTTCAGCGCGCTCGATCTGTTGAGGATCGCGCACCGAAAAGAATTTCAGACATTCCTCCCAGACCGAATCGAGCGGCATTTTGAAAATGGTGGATTCCAGCTTCTCCCGTTCGGGGGCGGGGATGGCTTCGATGGATTCGTAACGCGAATAGAGCTCATAGAGTTTTTGTGCGCGCATCGCGAACATGGTTCCCCGTTTTAAGACTTGCACCTTAACGCCCATCTCGAACATGTCACTTGCCGGGGCCATGGCAACATCGGTCATTTCCATCTGGGCGAGCAGTCTCTTGGTGTGCGCCGAAGCGCCAGACTCGACGCAGCCCTGGTTCACCGAACCGGTGACCACGTAGGCGGCGCCCATCATGAACGCCGCCAGCACGGACTCGGGTGTGGCGATGCCGCCCGCAGCCCCGATGCGCACGGGTTGCGCGTATTGATGTTTTTCCTGCACCTGGTTCCGCAAGCGAATGATGGCGGGCAAGACGCTCACCAGCGGCCGGTTGTCGGTGTGTCCGCCGGAGTCTGCTTCGACGGTGATGTCATCCGCCATCGGAATCAGGCGCGCGAGTTCGGCCTGTTCGGTGGTGATCTTGCCTTCAGCGACCAACCCGGCCAGGATTTCCTCCGAAGCCGGTTCCATGAACTTCACGGCCACCTCTTTGCGTGAAACCTTGGCGATAATCTTGTTGCCGATGCGCACACTGCCATCCGGGTTTCGGGTAAGACCTGAAGCGCGGAAAAGGACCAGGTTGCGCGTTACTGACAGGTAAGCGGATGCCTCGACAGTGCGGATCTTGTTTTTTAAGTACAAAGCGACGGTGCGCTCTTCAAGGGCGGGTTCAAACGGGCTGTTGAGCAAGTTAAAGGTGCAGGGTCCGTCGGGCAGCGCGCCTTGGATCTTTTGAATCGCGGTTTCGATGGCGTTTGGCAATAATCCGCCCGCGCCGAAAGCCCCCATGAACTTTGCTTTTCCCATGGCGATGACAAAATCGCTTGAGGAAATACCGTTAGCCATCGAGCCGCCGTACAGCCCATATTTCAGCCCATGAGCTGAACGAAAGTTTTCATCTCCAAAGAATTCGGGCAAAAAGGCATGTGTGGCTGCCGCCACCTTCCATTCACCAGGTTCTGAAGACAAGGTGTAATCGTTTGTTCCATACCATTGGCCATCTTTAAACAACAGGATGATGGGTTGGGAAAGATCATTTAGCAGTATCGAAAGAGTATCCTCTGTTAACAAGACGGGAGGTTGGCTACCGTGCCAGTATTGCGGCTGACTGGCTGGTTGGTTATTCAGCGCGTATTCGGTGTGTTTTAATAGTGAATTGTTTTTCAAAATTAATCCTTTGATTGCCTTTTGTTGATTAACCCGAAAGAATTCGGAATGGTGCGACTCGAGCGGTATTAACAGTCAGGTTCTTATCACGAAAATCCATGTATGTCGTATCTAAAAAGGAACTGGTTCTTGTATTGGTTAAATAATAGTTATATGATGAATATAGTCTAATTTTCCGCATTAGTAAAAAGGAGGATACATGAATGTTCAGGGAAAAACGTTTGTGGTTACCGGAGGCGGAAATGGTATGGGGCGTGAATTGACCTTGCTGCTGCTTAAAAAGGGTGCCAGGGTCGCTGCAGTGGACATCAATGAGACTACATTAAAGGAAACAACCACGCTGGCGGGAGGGAACCAGGGCCACCTTTCTACCCACATCGTTAACATCACCGACCGCGCCGCTGTTGCTGTGCTGCCAGAAGCGGTTATCAAGGCGCACGGCGCTGTGGACGGCCTGATCAACAACGCCGGAATTATTCAACGTTTTGTCAAGATCAACGACCTCGAGATCCCGGAGATAGAGCGTGTGTTTAACGTCAACTTCTGGGGCATGGTCAACGTCACCAAAATCTTCTTACCTTACCTGTTGAAAAGGGATGAAGCCCACATTGTCAATATCTCCAGCATGGGCGGCTTTTTGCCGGTGCCAGGGCAGACGGCCTACGGCGCCTCCAAGGCAGCAGTGCGCCTGTTCACTGAAGGGCTGCACTCCGAGTTGCTTTCCACCCAAGTGCACGTCACCGTGGTCTTCCCTGGGGCGATCGCCACGAACATCTCGGCCAACTCTGGCGTGGTGGCCAACGCCGAAATGCTTAAGAACGCCCCCAAGATCAAGATGACCCTGCCGGACGCCGCGGCGGCGATGATGGTGGCTGGGATCGAGAAGAACCAATATCGCGTGTTGGTTGGCTCCGATGCCAAAATGATGGACTTTCTCTGCCGCCTGATGCCCGAACGCGCTGCGAAAATCATCTATACCCAGATGCGCTCACTGCTGGCTGAGTAAACCATTTCTATTGTAGGGCGGGCTCGCTTCGGAGCCCACCATTTTACATGGACCTATCCGGAACAATACATTTCGGGTGGGTTCGTTATTAAACGGCCAGCAGGTATAATTCACCTCGCCGCCGCCCCGCATCGTTCGACCTCACTGGGTGGCGAACACTAACCTCGCTGAAAGGTGCCGGCGCATGCCCCTCTTGAAACGCGTTCCCCTCTATCTCGTGGGCATCCTGGTGATGGCCCTCGGCATCACCCTGCTCAACAAATCCGACCTGGGCACAACACCGCTTAGCTCCATCCCTTATGCGCTTTCCAAGATCCTGGCCGGGCGCTCTTTGCTGACCTTTGGCAACTTGACCCTCCTATTTCACAGTCTGTGCGTCTTACTCCAGGTCATTGTCGGCAAAAAGATCACCTGGCAGATCGTTTTGCAACTGCCACTCGCGCTCGCGTTCTCGGCCTTGCTCGACCTTTTCATGGCCTGGGTGAACCTGCCTGACCCGGCCCTCTGGCTGCGGGCGCTGCTTTGCGCGGCGGGGATCACCCTTTCGGCCCTGGGTATCGTCCTCATCGTCAACATGGACCTGATGCTGCCCGCGCCAGACGCGCTTTTTCGGGTGATCAGCGCCCGCCTGGGCGCCCCGCTGGCGACGGTCAAGATCGCCGGGGACGTCACCTGGGTGACCCTCACGGCGCTTCTTTCGATGCTCTTTTTGTATGGCGAAGGCACGACCGCTTTGGCTCCGCTGCTCATTGAGACGTTCACCGGCACTTTTGCAGTGGGTGTGGGCACGCTGTTTTCAATGTATTTCACCGGCCGCCTGGTTGGGGTGTTTCAGAAAATGCTTCGAGTCGTCTGATCTAAGTGGCGGATACCCCAAAAATTCTTCTTATTGTAAAAAGAAAAATTGCGATTTCTTTTTTGAACTTATCGCCAAATACTTTTCGTTTTGTCGGTATATACTAATCCTAAATTGTTTTTAGACCTATCTGATTGTTCCAATTTCGTGTTGAAATTAAACAAATCCTTTTGATGTTTTTGAATGAAAGGTTTCTAAAAATGGAGGAACCATGAGAATCGCGAAATTCATTTCGTTGGTCGGGTTGTTGGCAATGACTGGTATTTTGGTCTATGGTTTTACTATTGGCAATTTCTCAGAAGAAGGCTCAAAATTATTGGCCATGCCCTGGGGTATCGTTTCACTGGTGGATCTGTATGTTGGCTTCACTCTTTTTTCTTGTTGGATCGTGTTCCGCGAGAAAAAGTGGCTCCCTTCTGTGGTTTGGGTGATATTAATGATGACCCTGGGGTTCTGGGCTGGGGCGCTGTATACCTTTATTGCTTTACAGACCAGCGGCGGGGATTGGAAACGCTTTTGGTATGGAAAAAGACTTTAATCGACAGCTCGTAGGGTGGCTTCGGTTTCGCGGTTTTTGCGCCCCATTATGGGGTGAACCCACCAAAGAAAAAAAATCAACCTGCGTATCAATATCTGCGATATTAGGAAAGGGGTGGAATCAATTTCTTTGGGTTGCTGACCTTACAACGGCTGCCAACACCCTATTCGCGATAGATATTGGTTGAGTTTGTGAGGGTGGGTTTAGAGTTCAAACCCACTCAATACGCTAAAACACTACCAAATTAGACTCCCCCCAAACTACCTCTTGGCGCAAGTTGTATAATTACTTCCAGAATGACAGACGCGCTGCTGCTCACCAAGTTATTTGTGCCTCCCCCGAGGTCTAACCTCGTTTTTCGGCCCCGCCTGGTGGCGCGCTTGAACGACGGGCTTTCTTCAGGACGCAAGTTGACCCTCATTTCAGCCCCCGCCGGTTTTGGCAAGACCACCCTGGTAAGCGAGTGGGTTGCCGGCGCGCGCGGGTGCCCTGAAGGGCAGCGCTGCGGTGACGAGGTGGCGTGGCTCTCGCTGGACGAAGCCGATAACGACCCGGTGCGTTTCGTTAGCTACCTGGTGGCGGCATTGCAAACCCTGCAACCGGGCATCGGCGCTGGCGTGCTTTCCGCGTTGCAGTCCTCACAGCCGGTGAGGGTTGACACCTTATTGACCGACCTGTTGAATGAAATCTCCAATCTTCCAAAGCATTTTGTCCTCATCCTGGATGATTTTCATGCCATCGATTCGCGCTCTGTGGATCAATCTCTGGAATTCCTGGTCGAGCACCTGCCGCCGCAGATGCACCTGGTCATTAATACCCGTGAAGATCCGGCACTTCCGCTGGCGCGTTACCGCGCGCGAGGGCAGCTTACCGAACTGCGCGCCGCTGACTTGCGTTTCACCGCCGCGGAGGCTGCCGAGTTTCTCAACCAGGTCACCGGGTTGGGTCTTTCGGTGGAGGAAATCGCCGCGCTTGAGACCCGCACCGAAGGTTGGATTGCCGGCTTGCAGTTGGCAGCCATTTCTATGCGAGGCCATAAAGACGCCGCCGGATTCATCCAGTCGTTCACTGGCAGCCACCGCTTCGTCATGGATTACCTGCTCGAAGAGGTTTTGCAGCAGCAGCCCGCGAACATCCAGGCGTTCTTGCTGCGCACCTCCATTTTAGAGCGCATGTGCGGTCCACTCTGCGACACTTTAATGGAAGACCCCTCTGTCCCTGGGCAGAACACACTTGAGTCGCTCGAGCGCTCCAATCTCTTCATCGTTCCTCTTGACAGCGAGCGGCGCTGGTACCGCTATCACCATCTTTTTGGTGACCTTTTACGCAAGCGTCTGGAGCAAAATCTCACGGCAGAAGGCGCGGCCAGGCTGCACCTCCAGGCCAGCCAATGGTATGAAACGGAAGGATTGATCCTCGAAGCCTTCAAGCACGCGGCCGCTTCAGGGGATCTCGAGCGAACCAGGGACATGATGGAACACAAGGACATGCCGCAAAATCTTCCGGGCGTGCCGAAGACCATCTTAAACTGGCTTGAATCGTTGCCGGAGCCTGTGCTGAACGCCAACCCTGGCCTGTGGTGGAAACAAGCCGCCATGATGATGTGCAATTACCAAACCATCGGGGTGGAGGAAAAGTTACAAGCCACTGAAGCGGCCCTGGCGTTGCGAAACCCGCCAGGCACCGAGCTGGACGAATGGGCTCGCAACCTGGTGGGCAAGATCGCGGTTGCCAGGGCGAGCCTTGCTCAAACTTATTACCAGGCGGATGCGTGCCTGACCCAGGCGAACAAGGCACTCGAGTACCTGCACCCCGACAACACCTCCTACCGTTCCGGCGCCACTCAAATTATCGGGTTCGCCCAGTATTTAAAGGGTGATCGTGAAGCGGCGCAGAAAGCCTACACAGAAGCGTTGTCTCTTGCCCAGGCTGCAGGAGACTCCGAATCCGAGGGTTTGGCAATTACCCGCCTTGGCCAAATCTACGAAATAACGAATAAACTTCACCTGGCGCATGAGACCTATGAACGTGCGCTCAAATTCTTCGGTGAGAACCCGCCACCATTCGCGGGGGTGATTATCCTTGGCCTGGCACGCATCCACCACGAGTGGAATGATCTGGAAAAGGCTCAAGAACTAGGCGACCGCAGTTACCAACTGGCTTTGCGGAACCTCGAAGTGATCGACAGGATGATCACGACCGAGATGTTTTTCGCGCGTCTGAGTCTGTCCCGCAACGACCCGGAGGGTGCCGAAAGGCACCTGAACGAAGCCGATAAACATGCCCGCCGTATGGATTTTGTGAAGCGTATACCGCACATCGCTGGTGAACGTGCTTTGGTGGCGCTTTTCCGCGGCGACCTTGAAACCGCTGCCCAACTGGCACAAGCGTGTGAATGCCCTGTCACCAAGGCACGCGTGCTTCTCGCCACGGGCGACCCTTCCGCGGCGTTGGAATTGTTGTTGCCATTAAGCCAGACCTCCAAAGCGGACGGTGGGGATGAAGCGCGGCTCCAGGCGATCGTCGTGCTGGCGCTCGTGCATCAAGCACTCGGTGAACCTGAGCAGGCTCGCCAGGTGCTACTGGAAGCACTCACGCTGGCTGAACCCGGCGGATTCATCCGCCTCTTCGTGGATTTGCGCGAGCCGGTGCGCGGATTATTGCTATCGTTGAAAAACCAGGGCGAAGGTCGTGACATTGATCTCGCTCCTTCGTTGCGCCTGTATCTTGACAAGATCTTGGCAGCCTTCGCCGATCCACAAACCTCACTACCCGTGAACCAAACCGACCTGGACGATGTGTTGTTGGAAGGTTTGAGCCCGCGTGAACTGGAAGTACTGCGGCTCATTTGCCAGGGTCTCTCGAACCAGGAGATTTGCCAGCGATTGTTCCTCGCACTAGACACGGTCAAGGGGCACAATCGCCGTATCTTTGAGAAACTGCAAGTGCACAGCCGTACTGAAGCCATTGCCCGAGCTCGTGAGCTTGGTTTGATCTAACCCCCACACTTTTAATTTAATAAAACAACACTTCAACCCACACCAAAGTGTCTATCGGTGACGACTGGGCATTGGGATAATAACGGCGCACCTGGCTAATGGTGCGCCGTCGAATTGGATTTATTTCAAGAATGGAGAAGAAAATGAACGAAAATTTGAAAAGCATTTTAGCAAACAAAAAGATCCTGTTGAGCCTACTGTGGGTGTTTTACACGGTGAACTTCATCTATTGCGACGCCCTCTCCGGGTTGGAGCCTGGGGTGATCCAAATGCATATCAACGGGTTTACCGCGGGTGGAACCGTCAAGATCACGAGTGGCTTTTTGCTCGGTATCGCGGTGATGTTTGAGATCCCGTTCTTGATGATCGTCCTGGCCTGGGTGTTGAAGTATCGCGTTAGCCGTTGGGTGAACATCATTGCGGCTCTGCTTTTCGTTGTAACTCAAATTGGATCGTTGTTCATGGGTGTGCCTTCCCCCATGTACCTTTTCTATTCCGTGGTCGAGATTACCGGCTTGTTGCTGATCGCCTGGAATGCCTTGAAGTGGACCAATCCCGAATCGTAAACAGGGTAAGCAATTTTTTTATTGGAATTGAAGGAGCACCATGAAAGCGGTTGTTTACACGAAATACGGGTCACCAGACGAGCTTCATCTTGAGGAGGTGAATAAGCCTTCACTTAATGAACACGAAGTTTTAGTGAAAGTCCACGCAGCCTCTGTAAACGCAGGTGACTTACATTTGTTGAATGGTGACCCTTTCTTATTACGTCTAACGGGTGTTGGGGTGACCAAACCCAAACACACAATCCTTGGTGCTGACGTTGCCGGTCAGGTTGAAGCTGTCGGAAAAAATGTAGAACAGTTTCGTCCTGGGGATGCTGTGTTTGGGGATATTTATGGGCTGGGGGATGGCAGTCTTGCTGAGTATGTTTCCGTCCCCGAAAGCGCGCTCGCGTATAAACCTGAGAATGTCTCATTTGAAGAAGCGGCGGCTGTTCCAGTGGCGGCTGTCACCGCGTTGCAAGGATTACGTGATGGCGGGAATATTCATGCCGGGCAAAAAGTGCTGATCAATGGGGCGTCTGGCGGTGTGGGAAGTTTCGCCGTCCAGATCGCTAAGGCTTTTGGCGCGGAGGTTACAGCTGTGTGCAGCACTGCAAATCTTGAAATGGTGCGGACCTTTGGTGCGGACGATGTCATTGATTACAAATCTGAAGATTTCACGAAAAACAGAAAACAATATGATCTCATCCTGGGGGTAAATGGATTTCATCCACTCTCAGCTTACCTGCGGTCATTGACTCTAACTGGTGTCTATGTCTTCGTGGGGGGCTCACCAGAGCAAATTTTCCAAGCTTTGTTCTTGGGACCCATCGTTACGAAAAGCAACGGCAAGCGGGTTACCAGCGTGATGAAGCGAGCCAATCAAAATGATTTGTTGATCATTAAGGGACTATTGGAAAACGGAAAGATAAAACCGGTCATCGACGTGATTTACCCGTTGACTGAAACCGCTGAAGCTTTTCGGTATTTTGCCAATGGGCATACCCGCGGAAAAGTAGCCATCACCATGATGGCAAAGGAGAGATCTAATGATTAACACAAGAATTATTCTTGCCGCAACTTGGGTGGTAGCCACGCTACTTTATCTTTATGGTGATGTATTTCGTATATGTAGCGGCGATTTGGCAAAGAAACCGATAGCTGATTTGAACCTTAGTCAATACATTTGGCTGGGGCTTGCGATTCTGATGATGATTCCCATCCTGATGGTTTTCTTGAACTTGGTGTTACCTCAGCCAGTTTGTCGTTGGGTGAATATTATCGTGGCGGTATTCTTTTTCCTATACGGCCTGGTCGGACTGCCAACCTACGCATCGTTATACGACAAATTCCTGATCGCAGTCAGCATGGTGTTCAATCTGATCACGCTCTGGTACGCGATCAGGTGGGTTAACCCTGCAGGTTAATGTGTTTGACGAGCTTAGAAAAAATTAATCTTCAAAAAGGATAAAACAATGAAAGCGTTACAAAAATTTGGTGGTTTTTCAGCAATTTACATGGCATTTGCGCACTTGACGGGATTAATTATCTTCATCGTTATTCTGGATTACATCAGCATAACTGATTTAGCCCAAAAGGTCGCCGTGAATGTCAACAACCAGGCGGTCGTTATTTTAACCAATCTGCTCATGTATGTGTTCTTCGGCTTTTTCCTGATTGTATTTTCACTGGCTATGTACAACCGATTGAAAGCTGGCGCTCCAGCTCTGATGCAAGTGGCAACCGCAATTGGGATCATTTGGGCTGGCTCATTGATTGCCAGTGGTATGGTCGCGAATGCAGCCCTCACCTCGGTTGTGGCGCTTAATGCCACTGACCCAGCCCAAGCCGCGTTGACCTGGCAGGGAATCGAACCCGTAATTAATGGACTGGGGAACGCCAATGGCGAAATCCTGGGTGGCTTAATGACCTTATTGATCAGCCTGGCCGCACTGCGGGCTGGAGGGCTTCCCAGGGGCGTGAATATCCTCGGTTTACTGGTTGGCACAGTGGGCATCATTACCATCGTCCCGGCATTGAATAGTTTTGTCGCGGTTTTCGGTCTGGGTCAGATCATCTGGTTCATCTGGATGGGGATAGTGTTGTTGCGCAGCAATCCAACCAAAGCCACCGCCACCGAGTCTCTGAGTGCGGCATAAATATAAGTTAGGGGAGGGGGGGCTGAAGACCCTCCCTCTCTCGGTCAAATCATTAACAGATTCAGGTGATTTATTTAGACCGAAAATGGATCAGAACAAGGACAATGAAGTGATAAAAACAAAACAGTTTGGTGAAACCGTTGAAGGTTACAACATCCCAGTTCTAAACGAACGAGAAATTAGAGCTTCAGCAGGAATACTGTACTTTTTTATGTTCCTCGCATGGATGCTGGTCATATTCAAAGAGAATTTTTTCCTTATCAAGTTAGCCAACACGGTCTTCCTTATCGATTTTCTGATCCGCATGTTCATCAGCCCTAAATATTCACCGTCATTAATTGTTGGCCGGTTGTTTGTTGGTAAACAAACCCCTGAATATGTAGGCGCGGCTCCAAAAAAATTCGCCTGGACGATCGGTTTGGTGTTGGCCACGACCATTTTCATACTGTTGGTGGTATTGAATTCAACAAGCATCATTACCGGGATTATCTGCCATATCTGTCTTATCTTTTTGTTCTTTGAGGCTGTGTTCGGCATTTGTCTGGGATGCAAATTTTATCCTTTATTCTATAAAGAAAAAGCTCAATATTGCCCCGGCAATACTTGTGAAGTAAAGACAAAGCAAGATATACAGAAAACGTCGTTCCTTCAAATTGGCGTGGTCTTTGGATTTTTCGCCCTCGTCATAACGGCAGTGATCTTGTTTAACGATAGTTTTAGTGCAAAACCGACTGACTTGTGGCCGATCTTGAAAGACGTTTTTCAATCCTAAGGTCACCATCTCAAAGGGGTAATAAAAACTACGCCCAAGGATGATCAATTGCTCATAAAAGTTCAAATGACTTCTATAAATTTCATGGCTGGTAATTGTGCCGTCGCACAGGTTCCAGGCAAAATAACAAAAACATGAATTAAAAAACGTCATTATAGAAGGAGAAAAAACATGAAAACATACAGAATGAATGCGGTAATGACAGGGGTCCTCTACTTTTTGGGGACGGTATTCGGGATTTTGAGTGGTGTCATCGGCGGTGAAGCGCTTTCCTCGCTCAGTTTAGGTAAACCACTCGTCGGCGTGGAACTTCTGGAACTCGTTGCTGCCAATTCAACCCGGATAACCAGCGGAGCGTTTCTAATCCTGATGATGGGTATTTCATTGTCGGCAATGACGATTTTCCTCTATCCTGTCCTTCGAAAAGACAGCGAAGTGCTGGCAGCAGGGACGGTCCTTTTTCGGGGCGCGATCGAAGGAGCCTTTTACTTGCTTTCGACCCTGGGTTTTTTGGCAATGGCTGTGGTAGGTGCCCAATCCATCGCCACCAACGCTGATTCGACCGTTTTACGTTCGATAGCGAATTTCTTGTATGGGTTTCAGGGCCGCATCGGCGCGGCCGGCACCATCTTCTTTCTTTTCGGGGCGGTTTGCTTGTACATTTCCTTTTACCGCACCCGGCTGATCCCCCGTTGGTTGACTATCTGGGGTTTGATTGGAGTGGTGGCCTATATGGCTTCGACCCTGCTGAAATTCTTCAACCTGGATAGCGGTTTCGGATTCTATTTGGAGATGGTCTTGGCCCCTCAGGAAATGGTGATGGCTGCCTGGTTAATCATAAAAGGTTTTAACGTGGTCGCGATCAAAGCGATGTCTGAAAAACCGGCGGCTGACTGACCAAACAACGATCTCAAATTCTCTCTGGGTGTGGCTCTCAACTTACCGAGGTTGAGAGCCCGCCCCCCCGGATAATGTACTTTAAAAATGGTGCGATCCATAACTTAACAATAATAAAAGATGGGGTTCGCGAATTAAGGATAAAGAAAAGAAATGGAGTACCGAATGAAAGCAATTGTCATGACGAAGTTTGGTCCCCCTGAGGTGTTGCAGCTTCAGGAGGTCGCGAAACCCGAACCCAAGGCAAATGAAGTTTTGATTCGAATCCACGCAAGTTCGGTCAATTTTGGCGACCTGATGGCGAGGGATTTTAAGGCAGTAACTCCGCGCAATTTCAACATGCCCCTGGTGTTGTTGGCCGTCTCAAAACTAATCATTGGCGTTAATCGACCCAGGTTAAACATCCCGGGCAGTGAATTCTCCGGATTGATTGAAAAGATCGGAGACGCTGTTACCCGCTTTAAACCAGGCGACCCGGTTTTTGGGTTTTCCAGTGACAGTTTCGGCGCGTACGCCGAATACTTGTGTTTGCCAGAAACCGGCGTGCTGGTCGAGAAACCGGTGAATCTTACGCATGCAGAAGCCGCCGTTTTGCCCTATGGATCGATCATCGCGCTAAACTTGCTGAAAAAAGTGAACATCCAGCCGGGACATAAGGTACTGATCAACGGGGCGAGTGGCGCGATCGGATCGGCTGCCGTGCAGATTGCCAAACAATTGGGCGCGGAAGTAACCGGGGTGTGCGGGTCTCCACGCCTGGATTTCGTGCGATCCCTGGGCGCCGACAAAGTGGTTGATTACACCAAAACGGGATTCGCCCAAAATCTTGAGACTTACGACCTCATTGTCGATATTTTGGGCAAAGCCCTTTTCACGAAGTTCAAGAAATTCCTCGCCCCCAAAGGCGTTGTTCTCTACGCGAGTTTCAAATTGAAGCATCTCCTCCAAATGATGTGGACGTCCATGGGCAACGGCCAAAAAGTGAAATGCGCCATCGCGCCAGGCGGCGCCGAAGACCTGAATGCCGTCAAGAAGATGATTGAAGCCGATCAGATCAAAGCGATCATTGATCGTAGCTTCTCGCTGGACCAAGCCGCTGAGGCGCACCGCTATGTTGAATCCGGGCATAAAAAAGGCAATGTGGCGATCAATATTTTAACAGGGATCTAGGAAGGTTGACTCGAATGAACACTGATAGAAGAGCGACAATTTTGGCTGGCAGCTTTTATTTTTTGGGGATTGTAGCGGGATTGTTAAGTGTCGTGCCTGATATCGATTTACCTGATTACCTGGTTCAAATCTCGCTGCATCCCAGTCAAGTCACCATTGGTGCGTTGTTTCAATTCTTAATGATGGTGGCGTATATGGGCATGGCGCTTTCCCTTTACCCGGCCCTTAAGAAACAAAGCGAAAGCCTGGCTTTGGGCTATTTAGGTTTCCGGTTTATCGCTTCAGCGGTGATCGTTGTTGGCGTGATATTGCTTCCTTTGCTTTTGACCTTGAGCAAGGATTTTGTGGCGTCAGGTGCTCCGGCATCTTCTCATTATCAAACGATTGGTGAAATGATGAGGACCATGCGAGACTTGGTCAACCACACCGGTACGATCCTGACAATAACCTTGGGTAGCTTGCTGCTAAATGTTTTGCTTTATCGAACCAGGCTTGTGCCCCGGTGGCTGGCTGGATGGGGGTTTATCGGGACTGTAATCGCCATCATTGCAAGCTGTTTGTTCCTATCCCGGGCAATTGATTTAACCACATCCATTTATTTGGATTTTCCGCTTGCGATACAAGAAATCGTTTTTGCGATCTGGTTGTTGGTGAAGGGATTTAATCAACCATCCATTCCAGAAGTAAAAATTGCGCGTTAACCGATCATCGACCTGGATTTTATCCGGTTCTACCTCTTTTCAAGGCTCTCCGTTCGGAAGGGCGGAGAGCCCAACCCTTATCGCGGGTTTTTAAAAGATTCGGGCAGTTCAAATAATACAAAGTCACCAGGTTAATGGAAGGGCAATGTAATGGATCAAGACCAAATCAAAAAACACACAACGGCACAGTCGATCTTTTTGCACCTTTTGCCCGGGGTCATGGTGGGTTGTTTTTACTTCCTTGCCCTAAAACCAGTGGCCAAAATCGGATACCCTTCATTTTTTGCGCTTCTTTTAGCGTTCGCTTTTATCCTTGTCCCCTTGGAACTCGGATTTCTTTTTTACCAGGGGAAGAAAAAGAACGGTTGTTTTTCTCTTCGGGGAATTATCAGTTATCAAAATTCCATCCCATGGTGGCATTACCTGGTTTGGGGAAGCTTTACTTTTGTGATCGTTGGTGCCCTCATGACCCTTTTTAAACCAGTGGATGCCCTTCTGCAAAAATACCTTTTCTTCTGGATGCCGGCAATGGATTTGGGGTTGAATGGCCACAATAACAAAACAATCTTGATCGTTACCTATTCCATGGCTTTATTGATAAATGTGTTCCTCGCGCCGATGGTTGAAGAATTGTATTTTCGTGGATTTTTATTACCCAGAATGAAGGGAAGGTACGCAATTTTGCTCCATAGTTTTCTCTTCGCGTCAATTCATGTCTTCACGCCCTGGATGGTTATTGCGCGAACCGTTGGTTTCTTGCCCATTATTGTTGCGACAACCAGGAAGAATCTCTATGTGGGGATGATTGTTCACATGCTCTGCAACTCGATGGGTTTTGTCACCGGGGTTTTATATATTTCAAAAATGTTGTGAGTAGATAACCTTCATTCCGCAATTATTTATCATGAAAAATAATTGGTAATGTTAAAAATTGACACATCCCGTCAATCTTGTTGGATATACCTTCTGGGAACAAAATGCAAAATTACAAAACCATAAATGGAGCATGCATTAACACCAAACATGTTCTGTGGTCCTGTTTCACTGGTTATAAACCAATTATCCACAGGTGTTATCTTCCGGGGCAACTCATTCTCCGCTCTATAACTGGCTGGAGTCGCTTCCTTATGTGATCATTGCTGCCATCGTCGTTTTAGGATGGAAACCTTTTAATGATCAGGCCGTAACAACAAAATTGGGTACACCGTAATTAAGCGACTCGAGAGATTCGAATTGCATTGCGCTGAAAATGATGCAAAGCGTTTATCCAGGAATGTTGAAACTTTGTTTATTCAAAACAACACTCCGCACCACACCAAAGTGTCTATCGGTGACCCTCTGGCGCAGGTATAGTAGCGTTGTACCAGACGTTTGAAGGATTTTTTATTATTTGGCACAAAGGATACTAATCTATGGGAATTACACCTCAGCCTCAACCTGATTCATCGCAACCATCAATTTACAAAATCAGGATCAAGGGGCACCTTGATGATCGTTGGTCAGAATGGTTTGATGACCTGACCATCACATTGGAAGAGAACGGCGAAACCCTGCTTACGGGCCCTGTCGCGGATCAAGCTGAACTTCATGGGTTGCTTAAAAAGATCCGCGACCTGGGTTTGGTCTTGGTATCGGTGTGCCCGGTTATTTCGCAATAATTTGGTAATTATGGTTCAAACAAAAGGATATAAAAAAATGAATTCGATAAACGCAAGTATCTTTGGAACAAACAAAAAAACCGCAAGAATCGCGGGAGCTCTTTACCTGCTTTTCATCGTGGTAACTGCCGTCGAGAAAATTATCCATACGAAACTAATTGTTTTTGGGGATGCCGCGATTACAGCTAATAACATTCTCGCTTCAGAAGGGCTGTTTCGGATAGGGTTTCTGTGCGATATTCTGGCAGGTTTATTGTTTTTTTTCACGGCTTGGGTTTTGTATGTGTTATTGAAACCTGTTAATAAAACCATCGCCTTGCTGTTCCTGTTATTAAACCTCGGGGGTGCTGTTGTTCAGATTCTAAACACACTAAATTTGCTTTCAACGATGCTGTTTCTCAGCGGATCGGATTATTTGAAATTTTTCCAGGTTGAGCAACTTCAATCACTGGCATTGTTTTTTCTCAAAAGCCATGAAAACGGATTTACGATTGCTCAATTTTTCTTTTCTGCCTGGTTATTTCCCCTTGGATACCTGGTCTACAAGTCTGGTTACCTGCCAAAATTCCTCGGCATCATATTGATGGTTGAATGTTTTGGCTGGCTGCTTTATCCGCTCCAGTTTTTCCTGTTCCCGAGCGTCATCATCACCTACTTCAGTTCAGCAGTCGGGTTCATTGGAGAGTTTTCGCTTACATTGTGGCTTTTGATCATGGGCGCGAAGGAACCAAAAAAAAGTGACCGCGATTAATTTTGAGATTATGGACAGTCGCAAAGATTCCTGGAAAAAGGTTGCTTGGTTAACCCTGGCAGGTGGATTGGCATTTTGGCTGGCTAACTTCGCAATCTCGCGAACGACTATCGCCGCGGAGTATCGAGCCGCGCTATCAATCTCATATTATCCAATGTTGCTTGAGGCATTGATCGGCGGCTTGATCATTGGATTGTTGATTAGCTTTCTTTTGCTTCGGTTCATTAAAACCATAGCTGGAAAGGATCCAATTCAAAAATCCATTTTCCTCACGATGATCTTACTTGTCCTCACCACGTTCTCCATTGGCGGTCCGGCAAGTTTTTCAAGAACGGGGAACATCATTCGGTTCTTTACCATAGGAACGATCTTTAATCTGGTCCGATATCTAGCGCTTGGTTTTGCGATCGGGTTGGCGTGCAAAAGTAAGGGTAACGCATTAATACAAAATGAAAACAATTTATTGGAGTATCGAAGGAATGAGTAAAACTGAACGCAACTTCTGGCTCGATGTGATAATCTTTGCGGCATTGTCCCTAACGACAATCTCAGGGTTTATGTTATGGCTGGTTATTCCCCATAGATTGGATGCCCTCTTTCTGGGAGTATCTCGAAACTTCTGGGTTTTGGGCCATGTGTTTTTCGGTCTGATTGGGCTTGCTTGTATAGTGATCCACATCGTCTGGCATTGGGATTGGCTGAAGGCGCTACGAGGCCGCGCGTTGGTAAGCCTGCCCAAAAAAGTACGCGCCAATCGAATTGTTAATAGGACGATGTGGGTTTCATACATCGCCACCAACTTTTTCGGTGTGATCGCCTGGGTAATTCAATTGACAGCGGATAATTATAAAGTGGGGATACCAGATCGCTTGCATGTAGTGTTTGGAGTAGCGTGGACAATCCTTACGATTGCTCATCTCGTCTTGCACTGGAAGTGGATTAATTCGTCAATTAAGCGCTTAAGCCAGGTATCTTTACGAAGCCCCAAGGGTATTCAGGAGCAAGAAATAATCTAGGATGAGACCATTTTCGAAACGTGAACGAAATTGCGACATTCAAATTTGAATATCAGTTTCGTTGGTCGTGAACGCCTGTTGAACAAGGAAATCAGATCATGAAAATAATAGTATTAAATGGAAGCCCTAAAGGCGAAGACAGCATCACCCTGCAGTACGGGATGTATATAAAAAAGCATTTCCCTCAACATGATTTTAAAATCTTTCATGTTGCTCAGAGGATAAAAAAGATCGAGAAAGACCAGGACGCCTTTCTTGAAATAATAAATGAAATTCGTTCGGCGGATGGCGTTTTGTGGTCTTTTGGCTTATGGGTCTTATGCGCTCCCGCTCAATACATGAGGTTTATCGAATTGATCTCTGAAAGGAGGGTGGAGGATGCTTTCAAGGACAAGTACGCCGCTGTCCTTACCACGTCCATCCATTTCTACGATCACACTGCGCACAATTACATGCGAGCGGTCTGTGAAGACTTAAACATGAAATACCTGGATGCCATCTCTTTGGATATTATAGACATGATGAAAGAGGAGAGAAGGCGGGATTTGTTATTGTTCGCAGGGGGTTTTTTCGAGGCTGTTCGTGCGCGAGAGGCTACCTCACGACTTTTTAATCCACTCACATTGAGTGACTTTACTTACCAGCCGACTGATCCGAAAGCGTTAATTGATACCAGGTCCAAAAAGATTTTGGTTTTGACTGACGATGCCAATAACGGCACAAACTTGGGTAAAATGATCGCGCGATTCAGACAGTCTTTTGCAGGTGAGATTGATGTAATTAATCTGAACGACGTGGATATCCGTGGCGGATGCCTGGGGTGTATGCGCTGTGGCTATGACTACAAATGTTCCTACCAAGACGGGTTTGTTGACTTTTACAACCAACGCGTAAGAACTGCGGAAATTATCGTCTTTGCAGGGTCCGTCAAGGGACGTTATCTCTCTTCCACATGGAAAACTTTCTTTGATCGCGCGTATTTTTGGAACCACACACCTTCCCTGGCTGGAAAACAACTGGGATATATCGTTTCGGGGCCCATTCGACAAAACGCTAATCTGATTCAGATACTTGAAGCCTCGGCAACTGCGCGGCAACACGCCAATTTTGTGGATATACTCACCGATGAATGTGGAAATTCAGCGGAGATTGATGATTTGATCCAGAATTTTGCAAAACGCCTGGTCATTTATGCCGAAAAGGGTTATATCAAACCTGAAAACTTTCTTGGAGTGGGCGGGCATAAGGTTTTCCGGGATGATATTTGGGGACGACTTCGGCCGTTATGGCAAGCAGACTACAGATATTTCAAACAGAACAAGTTGTTCGACTTTCCTCAAAAAGATTTAAAGATCAGGGTTCTAACGCCTGTATTGATGCTGCTTACCTTGATTCCTGCGTTTAGAAACAAGTACTATGCAAACGTTAAGTCTTTTCCAGCCGGAAGATTGAAAAAAATGATCGAACGTGTAAATTAAAAAACACTATGTTGAAAACTGAGAGTGATGAGAAATGAGACAAAAAGGTGTCGCGCGCAGAGTTCTTGTGTAAAAGAATTGTGTTTGGTGAATATATTAGGTTGAGGTTCGCCAAACTGCGGGGTTGTTTATTCCGCTGCACATTCATGCTCAAATGGAAATGGGATCGATTTGAAGGATGAGAACGAAGTACGGAAGAATGGATTTCTTAATTTTTCTGGTGGTTTGCAAGACCCCAGGTGAGCGATGGGCTGGTGTTCTTGAATTGGAAAATGATGGTGCCCGGAAACTCTCTTTAATTGGGAACTACACTCCCTTTTGCAACGTCTTTTAGTCTGTAGCCAACCGTGAAAGAAACCAGAGAATCGAAACCATGAAACCTCAAAATAAAAAGGAGTCTAATAAATGTTGTTTTTGACCAAGATTTTTGTTTCGGTCGGAAGCCTGGCCTCGGTCGCTTTTGGAGTCTGGCATTTTTTCGTGCCGAGAGAATGGAAATGGTACTCCTATGTGTTTCCGGCCGCGACAGAACTGGTCGTCGCGGTGAGAGCGATCAATGTTTTCTTTTCACTCTCGCTGGTGTTGTTCGGGTTGCTCAATCTGGTTTTGATTTTCAGCAAACTTTCCAACCAATTTTCGATCGCGGTGCTGTTGGGCGCGACTTGTATCTTATGGCTGACGAGGTTGATTTTTCAAATCGTTTACCCTCAGGGGTCTTTCAATCCGTTCGTCCAGTACGGGATGTTGGTCGCGTTTGTCGTGGTCAACCTATGTTATCTGGTTTCGTTAGGGTTGGTCCTTACCCAAAAGCAGTTGTTTCGATGATAGGCTGGAAGGGGTTATTGATGGAAAACAAACTACTTTTTATCGGAGCGTTTGGATTCTTCTTCCTGGCTGTTGCTGCCACCCTGGTCTCTGACATGCACGGCGTGGGAGACTGGTTTGTCTCGTCTATGCAAGTTAAAAACCTTCCTCTCAACCCGGCAGAGATTTATTCCACTCCCTACGTTATTGCTGGTCGCTTTGGTGAGCCGCTTTTAATCATCGCCATCGCGATGGTCCTTGCCGGTTTATTGGGATGTTGGCAAAAATACCATATTCCTGTTGCCCGGGTGGCGATGACTATCGGATGTTTATATATTCTCGAAAGGGTATTCTGGAGTTACGTAACCGTGAATTTTGCCAACAGCATCTTAAACCATTCCATCATCAGTGACTACACCATATTAACCAAGGCAGGTTTGCTAAAAGGTATCGGTGCGCTTCTGGGGGGATTGATCGGCGGGTTCGGGTTTACAACGGTGCTCACCCTTCTGTTTTATCGCATCCACAACCCCTTTGGTATCGCAGGTGGGTTGATCGTGCTCGCCACGATGCTCATCGGTATGCCCGCCAAGATCTATTTTATGGACCATGTGTCATCCATTGTGTTAACGATATTCATCTTGTGCATGGTGGTCAAGAATTTTGGCATCGTGTTCATGGGCGTTGGGTTGATAACGGAGGCGCTGAAATGACTTTCCATCGATGTGGAGTCTCCGAAGGTGGATAACCAATTATCGGTTCCAGACCAAGCTGGTTCAATTATTTTTTAGGCGATACCTGGATTAAGAAAAGGAGCAAAATAAATGGATCCTAAGATCATTATCATTATCGTGCTTTCGTACGTATACGGATTTTTTGAATTATTTATGAATTTACGTCAACGGACCAAGATCACGGTTACGAAATCGGATGACAAAAAAAGTATTTGGTGGTTATACGGCCTCATCACCCTGGGATACGCCCTGTCATTTTCCATTGGCTCAACCAAAATGGGCAGAATTGATGCCTGGAACTCTCTTTTCCTGACCGGCATGGGACTGTTCGTCTTTGGGTTTATTGTGCGAATTTATACTTTATCAACCCTGAAACAATACTTCACCTATAACGTCTCGAAGGTGGAAAATCATAAGATCATCGAGACCGGACTGTATCGGTACATCAGGCACCCCGGATACCTTGGCCAGATGATCATTTTCCTGGGTATTGTGATCGCCGTCGCCAATTGGATTTCAATCCTGGCCATGATGGTTCCTGTTTTTATCGGGTATGCCTACCGGATAAAAGTGGAGGAAGTTTTTATGCTCGAACAATTCGGGGATGACTACGCTCGATATCAGGAGCAGACTAAACGGATCATCCCCTTTGTATATTAGAAAGAAAATCAAGAACCTGGATCTACAAGAGAAGGTAGGAAAAAATGAAAATAATAATTATCTTCACATTGTTTTTGTTGTGTTTGGCTGCCTGCACCTCAATTCAAACGGAGACCGTCCAGCCCGCCATGCCCAACCCCGCCTCTGAATATTGTGCGGAAAATGGCGGAACTCTCGATATCCGCACCGCTGCCGATGGCAGCCAGGCCGGGGTGTGCGTTTTCTCCGATGGCAGTGAATGTGATGAATGGGCTTATTTCAAGGGTGAGTGCGGGAGCGCTGACCAAACAAGCATTACAACTGAGGTGACCACAAGTGCAAGCGAAAACAGTAGCCTGGATAACCAGTCAGGCGTGACTGTGACTTATGTGGGGAATGCAGGATTTTTAATCACAACGAGCCATAAGAAGATTTTAATCGATGCGGTATTCCGCGGAATTGAGTACGTTTACACGCTCTCTGAGGAAATCCAAAACTCTTTGGGTCTTGCCCAACCACCGTTCGATAATGTGGACTTAATTCTCGTCTCTCATAGTCATCGAGACCATTTTGATAGCTCGCTCGTAAAGCAGCATTTACAGAATGATCCAAACACCACCTTTGCTTCCCAGTCAAGAATCGCTTCTCAATTTTCAACAATGGCAAACCCTGTCGTATTCCTGGATCCGGAGCCAGGGAAACCTGTCACGATGGACGTGGATGGAATTATTGTTGAGGCTTTGGCTCTCCCGCACGGCGCGGGGCAACCCGGTAATATCGGTTTTGTGATCACTGTGAACGATGTCAAAATATTTTTTTCAGGCGATGTTGATTTCAACCAGGTCAATTACGATGAATTCCGGGCGTATAACCTTCCGGAGGAAAAAATCGATATTGCTTTTGTGACACATTACTACTTTACAAATAATGTTGACGAACAAAGATTCCTAAATGAGGGGATTGGGGCGAAATACGTAATTCCGATTCATTACTATTTTACGGATCCACCTTTTGACAGGACAATGGTCTTACGCAACTATCCGGATGCGGTCTTATTTTACAAGCCGCTTTCAAGTTGGGAAATGCCTGAATAGCAGGATCGTTTGTAGGAAAAACCTTTCCCGTTTAATAAAGTCATGTTGTTTGGCTTTGCATTTTTATAAATTGTTTTAAAAAAAGGAAAAGAAAATGATTAAACGAATTGTTGTATTGATTACTTACATTTTATTCGTTGCTTCTCTGACAGCGTGCTCGGCGTTCCATGGTCAGTTATTCAAACCTGCCGCAACTGAAACAGGCGTGTTGAACATGCCCAACCCCGCCTCGGTCTTTTGCGTGGAAAACGGCGGCACTCTTGAGATCCGCACCGCCGCGGATGGCAGCCAATCGGGGGTTTGCGTTTTCACGGATGGTAGTGAATGCGAGGAATGGGCTTTTTTTAGGGGCGAATGCGCGCCTACCCTGGTTGAAACCACCTCGTCACAAGGATTTTCCGAAGCCACCCAAAAAGCAGAAAGCGGCGGCGCGGGTGAGAACGCTTCGGGGGGTTACATGCCGCCCGGCACTACCGATCCGCTAACCAATTGGTGGGGTGTGATCAAGAGCACCCCGTCTGGCTCGCAATTTGATGATTACTTTGAACGTCAAGACCTGGGCGGAGTAATTAATTTTGGTATCGATTCGCTTGACCCGGCAGTCCAGGCCCAGATCGTGGCGTTGCGGGATAGTGGCAAGATCGTGCACCTCTATGGCACCCTGTTCAGCAATGTGCCTGATTACAACGGCTCACAAGTGCAAATTGACCGGATTGAGATTGAAGAGTAAACAATAGGTCGGGTAACACAAAAAATAGAAAATTGAGAAGAAAATGGTTGATGTTGAATTAACTATGGAATTTTCCATGGGGCACCGATCAAGACGCTTACAAGGAGAATGAAGATGAGAAAAATAGTTCTACATATTGTCAACTTATCGATAATCCTCGTATTTTTATGTTCGTGCGAATTATCTCCTGATAGTTCAACCTCATTGCCAAAAGACAATAAACCAACAAATCCAATCTCCTTTATCGATAGCGGTCAGAATCTTGGAAAAGGCAATGGCGGCTGCGTTACGAGTGGTGATATTGAAGGCGACGGCGATATCGATATCCTGATCAGCAATAAAGATACAAAAAGCGTTTTACTTATCAATGATGGGTTGGGAGCGTTTACTCAAAGTAAATTGGATTTTGGGCCTAGTACATGTGTCGCGCTAGCAGATGTGAATGACGACAATTTGTTAGATATTTTCTTTACTCAAGACAAGAAAAATGAGGTTTGGTTGAATCATGGAAATGCAGCCTTTCTACCATCTGATCAATCTCTCGTCAGCCCTGAAAGCACATCCGTAGCGTTAGGCGACCTTGATGGAGATGGTGATTTGGATGCGTTTGTAACCAATTGGCATTTTCATCCAAACCAGGTTTTTCTTAACGATGGCGATGGAGTTTTCACCGATAGTGGCCAAAAACTAGGTGCTATGTTTGGAAACGATGTCGCCCTTGGTGATGTTGATCAAGATGGAGATTTGGACGCGCTTGTAGCCAACAATGGCGAATCGACAGCAAACTCAGCAGTTCTCTGGTTGAACGATGGTATGGGTGTTTTCAAAGACAGCACCCAAAGATTGGGGTATTCAAACGCTTATTCTGTCGCGTTGGGCGATTTGGATGGAGATGGTGATCTGGACGCGTATATCGCCAATTCTTCTCATAATGGGGCAGATCCCGCTGACCAGGTCTGGATGAATGATGGTAATGGGGTTTTTTCGGATAGTGGTCAAAAATTGGGAGATCAATATTCATTAACAGTGGACCTCGCCGACATAGAAGGTGATGGTGATCTGGATGTTATCACTGGTAACTGGAAATCTAGTATCCGCATCTGGTTAAACAATGGAAAAGGAATTTTTCTTGACAGTGAGGTTGTATCAGAATCTATCAGTAATGCAGGATTAGAAATTATTGATGTCGATTTAGATGGTGATATGGATATCGCTGTTTCAGCAAACACTTGGGATGGTGGAGATGGTTTTGGCAAACTCTGGAAGAACCAGCAAAACCCTTAAATTAGGAAAGTACATCGAATAACGAATCTTGATTTTTCGCAGGCAATATGGAGTTTAATAAAGGAGACTGATGAATACAAAAAAGATAGTCCTTAATTCCTTTAAGATAGCTTTTCTTTTTTTAACAATGTTCTGTTACCCGGTTTTTGCACAAACCCAAGAACCTCAACCCTACCGGCTAGACATTGACAAAGATTTTGGGAGTGGTCTTGGATCTGATATCCGGGGAATTTTCACATTAAGTGTCGTGGGCCCCGATGACATCACTTCCGTGTCTTATATCATCGATGGTGAATTAATGGCGCAGGTCGCTGACGCCCCATTTGAATATCAATTTGATACGGAACAATTTCCATTTGGATCTCACTCTCTAACCGCTATCATAAAGAATAGCACAGGCGGTTCTTTCACAACGGTTGCTCGAAACATGAATTTCATGTCGCCAGAAGGTGAGGCATCCGTATTAAATCAAAAAGTAATCCCTTTTATCCTGATATTGGTTGGGATTTTCGTTGTGGGCAGATTGCTCATCTTTGGCTCGAAACGTCAACAGACCTCACAAAGGATCGAATATGGAGCTCAACGAGATTATGGCGTTGCTGGCGGCAGTATCTGTAAATACTGTGGCAGACCAACTCCACGACATGTTTGGGGATTGAATATTCTTGTAGGCAAGTTGGATCGTTGTGAGAATTGTGGAAAATGGTCGGTGATGCAGGCAGAACCTTACGATAAGCTGCGGAGAGCTGAAATCTCAGAAATGAAAAATACAATAGAAAAGAAGAATGGCGAAGAGGATCTGAGAGAATTGATCGATAAGTCAAAATACGATTAGTTTCATCGTTTTGTCGATTCTTTTTTGTTCATCGGTTTCACGGATTAGGATTTTTCAACTGTGTTATTGCTGATGGATTATGTTTCCGTTGGACCAAAATTTGGATAAATCTCAACGCGTTTTGTCTGAATCATACCCAACCTTTTTTGCATCCTGTTTGTATACCTAATGTGAGCGCGCAAACAAAATGGAGCCAGAATGGATGATCAACAAGCCGTCTTCCGCTTAAAGAGTGGGGACCTAAATGGGTTGAGTTTTCTAATCACGAAGTACCAGCTGAAGGCTGTTCGAACAGCTTTTCTGGTGACCCACAATAAACCCATGGCAGAAGACATTGTGCAGGATGCGTTTATGGGTTTCTATAAACGAGTCCATCAATTTAACGAGTGCAAGCCCTTTGAGCCGTATTTCATGGTCAGCGTTATCAACGCTTCATTGAACGCCGCTCTCAGAGAAAAACGTATTATTCCATTACCACAAGATGCCGAGGAAGCCGATCTTGAACCATTGCTTTCCCGATCTTTATCGGTGGAAAGCGAGGTCGAACGGTCTCAATTGAAGGCCGAGATGTTGGCCTTGCTTGCCAGGCTTTCTCCCCGTCAAAGAGTGGTGGTAGTTCAACGATACTTTCTCGAAATGTCTGAAAAGGAAATGAGTGAAGTGTCGCGAACCGCACCTGGAACGATCAAGTGGTTGTTAAATGCCGCACGAACGAAACTGCGCGGGCTGCTTGAAGGCGAAAGGATTGAGGAATGAAAAACACCAGATATTCCCAAATTCTAAACTCGTTGATCGAAGATCAAATCCCAGCAAATCTGGATCTGGCTCCCAAAATTCTATCCAAAATAAGGATGCAAAAAGGAGCAATGATGAACAGACGAAAGAAAGTTTTGATACCAACCGCTTTGGTGGTTATGATGATGGCGGTGATCACCGTAACCGTCCCTGCTGTGGCGGATACCCTCCAGCGTTGGATCGGCTATATCCCAGGTTTCGGCCAGGTGCAGGATAATGCTTTGAGAACATTGGCAGAACCCAAAAGCCAGACCGTGAATGGGATTACATTAAGTGTGAACGAAGTGACTGCCAGCAGCGATAAGACGATGGTGAGATATTCAATCACTGGAATCGACGAATCGATGGTATCGAAATATTTGGTTTGTCCGATGGCCAATACCACCCCTGAGAACGCTTTCCCCGTGATAGGGCTTACTGACGGAAGTATGTTGACAGAGTTAAGTCTGGAATTTTTACCAGGCGATGGATCCTATCAATTCGAAGCGTCTTATTCATCGCCCATCCCAGCGGATGAGCGTAAAGTGAATTTCGGTCTTGAATGCCTCTGGAAGTCCGGCGACGGAAGTTCGATCTGGAGTTTTCAAATCCCGTTGCAATTAATCAAAAAAGGTAATGCTGAGCTAACAATCGCCCCAGTGGTCGACATCCCCTCGCAGAAGACGGAAGCGCCATCTGATGGACAACCCGTCGACAAAGGGAAGATTGAAGTAACCCAGATCATCCCTTTGTCAGATGGATATATCCTCCAAGGTTCTCTCATGGTTGATCTTGAAAAGGGGTTGACCCCCGACATATTCAACGGTTACCTGGAAGACATGACCATCCTCGACGCGAACAATGTCGCGCTTAATGCCGCCATGGTGCCGAACGATTTCATTATAGACGCGGATGAAACGCCAGACAACCAATATCCATGGGCGGTGCAGATTCATGCGTCCAGCGTTGCCTGGCCTCTGACCATAACCGCGAACTCCATTCCCGCGTTGACAGAACCTTACGCGGTATACACGTTCCAAGTGGATGTTGGAGAAGACCCCCAACCTGGTCAGGAATGGGTCATCAACAAGGATGTTCCGCTCGGCCCGAAGATGGTGCGTGTAGCCTCCATCAAGAGAATTCAGAATGATTTCATGATGAACGGGTACGAGATCACCTTTCTTGCCGATCCGACCCTTGTTTTCTCATTTGATGTTTTGGGGGGCGTTCCGAATGGTGGCGGTGGAGGTGGAGGTGGGGCAGAAGGCCAACCCATTAAGATCGTCGAAAGTTATTTGGACGCGGTCCCGACGGGCTTACTCACGGTACAACTGAGCGGTCAGGGCATCGATACGATCCGGGGTCCGTGGCAGGTTGTTTTGAATGAGCCGGGCAACTAGGTTGATGAATTTAGAAGAGTAGCAAATAAGGTGGGCTCGCTTTTGAGCCCACCTTATTTTATCCTAGTCAGAAGGCCAGACGATTAGAGAATCTTAAATGAGACCCAGGTAGGTTTGGGTTGAGCGTCTGGATTGTGTTTTACTGGGCAGATGAGAGAAATCCCCTTGCTTAAAACCCCTATCTGGGTGATTATTTTTGCAGATACTTGAATTCTTATATTGGTTCAAGTAGGCTTGGTTGTATTTTTATTGGAGTTAACAAACCAATTATTTAAGTAAAGCGCTGCGATTAAAAACCTTGTAAATTCATATTAACAATCAATTTAAAATATTCCCCCTAACACAAGTACAGTATTCTTCTAACCACTGAACCAGGTTTATCCTAGCCTTGTGACAGTTGGGGTTTATGAGTGATTTTTGGATTAAATAGGAGGTGAATGTCGTAATGTCCCAAACAGACAATGGACCAAAAAGTCGTGCATTAACATGGATTTATTATTCAATACCTTGAACGAATAAACAAAAGTTGAGTTTGCCCAAAGCTGAGTCCATCGATTATTCCCCACAACTTCAAGACATACATCAATTCGTGTAATTTCAAATCTCTTCGCAACATCCAGAGTGAGTATCGATCACCAAAAAGGCTCTCATTTGAGCCTCTCTTAATAAATATGGGTTAAAGATTGGTAACAATTCCTGGGCGAACTTTCACCAATGATTTGTGCTAATATAATAGATAAATATTATCTAATTTGTAGATAATAATACAAATGAAAGGAAACATTATGCGTAATACGATCCGCAAGTCGACTTTCATCGTTGTTATCATCGCCGCTCTGTTATTAAGCGCGTGTAATTCTTCATCGATCTCAAAAACGGATTCACCAGGGGTCAACACTTACAATCAAGTTGATTCCCCAAATTCCAACGCGAATGCTCAAGGGGCAAGTGAGACCGAACTTCCGCCAGACGATTTTCCGCGTACTCCGAACCCGGTGTCGATCACCGTCACTCTCGACACGCAACTTGCCGTTACGGAGTCAAATTATGGTTTCCCGTTTATCCTTCAAGGGAATAGCGCCGATGGGTCCGAATTTTACATGTCTATGGACAACAGGTTATATAACCAGGATGCGGAAGGCTACCTAACCAACGCGTTCGGAACCGAAGTCTCTATGACACCAGTTTCCTCCATCGAAGGGCTGCCTTTCAGCCAGGGTTTTTTGGCTGCTGTTCAGTTAGGGCCTGAAGGGTTGCTGATGGCCGAACCGGGCAAGTTGCAACTTAACGCTCCCGGGAAGTATGACGTTTCGCAGTTGATCGGCTTTGCTGCTGACGCCAATGGGGAAAACTTCCATATGTATCCAGTGACCGCCATTTATATGGATTACAACGACACCACGAAATTCTTTATTAATGTGATGCACTTTAGCATTTATGGGATTGCCAGTGTGTTGCCCGGTGAAATTGAAGCCCAGTCAGCGCGCCCCCCAACCACACCTGTAAGCCAGGATGAGGATGAATTGGCTCCATTGGTTATCATCAAACCTGATTCGTCTGAACTGACTCCGTTGATGACGAAAATTCAACTCCAGCTGTCAAAATCGCATTCCCGGCTGGTTAAACCATTAATGGACAAATTATCCACGACAAAATGCGAACGGGTTAGTGTTTCGGCTTATCGCTTTAGCGAATGGCTGTCAAAAGTGGATCATGCCTTCCAGACGGATTATTTCCAAGGGCAGATCACCTCTGACGCGAACGCGTTGCATACCCGTTTCGTGGAGTGCGCTAAAGAACTTTGCCCGATTTGCATGGGCACCAAACCAACCAGTAAAACAGATATGGCTAAATTAAATACGATGATCACCTTGGCTACTTTTGCTGAGCAATTGTCGTTCACCCATGGATTTGATGATTTCGCCTATTGGAGTCAACTTGGCAATAAATGCGCGGAAAGTGGTGGCTTGCTCGGTCCGCGGGGATCTACAGGCGGAGAAGTGCATGGTGATAGTACCCTTCCGACACCTACCCCAGTGGGTTGCCCGGTACCATAATCTTTGATAAAAAGCTTCAACCTTCGCCAGATTGAAGCTTTTTTGTATCCAAACGCTTCAGGGCATCGTGTACGGCGGTTTCATTCACGAACCCCTTTCACTATTTGATCATAAAAAATGTTTTTTATGTAACTTCTGGAACATGAACAGAATCAAACATGCAATGGAGGTTCATATGAAAAAGAAAATACTATTTACGATGATCACCTTATTGTTGGTGCTAGCTGCATGTTCACCGGCAGTCCCCACTCAGGAAGCCACGATGGAGAAAACTTCTGCAGAAGTCATGGCGGAGAAACCCACGGACGATTTGATGGGCACTCCCACTGAAGCGATGGATCCAGTCGCCACGGAAGCAATGACCGGTGACGCGATGAAGACCCCCACTTTTTTTGAAGCCTCACTAACCAACGTGAACACGGGTGAAACCTTCAAGATTTCTGATTTTGAAGGTAAAGTGGTTTTAGTTGAAAACCTGGCCATGTGGTGCTCGAATTGCAAAAAACAACAGGAACAAGTTAAGTTGTTACATTCAGCCCTGGGGATGAATCCTGACCTGATCTCGATCGGTTTCGATGTGGACCCTAATGAAAAAGAAGCTGATCTAAAGAAATATGCTGAAAGTAACGGCTTTGATTGGGTGTATGCGGTACCACCTCAAGAAGTTCTCAATGAGATCAGCAATTTGTACGGAGTCAATTTCTTGAACCCGCCTTCAACGCCGATCTTCATCATTGATCGCAAAGGCGAAGTCCATCCGATGCCTTTTGGAATCAAAAGTGCGGAGGACCTGCAGAAGTTCATCGATCCATTCCTTGCTGAAGGAATGTAAAGGTTCCTTGATCAATAGTGCTGCAAAACGTTAACGCGTTTTGCAGCACTCGTTTACAGAAAGGTGTGCATGGACTCAATCCTGACATCCATTAGTTTAGGTCTGCTGGCTAGCGCCAGCCCCTGTATTATTCCGCTTTATCCGGGTTATCTGGCATATTTAAGTGGCGCTGCAGTGGGCGAAAAACGGAAGGGCCGTTATTTCCTTGGGTTTTTTGTTTTAGCGGGAGTGTTGACGATGATGTTGACACTGGGATTAATCATCTCATTGTTATCCGTTTCAATTGGGGGCGCACTCTCAATCATCATTCCCATCGCGGATTTGCTGCTCATCACCTTGGGAATTCTGCTCTTATTTAACAAGAATCCGTTTAAAGCCATACCTCAGATTAAGATCCCAGCTTTACGAAATCCTTTTATTAATGCATTTTTGTATGGCTTGTTGTATGGTCCAATCGCGTTGCCTTGTTCAGGTCCGTTGGTGGTGGGCATCTTCGCGATCTCGCTAACCACAGCTGAGGCTCTCAATCGGTTAGGTGTGTTTTTGTGGTTTGGGATCGGTTTTGGGTTGCCATTATTGGCGTTATCACTGATCTCAGGTGTGCTTCAAAGATCCATTACCCGCTGGTTGGCGCAGCACTCAAGATTGATCAATATCATTGGTGGTGTTCTATTGGTTGGAATCGGAATTTATGATTTCGTGCTGAATTTGCCACTTATTCGATTGATAATGGGATTTTAGAGCGTAGGGCGGATTCGATCAATGAACCCACCTTCTTAAACCTCATTCAAAACAATACCTTTAGAGCTTGCCAATTTCTCCACATTCCCGGTCAGGGTCATAAACACCTTCTTTAACAAAGTGTCTAAATTTTTACCAAGGCCAAACTATCGATCTTTAATCTTAGTTATGGTTAGAGGTAGTGTAATGGATGTAATGCTGGCCATGGAAAAACAATCATGTACAATCGAAAAAGCAGGTTTCAACCCCTAAGGCTTTCTATCTAAGATTAAAAATCTATAACAAGAAGCGATTGCTGAGTTGGTGGGTTTAACCGAGGAACTCATCCTATGCGCTGTAAATTATCTAATTCTAGCTAGGGGGGTGCGACATCATCCCTCGACGGGATTCGAACGCACGACCTCCGTGTTATGTTTAATCCTCTTAATTTCGGACCGTTTATCACTCAGGCTCTGCATTTTAGCCGGGCTTGTGGGACGCTCTTCTAAAGAGGCCCAAGGATATTTGGTTACGAAATAAGTTTCGTAAGATTATGACTCCGTCAAGTCGAATTTATCGCGACCCGGAAGGAAATAGTTTGCAATTATTGAAAGAACGTCAAAAAACCATGACGTTTTTGTTCTATCGTTCAATTGCGGTTTATTTAGATTTGCCAAATGAAATTTAGACCGCATCTGGAATATGGTGAAAAAAACAAAGCTACGATTAGTACAAACGATGAGTTATTTTTATTCGTCTCCGATAAAGGGAAAGCTAATCAGAGCATTACTTAGTAGGTTTTACTTTGACGACTTTTTTATTATGAGTGATTAACGACTTGTATAAATCATAATTTAAATCGATACCCCACACCCGGCTCGGTGTGGATGAATGTTGGTCTGGATGGGTCTGGTTCAAGCTTATGCCTCAAATTGCTCACATTGACCCGCAGAATGTGTAAATCATCATAACCCTCCCCCCAAACCTGTTTCAATAATTGGCGACTAGTCAGAACTTTACCGGCATTGGTTACCAGCGACCTTAAAATATCGTACTCGGTGGGTGTAAGTTGAACCTCAACATCCTTCACGGTAACTATCCGGTTGGCAAGATCAACCACCAAACCACCAAAAGTAAAAACCGGTTCCGGATTAACATCATTTTGGTGTCTAAAAACTGTTCTTATCCTGGCCAGTAATTCACCCATGCCAAAAGGTTTTGTCAAATAATCATCAGCCCCAGCATCCAAAGCAGCAATTTTGTCATCCTCTTGCTCACGAACAGACAGGATGATTATGGGTACCTTTGACCACTCTCGCGTGCGCCGGGTTACTTCTATGCCATCCATATCAGGCAGTCCTAAATCCAAGATGACCAGGTCTGGTCGATTTAATGTTATTGCTTGCAAAGCAGCTTGACCGGTATTGGCTTCACTAACGATAAAACCTTGTCCGTTTAATGCCACGCGAAGAAAGCGTTGGATTGCAATTTCATCATCAACCACCAATACCTTAAGCCCAAAAACCGTCATTATTGAGTGCCTTTTGGAAGAGTAATTGTGATAACTGATCCGCCGCCTTTTCGATTTGCCGCGTTTATCTTGCCACCAAGTGTTTCAACTATCCCTTTGCATATTGCTAATCCCAGGCCAGTGCCAGTGACGCTTTCCGGCCGCGATACTCGATAAAACTTGTCAAATATACGCTCCAAATCTTCTTCGGGGATGCCAATACCCCGGTCGCTGACATGGATCCTGATCTCCTTCTCGGTTTGTGAAACATCAATTTCAATTTGTGTGTCTTTGGGTGAATACTTCACAGCATTATCAATAACATTTACCAGTACCTGACCGAACAAGGCAAAATCCAATGATATCAAGGGTAAACCCTCAGGGATGGTGACCACGATAGGTTTTTTGCCAAGGCGTTCTTCAAGCTGATCAAGTGCTGCACCTATCGCATCCTGAATATCGCAGGGTTCCAACCTGAGATGGATGGCGTTCGCTTCAAGTCTCGTCATGTTTAATAAATTGCCGACCAAGCGGTTAAGGCGTTCTGCTTCGCCGTAGGCTGTTTCAAGCAAACTGCTGCGATCTTCAAAGTTTATATTGAGCGACTCTTCACGCAAACTGCTCAGTGCGCCAGTTATACTGACCAATGGAGTACGTAAATCATGTGAAATAGAATTGAGCAAAGCAGTCTGAAGTTTTTCGGTTGCTTGCAGCAATTCTGCTTGACGGGCTTGTTCTGCCAGAATGGCACGTTCCACCGCCAATGCAGCCTGGTTTGCGAAAGAAAAAAAAGTTTGCCTTTGGTCAGGCGAAAGAGATTTTCCACCCTCTTTCGAATGAATACCAAGCACACCTATTTGTCCACGGGCAGTTTTTAGCGGTTGACACCGTAACGATGCCGCCGATAGTGTGTCGGTTCCGAGACCGGCGGGTTGGTCATGCTCAAAAGACCAGGTTGCCACAGCCATCGCATTGGAGTCAGATATATAATCAGCGGTTGCGGCATACACCTTTAGTTTGCCGTTCTCAGGCAAGAAAATTACAGCATCACGTCCAAACCCCTGGCTGATATGGTTAATGACGATCTCTGCCACTTGATGCAGACCAGTGGCGGAGGTCAGGTCTTTGCCTAAAGTATACAATGCAGAGGTATGCGCTTCTCGTTGAATGGCCGCCTCAGCTTGTTCTTGTGTTCGTGCAGTGAGTGTGCTCACCACTAGGCTGACAAGGAATAATCCGATGAAGGTGATGAAGTATTGAGTGTCAGATACCGCAAATGTTAAATACGGAGGAATAAGAAAAAAATCAAATGCCAAAACACCAAGAAATGAGGTTAATAATGCCGGTCCACGACCAAGATACACGGCTGCCGCAACAGTGCTGGCAAGGTAGAGCATCACTAGATTTACAGGTTCAAGATAAGTAAGGATGAGTTCTCCAACAATGGTCGCTAACGCCACCAACCCAAAAGCCAAAAAATATCTCCAATAAGGTGCATGCGGACGCAAAACTACAGGCATCTTTGAAGGTTTATTATCGGATTGTTCATTGATCACATAAACATCTATATCACCACTAGCATAAATCAATTGGTCAACAATCGAACCTGATAGCATTTCTACCCAGCGTGGACGAATCGGTTTACCCACCACAATTTTTGTGACGTTGTGTTTTTTGGCATAAGCCAGAACCGCTTCGGGGATGGAGCGCCCGGTTAGTGTGCGCGTGCGTGCACCTAATTCTTCAGCAAGCTGCAGTGTCTTGGCAGCCCGTTCAATATTAGCAGGGTTTAATTCTGGTTTTGAAGTCAAGTTAACATGTACAGCAAACCATTCCGCATTCAGTTCATTTGACAACCGCTTGGTGGTACGCACCAATTTTTCTGACAATGGGCTGGGGCTGACGCACACCAGAAGACGTTCAGCAATCCCCCAAGGACCTTGAATTGCCCGCGTGCGCATGTAATTACGCATTTGGTTATCCACACGTTCGGCTGCGCGCCTGAGAGACATTTCACGCAAAGCAGAAAGGTTGCCCTTGCGAAAGAATTTTTCAACCGCTCGTTGTGCCTGATCAGGAACGTAGACTTTTCCTTCTTGAAGTCGGTTAAGCAGTTCATCTGGCGGAAGATCAATCACCTCAATCTCTGATGCTTCATCCAGTACCCGGTCTGGCACTGTTTCTCTTACCACAACCCCGGTCACTTGTGCCACCACATCATTCATGCTTTCGAGATGCTGCACGTTTAATGTTGTGTACACATCTATCCCGGCATCCAAAATATCATCAACATCCATGTAACGCTTGGGATGCCTTGACCCCGGTGCATTGGTATGTGCAAACTCATCAATTAAAACCAATTGCGGATGTCTTGTGATAACCATGTCAGTGTTCAATTCTGGCAACTTTATATCGTGATAATCAACCTGTCTGCGAGAAAGAAGCTCAAGACCATTAACCAATGCCTCGGTATCTTTTCGCCCGTGGGTTTCGATATAGCCAATCACAACATCGACGCCTTGCTCCTGACGTTGGTGCGCAGCCTCAAGCATGGCATAGGTCTTTCCAACCCCCGCGGCGTATCCCAGGAATATTTTTAATTTTCCGCGGGCAGGTTCCTCTGTCTGGATATTCTTTAATAGTTCGTCAGGATCAGGTCGTTGATTCATTGCTTTTATTTTATACCTTCGAGTGCGAGATTTAGTAATAAAACATTCACGCGAGGTTCGCCTAGAAATCCGAATTGACGAGTCTCAGTATACTGATCCACTAGAGAGGATACCGTTGATTCATCCAAACCACGCTCACGTGCAATTCTTGGAACTTGATAATATGCTGCTGATATGCTGATATTTGGATCCAATCCCGAAGCAGATGTTGTTACCAGGTCAACAGGGATCAGATTCGTATTCTCCGGATCGTAAGAATTGAGCACTTTAATCCGTTCTTCAACATTATCGACCAGTTTTTTGGATAATGGTCCAAGGTTGGATCCCGTAGAACCGGTTAATGAATCTTGATCAAATGAATTGTATGGATGTATTGAAGTAGCGGAAGGTCTTCCCCAAAAAAATTCTAGTCCAGAAAAATCTTGCCCAATCAGTTCCGAGCCTATAACCTGGTCATTGACACGAATCAGGCTCCCATTAGCCTGAAAAGGAAAAATCAATTGAGCCAAACCAGTCATTGTGAGGGGGTAAATGACACCGGTTATCAGCACCAAACAACCAAAAAGTGTAATAAGTGGTCGTAGTTGTGTTTTCATGATCTGAAAACTCCTGTCGAGAAAACGTAGATCCACATGATTGACCCTAATAACAGCCATGGATGATAAACAGTCGGAATTTGAAAAAGCGAAGGAGCGAATCCGATGACTGCCACTAACAGCGTGGAGAAATAACCGGCAAATTTTAGCAAGTTTTGTTTTTTCATTTTTAATTCTCCTAAATCAAATGGAAGAAGGCTAAAAGAATGTCAATCAATTTGATCCCGATAAATGGAGCAATCAATCCTCCCACGCCGTAAAAGAGGAGGTTGTCACGCATTAATTGCGCCGCTGGTTTCGGATGGTAAGGAACACCTTTTAAAGCCAACGGAATCAATGCAATAATGATGAGGGCATTAAAGATCACCGCTGAAAGGATGGCGCTCTGTGGAGAGGATAAATTCATGAAATTCAACTTCTCCAAAATTGGATAGGTTGAAGCAAACGCGGCTGGGATGATGGCAAAGTATTTACTAACATCATTAGCTATGCTGAAAGTTGTTAACGATCCGCGTGTCATTAGCAATTGTTTGCCAATCTCTACAATCTCAATTAACTTTGTGGGGTTGCTGTCGAGGTCGATCATATTCGCTGCTTCACGCGCTGGTTGTGTACCGGTGTTCATCGCTACGGCCACATCAGCCTGTGCCAAAGCAGGCGCGTCATTCGTTCCATCCCCGGTCATCGCCACCAATCGCCCACCGGCCTGGTATTCACGGATCAGTTTGAGCTTGGCTTCAGGGGTCGCCTGCGCTAAAAAATCATCCACGCCCGCTTCAGCCGCAATCGCAGCCGCCGTGAGTGGATTGTCGCCCGTGATCATCACGGTTTTAATGCCCATCTTTCGAAGCTGCGCAAATCTTTCTTTGATGCCGCCTTTGACAATATCCTTGAGATGGATAACGCCCAGCGCTTCACCGTTTTTAGCTACCACAAGCGGCGTTCCACCGCTGTTGGCAATATTTTCTACTACCGAAAGCAGATCATTCGGGATACGATTACCATTGGCTTCGATTAAAGCCATCATCGTGTCAGGTGCACCTTTACGAATCAGCGTTCCATTGAAATCCACACCCGAGATGCGCGTTTGTGCCGTAAAGGGGATAAAATGCATCCCGCCCGGCGCCCTTTGGCTAGAGCCCATAGTCTGACCACGCAGGCCATACATCTCTTTAGCCAGTACCACAATAGAGCGCCCTTCAGGTGTTTCATCCACCAAGGAGGCCAACTGCGCGGCTTCTGCCAATTCAGTGATTTTGACACCCTTGACTGGCACAAAAGCCACTGCCTGCCGATTACCCAAAGTGATGGTGCCAGTTTTATCCAGCATCAAAACATCCACATCACCGGCGGCTTCAACTGCGCGGCCTGACATGGCAATCACGTTGCGTTGAATCAACCTGTCCATTCCCGCGATTCCGATGGCAGACAATAGACCGCCAATCGTGGTTGGGATGAGGCAAATCAGTAAAGCAATTAAAACGGTCATCGTTATAGGGGATCCATGACCCGCCACCTGCACACTGAAAAGAGAAAAAGGCAATAGTGTCATGACCACCACCAGAAAAACGATGGTAAAACTCGACAGCAAAATGCTCAATGCAATTTCATTGGGTGTCTTTTGGCGTTTGGCACCCTCAACGAGTGAAATCATCTGGTCCAAGAAACCCTGGCCAGGGTCAGCACTGACACGCACGATCAGCCAATCAGACAGCAGACGTGTTCCGCCTGTCACTGCTGAACGGTCACCACTCGCCTCTCGTACAACTGGTGCGGATTCACCTGTGACGGCACTCTCATCTACTGAAGCAATGCCAGAGACAATCTCACCATCCGCCGGCAAAATGTCGCCTGTCTCAACCAGAAAGAGAGCATTCTTATTTAATTTTGTAGAAGAAACCAGACTAACCACTTTTAATGCAGCCTCAAGCGTGGTTGGTGTTCCTTCCAGTCGTTTGGCGGGGGTATCCTGGCGCGCCTTGCGCAGAGATTCTGCCTGAGCTTTTCCGCGTCCTTCCGCCAATGCTTCAGAAAAATTCGCAAACAACAGCGTGAACCACAACCAGATGGCGATTGCGCCGACAAATCCGGTTGGTGCTTCGCCCTTTCCGATCAATGTTTGCACCCACAGCACAGTGGTAAGCAGACTTCCAACTTCTGTGACAAACATAACCGGATTGCGCACCTGGTGCCTGGGATTCAACTTTTTGAAAGCCGCAATAATGGCATGGCGGTAAATCTCTTCTCGATTATTATTGAGTAAGGGTCGATTGCGGTTCATTAGAATAACCTTCCAGTGCCAAGCATCAGGTGTTGTACAATGGGACCCAGCGCTAATGCAGGCAAAAAACTGAGTGCCCCAACCATAATGATCACTCCAATTAGCCAACCCATGAATAAGAGTGTATGAGTAGGTAATGTGCCGCTGCTTACAGGCACGATTTTCTTTTGTGATAATGAGCCAGCCATTGCCAAAACAGGCACGATAAGCGCATATCTGGCAAACAGCATGGCGATTCCAAGCGCAATATTATAAAAAGGTGTGTTACCCCCCAAACCGGCAAAAGCCGATCCGTTATTATTTCCCGCGGATGCAAACGCATAAAGCACTTCACTGAATCCCTGCGGACCCGCGTTAAAAATGGATGCTTTACCGCTTGCGCTACATAAAGCGATCGCCGCGCCGAATAACACCGTGATCACCGGGATCAATACGATCAGCGCTGCCATTTTCATCTCGTGGATTTCGATCTTCTTACCGAGGTATTCAGGCGTGCGACCAACCATCAGACCGGCTACAAAAACCGCAACCACCACAAAGGCCAGCATACCGTAGAGACCTGAACCCACGCCGCCAAATATAACTTCACCCAGCATCATCATCCACATGGGCACCATACCACCAAGCGGAGTGAAGGAGTCATGCATCGAATTGACCGACCCATTGGAAGCAGCCGTAGAAAATGTAGCCCACATGGCTGAGCTCACCACTCCAAAACGCAATTCTTTACCTTCCATGTTCCCCGCGGATTGATCAATCCCTATTGAAGCTAATGCCGGGTTGCCCTGTGATTCCGCTTTGATCGCGATGCCGGTCATCAGCACGAGGATGATTGTCATGGCCGCCAACAGCACCCAACCCTGCCGTGTATCGCCCACCATCTTGCCATAGGTATAAGTCAACGCTGCCGGGATGAGTAAAATTGACAGCATCTCAAGAAAATTGGAAAAAGGTGTGGGGTTTTCATAAGGATGCGCCGAATTTACATTGAAAAATCCTCCTCCATTGGTGCCCAGTTGTTTGATCGCCACTTGCGAAGCCGCCGGTCCAAGCGGGAGGGATTGTGAAACCACACCCGAAGTCTGATCAACCGTTTGGCTGATGACATTGGACTGAAAACTTTGCACCACACCCTGAGAAACCAATAGCAGCGCCAGAATAATTGACAACGGTATTAAGATATACAAAACGGAGCGGGTTAGATCCACCCAGTAACTGCCGAGTTTGTTCGTGCTGTATCGTGATAATCCGCGGATCAGGGCTATTAAGACCGCCATACCTGTCGCTGCGGAGAGAAAGTTTTGCACCCCCAATCCAAGCATTTGCGACAAATTGCTCAACGTGGTTTCTCCGCCAAAATTTTGCCAGTTTGTATTGCTCACAAAACTGACTGCTGTGTTGAAAGCAAGATCAGGCGAAAGAGCACCCAACGACTGAGGGTTTAATGGCAAATAATGCTGAAATCGCAACAGCAAGTATAGAAAGAAAAATCCAAGCAGGTTAAACAACAAAACATTCAACGTATACGTCTTCCAGTTCATTTCATCATCTGGTTTGACGCCAGCAAGTTTAAATACCAGCTTTTCTACCGGCAAGATGACCGGCGAAAGAATACTCCTTTCACCCTGATAAACCCTTGCCATATACGAACCCAGCGGTTTGACCAATATCAGTAAAACCACAAGATAAAGCGGAAATTGAAGCCAACTCATCATATTCATCCGAACCACTCCGGTTTAATTAGCGAAACCAATAAATAAACCAATAAACCCAGGGCAATGATTCCTATTACAATCAAAAGTTCGTTCATATCATTTCTCCATCAGAGAGTTGCATAAAGAGACAAATCCCCACATTAAGAGAAAAAATGCAACCCCAGTTAAGACCATCCACAAATCGTTCATTGCTCTCCTTTAATAACAGCTAGTACTTTACTCCTTGACGAATAAAGAATCTGACAAGAAAAGAGGTTTAAACGTCAAGAAAAAATCAAGATTTTTTGTGATTTATAAGAAGGAAAAGGTCAACAAAAGAAGAGAAAGAGATATGTCCGTAAATCCCCATCCAGAGTGATCACCTATAGAGTTAACCAAATGATTACAATCGATTAATATTCAATTAATCTTTATCCATCGAGATGGGTTTCAGGTTACAAACCTGCCGATATTGGTATATTGGAATGAAATCAGGGGAATGATATGCTTGACTTAACTCAAGAAGAGAGCTTTATTGTAGTCAATGGTTTGTTTCTCTTCTCTATTAAATAGTTCAAGGAATCAACGCATGTTTAAACCAAAAACGACCATTGCTGGTCGTCTGGAAAATAGTAGCGGGGGTGCGATATCATCCCTCGATGGGATTCAAACGCAGATAAAAAAGACACCCTTTCCGCGGTCTATGCGTCCCCGAATGGTTTTTGTGAGTGGGAAAGTACCTTCGTTCAAGGTAGCGGGGGTGCGATATCATCCCTCGATGGGATTCAAACGCAGATAAAAAAGAC
>CAZUXF010000012.1:0-80107 GCA_964624535.1 uncultured Anaerolinea sp. | reverse complement strand
GATCCAGGTTTTGAGCGTGTCGCCCAGGGTGTCACACATGGTCCTGGATGGTTTTTCAGGAATCCCCGCTGATTAGTTTGTGTTAGGTCACTACCGTGAAGAATTAGAATCCACCCTTTTCGCACTACCGGCGATATTGCGGCATAGGTTGATTTTAGGTCCCAATTATATTGGTAGGTTTATCCCTTAATCCACGTTACTGGCTTGATCGTGACTGTATACCACCAAATCCCAGATGATTCATGGTATACGCACCATCTACTCCTCTGTGGATAGATGGCAAAATTCAAAACCTGCGAAGCTATGGCATTAGACGCTTAAGGAATAAGCTCCCAAGCAATTTTTTGAAGTCAGAGGAATTGCCTTGAAGAATATTATGCTTATTTTATTTGGAAATATATTACTAAATAAAATCAATTAATGCGCATTACTGGTAATAAATTACCTAATAAATTGACGAAAAAATAATTGATGATATACTAAATTCATAAAGAAAAGGAGGCCAACATGAAAAGTAACATTGATTTCTCCTTGGCGACAAGTTCGCAAATTGAAGTTTTCCTTTGCACAGAAATTGCACAAATAAGGGTATCTCGTAACCTCTCTCAAGAGTTGTTGGCAATCGAAGCGGGCGTCGCGATAAAAACGATCGGTCGATTGGAGCGTGGTGAGGGAGTATCTTTTGATACGTTTATTAGGGTAATGAAGGCGTTAGGTTTAGCTGACAACTTAAAAACCCTTCTGCCAGATCCTGCGATTAGGCCAATGGAGCTCATTAACAATCGAGTCGATGAACGAAAACGGTCAAGAAAACGTCAATCCACACCTCCTTCTACAAATTGGAATTGGAATGACAAGAAAGGGGAAAGCAAATAATGCCAAACAGAAGCGCAGAAGTATTGTTATGGGGAAGTGTCATTGGTGCGGTAACCTGGTCAGAAGAACGCCAAATATCAATTTTCCAATACAGTCCAGAATTTATTACGAGTGGAATACAGGTTTCTCCATTAAAAATGCCTTTGGCAGAATTCCCTTATCAATTTCCTGAACTCAGACAGACAACATTTCGCGGCCTTCCTGGTTTATTGGCTGATTCGTTGCCTGACAAGTTTGGAAATCGGATACTCATCCAATGGCTGGCTTCACAAAACAGATCTTACGAGAGTTTTTCGCCTGTTGAACAGTTATGTTATATAGGAAGTCGAGGAATGGGCGCGCTTGAATTCCGTCCATCTTTATTAAGGCAAGTAACAAAAGCAAGTGAAGTGGAAGTAAAAAAGTTAGTGGAATTATCAAACCTTATACTGGATGAACGAAATATTTTGAAGGGGGCCTTTGGTGGTATTGATGATCAAGAAGCGATAAAAACGATTATTCGTGTAGGAACATCTGCGGGAGGGGCAAGGGCTAAAGCAATTTTGGCTTGGAATCCGCAAACAAATGAGTTTCGGTCCGGTCAAGTGTCGAATCTTCCTGAAGGATTTGAATATTGGATAATGAAATTTGATGGAGTGTCTAATAACAAAGACAAAGAACTGGCCGATCCATTGGGTTATGGAAAAATTGAATACACTTACTATCAGTTAGCCTGTAACATTGGAATTGAGATGTTCCCCTGCCGCCTTCATGAAGAAAATGGACGTTGCCATTTTATGACAAAAAGATTTGACCGGGAAGACGATGGCAGTAAAATCCACATGCAATCTCTTGGATCATTAACACATGTGGATTTTAACGAACCGCGAACCTACTCTTATGAAGAAGCAATACTTACAATGAAAAAAATGGGGTTATCAAGGAGTGAATTAGAAGAGATGGTTTTACGGGCAATGTTTAACATTGTAGGTCGAAATCAAGATGACCATGTAAAAAATATCGCCTTTTTGATGAATCGAATTGGAGAATGGAAGCTTGCGCCGGCTTTTGATATGTCCTATTCTTATAACCCAGTAGGGGGATGGACTGGACAACACCAGATGACGCTCAATGGAAAAGGAGATTATTTTACAAAAGCTGATTTCTATCCATTAGCAACAAACGCCGGTATCAAAACTCGAAAAGTAAATGAAATGCTTGAAAAAGTTGTAAATGCTTTTGGAAAATTCCCTGAATTGGCAGATAAAAATCAAATTGCACCTGACATAATAACAAAAATCAATAAAGTGCAAAGGCTTTCCTGGTAAGTCGGAAAAGAACCAAACTTTGCATTTAAAAAAGCAAAGATCAATATTAATCCTTTGACCCGATTATTTAGTACTTACGGTTGGCATCTTCGACACAAACATTCACTTTTTTTTGTGTCTTTCCAAGGATTGTTATCCATGGTATTTATGAATTCTTCTTTGGTGCACATAACAAGAGTTATAGAAACCATGAAATGCATGTTACTTGAAAAACATAAATACCAAAACTATGCATAAAATCATTAACGCAAAAAGCATGATCGAAAAAATTTTCTGTTTACTTGAAAAATATCGCCAATCATAACTAGCCATTAAGAACTGTTGCGAAATCCAAGAAATCGAATAGCCAAAAAATACACCAAGCAAAGTTAGTAGACCCAAAAGTAAGTTATTTGGAACATCCATCGTGTTACGAACAAAGCTAATATTTGCTTTGCCAATAATAAATGCGACTATTCCGCCTATGATTATTCCTAATGTGGGTGTTGGGAGGTTTTTTACTTCCTGTCGAAATAGATGTTTACGTTGTTGAATAGTAATACCATCGGATACTGATGCAGTCGTTGTGTGTTCATCTTGACGCATAAACACAGTATTTTTTTGAAATGTAGTTTTGTCCGTTTTTAATTCTCGTGTTGTTTCATGAAGATAAAAAGATGATGGAATAGAAATTACAAACAATTTTTTATTTTGATAGTTGAATTCTTTACATTCAATTCCAGTTATGACTGGAGTACATGCACCCTTAAGCCACGTAGATATTTCGCTTTGGGATGGTAACTTGTAAACTATTGGATGAATGAATCGCTCTTTATTATCTTCTTTATTATTGTCCACACCAATAATCAAATATTTGGTAAATCTAGTGTTATAGCAATTTCCATTCGTTAATCCCAAGATATCTTTAATGAACTCATCTCTTTTGCTTTTATCAATTCTTTTTTCATTTACAAATAAATTTAACTCACGCTTTAATTCAATACAATCAGTTTCATGAGTCATGGTAAGTATTTCATGAAACCATTCTTCTCTAAATTCTTTCTTTTTCATCCAGTTCATAGATCTACCCCTGTTAATTCTTTGAAACGATACGAATAGTTAAATGTAGGATGTGATAATTTAATACCCGTTTTTTAATCAATCGTCACCATAACCATAATTGATATTCTTATGACCACAGTACTTGCATCTGATATAAGCGTTTGCATTATTTCCATCTTCCCAAGGAAGACTACGGTCACCATCAGCTAATGATTGTTGACAACTTTCACAAGTACCTGCGTCGGATTTAGAATATATACGAGAAAACGCATCTACGATTTCTCCATTTTCTCTAAATGATACATTTTGACATTTGGAGCATTCAAAACGATCTTCACCATCTTCATGCAAAGGTGCACCACATGTCGGGCAAATTTCAAAGTGTCCCGAAGTACCACTACCAAATAGTTTATCGAATAATCCCATTATGTTTCTCCTTTTCATTTTCAACAAAAATCCACATGCAAATATTTTTTCATAATTTTCACCATAATAAGGTGGTGGTTTTGACTGTTTTACTTAACCTTAGTGTTGTTATATTCATTGAATATTATGTAATGGTCATCAATTCTTAAAAACGGGAGGTAAAAAAGGTTTTTATTGCAGCCAATTTGTCTCATAAAAAATAGATTTTTACAAACAAAAAAGACCTTGAATAATCTTCTCAATTTGTTCGGAATCAATACCACCACGCTCATCATCCTTGGTGATGACCAAGGTCCCTCTGTTCCCTCCACCATTTTCAAGAGGAATAATCCCTTGATTTTGATACCAATTCAACTTATTTTTCCACCTCTCCCTGTAACCTGGATCTTTGAGCATACCCAAGTGTTCCCATAGAATAAGCTGACCAGTTTCTGAATCTTCAATAGTAAAATCAGGAAGGCGTTTCTTCCCATCACTTCCAATAAAGCTGAGCTCATATGCGTAATCAATACCTGCATCATGAAGTAAATTTGCGATGATAACTTCACTTTTCGAACGTACACTTTCACCGTGTCGTGTTTTATGAATCAGATCTTCTTCAAGGAAGCGATCTTGTAAAGCCACTGGGTTCGAAGGATGAAAAAGATTTGTCAATCGATGTGCGGTTTCAGAATAATAATCACCAGAGAATTTCCTTAAATCATGCCGATCTCCCTGATGGAAAATCACGATGCGATTTTTCTGTCGTGTTAAGGCAGTATAGAGTAATTCGCGCGAAAGCAATCTGCAGGGGTTGGGAATTATAACGAAAGTCAGTCCGAATTCAGAACCTTGGGTTTTATGGATAGTAAGGGCATACGCAAGCTCTAGAACTGGGTTAGCTTCTTCGCCAAAATCCTTTCCCCAATAGCCATACTTGAATCCTGGCTGAGACGAAAACTCAACATCAAGTTGCCAGGGCAAGCCCTTGTAATTTGCATTTTTACCCTTGAACTGACCAACTGCAATTCCAATTTCACCATTGGCAACATATTGAAGTGCAGTCTCCTTTGGCCATACATTATGACGACGCTGGTTCTGTGTTTGTATTACCTTGTCTCCATATAAAATTTCTTCTCGCCCCATTGGCCTAGGAATTTTTCGCCACTTTTGCGTTGCAAACTCCTTTGTTTTCTTTCGAAATTGAGATTGCATTAAGCGGTTCAGGGCTTCAACCCCATGCGGTAAATTACGCATGGGTGAGAGGATCTGCCAGTTTTCAGCTTTATAGCAAGCCCCAGGTTTCCCTTCGCGACTCTCCCAAAAGAAAACGCCCTCACCATATAATAATCCGCCAAGGGATACTTCAAATTTCTTACTATCGTCTTTACTATCGAGCTTAAGTTCTTCAACCATCACGTTCAACAACTTTTGTTGAAGAGCTTCGGAATTTTCCCAACGCACAAATCGCAGAAACTCAGAGGTATGATCTTCCTGAATTTGATCCCAGATTTCATCTGCTCCTGGATCTAGCGGACGTCCACTGAACCATTCAGCAAGTAGTAAATCATCACGATTTGTACCTACTTGCCGGCGGCGAATTGTAAGTTCTGCATACCCCTTTCCAATTTTCGGGAAGATGGATTCAACATTGCCAGGTGCTAATGTGTTTACAATATCCAAGAAGGGTCGTCCGGTACCTATGGGTGGTAATTGGCGAGGATCTCCAACAAGGATCAGACGTTCAACACCTTTTAATGCATCCAAAACAGCGCCGAGCTGATCTTCAGTAAGCATTGACGCTTCATCAATGATGATGGTTTTTCCCGCTTCAATGGCCGGCTGTTCAGATAAACGATATCTTCCAGTTTGAGTATCATAGCGATCAACGGGCAGTAAGAACTGGGCTATAGTTTTAGCACCTTTGATACCTGTCTGGGTCTCCATTCGTACTCGTGCTTTACCTGTTGGCGCTAGTAACAAAATGCCACCAGCCTGGATGCTCTTTTCTTGGCAAAGCACCTTCAATAATGTGGTTTTCCCAGTACCTGCAGGACCAATTAGAACTGAGAATCTTGACTCAAATAACTCCTGCAAGGCTGCTGTTTTTTCTTGACGAGCCTCTTCTTCAAATTGATCATTATTTGTTACAAGGTTTCCAAGTACTTCATCGAGTTGAGCCCGCCAGTTCATCTGATTAATGTGGCGATTACCATTGATTCGACGTTGAACAGAAGAGCGGATGGTTTTACCAATTTCTGCTAACTTGGCAAGTTGATAGGCAGGTTGACCGTTCGTCAAACTGACTTGTACAATTTCCGGATTAAACGCTGCTTCAACAATATTCATTAAATCGCCGTCCACTTGACAAGGTGGTTGAACATCAAGTTCCCGGATTTCTTGGATAACTTTGGACTTTTGTTGGAGGGTATCACCATTCAAAGCTGCTGCTTCCAACTGTTGAATTACGAACGAGCGCACTCGACGATCATCCACTGGATCATCCACATTTGATGGTTCGGGAAGCGGATATTTCTCTCGAAGAGATTGATCTGGAAATGAACCTCTGTCTATCAAAGTGAGCCAGATAGCATCAGGTGCAACACGATCTAACTCATATAAACGGTAGGGATTGGCTAGAATCTCAGCGTCTGTTACAGAAACATGTAAACTTGATCGTTGTTTATCCTCATGAACATAGTATCTCGTTGCCTGATCTTTTGTTAATTCAAAACGGCTCAACAGCTTGAGGAATTGCTTTCGTTCGTCAGGTAGTAAAGCCCATTTTTTACATAGATTTGTGCTAACTTGCTGTTGAATGTAAGGAAGAAATTTTGTTGGATTTGTGAATAATTCTTCTACTAATACCCATGGATCTTGCCCAGCTTTTCCTTCAGCAGCTTGAAGTGATTCTAGTTCATGTGCAATCAAAGAACCATTTTCAATTCCAAATGCTGAAAGAGTTGAACCCAATCCTGGGCATGGTCCGCGCATAGACCATAATTCGTTAATCCTGGTATCCACCCATTTTAAAACTTGATCCCACGGACCCGGTATGATTTTTTGTATATTTCGAAGGGCTTTGGCACAAGCCAATAACACACCTATTGCGCCATCATTTGTCACATGTTCTGATCCATAACTAAAAGCCCAGAATTGATCATCGGGAACATACGCGATGTACTGTTCGGGATCTTCTTCTGGATGATCTTGAAGATACTCCATCACCTGATGATAGGGCATGATGAACCCATGTTTGAAGTCAGGTCGAACAGAGTGTTGAATTGAACGTTCCCATAATACGCTTCGAAGAACTCCTTCGCCGCTATATAGGTACTCAACAGGATTTCCGACGTGTGTAACTTGACCCACTCCTATTACAACTCGTCTAGTATCATCAGATAACGGGGTGCGTTTCGCATAAAATAAGGCTAATGATTGTTCTGGTTTGATCGCACTAAAAAAAGTATCAAGCAAGGCTAGTTGGTTTGCTTTTTCCTGCACCCATTCGGTTTCATATCCCATTAATTGATGAGCACGATCTTCAATATCCTGGTTAAAACCTAGCTCCATTTCTTTAATAATTTCGTGGGCTTTTTCTTTGAGCATCCAACGGAATGGAAGACACGCAGCTGAATATGGCGGATGGCGAAACGGAGTAGGTTGTAAGTGATTGTGGGCATTACTTTTTCCCGCATATGGATGTTGAAGTTTACGCACAATTTCAAAAGGCGACATGAAACTGCCACGTTCACTTACACAGGGCGGGAGTTGTGCTTGTTCAAGGTCTTCCCATGATTGACCAGCAATCTCATTCTCATTGGCATCATTCCTGTTCTTGCGTATATTTTGCAGGATCAGGCAAGCGATATTCTCAGCGGGCTTCTGGCACACATGGCCACTCCAATCTGTATCATTCCAGGGAACACGTATTGATATGTGTCGAAGTGGAAGTTGTCGTGCACCATCCGTTTTTTCAGACATATAAAATCTCCTCTCAACTCGGAGTAGGAATATTTAATGTTTCTAAGTTAAACTATTCATTCCCCTGCTGACCATTCGCATGATTTTCAAAATCTCCCTTGCTAGACTAATCGTCTAAAATGTGTTCACTTAGAGAGTCACAATTGGATTTTGTTATTTAAAGCGAAGATTATTAATAATATTCCTGTTTTTCACAACAATAATTGGAATTCAAGTAGATACAGAAGAGGTTCCTTTATTACATAATTTTCCGAGGTTTTTCGAAAATCTTTGTATGAATATCAGGAAACATAACTTTTACTTTTGGATCTTCACAACTAACAAAAAAACTCATCTTTGTAGAATATATATCTCCAATTGAATTTGTCAAATTAAAGGATAAATTTAACTGAAGAATTGGCGGAGTATCATCCTGGTCATTGAAAAAATTTTTGATGCCACTAATAATGAGCGGTTTGTTTTCTTGAGGAGCAAATCGCTCATTGCCCGAACTTGAGATGTTGTTCGAAGTAAAAGAAATCAAATCTCCATCTGCCATTAACGAATTCACAACTATTTGTGTTAATTGCATGCCAATAATCCGAACCTCTGACGTATTCTCGCAATCAAATATCCATGTAAGTTCTTCATGAAGGTTCTCTACGATATTTTCAAATCCAATTGTGCAATATTTATTATCCAGACAAAACATTAAATAATTATTGCTAATTGCAGGATTATTAACTTTAGTAAAAATATCTCTTTCTAGCCATGAGAAATCAAGCATCGGACTAAATTTTGCTTCTTCAATCTCTAATAACCGCTCATTTATTTTGTTTAGTCTATTATTTTGCATTAATGCCAGCGCTCCTAATGCAAATGTGCCTAAAAATGTAAAAAAAGAACCCCAGAATGATAAGACTTCGCCAGCACTATAGTCTGTTGGGATCCCTTTCCACCTACCAATCCAATAAAAAGATTGGATAATTGTCTGGACGAAAAACCCTATAAGCAGAAAAAATAAAAATGCGCGTAAAGGATGTTGTTTGAAATGTTCAAAAGTTTTGTCAACCCATTTATTCTTTTTGTTATTCATTGCTAGAAAAATTCACTTTCTCCCACTCGCCACAGGTTTCGGATTTACCAAAAACATCTTTGCTAGGAACCCTTCGAGGATGTAAAGTAACTAAATCCGAGTGGGTTTTTAATTGTTCAACAATGCCTTTGTGAACAGCCTGGAAAGGTGCCGCGGTTCTTTCTTCAAATGCATAATGATGAAGCGCCGCAATATATTCAACTTGGTTTCGTTGTGCCAATGCGAGAATAAACTCATGACTGGTAAAGGTTTTCTTCATGTGGCCAATTATTTCTGGAAACCTTGAATCTAGAGCCGAAAAATCATAAGTTGCCATTTTATAAACCTCCATTTATGTAATTGATTGCTAGTGATTACTTTTTCAGCTTATTCCACTCAGCCTTCCCATGATGATATTCCTTCGAATGATTCTCCCGATCATGGCCAATGACTAATTTGCCACATAGATCACATCTATAGAGGTCATAATCAGATTGGATCGGTATCTCTATTATCTCAATTGGTTCGGTCATATCATCGATAATTTCATCAGCCGTTTCTACAGTAGATGGAATTATTCTTTTTGAATCACCTGGGTTTCCCTTAACTAAAGCGATTTCTTCGTCAGTTAACCCATATAATTCATAAACAAGACAATCAATATTTCCTTCCAAGGTTGATATGTCTGCGTTTGTGTCCTCATGCTTTTTATAAAGCACACTCTCTACGAGATTCTCTAGTTCCTCAACAATTGTTTTGTTTTTATCATCCACGAGTGGTATAGGAATTTGCTTAAAAAAACTAATCGGGTATTTTAGAGACCCTTCTGGAATTCTCACAGAATAAAATGTTTTCAGGTGAAACCAATTCAATAATTCTGAATTAAGTAAGCCTAATGCATACTTCAAAGGGATTTTTGTAGGGATTATTGTGTGTACTGCAACCAACAATCCTGATCCATCTTCATCAAGAATGGCTGCTAATCTTTTTGAAACACCTCGAACAATAATTTTTGGCGTAGTCCTAAATAATTCAATGGTGTTTCGGTTTATGAATGCAGGATCTAATTTAATAACTGGTTTAAGGTAGTGTTTTTTGTAAAGATCTACTCCTTGAATACCCCATTTATTTACATAATTGGTGAAATTCCCATTTGTGAAAAGTTTTACCGTATTACTTTCTGGTTCGGCGTCTCTAACAATTGGTTCCATCTTCCAATATTCAAAACCCATGATTCCGGTTCGAATATCTGCCAAGTCACCTAAAACGGCTTGGTTCCTTATCTTCTCTATTATTGATTTACTAGCCTTGTTTGATTCAATTTGAATCTTGCCATCTGTGTCAAATAAATCAGGAAATTCAAAAGAATCATTACCTTGTTTAAGAATTGGGATTAAACCAGTTTTTTGATTCCTAATAACAATCACAATTGTGGATATCATTGCGCTTTCAAAGACTTTTTCATCTTTCAAGTCCCAAATACTAGAAACTTCCACATCTCCGTGTTGCAAATACTTCCTTATCATTTTTCCGTAATCAGCTCCAAAAAACTTGTTGGGAACAATAAACGATAGAGTTCCTCCTTTGACCAATAGATTAATCGACCTTTCGATAAAAGCTACATATATATCACCTCCCACTGAAAATTTATAATGTTGGCGAATATATGTCTTCATTTGGTCGTCGAGTGACCGCAAAGTAATATAAGGCGGGTTTCCCAAGAGTACATCAAATCCATTGCCAATACCAAACATCCATTCTGGATCAAAGAAAGCAGCACTTGCATTCTGGTTATAGGGATCCCAATTGGCCAGTTGGGTTGCAGTCGCGTTACTCCAGCCATCGTTTTTCAGTAATTTGGCAATTTCCTCTCGTAATTGTTTATCCAGTTCTCGGTATTTTCGCTTGGTTGCAGGTGTGCGGGCGGTAAAGAGCGAATCGCGCACTTCAGCCAATTGCTTTTCTTTCACGTCAATCACCGGATTGTGCAATAACATTTGCTGTGGTTTCTCAATCCCGATGAGTGTATTAGCCGCCACAAATTTACTTTCCAGATTTGGCAGCGGACGTATACCCAAATTTGGTTTTGAACGAATAGTATTTTGATCCACCACAAGTGAGATAAAGAAGCGCAGTTTGGCGATCTGCACCGCGATGGGCTGGATGTCCACGCCGTAAATGCAGTTTTCGATCAAATAAAGTTTACGCCCATAATCCAACTCGTTATCCGTGAAGGATTTCTCAATATCTTCAATCACCTGGTCGCGCACAGTGGTGTCGGGGATCTCGCCGGCTTTATCAACCTGGCGTTTTTTCCATTTCGCGTTTCCAGGGTCAAGTTTGTTGAGGATGAAAACCAGTTTATGCAGCACCCCCATCGGGAAAGCTCCTGAACCACAAGCGGGGTCGAGAACCTTAATTTTATCGATGGCGGAAATGATCTGATCTTCTTCTCCACCTGTGAATTGATGAGGTTCATTGTTATATGCCAAAAGATGGCGTAATTTCGATTCTAATAAGGGTTTCTCATCGGTGTTCAGTTCATCCCCGCCAAGAGAATTTTCCAGGTAAGCGATCAAGGATTCGTCCACCATGTAGTTGACGATCTCGCGCGGTGTATAAAACGAACCGGTCTGTTTACGGGCAGTGGTGCCTGTCTCGGGGTTGAATGCGGCTAACAGGTTTTCGAATACTTTTCCGAGCAGTTCGGGGTCAAGTGCAATTTCTTCATCCAGAGGGGTGTTCTCTTCAATGGTGAATTTGTAGCTGTCAAAAATACGGATCAGGCCGCGCACTTTCTCTTTGTTGTGGTGTTTGTCTCCATACACCTCACTCAAATCTACGGTCAGTTCATCACCAAAAAACAGGCTGTCAGGAACCACAGGCTGATTGCGCGGGTCATCCGAGAAACCATCCACTAGGATCTTCTCTTCTCGTTTATCCAAACATTCAAAAAGGCCACCATTGAGAAAGGGAATTGCAGTGAAAAGGGCTAGCCCTTTCGCCGGGTCTGTAAAGAAATCCTCATACCGGTAGACCGTGGAGATACCATGGTGCGCGTCCAAACCATTGGGATTCTTGTTTTTTCCTCGGAACCGTCGTTCCGACCCCATTTCAGTATTTAGAGTCGCGAAAAAGAGATTTTGTAAGATCGCTTTGTAATATGTACTGTTTTGTGGGTCATTAAATTTTAGGACTTCTTTTAATTGAGTGGAATTGAATAACGCGTCAGGGACAAGCCCTTTTTCTTTTATAAACCAGACAAAGATCAACCTGGTAATCAGACGTATGATATTGGTGGCATTGCGGGTTTGCCGATCTTCGGTCGTCCCTTTTGGGAACTCAACATGGTCCACGGCATAGAAATACCAGTTTGCGATTTCCCGATAAAATCTTTTATTGAGTTCAGATATATCAAGCGTTTTCTGCCACGCTTTGTGGAGTTCTACAAAACTGTGCATCTCGCCTGATTTTTCTAATACTGGCAGCGAAAGGTCAAACAAGATCTCAACATGTGCCCGAATCGGGTTCTTGATGTTGATCCCTTTAATAAGTGTGACTTTTTCCAGAACATCTTTTGATTCGTCTTTTTTGTGCAGGCGACGGTTGATGATGGAAAGGGTTAACGCTTCGCCATATTTAAAAAGGATCATCGCGGGCATCGCGAAAAACTTGTTCACTTCTCTGGTGATATCAGCCAGTTTGGTACGGGAATAATCCTCGGGCTTTAATTCAATAGCCAGGAAAAGGTAGGATTCGATGATTTGATTGTCGATACGGTTCTTGTCAAAAATCAAACGGCCTTGAGTCATTTGTTTGAGGTCTTCTCCGGTCAACTGGAGCAAGATGTCAACGGAAAGCCAATTCTCCACAAGAGCCTTTTGTTTGTTTATTCCAGAGAGTGGAGGATGTATCTCAACAAATCCTGCAAATGTATTGGGTTCGATGGTAACTTGCCTGTCACTCACATACCCAAGTGACTTAAGAAGGCGTATCCCATTCTCACGTAGATTTCCATGTGAGAAAGCCATGATCGAACGTTCGATTTGAGTTTTATAGTCTATAGTTGTCATATCAGCAAATGATTAACCAGGTAATGAGATCAAAATCGGTGGTTTGGGATATTTGTTTTGCCTTTTCAACCAGCAAAGCACCGCGGTCATTGAACAAACTGCTTATTGCCCGTTTTTTAAAAGTTCTTTCAATTGATGTCACTGCCTTTTCAAGTAAATCGGTGTAATGGCTTACATCTTCACCGTTGTGAGTCGTTTGGTTAAATTGTCCGCAAAGTGCTTCAAGTGGAGCCTTCTTATCGATGCACAAATCGCGGTAAATCTCCAGGATTTGTTTCGGTTGGGCAAAGCTAAGCCGAACGGTGCCATCGTCTAATACATAAACCAGATAATAAGGCTGCAAAGGATTAACTGTCTCGCTGCCAGTGGTATCCCCTTTTTGTTTCAGACAGTAAATCACACCCGGTTTGATTACCGGATATTGCGGGTCAGGTGGAACAACGGCATATAACCCCAAGGGTGAATCCTGCAGTAATTGTCGATTTGATTCGATATACCGACTAAGTTCTGCTCGGAAATCATCCAAAGTAAAATCAACGAGAGAGATACTTTCATTGAAATCTTCGAGATCCAGCACCTCTTCACGCAGTCTTTTTAGTTGTTTATCTCGATACTTAAGATCATCTTTGATTAATTCTTGCAGATCATCGGTGCTCAACAAATTATCTTCGTTGGTCGCTGCAATATCCACTAATGCCATTCGGGCTTCCACACGATTTTTGAGAGTAATATACTTATCTAAATCTTGTGTTGGCCAGAAGTTTATCAGTTGAACGGTTGGATTGATACTGCCAATTCGATCAATACGTCCAAACCGTTGAATTACCCTTACAGGGTTCCAATGGATATCGTAGTTGACCATTGTATCGCAATCCTGTAAGTTTTGACCTTCGCTGATACAGTCGGTAGCGATCAAGAGATCAATTTCGCCATCCTGTCTCATTGAATGCATTTTGCTTCGTTGTTTTGCCACTGGCGAGAAATTGGTCAGGATTTGGTTGAACTCATTCTTCCCAAAAGTGGTCTTATTTTCAGTTGAACCACCTGAGACCAATGCGATATTTATTCCAAGGTCATTTTTTGCCCATCCAACAAGAGAATCATAGAGATAAACTGCAGTGTCTGCAAAAGCAGTAAACACCAGGATTTTTTTGTTCGGTTGTCCTCTTTTGTCAATTGCTGGATTCTTCACTTTTTGTTCGATTATCTTTTTCAAATCTGCCAGTTTTGCATCCCGGTCAGAAGTGATTTCTCGAGCTGAAAGTTCCAAACTATGTAATTGATCACGATCCCGATGAAGATCAACCAGCCATTCATCGAGATTCATATGCGCCATCTTGAACTTCAGTTTTCCTACTTCAAGGAATTCTTGCAATTCCTCATCATCAATATCTTCCACGATAAGTTCGTCGAAATCAATTTCCGGGTTTTCTGTTTTATATTTCTTGAATCCCTCAATGCGAGCAATAAGATTATCAATTTTACCTATTGTCCGGCGCATCGTGATATCGAAGGAATAGACTGAGCTTTCAAGTCGTTTGAGGAAGTTAACTTTCATCATTCCAATCAAGTAATGTTCACGAACTCTTTGAGAAAACCTATCTGTTAGTTTGGGATCAAATAATGAAGGTTGTGATTTCCCATACTTTACATCATATAGAGAACGATACTCATCCATTACGTATTCGGAAGGATTGAACAATGAGAGTTGGTAGTCTGAAATATTCTCATTTAGCATATCGTAAGACATGAATTCATTTTTTAGATCAATTTTTGGATATATGGATATCGGTTTGAGCCTTTTTGGAAAGCCACCTAATAGAGCAATGTTATCGCTGTAGTATTTTTCAATATGCTTACGTGATCGTGCGATAGTAAGGGCATCCAATAACTTGAAAAAGGATGAACTAAATCGGGATAACAAATCCTTGGTTTGATGGTCATTGGAAGTCTTAGCCCAATCTGTAAAGGTACGTTGAGCACTGGCCAGGGTGTCTTTGATACTGGCTATTCCAAGGTTATCAGCATACGTATGGTCATCATTTTCAGTTAGGAAATAGATCTGGTTACGAAGATCCTTTAAATCATTATTGACTGGTGTGGCTGAGAGAAGAAGTACTTTCGTTGAAACTCCAGATGAAATGATGTCTTCCATCAAGCGTTGATAACGACTCTTACGAATTACATTTCCGTCATCATCTTTTCTTCCAGGTGTGTTATTGCGAAAATTATGTGATTCATCAATAACAACCAGGTCATAATTTCCCCAGTTGAAATTCGCTAAATCGACATCTCCTGAATAACCGCCTTCACGGCTCAAATCGGTGTGTGATAGCACTGTATAACCGAATCTATCATGGGGGAAGGGATTAAGCTCGCTGCCAACGTGTGCCTGGAATACAGTCCAGTTTTCTCTAAGCTTCTTCGGACAGAGGACAAGCACCCTGTAATTGCGCAATTCGAAATACTTAATAACCGCTAATGCTTCGTAAGTCTTTCCTAATCCGACACTGTCAGCCAAAACACAACCGTTATACGCCAAAATCTTGTTAATGGCCCCTTTTACACCGTCTTTTTGAAATTCAAAGAGATATTTCCAAATCTCAGTGTCCACGATTTGGGATTTGATTCCATCAAGTCCACTTGTATCTTGATCTAAAAGAAATTTTTCAAAAAGATGAAAGAGCGTTTTGAAATAGATGAATTCGGGGGCATTGTCTTGATAGAGCTGTGCTAGGTAATCCAGAACGTCTTGCTTTACATCTTCGACTAATTCCTCGTTCCCCCAGATTTCTTCAAACCAATTCTTTAGGTCCTTACGGTCCCGGTTGCTATCGACCAATAGGTTCAGTTCAATGTTATTGTTGAAATTACCAAGGCCTAGACCGCTAACTGTAAAGTTGGAACTTCCAAGAATCGCTTCTTCAACGCCACCTTTGGCTATGTGGTACATTTTGCCGTGCATGAGGTTGGCTTGGCGTATTGATTGGATTTCAACTTTATCCTCAATCCAATCAGCACATTCTTTTGCGACTCGTCTTTGACTTAAGCGATTGCTCAAATGCAACCCGTCATCCTCGATTTTGTAGGCTTTCTTATCAGTTTTCTCTGGGTCCAGAGATTTTACAAACCGGGGCTCGCCAAATAGAAAGCGTAAATGATCAATACCATTAAGCTTGTCTTTCAATGCTTCATAGGCATAAATGGTAAAGTATGCAGAGACAATAGATAGGGTTGAGCCTTCGTCAATTTTCTCTTTGAGAAAATCACTTACTTTTCCGCGGAGAAAATTGTCACGAATTCCAGAATCATTTTGTCGTGAATTATCTAAATTAAACAAATAAACCCCTCTGGTTCAATATTGATATTTCATTCTACATTAGGTTAGATTTACCGTCAATTTATTCTTCCAATGATTTAGATCCACCTCCCAACGAGATTTAATAAATCTTATATAGGTTGACATAAATCATTAAAAATTGTATAAACAACTCAACATCAAGAACGTCCACTTATGTGGACTGGCAACCGGCCCGGAGACGGCATCGGTGCCTCGAGACTAACAGTCTCGATGTGCGAGAGGGTACTCTCGAAAGATAGTTTCCGTTTTTGTTTTAACGTCTCCGGCCATCGCTTTTGAAGCGGTGGCTGTTTGCTTTCCTAATCGTGACTATGAAGGAGATAAAATGCAACGTTTGACCGATGAAGAATTATTAAGCCTCGAAGAAGCTTATCCAGGCATACGAAGGGATGTGATGGTTTTTGAGAATGCGGATCTGCCTAATTGTTCAAAGTGTGGCTCCTCCGATACGGCTGATGTCCAGATTGGCGTAGTTGGCAGAACGATGCTGCTTTGCAGCGCGACCACTAAATTCAAGTTGATCCCAAATGGTCCGAGGCCAGGACGGTATTTCTGCAATTCGTGCAAAACATTCTTTAACGAAAAACCACAGTAGAAGGGAGTTGATTTGTTATGACAAAAACGCGTCGAAGTAGAAACGAAGGATCGATCAGCAAACGACCTAACGGAAGTTGGCGGGCACAAGTCAGCCAAGCGGGCGATCGAATTAGTAAAGGGTTTCGAACAAGAAATGATGCATTAGTATGGATTAAACTGACAAAATTTAAAATTGATCAAGGTGTTTTGATCAAAGGTGAGGCTACAACACTTGAAAGCTTCTTATTAAATTGGCTGCAATCGAAGCAAAGTGCTTTGCGGCCAAAAACTTATCACCAATATGGCAGTCTAATTAGTCACCATATCCTACCTTCAATAGGTCACACTAAATTATGCCAACTAAATATTAAAACGATTGAAGGTTACTATACGCGGTTATTAAAAGATGGGGTAGGTGTTAGAACTATCAGGATAATAAACAATATTTTACATTCATCTATGAATAAGGCTGTGAAGTACGGTTTACTACTCCACAATCCAACGCAAGGCGCGACTTTGCCAGTATATTGTCACGACGAAATGAGGATTTTAACTCCCAATCAAGTTGGGCAATTTCTGATTCAAGCAAAAGAAAGCCGGTATTTTGCTCTCTATTTTTTAGCGATCACTACCGGAATGAGGTTAGGAGAGTTGTTAGGGTTGAAGTGGACAGATATTGATTGGAGTGCAAAGACGGTCCATATTCAAAGGCAGAAACAATACATACCAGGTCAGGGTTTTATACTTATTGAACCAAAAACCAAATCAGGGAAACGAACGATTCAGCTAGGTAACCAGACCGTTTTGGCTTTAAACCGGCATCATGAAGCGCAAGAGAAAATGTGCTTGAATGCAGGAACGAAATGGGTTGAAATGGACCTTGTTTTTCCAAGTTCTATTGGCACACCCAGTGACGCAAGTAATATTCGCATAGATTTTAATAGACTCTTGTTGAGTGCTGGGTTGCCCAAAATTCGGATCCATGATCTACGCCATACCGCAGCATCATTGTTCTTAAACCATAAGGTGCCTGTCATCGTCGTAACGAATATACTTGGCCATTCAAAACCAAGTGTGACACTTGACATTTATTCTCATGTATTTACTGATATGCAAGTTGAAGCAGCTAATATTATGGATCAATTGATTGCGATATAAATCATTAGTCTGGTTATGTGTAGACTAATTTTTTCTGTTATGATGTTTCAAAATCTTCCCAACTTCCTTGATCAATAATCCTTTAGGATCATATTTTTTTCTTTCACTTTCAGTTAATGCCCCATAGAATTCGGGTAAAGATCCTTTTTCGATTCTTCGCAGTTCTTTTGATATTTCACTGATAGGGTCGAAATATTCTGGTGAATCATCTATAGGGTCGACGACGGAATTTAAATATTCACGCACCTTATAACCAATTATTTTTTCTTCTAATTTTTTAATTCTTGTAAGGTAGCTCACGAGACCATTCCTCTATTCTTTCTAAACGTTGTGTGATGTACAACATCTCGCGATTTTTTTTGCCTAAATCAGCTATAAGTTGAGCGCACCGCATTTTTGTGTTAGCGCAAGCTTGTTCTGGATGTCGCATGATGTCAACAAGAGTATCAATAGCCTCATCTTCGAATGCAAGTGTTTTAATACTCAGTTCCTTAGCTCGTTCAAGCATTGCTCGATTTAGTGCTTCTTGAAAAGCAGGTTGCTTTTTCCAGCGGAAAATTGTTCGAACATCTACACCAATTTGTTCCGCGGCTTTCTCTAAAGTTGAAGAGGAAAGAATTATTGGGATTGCTTCTTGTTGTTTTGGGGTTAGTAAGTTTTCCATGACATTTTATGACATCCTTTCGGTTAAAAATAAAAAGGAGAACAAAGTGGACAAAAATCCACCTCTCTCCTTTACCTAAATTTAGCTGCCATGTATTGTTATTGCTTCGTTGAAATCATGCAGCCCTAACTTATGACTTGGATTCTATCAAAAAAAATACACCGTCGCAACCTTGGGCAAGTCCTTGTTTTTTTTACAAGGCTTAATGAGCGGTGGATTATCTTAGGTGCAAAACTTGACATGGTAATTAATAACAGTTATAAAAGAATTATCTTAGTAAGCCTGTCGTGAATTGTTTTTTAAAAAAAGTTAATACTAGAATTCCGAACAAATTCGCACAATCTGTATTGCACCATAACGCACCGTTAATAAAAAAAGTCCAAATAAAATGGACTTAAAGTGACAAAATTTCCAACTAAAAAAACCAAAAACTGACATTTAAGTACTAAAAAAACGTGTAAATCGGGAGATTTAACAAAAAAGAGCGCCCCCGGCGCGGCTCGAACGCGCAACCTACTGGTAGGTATTATTAGGCGGGTTGTTCCCCCACTTTTTTCCTTTTTTAAGGCACAATTTGCGCCAGTTAAAGTAGAATATTGTTACTGAACCCCGAGGCATGAAACTCCGTTGACAGGCGGAATGCTTCAAGAGATGAGACCTTCGCTAATCGAGCGAATTGTTATATTTGCGCCTTTTAACAACGGTCCCATCTGAGGCCGTTGTTTTGTTTAAGGTGAAGAATGTCAGAGATGCCAGTAAGATCGACCAGCATTAGGATTTCAAGGGGAAGTGCGATGCGGCTCAAAGGGCTACTGCACATGAAGTACAAACCATCGGAACTCGCCCAGGAACTGGAGCTTTCCACAGACACCCTTTACCGTTCGTACTTACCGGCGGGGGCGCCATGCGAGAAGGATGCCGAAGGAAATATTTGGATCATCGGAGATCTCTTTGCCAAATGGTTGATGGAGTTCTCAAAAACAAACCGCCGAAAACAACCCAACATGAAGTTGCTACCTGGCCAGGCCTATTGCGTGGCTTGTCAGAAAGGAGTCACTCTGATAAAGCCGCGGATTGAAAAACCCAACGCTCGAGGGGTGGCCAACCTGATTGGAAAATGCCCGGATTGTGGGCGAAAAGTAATTCGATTCTGCAGAGCATCGGAATGGCAGGGATAGATGATCAACCGGGATAATTATTTGGACATGTTGAAGTTCTTGGATTACCAAAAGAATGTGATCCAAAATGACGATAAAACAGTGGTCATTTTGCGTCAACGGTTACGGCATTTGCTTGAATGGGCGGAAGGGACCAAGCTCAGCCAATGCGAGAAAATCAAGCCAACTTACCCAACTTATTTGGGTTCCCTAAAAAATAAGGAAGGTAACTATTCGATCGGGACTTCTCACTTCGCGGCGTGTTGCAAGACTGCTAGAGCTTTCTATAAGTGGGCGCGAGTGGAATTCCCGCGGACGTATAAGAATGTGGATCAAAACTGGATCCTGGCGATTCGGCCCCCCAAATCCAGGAGTGAGCAGTCCGAAGTGAAAACCAGGGAAATTTATGAGGTTGATGAAGTTATCAAGATGGCAACCTGGCCTGTGGATTCAATCATGCTTAAACGGACCCAGGCTGCAGCTGCTTTCCTTTTTCTTTCTGGGATGAGGATTGGAGCTTTCGTCTCGATACCGATCAAGTGCGTTGATCTTGAATCGATGCAGGTTTCGCAGGTGCCGGCGATGGGGGTTTTGACAAAGAATCACAAAGCTCAAGTGACGTCATTATTGAATATCCCCGAGCTTGTTGGGGTGGTCAAGGAATGGGATGCATTCTTGCGGTCCAACGTCCCTGACCACATTCTCTGGTACGTGCCATTCGCACACGACATGCAGCCAGCCAAGGTCAACCCTTCAGCAGATCGGATCAAAACAAGGAAAGATAATGTAAGGCGGGATTTACTTCAGCTGTGCGAGGTTGCCGGCGTGAAATATAAATCAGCCCATAAGTTCAGGCATGGTCATGCGGTATATGCATTGAAGCGCGCCCAGAATATGGAGCAGCTGAAGGCAATCAGCCAAAACCTGATGCATTCAACTGTTGGAATCACCGATGGAATCTACGGCAAGCTGGTGGACGATGACGTTCACAAGGTAATATCAGGGTTGGCTTATATGCAGACAAACAACCAATCTGACCAGGAGTTGCTGAGCCAGGTGATCGCGCTGCTGCAGGCACGGGTAAAGCCGGCTGCGGGGTAGAATGTTAGCACGCAATCATTCCATTTATAGACAGTTACCAGCGTTCGTTTTTTCAATGTTATAGGGGAGTCGCTTATACTCCCCTGCTATTTTTGTGAAATATGTCGAAGTTGCAAACCTAATTCTCCAGCCCGGTTTATCTTTTCCAAACACCACTAGGTTTCCGACTCTTCCCAAGCCAGCAATTAGCATCATGCCTGGAAAATATTTCGGATATGATGAATCATTATGTGCATTCATCGATTCGTAATTAGAAAAACAAAGAACAAAAAGAGGTTTTATTATTGTGTTTTTAAGATTATAAATGGCATGCTGGTAAGTAATCGCTTGCCAAATAAAGCGTGAAAGTTTTCCTGAATCGCCAGGTTTATCAAAGTGCTTAATTTCAACCCCGAACCATTCCGGATCGAATCCATTATCAACTAGATGTTCTTTTGGATAAGCCAGGATATCTATCTTGATTTTTTTATTGTAAAAATCAGAAACGCCGCTTATTTCAGAAAGAAGAATAAAATCGCTATTCAATTGTCCAATTAAAATCTCTTTTAAATTAGATTCACCTTCCGCACTCATAATCACCCCTGTTATAAAAATTTCTACACAATAAGGGCTCGTTGCATCCCTACCGGATGGCTTGAATTGCCTTATTCCTCGGAATCAGAGGGGTTGAAATCTAATACGGAAAGTTGTAAAACTTTATCGGGTTCTGGTTTTAGGATTGAAAGAGAATATTTATCAGCTATTGGATTTGGTAAAGACAAGAGCATTCCATCCCGCTTGTTTTCTCCATCGAATGTATAAAATGTTTTGCATTGGTAATAAATTGCTGTTGCTAAGTGAAGACAATCAGGTGTCCCTAAAGTCATCTGATTTGGAAAATGATAGAAATTTCGTATTTGATGAGAAATTTCAGCAACCTCTCTTGTAACATCGACGAGATGGCAATTCCTTCTTGAAAACAAGGCGCGAAATATTAAAAATGACTCTTTATCGATACTAGATTCCAACACTTCAGTAAGTGTTATTGTTGAAGTAACGATATCAATTTGTCCCATATCAAAAAGATTAACAAGTTTTTCTACGCCAAGCATATCTTTTGGGTCTTGGCGGATTTCATTTTTTAGCCAGGAAATAAATATGCAGCTATCCAAGTAAATTAATGGTCTACCACTCATTTCTAATCCCCCTTACAAATAATTCTGATTGTTTCCGAGTGATATTAGGTGCAATGCCTTTTAAGTCTTTTAGAGATGGGAGATTAGTCTCATCAGGATGTATTTCAATAGTTTTGACATTCATTTCATGAGGATGAGATCCACTAACGTTGGGCATTAGTCTTTTTTGCCCAACCACAGTAACATATTTTCCAACAGCTGAAAGGGCTAGATTTTTTAATTCTTGAGAAAAAATACATTTCAATTTTGGGAATCGATTGGTTGGGTAGACATAAAAGATGTTTTGATTGTGGATATTTATCGCATCGAGCATTCCAGTATAAGATCCAAATTCAAATTCATCTTTTCCCATAATGATGTCAATTTTTTTAGAAAAATCTTGCAGATAATCAATATCGCTATCATTCTGCGAAAGACCAATATCTAAGACTCTATTTTTATCTCGTAGAGAAGTTATATCTTTATATGCTTCAAACGCCTCAAATGTAAAATTCTCAGGAAATATTCCTAATTGAATATTTTTTACGTTTTTAAAAAAATCATTCACTAATGATTCGGTTTCGACTATTTTATCTTCAGAACAAGGGACTGGTTCAAGAACAACTTGTGCAGGACTATTTTTATGTAACTCAACGATCTTAAAGTAAGCAAAACTATCTCCAGAAACTAATTTCTGGGTTTCAATTAAAGCTTTTTTTAAATTTTCAAGTCCTTGAATGAAGTCGTTTAACCTAACGTCACCGTTATCTTCATCAAGCCCTCTCATGTGAAGAACTATTCTCGTAGACTTGTTCATATTAATGACCTTTCATCAATAGGTCAGGTTTCTCTTGTTAAGTATAAATCAATTGTTTGATTATTTAGAGGCCAGTTTTAATTTATTGTTTGCGCGCAAACATTAAGTTAAAACTCTGGTAAAGACCCAAGGTTGTCTTCCGGAATATCGTTTCCTATCGTTTTAATATACCAATGACCGCCGATATATTTCGTGATCACCGTAATCAAGTCTTCGTCAGCAGAGTTCTCCCTCACCCCAAATTTAATACCAGCTCCAAGTTTAATAAACATGTCAGAGCGGTCAAACTCAACAACTTTCGATGACAGCCAGCCTCCTGAGAGGTCTTTAGCTTTATACCTGATTATCTTTGAATGGTCACCATCTTCATGACGCACTTCGAACACTTCATAATTAAAGTAACCCATGTCTATCTCCTTATTAGGTTAGGCGAACTTTAACTTTCACACCCAACCCCGTCTTGATCACGATCAAAGCCGTGGGGGTCGGGCGGGATGACCCGGAATCTCTTGAAAGGGATCTGGCCACAATCAAGATCTGGGGGGTATCTTGGAATACACACATTAGGGTAAGATGGGTCGCAATTGCCGGTGCCACCAGCGGCCGTCGGTTGGACCGGGACCAATGGGATTACCGGAGCGATGTATGGTTTGGGTGTAACCGTTGGAGCCCATAGCCCCAGCCGGCTGGATCTTGCCAGCGATTCGGCCGAAGAGAACACATGATCACACGCGGTGTCTGGGGGCCAGGAACCTGAAGTGGCAAAGCCCTGCCTGACCAGCTCATAATTCACAAAAACATCACCGGCAAAAACGTAGCGGAGGATGCGGTCGTACGGGTCTACATCTGAGACATCCTTGATCAAGGTGACGGTCTTCCCCTCAACCAACACCCGGTTCATATAAGTGGATTGGCTGCCACCTGAAAGACTGCTTTCTGGGGCGTCGACGCCGATGTAACGGAGTTTGAACACCTGGCCGTTGATGTTGACCGAGATCGTGTCTCCATCGGTGACTCCAACGACCCTAGCAACGATCCTTTCGGCATTCGGGTTCACGCATTCTGACCCAGGCGCTGCCGGCAAGGTGGCGGTTGGTGTCTGGGTGAGGGTGGGCGTGAAGGTGATTGTCGGTGTAAAGGTGATCGTAGGTGTGAGGGTTTCGGTGGGAACCTGGGTGATGGTGGGCGTAACCGTGGGCTTTGGAGTATTGGTTGGCGGGAATGGAGTTGGCGTGGACGTGGCCGTGGCTGTTGGGGTGGGGGGGATCGATGCGGACACGACGTTGCCAATCGCCACGGCCTGGAACACCGGCCCGATCAGGAATGAACCAACGATCAACGCGGTCAACGCCGGGTGAAAACTGGCCAGGCCGAGTTTTTTCAATACCAAAGTCAACACTTGAAGTGCTTTGATAATCCCTCCCGATGCCAATAAAGGTTAAGTTGTTTGAACTAGATTGTATTCCCCGATAATGTGACACTGAAAGCCATTTTTATGGCTTCAACAACCTTACTGTACATCAGACGGCAAAAAATTGCAATGACGCGGAGGTCTGGTTAATGTTTGCGCGCAAACATTAACCAGCGAGATTAGATTCCCAGGTCGGGCTGCTTGGCCCCATCAGTGTCGGCTTTTTCGGCCTGTTTGAATGCACCAGAACTACTTGGCGGCAGCTTCACTTCGACCCCGGCCAGCAATTGTTCGATGGTCAATATTTGGATCTTTGGAAAATCTTTATTCCAAATATCGCTGTGATAAGAACCTGCGGTGACGGCTTCCGTAAGCATGTCTTTGGATGGATCCTCGAGGGTGATAAATACCCCTATTTGCGCATTCTCACGTTCTAAAGTTCCCTTGAGATCTCGAATATCACCAGCTTTCACATGCCCAGACTTGACCTGAATCAACGCGCGTTTCAAACCACCCTTACGATCATCGAGGAAGTTGATCACACCATCGATGCCTTTATCCGAACCCTTCTTGCCAGTTTTATCGTTACTATTGCCCCCCAAGGGACGGGCTTCGATCAACGACAATGCCCACCATTGGAATTGGTAGCGGTCTTCGGAGGCGAGTTGCTTGGCCCCAGAAAGGTCTTGAGGTTCGCCGATAACCTGGTAATCAACTTTTGGCTCAAGGTTGAACATATCTTTAAGGCGGGATTTGTGCATGGCGATGGCCAGGTGGGTGACATCGATGCCAATCCATTGCCGGCCGAGTTTTTGCGCAGCCGAGATGCACGTACCGCAACCGCTGAAAGGGTCAAGCACCACGTCGCCGGGGTTCGAGGAGGCTTGGATGATGCGCTCTAATAACGCCAGTGGTTTTTGGGTCGGGTAACCGAGACGTTCTGAATGTGCACCTGAAAGTGATTGAATATCAGTCCATTCGTCTTGGACAGGAGCTCCTTTACTTTCTTCCAGGTACATTTTTTGTCTTACATATCCAGTCGATGAATAATGCAATTTCCCTTCTTTTTCAAGAATTTCCATTTTCTCTTTGTTATATCTCCACGCTCTAGTGTGACCCTTCCATTCAAACACAGGGTTTCCTTTTTCAGCACCACCTGGACCAGTAAGTGGGGTAGTTGTGAATCGTCTACCAGTACCTGGCTCGATGTTGCGGTAGGTTGACTCAATGTATGAGGGATTTAATGGTATATAAACCTGATTCCAAGTATATGCTTTGGATTTTGCATAAAAGAGAACAACATCATGAACTCTTCCAAAATGTTTAGATCCTTGACCTACATCATTATGTGTTCCATATCTTCTCCAAATGATTTCATTAACACCGTTTTCCACCCCAAAGATCATATCCAGCAGAATCTTGAGGTAGTGACTGGCGGTGGGATCGCAATGCAGATAAAGCGACCCTGTCGGTTTTAGGACCCGGTGTAATTCGACCAGGCGGGCCGCCATCATCACCAGGTAAGCCATCATTTGGTTGGCACCGATGAACTGGTGGAGCGAATTGATCATGGAAGCCACGTTGCCAGGGGCGTTGGTAAGCAGCTCTTCGTAGGTTTGCTGGGCAGTATCACCCCAATGCCAGGCGTCATCGAAGGCGGTGATCTGCGCATCGGAGGATAAACCGCTTTCATCTTTAAAGAGGACATTATAGGACCGGTTCGAATTAAATGGCGGGTCCAGGTAGATCAAATCTACCGACTCATCTTTGATGTGTTCTCGCAGCACTTTAAGATTGTCGCCGTAATACAACTTATTCATAATTATTTAGACACCTTAAATTCTTCGGTCGAAAAATCTAAGTCCCTAATCACTTTGATAATATCGCACGTCATGATACCCAAAGCTTTGCATGCATTAGGGATTTTCGTTTTTCCACGTTTTAGGTCTTTATTTGATTTCTCTGCAGTAACGATAATTCTGTCATCATTTTTATATGCGTGTACCAATAAAACCGGATCTCTGCCCAAAGCCTCAATCTCAACTTCAGTAAGGTCTTTTCCATACCCTAGACGAAGAACCTCATGAAAATTATCCAGGTCAAAATCTTCATCCAATACTACCTTTGACCGAATTCGATCTTGATTGATCCAATCCGTTAATTCGTCTTTGTGTCCCCGAGCGATTTCATTGTAGATAAGTTGTGGAATTTTAATTTTATCTTGGTCGGAGTAGTATTCCAGCCAATTCCAAAACTCAGGTACCCGGTTAACATTCATAAAACCGGCATTTGCGTCGATTACTGAGCTCGCGTCTAGCAAGTATTGCATCAAAACCCCTTGTTTTTGAATAACTTTTTACTTATATAAAAAAGCTTCAATTCTGTTGTTTCCAACCCCAAGCAGCCTACTTGCTTTCGTAGTGGAAATGACTCCATTTTCGATAAATGATTTCGCAATTCCGATATAATACTTGCCTAATTTATACCGTTGGAGAGAATACCCAGGGCCACCTTTTGATTGTTGATGTGCTAATCGCTGACTATGCTTCCAAAAAATTCGGTAATTATCACTTAATCTCTTCCAAATTTTATAATCGATAAACCCATTTCTAAATAATTTGTACGCAATGAGTGAATGACTAATCTTGTTGCTTGTTGCAAATCTCCCAATGGATGTTTCGATGCTTTCAAAAGAGGTCAAATCAAATTCTTTGTAAATTAATTTTGGCTCCATTGGGAACAGAATTTGACTTGCGACATCATTACAAAATTGCTCTGTTTGGTTTTCTAGGTTTTGCCCACTAATCGCGGTTTCGCCTAACATTAAATGAGTCATTTCATGTAGTAATGTGAAGGACCATGCAGGTTTAGCATCACAATTGTTGATGACAATCATGGGGGCAATAAGGTCAGCCAAACAAAATCCGCGAAAATAATCAACTTCAATATCAGTAAAATAATTACCGATATTGCCTAATAGCAAAACGAAAATCCCAGCGTTTTCTGCCTTCGAACGCAATAAATTGAAAGCGCTTTCGCTGTTGTTTTGCTTTCGATAATCATCGATATTCAAGTTCAATATCCGGAGCAATTCACCTGAAACATGGTCAATCCCGTCCGAAATGGAATATGCTCCCACGAAATCACATACTTTCTCTTCTTCTAATTCTTCGATTCCCGCCTTTATTAATAATTGCTTGACAAAAATCTCGCGAATTAGCGTGTTAACAATCCCATTATTTCTTTTTGAAAATTCCTTTGGCAAATTCCTGAAATCGACCACTCCAGATTGAGGTTTAGGGGGCTCTGGCAAATAAAAAAGGAGAATGTTCCTTGCATATACGTTAGACATTTTTTCTAAAATGGCAAGTGAAGGTTGCTCTTCACCACTTTCAAAATCCGAAAGCCGCTCAACGTCTACTTTTAATTGAGTGGTATGGATTCCAAGTTTTCTACACGCCTCTTCTTTTGAAAGGCCTGCTTTTTGTCTAGCCCAAATTAATAATCGAGGGTTGGCAGGTGTCATAATATCCGATCCTAAATTCGGAAAAGTAAAATTAAAAACCCCGCAACTATTATAACCCTTACCAATAATAGAATTACTGTTCTATTTGTCTTTTAAAACACCAAGAGCCGGCTTCTTTTTGATCGCGGCTCTTTTGTGCTCAAGTTTGATTTTTATGAATTCCTTCATTTCTTGTCTATCTAATGGATTTAGCTGGCTCCATAGAAAAAGCAACTCTTCGAATTCAACATTATCTTTTGGTTTAGAAGGTAATTTTCCTGCTGCGCGATAAGACACTTCAATTGGAATCCCAAGGGTATCGGATATTGCCCTAAGTGATTCCTCTCCAGGGTTTCTTTCACCAGATAACAGCCGTGCTACTTGAGATGGAGACAGGTTTGATCGCCGGGAAAATTCAGCGGCGCTAATTCCCTTTTCTCTAATTTCGTTTCGTAACCAAGCTGGAAAATCTGTTGACATAATATAATCTCATTCTATCCACAAGGATATAGCCAAAGGGAATAAGAATAATTGACCCCTTGACAAACAATTTATTTTTTGCTATTATGTTGTTGACAAGTGGCTATAATAATTAAGACACAAGGCAATTTTTATAACAAAGGATAAAACATGGCAGATCCTCAAGACCGCGCAATCACAGTTACGTTCTCGATGCGAATCAGTTCGCTCGACAAGCTGCAAACCCTGACCAAGGTTACGGGCAAGAACCGGTCTGAGCTGCTCGACCTCTGGCTGGAGCGCGAATTCACCGCTTTGACCCCAGAGCCGGCCGAGCTTGAGAAGGAAATGACCCGGTGATCAAGGGTCGCGGATGTGAAAGAGACATCGTTTCATGAACCAAGAGTAGCACTTTGCAAGAGCGTTTTAAATCGGGAGGGATTTCGACTGAAACCGGTTGCAATCAGGCACCAGTCAGACGAGATTCGGGAGGAACGACCAATGGCAAGAGCAAGAGAGTGGCCCAACAACTGTCTTGAAGCCCGAAACCGCACGGCCGAGATCGCCACGGCCAGCTCGCGGCAGTTGAAACCCATCTTGGCTGGGTCGCGAATCAGCGAAGTTGAACAAGTAAGGGTCATCGGGTTGGTGAACTCGAACCTGCTGCAGATCGCCCGCATCATGGAAGCGGTGGGCGCCACCACGAACCCGATCAATGAACCAATCTAATAGAAAGGTGGAGAAAATGAACATGATCGTAGCCTGGAAAACCTTTTGGTGCGCATTTAGACACGGCGATCACGCCACGATGGCCCGCATCGGTATGATGATCTGGCGCGTGAACCACCCGGTGGTGCTGCAGTGAGAATTCAACCCCTGGGCACGAACAAGCGCAAAAGCAAATGCCCTGATTGCCGGCGCATCCTTTTGCCTGGTGAAGGCGTAGCCCACGAATACCCCATGTATCACGGTAACGGCCGCTACTACTATTGCTGCCCAACCTGCGACGCCAAAAGAGAGCAAGAAGAACTTGCCAGCCGGAATCCCAAAAATGACTGATCAAAACTTGATCCCCAAGAACGTGATGGAAGAATTCAAGCGCCGGCTTCGCGACAGCCGCGGCTTCGATGCCAAGCGGGCAGATGCCAGGCGATTTGTTTTCACCACCATGACCGCCAAATTTGGGATGAACTGGTGGCAGACCAACAGCGAGAAATTATTAAAAGAGTTGGAAGTGGTCGAGAGCCAGAGAACGGCTTGAGAGATTCGACCGGAAAGACCCCGGCTTCGCTGGTGGGGATGCGACCTGGTGCTCAATTTCTCCTGCAGGTTGCGACCAATCAGAAACCCCAGCGAGGCCGGCAGCAAAAACAGCTGCAACAACTGACGGACTGATCGGTTGAGACCACGTCAGACAAAGCGTACCGAACCTTAACAGTAGAGACCACGTCAGTTTGCAAGCCTGCAGTCGTGACAGCGGCTGCAGGAAACCGGCAGAGATCACACGCCTTTCTAAAGGTGCACAGAAATCCCTAGCCTTAGAACGGCACACGGAAATCCCTAGCCTTAGAACGGCACACGGAAATCCCGTGTCAAAACCGGTCACTTAAGGCGAAGACGCCTTCGTAACACCGCCGGGCGGGTCAACCTCCCTCCCCGATCTGCCCGGCATTATTTGTAAAAGGAGGGACCCCTGGGCGGTTGATTGATTATGACGTACCCCCCTTACGCCAGATCAGATCATCCCTTCGATGGGAACCGCCCACCTGATTCAAAAATTGAACCCCGGTTCGTTCGCAAGGCGATCTCACGGGGAGCGCGGAAAACGCGCAAGGAGAGACATATGTACCAAAAACTCATGATCGTTGGCCGGCTCGGTAAAGACCCCGAAATGCGCTACACACCAGCGGGGCAGCCCGTGACCACTTTCTCGGTGGCCACAGACCGGCAATACACCGACCAGGCCGGCAAGTTGGTGAAAGAAACCGTCTGGTTCAGGGTGCAAACCTGGGGAAAACTGGCCGAGATCTGTTCGAACTTCCTGCAAAAAGGGAAGCTCGTGATGGCAGAAGGGCGCCTCACGGTGGACCCCAAGACCGGCGGCCCGCGCATTTGGAAAGGCCAGGACGACCTAATGCACGCGAATCTTGAAATGACGGCCAGCCTGGTGAAGTTCCTCAGCCCGAACTCAGCGCAAACGAACGGAGAAGTTCAATATGATGATAGCGACCCCACTACCCCTGATGTCGAAGACATCCCCTTTTAGAGAGATTCAAGACCATGAAGACGCCCAGCGTGACACCACCTGGGCGCTCGTGGAGCTGATCGGCTACCAGCAATTTGCCGGCAGGATCTCAGACGTGAACGTGGCCGGCAAACAATGTGTGCGGCTGGACGTTGCCGAAACCTCGCGGCACAAACCCTACTTTTGCCTTTTCTCGATCGAATCTGTATTCAAGATCACGACCATCACCCAGGCCCAGGCAGAGAAGATCAACCGCGACCGCGAAGCCGGCCGGTTCGCCTTCAACAATCACGAACTCGCCCCCAAAAGCCGGCTGGTGATCAAGCGCAGCCGTCAGATCTCGATCATCGAGAACCCCGCTGAGGTCAACCATGCTTGATGACTTTCGCAGAGTGTTCTTTCGCGGTCCGGCGGTTAGGGCAAAGGATGGCAAGGTTGTGGTCAGAGGACTTTACGTTCGCAAGGATCTGCCGCTACCTGAAATCGATGAAGAGATCGTTCTGATCAATGAACAGACCCGGCGTGAATACATCGGTGTTGTGATCACCGTCAACCCCGAAGCCCACACGTACGATGCCAGATTCACTTTGGTCGAAATTGGCGCCTGACCACCAGGTTGTTGAAAGGAGCGCGAATGAAAAACCTTGAAACGATCCTCAAAGAAAAACCCATGGGTTTAGACCGGTCTGTTGGCCGGGTGATCAGCAAACACCGGGGAAGCGCGAACGGAATCACCCGTGAAGCGCTGCTGACCGAGTTGCACAAACAAGCCCACCTGGTGAATACCACCGATCGGCACATGCGCATGGCCATTGAGACCTTCCGCAAGCTGGGAGTGCGCATCTGCCACACCGAAACCCGGCAGTGGGATGAAGGTGAAGCGCGGATGCGGGTAGTTTTCTGTTATTACCTGGCCGCGAATGAGGAAGAATACCGCGAGTTTCGCGCCCGCTACCTCAAATATGCCACCTCGATCTGGAACACGACTCAGGCGATGGATGATGAACGGCCGGTGCTCAACGAGGATGGTGAAGTAAGCCCCCCGAAAACCAACGAAGTTCAGGGCAAGTTACCCCTCAACTTTTGAACCATAAACCAAATACAGGAGAAAAAACATGGTTGGACAAGAATTGATCCCGCTCGAATTGATCGACCCTAACCCCTGGCAGACCCGCCAGACTGAAGACCCCGCCCACGTGGAAGAGGTTGCCCGCTCGATCCGCAGCTCCTGGATGTGGCAAGTGCCCTCCGGACGGCGGGTGGGTGAACGCTGGCAGATCGCCTTTGGTCACACCCGGTTGGCTGCCTACCGGATGCTGAAAACGCTGGGGTTCGAAGGCTATGACCATTTCCCGCTGAACGTGCATGAGATGAATGACGAGATGATGGCGATCTCGGCTTTTGAAGAGAACGAAAAGCGGCGCGACCTGAACCCGATCGAGAAGGCTCTGGCCTTTCAAAAGATGCTGACCGACTTCAACTGGACCCAGCAGCAGGTGGCAGACAAACTGCACATCGACCGCTCGGGTGTCACAAACATGCTCCGGATGCTGCGAACACCCCAAGAGATCCAGGATCAGATTGCGGCTGGGGTCATCCCGGTGCGGTCCGCGCTGGCGCTGATCCCGCTCCTTGAGATCACGATCCTCGAAAAAGAACGATTGATGCGCGAGTTCGGTGATGATTTTCACGAATTTATGTTGATCGCTACGAACGGTGAGATCAACAGCGATGCGATCAGAACCGGGGTTGAAAAATTTATAACTTTCTTGCGCCCGGTGCAGCTTGAGCTGGTGCCTGAAGAACAGGTGATGGTTGCATCAGACCTGATCACCATCCCCGAAGAGCAGAACCCTGCCGAACCCAACGACGAACAGGAAGACCTGGAAGACGTGGAAGAACAGCACGAAAAAGAAGAAGGCGAAGAACACCACGAACAGGAAGAAGCGGAACCGCTTTCGATCTGGCAAACCACCATCGACCAAGCGCCGGCTGAACCCCCGGTCACCCAACCTGAGGTTGTAACCGCCCAACCGGCCGCGACCGAACCCGCGCAAGCCACACCAGCCACACCAGCCACACAGACCACCCAAACACCCGAGCCCGAACCGGTGGCTGTTGACGCCACGATCTTCAATATAACCTGGCAACCAACAGGTGTGATCATCGGGCTGCGCCGCCCTGGAAAGAACCCGGTGATGAGGTTCAGGGAACATCTGACCATCAACGAGATCCCGGCGCTGATGCGCGACATGGGGATGGAATGATCGGAGCGGGCATGCCCTTGAATCCGCGGCAACGCCAATATGCTTTGAATACGATGTCGCTCAAGGAACGGCGCGAAGCCTTTCAGGCCGCGAAATCCAAAATGGAGCCGGCAGACCTGGTTGTGATCGAGGGCTTGATCGATGTCTTGATCGCGGTGGCGAAAGCCAAGCGAACCTCGATGCAGCTTTCAAGAGATGGGGCTCTCGAGGTGATCGCCGGAATTGGGATCTTCATGGTTGAACGTGGCCCGGCCATTTTCCAAAGTAATCACAAGTAGTTTTCCTGGGTAGCCAGGGGAGGAAGGAAAAACATGAAATACACGATTTCGATCGAAGGCCAAAGTATTGAGATGTCAGAGGACATTGCTAGTGATGACGGCAAGCTAAAGGCTGCGCTCAGCCCGTTCTTCCCGGGTGCGGCAAACGCCAAGTTCATGCGCAGCGAGCCCAAGGATGAAACCATCACCGTCACGGTGATAAAGCAAGCCGGAACGAAGGGAAGCGAACCTGAAGATCAAGTGTTGCGCCGGCTGATCGAGGCCAGAGAAGGGCAGAACCCGGTGATCGCGATGCAATCAACGATCGGCCAGACCACGCTCAACCAGATGCCGGTGGAAAAGATGCTCGAGATCGATTCGCAGATCGAAGCCACGATCAATTTAGGCACGAGACAGTACGAAAATCTCAAAACAACCCAGCGCCTATTGATCGAAGCTGAGCCCAAACCAGCCCCATGCCTGGTGCCAGGTTTCTAGTTGATGGATGCCGCGGTGTTGCTCCCTGATTTTCAGACCTTCTCGACGGTGGCCGAGAAACTGCGTTCCGCCAAGGTGCGCAGTTTCCATGACCATCAGAATGATCTGGCGGTCAAAAAGAACCAGGTCAAGATCATTCTGGGCGCAAGGGAATCAGGGCTCGCGAAGGCACCGGAGCTGAAAACCCTGGCTTGTAGTTTCGATGATGCGGAATATTGTGGAACCGTCCTGGAGCTGCTTTACAAAGAATTCCCGCTCATCGACTCGATGATGGAGGATTATGGTAACGAAGGTGATGTTCGGATCATCATTCAAACTTTGGGGTTCGCTGGCTATACCGAGGACGACGCTGACTCAGTCCTCGAAGGCGTGAACGCAGGAGAAACCTGGTACAGCCTGACCGCCTTCTTGCTTCTCCAAAATTGGATGATCGAGGATTGGGAAGTGTGGGAAAAGTGCATCGAAGCATTCGCCTGGCCTTTCGAAGAACCTGTGAACATCCAGTGGTCATTGAACATCGACAAGAAATATCTCAAAAGAGCACTCAAAAAGCATGGGGCGGAGGATCTGTACTCCGCGGCGCAACAGGCTCTCTTCCCGCCGGACAACGCCTTCTTATTGGCCAACTTCAATGATGATTCTTCGATCTGCTTTGACTTCACCGCCGAGAGCATCGAATACCTGCGCAAGGAATGGAAAAAGGCGCAGCCATATTTTGAGCAATTTGACCGGGCATCAGAACTTGTGATGAACGACCCAAGTCTGCTGAGGATCTTGATCGATGCCCTGGTCGAAAGCCAGAACCATGAATGGAAGCCCAGGAAACGGATCACATCAGTACCTAACCTGGTGCGGGATGCTGACCCTGAATTCAACCCGGATAACCAAATAGGTGACGAATGAAAATAATCTTGATTTTTACCGCTTTCCTTTTGGCAGGGTGCGCTGTGGCTACGCCCACCGCGATACCACCCACCGAAACCTTGATGCCCACGGCTACTGACACTCCAGCACCTCCAAGGGCAACCGAAACGCCGAAGGTTATCCCGGTTGTAACCGCACCCACCGAAACGCCAACGGTGACACCCACCCCAATTTTATGGACCCCCGAACCGGCGATCTGGCCAACCCCCACCGGGATGACCTGCGAGATCGAGCAGCAGTGGGGCCGGGGGGTGAATCACGACTATGAATATGGTTGTTTCGCGGTAACTTGCTGGTTCGCGGATGGTTCGATCTACGGCAACAACCTGGCTTGCGTGAATCCGGCGATCGGCACACCCTGGCCATATAAGTGGTTCTTCTACCATCCATTGATGGATTCGATCATCACGGAATAGGATGCGGATGATGAGTGATCTTTTTCAGAATGCCCACGTAGAAGCCGCGCTTTATTTCACTGACCAGGGTCATTACCTATTCAAGTGGAAAAACAACTCTGGCCGCACAATCAGTCCCTCTAACCTGCCGGCCGTCTCGGTCAAGTCGCTGCGTGAGCCTGAAGTTTCATCAGCCTTCACGCGAAAAGGAATCGACACCGGCTACATCCAGGAAGGGATCGTGAGGATTGGCCACAACTCAACGGGCCCCTGGTTTGTTTTCGTCAGCAAACCCGGTCCAACTTCCTTATTGATCGAAACCAACAAGATCACTATTCCGCTACCCCTCCTGGTGTTTGTTGGGATGCCCGGCAGGTTCCTGGTGGTGGCGTCCTCCAAAGAAGTTTTTGACCCAGCCGAAGTGGCATACCAGGCGCCGCTGCCAAACGTGAACAGCCTCGGCTCGATCTGCTGGGGAGAACAGCGCACACCGAAGGTCAAACCCGACCACGCCCGCGAGACCTTTGCGCTCTTCATTGAAAGCCCTTTCAGTGCCCACTCGGTGGACGGAAAAAGTAAAAAGTACCCCAAGGACGTGAGAACCCTCTATGCAACCCTCGAGAATAAGGCCAAATATCCAGTCAAGGATTTGGCATCGATGAATGAAACGATCGGGCAGTGGATCAACCGCATGGTCAAGGAGAATAAATGAGCAGTCTGGTTGGGTATCAGGTTATGGATCAAGAGACATTGAACCTCCGCAATTCAACAATGTACGATTACGTCCTAGCGAAAAATGGCGTCTTCATCTCTGCAGCGAATCCATTCATGCAGGTGTTGATTCCTCTTTGGATCACGGACAAACCATCACAGAAAATCAGAGGCTTAAATAAGCTGACACCGTATATTCGGTTTCGCCATGCGCCCAGGGTGCCGGCAGAATATCTCAAAAAGATGGTCGACCTGAGCCGGCGGGCTTTGCCGAACGAGATCCTTTTTCACCTTGCGATCAACAGTCAGTACGAGTGGTTTTTGAACACCCCACCGCAGATCAACGGCCCAACCTTCGCGACCCCTTTGGAAGACAATTCTTACATCCCGATAGAGGTGCACAGCCACAACACGATGGCCGCCTTCTTTTCAGGGACCGACAACCTGGACGAGACCGGGCTGCGGATTTATGGCGTGTTTGGCCGCGTCGACAATCCGGTTGTTGATTTCAAAGTGAGAATCTCGGTTTATGGCCATTACTCGGTCTTGCCTTACCAGCTGATCTTTGAGCCGATCAACGAGGTGCGGAATGGCTAAGCTCCAATTCGAACAGCCATTGAAATTGATGCTCCCCGCCGCGCACAGCACATCGATCATCCTGGCGGGGTGCGGTGGCACCGGCAGCTGGCTTGCCCCGGCGATCGCACGGGTTGGCAAGATCCTGGTCGAACGGTTTCAGCAAGACTTGAAGATCTTTTTTGTAGACCCCGACCGGGTGGAAGAGAAGAACATTTACCGGCAGAACTTTTGCGCGGCCGAGATCGGGTTGCCGAAAGCCGAAACTCTCGCCGCGCGGTATGGGCTGGCCTGGGGGATCGGAATTGACGCCATCACCACGAAACTCGAAAAAGCAGCCGAGTCGCATAACCTGTATGCCGGCTTGACCCTGGTTGTAGGCTGCGTGGATAAAACCAGAGCCCGCCGCGAGATCCTGGGAATGATGAGCCGGGCTGAAATTTGGCTGGATTGCGGAAACGCAAAGAATTATGGACAGATCTTATGTGGTGTGAATCAAGCCCAGGCCGTGAAGAATCCTTTTTCGATCACCGGCTTCTGCCACACACTTCCGCTGCCCTCCGTACAGCATCCGGAGTTGATCACGCCAGAACCGGAAGAGCAGGGGATGCCATTAAGTGAAGGGACATTATCATGCGCGGAAATGGCCATGCAAGACAGCCAGGGACTTTCGATCAATCAACGGATCGCAGCTGAAGCCGCCGATTACCTGGTCAGAATCTTGGTGACCAAAGACCTGATGAAGTTCGCCAGTTACATCGACCTTGAAAGTGGAACCACACAATCCAAATACATCACAGAGAAAGCGATCAAGGCATATGGAAAGAATTGATTTTACCGCTTCGATGGTTCGAACTTTGAAAGGGGCGCCGATCAGCTGCCTCATGCTTATGGCCATGATCGGGCAGCCGGTGAGCGCGCAATACCTGGAGCGCAATTCTGGTTACTCGGATAAATCAGTTGGCGCTGCTCTCTTGCTGCTTCAGGATTATGGATTGATCACGCGAAACGAGCGGTATGTATGGCGTATAGCCATCAACGTACGTCAATTGCCTTTGATGGTGCTTTCTGATGAAGAAATGGATCAAACTGACCTCCAGGTGGAGTGTGAGGTCGAAGCTGCGCCGAATGAAATTCAGGGTAATTTGGACAAGAATGGTGGGACACGGAAATTCTCCGACTCGGAGAATTTCCGTGTCCATAGTAGTAGTAGATCTATAGATTTAACTACTAAAGAATTAACAGAACTACCACTACTAGGGGCAGCTGACCCGGAAAATTTCCGGGTCGCGGAGAACCTGGAGGCTTGCGACCGATTCGGGATCAGGGAACCCAAGCGCAGCACGATCAGCAAGTTGAAGTTTGTGAACCCCAGGATGATCAGTTTTCACTGCAGCACGGTCAAAGATATCGCGCTGGCCATTTGGCGAATCGAACACGAATATCGGGTGAAACCGGATTGGATAGACCCGCTTGAGAGAAATGTTTGCGCGCAAACATTCACACCGGAGCCCATGGGATTACCTGCCGAAGCGGTGGAAGCCTGGCAAACCTGCCTGGAAAAGGTGCGGTCTGCGTTTCGAAAGGTTGATTTTGACACATGGTTGAGCTCCGCTGATCTGGTCAACGTCGACGCCGAGGGATGGACCATCCGCGCGGGGAACAGGCTCTCAGGGACATGGATCAAGGACCACGCAACGGCGGCGATCCAAGAGGCTGCCGGGGTTTCGATCAAGGTTGAATGGTGAAAGAGGAAAACTTGATCGATTCGGAAACCACAGTTTATTGTTCGAATCCGAATTGTCGAACCCCTTTAGGGAATATCATTTCGATTGAAAATATTGATTGGTTACAGATGGGTGGGGGAATTGCCAGGCAATGGCATGGTGTTTGTGCAAAGTGTGGTCGGGAATTCCATTGGTCGGTGAGTGAAATCTTTTTAACAAAAATAATTCAATCAAGACTTCAAAAAACTAAATAATAGCTTTCAATGTTTATACAAAGTGAAATCTCTATCTATCCAAATGATATAAAAAACTTCTTTTTGTCGAGTTCCAGCCAAAGGAATATGGTCGCCAAAATGAAATACATGAATTTTGTCAACATCTTGAGTAATGATTTTAGGAATTGAACTTCTTATTTCGTTTTTCGGAATTAATTCAAAACCCCCACTATTTCTATGTTTTAGTTTTATTTCACCCCAGGTTTGAGATCCAAGGACTCTGATCCGGTCAACGAATTGTACTTTCTGAGCCTTCGTACATAAGGAAAGGCAATAATCTGAAGAAAGGAACTCAAATGAAAACAATGGATTGTTTTTATCAGCAGAATCTGATTTGTCACCTCTAGGAAGTTTTAACCCCTCTTGCCCGCTTGGGAGAGGAATCTTTATTGTTTTTGCCATACCTTATTTTGATATTTGGGTAACAAAATAATCATGCAATGAAGTAATGGGAATTACTTCTCCAATATTTACTGAATTCCAGGGAGGTTCAGTATGGGAAAAATTTCTTAATGCCCAACCGGAATATTGACCTAATGCTGAATAAATCTTGTTCAAGAATTCAATAATTTTCGGTGGAAAATCACCTGGGTCAAAATCGTCTGGAGCGGCGATAGGCTTAGCTCCATTACTTTTATACTTTTTATACACAGAGGCAACAACTGGTCCGTGGGTCCAGGCTTCAATTTCATCAGAGAAAAGACGCGTCCCATCATTTAAAGCCAAATAATACCCTTGGGCATAATATAATAGTTTCTGAAGCTTCAAGTTTGTTAATAAATCCTCATCTTGCCCAGCTTTAAATAAGAAAAACTTGGCAATATCACCTGCTGTATTCATTGTTTTCTCCTCGTATGCACAATAATTATAACAAAAATAGAAACAAATTTCAAACAAATGTGATATTATGAATTAACAATACGAATAGGGATAGCTGGAGTTTACCGCCCGGCATTCATGGTCTTTCGACCACGGATGCCGGGCGTTTTGGTTTTAACCAGCAAGTTCAAAAAAGGAGTATGAAATGAAAAATGTATTGAAATTCTTGGGAATTGGCTTGATGGTTCTGATCATCGCGGCTCTTGTGCTTTTTGCGATCAACAGCATCTTGCCCACCGGGTGGCAGCTGACCAGCGAAGTCTTCGTGGTCCTCGCTGCCGCTGTTTTATCCGCGGCCTGGACCTTCACGCCCGGCTTGCGCGTTCAATTTGCAGCGTTGGAAACCAATGTAAAAGTGCTGGTCAACTTGATCCTCATGATCCTCTTAGCGGTTTTGATGTTCATCTTTTCCTGTACAGGGTGGAATCCGATCCCCGGAGTGGTCTGCTCAGTAGATGGTGCTAAAGCCCTGAGTGTTCTTGTGTTTCTGGCGATTGCAGGAAATCAGTTGACCTATATTCAAAGCCCTGAGCCTGAGGACGTGAAGGTCGCAAAAGCTGCTCGTAAGATTGGCTGATCACCATGTCAGATACAGTCCTTGTTGCTGTCATTGGGGTGGTAGGTGGTGCTGTAGGAGCCTTGTTAACAGGGCTCCTACAGCACAAAAAGGTTCGGGCCGAAACCGGTAAGGTCAACGCTGAAGCCGGCAAGGTCCAGGCTGAAGCTGATAAGGATTGTGCAGATACCAACGAACAGATCAGGAAGACTGTCATGTCACTGCTCGAACCTCTGAGTGACAGGGTCACTGAACTCGAATCAGAGCTGGCCGAATGGAAAGCATTGGCTTCTTCGTTGGGTGATAGGGTCACTGAACTCGAAGCAGAACTGGCTGATTGGAAAGCCTGGGCTTCCTCGTTAGTAGCCCAGATCAAGAGCCTTGGTCATGACCCCGTCCCGTTCAAGAGCAAGATCAGGCGAGGGTAGTGCCTTCCTCACCGAAGAAACCTTGTGCTTACAACGGATGCCCGGAGCTTGTTGAAAAGGGTTATTGCGAAAAGCATAAAGGGATCGCGAGAAAGCAGAACGATCAACATCAAGAATGGCAGAAGTTATATGACACGCGCTTATGGAAACACATTCGAATCAGGCAGCTCACTAAGGAACCTTGGTGCGCTGAATGTTTGCGCGCAAACATATACACGCCGGCAACTGACGTTGACCATTTCAATCCTCATCGCGGTGATCGTGCGCTTTTTTTCAAAGGGCCATACCAATCCCTTTGCCATGTTTGCCACTCCAGGAAAACAATGCAAGAGGTCAGGGGGAGGGGGGCTAATAATGTTTGACCGAGGGGTTCAACAAGCGCACGGGGTCAGCATCACGAAAAAAACTCCCAATGTGAAAAATCGGGGAGTGATGGGGTTTTGGAGGTTCGAACATGCCTGCAGGTAAACCAGTAGGGTTGCACACACGACATAACACGAAGGCTGAAATTGCTGAAAGAAAAAAAGCAGAAGCGGCTCTTCACCCAGATCGTGGGTTACCTACCACAGTCCCGGCTATCCTCAAAAAGAATAAGGTGGCGTCAAAAACCTGGAACCGTTTGATCCGCGAGTATGACCGCATTGATGCCGACCTCATCTCTCGCCTGGATATCGATCTGATGATCGATTACTGTTTCGTTATGGCCCAGGTCGAAGAGCTTGACCACATGAGGGCTAATGCCCACACCCTCTGGCATTATCTGTGTGAGCAAAGAGCCAAACTGGCAGACGAAGGAAATTATCTTGAAGCATTGGCGCTAATCGACAAAATTCAAAAGGCTTACGAAACCATTCTCAAGATCGATGCCAGGGTCGATTCCAAGAGGAAGCTGACCTTTACGCTGAGGCAGAGCATGTTTATGACCCCCCGGTCCAGAACTGGTGTGGCTCCAAAGGAAGATCCCAATAAGCGAGATCCGGTCGATCCATTTGAAGTCGGATTGGAAGCCAAATTGAAATTGGCCAGGGAAAAAGTCAACGGTGGTTCAGGTGATGCGGAATGAAGCGATTAGTCAACCTCTACCTTATTGCCATAATTCTAAGCTCCTTGATTGGAGTCTTTGCCATGTATGACCAGGCAAAAGCCGATTGGGCTGTTGAATTTTTCAGCAACCTAAAACACACAAAAGGAAAATATCACGGCAAACCTTTCCAGCTTCTGCCTTGGGAAGAGAAGATCGTAAGAGATGTCTTCGGGACCGTCAAAGAGGATGGGACCCGCCAGTATAAGTACATCTACATCGAGATCCCCAAGAAAAACGGCAAGTCTGAATTAGGTGCTGCTGCAGCCCTTTACTCGCTTTATGGTGACGGGGAGATGGGCGGCGAAGTTTACAGTTGCGCTGGCAACCGCGAACAAGCCGGGATCGTTTTCGATGTGGCCAAGGAAATGGTGCTGCAGGCTCCGGCGTTGACGAAACGCTCAAGGATCACCGGTTCTGACACCGGCTCGACTAAAGCGATTTATGATCATAAAACCGCGTCAAAGTATAAGGTACTCTCGGCTGAAGCATTTTCAAAGCACGGCTACAACATCAGCTGCTGTGTTTTTGACGAGCTACATGCCCAGCCCAATCGGAAACTCTGGGATGTGATGACCAGCTTCAGCGGTGTTGGCCGCGAGCAGCCGTTGTGGTGGGTTTTGACCACCGCCGGTGATGACCCAGACCGGGAATCAATCGGGTGGGAAGTCCACGAGTACGCGATGAACGTGCTTTCTGGTGAGCACCCTGACCCGACTTGGTATGTAACTATTTTCACATACGATGGCGACGACATTTACAACGAGGAAAATTGGAAGGCCGCCAACCCGGGTTTAGGTCATAACCTCAAAATCGAAGATATGCGCGAGGACGCAATCCGCGCGAAATACAACCTCGCGAATGAACGCAACTTCAGGTGGTTGAGGCTCAACCAATGGCCAACCACCAAACTAAGTCCCTGGTTACAGCTTGAATTTTGGGATCAAACTACCGGCGAATGGAAAGTCGATGACCTGAAAAAGAAGATCTGTTTCATCGGTATGGATCTTTCAAGCACCACTGATCTCACGGCGTTATGCGCTTTATTCCCTCCCCAGGGAACCCAACTCGACTGGAGGGCGATATGGAAAGCCTTCATCCCTAAAGACAACATGCGGGAGCGGGTCGAGAAAGACCATGTTGATTATGAAAAATTCGCCCGAGCCGGATGGATCATCCCGACCGAGGGAAATGTCGTGGATTACACCGTAGTTTTCGATCACATCCTGGAATGGGTGGGGCAGTTCAAGGTTCAAGAAATCTGCCTTGATCGGTCCTTCGCAGCGATGCTGGTGCAAGAACTTGAAAAGAAGGACATTCTCTGTGTTGACGTCCCCCAAACATTTTCGGTTCTGACCAACCCTATGAACACGATCGAAACCCTCATGAAGTCACCTGGAAAGTTTACTCATGAAGATAACATGACCGCCAGGTGGTGCTTTGGCAACACTTCGATCGCCAAGAATGGTAATGAGCAAATCAAGTATGTGAAAGAGCACCGGGGTCGTAGCGTTGTTCGAACCAAACGGATCGACACAACTGCAGCCCTGGTGATCGCGATGGCGCGCGCTCAATACTTCTCTGCGCCGATAGATCTAAGCGAGGCGATCAAGAAAGGATTCAGTTTCTGATGATCAAGTACCTGGATGACTTATTGATCCTGCTCGGGTGTGGACTAATCGTTTTTGCCACATACCGTATTAGCTTCACTGCCGCGCTCTATGTGGGTGGGTTTTTCTTACTAGCAGGCGGGCTTCTCATTGGTATCTCAAGAAGGGGGGTGAAGAAGTGATCATTCGGAACCTAATCAACGCAGTCTTCCCCAATATTCCTGAAACCATGAATCTTCCGGAGTTTCTGCAGTTCAATAGCCTGGCCAATTCAGCTGGCCAGGTGGTGAATGAAGATACAAGTAAAACGATCGCTACCGCCTACCGGGCGTTCAACGTTCTCTCGGATGATTACGCCAAGATTCCACTTCAGACCTTTTTTAACCGGCAGGCTGGCAAGATCGAACGGATAAGCCCAGACGCGAGAATGCAGAACATTGCCTGGTTGCTCGAAGTATCACCCAATAGGTACATGACCCCCTTTATTTTCAAGAAGACCTTCATCATGGGGACGCTGGTTCATGGAGCGGGGTACATCTGGAAACCGATCTGGTCTTATGGGAACAGGAATGAGCTTTTCTTATTGGACCCGACAACCACATACCCTGTGGTCAACGTGACCGATGGCAGTCTTTGGTACCAGACCACTTTTCGAAATGGCTCCTCGGCTCGAATCCCGGCTGTGGAAGTATTTGGGTTGATCATCAATTCAAGGGACGGGATCACTGGCCGCGGCATCATCGCCTATGCGCGGGAAACATTTGGACGTCAACTCGGTGCCCACCAAACCCAAGCGAAGTTTTATGCCCAGGGATTGAACCCGGGAGGTTTGATCTGGGTGAATGGTGATTTGGACACTGAAGGTAAACAGATCATACGCAAGGCTTATGCAGATCAGATGAGCGGTACCGAGAATGCATATCGTCTTGCGATTATGGATAACAAGATCACCAAATTCGAACAGATCACCATGAAAATGGTCGATGCCCAATTCCTTGAGCAGATCCAGGCGACCGATGTTGATATAGCGAAATTTTTCGGGATGCCTCTCTACAAACTCAATATGGGGAAGGAAGCTTACAACTCGAACGAGCAACAGAATCTGGATTATCTCAATACCACCCTGGACCCTTACCTGGTGCAAACCGAGGAAGGAGCCAGGCTGAAATGGTTGACTGAAGAAGAACAGGGCTATATGTATTTTAAATTCAACCGAGACGTGATCTTGCGAACCGACGCTCAAACCAGGTCTCAGGTAATCGCCAAGCGCATTCAAACCGGCGTATTGACCCCTAATGAAGGTCGACAGATCGAGGATCTTTCAGGCTATGAAGGCGGCGATCTACACTTTATTCCCGCGAATATGGCTGTGATCCAGCAAGATGGCACCGTCGTGGCTATCAGCAAGCCTGACCCACGTGCGCCCCTGGAACCAAATCAAGATGATGGAGGAAAAAACCAATGACGCATAAACCGATTCGAGTAATAGAGGGAACAGCCAAACCCTTCGAGCCATTTTGGGTGGTGCGAGATCAAGCTCAGAGCGAATCAGGCGAGGTGGAGATCGAGCTCTTTGGACCCATTAGCGAATACTCCTGGTGGGGCGATGAGATAACCCCCGCTTTGTTCAAAAAAGATCTGTTCGAAAAGGGAGCGGGGAAGCCAGTAACCTTGCTCGTGAATTCGCCTGGTGGGGAAGTGATCGCGGCCAGTGTGATCCGGTCCATCCTGCAAGACTATTCTGGAAAAGTGACCGCTGACATCGTTGGTCTGGTTGCCAGCGCAGCCACGGTTTTGGTCACTGGAGCAGATGTGATCAGGATGCGGGAAAGCGCGCTGTTCATGATCCATGACCCCTCTGGCATCGCGATAGGAAACATTGACGAGATCAAAGCGTTTCTGGATGTCCTCAAAACCGTCAAAGATGGGATTGTGGACACCTACGAAACCAAGACCAAGTTGGACCGGGACAAACTGGCCAAAATGATGAGCGATGAAACTTGGATGACTGCAAGGGAAGCCAAGGATCTCGGGTTCATTGATGAGGTAGTGGAGAACAAAGTAAAAAATGGCTCCACTTCCAAGATGATGGCAGGGTTTACAAACTGCCTAAGTTCATATCGGCACGTGCCGGCATCGCTGATGGATATCGTCTGTGAACCGGTTAATCAAACACCAGTGCAGCCAGAAATTACTGCAGCCGAGCGGCGCCTGCGCGGTGAAGTTCAAATCCTGAAAGGAGCAAAGTAATGGATCTTAAACGGTATTACGATGCCGCACAGGCGGCAAACAAAAAGGTATCTGATCTCGCTTCTGAGATCGACACCTTGTTTGAGGCGGATAAAACCGCTGAAGCCTTGGCCAAGGCCCCCGAGCTTGAGAAGTTGAAAGCCGAGGCTAAACAAACCAACCAGCTCTATATGTCGATGCAATCCCTAGCCCAAGGTGATGGAAACCCGGCCGGGAAATTCGTCAAGGCTGGCGAGGATGCGGAACCGAAAGTGATCGCGGATTTACGCAAGAGCCCGGTCTATTCAGACGCCTTCTTCAAAGCTCTTCGCGTTGGGGCTTCACCGAAAACGATCGGGAATGGCATGCACGGCGCTGAACCTTACAAAGTGCTGTTAGATGCTCTCTCGGAAACTGGCGGATCACCCGCTGGTGCTGAAGGCGGCTTCCTGCTGCCTGTCGATTTCGACGCTATGATCCACGAACAACGCCGGCTGGCGGTTGACCTTTCCCCATTCGTGAATGAGGAAACCGTTACTGCTTATAGCGGCTGGCGCGCCTTTGAAGTGGCTGCGGCTGCGTTGCCCTTCGCTGAAATCACCGAAGCCGACTTCCCTTCCGGCGAGCGCATTCCAGGAATGGAATCCCCCACATTCACAAAGGTCGAATACACCGTAAAGAAATACGGTGGTTACCTGCCGGTATCTTCCGACCTCTTTGCTGACACGCCGGCAGCGATCATGCAGTATCTTGCCCGATGGTGCGGCCGGAAAACGAGCCTGACCAACACGAGCTTGATCCTGGCGATCATGAATGCGCTCACCCCCGTGAACGTGACGGATTACAAGGACGTCTTCAAGAGCATCAAGACCGCGCTCAACAAATCGCTCGACCCTGCCATCTCGGTCAACGCCAAAATCTTCGTCAACCAAACAGGTTTCGATTTGCTTGACCAGATGGTTGATGGAACTGGCCGGCCGATGCTGGCCCCTGACCCCACCAATGAAACGGTCAAACGTTTCAAAGGTCGCGAAGTTGTAGCAATCAGTGATGCGCAACAGCTAAATCTCACCACAAACACCATCACCCCGATCCTGGTGGGCGATGGTCGAGAATTGGTGACCATGTTCAAGCGAATGGCCGGCGAAATGTCCACCACGAACATCGGAGGAACTGCATGGCGCAACGACAACACTGAGATCAAGTACGTGATGCGTTGCAATGCAAAGGCCGTGGACACCGCGGCGATGAAATTGCTAAAGGTGACTCTGCCCTAAAGCAATCCAGTAAAGCTCTCCCAGGGGGGTAATTCCCTCCTGGGAGGATTGAAAGGAACAGGACATGACTGATTATTCGACGACCAAAAACAGGATGGAACCTGGTGGTGATAAATGGGTGGTCGCTGGCGAGCTTGAAATCGTAGAAGGCGCGACTGTCACTGGCTTAACCGGCCAAACGACTTTCGCTACTGCTACGGAAGCCAAGGCCGGAACTGTTACCAACAAGGTTATATCCCCGGCCACGATGAAGGCGGCCATCGAGGATAAGTTAGCCAGCCTCCCATGGGATGCTGCTTTCGTCATCGGCGCGGAGGCTGATAACAAGGTAAACATTGGGATTCAGCTGAAGGATGTGGCTGGCGTTGACCTTGCGGTCAGGGGAAACGTCAAAGCTTATCTTTCGGATGACGCGAACGGCGACAGCGTTGCTGCCACCGCACCTTCGGGTGATGTTGCGATCGGAACTGATGGGCTAGCGGTTCCTCTGGTGGCCGGCAAGTACCTGGCGCTGACCAGCGAATCCGATGGTGATATCGACCTTGATGTCACTGAGGAAACCGCGAAAACCTTCTACCTGGTGCTCGTTATGCCGATGGGCAACCTGGTTGTAAGTGACGCGATCACGTTCGGAGTGTAAGAGAGGTAATCAATGGCCAACATACTAATTGCCAGTGAGGCCGCCACGGTTTTGCGGTGCGCCACCGATGATGCTGATATGTTGGCCTTGCTTCCCCTGGTTGATGATTACATCAAAAACGCGACCGGTCATGATTGGGCGGCGGACGAAACGATCCACCCAACTGCGAAATCGGCTGCAAGGATGCTGCTAACTATTTGGCACGAAAACCCAGCCATGATCAATCTTGGTATGAACTCGCTTGGTTTTGGATTAACTGCCTGCCTGGTTCAGCTCGAAGCCATCGCGTTGGCTGCACTTGCCGAGGGATAGATGATCATCAACGGAAAAATATTCAACCCGGGTGAGATGAGAACAAAGATCGTTTTGGCGAAACGCACCATCACGCAAGATGCTGGTGGGTTTCAAAAACCAGGTGAAGAATTCGTAGCAGAGGTTTGGTCTAAATGGATCAATGTTCACGGGCAAGAGATCTGGGCGGCTGAAGCCCGCGGGGCTGTAAAAGCGGCAACCCTCATGATCCGATATCGAGACGATATTGACGAGACCTGCTTGGTGGTAAAAGGGGCCACTGTGGCAGAGGTGATTAACGATGAAGACATCCTTATCGGGTTCACGTTTTCAAGTGGTGAGCATTTTGAGATTATTTCGATGGATAACATTCAAGAAAAGAACGAGTTCATCGAATTGAAAGTTAAATTGTTGAAGGTTGGATGATGACCAAGTCTACTCTTACCACAAGAGGTTTCGAGGAATATCTCGAACGAATCGCCCGAGCGGGCGATGACGTTGATGCTGTGGCGGATGAAGCTTTGATGGCAGGGGCCGAGATCCTTTTAGATGGGATGAATAAAAGAGCCCCGGTCGAAACTGGAAACCTGGTGAGCAAACTCAAAATCATTGGACCAGTGAACAATGGCAACTATCACTCTGTGAAAATTGGCCTTTTCGATGTGAATCGAGAAAAAGAAATGTACTTCTTCTATCAAGAATTGGGATCTGCAAAAAGACCTGCTCACCCTTTCATTCGCCCTACTTTTAAAGAGGACTCAAAAAGAGCGCGGGCGAAGATGTTAGAAATCTTCAAACAGCGGGGGGCAGTATGACACAAACAATTTGGGAGCGGGTGAGCGCGACACTATCCAATCTTGCCGTTCCTTACGCAGCGAGCAAGCTCCAGGTTGAAACCGGCGAGACTTACCCGAATGTTTTTGTGGTTTATTTTTTAGTCTCCAGCCCCCCGGAACAATTCGCGGACAACGTAGAAAAGATGAGGTCTTACACCGTTCAAATCAACATTTTTAGCCGTGATGGCTTGATCAGTATACCTGACGTCGATGGAGCCATGAAGGCTGCCGGTTTCACCAAGGGAAGGATCTTTGAAATCCCGCTCGATCCAGAAACCGGCCATTTTGGATTAGGAACCGAATATTTTTTTCTAGAAAGTGAGGATTGAAAATGGGTCAAGAAGAGTACAAATCTGTTGTTGGATTGGACCAGCTACATGTAGCGTTGGTCACCCAGGATGATTCTGCCGCTTATGTGGCAGGAACCCCGGAATATTTTGCGCCCGGAGTAGAAGCGAGCGCGGAGGCTGAAACCTCGCAAGATACGCAATATGCAGACAACCTGCCTTTTGACGTGATGTCTTCTGAAGGGCCAACCAAAATCACCCTGACCACCACCAACATCCCGATCGAGCTCCTGGCCAAGTATCTTGGCAAGGTCTTTGACACGGTGAGTGGACGATTGTTCGACCAGGGTGGAAACGCAACGCCCCCGGACGCAGCGTTAAGCTTTCGTGCGATGAAGAGCAATGGATCCCAACGGTATTACCAATACCTCAAGGGAAAGTTCTCAGTGCCATCGGATGATGCCGCGACCAAGGAGAGTAAAGCTTCACCCAAACCCTCGAAGATCATTTTCACGGCAATCAACACCGCGCACGAATTCGATCTTGGGGATATCAATTCGACCATCAAGCGTGTGGTCGGTGATGAAGACACCACCAATTTCAGTGGGGCGACCTGGTTCTCACAGGTTCAAACCCCTGAAGCGGTGGCGCCGGATGCCCTGGCGTTATCGAGCTCTGTGCCCACGAACAACGCAACCAATGTGAGTAAAACCAACGCCTTGACCTTGACCTTCAACAACGCGATGGCTGAGGATGTGGTGAACAACATCACACTGCTCGATGCAACCCCGGCTCTGGTGACGATCACCGCCACCCTGGACGCGACCAAGAAGATCGTGACGATCACCCATACCTCGCTTGCCGGGTCGATCGCCCACACGATCGTCATCGCTGGTGCCACCGACATCTATGGGCAGACGCTCGAAACATTGGTGAAATTCACCACGGCGGCTTAATATGGGCGCCCCAATGGTAATTAATTTCTATGGCAAAGATAACGAGGTGGAGGCATCCTTCACCCGTTCATTCGTGCCGTGGAAACTTCTCAAAGTGGCCATCAAGCTTTCAAAGTCGATGGACTCAGAGAACATGTCCGAGGAAGATGCCGATGCACTGGGTGGTTTGGTGGTTGCTGTTTTTGGTGATCAGTTTTCAACCCAGGACCTGGATGACAAAGCCGATGTTTCTGAGATGATCGCGGTTCTTCAGCAGATTGTGGCCACTGCCGGCGGAAAACCTGGAAACCCTACTCCTCCGGGATCTTAACCCCGGAGGAGGTCAGTGAAGGGTCCACGCTCGATGTGCTCATAGATCTTGAAATCGGTCTCGTTGATCGGTATGGATGGTCTTTGAGGGATATCGACGAGACGGACGTGGAAAGCCTAATGGGATTTATCGGTCGGCTCTCAGAAGGGAGCGGATCTCAAAAAAAGAAATTCTGTGACCAGGTAGATTTTTTGTAAAGAATTGGGGTGGCGAAGGCCACCCCAGGAAGGAAAATGCACCATGACCGATAACGTTTTATCAGGAAAAGCCACAATTGACACCACGGATTACAAAGCTGGTGTTGTTGAACTCAACCGACAGATAAGGGTTATCGAGTCAGGGTTTCGAGCCTCCGCGGCAGCGATGGGCGAATGGGATAAAACCAGCAAAGGGCTGGAGTTGCAGACCAAAACCCTCACCTCAAAAATTGATCTTCAAAAACAGAAAGTTGCTGCCTTAACCGGGGAATATGAAAAAGTTGCTGCGGCCAAGGGGAAGGACAGCATCGCTGCCCAGGAACTAGAAATTAAGCTTAACAAACAAAAAGAAGCGCTCGGGAAGATGAATAACGAACTCCAAAAAGCGCAGACTGCTCTCGACGCGATGGGTGATGAATCAAAACAAGCCGGCGCGAAAATTCAGGATCTCGGTGAAAAGGAAGACCATACAGCCCAGAAGACTGGTGGATTGAAAAAAGCCATGTCTGGATTGTTCACGGCGCTCAAAGCCAGTGTAATAGCTGCTGCCGCTGTTTCGATGGCCGTGATTGGCATCGCGGCTGGAATTGGGAACCTGGTTTTCAAATCTGCGGCCGCCGCAGATGCCCTGCAAGAGATGTCTATAAAAACGGGGATCTCGGTCCAACGACTTCAGGAGCTTAGTTACATTGGAAAACAAACTGGAACCGACCTAGAAGTGGTTACCAGCGCCAACGCCAGGCTGATTCGATCTATGGCGAGTGCCGAAGAGGGATCTGGTAAACAGGCGGCTGCGTTTAGAAGACTCAGGATTGATGTCACGGATGGTAATGGCGCTCTTCGCGATAGTCGGGTGGTTTTCCAGGAAGCGCTTGAGAAACTTGCCGCGCTACCTAATGCCACAGAACGCGATGCGCTTGCGATGGAGCTCTTTGGTAAGAGTGCCCAGGAACTAAACCCGCTCTTAAAGACATCGGCTGACGAAATGGCGAGGATGACTGAGGAAGCTCATCGCGTTGGTGCCGTGGTTTCAGACCGGGCGGTGGCCGGGTTGGCTGCATTAAACGACACCCTCGATGGCCTTAAAGCGGGATTGAAAGGTGTGGGGGGCGAGTTGGCTGCAAGCCTGGCCCCTGGAATCCAGGGTGCCTCGGACGGGCTGATGAGTTATCTCTCACGGTTCAGCCGGATCGTCACGGATTCAACTACTGGCAAATCTAATCCCTTCGCATATATTGCTACAGGATTTGGCAACATTTTCAAAGACATCATCAAGGATCTCGCGAAGAACTTGCCGGAAGCGATGAATGCGGGGTTAACGATCCTGGAAGGAATCATGGGCGCATTGATCGCATCCTTACCCGTGATGTTGCCGGCAATCGTGACCATGATCCAATCTTTGGTTGGATTCATTGTTCAAAGTTTGCCGATTATGGTGGACGCGGCCGTTCAGATCCTTCTGATGTTGGTGACCAGCCTGATCTCGATGCTGCCAATGCTGTTGGGGGCAGCCATTCAAATAATTATTCAGATAGCCAACGGGCTTTCTGCAGCTTTGCCAACCCTGATCCCGGCTGTGGAGGGGATTGTTGCGCAACTGGTGATGACCCTCGTGCAAAACCTTCCGATGTTAATCACGGCCGCCCTCCAATTGATATTAGCCCTCGCTCAAGGTCTGATCGCTGCGCTTCCTGTTATGGCAGATGAAACCCCAAAAATTATTGTTGCGCTTGTTGACGGATTGATCGAAAACCTGCCGGCTATCTTAATCGCTGCAATTCAATTAATTATGGCCTTGGCATTCGGAATATTAGAAAGCATTCCGAAACTCGTCGCGATCCTTCCTCAGGTGATTGATGCACTGGTGAAAGAATTTAAGACCCCTGCTTTCAAAGAGAAAATGAAATCCATGGGACATGAAATTGTACAAGGGATCGGCGAGGGGTTCTCAAAAGCCTGGGCGACCTTCAAGGAAAACTTCCTCAAGAACTGGAATGAGCTAGTTGATAAAGTGAAAGGCTTGCTGGGGATTCATTCGCCTTCTACTGTATTCGCGCAAATTGGTGTGAATATGGCGCTGGGTTTGGGGGGTGGGTTCACACAACAGATGAACGGGGTGCGCCAACAGATTGAGGACGCGGTCTCAGGGATAAATGGCAGCGGTGTTTTTAACCCCAATCTTTCAATGGGTAATGGTTCACCAACCACGGATCCGCGACAGGTGACGGGCCCGGATGGCAAGCTTTATCAGTTGTACTTTGAAACCTATAACGAAGCTGGTATGAACCGGTTCCTCAGGCAAACGGAGATGCTGTATGGCTCGTGAGCAGGTAATTTGGATTGACGCGGATGGTGGCGAGCTCAATCTAAATGATTGGGTAAGTTATTTTTGCACGCGTGACCAGAAAGGTGTCTGGGCGCCGCCTTATACGCTGCAGAGCACCAAGACGCCATTATCAGAAGGCAGTCAGTTTAAAAGTGTTGTCGTTGGGGAGCGGGGTGTCGACCTTTCACAAAAGGTAAAGTCGACGTCGCGCGCCGATCTTATTTCAAAGATTCGCGATCTAAGCCGGCGGATGGACCCTACCAGAGGCGAAGGCCAGCTGAAGTTTATCAACGATGGCGAGACCAGGATATTGGTGTGCCGTCCGGAGGGAATTAAGAACCTCACAGACAAATACACCATCGCGGAATTGGTCTTATCGTTCACGGCTAATGATCCTTTTCTGTATGATGACCAATCTGTTACCAACCTATTTGAAACGTCCGGGCCACTAAACACATTCTTCTCAGCCACATTCTTACCGCTTCATCTGACTAGGTCGGTTGTGTATTCGCTTCAAACCATCAATAACCCTGGGGATGCCGAGGTTTACCCCGTCTGGACCATTACTGGCCCTGGCCTCTCAATTCAACTGACCAACAATAGATCTGGTAAAGCGGTGTCTCTCGGCGTGCTTGAGTTGATTGCCGGCCAGGAGCTGGTTATCGATACCCGGAGCGGAATGAAAACAATCCGGGTGGATGGGGAGAACGCGTTTTCTTATTTGACGGAACTATCATCCCTTTGGTCGCTGCTGCCTGGCGATAACGCCATCCAGATCGAAATGAGCGGATCCTCTGAGCAATCGAGTATTGAAATGGAATTTACACCGAGGCACCAATCAAAATGAACCAATACGAAGTTTTTATCCGTGACGAGAATGGCGATAGGGTAAGTCAGCTGGAAGACTTCACCAACCTTACTTTCATTCGAAGGTTCAACTCCATCGGATCATGGACTTTGACTTCAAACCCCAGCGCTTTGGCAGGATTGACCAAAAAGGGAGGTCTGGAGGTTTTTCGAAACGGTAAACCGCATTTTAGTGGAATTGTTCGGAGATTCCAGGATGATGATGGTCTGGTTCTGATCGCTGGCGGCGCAGACGATCTTAAAGTGTTATCGGCAGAGTTGGCGCTCCCTGACCCAGCCGGAGCCCCTTATTCAATTGAATACGATGTGAGATCTGATGTTGCCGAAACTGTCGTAAAGCAATTTGTGGAATTAAATCTTGGTCCTTCAGCAATATCTGCCCGCAGGATACCGGGCTTGACGGTTGAAACCGATTATGGCCGTGGATCGCTCGTGACCGGCCGGGCTAGGTTTGAAACCGTTTTTGAATTGGTCAATTCCTTGGCCATCCAGGGAGGTATTGGATTCAGGATCAAGAACCTGGAGTTTCAAGTTTTTGTACCTGAAGACAAATCAGGAACCATACTTTTTTCAAAGGAGCTCGGAACCCTTGGCAAATATTCATTCACGGTTGAGGCAGGGGCTTCCAACTATCTCTTTTGCGGTGGCAGTGGCGAGGGAGCGGTAAGAACAATCGTGGAAGGGAGTGACCCAGCTTCGATCCTTAGTTGGGGACGAACCGAAGCTTTTCTGGACAAAGGGAATGCCTCGAGTTTGGAAGAATTGAACGCCGCGATGGAAGAGGATCTTGTAAAGAATAGCGAAAAAGCGAGCCTGGTTTTCTCACCCATCGTTTCTGAAAGCATGAAACCAGTTGACGATTACGACGTGGGCGACATGGTTTCATCGGTGATCAGCGGGATCACGATGGTTCACCGTGTTCGGGAGATGAAAACCACGCTCGACGGCCAAGGTGGAGAAACCGTTGAGATCGCGATCGGAACGGAAGGCGCTTCAAGCGACCTCAGTCGCTTATCGAACATTTATTCCCGGATGCGGGGCATAGATCAACGTGTAAGTACTTATGAGCGGAGGTAATAATGGCACCTGTATTTTTCCCGTTTGACTCTGGCCCCGGTGCCAGCGTAATGACTGCCCAATGGTCCAAGATGGCCCGGCTTTGGAAACCAGACGGGGTTATCTTTGGATTATTGAACGAATGCCAGGTCTACGCGGATAGTTCTGGTAGACAGGTTAAAGTGAAAACAGGCGGGTTTTGGCTCAAAGGTGGCTATGCATATACCACCTCGGAATCCATCCTTGCATTGGCCACGAATCCATCGGGTAATGCTCGAATTGATGTGATCGCAGCGGAAATCGATTGGGTTAACAACACGATGGGACTTGTCGTGATCACCGGCACCCCAAGCGCAACGCCAATAGCCCCAGAGCCAACCCTGGTCGATGGTACCAAATGGCAGCTCAAACTTGCCCAGGTAGCGGTTGCAAATGGGTATACAACGGTGGCGGCGGCTGACGTTTCTGATTTTAGAACCTACTGCCAACGGGGTCAAATCAATATTCTCGGTTTTCAGCCCCCGAGTGCGAATGCCGGGGAATATGGAATTGATTTTGCTGGTGCCGGCGGGGTCAATTGGAAGCAATGGGCGCTCGGAAAGGGGGAGTTTGAGGAAACCTCGAACCTTTATAAACTTCCGGATCGGTACTCTGGGGGAGGGTTTAGGGCAAAACTTCTGCTCCATCCGATCCCTTACACTCTGGATAGCTGCGACACGGCGTGGACGGCAAACGCGAATGTAACCCAGGCTCAAGAAACCAGCTTAATTAAAGAGGGTGCTGCAGCCCAGAAATTCACCGTGGCGGCAGCTTTTACAACAGGCATCGCTGCATACCGTAACTTCTCGGTGGTTGACCTCCACCTATATAAAAAGTTTTACTGTTGGATCAAATCTGATATTGCCACCAACGCTGGAGATGTGCAGGTAGCCCTTGACGACTCGGCAGGTTGCGCGACTCCAGTGAAATTATTTGATATGCCAGCCTTGGCTGCGGGTGTGATGACGTTTGTAGAAGTGGATTGCGGTGATATGAGCGCGACCGGGGCAATTCAGAGCGCTGGGGTCAAGATCACGGTGGACAAAGGCGCACAGGTGGTCACTCTGGATCACGTCTGTTTCACAGGTCAAGTTATTTTTGGCATGGATGCCGTGGTAATTCCATCCGGCGGCAACATAAATGATGCGGTTTTCGGGAGCCCACAATATTCTGCTTTGACCACAATGAGATATATGAGGCCGCTCGAGGTTGAGATCACGATTCCCGTCGTGGCGGGGGGAACCCCAGCGCCGGGCAATTTTGCGAAGTTTAGATTCCCACGGAAGAACGATGCCACGGATGGTCATGTTGCGGACGTAGCCATTATGGCAGCCACAATTTATTACCCTGAGAGCGTGTAATGACTTCTCTGCTGCGGTCAATCCTGCTGGTAGACAACTCAGTGGTGGTTACACCTTCCTTTTCAAGGATGATAGCCACTGCCAACTTGCCGAGTTCTTTGTTGCTGGTGATGATCGCGACTTCTAGTAACGGTGATCACACCGCCCCTACTTCGGTTGACTGGAATGGTCGGACACTCGCGATACAACAAAGACGCTCGAATTCATACTCGGGGTCTTTGATCGCAACCCTTGAAAACCCTGGTTTAGGATCTGCCGCGTTGACGTTTTCAGGTCAAACGATGAGCACCTACTTTGCTTGCGTGATCCAGCTCGGAAATACCTTCAGAAGCGCTCCGATCACTGATAAAGACGGCGGGAGTGTACTTCCGGTCACATTAACCCTGGATTCAGTTATCGGAAATCTTTTATTTGATTGCAATTACAACCAGGCTCCCATGGGAGCTGGGCAAATAATGGTAGGAACGACCACGGTGTTTAGTTACAAGGAAGCGATAGGGCCATCAACCGTCATGTCCAGATCCACTTCTGTGAATCCGGCAGAACTCACCGCAATTTCGATTCGAGGGAGCGCTCCGGGTGGTGATGACATGTCTGATTCAGAAGAAGCCACAGGATAAATGGAGAGAATATGGATCAAAAATTAGTAACCCACCTGTTGGATCAATGGCCTGTTCAAGGCGTCGATCTTTCTTATTGGAATGACCGGAAAGAAACCCCAGGATTCTTGCTTGACCCGAAGATGCTCATCCGGGCGGGGTACCGTTTTGCGGGAGTCAGACGTTCACAAGGCTTGTGGCTGGACCCGAAGTTTGATGCCTTCTGGAAACTGCTCAAGGAAACCAAAATTGAGACTCCTGGTCGGATCTGGAAGATCGACCGGTTTGGATATCACTTCGTCGATTACTTCAATTATGACCGCGATGTGAAGGGAGCGGATGTAAGGTTTGGGATCGCCCAGGGCAAATTCTTCGCTAACGCGATGAAGCAGGATCCAGGGGAAATCCCACCTTATATTGATCTCGAGACCAACGCCGCCTGGTTCCCGGTCAATTTTTCAAATTATCGACCGGTCATGAATATCGCTTATTCCTGCATCAATGAGATCAGCATGGTCATGGGTTTCCTCGCCGGGTGTTACAGCAACCAGGGGATGTACCCGTATTTTGGGAATGCTTTAAAGGAATATGATCAGTGGCCAAGTTGGTATAACGATAAGCTGTTCACCAAGAAAAACATTGATGGCTTAATGAAGAAGTTTGGATTTAAAAAAGGGTGGAAGTTTGGCCAACACGCATCCGATGGCGACACCGACAACAACGGCACCGCGGATGGGGAATCGATCGGCCTGGACACCGATTTTGTCGACTTGAATGTTTTCAACGGGACCGAAGAGGAATATGAGATCTACAAGGGCACCACGCCGGCGGTTGTTCACCCAGAGGCTGAGGATGAAGTTGAAGTTCCGGTGCCGGCTGGGGATGGGGCTTTGAAAACGATCCGAGTAAAAACCGTCGTGACTCCATTGAACCTTCGGCCCGAACCCAAGGCTGGCCCAGGCAACAAAGTATTGACCATCATGCCGGTGGGAACCCGGGTGGAATGCCTGGAGCAGATCACCAGGACTGATGAAATCTGGTGGCGCGTTGGCCAGTGTCAGTATTGCGCTGAGCGTTACAATGGAAGTGTGTTCTTGAAATAGGGGCGAACTCCTGCACCCGCGGGGGACATGAAGACCGCCATCACGGCGGTCTTTTTATTGAAGAATGTCGAACGGGCTGTCACATTTTTCGATGTGAATAAAAAACTCAGTGCCCACCAGGTCCAGAATCAGCTTTTTCTTTTGATAATAGAAACCGTTCAAACCCCTTCTGAGTAAGGCTACCGCTTCTGCCCGGGTAAGGTTTATTTCATGCGGAATGAATGTGGTCATAATCGTTTCCATCCAATTCACCCTGGAGCCGTCCGCTGTGAATTCGACTTTGGTAACCTCGAACCGGGTGAGTTCGCGATTCTCCATCCGGTTGGGCCAGGATTCGTCAGGAACGGAAATGTAAACCATAAAACTCCCTAATTGTTTAAGATGCGATTCTCAAAGATGCGAGTTAGAATAATTATAGATTATTTGTTCTAATAGGTGAAGGTATGGATATTATTGGGAATGCAACATTGTTTGAAGGGGACTGCCTGAGGGTGATGCCTGGGTTAGAAGATCATTCCATTGATCTTATCGTGGCAGATCTTCCATATGGAGTAACGGCCTGTGATTGGGATGTGATCATCCCGTTTGACCAATTGTGGATGGCATATGAGCGGGTGATCAAGCCGGAGGCGACGATCGTTTTGACGGCCAGCCAGCCATTCACAACCAAGTTGATCAACAGCAAGCCCGGGTGGTTCAGATATGAGATGGTTTGGAAAAAGAATACGGTCAGCGGCCACTTGAACAGCCGGTTTCAGCCTCTGCGAAACCATGAGAATATCCTGGTTTTTTCGCCGGCGAGGTCCACGAAAATGACGTATAACCCCCAGGGATTAATCCCAATCGACAAAATGAAAAAGACTGGCAGGGCGAGGATCTACAACAAACAGAACCAGGTCGTGCGGCGTGTTCGCTGGACGAACTTCCCAAGGACTGTGCTTGAGTATGCTTCAGAAGTAGCCAGGCACCATCCGACCCAGAAGCCGGTGGCGCTGCTGGCTTATTTGATCCAGACGTATTCGGACCCTGGCGGGATCGTTTTGGATAACACGATGGGGGTTGGGAGCACCGGGGTGGCGGCGCTGCAGGTTGGGCGGCGGTTTATTGGGATCGAGATGAATGAGGAATTCTACCGGGTGGCTGTGGAGCGGATCCGGAATGTTTGCGCGCGAACATTGTGATGGTTGCGATAATGGGAGATTATCGAAAGCATATATTATTTATGTTTTATAAAACTCCTTCTAGAGATTCGAGTAATACTCCAGCAATAACTGACGCCGTTACTTTTTGGGTTAATTCTAAGAGGAATACTTTAATTGATTTTAAACATTCAACTATTAGGTTATTTTTAGGTTTCGGGGATTTTAATTGAGCTTCTATTGTCTCAATATCTGTATTTACAATTTCTCGGTCAACTTCAGAAAAAGGCAAATCTGAAATATTTGTTTTTAGGAGGCTCACGAAATCCCTTACTTTTTCAATGTTTAGGTTTAGGGTTCCTTGGAATTGTACACTCTGATTATTTCCTTGCTGAATTTGAGAGGCAATCATCTTTTCGACCTGAATTACATTGATCAGCGCGCCCTTTTTTCTGGGTTCATTTATTGCGATTTTGGATTCTTCAACATTCACGATCCCTTCATGGGTAATGCTTATCTCGCCGTTAATTGTTAATTCAAGCAGACCTTCATCGGCAAGGTAATCGGATAATTGATCGCTAATGTCTCCGGGGAAGCCAAGCATATCCCCGAGAGTCGCGAAGTTAATTGAAAATAATTTTGAGGCATTTGAAACTTCGAACAATTTTTCCAAGTATTGGTCACGCATTTTTGGTAACTCATTTGCGTTGATCGACATGCAGATCCTCCCTGTTAAAACTTTTTTGTAAATAGGTTCAACGGCGCGTACCTGACAGGGTTCGCGCCGTCTGACCAAACAGTCCTGAGACCAGGAACTGGTGGTTTCGTGAAGGTAGGTTTAACCCTTTAAAATCGATTTCTGCGCCCCCGGCGCGGCTCGAACGCGCAACCTACTGATTCGAAGTCAGGCACTCTGTCCAATTGAGCTACGGGGGCGAACTTCACTATTATACCCCAACCCTCCCAGCCGGCAAAGTTCAGCGCACCAGCATTTCGATCAGTTCGCGGTTGACCTGCCCAGCCGGGTTTTCCCCCAGCGCGGTGTAATCGGCAAGGATGATGACCCGACCGCTGCCCACTTTGAGTTCCGCAAGATAGGCGTCTTCAGCTGCCCCGGCAAGGATGGCGCTCCCCGGTGCGGTGAAACGCACCGCGTTTTCCTTCATGATGTTCATGTACACGTCCTCACCGTTCAACACGGCCCGGACGGAGTTGCTGCCACCGCCTACCGTAAAAAACCGCACTCCCCACGGCTCGGTCAGAACGTTCAATTCTGACCAGTCTTCATTAACCTCGGTCAAGCGATTGAAATACTTCACCCGGTAACCGCTGTTAACCACCAGCACCACGCCACCATCTTGCGTGTAGTCGTTGATCGCCTCGGCTTCCTCGCTCGTCCAGCCAACGTCATACGCCGCATCGGTATCCGCGTTCGCTGGGTAGTCGTAGGGCGGCAGCACCACGACCAGGTCCACGCCCTCCAGGTTTTCCTCTGTCAATTGGCTTCCAAAGGGTAACACGTTCAACTCATAACCTGCTTCCACCAGCGAGATGCCGAAGAAAGGCAGCCCAGCCGGGGACATTTGCGGTGCTTCGGTGTGGCTGGCGATGAAAAGCGCTTTTTTATTCTGCGGCGATGATCGAAAACCCTGATCCTCGAGCGGGTTGAAAACTCCGCTCAAGGCCAGCCTGCCCATTTGTTCGAAGACTGGTTTCATTTCGGCAACGCGTTCCACGGTGTCGTAGGGGGAGTGCAACTGACCTGAATACCACACGCCGCCGTACACTTTGCTCATCGCTTCATCCTCAAAAACAATATTCACATTAGGAATGTTGAACGCAGTGAAATTGCCATTATCCGAAGAATACGGCCAATAGGTGCTGGCGGTTTCAAAATCCATACCTGTTGCTTGGCTGGTCAAATATTTCGCCAGTGGATCATCGCTCAATTTCTGGGTCAGATAGTTGCTGAAAGAAAGGTTAATCACACCATTCAGATTCTCGAGAGGGCGGGTGAGGCAATCCACCTGGATGTTGGCCTGCAAATCGTTGACCAATTCGGAATGCGTCGTGGTGAAATAGGCCGAACCCACCAGCCCGATCTCTTCGCTGCCAAACCAGACAAGGTAGAGATCCACCTCTGGCTGTATCTTTCCTTCATTTAACACCGTGGCAATTTCCATCAGGATGGCTGAACCACTGCCATCATCCAACCCGCCGGGAGAATGCGCGCTGTCGAGATGCGCCGAAATCAGCACAGGTTTTGCACCACTTCGCCCCGGGATGTGAACAATCAGGTTCTGGCTGCTGCCTGGGTTGTTGACATCCACATCCCAAACGACCTCGGCGGTGGCGCCAAGCGCCAAATCTTCAACCGTGGTAATCCCCTGTTTGGTCAGATCTTCGAGGGTGATGAAAAGGACCGGTGTAGGTTGGTCATATTGGGCGAGCTGAAAACCTCCGCCACCATCTCCCAGGTAAGTACCGTGGCTTTGCCCTTCGCTGTTGGAGTAACTTGTAAATAAAATAACGGCGGCGGGGCGCAATGCCAGGATCGCTTCAGCACTTTCAGCGGGGTGGAACATCTGCTTGATACTGGTATCCACGAGCGCGTAATCCACCAAGGCTATCCGACCAGAAAGGTCGCTCCCAGCAAGTCCATCCAATTCTTCTCGGGATTGGATCAGCACAATTTCTCCGCTCTGTTCCACAGGGTCTGGATCAGTATCTGCCAGGCTACCGTCTGAATCCATTTGCATTACCAGATTGAGATTGTCGCGATGTCCACGCAGGGTGCTGGCTGGGATCTCAACCCTGGTGCCGTTTACCGTCAACCAAAGTGAAGATGCGTGATCTTGGGTGGCCGCGAAAACATGGAAGGTTTCCGTTTCGAGCGTCATGCCTTGGGCAAGTAGCCAATCCATTTGGTTTAGATCGGCCTCAACCATTTCGAAGGCCAAGGCTTCACCTTGTGTGGCACTGCCGCGCCATCCGCCGTACGGGTTGATGGCGGTGAGTTCTTCGAGAAAATCGATCATGCGATCCACGGAAAATTCGTCCATGGCGCGTTGGCGTTTTAACTCTGGAGGCTCGGGTGTGGGAGAATTTTTAATGAGGACGTCTTGATTCGACGATCCGGTCGTGCCCAAGAGTCCATTGAGGGCAGTAGGATAGATGCCGATCACAAGGACAGCCAACATGCAAAGCAACGCGACCACAATGATGATGAACCGTTTCAAAGGCATCAGTTTACCTCCCGTTTCAGTAATTCTACCTGTCAAATGATTAAATAAAAAGAACTCTCCGATTAGCGGAGAGTTCTTTTTATGTTTTATTTACCGAAGAGAGCAGTGAAGAAAGCCTTTGTGCTGACGGATTGTCCTGATAAAAGGTTTTGAGTTCTAAAGAGTTTGGCTGCCGCTCTCACGAGTAAAAATGCCGTTGCGGCGATCAAGACCGCGGCTAAAGCCGGCTGCCAGATCGGCACTTGAGTGGCCGCCAGCCGCGTCATCATGCTTACCGGCGCGGTCAGGGGGAAAAGACTCAAGAACACCGGTAAGGGGCTGTTAGGAGATTGAATCATCACGCTGATGAACATCAAGGGGATGATCAAGGGGATGATCAACACTGTCGTCGTTTGACTGGCCTCGCGGATGTTTGGAACCAGTGCGCCGAGCCCCGCCATCAGGCTGGCGTAGACCGCGTAGCCGAGCAAGAAAAAGAGGATTCCCCACAATAGAATGGAGGGTGGAAGTTTGAATGCTTCGCCCAGGGCAAATTGACGCCCTGAGAACGAAAGCAACAAGTAACCAGAACCAGACCAGATCACGGTCTGGAGCAACCCGACCAATCCGAGGGCGATGATCTTGCCAGTCAGCATTTGCGTGGGCGTTACGGATGTCATCAAGATTTCCATCATGCGGTTTTGCTTTTCACCCGAAACGCTGTTAAGCAATAGTGTTGAAGAGGTCAGAATGACGATGTAAAACAAAAAAGTGACAATGTAAGGCAGAAAGAATGTTAAAGGGTTGGAAATGTCACGCTGCACATGCTCGGTGAGCGAAATTTCTTCAACATTGACCGGGTTTTGCATCCGGTAAGTAAGACTGATGTCGCCGCCTGTGAGCGCGTAACCCATTAATGTTTCGATCGCGCCGGTTTGTTCGATCCCGCCCATTGGGTTGAAATCTGAGCGCACGTAGGTGATCTTGCCAGTGTCGAGGTAGTCCGCGCTGATGACGTAAAACGCGCTGATCTCACCTTGTGTGATCGCGTCCTTCGCAAACTCACTGTTTTCGTACCTCACCAATTTGGTGAGGATCGATTCAGGGACATCTACAACCAATCCACTTTGATCCACAAAGCCTTCCGGCAACCCGGAATTTTCAGTGTTCGGGCCAAAAAACTTACTTAGCATTTCTTGCGGGTCTGCCCCCGTGGATTTTTGGATCCCTGAAATAATCATGGTAATCACGAAGCCCACAAAGGGAAGCAGGAACAACGTCACCAAGAAGGACCTTCTGGTTACGATACTGATGATCTCGTTTTTTAAGACTAATAATGTTTTAGACATAAAATTCACCCAACCTTACGACCGTTGAAAAACTTCTTTGAGGTTCACTTTTTTTCCATACCGCAACATGCCAATACGGAACACCTTGCCGGCCAGCCAAACCGAGAAGATTGCCAATACCACCAGTAAAGAAATGGCGATACCGGCTTGCCACCAAGGCACATCGGTGAAAGCAGCACGCAGCGGTAATGCGATCGGTGCAGTGAGTGGAAAAATGCTCATCACAACCGATAGAGCACCATTTGGGTTGAACATGATCGCGCTCACGAACCAAAAAGGTACCACAATGGGAAGTGTGAACATGCCAGCTACTTGCTGGGCTTCATGCATCTCCGTGGCGGTGGCGCCAACCGCACCCATGGCGGCAGAAACCATCACAAAGGCCGGCAACATCGTCGCCGAAATGAGCAAGATGTACCCCGCATCCAGTGAAGGGATTGCGGCCATATCCATAAAGGCTGGGGCAATTTTCAAACCGAGGATCACAAAAAGCATCCAGATCACGAGTTGGGTCAACCCCACCATGAGGTCACCAACTACCTTACCCCCCATGAGCTGGGTGGGTGAAACGGATGTGACCAGGATTTCCATCGTGCGGTTTTCTTTTTCTTCCACAACGGCTTGTAACAAATACCCGCCGCTGATGTTGACCGCGATGATAAACAAGACACCCGAAAGGAAGGGCAGCAGAATGACCATCCAATTGTCATCACCCATTTCACGCGAACCATCCAATGATTGAACAGTAATGCTACTTCCATCTGTCAATCGGGTGAACACCGGTTCAGGAAACTCTTTTGCCAGGTTGTAGGTTAAAAAATCGCTGAAATCATCTTTGGCATTCGAGCCGATCTTGGCCATCGCAACCTGAGTCACTTCACCAGATTGATAATAATTCTCAGAGAGGACGTAATAGGCCTGAATCTGTCCGTTTTCGAGGGCTTGTTTTGCCTCAGATTCATCCTCGAATGCCATTGATGCGACTACTCCGAACATCGATTTCTCTTCCACGGGCACTTGTTGGGGATTTACCAGGAAGTTATAAGGGTCCACATATCCGACTGGTTTTTCATCATATTGCACCCACACCGATAGGAACCCGATCAAAATCAGGAATGCCACGAAAAAAGGCATGCTCAAGATCGCGAGAATGAATCTCTTGCGCATCACGTGCCGTTTGTATTCATGGAGAAAAACGAGCCAGAATTTCTTCATGCAGCGGCTCCTTCGTCCTTGACCACCTGGATGAAAATCTCATCGAGCGTGGGCAGGGCGATCTCGAATTGTTCAATCGCCACATTTCTTTGGAGCAGCTCGCGTAATACCTCCTGTGCGGTGACGCCCTTGGCCAGGTGCAACACGGAATGGCTGTTGGTTTTGGTGATCTCGGTGACGCCGGCCAATTTGTCGGGAAGGGCTTGCGCGGAACGAACGACCACTGCTTCTGAGGCGAATTGCTTGCGGATATTGAGCAAGGAACCATATAAAACAGTCTTGCCTTTGTTGATCAACGCGATGCGATCGGCCAATTCTTCCACCTGGTGCATTTGGTGAGTGCACATCACAATGGTGGTTCCCCGTGCGCGTTCTTCAAGCAACAGATCTTTGACCATTTGGGTGTTGACCGGGTCAAGCGCGCTAAAAGGTTCATCGATGATCACGATCTCAGGTTTGTGGATCAAGGTGGTAATCAATTGGGCTTTCTGCTGCATGCCTTTGCTTAATTCCTTAACCTTTTTATTGCGAGACTCGGTCAGGTCGAAGCGTTCGAGATATTCATCCACACGTTTACGGGCTTCAGTCTCTTCGATCTCTTTGAGGGTGGCGAGGTAGACCAGGCAACGGACGAGGGGAATATCCTGATATAAGCCACGTTCCTCGGGGAGGTAACCGATCATATTCTTTTTGGCTTCGGTCATGGCACCACCAAGAATGGTTACTTTACCGGTATCCGGTTTAAAAATATCCAACATGATTCGAATGGAGGTTGTTTTCCCGGCGCCATTTGGTCCTAAAAGACCAAAAATCTCACCGGGCTCCACATTGAATGAAACTTGATCTACCGCTTTTTGAACCCCAAAACTTTTTGAAATCTGTTCGACAATGATCGTTGACATTTTTTATCCTATGAAAAATAGATGTGATGCATACTCTAACAACAGACACAAAATCACCTTAATGATTTACGAATAAGGAGACTGGAAGTTTCAAATACCATTAAAAGGGAACGATTATTCCATCATAACCCGTGGTTGTTAATAATCGATAAGAATGAAGCACTTTCCGTGTAAAATTGAACAAACGACTAATGGAGAGAATCTTATCATGGTAATGACTTCCCGAGAGCGCGTAAAGACCGTCTTGAATCATGAAATCCCTGACCGTGTACCTGTCATCCTGGGGGTGAGCAACGCCACCGGTATCAAAGCCAGACCCTATCGTGGATTACAAAAGATCCTTGGTGACCCTGCAGAAATACGCTTTGTTTACGATTGGCCGGAACTTGGCACAGCGCTACCGTCTGAGATGGTGATGCGCCGTTTGCGAAGCGACGTACGTGGAGTGCTGGACCGATTCCCTCTTGAGGTGTATCAACGCAACCAGGCACGCGCGCCTCACACACCGTTTTTTGACGATTGGGGCGGCGGGCAAAAGGAGATCGGCCCCGACGATTGGTTCCCTGGGGTTGCACCCATGCCTGACGCCACAACGCTGGAAGAACTGCAACGTTACCCATGGCCAAACATGGATGACCCCTACCGCGTTGCCCACGTTCGGGCGCAGGCTCAAAAACTGCATCTGGAAAACGAATTTGCGATCATGGCCACCCCTTGGTTGATGTTTCCATTCGAGCGCGCTTTTGAAATGCAAGGTATGGAACGATTCTTGATGAACCTGGCCATGGAACCTGATTTTGCCCAGGAATTACTCAAGAAGAATAACGAACTCTGCATGCGCCTGATGGGTCACTTCCTGGATGAATGTGGTGAGTTTATCGACATGATTAAAATTGGAGATGATCTCGGCACCCAAGAGAAATTGATGATCTCGCCGCGTATGTATCGCAATATGCTTAAGCCTTTGCACGCCGAGATGATCGCCCTGATCAAGCAAAAAACCAAGGCAAAGGTGTTCTTCCACACTGACGGGGATGTTTTTGACCTCATCGAGGATTTCATCGAGATCGGCGTGGATGTACTCAATCCGGTGCAAACCTCAGCGGGTAAGATGTCAAATCTTGAAGAGCTTAAACAGCGTTACGACAAACGCATTGTTTTCTGCGGTGCGGTTGATACTCAAAAGATACTCCCATACGGCACCCCCGAGCAGGTGAAAGAAGAGGTGAAAAGGGTAATTAACGTTTTAGGCAAAGGCGGCGGCTATATGGTGGCCCCGGTGCACACGGTGATGAATGAAGTGCCCCCCGAAAATATATTGGTGATGGTGGACGCGGTCGAAGAATTTGGCCAATATCCATTGAAAGCGTAATCAAAAAAGAGGACTGAACATCAGTCCTCTTTTTTATTTGTTCTATGGGGTTATTCTTTTTCGTAAGGTTCGCCATCGGCGGCGGGCATTTGTCCTTTTCCAACCACACCGGCCAGCACAATGATCGTGGCCAAGTAGGGCACCATGCCCAGGAATTCACTTGGCAGGGGTACCTGCAAAAGTGATGCCTTAACAGACAGGGAATCAAAGAAACCGAATAATAAACCGGCACCCATCGAACCGATGGGGTTCCAGTTGCCGAAGATCATTGCAGCCAGACCGATGAATCCACGTCCAGCCGTCATCACCTCGTCAAAACGACCCGAGGAACCCAGGGAGAAATACGTTCCAGCGAAACCTGCCATCATGCCACCCAGGATCACGGCCATGTAACGGGTTTTGAAAACGTTGATACCAAGCGTATCAGCAGCCTTGGGGTGTTCTCCAACCGAGCGCAGGCGCAATCCCCAGCGGGTTTTGTAAAACAAAAAGGTCAATAGGAATACAAAGAATATCATCGCGTAAACATAAATATTGTGATGGAAAAGGATTGGCCCTATAAAGGGGATCTTGGATAACAAAGGGATCTCGATCTGGGGGAATAACCCGGGTTCATTGAGGAACTGGAAATCAGATTTTTGCAAATATTTCGAGGAAAGGTACGAAGTGATACCAGTCGCGAAGATGTTGATCACCGTTCCTGAGATGATCTGGTTGATCTTGTATTTGATCGAGAGGATGGCGTGGATCACACCCATGAACCCGCCGGCAATCACCCCGGAGAGAACACCGATCCATAAATTGTGACTGAGGCTCGAAAAAACGGTGCTGACGAAAGCGGCGGTCAACATCATGCCTTCGATGCCAATGTTCACCACACCGGAGCGTTCACATAAAATGCCTGAAAGGGCGCCGAGGGTTAAAGGAACTGCTCTTACGACCATCACCCGTAAAAGGCCCGCAAAGTTGGTTTGGCCTCCAGCGGTTGCCCAGCTCAAAAAGCCAAAGATGAACAGGACGGCAACCACTGCAAGGATGGAGTTTGTCAATTTTCCAAATCCGCGCACGATTTGGAACGCGCCTAGGAGCGCGAGCACTCCAGCAATGACGTTGAGAATTGGGCTTGTGCGGAAAACCCAATCAGGTGAGATGGTTGAAGAACCACCAGGAGTCATCACAAAACGAGTTTCGATCCCGGGGGTCAGGCTGGAAACGAAAACGAACCAGATGAAGAGGGCTGCCGCGAGGAAAATAATCCCCATCGTTACCCTTCTACGGCGTTCGCGATTGCGGATTCCTTTGCTGGTGGAAACGGCGGTAGTGTCCGTATGAGTGGTCATGAAGGGTTATCCTTTCCAACTGCGCAAGGACACGAGATCCTCGGCGTGCTTGGGTGCTTTCAAGCGGTAGATGGTGCGAATAATGGCTGGCGCGGCAATAAAAGCCAGGATCAGCGCTTGTAAGATCGAGACAATATCGATGGGCACTCCGACGGTCAACTGCATTGACCGGGCGCCGTTGCGAAGGAAGCCGAACAACAAAGCTGATAACACCACACCGAAGGGGTGGCTCTTACCGAGCAAGGCCAGGGCGATGCTGTCAAAACCGTAACCGCTCGAAAAAGCTGGGATCAAACGATGATTGACACCCAGCACTTCATTGGCACCCGCCAGTCCGGCCAGAGCACCAGACATCGCCATGGCGGCCACTGTGCTTGTCGTCACGTTGATGCCGGCGTATTTCGCGGCGTTGGAGTTCGAACCCACCATGCGCAATTCCAAGCCCCAGGTGGTCTTGAAGAGCAGCAGGTAAACCAGCACTGCCATAAGCAGCGCCACAAAAAAGCCGATGTGAAAACGGATTGGGGATTCAAATAATTGGGGCAACTGCGCAGATTCGAGAATCCAGGGTGTTTTCGGTGTGAACTCGTTCGGGTCGGCCATGGGACCTTTAAGCAGCCAGTCGCTTAACCGGAACGAAATGTAATTCATCATGATCGTGGTGATCACCTCGTGAGCGCCGGTCTTGGCTTTGAGGAAACCGGGCACAAAGCCCCATAACGCGCCTCCAAGAGCACCGAAGAAAAGGGCCACTGGGATATGGATGATCGGAGGTAAGCCGGGGATGGCATATCCAGCCCAAACACCGGTGATGGCGCCGATGAAGATCTGGCCTTCAGCGCCGATATTGAACAAACCAACCCTGAAACCCAAAGCGACGGCTAAACCAGCAAAAATATACGGTGTGGTTTGAACCAAACTCTCAAAGAACGGATTGATCGCGCGGCGAATTAAAAGAGGGTCGCCACTTGCGAACGCTGCCTGGATCTTTTCAGGATTACCGACCGCGCCGGTGAAAAGCGCGGCATAGGTGTTACCGGCTGTCGAAAGGGCGGTTCCCAAACCTTGCCAGAAGGATTGCTTAAAAGCGGCGTAGACTTCGGTGGTGGTTGCGGCTACCAGCACACCGCCAAGGACGATGCCGGTGATGATGGCCAGGAGGATCACCAGGAAATTGCTGCGAGAGAATTCCTCCCAAAAGATGGCCATGCCGTTCTTTTTCGTTTCCTGTTTGTTTTCAGGGTTCATGATGATTCCTTTGTTTGCTCAGAATCTTGATAAAAAAGAATTATTTTGAAATCGCGGTTTCGCGGATGCCAGCCATTAACAGACCCAATTGTTCTTTAGTGGCTGTCTTGGCGTCGACAATATCGATAATCTTTCCCCGGTAGAGGACGGCGATGCGGTCTGACAGTTGCATGACCTCATCGAGTTCAGTAGAGACCAATAAAACCGCGCAACCTTCGTCACGTTTTTCGATCAAGCGTTTATGAATGTATTCGATTGAACCAACATCCAAGCCGCGGGTGGGTTGCGAGGCGATCAGCAACTTTATGGGACGCGAAAACTCACGAGCGACGATCACTTTTTGCTGATTGCCACCAGAGAGCGAACTCGCAGGTGTGAACACACTCGGCGTGCGGATGTCAAAATTCTTCACCAGGGTGCCGCCGCTTTCAAGGATTGCTTTTTGATCCAGCCACGCGTGGCGCGAAAAAGGTTGAAGGTAATATGTGTTCATAATCAAGTTATCAGAGATTGGGAACCCAAGCACCAGGCCGTCTTTTTGCCTGTCTTCAGGGATGTGCGCTGTGCCCAACTCGGTAACCTGGCGAGGAGTTGCGCGGGTGATGTTGTGGCCGGTATGCAGGATGTCGCCATCGACCGGTGGAAGAAGCCCTGTTAACGCCCGAACCAGCTCGGTTTGGCCGTTGCCTTGCACACCCGCGACGCCTAACACTTCTCCTGCTCGAACATCAAAAGTAATCCCATCCACAGCGATGCCACCGCGGGGGTCAAGTACTTTGAGGTCGTTCACTTCGAGGATGATGTCGCCGGTTTTTTTAAGTTTCTTATCCACGGCTAGTTTAACTTCGCGACCAACCATCATATTGGCTAGGTCACTCAATGTGGCAGTCTTGGGGTCTGTGCTGCCAACTACTTTGCCGCCCCGGATGACCGTAATTTTATCGGCACATTCGAGTACCTCACCCAATTTGTGGGTGATGAAAATAATCGATTTTCCCTGGTCGATTAGGGTTTGCATGATCTTGAAAAGTTCCTTAACTTCTTGCGGGGTGAGCACCGCGGTCGGTTCATCCATAATCAGGATGTTGGCTTCGCGGAAGAGAAGCTTGATGATCTCAACCCGTTGTTGCAAACCGACAGGGAGGTCTTTGATATAGGCGTACGGGTCAATATCCAGTTTGTATTTGTCTGAGATCTCTTGAACTTTTTTCGCAGCCTTGGCGCGATCCAACACGCCGCCGAATTTGACGAATTCCTCTCCCAACATCACGTTATCGGTTACGGTGAAAACGGGAACGAGCATGAAGTGTTGGTGAACCATACCAACGCCTGATTTTATCGCGTCGATGGGGGATTTAATATTCGCTTTGCTTCCATTGACCCAAATTTCACCTTCATCTGGGTGATAGAGGCCGTATAGAATATTCATTAGCGTGGTTTTTCCGGCGCCATTTTCCCCCAGGAGCGCGTGGATCTCCCCTTTTTCGATAGTCAGGTTAATATGGTCGTTGGCTAATACGCCCGGAAACCGTTTGGTAATTCCTCGAAGCTCTAAAACAGGAGCCATGTTTCCCTCATTATTGACTTGGATTTAGGTAGATTATGCTGATTATTTTACCATAGACATAAGTTGAAAAAGACAAAAGAGATTGATGGATAATAAAACGAGCCAGCGAATGCTGGCTCGTTTGTGGTCACTAATTAGATTAGCGGACGGGCATGGTGGGGATCTCACCGGAGATGATTCCGGGGATCAAACCTTCGATTTCGGCTTTGAGTTCAGCTGGAACCTGGGCATCCCATTCGGTCCCGAGGGCAAGTCCAACGCCCTGGTTCTCGAGGGTCAGGAAGTAGGCTTCGCCACCCTTGAAGGTGCCGTCAACAATTTGTTTGACAGAGTCATAAACGAAGACGTCAATTTTCTTCAAAGCGGAGCCCAAAATGAAGGCGGCTTTGTCGGGGTTGGCGATAGACCAGTCATTGTCAACGCCGATCAAAAGACCAGTGTTGCGGTCGGCCATGGCGGCCAGGGTGCCCAAACCAACAGGTCCGGCAACGGGCATAATGATGTCAGCGCCTTCATCGAGGAGCTGTTCGCCAAGGGCGCGGCCGTCGTCAAGGGATTCGAAGTTACCAACTTCCAAACCTTTTTGTTCCACGGGATCCCATCCGAGCAGTTCAACAGCGGTGCCGTGAACTTCATTGTATTTGGCGATGCCCATGGCATAGCCATCCATGAAGGCCTGGGTGGCGGGGAAGAGGATACCAACATAGGTACCAACTTTACCGGTCTTGGTCATACCAGCGGCCAGGTAGCCAGCGAGGAAGGTGGCCTGGTCGATCTTGGCGGCATTGCCGCGGATGTTGGTCTGAGCAAGATAGTCAACGTCGACAATGGCGTACTTCTGATCGGGGTTGGCATCGGCGGAGGCGCCAGTGGCGTCAGCGAGGAGGAATCCAACGGGAACGATCAAATCGCAACCATCTTCGATGAAGGTGTTCATGTTGACTTCGTAGTCAGAGGCTTGCTGGGATTCAAGATATTTGATTTCCACACCAAAATCAGCAGCAGCTCTTTCAAGGCCGGCCCAGCCGGTCGCATTGAAGGATTTGTCATCGATACCACCGGTGTCGGTGACTTCGCATGCTTTGATTTTTACTTCGGTGACGGGGGCTGCTTTCTGGCAGGCAGTTAAAGCAAAAACCACAACCATCAGGACGGACAGAACAACAAATAGCTTCTTTGACATTATTTCTCCTCCTACAGAGATATATGGGTTGGCAGGATAAACCTTTCCCGCCCGTTACATTAGTATAACGTCATTTATTTTTAGATGCAAGTAGCTTTTCTACTTACTAAAAACCCTGTCTACATAGCGACTTCTTCTTTTTGGATCTCTCCTCGTTTGACACCCATCATCAAAAAGAGGGCTGCCAGCAAGAAAACCGGTCCAACGAACATCATAGCGTTATAGTTATTGCCGCTGAATTGAACGATCAGACCGTTCAAGTTGGGGCCTACGATGGCTGAGAAAGTGGAAAAGAGGTAATACAGCCCGGTGAAGGTGCCGATGCGAGCCGGCGTGGTCAGGTCCACAACCATGGGGAGGGAATTGATGTTGATGAACGACCAGAAGATCCCCGCACCCATCAGGAAGAGGTTTACCACACGGATCATCCCCAAACCAGGGATCTTGGTTAGCTCTGTCACCAGGAAACCGGTCGGGAGGATCGCGATCAGAATGATGAGCAGCCCCATACCAACAATGCCGATCGAGATGGTCACCCTGCGTCCGATGCGGCTGCCCAAAATACCGGCGACGATGGCGAAGAGCACAAACAAGATTCCCATATGCCCTACAAGCCGGCCAGCATCACCATCCGTGAGCCCCAACCGCTTGGTGGCGTAAAGGGTAAGGAAGGCGTCAATGCCTGAATAGGCCAGGAACCAGAAAAAGATGGCAAGCAAAATTCGCAACCCACTTTTGTCTTTACCCGTTGAAATTTCTTTGAGGCTCTGGAACATATTGGGTTGTTTTTGAGCATCTTCAAATTGTTTCGGTTCTTTGATGAAGATGAAGACCAAAACCGCGGCAACGAGCACGAGCGCGGAGCCCATCCAGAAGGGGAAATTGACGTTGATCTCGTAGAGGGTGCTGCCTACTAATGAAGCGATGATCGTGCCGAGACCGCCCATCAGGTTGATGATGCCGTTGGCCTGCGAGCGAAACTTGGATGGCGTGATGTCAGGCATCAATGCCACTACAGGAGTGCGCCAAAACGCCATGCTGAGTAGCAGGGTGCTGGTGCAAGCCACAAACAAGGGTAAGACCGCGGCCAGCGGAATGAGGCCAAAGGCTAGAGCTCCGATCGGCGCACCGATCAGAATAAACGGAATGCGCCTTCCGAGAGGGGTGCGCAGCTTGTCTGACCACGCGCCAACCGTCGGTTGGATGAAAAGGGCGGCGATGTTGTCGAGGGTCATGAAGAAACCGATCAAAGCGGGAGCGAGGTTAAATTTATTAGCCAAGAAGAGCGGAACAAAAGCATTGTAAACCGTCCAAATTACGCTGACACCAAAAAATCCAAAACCAAGTAAGAATATTTTTCCATAATTAAACCGTTTCATCTATTTTCTCCTTTATCCTTAATTTTTTGAATGAATTTAATTTCCCAATCACTGAGATCGGCTTTCTCGATTAATTCTGGACGGCGACTAATCGTGCGCAGTAAGGCTTGCTCCTGGCGCCACCGGGCGATCAGAGCGTGATTGCCTGAGAGGAGCGGTGCAGGAACTCGCCAACCGCGGAATTCTTCAGGGCGTGTGTAATGCGGGTACTCCAACAAACCATTTGAAAACGAATCGTCTTCCGCGCCAGTTGGGTCACCAAGCACTCCGGGGAGGAAGCGCGAGATCGCGTCCACAAGGATCATTGCAGGCAACTCGCCACCCGTCAACACATAATCGCCCACAGAGATCTGATCGGTGACCAGGTGTTCGCGCACGCGTTCATCCACGCCCTCGTAGCGACCGCAAAGAATGGCCACGCGTGGGAGGGCAGCAAGCTCACGGGCGATGGACGTGGAAAACGGCCGCCCCTGGGGGGTCATCAAGATCAACGGGCAAGCCGGGGGCGCCCCCAGCACGTATTCGACGGCTTCAAAGATAGGCGCCGCTTTCATCACCATCCCGCCGCCACCACCATAGGGAGCGTCGTCAGTGACGTGATGTTTGTCAGTCGTCCAGTCGCGGATGTTGTGCAGCGCAACGTCAATGAGCGCGTTCTCACGCGCGCGCATTAATATGCTGCTTTCCAGATAGGGTTGGATGACTTCAGGAAATAAAGTGAAAATATCAAATTGCATGGTCTCATTCTAGCGAAAACTGGCAGGCATGGCAAGTTGATTTATGGAATTTTTAGCTTCGAAATACTGTATTCGTGGATTTTGGTCATCTTGACGTTGATTCTTTCCATTGGTAAGATGAATTCTTATGTATATTAAAGGTTCGAACTGGAATATGCAACGCAAGCGCAAACGCGCCAATCCATTCAGGGTGATCATGCTCTTGCTGGTGGTTGCCGCGATCATTTTCTTTGACCGCCTGGTGGTGCCCACGATCCCTCCGTTATTTATGGCCACAATTACTCCCACGCGTCCCCCTGAATCCTTCGTCACGGATGCCCAGGTTTTGGAAAATGACGGCAAGTACTCCCTGGCCATCCAGGCCTTCAACCAGGCGGTGCTCGCCGACCCACGCAACCCGATCAGTTATATCGCGCTCGCCAGGTTAAATATCTATACCGGTAATTATGAAGAAGGGCTCAAGAACGCGGAAAACGCTCTGATGGTCAACCAGAATAATGATACTGCCCTGGCGCTATTGGGGTGGGCGGCTGGTCTCAGCGGGGATTATGTCAAGGCGGTCGGTACGTTGACCGACGCGATCAACATTAATCCCTCCAACGCCGCGGCCTACGCCTATTTGACGGAAGTGTATGTAAATATGATGGCCGTCAACCAGGGTCCGCTTGACATCCTCGAGCTCGCCAAAGAGACGTCACGCAAAGCCATCGAACTCGCCCCAAACACTCTCGAAACTCATCGCGCACGGGGATTCCTGTTGAATTGGACTGGCAACTATCCCGAAGCGGTAATCGAGTTTGAAGAAGCCATTAAGATCAACCCCAACATCGCAGATCTGCACCTGGAACTGGGCAACAATTACAACGCCGTTCAGGAGTATAACAAGGCGATCACTGAATTTTCGATGGCCAACTCGTTGAATCCCAATGACCCTACACCGCTGACCTTGATCTCGCGCACGTATTTCCAGAATGGGGATTACCCCAAAGCCATCCAATATGCCGAAACAGCGTTGACCCTCGAACCCTCGAATCCGCGTCTGTACGGAAACCTGGGTTTGGTCTATTGGAAGAACAAGCAATTCCTCGACGCTGTGGACGCGCTGCGCATGGCGGTTCGCGGGGGTACCGAACCGGGTGGCCTGATCGTCGAAGGTTTGCCTCTCGATTATGGCAGGGTGGGTGAGTATTACTATACTTACGGTCTCGCCCTGGCCAAGACCAACCAGTGCAGCGAGGCACTACAAATCGCCCAGGCTGTGGCCAGCCAGTTGCGCAATGATGACATCGCCGCGTTCAACGCCCAGGAAGTGATCGTGATATGCGAATTACTCGCCAAGGAAGGCGTCGCCAACCTGACTACGCCCACAGGTGACCAAACCACGGCTTCGGAGACGACCCCCACGCCGTCCAATTAAGATGGAAGCATCTGCCAACCTCGTATGATAGATTACAGCGGAAAAAAATTTCTGTTCGGTAAACCTCGGCGCAACTCCAACCCCGTCCGCATTTTTTTTGGGTTCATCCTGCTCATTGGGCTGGTCTTTGTGCTGCGTGGTTTTTCGACCGGGCAGATCAAACCCCTGGCGGTGACCACGCCCACACCCACCCGTACCTACGGATCTTACGCCCAGGAGGGCGAGGTGCATTTCATGTCTGGCAACCTTGAAAAAGCCATTGAGGCTTACCAGCAGGCGGTGCGGATCGATCCGCAAGACCCCGCGCTGTGGGCTGAGTTGGCGCGCATCCAGGTGTATTCGACCTCGCAATTTACCACCGACGCGGAGAAGAAAACCCGGCTAGAAGAAGCTTTCGCCACCATTGCCGATGGGTTGAAGTTGTCACCCGAAGACAGTAATCTGCACGCGGTGAATTCGTTCGCGTTGGATTGGTACGCCAATTCAGCCATCGCCGGTGAAGACTGGCAAGATTACCTGGTGCTGGGTGAGCAGGCTGCCGTGCGCGCCATCCAGTTTGACAGCACCAACGCGTTGGCGCTGGCCTATTACGCTGAACTTTTGGTGGATCAGCAGAAATGGACCCAGGCGCAGCAATACATCAGTCAGGCGTTGCAACGTGATCCTTCATTGATGGATGTGCACCGGGTCAATGGATTCGTTAATGAATCTATCGCTAATTACCAGCAAGCCATTCAGGAATACCTACGGGCGATTGAGATCACGCCCAATATGAATTTTTTGTACATCTCCCTGGGTGCTAATTACCGAAAATTGGCAAACTTGAGTTCGATGATCCCCGAGCAGAATATGTATTACGACCTGGCACTTGAAGCCTTTGATAACGCGGCTACGATTAATGAACGCTTGGGGGTCAAAGACCCGATCCCGCTGCGGACGATCGCCAATACGTACGTGCAGATGGGTCAGCCATTGGCCGCCTCGGTCAACATGCTCGCCGCACTAAATTTCAAACCCGACGACCCTTCGGCTTACGGTGAGGTGGGTGTGGTTTATTACAAGGCCCGGAATTATGAGGGCTCCATCCTTCCGCTTAAATGCGCCGTGCGGGGTTGCACCGCGCTGGAATCTTGTACAGTGCGCAACAGCGGTCTGGAATGTAGCGAAGAAATTGCTGCCGACCCATCCCTGACGATCACGGGGCTGCCGTTGACCAACACCACGGCGATCTATTACTACATCTATGGTTCGGTGCTGGCCGGCATGAACACACCTGCCACCAATTATTGCGCTGAAGCGTATCGTGTGTTTGACGAGATCTCTGCCGGGTTTAGGGAGGACGACACGATCATGGCGATTGTCAATGAAGGCCTGGCGATTTGCGATAATGCCCGTTTTGGTGCCACTCAAACCGTGGTGGCCCTGACCCCTGTTTCTGGTGCGACCGCTACACCCACGATTACCCCCAGCCCATAAGAATTTAATTATCCATCTCACACAGAGTCTCAAATACACGGAGAAACAGACAACCCGTGGATTAGCCGTTTGTCCTGGCCGAGATTGCCTTAAATGACGATTTTGCCGACCTTGTCAGCGAGAGAAATGGTCACTGTGCTGCCGGTATTAAAAGCCAGGTAATCCGCTTCAATGCCGTCGCTGAAAATGACCCCATTCTCAGGCATCAACGAATCCAACTGAAGCGGAGTCTCGCGAGTGATCTTGCCGAAGGTGATGCCAGCCGCGGAGTCTTTGCTCGGCCACGGTTCGCGTACCGAAAAATACAGGTAATCCGCATCCCAGGCAAAGGATCGACTCAGATTAATATTTGGCGGCTTGTCCTCAAGGTTCGCGGCGATGCCCGCGGCACCGGTAACGATGCTGCGGAACCAGCCCGTGGAACCAAGACCGGTGGACACGATGATGCCGCTGGAAGAATGTTTTTCACTGACCGCACCGGTGCGCAAGAGGTAGCGCGCCGAAGTGTGCGAGCGTGGGCCAATAAAAAGGTCGTTGACCCCAAAGAGGGTTTCACCGGTGTTCATGCTCGCCTGCGCCATGGTTACATTCTTTACCTTGCGCTGTTGGCGGAACACCTGGGGGAGTACCTTCTTAAGTTGAGGGACGGTAAATGGGAGCAGTACTCCTTCCCATCGTTGCGGGTCGGGATTGACCCCGATGACAGGTTGCCCATCAAGATATTTCAAGACGTTGGCTACCAAGCCGTCTTGCCCAAGAACCACCACGCTGTCTTGCTCGCCAAAGATGAAATTCGGCACAAAAGCCCGGTCCACGATTTGCAAACGCCCGAGTTGTTCAAGTAAACGGCTGGCTTGGCTCAGGTTTTGCTTGTAAAGCAGATCCTCGCGCTGGTAATCAGAAAAATCCGCGCCCAGGTGCTCAATGTAAAAACGAGCCTGGTCGAGGGTGTTAAAACGCGAAATCAACTCATCCAGGCGTGTTTTGCGCGTGATGAGCACGATCTTGTTTTCAGTCAGCCGGTTCATCCACCAGATTCCGGTTTGTGCAGCAAAGTCTGAAGCAGGTCTGGCGAAATGTTAAGTTGACCTATCTTTTCAGAGCTTTGGGCCAGCTCACGGAAGGCGAGCGCCACCAATTGAGCCGAATCCAGGCCTACATTGGTCAGGGATTGCAGGTTGCGCGGGTCCACTTCGGCGACGGCCTTGACCAGTTCGTTGAGCGCGTAGGCTTTGGCGTCGGCCTGGGCGCGCGCGTTGAGGGTTGCCAGGCGTGTGAATTCCTGGTTCAAATTCTCGAGTGAGATTTGGGTCTGCATGCGGGCTTCCTCCAGCTCTTTCTTTTTCTGCTGGACGGATTTTTCCGCTTCCATTTGAGTCTCGCGGATCTGGCGTTTCTTGTTTTCCACGGCGATCTCGGTGTTGAGTTCGTTTTCCTTGATATTGCGTTCCTGCTCCACGGCGGCGTTGCGCCGGGTGTAGACCGCTTCGTCGGCTTCTCGCAAGATCTGCTCACGGGCTTCGGCTTCGAGGGCGCGGGCGGTTTCTGGCGTCGGTTTAACCGCCAACAGGGAAAGGCTGAGCACCTTGATCCCCAGTGTGGTGACCAACTCGGCAGATTTCATGCCTTTCTCGAGCATATCCACAAGGTTGTCAATGTTGTTGAGCGCTTCGCGCAGTTTGAGCGCTTTCATTCGAGAGCGGGTGAGCACCTGCACGTGGTTGATCAAGCGCTGGGGCAGTTTTTGAAAATCCTCCGAGGCATAGGTCCTGCCATCCGGGGCAAGCGAGAAGTTCATCAATTGGGCCAGCTTTTTCGGATCATCCACCTGATAGGTGAGCTGCCCTTGCAGGGTAACCTCCTGGTAATCGACGGTGACGGCCTGGAAGATGAAAGGGACGTCCGTGCTGGCGAGGGGGATGACTACCAGGGAATTGGTGGGGCGGAAATAGAAGAATGACAATCCGCGCCCTTCGCGGACGAGCTTTCCGCGCCTGAACTGCATCAGGTAATCGGTGGGCTGAACTTTAATGAATTTATACCCAAACATGGCGGCTCCTTTGAATGACCTTGGGATTAATTATACAGTAGGGCTCGCGTGAGTTAGAAAACAGAAGGTTAGTAGAACTACTCACACCGAGACACAGAGCGCACAGGAGGGAACATGCTCACGCGGAGAAACAGAGAGCATGGAAAAAACCTGTTTGTTATCTCGAATGGGTATAAAAATAATTCACAATACCGCCTGTGAAGTAGGGGCAATTCATGAATTGCCCCTACGGAATATCAACCCATGATTAATTGCCCCTACAAAATGAATCGCCCCATGGAATACAAAATTTGTGAATTCCGAAAACCAATCCAACCATACGAATCACCGCCGTTCGATCCGCCTCCCTGGTTACGACTACTCATCGGAGGGATCGTACTTTGTAACCATCGTCACTTACAAACGTAAACCCCTTTTCGGTGAAATTGTGAATGGTAAGATTCATAATTCCGATGCGGGAAAAATCGTATTGGATGTTTGCCATTCTCTTCCGAATTGATATCCAGGTATTGAATTGGGTTCGCCTTTGTCATGCCCAACCATTTTCACGCCATCATTGATATCGTAGGGGCAATTCATGAATTGCCCCTATCTAATGAAATGTCACGAACCTCTGACCGCTCACGCCGTCGTCGAATGCTTTTACCTTTGGTCATTGGTTATTTCAAGATGACCACGGCCAAACAAATCAATCTCCTTCGGAATACCCCAGGCAACCCCGTTTGGCAACGCAACTACTACGAACACGTCATCACTTCGGATTTCGAATACGATCAAACCGCGGAATATATTTTGTTTAATCCTGAAAACTGGCAGAACGATTACGAAAACCGTTAATTTTTCCGTTTTCTTAATTTTCCACAAGGTAATCTATAAATGCACAATTTCAAGTAGTGGCCACCACCACTCGCTACACCCGGGTGTGACGTGTTCGCTAACGGGCAGCCCTTAAGTTATCCCGTTAGCAAAAAAAGAAATTATCAGAATTCTATTAGAGTTTGTTTGAATCTCTTGACTCGCGCTTCAATCACAGTTATTATTGGAGTGAAATTAGCACTCCCTATGCGCGAGTGCTAAAACAAAAAAATCCGATCAATCCTTATCAGGAGGCAAGTATGGCGCTAAATTTGAAACCCTTAGGCAGTCGAGTCATCGTTGAACCCACGGAAGAGAACGAAGTCACCGCGGGTGGCATCGTGCTCCCCGAAACTGCCAAAGAAAAACCCCAAAAGGGTGTTGTTCTGGCTGCCGGCCCCGGCGACCGCGATGAAGACGGCGACCGCATCGAAATGGACGTTAAAGTGGGTGACACTGTCCTCTTTGCCAAGTATGGCGGCACCGAGATCAAACTTGACGGCAAGAAATTGTTAATTCTGCGCGAGAGCGATCTGCTCGCGATCGTTGGCAAGTAAGCCATTATTCTAATCAAGGAGTAAACACCTATGGCAGCAAAACAACTCGTATTTGGTGAAGAAGCCCGCCGCAAGCTCAAGAACGGTATTGATGTCGTCGCGGCTGCTGTTGTCACCACGCTCGGACCCAAAGGCCGCAATGTGGCCATCGACCGCAAATTCGGTTCCCCCACCATCACCCATGACGGCGT
>CAZUXF010000011.1:0-81558 GCA_964624535.1 uncultured Anaerolinea sp. | reverse complement strand
TCAGGGTATTGCCCTTATGATGGCTGAAAAAGTCGATCTCTTCGATCCCGGAAAATTGGCCATCGTGGCCTTGATCCTGGTCGTTGGCATCGGCGGCAACATTGGATACGGCGGCAACTTGCCTATTCCTCTGTTGAAGGGTGTGTTCCCCTTCGGTTGGCCCGCGATCGCTGCGGCCGCAGTCTTCGGTATCCTTGTGAACCTCATCTTCCTGTTCATCAAACCACCGAAGGTTCGCTCAACTGACGTTCTGCAGTAATCAGCAACAAACTTGTTGAAAATAAACGCTCCCCATGGTGTTAACGCTCTTTGGGGAGCGTTTTATTATCACTTGGGTTATAATTTCCATCTGAAAATTCTTTCAAGGATTCAGCCTAAAACATGATCTTACTCACAGGCGCGGCAGGTAAAACTGGGACCACTATCCTCAGGCATCTTTCTCAAAAAGGTGCTGAGGTACGATGCCTTGTTCGCAACCAAGCCCAAGCAGATCAAGTTATCGCCCTAGGTTGTACGCAAGCAACGATTGGGGATCTAGCAGACGTTGGTTCCCTTCAGAAAGCATTAACCGGGATTGACCAAGTTTATTTTATTGCGCCCAATGTCTCTCCCGATGAATTAGAAATCGGAAAAAGTATCATTCTGCACGCTAAAATAAACAAAGTTAAATTATTTGCCTACCATTCGGTTCTTCACCCGCAGATTGAAGCAATGCCTCACCATTGGCAGAAAATGCGCGTGGAGGAATGCCTGATAAACAGTGGGTTGGACTTCACCATCCTTCAACCTTGCGCTTATATGCAAAATATTTTGGGGGGTTGGCAGAATATTTTGAAGGGTAAATATACTGTCCCTTACCAATTAGAATCCAAGATCAACATCGTCGACCTTGAAAACGTGGCCAAAGTGGTAACGAGAGTGCTCCTTGAACCAGGTCACGTCAACGCAATTTATGAATTGGCAGGTCCAGAATCGCTGACTCAATTGGAAGTGGCTTCGCAGATTAGTGAGATACTCCACCTGCCTGTCGAGGCTTCGCAACAGTCATTAAGTGAGTGGGAAGCAACCGCAAAAGCATCAGGCATGCAGGAATATGCAAGGAAAGTACTTGTTAAGATGTTTGATTACTACGATAATTTTGGGTTACCAGGCAACTCTTCCATTCTGAAATTCCTGCTTGGAGAAGAGCCGACAACCTTTAAACAATTTTTGGCTCGTATTTCGGATTCTGGAGATGAACAATAATCATGGAAAAAAATAGAAGCCTTCACTACAATTTTGGTATGGAAGCTCTACCCGTGCTCTTTCACAGCCAAACGAATCAATTTATGAAATACCTCGACAAGGATGGGGTAAAATTTCTACAGTTTTGGTGGAACCATGTCGGTGATCGCCTTCCAGAAGAAAGGCGGGTTTCTTCGGGAGGGTTATCTTACGAAATCGAGATCCTGGACGCCAAAACTAAACTGGTCATCATAACTCTGCCCACTCCCAAAGAAAATGAGGAACCCTATTTCCTTGGGTTCATCGCCAAACCAGAAAGACGGTTCTTGTGGGTAAGAATTCCAACAACAACAGCGTTTGCTCTCATTCGCGATGATTCAGTTAAAGAAGAACACAAAACTAGTTTTGGATATCTAACTCCCAGCGGAAATTATCGCTTACGTGGCGTTGGGCTGACCCCAACAAAGCAAGATTTCAAACGTATCGTAAAATCAAAATATCAAACAAAGAAAGCGTGGTTGAAATAATGGATATTTCTACAGGATTTATCGTAGTTATTGGTGCGATGGCGTTCTTCTACTTGCGAATTGCCATTTTACGTGGACAAAAGAAACGGTTTATTCGTGAGTACGCCTTAAAACGGCGCAAGGTTAATGGCCGCTCCAAAGGCGCAGCGCTCCCCACACCGCAAGCAGGCACCCCCCCCTATGGTGTTAATAACTGGTTCCTCGTTGCCATTTGTGTACTGCTTGTTCTTGCCGGGTTAATTATGTATAACAATATGATTATTTTTGGCATCAACCTGATCGCCGATCAAGCCTTTGTCGACCAATACGCTGAGTTTTGGTATATCCCGGTCGCTGCTGGTGTAATTCTATTGGCATTTTGTATCAAAATTGACAAACCCAATTTAGACGAAGATTAATCTCGCAGCACAAAAAGAGGAAACTTTTCATCGTTTCCTCTTTTTTTATTTAATCGCTTCTTACCGTATATCCGTAACCAGAAATGGTTTCGATAAATGTCGGGTTGGCGGCATCCACTTCGATGCGCAGGCGCAGGTTCTTAATGTGCACCCTGACGAGATCTTGACTGCCCGTATTTGGAGGATAATCCCATATGATACTCAACAGGTGTGTTGGCGAGAAGATCTCGCCTGGATGGCTCATAAAATTAAACAATAGGTCAAACTGGATGGGGGTCAACAAGATTTTAATATCGTTTGGAAGGGTAAGTTCAAAAGTGGAGGTATTCAAACGATAACCCTTGAGACTCAGGGTGGCATTGGTATGCCCAATTCGATTCTTTGAATCTCTGACACCTATCGATCGAGCATGATTGACATCTAAAGCAGAGTTTGGTGGGCAAGTCCGTTTAAGCACCGCCCTGACATGCAACACGAGTTCCTCAATGTTAAAAGGTTTGTTGATGTAATCATCACCGCCGGCTTTGAACCCCTGAATATGATCTTCTTCACTGGTTTTCGCGGTTAAAAAGATGACTGGAACGTGCTTCAGTTGCTCATCTGCGCGAATCTGGCGGCACACATCATACCCATCTAAACCTGGCATCATCACATCTAGAAGGATCAAGTCTGGAAGGGATTGCCGCGCGGATTCCAAAGCGGTCAAGCCCGTGCTCGCGATTTCAACCTCAAATTTTTCACGTAACAGGCAGCGCTCAACCGTGGCAGCCACTTGTGGGTCATCATCAACAACGAGGATCCTCGAATTCTCCAAATTTCCCTCTAATATCATTATGCGAATAATCCTATAAATTATAGTTTGAAACTAATAAAAGGTGTGTCATTTTAAGACTCGATTGATATATAATTTTTAATAGAAAAAAATGATCTGAAGAGGAAAAATGGAAAAACTGGGCAAAGTAATACTCGTGATCAGTTTTATTCTCGTTTTGGGTGTTATAGCCTGCAGCCCCAAAGCAACGCCTACGGCCGCTCCCATTCTTACAGAACCCGCCGAAGTGGAAGCTACCAGCACGGAGGCGCCCACCACCACCCTTCCTCCCGTGGATACTATCGCGCCCACTCTCACAGAAGCAGTGGCGGCGACCCTAACCAGTCAACCTGCGGTTGCGATAGCCTCTGGTGATAACCTGCTACAAACACGTTGCACCGTCTGCCACTCGTTGGATCGTGTGACACGCAAAACTGAATCGTTGGATGAATGGCGCGGAATCGTGGCCAACATGGTCTCTCGTGGCGCAAACTTGACAGCCGCTGAGCAATCGGTGCTGGTCGAATACCTTGCCGCAACTTACCCTGACGATTAATAAGCCAAAAAGGAGGAATCATGAGCAAACGAATCGGATTCGCGCTTCTTGTAATTGCCATTCTGGTAATCAACCTCATCGCGTGCGCGCCAAAAACCAGCGTGCCCCCCACGACGGCCGTTGGTGCCCCTGATCAACCGGTTGATTCGAATTTAGATGGAAAAGCCATTCTAGAAAGCCGTTGCGTTGAGTGTCACGATCTGACGCGCGTAACCACCAAAGCCAAAACACTTGAAGGGTGGCAAACCACGGTGACTCGCATGATCAACAATGGAGCGGATCTATCGGCGGAAGAAGAAGCCTTGCTCGTCCAATACCTCGCGGACACTTATAAATAACCCCCTAACATTACAACGAACAACCGCCTGATGGGTTCAGGCGGTTGTTTAGTTTATGGTCACAGAATCTACGATGCCCACAATCAAGGAGATGACCGGCGCGTCAGGATTTTTCAACACCTGCCTGGCCCCACCGCCTTCCCGGTTGATCAAGACCGTGTCACCAATGCCGGCGTGGGTGGCGTCCAGGGCGATGAAATCCTCATCCGCCTTGTCGCCTTCCATCACCAGGGGTTGAACCACCAGCAACTTGCGATTCTTAAAATCCAGGTGGCCGATCGTCGTGACCACGGTTCCGGTAACTTTCGCCAGGATCATTTCACCTCTCTCATGTGAAAGGGTTAATCCCCTTCTTTAGAGTGAAATCAAATTCGCCTTCAGGCAACATATGCAATTCATCCACGATACCAACCAACGCGAGGTCAATGGGAACAAATTTAACTTGGGGCATTGCCAGAGCTGCTTCACGTGAGCGCACCATCACGCACAGATCTCCCGCTCCGGCTTGGACGACATCCGCGGCAACCTGCAACCCGCCTACCGGTTCAAGCCTGCGGTTGAGAGGTTGAACCAGCAACAGCTTCAAACCCTCCGTGCCTGGATACTTGACCGTGCATACCGCGGAGCCTGCCACACGTCCTAATAGCATGGATTACCTGACCCCCACGTTATTCAAAACGCGGGTGATGATGGTTTCCAACAAAGCGGAATCTACCTGGTTGCCCAGTTTGGCTTTGACCGCGTCTCGAATGCGCTGGCGCATTTCATCGTCTGATGGACCGGCGGCTTGTTGGCTGCACTTCATACATTGAGTCTTTCCTGAACCCGGCAGCGAAACCACAGGCTCAGAAAGGTAAGGACGAATAGGTGCTGCAGGCGGAAGTTGATGAGGTTGCAGCAGGATCACACCCAGGCGTTCGGCTTTCTCAAAAGCCAGTTCAGTCAAGACCACGTCATCGTTGACTGTCAGGGTAAGTTCACCCCGCCGCGCCATTTCTTCGATGTCTCGTTCAGTCACAAAGATTTTTGCCATTACAACTCCTTACCCAGGGATGCCTTCCAAACCACGCAAGGCGGCCTCAGCAGCGTTTTTCGCGGTAACGATCTCTGATTCACTGCCAGAGAGCCACATGCGGCCAAACCGTCCCACGGATGAGACATGCACGATCTTGATGTTGGCTTTTTTCTCGGCTTCGTTGCAGGCATAATTAATGTACGCAGCGGGTGCGCATTCCAGCACCAACAAGGTCTCACCTGGCACGAGCATGCTGCCGCGCCTGAAACGGTTGATCAGCTGGGCTTGATAAGGATCAATTCGAGTGATGACCTGTGTGGAGACAACCTCGGGTTTAATACGGTCTTCCTTGCGTAAGCCAAGGCGATCCAGTACAACTTGACCGGCTTCGAGCACCGCGGCCTGGTTGAGCGAATGGACCTCAAACATGCCAAATTCACGTTCGACGATTTGGGCGCCGGGTTTGGCTTCTGTAGCTTTAACCGCGATATCCACAACGCGGAAGACCTCATTACCAGGTGCCATTTCTACATAGAGGGCGGCCATGCCTTCCACGGGCAGGTCTCCCTGTGTGATGGTACCCACAAAGGCCGCGTATTGCGCCTGCATGCGGTCGATGAAACAATAACAGCGTAATGAAAAAGCATCCGCCATGATTCCTCCTGTATTGATGATTCCTAAATACCCCTCAGCAGCCTAATGTAACTTCAGGCAGGGGCAAACTGCCGGGTTGAACAAGAGTGCAACGATTGCGGCTTAATAATTATCACCGCCGAGAGAAGTTCAACCCGTCAGTACGCTGCTTGGGTCAGGTTATTTCTTGGCTTCGGAACCACGCCCGCCAATGCTGCCCTTGGAATTCTGAGGCAGGATCATTTCGATATCCTGATGCGGCCTGGGGATGACATGGACGGAAACCAGTTCGCCGATGCGCTTGGCAGCGGCGGCGCCAGCGTCAGTGGCGGCCTTGACGGCACCCACATCACCACGCACCATCACGGTCACGAATCCACCACCTACATATTCCGAACCGATCAAGACAACGTTGGCAGCCTTGACCATGGCGTCCGCGGCCTCTACAGCCCCGATCAAACCCCGGGTTTCAACCATTCCTAAAGCGATCATTTCAGTGCTAAAAGCCATTTTCTACTTCCTTTCTCTAATCAGTTTCATCAACGAATTTTCAAGATTTCTTCAACAACATTTCTGACAGCCGCCTCGATCTCACGCGCCGAAGGGCCGTTTGAGGGCTCTCCGGGGAGCATGGCTTCGCGCGGTGGTGTTGACGTTTCATATGCCAGCCTTTTAATATTGAAGAGGTGCTGGGCGCTAATATTATCTCCAGTGATCGAGCCCCCCACCCCACCAGCACCCAGGGTGAGAGAAGGCGTCACCCCGGTGGTTACACCGATGGCACCCATGGTGCCCATGGTGTTCACCGCAATGCGGAAGACTGGTTTTTCGAGCCCAAAAGCCATGATCACATTTTGATCTGTGGCGTGGATGATCAGGCTGTGGCCACGCCCGCCGAAATTGATCAATTCGATGCAGCGTTCGCAGCCGGCTTCCCATCCGTCCTCTTCATACCAACCCAACACCGTGGTCAACTTTTCTCGCGAGAGGGGTTCCTCTTTGCCGGTGTGGGTGAGCTTGGCAACCAAAATTCGGGTGCCTCGCGGTATTTCAAACCCCGCCATCCCGGCCAGTGTTTCGGCTGGTTTACCCACGGTGGTGGTGTTCATCGCGCCTTCAGAGGTGAAGAGCAATTTTCGCAATAGTTCTGTTTGGGCGGCGTCAACAAAATACGCGCCTTCCTGCTTCATCAATTCTTTCAGCCGGAGGGCGATCGGAGCGTCAGCCACCACGGCTTGCTCGGTGGCGCAAATTGTGGAGCAATCAAACGCCTTGCTGGCCACAATGTAACGCGCTGCTTTTTCAAGATTGGCTGAACGATCCACATAGACCGGCACATTGCCCGGACCTACACCGTAGGCAGGTTTGCCCGTGGAATGCGCGGCGCGCACCATCGGTGTGCCTCCGGTGGCAAGGATCAGCGCCACGTGTTTGTGACTCATCAATTCCTGCGTACCAGGAAGCGACACATTGCGCAGGCAGGCGATCAACCCTTTTGGGGCTCCCTGCTCTTCAGCCGCCTGGGCCATCAAACTGGCGGCCTCATAACAACACCGTGCGGCGGAGGGATGTGGCGCGACCACAATGGCGTCGCGCGCTTTCACAGCGATGAGAATCTTATAAATTACGGTAGAGGTGGGGTTGGTGCTAGGGGTCAACGCGGCGACCACGCCCATTGGCCAGGCAATCTCGTAAACCTTTTTGTGTTCATCCACCCGCACCACACCCACGGTGCGCAGATCTTTGATGCTATTCCACACTCCGCGGGCGGCAAATTCATTTTTCAGTTGCTTGTGCGCCACCACACCGTATCCAGTGTCTTCATGCGCCAGGCGTGCCAGTCGCTCAGATGCCGCGAAGGCTGCTTCAGCCATCGCCGCGCAGACCCGATCCACCTGCTCCTGTGAAGCCTTTGACCACACCTTCCAGGCTTCGTATGCCTGGGCGGTTAAATCGCGTGCTTCCTGAATGGAGGTGAGGTCTTTGTCTAGTTCGGCCATGTTAACTCTTGCGGAAAACCACTTCTCCGCCAACTTCAAGTGAATCGATCATCGCCATAATCACGGCGTCCACAGGGGTGTCTTTGGTAATGTTGGTTTGGCGCGCGCTGGACCCCCCCGCGGTGAGCACCAGGTCGCCAACGCCCGCATCCACGGTGTCAATGGCCACATATGGTTTGCCAGTGGGTTCGCCGCGTTCATCGGTAGGACGCAAGATCATTAATTTGCGTCCAATCAATTTTTCATCTTTGATGGTAGAGACGGTGGTGCCGATCACTCGCGCGATTAACATAAGAACTCCTGGTTCAATAAGCTTTTGAAGGTGCGGTCGGCGAGGTCTGAGGTACAGGCTTGGCTTCTGCCCCGCCGGCCTGGATGATCTTCACCCCGGCACTGGCGCCGATGCGGGTGGCGCCCGCCGCCACAAGGGCTTCGGCGTCTTCACGGGAATGCACCCCGCCTGAAGCTTTGACCCCAATCGTAGGCCCCACCGTTTTGCGCATCAACGCGATGTCATGGACGGTCGCCCCACCACCGGAAAAACCAGTGGAGGTTTTCACATAATCCGCCCCGGCCTCTTTCGCGAGCAGACAGGCGGTCACTTTTTCTTCATCATTGAGCAGGGCGGTCTCGATAATCACTTTGACCAGCGCCTTGGCGGGATGGGCGGTTTCGACCACCCCACGGATGTCTTTGGCGACCAACTCCAACTCGCCAGCCTTGAGGGCACCGATGTTGAGCACCATGTCGATCTCCGTCGCGCCGTTATCCAGGGCGTTGCGGGTCTCAAAAGCTTTTACTTCAGGGGAGGTCGCGCCGAGCGGAAATCCGATCACAGTGCAAACCTTCACATCGGAACCGTGAAGGAGGTCCGCGCAGAGCTTGACATGTGTGGGGTTGACGCAAACCGAGGCGAAGTGGTATTTGCGGGCTTCAAAGCATAATTGGGCGATCTTGTCGGATGTCGCGTCAGGTTTGAGCAAGGTGTGGTCGATCATCCCCGCCAGAGAGGTGTCTTGCGGGATGACGCCAACTGTAGAGGTCAGACGTTCGGCGCCCGCGCTCACCACGTGACCCGCGTTGTCAAAGCAGGTTTTCACCTTAACGCCGTTGGCGACTTCGATGACGCAATGCTCGCCCGCTGGGGTGTTCTGCTTGTCTTCCTGCTCTACCATGGCGAGCAACACCTCACGGGTGATGATTTCCACCAATTGTTCAACCGTTTTCATATCAGGGGCCATCAGGATTTCCCCTCCTTGAGAAAAGACTTTTCGATCGCGATGATCTTGTTCACACGTGTTGCGTGTCGGCCGCCACCGAATTCGGTTGCCAGCCAGGTCTTGAGAATAGCTTTCGCCAGGTTTACGCCGAGCAAACCAGCGCCAAGCGTAAGTACGTTGGCATCGTTATGTTCACGGCTGTTGACCGCCGTGGCGTGGTCGTAACACATGGCCGCGCGCACGCCGGGGACCTTGTTGGCGCTCATGCACGAACCGATGCCCGCGCCGTCAATCACCACCCCGCGCCAGGCTTTACCAGAAGAGACCAGGGTTGCCACCGCCAAAGCAATGTCAGGGTAATCCACGGCTTCCTTGGTATCGGTGCCGCAGTCGATGACTTCATAACCCATCTCAACCATGTCGGCTTTGAGGATGGATTTAAGATCCACGCCGCCATGATCCGTTCCAATGGCAACCACTCGACGGGTGGCTTCTGCTTTCTTGTCCTCCGATTGCTGGATCGATACAGTGGATACACTTGATTTTGCGGTGTCATTTAAGGTTGGGATTGGTGCCGAGGTTGGATTGGCCATCGCGCCCAACGTCTGGCGGACGATTTTTTCAACCAAATTGTGGAGTTGCTCATCCGAAAGGGATTGCATGTGCCGGAAACTCCCTACTTGACGAATGGTTCAAAAAGTTGGATAATCAAAGTGGTAGTGACCACATTACCAGTTACGTTTCTATAATACCACTTTAAAAACAAATGTCAAGAACAATCGATCCGTACAACGCGCTTCCAAAATACAATCAGCTTGCCTCCATTTTACGTCAAAAGATCGAAGACGGCGAATGGCCTCCCCGCACGCCCATCCCCTCCGAGCGTCAACTCGAAGTGCTCTACAATATCAGCCGAACCACCATCCGCGAGGCCATTGACCACCTCGCCCGTCAGGGCTACCTCTACCGCGAGCACGGGCGTGGTACTTTTGTTTCACCGCAAAAGCTACAAAAGGGGTTGATGGAATTGACCAGTTTCTCTGAAGATTTGCTCAAGCGCGGCGTCACCCCCGGACAGATCATACGCGCGATGGAATGGGTCGAAGCCCCGGCCAAGATCGCTCAAAAACTAGAAATCCCCACCGGAACCAGGGTTTTACGCATTGAACGCGTCAGGCTGGGAAACGGCGTACCAATCGGGTTGCAGACCTCTTACTTGGCGCTTCCGGGTGAACGAACCATCACATTGGAAGACATGCAGGGTAGCGGTTCGCTTTACCGCATCCTGCAGGAGAAATTCAACATTATCCCCTCCGAGGCGGACGAGACCCTCGAAGTGACCCTTGCGACACTTGAAGAAGCCGAATTGTTGGAAGTGATGGAAGGCGCGCCGCTGCTGATGAGTGAACGGGTGCTTTTCGCGCAGAACCGCAAACCGGTGGAGTTCGTCAAGATCCTCTATCGCGGGGACCGCTATCGTTATTACGTGCGGTTGACCAGATAGGAAACGATTCAAAATTTTTCAAAGAATTCTTCTAATTAAAGCTACGACTGGTTTTACGATTCTCAACTCTCCACTCTCAACCCACGATTCTCGTTTCCCAATTCTCGATTCTCAGCATTACTTCGGCGGCACAATATAGGCGTAGAAATCACGGCCATCAACTTCGTTTAAGTGGTAGACAGCGTAGCCTTGCGGATAAAGCGCACGCAGACGTTCCATGCCGGTCAGATCATCAAACTTGACGATGAATAGTTTGGCACCGACGTTCGGCAGGGTCAGTTCCAGGTCTTGAGGCCAAACGGCGTAATCACGCCCGATATAGCCGGCGCTGAGGGCTACCAGGCGGGTATCCACCCAATGAGCCACGCCCACAACCCACACGTTATCCGGTTCCTTGTTGAGTTCGATGAAATCATCGACCACCTCTGCCATCTGGGTCGAATTCCAGGTGGCTTCTTTGTATTGCCTCGGATATTGCACCAGCGCGATCTCATAGTTCTGAGCGGCGGAAACTTCCAACAATATCAACCCCAGCGCGACCACACAAATCTTTCCAAAAAGACCGGGGCTGCGCTTCCACAAACTTGAAAGCAGGGTTTTTAGCGCGATGGCACCCAATAGAAAGATGGGGATTGCCGCCCCGCCCGCCCGGCTGAGCGATGGGTTCTCGTCCGGAAAGGCCAATGAAAGAATGGAGGGCATCATCAGGAGCGGAATGGAAAGCAACAGGAAGAGATCCTGCCAGGATCGATATTTCAACCAGCGGTAAAACGATAGCACCAGGCCAAGAAAATACAACGCTGCACCGATAATATCCAACGCCGGGCGGTCAGTAACCGAGATCACCCAGGTGCTACCGTCCTTCCAGAAAGGCATCAAGGCGGCGTTCCAGAAGTTGCCAAGAAATACCTTGAAAACCTGGCCGGGCAGTGGTTGTTCCGCGCCGGTGATGCGAGTGAGCGTGCGAAACCCAAACGCCTCAGGGTAATCCACGGCAAAACGCAAGATCGGTAAAAAGATCACCATCGCGAACAATGCCATCAGCAGCAAAGCCCAAACACTACTCCGGCTGGTCTTGTTGAATTTTTGATAAACCAGGTAGGTGAACACGCCTGCCACAACCACCACCGGCATCAAGCGGAAGGCGCTGTAACCAAGCAGCCCCAAGCCGAGCAAAATGCCTGCCAGGACAAAATCGTTGCGGCGTGAGGTGCGCAAACCGCGGAAGAAATAGAAAAGCACCGGCGCAACGAAAACCGGCGTCAACACCAGGCGAAGGCCAACCCGGGTGATCATGTTGCCCCACGCTGAAAAACCAAACAATGCCATGAAAAACAATCCGGTCCAGCGGCCGCCCATTTCGTTGCCCAACCGGTAGACATAGATCAACGACACCAGGAACGCCAGTGTCATGGTCAGCTTGAGGGTGAAGAAATTTAGCCCGGCGCCCATGAACTTGACCAAAAAAGCAGTGAAGTAAAAATGGATCGGCTCACGGCCGCCGTTGTTGGCGAAGAATATCTGCGTATTACCTTCCAGCACTCCCTGCACGTCAAGTAACTTCTCGGTGTGATCGCTGGTCATGTTAATCGGAATCTCGTTCAACTGGTAGAAATGGAACCAGGCTGCTATCAGGAAGACAGCCACCACAAGCAACTTCCAGTAGTCAACCTTGAGTTGAACTTCCCCGCCACGGAAAAAAGTGGTCATCCTCTCGCGGAACGATTTTTGGTCCGCCCTGTTTTCGCGTTCCCAGAAAGCCCACACACCCGTAGCCAGGGTCGCGATCCAGAGAGTAACATTCAAAGATGTGAAAAGGTTTCCGGCAAACGATAAGAAGGACGCCAGAATCAAAGGAATAAAAAAGAAAAGTGGCAAGCGCCTGATGGTCATCCCCATGCTTTGGGGTTCTTGCGCTCGAAGCGGATCGATCTGAATTTCGCCTTTGAACAAAGCGATGACCAACATGCCTGCCGAAAGAACGTAAAGCACAACCCCCGCGATGGCGTTGGGTTCCGGAGGCTCAAGTTGACCTTGCGCGGCGAGCGCCAACCCCAAAGAAAGGATTATAAGCCAGGGAAGCTTACCTAATGAAATCGACCGAGTGGGTTTATTATTGATTTCCGGTTCGAGTAGCCGATTTTCAGCGTCAACCGCAGGATCTGTGTTTTTAGTGGTAGTTGAAAATAGCCTTCGAAGGCTCAGTTTTTCTTTCAAATAATCCAATAGACTGGGTTCTTGTTCTTCCATCACGCCATCCTATGATTCATTTGCGCCGGGCGATATAAAAGGTACAGGTTCCACCGGGTTGCGCGGACGGTTCGTTATATGCGCCTCGGGTGATCCATTCGGTCAAAAACAAGTTCCAACGGGTTGGCACCAGGATCCACCTGCCCAACACTCTGCGCGTGACCAACGAGGGCAAACCAAAATAATGCCCCCATTCCAACACGCGCAGGGCTTTGGGTGAAAAATAATGCCACCAATCCACGAGTTCAAACCCAGCCGACTTCAAACGCGCCTCCCAGACATGTGGATCGTCGCAGTGTTGATGGCGGGCGATGCGGTTGAAGAAGCGGCGGTAGGCATTTGCCAGCGATTTCAGACCCACCCGGTCAAAGAAACCACTCACCGACAATGCTCCGAGAAATTGATGATTTGGCACGCAGAAAATGAAGGGGGCGCCAGGCTTCAACACCCTGGCCAGGTCATGCAGCACCGGGTCGAGGTCGGGGATGTGCTCAAGAACCGAATTGCTCACCGCGCTGGCAAAGTGAGCGTCGGCGAAGGGGATCTTGTCACCGGGTGCGTTGACCAACTCGAGGTAGTTTCCGCGGCGTTCGGCTTCTTTGAGCGGCGCGCTCCACGGATCGAGTCCAACCTCGAGTTTGCGTTTGAAGGCTAGCCCGGCAAAATGGCCGTCCCCGCAGCCCAGATCGAGCGTGGGGGTGGGCAGGTCGATATTCTCGTAAAACCGCGCCTCAACGGCACGTAAAAGGCCACGAAAGTATGGCAGGCTGGAGATTTGAGGCCAAAGATAATCTTTTTGAGCCTGCGCGGCCTCAACGGGGTTGTGATGATGAAGACTCATTGGCTTTCGCTTTCAGGTTTGGATTTTTCCGCGAACAAATAGGCCAGGTTAGCGTGAACCGGGTTGGGTGTCAGGCGAGTTGTGTAACCTCGGTCATTCAAAAAACGGATCATATCGACTCGCGTAAATTGGGTCAGCCCGTCGTGCACTTCCATGCAGACGCGATCCACCCGGGCAAGAGTTTCATCAGTGGCCGAAAAAAGGATCTCGTATTCCCCGCCCTCGCAATCCATCTTCAGGTAATCCACATGGTGGATGTCATAAGTATCGAGCAATTCTTGAATGGTGATGGTTTTCACTTCCACACTTTGGCGGTGCCCTGCCAGGGCGAACGTTGAATTTTGCACCACCCGGCTTTCATCCACACCCAAGGTGATAACACCACTTTTTGCGGCCACGGCACCTTCAAATACTTCCACGTGAGCGGCTTGGTTTAGATCGAGGTTTTCGCGCAACAGCCCTATAGATGGGGGATACGGCTCCACGGCGATGACACGCCCATTCGGCATTTGATTTGCCGCCCAGACGGCGTAATCACCCAACGCGGCGCCAATATCGATTACAGTCCAACCCTCCTTAAGCGGCAAGCTGGCTTTCTCGTATTGCCGGTCTAAAAGGGTTTCTTTGAGCACCCAGGCGTCCATCAGGCTGAACACCTTGAAGGTTTCGCCGCTTCGTAACATCACATTCACCGTCTCGCGTCTTGACCCACGCAAGGCGAGCCGCAACAATGCCTCGGGGTTTCGAATTCCGCGCAGGAGGGTAAAGATCGATTTTTGGTAGTATTGAAATGCCATCTTTGTCAAACCGTCACCTGTCCAGTTATTATAAACGAGTCTGCCCTCGCAATTTATGAATGTCTGCCATTCATAACCTCCGGAATCCAAAATTCCTTTTGGGGCCTAATTGTTTTATCTGACTTTGGTGTTTTTCATGGTTATTGTCGTTAGTCTTTAATCATAAAGACCCTCGAAGTCATCGAGGGTCTTCTAAATCACGAACCCTTTACTTGGTCGCTATTTTACTAAGTGCTTGCATTAAGGTGTTGGCAACCAGCGTGCCTGATTGCGAACGGTGAGCGGATTCGCCCATGCGGCTGGAGGAAACCACCGCGTTGAGGATGGCATCCAGGTTGGTGCCGCCTGTTTGTTTGGTTTGGGCAAAGGCCATGCCGGCATTGAGCAATTGGCCAATGTCGATCTGGGGTTGGTCGCCTTGTTGTGCACCCGTCGCGGTGGGTTGCTGCATGCCAGTTAAACCACCCAACAGACTGCCGAGCAGGTCGCCTGCTCCACCCTGGGGTTGGGCGCTCGCGGCTGGTACAGTGCCCTGAGCGCCTAAGAGCGTTTGGATCAAAGTCATCGCGGTGTCTGGTGTCACTTTTTTAACACCTTTAAATTGAGAAGATGCGTCTTGCAGTCCTTCAGCATAGAGTTGCGCCGAGCCGCTCTGGCTCTTGGCGCGCAACAGCTGGCTGGCGTAAGCGAGTTGGTCCGCAGGCGTTGCGGTTTTCTTTTCTTTCATCGCCTGCGTAATCACCTCAAAGATCTGCACCATATTGTCGCCATGGTCGTGGTTGTAAGTATCCGCTGTATTTAACTGCGTCTTGTTTTGAATCATCGTCTTTGCCACGCTACCAAAAAGTTTTGCCAAGTCAATATTATTCGTCGCCATTTAAAAACCTCCTTATATTGATAAATAATTGTAGCACATCGACAATTAAATATTATTTTCTGTGTTTCCGATTACGACCAACCACGCTTGACACAAAAAAATCGGCATGTTATTCTTACCATAGTCAATTGTTGAATACCATGCGCGGAAACACGAACCCTTTCCCTTCCTCTGAATTTGCCCTGCTCGGCTTGCTTTATGAGAGGCCGACGCACGGTTATGATTTACATAAACTGATTACCGATCCGGATGGCATAGGCTTGATCTGGGGTATAAAAATGTCCAACCTTTACGCCCAGTTGGACAAGCTTGAAAATAAACACCTCATTTCAGGCGAGTTGCAACCTGGGGATTCCAGACCGGCTCGCAAACAATATCACATCACCCAAGATGGAAAACGGCTTTTTGAAGCCTGGTTAACCACAGAAGTAAAACATCCTCGCGAATTCAGACACGAGTTCATGTTGCATTATTATTTCCTGATGCACCTGTTTCCAGGCCAAGTATCCGATTATTGTCAAAAACAACATGGCGAATGCCTCCGCTGGTTGGAAAATACTCTTACAGCCAACCAAAAAGTGGAAGAAAACGTCCAATTCAAAAAAGCTGTCATGCAGTTCCGGGTCGCCCAGATCCAATCCATGGTGAATTGGCTGACCTTGTTAACTCAAAACCACGATCAGATTTAAGGAGACTATGAAAAGAATCAATGGTTTTTCAATGCTTGTTGTTTTGATCCTGGCAACGGCGCTGATCAGCGGATGTGCCGTGCCCACAGCCGCCCCAACCAACGCTCCGACTGAAGCGCCAGCGGTAGCTACAGAGACGCCCACAGAAGCCCCGATCGTTGTAACTGATGCCCTCGGGCGCACGGTTGAATTTGCGAGCCTCCCCCAGCGCATCGTACTGGCGGGTAAAGCCACCACCCTCCTGGCCAATTCTGCCTTCCTATTCACGGAAGCCCAGGATCTTATCGTTTCTTATGAGTTGCGTCTTCAAATGTCTGACCGCAACTTCATCCAGACCGCCTTCCCCGTAACAGAAGGATTAACCCTGCTTGAAAAAGACGCCGGCCCTGAACAGATCGCCCCGTTGAACCCCGACCTCGTGATCATGAAGACCTACATGCAAGAAAAACTCGGCAACGCGGTGGAAACACTGAACATTCCGGTGATCTACCTCGATCTCGAAACCCCCGAAAAATTTTATCAAGATATCCGCACCCTCGGACAGATCTTTGGCAACAACGACCGCGCTGAAGAACTCGTCAGCCTATACCAGGCTAACGAAACCCGCATCGCGGACGCTCTTGGCACCCTGGAAGATAACATTAAACCCTCCGTGTTGATGCTTCAATATTCAGACAAGGGCGGCGAAGTGGCTTTCTCCATCCCACCGATGGAATGGCTGCAAACCTTGCTCGTGCAGAACGCGGGCGGGAACCCCATTTGGGCTGATACCACCACAGACGGTGGATGGACTGTTGTTTCAATGGAACAGATCGCCGCCTGGGACCCCGATATGATCTTCGTGGTTGATTACAGCGGCCGGGCCGTGGAAGTTGTCAGTAACTTAAAGGCTGACGCCAACTGGCAGGCCATGCGCGCCGTAATTGATGGCAAACTGATTGCCTTCCCGGTCGATTTTCTGAGCTGGGATCAAGCCGATTCCCGTTGGGGATTGGGTGAATTGTGGCTTGCCACCAAGATGCACCCCGACAAATTCCCAGGTGTAGACATGCTTCAAGAAACCACCGCTTTCTACACCCAATTCTATGGCTTGGATGAAGCCACCATCGCTGAAAAGATCCTCCCCCTGGTTTCAGGGGACCTCTAAATCAACAAGTTTGTGGGGTGGAGCAACTCCACCCCACATTTTTTGGAAAACTTTTGAAGAAAAATCCCTGGCTCAACCCTGTTTTTCTCTTGCTCATCCCGGTGGTAGTGTTTCTGCTCTCGCTATTAATGGGCAGATATCCCCAGCCACTCTTCATGCCTTTTGAGGTACTAAGAACCGATGAATTAGCTCAACGATTGGTTTTCAATTTAAGGCTGCCGCGTCTGCTTTCGGCGCTATTGTTGGGTATGTCACTTTCGGCGGCTGGCGGCGTGATGCAGATGCTCTTCCGCAACCCGTTAGTGGAACCCGGTTTCCTGGGGGTTACCCAGGGCGCGGGATTCGGCGCGGCGTTGAGCATCATCTTCCTCGGCTCGTCGCCCCTAATCGTGGAAGCCAGCGCGACCACCTTTGCCATCGTTGGATTGCTATTATCGTATTTTATTGCACGGCGCATCCGCTTTGGAGGATGGGTGCTGCGGCTCGTGCTGGCCGGGATCGCGGTATCTGCACTTTTTTCGGCTGGCCTTGGAATTTTGAAATATATGGCCGACCCAACTTCACAGCTGCCTGAGATCACTTTTTGGCTCTTGGGCGGATTGTGGTCAGTCACCTGGCGCGACCTCTTATACATCCTTCCAATCGTTGTGGTGGGGTTGACAGTTATTTATTTGATGCGTTGGCGTCTCAATTTGCTGGCATTGGGAGATGAGACCGCGTCCGCATTAGGTGTATCGGTAAAACGCGAACGGATATTACTTCTAGCAATGAGCGTGGCAATCACGGCGGTAGTGGTGTCGGTGGCTGGCATCGTCGGTTGGATTGGTCTGATCATTCCGCACATCGCGCGTCGGTTGGTGGGTGCCAATTCCGCCAATTTCATCCCGGTGAGCATATCCTTGGGCGGCGCTTTCGCCATCCTATGCGATGACATCGCGCGCACGCTCACTGCCGGCGAGATTCCGCTTGGAATTATCACCTCCCTGATCGGGGCGGCGGTATTCCTGCTATTAATGATGCGTCCGGGTGTTAGGGTGCAGCCATGACCAACAGCATCCTGACCATCGACACGCTCGAGTTCAGTTATGAACCCGACCAAAAGAATGTGTTAAACGCGGTATCCTTTGAGATCAAACCGCAGACGATTACCGCCATCCTTGGGCCAAACGGCGCCGGCAAGACCACACTAATCCGCCTGTTGTTGGGCCTCAGTAAACCTAAAAAAGGCCGAATCCTGCTTGAAGACCTGCCCCTTTCACACTATACCCGCCGTGAATTGAGCCAATGGATGGGACTGGTTCCACAATCCGAGTACATCCCCTTCGAATACACGGTGCTTGAATTCGTGGTGCTGGGCAGGGCACCCTATCTTGGCCCTCTCGACTTGCCCGCTGAGAAAGATATCATCATTTCTCAAGATGCGCTCAAACAAGTGGGCATCGAACACCTTGAAAAACGTCCCATCCCGGCATTAAGCGGCGGTGAATTACAATTGGTCCTGATCGCCAGGGCGTTAGCCCAACAACCCAAGATCCTTTTACTTGATGAACCGACCTCCCACCTCGACTTGAGCAATCGTAACGTCACACTGCGAATTCTCAATCAACTCAGGCAAAAAGGCACCACCATCCTGTTCACAACGCACGACCCCGAAGCCGCGTCATTGATCGCCAATAACCTGGTGTTGATGCGGAGCGGCCAGGTGTTGCACACTGGTGATATTGAAGAAACATTTACCAGCCAAAAACTGAGTGAGACTTACGCCACGCCCATCGATGTATTACAATACGACGGAATTAGGATCGTCCGTTCAATGGAAAAACTGGTATGACAGAAAGCAAGTCAAATATTTGGTTGATCACAGGTCCCCGCGAAGTGGGTAAAACTCGTTTTTGTTCACACCTTGTCGCTGAAGCCCAGATCATGGACCTAAACGTTTCAGGATTGCTTTGCCCCCCCAAATACCAAGACAAGCAAAAACTAGCTATTGAGATCGAGGATCTTTCGACCGGTGAGCATTACACTCTGGCGAAGGCGCGCAAAGCCGCTGACGAAGGTTTGATGACCAATCGTTGGGTCTTCAACTTGGAAGTTATGAATTGGGGCAACGATGTTCTGCAAAAAGCCGTTCCGTGCGATGTGTTGATCGTGGATGAGCTTGGTCCACTCGAGTTTAAGCGCGGAGAAGGCTGGCAAAAAGGATTGGCTGCTATTGACAGCGGCCAGTACAAAGTGGCGGCGGTCATCGTGCGACCCGAATTGATCTCTATTGCGTTGGAGCGATGGCCTCATGCTAGGGTGCTTGAAATCCCCGCAACCCTGGATGACAAGACCGGCGCCAAACTTCGAAACCAGGTGCTTTCTTTCGATTAGTATATCAATCGAGTTATCCAGTTTTGGTTGGGGGTTGCAACTTCGTGGGGAAATCGCGCGTATATTAGAACAAATCACATCAACGAGGGAATATGAATTTATTAGACCTGATTCGAAGACGGCCTCCAAAACTGGGGCTGGCACTAAGCGGTGGCGCCACCTTGGGCGCCGCGCACATCGGTATCCTCGAGGTATTGGAACGCGAAGGCATTCGCCCGGATTTTGTTGCTGGCACGAGCGCTGGCGCGCTGGTGGGATCGGCATATTGTGCCGGCGTCCCGCTGGATGAGATCAACCAACTCTTCCTCTCGATGGACTGGCCGACCTTGATCAAAATCTCCATCAAAAAGCCGCTGGCGTTGTTTGATACTCAACCCATGGAAGACTTTTTGCGAAAAAAGATCGGCGATTGTGAATTCAAAGACCTTGACCTTCCTTTTGCCGCCATTGCCTGCGATATCGTCACCGGTGAGCGCGTCGTCCTTAATAATGGGCCTGTTGCGCCGGCTGTGCGCGCCAGCGCGGCCATACCCGGGTTGTTTTCACCCGTCGAGATCGAAGGTCGGTTGCTGGTGGATGGCGGTGTCGTCGATAACCTGCCGGTGGAACAGGTTCGCGCAATGGGCGCGGAATTTGTGATCGCCTGTAACGTTTCAAGGCGGGGAAAATCAGAAAAAAGACCGGAGAACCCCTTTGAATCCGTACTGGCGATGATCAACATCATGCAAGAACGCTCATCGTTATTAAACAACGACATCAGCGACTGCTACATTCGCCCAGACCTTTCTAAGTTTTCGGCGTGGGGGTTTGGTGATTCCGTTAGCGTTATCGAAGAAGGTCGCAAAGCTGCTGAAGCGGTTTTGTGTCAGTTGACCCGGTTTCAGAAATCTAAAAAATAATCGCGTTTCTCGAGTCGGGAATATAATGGAGGAATCTTGTAAACACAAGATTCCTCCATTTTCATCCACAAGGACGTTCAATGACCGATTCCATCTCACCCTCCCCAGTTCCCGGTCAAAATCAAACCCTACTACAAAAGATCGCCGGTTTCTTCAGCCTCAAAAAGAGCCTGTTGGCAGTATTGCTTATGATCGTTTTAATCGGGATGGGCGAATGGATGGCTGACCGCTTCATGCCCCTCTACATTCGCGCCTTGGGTGGGGGTTTGGAGGTTATCGGTGTGCTCGGCGGAATGAAGAACCTGATGGGAGCGCTTTACTCCTTCCCCGCCGGTTACCTGAGTGAACGCATCGGATACAAGAAAGCGCTGCTGGTCTTTAATGTTATCGCCCTGGTCGGTTACGCCATCGTGATCCTCTTTCAATCCTGGGCGGCCGTCCTCGTTGGTGCTTTTTTCTTCCTGGCTTGGTCCTCCGTCTCGCTACCGGCAACGATGAGCCTGGTCTCCAACGTGATGCCCTCGAACAAACGGACCATGGGGGTCTCGCTGCTTTCAATTACCAAACGGCTCCCCAAAGCACTCGGGCCGGTGATTGGCGGAGCGTTGATCGGCATGTACGGTGAGATCCAGGGCATACGCTATGCCTTCATGGTGGCGTTTGTTTTGGGCGTGATCGCCATTTTCGTTCAGCAAAAAATGATCAAAGAATCCCCGGTTAAAGCCAGGGATGAAAGTCTTAAAAATCCTTTTTCGATGTTCAAGTTGATCACACCTGACTTGCGTAATCTGCTCATCTCTGACACGATCATCCGTTTCTGCGAGCAGATCCCCGACATGCTGGTAGTGTTGTGGGTGGTTGAGCTCAACCATATCAATGAACTCAATTTTGGATGGCTTTCGGTGGTCGAAATGGTCACGGCTGTTCTTTGTTACATCCCGGTAGCTTACCTGGCGGATAAAACTGCCAAGAAACCCTTTGTGTTGATGACCTTCGTCTTCTTCACCTTATTCCCGTTGGTGCTTCTGTTCTCCCACAACATGTGGATGATGGTCATCGCTTTCATCGTCCGCGGATTGAAAGAATTTGGAGAACCCACACGAAAAGCCCTGATCATGGATCTGGCACCTGAAGATAAAAAAGCCGCCGTTTTTGGGGTTTACTATCTGATCCGAGACACGATCGTTAGCCTGGCTGCTTTTGGAGGGGTATTCTTGTGGGTGATTAAACCAGAAATCAATCTATGGGTAGCGTTCGGTTTCGGCGTCGTGGGCACATTTTTCTTCGCCCTCTTTGGCAAGGATTTGAAGACCACCCCCGCACAGTCGGATTGATTTTTCTGCATTAATAACTTCACGACCGTCCAAATGGACGGTCGTGTTTTTTTCGTTAGTAGATGATCACGAAGAAGGGGAAATTGGCATTGGAGGTGCCCCCCGGACTGACCGACACAGTCAAGGGTGTTGTGCCACCGATGGGGCCGTATCCATGCACCCCGCTGACACCAACACAATAGGATTCTGCTTTTAAGCCTGAAAAGGCATAGGCTCCGGCGGCGTTGGTTGTGGCTGTGCCGACCACCTCACCGGGTGAAGAACAGCTTCCGCGTTGAATTTGAACAGGCACGCCGGGGATCTTGAATTCAGTAGGTTGAATGACCCGATCATTATTCCCATCCCACCAGGCGATACCGGTAACGGTACCAGGTCGTGGGGTGGGCGTCACCGTTGCGGTGGGGGTGGGTGTGACCGGGATCGGGCAAACTCCCGGCTCGTGTCCCGTTGCGGTAAACCCCAAAGGCCAACGGCAGGTGTTGTCGACCTCCGAAAACGCCTTAAGTGGGTAGGCTGCCGATTGATACGTGAGCGGTGAACCAGCTTCCATTAAAGTGTAATAGTCGTTGTAGTCAAACCAGCCGGGTTGAAATTCGGTCTTTGACCACGCCCCCCAGGTAAAAGCAGGATCGTTATTGATTAATCCATATTTGAATGCGAGATAGACATTTTTGGGGTCAGCGGGGTCCACTTTCGCCCAGGCCGCGTCGGGGTCTGACCCTTCACCGGCGTTGAAGAGCACGGTCTCATACCCATCACCCGTTGGAGGATTGTCGCCTTCTATGGGTACCCTGCCCCCCACATTGTTATTGTTATCTTTCCACACCTGAACACCTTCAACAGACCACTCCGCGCCCGGTTTGTGCACAAAAACGAGAACGTCCCCCCGACCGTCCACATTAAGGTCAAATTCAGCCCCGTAACTTCCGCGCAAGGTTCCATCCGGTGAGAGACCTTGCAGACGAATCTTGATGAAGACCCATACGTCTTGGCGGTTTAATATCCCTTCCAGGATGTCCAGGTCAGCGAAGTATTGATCCATGGGATCGGAATTGAATGGTCGCTCGTAAAAATTGTAAGCAAAATTTTCACCGGCAGACACTTTGCGATTGTTGGCGTTTGCCGAAGAATTGGCATCCACCATCCACGATTCGCGCCCACCAGATGGATTGATCGGGGTGACGAGGTGAACGATTGCTTGCGTTGAGGTGATCGTAGCTTCAACTGCCACAGGTTCCGAAGCAGTAACGGCCGCCTCACCCTCCGTGGTGGATTGAAGGTCGCCTGTGGTCAGCGCGTTCACAGTCAGCTCCAATGAGTTCTGTGTAGCCTGCAGATCGGCTGTTGAATTAGCTGAAAAAAGGGGGAAATTACACGCCGCGAGGAGCGTAACCAGAATAACTAATGATGCCGTCAGCGATGCCCACACCCTTTTGTTTTGGCTCATGAATCCTCCTCATCTCCAACCCAGGGTAAAGCGATCAACTTCATTATAGTGACGCGCCTATCGATTTTCAATAACAACTTTTACCCCATTATTTTCAACTTACAAGTTTGAAAACCAGTCTCGAAACCATTGCTATATTACCAATAAATTACTATAATATTACTTATAAACTATTATTGATAGGCTTAGAAATGCATACAATCTCCTGGAAATTAAAAATCGTATCAACGCTCGTCATCCTGGCCTTGGTTTTCGCGGTATTACCCGCGACCCCCGCGCACGCTGCCAGTGGTGCTTTTGCCAGTCAAGGCGCCTCCCTTGAAGAATTCGCCGCTTCTCTCAAAAAATCCGACGCTTCACACCTGGTGGGCGTTTATGTAGCCAATAAGTTGGCGGTTTCCGTGATTCAGCAACCCTCGGGTAACGCGGGTTATGTTTCATCACGATCCAACACCCTCACTCAATTTTCACTAGCCAGTCAATATGGCGCGATCGGACTCTTGGCGCACAATTACCTCTCTGGTGGCAGTTTTTCCAAATTAGGAGTCGGCACCGAGATCGCCCTGGTCTATGGCGATGGCAGCGTCAAGAAATATCAAGTCACCTCGGTGAGAAAATTCCAGGCTTTGAGCCCCACCGACCCCTACTCAAATTTCGTCAACCTCGACAGCCCCGACACAACCCTTTCGAGTACTGATCTCTTCAATCAAACCTACGGCACGGGAGGCCTGGTCTTGCAGACATGCATCAGCAAGAACGGCAACGCTTCATGGGGAAGGCTTTTCATAATGGCTACACCCGCGAGTTAAGGCTAAGTTCATTTCGATTTGCCAATCGTTTTTTCCTTTCTTCTCACCAAACACTTGGACAGCAGTGATGCTGTTCTTGTGTTTTTATAGCTGCTTGCATAGAATAAGACTCAGGAGGCGTATGATGACCATGCAAACCATTCCCTGGCAGGATTTAACACTCAAAGCCCACACCATTTGGAACGAAACCTGGTTCCTGCTCACTTGTGGTGATTCTTCGAAAAACCATTTCAACACGATGACCGTGTCTTGGGGAAGCATCGGGATCATGTGGAACAAACCCATGGTCCAGGTAGTGGTCAGGCCAAGCCGGTTCACACACGAATTTATGCAAACCTATCCCGATTTCAGTTTGTGCGCTTTCTCTGAAGAACACCGCAAAGCGCTTCAGTTCTTGGGCGCGACTTCAGGCCGGGATGGAGACAAGGTTAAGTCTTCGGGTCTCACCGCCTGCCGAAGCAGTCAAATCCAATCGCCAAGTTTTGCCGAAGCTCAATTGGTGATCGAATGTCGAAAAATATACACCGACCTTTTCAACCCGCACAATTTTCTCGACCCAAATATTGAAAAGCACTACCCCGGCGCGGATTATCACCAGGTTTACTTTGGTGAAGTCCTCACCATTCGGGGAGAACCTCAATTCACGAGTGGTACAAAATAATTAAAAATGGATGGCCTTTTGTTAAAAGCCATCCATTTTCCTTTCCCCCTGCAGCGAAGTACGTGAACTCCCTAGAAAGGGTTCAACGGAATTAACCTAGTCAAGTGTGTCCTGTTCGAATAAATGAATAAAAGTATTGACAACTTCGGGATCAAACATAGACCCGGAGAATTTTTTTAATTCAAGAATGGCTTCTTCATGCGGCCGGGGTTGACGGTAAACGCGACCTTCTGTCATGGCTGAATACGAATCCACAACGGCGATGATGCGCGCGCCAAGGGGGATCTGTGACCCACGCAGTTGCCTGGGGTAACCTGTGCCATCCATTCGTTCGTGATGGGCGAGGATGATCTCGGCTATCCTTTCAAGCCCTGTGAGCCCTCGCACGATCTGTGATCCGATCTCAGAATGGGTTTTCATCACTTCCCATTCATGCATCGTTAGAGGCCCTGGTTTGTGCAGAACCTGGTCTTCAATGCCGATCTTGCCGATGTCGTGCAACAACGCCGCCCAACAAAGTTCACGGGTTTCACGCACTGAAAAATGGTTTGCAAGGGCGATCTGTTCGGAATAGACGGCCATGTGCTTGCTGTGAGCACCGCTGTAAGGGTCACGGGTTTCGAGAGTTTTGGAAAGCGCCAACACTGTTTCAATGGAGGAATTAGCCAGACGCTCATTTAATTGCTTGCGGTGCAGCGCGTTGCCAAGTTGGTCGGCGATCAAATCCACCAGGTAAAAATTGTCCTTCGGGAAGGCGTCTTTTGCTTCCGTGCTGCTCTTGCCGAGGACTAACACGCCTACAGGAGCGCGTTCTACCTTAAGCGGGATGATCCAATGCCCGTCGCTGGCATCCATACCGAGAATCTTTTTTGTCTCGGGCACCAATTGTTGCAGCGGAGAGTCAGGCCGTTGGATCTCCTCTGCATTTGTAACCTGATTGAATACTTCCTCGACCAGGAGTGCCAACCACGGATCCTCTTTGCGGAAATTGTAATGTCCGTTTTCGCCAAGAATAAAAATATGACAATAATCGATGTGTAACAGATCGAGAATGTAGCCTGTTGCTCTTTCCACCAGGTCTTCCAAGGTATCAGACCCAATCAAGAAATGGCTCAGCCGAGACAAACCGTTTAGATTATCGGTTGTCCGGGCGGCAATTCCAGCTCCCCTTTGCCGGTATGGGAAACTAAAGTTATCTACATAATGCGTCATCGTTCTTTCACCTTAGCACACGGCGATTAGCGGGCGTTAATGGAGCTCAAGGTTATTAAGAGAGATTATTAATCTGCGGCCAGAAAAGACATGCCAGCGCGGGGTGAAAAGCCATTCATTTGTTTGGCAAATTCTGCTAGCGAGTTAGCCTGGATGCGAGAGATCCGGTCGGATTCTTCTTTGGCGAGGTTAAAAGCTTCACCCGCGTAACCGCTGCTAATGGCCAGTCGTGGGTTGGAAAGCAACAGTTTGCGAAAGCGTTCACTTACGACCGCAGCGGTCATAATGCGGCTATATTCACGTTCGTTCTTGACAACAGTTTTATCCTGGGACATGTAATCAATAAAGATGCTGCTCATGATTTTTCTCCTTTAAAGGTTGCTTGTGGTTTTCCACCGAGCATCCATAACAGCCAAACGACACCAACCGCGATAAGAATATCGCCGAGGCTAAAAGCTAGGTTCGATCCAAAAAGATTAGTGATGGTGAATCGGTCTGAAAGAAATGCGAGTTTTGTAATTTCTGGGGATAAAATGACATCCTTTGAAAAGCCGAACCTTTGGCCGATAATCCAGGTCGTTTCGCTACCCTTTGAGAGCTTCTCGACGGTTTCCAAACTGATGGGCATTAAGCCGCCATTGACGGCGATGACCAAAAAGTTCAACAAGAATCCAAGGCTGATCGGCCAGAAACTGATTTTTTGAATATTAAGGATCGAGAAAACCAGCAAAATGATCAACGAACTTATCAACAAAATGGATACCAGGTTGTCTGATATCTGCTGACGGGCTTGCGGGGCAAAAAAAGCGAAGTATTGGGGAATAAAAGCTAAGACCACCAATCCCGGGTATTTCAGGTCATAAACCCGGTATTCTCGCTTGCCGATCCACGCCCTGCCCAACCCTAATGCCAGCCCGATCAGAACGGCCGCAATTAGGATCATAAAGAGGGCTATCCACCCACCGTGCCAGTGGCTGCAGGGGCGCCGGCGGCCAGAACGAAAAGAACCAGGGTCGCAACGAAGAGGATTACGCGGATGTCTTTACCAAACCTGGTGGAGAGTTGTACAAAATTGCGGGATAAAGTTTTCATGAATCACTCCTTGTGTCATATATATTGATCGACTGTTTCAATAGTATGACAGGCACCAGGATGCAAAACAGGCTTCAAAAGAGACTGCAAAACCGGTTTTTTTATAACCAGTTTGTTACAAAATTCTTATTATTGCGACATTAATTCAGCTTTCAGAGGATGCCCCTGAAATTTTTCGACACTCGCAAATTACCATTAAGCTGAATTGAAGGTGATTTATTGCATTAAATTTGTAAACAAATTCCGGGTTTGCAAGGCCGGCTCGATTTCGAGTTCACGTTTCAAGGTGGCGCGGCACTTCTCAAATTGGCGCGAAACCCCTGCACGGTCACCCAGAGCAGAAAACGAGATCATCGCTGAACGGTAAGCCTCTTCATAGCATGGGTCTTCCTCGATAGCCCGGTCTGCGTAATGGATCGCCAATTGGAATTGCCTGGTTTCATTGAGTTGGAAAATAAGCTCCGTAATGCCCATGATGAATTGGCGGTGAAGATGTTCGCGTTGCACCACGACCCATTCATAATCCAACTTGGGCAGGAATTGACCTTTATAGTAACCGACAGCCAGTTTGTAATGTTGGATTTTTTCTTCAGGCGTGCCGGCAGCCCTGGCGATCGCCAATTCCTGAACCATGTTCTCAACATCATAATCATATTCGATATTTCGATTAAAACGATAATAATCTTCATCAAACGAAATGATCTCACTGCCTAGTGCCCGTCGTAATCGATAAATAGAGTTCTTAAACCGCAGTCGCAGCGCGTCCAGAGTGGATTCCGGCCAGAACGCTGCGCCGATCTCTTCCTTGGTGACCCCTTCTGAATGTTGAAGAATGAAGAAAAACAAGTCACGCACAACTTGAGTCTTGAGTTCAGACAGGGTGACCACATGTTCGCCAAGTTTGATCTGGCACCTTCCAAGCGCTTTGACCACAAATTTTGGAGTGCTGAATTGCACCACTTCGGTGCGCCGCCTTACCACCCTGCGGATGGGGGCGAGGGCGTTTTCTGCTATTTTAACTTCCTCGAAAAACTGGCAAAACGCGGGGTTATGCTGCCATTTCTTTTTTTGTGCTGTCAATATTTCAGACATGTCGATCCCGTTCTGGATCAAGGTTGAACGGTCGCGCGCGTTCATCCGGTTCATCACCAATTCTAAAAATGGTTCAATGGCCTTGTTATCATCCCGATGAATGAGTGCAAGTAATGCGAGCATAAACTGAGCCCGCAAGGCCTCAAAATGGTAACCTTTGGTGGCAAAAAAATCTACCTGTTCGTGAAGATTAACTTCCAGTCCATCGAGCTTACCTTGTTTTAACCAAAGCGCGGCTTGCTCTAACGCATGTAAATTTAACTCATAGTTTGAGCGGCTCTTTTGGGCGTTCTTCAAAGCGATATGAAGCTGACGCCCGGCTGCCTGCAGATCGCCAGAAATTCGTTCCAGCGCGCCGACCGACAAGGGTAAAAACACGCTCAAGGCCTGGTCTTTTAAATCAGCTGAAACTTGCTGCGCGAGGGTAAAAACCATGCGAGATTCTGGCAAGGCGCGAATATCCCGATAGAGGTCCCCCAAACTGGTTAGCGAGAAACCTTCAAGTCTTGGATTTGAAGCCAACCGGGCGTGGGCGATGGCTTTCTCAAACGAAGCGGCAGCTTGTTCGTGTTTTCCACTTAAATGCTGCAATACACCAATATTATTGAGCAGGTTTGCCTGCCAGAGAGAATTCTGGGTTTGCTGCCAATAATTAAGAGATTTTTGGTAAGCCTCATCCGCTTCGCTGAACTGACCCAGCGTGTAATGAACCAAACCTTTGTCAAGCAACAACTTGGCAGCGTCGCTCTGCTCGCCTAAATCGGTAAACAAGCGTAATGAGTCGGAGAAGTGTGTGAGTGCCTGTTGGATTTCGCCGGATTGGAAGTGCAATAATCCGATCGCGCGTTCAGCTTCGGCTTTGAGTTTTTTTAACGAATCGGAAACGTTACAAATTTGAAGAGCGTCTTCCGCATCCTGGCGAGCTTTTTCATACGCCCCAAGGTGGCGATGTAGGGCGCTTCTACGAAGTAAAGCTTGCGCGAGTTCCTGGTTATCTGCCAAATGCCTTAGCCCATCGATGGCAACATTTAACAAACTCAACCCGTTTTGAAAGTCACCCTTGATCAAAGCAATCGTTCCGCTGATCGACAACAACTCAGGTTTTTGCGCGCGCACCGACTCTTGAACACTCTCGATCCAGTGTGTTAGTGTGGAAAGTCTTCCTCCGAGAATCATCGAAGGCGCCGCCCGAATGATCAGCCCGATCAATAGGTCAGGGTCGTTCGCGCGCGCGAGGCAGGCGTAGGCTTGTTCCCATTCGCGCCGGCTCTCAAAATGTTGCGCCAATTGAAATTCGATTAGACGGCATTCCTCTGGCAGGTCGCGCCGCATGACTGTCTGCAAAAAATCTCTAAACAGGTGATGGTAGCGAAGGTGCAGGGTTTCGTCATCCACGGGCAAGACAAACAAATTCTCACGCAGCAACACTTCAAGACGTTCCTGCCAATTCACATCAATCAAGCCCAATGATTTAGAGAAAATACGCTCGCACAGGCTCGCATCAAATTCTTCCAGCAGGGAAGTGCGTTTTAAAAAGAGTTTCATCTCTTCGGTCTGCCGATCAAGAACTTGTTGAGCAAGATATTCATACAAGCCGATGCCAGATACTCTCGCAAGCCGCAACCGGTCGTTGGTTTCTTTGGGCGATAATTGGGCAGTGAGCAGCAACCCGGTGATCCACCCCTCGGTTTGGACCACCAACTCTTCAGCATTTTTCTCACTGATATTCTGCCGATAGTTAACGAGAAATAGTTGTTTGATCTCTTCAGGAAGAAAAGCAAGTTCTTCAAAACTTAAGCCTTCCACCTGCGACCTGGCCACGAGAAGAGTAAGATCTGGCAAGGTGAGTAACGTGCGCGAGGCGATCACAAAATGGCAGTTTTCAGCCATTTCAAGCGCCACGCGGTTGATAAATTCATCGATGGGTTTGCTGTCGCGGATCAGATGGTAATCATCCAACACAAAAACAAAATGCTCAGTGATGTGCTCGTACACGTCGTTGATGATCGCCGAAATCACTGGGTCGAGGTCAAAATTATCCTGTTCAAGGTTATTTAACGCGGCACGCGAGGCCTCCCCAAAAGCAGGGAAAATGTTGGCCATCGCGGCGATGAAGTGGGTGATGAAACGCTGGGGGTCTCCATCCAGAGCGTCCATCGCGAACCAGCAAACCGGAAGTTGCGTGTGATGAGCAAAATCGACCAGGAGGGAGGTCTTACCGTACCCTGCCGGTGCTGCCAGGATCAATAACTTGAGTTCCAGTATATTATCGAGGATTGAAAGCAGCCTCGGACGGGACAATATTTCGGTTCTCCGTCGAGGAGTGATAATTTTTGTGCGAATGACTGGGGTTACTGAATTCATTGATTTCGATTCTTGTGAAATCCTGGTACCATTTTACAATCAACCCGCCAGTTGCGCAATTCAGAATCCTAAATCAAACCCGGAACCAGGGTTATCCAGTTCCGGGCAGGGTGCCTAAATCAATGATTTTAAGTGCCAAGCCCACGCGGGCTCATGGTCACCTTACGCGGCGATAGGGCCTTTGTAGGTGGCGTCCCCCAAAGCAAGGATGGGGATAAAAATAAAGGGCAGGAAGAGTAAACCGAATCCAAAACCAGTCCCTTTGCCAAAAACTTTTGCCAGATCAAAGAGAAGCATGATGCCAATAACTATATTTACCAAAGGAACCAGCATCAAGAGCAGGAACCACCAGGGGCGGCCCAAGATCTCGAGCTGCACGAGGATGTTATAAATTGGAATGATTGCCGCCCATCCTGGTTTTCCGGCTTTTACATAGATTCTCCACATGCAGAAGAGAAAGAAGACAATGACTGCCATATAGAGAAGCCAGCCAACCACACCCAAACCTGCACCTAAACCTTCATCAAATCCGTAATCCATGATCGTCTCCTTTATAATTAAGATACTATAAATATAGCGATTTTGTACGAAAAGTCAATATATTGGAGTAATTCAGTCCTAATTGATCGAGGTCGAATGTTTGTTTTTCTTTCCAAATTAATTCCCTTGTTTGTTTACCCCGTCGGGCTCGTTGCGTTGCTCCTCGTCGCGGCGTTGTTGTTTGGTAAACATCAAAAACTCTCTCGAGGTCTGGTGCTGAGCGCGTTCCTGATCCTTTTCCTGGCTGGTAACCGTTATGTATCAAACACGTTGGCTCGCTCCCTGGAATGGCGTTACAGCCCACCCGTAAACGCGCCAGCACCTGACGTGATTATCGTTTTAGGCGGCGGCACAGAACCACAGCTCCCGCCCCGCGCAACCGTGGAGTTGAACGCCGCGGGAGATCGTCTTCTTTACGCGTCCAGTCTTTACGCTGAGTACCCAGGCGTGAAGGTGTTGCTCAGTGGAGGTGATATCGACTTCCTCGATCAAAGTTCAAGCACACCAGCCGAAGATATGGCAGAGATCATGGGCAAGCTCGGAGTGCCGGAATCCACCATGATACTGCAAGGGCAGTCTCAGAACACATATGAAGACGCCCTTTACAGTTGTGCGATGATCAAAGAGCAAGGATTTTCTTCCGCCTGGTTGGTTACATCAGCATTTCACATGCCCAGGTCGGTCATGGTTTTCGAGAAACAGGGCTGCGTGGTAACCCCCGCGCCCACCGATTTCACCGTCACACACACATCCTGGCAAAAACTGTGGAGCCCCTCATTTGAGGAGTTCGTAATCAATCTTGTACCTTCGTACACCAATATTTCCCTCATTACCAAAGTGATGAAAGAGTACATCGGCATGCTTACTTATTCACTTCAAGGATGGCTATAGCAAAACATCTCTTGGATCTTGAAGATCGCTGGGATGTGGTTTTTTAAATAAAAAGAGTCTCGATAAAAATCGAGACTCTTTTTGGTTTTTCTTTTAGATCAATTGCTTTCGCACCTCAGAACTGAGAAAATCCAGCGCCCAGACCACCAGGATGATGGCCAGCAAGGCAACGCCAGCCTTCGAATACTGCAATGTGTTCACCTGTTGCGAGAGGAAGTAGCCGATGCCACCGCCACCCACGAAACCAACGATGGTGGAAATGCGCACATTGATATCCCAGTGGTAAATGGTAAACGACAGAAAATCCGGGATGATCTGCGGCACAACCGCGTACATGACCACCTGGATCTTGTTGGCGCCTGTTGCGGTGACCGCTTCGATTGGACCGTTGTCGATGCTCTCCACAGCTTCAGAAAACATCTTTCCGAGTGACGCCGCGGTGGTGATCGACAAAGCGATCACGCCAGCAAAGGGGCTGCCAAAACCCACGATCATGGCAAAGATGGTCGCCAGTACCAGGGGCTCATAAGATCGGATGATGTTCAAAAACGCCCGCACGATGTAATAAACCACGCTGCCAACCACGCCTTTGCGGGTAATGTTGGACGCCGCCAAAAAACTGAGTGGGATGGCCAGGATCGTGCCAATCGTGGTGGCGATGAGCGCCATGAAGATGGTCACCATCATGGCATCCAGCACATCAGTGAGGGTTTTGGCAGGTTTTAAATTGCCGGTCGGGATGGAGACCTCGAAGGAGATTTGAGCGGCGTTGCCGTTGGAAGCCGTGGTGATCGGCCGGATCTCGAGCGGCATGTCGATCTCGCCCTTGGCGTCGGTTTTGATGTTCTTGATGCTCATCAAACCGCCGTCCGGAAGAATCCAGCGCAAGGAGATATCCGCGTTTTTCGGCAAGTCGAACCCTTTGAGGGACACGATATCTTTAGGCGCACCGCAAGGCGGGTCAACGATGATACGCGGACCGGATTCTAGAACCTGGGGGTCAGCCACACTGCCGCACGGCACGGGCACGACCTGTGAAACAGTCACCTTATCGGTCTCTTTTTCGATCAAATCGGGGGACAACAGTTGGCCCATGATCGTCTTGGCTTTGGGGAAGGAGGAAACCAGTTTCGCCATATCTGGGTCGGTGACGCGGATGCTCAAGATGAACAGCACCACAATCGCCACCGTGATAACCAGTTTCTTTAAGGCATTTAAGAAGGGTTTAAATCGGTTCATGCTACACCAACCGCTCTCTGATGCGGGCACTGAAGAAATCGAGGACAACAACCACCACAGCGATGGCAACGAATGCGGTGCCGACCGCGCGATAATCTTGCAACACGATCCATTGCCAGAGGAAGAAGCCAATTCCACCGCCGCCGACAAAGCCGATGATCGTGGAAGAACGGATATTGATATCCCAACGGTAGATGGTCAGGGCTGTAAACGCCGGAACGATCTGCGGGATGACCGCGTATCGCACAACCTGGAACCAATTCGCGCCAGTAGCTTTGATCGCTTCTATCGGTCCAGGGTCAATGCCCTCGATCACTTCGGAATAAAGTTTGCCCAGCGCAGCGGTGGTGTGGATTGTGATGGCGATCATGCCCGGGAAGGGTCCCAACCCGACGATGATCACAAAAATGATGGCCATGATCAAGGCTTCAATAGAGCGAACGATATTCAGCACCGTACGCATAATGATGTAGATCACCGCGCTGACCGGGTTGGTGGTCATCAAGTTGCGAGCGGCCAGGAATCCGAAGGGGATGGCGACGATCGCGCCAATGATGGTGGAAAGAAAGGCTAGCGCCAGGGTCTCGTACATGCCCTGCATGATGTAGCCGCCAACTGCCGAAAGTTCAATACCGCCAATCGGTCGACTCTGTGAAACCTTGATGCGATGAATTTGCGGCACGGTAGGGTCGGGCGCGGTTGAATGGACAAATGAAGATACTTCCCAATCCACGGTCACGTTACCTTGCTCGTCAGAAGTGGCGAAGGTTTCCATGGCTTTGCCGCCGATCGGGTTCTGCCAGTAAAAAGTAGTTTGTTCCTCCGGCCAGAATCCTTCCCCCTTCACCGTGATCACTTCTCCAGTGTTGGCGCAGGGTTGCACCACAAATACACGCAAGCTGCCTTCGGTGTGGTCAGCCCCCGGTGGAAAATCAGAGCAGGGCGACTGGATGTCAACGTAGCCTTCCATGCGCTCAGCCTTGGGTTGGGTAAAATCCAGCTTAAACATTTGGCTGAAAATGTCACGAGAACGGTTGGCGTTAAGGATCAGCGACTTGAGATCAAACTCGGTCACTTGGGCGCCAATGCCGTAAGCCATTACCAGCCACAAGAGCAAAGGAAGCACGATGCCCTTGCCCTTGGGCAGGGAGATAACGTCCCAAATATTCCAGATCCAAATCACAACTGGAACGATGAACCAGATTGGTTTTTGGTACCAAAGCGTAATGCCCAGGGATGTGATAAAGGCGATGAAGAAATAGATTCCCATCCGAAGTTTTCGGTTAAGCACCTGCCCCACCCCCGGCAGCAGGATGGAAGCGATGACCGCGAGGGTCTTGGGGAACTGTTTTTTGTCGGTCATGGGTTTATTCAAGCGCGGTCGCGCGGATATCTTGCGCTTCTTCGCCGTAGATTTCTTTAAATTTTTCGCGATTGATCTCAGAAGGCAGTCCTTCAAAGACCTTAATACCATCTTTCAGCCCAATGACCCGGGTGGCGTAGCGTTGGATCAGGTCAAGATAATGCAGGCTGCAAATGACCGTGACTTTGTCTTCCTTATTCAAGCGTTCAAGGTATTGCATGATCGAGTGTGCTAAAACGGGGTCCAGGCTGGCCACGGGTTCGTCCGCGAGGATTAAGGCAGGTTCCTGCATCAGCGTTCGGGCGATGCCCACGCGTTGCTGCTGCCCACCGGAGAGCGCGTCGGCGCGGCTCTCAACTTTGTCATCAATTCCAAGGCGTTCCAGGGCTCGCATCGCGCGTTGCTTTTCGGAAGCCGGGAAGATGCCGAGTGTGGAAGTCCAGGGGTTGAGGTAACCCAGCCGACCGTTGAGGACGTTGGTCAAGACTGAAGAGCGTTTCACCAGATTGAAGTGTTGGAAGATCATACCGATCTTGCGGCGGATGTGCCGCAGTTCAGCGCCTTTCGACGCGGTAATGTCGATGCCGTCCATCGAGATCTTGCCTTCGGTGGGGTCGATCAAACGGTTGATGCAACGCAGCAGGGTTGATTTTCCTGAACCAGAAAGACCGATGATCACCAGGAACTCGCCGTCATTGACCTCAAAACTGAGATCCTTAAGGGCGACGGTCCCGCCGGGGTAAACCTTGGTTAAGTGTTCTACCTTGAGCACGGTTGGATCCTTATGAAAAGAAATGATAGCGATTGGGAAAAAATATCGGAGGGGGGAAATCCCCCCTCCGACAAAGTGGAAAATTCTTACTTCACCATGGTGGTGATATCAACACCAGAAGCCTGGAGCGCGGCGCGGAATGGATCGTAGAAGGAATCTTCAGCTTCTTTAAGACCCTGGATCTCGTAACCAGCGTTCTTCAAGATCTCGATGCCTTGTTCTGAAGCGGACATGGCAAGGAAGCCAGCCAGAACCTGGGCGCCGATCTCTTCCGGCATGGCAGAGGAGAAGGAAACGTTGTCATTGGGGATGATGGGATCGGTACGCCAAATGATGACGATCTTCTCATTGACGTCAGTGTGGACCTTATCGCTGGTGCGAGCATCAATGTAGGTGGCGCCGAAGTCGCAGATCACGCCAGAAACAACATCATTAGAGGTGGCAACACCGGCGTAAAGAGCCTGGATGACCTGGGGATGACCCTGGACGGCGGCTGGGGTCTTGTAAGTAACTTCGTATTGTTTGAGCAGACCACCAGGAATGATGTAGCCGGAAACCGAAAGGGGATCGGTGAAGCAGGGGCGTTTTCCATCAAACTGGGCCAGAGCGGTGGCGGCGTCAGCAGTGTTGGCGTTGGTGTCGGCGTCGAAGTAGGAGGTGAATCCCATGTCGGCGTGAGCCACAAACTGGGCACCGTAGAAGTCAGCACCGTTGCGGACAACAACCAATTTCACCGCAGCGGCTTCGGCCTGTTTGGCGAGGAGGTAAGCAAATGTGGGCATGAAACCAACATGAGCGTTGCCTGAAGCCATGGCTTCAATGAGGGCGGTGTAGCTATTGGGGATGATCACTTCATATTCGAGACCGGTCTGTTCTTTAAGGAAGGTGGCGATGGCTTCTCCACCAACGGTCAGTTGCTCAGCAGTGGCTGAGGGGGCCAGGGCGATGATGATGGGGTTCTCAACAGTGCCAAGGGGTTGGGCAGCTTCTGTGGCAACCGGGGCTTCAGTGGCAACCATGGGAGCTTCGGTGGGGACGGGGGTGGCCTTGGCGCATGCGCTCAAAACCAGGGTGCTGATGACCAGAACTGAAAGCAAGATCAACGAAAATTTTTTCACTTCTCTCCTCCTATAGGATTGAAACAAAATAGTATCGCGTTCTATTTGTGTAACGCAGATTTATGATATATCAATCCAAAGTAAAAGGCAAGTCATCGCCGATTGCTTTAACCTTAAAAATTGATTTTATGGATTATTCTTCGTTGTAGCCGCTTAAACCAAGCGCTCGAGGTCCGGTGTGTACCCCAAGAACCGGAGAGACGATCCCAATTTGAATCTCAACCGGTGAATGCTTGCTTCTTATCCTTTCGGCAAGTTCCTCGGCCTCTTCCAGAGCATCGTTATGCATGACCGCAACTCTGAAAGGTCTGGTTGGGTCGACATGTTTAAAGAAAGCAGCATAGAGCGCGTCGATTCCTTTTTGACGTGTACGTGAAATATCCACAGGTTCCACTGTGCCAGAATCGTGGTTCACGCGGATCTGCGGTTTAATCTTTAAAACGTTATTAAGCAGTTTTGCCGCCCCAGCGATGCGCCCTCCTTTAAAGAGGTACTCAAGGGTGTCTAACAATACATGAAAATGGACCCGCGACCGTACTTTTTCTGCTGCCAAGATTGCCTCGCCAACACTCGCGCCAACTTCAAGCGCACGGGCGCAAGCCAACACCTGCCAACCCAGGCTCATTGAGTTTGAGCGTGAATCTATCAGGTGAACTGGCAGTTTGGCTTGCTGAGCGGCCGTCCGCGCGGATTCCAATGTGCCGCTCATGGCGCTGCTGATGGTAAGGGTAATGAGCTCGTTCGCGCCAGACTCGAAAGCCTTGTTATACGCGCTCAAAAAGTCGGCTGGGGCGGGCTGTGATGTGGTTGGGTGACTGAAATCTTCCTTCAAGCGTTTATAGAATTCCGCGGCAGTCAAATCCACGCCATCCAGGTAAGATTTTTCGCCCCAGACGATGGTGAGAGGCACAACCGCGATCTTGTATTTTTCGATTAATGCTTGGGGAATATCGTTGGTGCTGTCAGTTATCAACGCGATTTTGGTGTTTTTCATCTAATCACCTGCGAAACTAAGGATAAAAAATAATTATAAAAGATGAGACGCGAGCTGTCATGTGAATTAAGATATATCGCCCACTGTAAAATTATTGACTATCCCCCACAAAAACCTCCAAAAAAACTATACGAATAATTAATCCCTTACCGCTGTTTTTTACGGTCGATTAATGGCATTGCTGCACAACGTTTGATAGCATAAAAGGACTGGAAAACCATTACTGATTATGAATTTAATGAAGTTTAATTTTACCGTTTCACGTTCTTTTAGACGGGTTTTCCGCAGTAAATTACCCCGCCTGCTCTTGCTCATGATCATCGTGAGCCTGTTTTTGGCTGCGTGTGGCGGCAATCTTCTTTTAATTCCCGATAGCGGGTTAACCAACTTAAAGGTGGTGCTTGATAACAACTACCCCCCATTCACATTTCTGGATGACAAGGGTAATTTACAGGGCATCCTGATCGACCGATGGAAACTGTGGGAAAAGAAAACCGGCATCAAGGTTGAGATCACTGGTCTCGATTGGAATGAAGCCCTGGTGAGGATGCAAGCAGGTGAATTCGATGTCATCGATACCATCTTCCTCACCGAGTCTCGAGCCCAGGTTTATGATTTTTCAGCGCCTTACCAGGAAATTGAAGTGCCGATCTATTTTAACAACCAAATTTCCGGAATTGTCGACGCGAGCTCACTAAGAGGTTTTTCAGTTGCGGTTAAAAATAATGACGCCGCCATTGAGTTTCTTAAAGCTCACGGGGTGACCAACCTCCTTCAATTCGAAAGTTACGAAGCAATAGTAAAGTCCGCATCGAAAGATGATGTGGTAATTTTTGTCATGGACCGCCCACCTGCTGATTATTTTCTGTACCAGTACGGTATTGCCGGCGAATTCAACAGCACAGAATCCCTCTACGCGGGCGAATTTCACCGGGCGGTACTAAAAGGAAACACCACCCTGCTGGGAATCATTGAAAACGGGTTCGCCAAGATCTCTGAAACAGAATACAAAGCCATTGACCGCAAGTGGTTTGGAACCCCGTCGATCGACACCACCTTTTTTTCGTACGCCGGATTAATTGGGATCATTATCCTCTGCGTGATATTGATCCTCCTGATCTGGAATTACAGCCTGCAAGCCCAGGTCAAACGGAAAACCCGCGTATTAATTGAGAATGAGCAGAAATTCCGGCAAATTTTTGAAACCTCCGCGCTTGGAATAACCACCGCCGACAAGACCGGTCAATTTCTTAGCTGTAATCCCGCCTTTCAAAAAATGTTGGGCTATACTATCGAGGAATTTAATGTCCTTACTCTGAAATCAATCACCCACCCGGATGATTATCAAAAAAACATTGAACTTTTCAATAAACTCTGGAACGGTGAGCTGAACGCCTATTCGATTGAAAAAAGGAACTTGAATAGAGATGGCCATTTCTTGTGGGGCAACCTGACGGCGTCCATGGTGAAAAACTCTGACGGTAACCCTCTCTTCTCGATCGGAATGTTTGAAGATATCACCGAACGGAAACAATCTGAGAAAGTGCGAGAATCTATCTATAAGATCTCCCAGGCTTCGATCTCGTCGGCGACGCTCGATGAACTATTTGCATCCATTCATCAGACACTTGAAGAATTGATGCCGGTTAAGAATTTCTACATCGCGCTTTATGAATCTTCCACCAACTTGCTCCATTTTCCATTTTTCAAAGATCTTTACGAAACTGACGCACCGCCGATTGAACCTGGCCACGGGTTATCTGATTATGTCATGCGCAAGGGGAAACCCCTGTTAGCTACCCGCGAGGTTTTTGACCACCTCATCGATTCTGGAGAAGTTGAATTAATAGGAGCAAAACCTGTCGATTGGCTGGGGGTTCCACTAATCGTCAACGACCAGGTCATTGGTGTGATGGCAACCCAAAGCTACTCGGAGGACATCCATTTTAGCCAAAAGGATGCTCAACTGCTCGAATTTGTGTCCACCCAAATCGCGCAAGCCATCGAGATCAAGCGAGCAGAAAAGGCGTTGCATCAGAGCGAAAGTCGCTACCGTTATTTGTTTGAAGACTCACCGGTCTCTATCTGGGAGGAAGATTTTTCAGAAGTTAAAATTTTCCTGGAACAACTAAAAGCGAGGGGCATTAAGGATTTCAACCTCCATTTCATGACCCACGCCGAAGACCTGGTTAAATGCATCTCGTTGGTCAAGGTTTTAGACGTGAATCACGAAGCCTTACGCTTGACCCACGCCAAAGACAAGGCCGAGTTGTTTGCTCAAATGAACACAGTTTTGGATGCCAATCATGCGAACGAATTTATTGAAGAATTCGCCAACATCGCGGATGGAAAATTGAAATTCGAATGGGAAGGCGTTAATAAAACCCTCGACGGTCAAACCATCAACGTCAGCATGCGTTGGGTTGTTGCCGAAGGGTTCGAAGAAAGCCTATCAAAAGTAATCGTCTCCTTATTTGATATCACCGAACGGAAACTCGCGGAAGCGGAGTTGTTGGAGAGCGAAGAACGCTACCGTTCCCTGGTGGATAATCTAGGTGAAGGCATTGTGGTTGTCAACGAACAAGCCAAATTCATCTTCGCCAACCCAAGCGCCAACGAGATATTTGGGGTTTCACCCTTAAGCCTGACGGATTACCGACTCATTGATTTTGTAGAACCAGAGAAAATAGAGGTTGTGCAGCAACAAATTCAAAAACGCACCGCTGGTGAATCGAGTACGTATGAGATGGAAATCGTCCGCAAGGACGGTGAACACCGCTTTGTGCAGATCTCAGCGCGACCACAATTTGACCAACACCAAAAGTTCTTCGGTACCCACGCCATCGTCCACGACATCACCGACCGCAGAATTGCTGAAGACAAGCTGAAAGTGCGTTCACGATTTGAAGAATTGCTTGCCAATATTTCCACTCGCTTCATTAATTTAGAAAGCGAAGAGATCGATGGCGAGATCAACAGAGTCTTAAAACAAATCGGCATTTTCGTCAACGTCGACCGTACTTACGTTTTTCGCATTGATAACAAGCGCAAGGCAATGCGCAACACCAACGAGTGGTGTCAAGAAGGAATCCAACCCAAGATCGATGAGCTCCAAAACCTGGCGATGACCGATTTGGAGTGGTTTGTAGAACAGATCACTAGCGACCGGTTGATCCTAAATAATTTGAATGAAATGCCCGAAACGGCGCGCGTTGAAAAAGAAATGTTTTCAAAACACGGCATCCGGTCCTTGGCAAACTTCCCCATGTGGGTCAATCTTGAATTGATCGGGTTTGTGGGTTTTGAGACGGTGAAAGAAGACCGCGCCTGGGATCTTGAAGACCTTGCGATGCTTCAACAGTTTACCAACATCATCAGCAACGCCATTGAGCGGTCGCGTCTGTTGCGCATCCTAGAAGACCGCGCCGTGCGAGATGAATTAACCGGGGTATTAAATCGCCGAGGGTTCCTTGAACTGGCAGGTGGCGAGATCAACCGCGCCCACCGCTACAAACATCCAGTCGGCATGATCCTGTTGGATATGGACCACTTGAAACGCTTGAATGACACTTATGGTCACGCGGCTGGAGACCTCGCGCTCCAAGAGATCGCCCGCTACTGCCAGCTAAACATCCGAGGCAATGACATTCTCGCCCGCTGGGGTGGCGATGAATTCGTAATCCTGTTGCCTGAAAGTGATTACGAATCCACGCTCCTGGTGGCTGAACGACTGCAACAAACCGTTGCCACCCAACCTTTCAGTATCGATAGCCATTCGACTCAACTTTCAATTAGCGCCGGCCTCGCCATGGATTCCGCCACAGTGTTGACTATCGATGAGCTATTCCGAGACGCGGATGCGGCGTTGTACCTGGCGAAGCAAGCCGGTCGTAACCAGGTAAAAACTTACGTACCGAGTCGCTAATTTTTTCCGAAACCATGCATTTTGATTATTACATTTATCCCGTTTTCCCTGATAACAAGAATATCTTTCTTGTAAAGCCATTTTTTTAATGCTATCATTTCTTCAATGCGTCATGTCTATAATCAGATTAATTGCGTCTGAACTTGTTAATCCGTCGATGAAGGAGGTTAACCGGTCGTTTTTTTATTTCTTGTTTCATCCAATTGCTTAACAAAAACACTAATAATTAAGCTCTCCACAGAATGTTCCACCCAGCCATAGGCTGGAAACTCGCAATCTAAAAGACAGGACATACTATGATTAATCCGCATCCAGGACTACCAGAATTACAGTATGTAAAACCCGCGTCCCTGCTCGAAGCCAGCAAGTTCTTGGCTGACCATGAAGGCGTGGCAAAACCCTATTCCGGCGGCACAGATAGTTTTGTGCGTCTTCGGGATGGCATCTTGAAACTGGATTATCTCGTTGATATCAAAGGTTTGGATGGCACAAAGGAACTCTCCTTTGACCCGAAAAAAGGCTTGACCATCGGCGCGGCGATCACCATGAACCAGGTGGCTCTCCACCCTGATGTTATAAAACACTACCCCAACCTCGCTGAAGCCGCCCAATCTGTGGCCAGCTATCAACTCCGCAATCGCGCAACGATTATCGGTAACATCTGCAACGCATCTCCTGCCGGCGATACCATTGGCACCTGCCTGGTGATGGACGGCGTTTTAAAGGTACACGGTTTGAACGGTGTTCGCGAAGTCGGTTTGAGCAATTTCTTCCTGGCTCCAGGCCGAACGGTTTTAAAAGCGGGTGATGTGGTTTTATCGATCACCCTGCCAGTTCCTCCGCAAGGTCTAGTCGGAACATACAAAAAACTGGGCCGCAATACAATTGGCGACCTTTCCATTGTTGGCGTAACTGTTCTCGGATATCCCTCCAAAGATACACCTTCCGGTTACCGTTTTCGCATCGCCCTGGCTTCTGTGGCACCTGTTCCTTTTGAGTCACTTAAAGCCGAATCCATTCTTTCCGCCAAAAAGATCACGGAAGAAGTCATCACTGAAGCGGCTGTGGCAGCCATGGATTCTGTAACCCCCATTGATGATGTCCGCGGATCAGCCCGTTACCGTAAATTTATGGTGCGGAACCTAACCCGCGAAGGGCTGACGGAAGTGTGGAAGAAACTAAGCAAATAGCCGATGGCTGTTTGACCTTATCAGGAGGTAATAATGACTTTGAAATCGATCACACTCACCGTCAATGACATGATTGAAACGGTGGATGTACCCCAAAACATGACCCTGCTGCAGATGATCCGCGAGAAACTCTCGCTAACCGGCACCAAAAACGGCTGTTCAGCCGGAGAATGCGGCGCTTGCACAGTGCTAATGAACGGCGAACCAGTCAATAGCTGCATGGTTTTGGCAGCCGAATGTGACGGCGTCAATATCGTCACCGTTGAAGGTTTAGCCAAGAGCGGTAAATTGACCAAACTGCAACAAACGATCATTGACGCCGGTGGCGTTCAATGTGGTTTTTGCACCCCTGGCATGCTCATTTCTGCCACAGCGCTGCTCAAACGCAATGCCAACCCCACCGATACTGAGATCCGCGAAGCCATCGTTGGCAACTTGTGCCGTTGCACTGGCTACGTCCGCATCGTGGACGCGATCAAGACCGCGGCAAAATAACGCCCGATCACTTAACCATAAATCAAGGATAGGAGAAATCCTTCAAGGAGCCAAAATATGGCAAACGTAAAGAATAAAGAACAAACCTCCAGTCCAATTGGTGCGAGCCTGCCGCGCAACGATGTTTACGAAAAAGTGACCGGCACCGCTGTTTACACCGATGACATTCAATTCGGTAACAAGTTGCTCTATGCCCGCGCAAAACGCAGCCCTTACCCCCACGCGCTAATTAAAAAAATCGACACCAGCAAAGCTGAAGCCCTTCCGGGGGTTAAAGTTGTGGTGACGGGCAAAGACTTCCCCAACCGGCTTGGTCTCTACCTGCAAGACAAGACCATCTTCGCCACCGATCGGGTGCGCTTCATCGGCGACCCCGTTGCGGCTGTTGCGGCCATTAATGATGAAGTCGCGATGAAAGCCGTGGAATTGATCGAAGTGGAATACGAAGAGCTAGAAGCTGTTTTCGATGCCGAATATGGCGCGTCAGACAAAGCCCCTCTTATTCACCCAGATCTGGGCAGCTACGTCTATCCCAATTTCATCTTCCCAAAACCGGGCACCAATATCGCCAACCATTTCAAGATCCGCAAGGGTGATGTTTCAAGCGCCTGGGGAAAATGCGCTCACATCGTAGAAAAAACTTACAAGATCCCGCACATTCAACACGTCCCCATTGAAACCCATGTGGCCGTGGCCATGATGGATGAAAAAGGCAAAGTTACCGTTTGGGCTTCTTCACAATCGCCCTTCGCTCAGCGCAACCTGATCGCCAAGGCGCTTCACATTTCGCAAAGCGATATGCGCGTCATCGCGCCCCTGGTGGGTGGTGGTTTCGGCTCCAAAGCCGGTGTCACCATGGAAGCCATTCCCGTGGCGCTCGCCACCAAATGCAAGGGTTGGCCGATCAAGATGGTACTTACTCGCGAAGAAGAGTTTTACACCAACTTCGTGCGCCAAGGCTTGACTATCCATGTCAAGGCTGGTTGCGATAAAGATGGCAACCTGCTTGCCCTCAAAAACGTGATGTACTGGGACGGCGGCGCTTCAACAGAGTATGGCACCAACGTCACCCGCGCCGGTGGTTATTCAAGCTCCGGCCCATACGACATCCCGAACGTGGAGACCGATAGTATCTGCGTTTACACCAACCACCCCATTGGTGGCGCCTACCGTGGATTCGGCATGTCCGAACTGCACACGGGCATCGACCAGGCCGTGGATGAATTGGCCGAAAAAGCCGGTATTGATAAAGTAGCCTTCTTAAAACGTAACGGCGTATCAGAAGGAGACATTTTGGTCACCGGTATGGTGATGCACAAGAACGGTATTCAAGAATGCATCGACAATGTGGCCAAATCGCTCAATTTCAGCGAGAAATCGAAACCTTCCTCTCCAGACCGCTTGCGCGGTAAAGGCATCGCCATCGCCTGGAAAGCCCCCGCCATGCCCCCCAACGCCGGATCTTCCGCGTGGGTTGAACTGGCCGAAGATGGCAACGTTACCGTTGGACTCGGCGGTCAAGAAATCGGACAAGGAACTTTTACTGTCATGGCTCAGATGGCCGCTGCCGCCCTGGGTGTACCTTACGAAAAAGTACGCATCGCCGGACCCGTGGACACCCAATACAGCCCCTACGAATGGCAGACCGTGGCAAGCCGCCTGACCTGGAGCATGGGCAATGCTGTGCGTATCGCCGCCACAGACGCCCGCAAACAAATCCTTGAAATGGTTGCCGAAGCCTGGTCTGAAAACATTGAAGATCTTGATATCGTCAACGGTGTGGTCGTCTCTTACAAGAGTGAACAGGAAATTCCGCTCAACAATATCGTTATTTACGGTATGCCCAAGAAAAATGATGAGGGTTGGATGGGCGGCCCGGTGATCGGGCGCGGCTCCTTCATGCCCAAGTACGTCACCAACCTGGATTCTGAAACCGGCCAAGGCGCTCGCGCCGTGGTTCATTACACGGTGGGCTGTGAAGGTCTTGATATCGAAATCGATAAGAACACCGGCAAGATCCACGTCCTAAAAGCCGCCGCCTCCTTTGATGTTGGCAAAGCGATCAACCCTGACCTGGTCAGAGGGCAAATTGAGGGTGGTTTCGTGCAGGGTTTGAGCTCAGCCATGTTCGAAGAGATCAAACTGGTCAAAGGTGTGATGACCAATCCAAGTTTTGTAGATTATCGCATCGCAACCGCCCCTGATGTAGACTTCACCCTCGAAACACCTTATGTTGAAGTCCCCCAAGATGACGGTCCGTGGGGCGCACGTGGTGTGGGCGAACATCCCATGGTGCCTACAATTGCCGCCTTGGCAAACGCCATCCATGATGCCACTGGCCTGCGCCTGCAGGGTCCGCCCTACTCGGCTGAGAAGATTTATCTAGCCATGCTCGAGGCTGGGATCGTCAAGTAAGCTTATCGTGAATAAATATGCCGGATTTAATCCGGCATATTTTATCTAAATTATTTTGATTGAGGTTAAAGAAATGGCTGAAACTTACGAATTGATCATCCGCAACGCAGTTCTCCGTGGAGAAACCAAGGGCAAGGTGGATATTGCCGTTACCAATGGCAAAATCGCAGCGATCGCCCCCTCCATCACCGCAAAAGGCGCCAAAGAAATTGACGCCGAAGGCAACCTGGTCACCGAGTCATTCGTTAACACCCATCTTCACCTTTGCAAGGTCTACACACTGTTCATGATGGATGATGCCGCCATGGAAGCCTACCAAGGTTCTGACATGGGTAAAGCCATGACCGGAATTGAATTGGCAGCCAAAGTTAAGGAACAATACGACGAAAAATGGATCATTAAGAATGTTCGAAAAGCCACTGCCCTGGCTGCCCGCTACGGCTGCACGCACATCCGCGCTTTCGCAGATGTTGATTCAAAGGGCAAATTGGAAGGTTTGAAAGCCCTGATCAAAGCTCGCGAAGAATTCAAGGGCATCGTGGATATTCAAGTCGTCGCCTTCGCCCAAGACGGTCTCGTCCGTGAGCCAGGCGCCGAAGAATTGATGCATGAAGCCATGAAACTCGGCGCTGATGTGGTCGGGGGCATTCCCTGGATCGAATTCACCGATGCCGATATCGCCGAACATGTGCGCATCTGCTTTAAACTCGCCAAAGAGTTCAACAAACCCGTATCCATGCTCGTGGATGACGCCGGGGATAACGGCCTGCGCTCCCTCGAGGTCATGGCGCTTGAAACCATCCGCACCGGCTGGCAGGGTCGCTCGCTGGCGCATCACGCGCGCGCGATGTCAATGTACCCCAAACCCTACCTGCAGAAACTGGCGGCGTTGTTGAAGAAAGCCGACATGGGAGTGGTGAGCGATCCCCACACCGGTCCACTGCATGCCCGCGTGCGCGAATTGCTTGAAGAAAACGTAAATGTGTGCCTCGGTCAGGATGATATCTCGGACGCTTACTACCCCTACGGCCGCAATAACATGCTCGAAGTGGCTTTCTTAAACTCTCACCTGCTCTGGTACACCAATCGCACGGATATGGAAACCCTATACGATATGGTTACCACCAGACCAGCCAAAGCCATTGGTTTGAAAGATTTCGCCATCAAAACAGGCGCCCCAGCGAACTTCGTGGTTCTCGATCAACCCAACGTGCTTGAAGCGCTGCGCTTCCATGAGAAACCCGCTTTTGTCATCAGTCACGGCAAGATCATTGATCAGACCAAAATGGACGAGATCTACAAGGCGAACTGTTAGTCGATGAATATTCGGTGGATTTGCCATAGGCAGTAAACACACACTATGGCAAATCCGTACCGTTTTTACTGTACATGGAATACAATAAGGTTTCAGCGAACCACTCTGAGTTTTCAGAACAATAGAACGCAATCTCCAAATGGTAAGGAGGTGATGAACAAAGAGCCTTTCTTTGTAACGCCCATCTTATTAACTTAGAAAAGAGGAGAACATGTTCAAGAAGTTAACAGTCGTAATTGCTTTGGTCTTGGTTTTCACCCTCGTTGTGACCGGCTGCCAGAAGGCCGCCCCCGTCGCCACCGAAGCTCCGGTTGCTGAAGGCACCGAAGCCCCCGTCGCCACCGAAGCCGCCCCCGGCAAACTGTATGTTTATGGCGCATTCGCCACCCCCATCGAAGAACCCTGGGATGGTGTCATCCACGCCGCTTTGCAGAAAGCTGAAGACGATGGTTTGATCGACTATGATATGACCGAGAATATCGGTTATTCTGGCGATATGGAACGTGTCCTTCGCGAAATCTGCGAACAGCAGCAACCCGATGTGATCTTTGGTGACGCTTTCGTCAACGAAGAAGCCGTTCGTCGTGTGGCCGTTGACTATCCCGAGATCGCTTTCGCCTTCGGTTCTGAATATGGTCCCGCCGCCCCCAACCTGGCCGTCTTTGACAACTGGATCCACGAACCTGCTTATCTTTCTGGCATGATCGCTGGTGGAATGACCCAAACCGGAACCATCGGTGTGGTGGCTGCAATTCCCATCCCCGAAGTCAACCGTCTCGTGAACGCCTTCATCGCTGGCGTTAAAGAAACCAATCCTGAAGCCAAGGTTCTTGTTTCCTTCATCGGCAGCTTCTTTGATCCTGCCACCGCCAAGGAACAGGCTCTTGCTCACGTCAGCGCTGGCGCTGATGTCCTCTACGCTGAACGCGCTGGTGTCATCGAAGCCGCCGCGGAAAAAAGCATCTTCGCCATCAGCAATATGAGCGATCAAAACGAAATCGCCCCCGAGTGGGTTCTCACCGGTCCCGTTTGGAACATGACCCCGACCGTTGAGTATGTTGTCGCCCAGGTTGAAGCCGGTACCTTTACCGCCATGGACCTGAAAGACTTCAGCATGTTTGCCCTGGGTGGCGCTTCACTGGCCGATTTCCATGGCAACGATGCCAAAATCCCCGCTGAGATCCTTGCCGCCGTTGTGGCCAAAGAAGAAGCCATCATGGCCGGTATGTTCCGCGTGAACATCGACGAAGCACAACCTGAATCAGTAAACTAAGTTACCACCAGGGGCGGCAGTGTTTTCATTGCCGCCCCTTATTTTGTACACCGGTCGAAAAATCCCCGGGAAAAAGGATAAATTATGTTAGCTGTAAAGATGGAAAACGTCTCCAAACGGTTTGGTGCAGTTCAGGCAAACAAGGATGTCCATTTTTCACTTGAACAGGGTGAAGTGCACGCTTTGCTCGGGGAAAACGGCGCCGGTAAAACGACGCTGATGCGCATCCTTTACGGGTTATACACCGCTGATGAGGGTGAAATCTTTGTGGAGGGTAAAAAAGTCCACATCGCGTCACCCAAAGAAGCCATCCAGGCTGGAATCGGCATGGTCACCCAACACTTTACCCTGGTACCCACTTTAACGGTCGCTGAAAACATCGTGCTCGGTTATACCGATGGCGTGCTATTATCTCAAAAAGACATTGAAGAGAAAGTCGCCGCCGCCTCCAAGAAATACGGCATCCATGTTGAACCGGGTGTGCTCGTCAAAACTCTCTCGGTTGGTGAACGGCAAAGGGTCGAGATTCTCAAGGCTTTATATCGTAATGCCCGTATCCTGATTATGGACGAACCCACCGCGGTGCTCGTACCGCAAGAAGTGGACATTTTATTTGAGTCCCTCGTCCGTTTGGTAAAATCAGGACTTTCCGTGATATTTATCAGCCATAAACTCGTTGAAGTGATGGCTGTTTGTGATCGAATTACCGTTCTTCGGGATGGAAAAGTCACCAATACGGTGAAAAAATCTGAAACCTCCCAAACTGATCTCGCGAAAATGATGGTCGGACGTGAAACCTTCGGGGTCACCCGACAGGCTGTTCAATGCGCGGGCGAAGAAGTTTATAAAGTTAGCGGCGTTTCGCTGGAAGGTAAGCACGGTCGCAAGGTTCTGGATAACATCAGTTTCTCGATCTGCTCCGGTGAGATTCTTGGCGTTGCGGGTGTTTCAGGTAACGGACAAGGCGAACTGACCCATGTTTTAACCGGATTGATGAGACCCAGCCAGGGTTCGATCAAAGTAGGTGAAAAGGAAGTTTCGCAACTCACACCTGGAGAAATCTCAGACGCCGGTGTGGGTAGAACACCACAAGACCGTCACGAAGGCACGATTGGTGATCTAACCGTGGCTGAGAACCTGGCCCTCGAAAATATCTCCTTGTATAAGAAGAATGGCTTCCTGGATCAAAAACAAATGATCGCAGACGCCAAAGAAAAGATCACTGAATTCCAGATCAAGGCTTCGCCTAACGATCAATTACGAAAACTTTCGGGCGGCAACATGCAGAAGGTTGTGCTTGCCCGCGCTCTAATGCGCCACCCCAAGGTTTTAATCGCCTGCCAGCCCACACGCGGCCTGGACGTAGGCGCCACGGAGTACGTGCGTAAGAGACTTCTTGAGGAGAAAAACAAGGGCACGGCCGTTCTACTGCTCTCGGAAGACCTCGATGAAGTGTTGGCGCTTTCAGATCGCATCGCTGTGATCTATGAAGGCAGTATTAAAGGCATCGTTCCATCAGCCGAAGCCACCCCCGAAAAGATCGGCCTGTTGATGGCCGGGGCCGTTTAAGGTCAACACAGGTTTAGGAGGTAATAATTCTATGAAATTAAAGATTGAACGAGCCGCCGCGCCCTTCTGGGTTCGACCTCTCATTCCGATTGTGGCGGTTTTGGTCACTTTTCTTGTCACTTCGGTGTTGATCCTTGCCGCCAAGGCAAACCCATTCGCAGCGTATTACAACCTGTTGATTGTTCCCTTATCCACCAAGTTTTCAGCGCTTGAAGTGCTGGTTAAAGCCACCCCGCTCATCTTTACCGGTATGGCAGTTACCTTCGCTTTCACCTCCGGTTATTTCAATATCGGCGCGGAAGGTCAACTCTACGCTGGAGCGATCGCGGCAACCTGGGTGGGCATTACCTTCCCCAACCTTCCCTCCATCGTGATCATCCCCTTCATGGTAGTGATGGGTTTCATCGCCGGCATGGCTTGGGCGTTTATCCCCGCCATCTTGAAGATCAAACTTAAAGTGGATGAAGTGGTTACAACACTTTTAATGAACTCTATCATCCTCTACTTTGTCTCTTTCCTTTTGAACGGTGTCTGGCGCAACCCCGAATCAGGCGCGCCGCAATCCCCTGAACTCTTCCCCGCCGCGATCCTTATGCGCATGATCCCGAAATCAAGGTTGCATATTGGTTTCATCATCGCCATGGTTGTTGTGGTGATTGTCTACATCGTCATCAAGAAAACCCCCTTTGGGTTAACCATGCGAGCAGTCGGCGCGAGTAAAGCCGGCGCCCAGTTTGCCGGTATCAATTCCAACCGAGCCATGATGACCGCCGCTCTGGTGAGTGGTGGCATTGCCGGTCTGGCCGGTATGGTGGAGATCGCAGGTATTCATTATCACTTGGTGAACGCGCTCTCCAATGGTTATGGTTACACGGGTATCATCGCCGCCACCTTGGGCGGTCTGAACCCGATCGGCGTTACCGTGGCCGCGCTCTTCATCAGTTTGATCAGTACTGGTTCACAAACGGTCAGTCGGGCGCTGGGCGTGCCAGTCTACCTGGGTGACGTGGTCCAATCCACGTTGTTGCTGGTCACCCTCGGCATGTTACTTCTTCAAAATTATCGGATCAAGAGGCAATAACGATGGATGACTTTTTAGTTCAATTGATCGCTGCGACCCTGCGGGTTGCCACTCCCTTGATTTTTGCCACCCTCGGCGAATTGTTCTGCGAACGGGCAGGCATCCTCAACCTGGGCATTGAAGGCACCATGTTCTTTGGCGCGTTCACAGGGTTCACCGTGGCATCCCTGACCGGAAGCCTGTGGCTGGGTGTCGTGGGCGCATTACTCGGAGGCGCATTAGCCGGGCTCTTGATGAGCTTCTTCGCGGTAAGACTGGGGGTTAACCAACACGTTTCGGGTTTGGGTGTGACGCTCTTATTAACTGCCCTCTCCCTGTTCGGGTTCCGCATCATTTTTGGCGAAAACCGGGTGCTTCCCTCCATCACACCTTTCTCGCAGTTGCAGATCTTCTCTGAAAGCCCCATTTTTGGGCCCATCTTCTCGCAATATTCGCTGACCTATATTGGCATTCTGCTGATTCCAGTGGTTTGGTTCGTAGTTTTCAAAACCAATTTTGGTTTGAAACTACGGTCTGTGGGTGACAACCCCGAAGCCACGGACGCGGCAGGTATTGATGTATACCGCTTAAGAACTGTCGCCCTGGTGATCGGCAGCGCCTTGATGGCGGTAGGCGGCGCTTTCCTTTCAATCGGCCAGCTCGGTTCGTTCACCTTTGGCATCGTTTCAGGCCGCGGATGGGTTTGCATCGCGCTGATCATTTTCGCCAATTGGCAGCCCGTAAAAGTATTGTGGGGAGCCCTGCTCTTCGGTGGTGTTCAAGCTTTACAATCCAGGCTGCAATTAACCGGCGCGAAATTGCCGTATGAACTCTTCCTGGCATTGCCTTACATCGTCACCATCATCGCCCTCACCCTGGCAGGCCGCAACGCCGCATACCCCGCCGCCATGCTCAAACCGTACCGCCGCGAATAGAAAATAGCATCTTTTAATACCCAAATGAAGCGCAGATTACATTTCTGCGCTTCATTTTTATTACTGATTTATTGAAACTGTAGATATGACAATCAACCGCCGATGATGCTATATGTATCACTTGAAATGTCTGACATCCAGACGTACACTATCAACTGACAGTAATTTTTCCCAAAATATAATCACGGAGGTAGTAATGGCTCAAAGCAAACCAGAAGCTGAGGTTGGTCAAGAAGCATTTTCTGCAAAACTGAAATCGCTTCGCGATCAGATGAAAGCCGGCGGTGGCGAAAAACGGATCGAAGCCCAACATGGCAAAGGCAAATTGACTGCGCGAGAACGCATCGAAGCCTTGCTGGATGAGGGCAGTTTCCAGGAGATCAATGGTTTAATGGTCAGCCGCCACACGGATTTTGGTCTGGATAAAGAGAAGATCCCGGGTGATGGCATTGTTGCTGGTTTCGGCAAGATCAATGGCCGCCGGGTGTGCGTTTACGCGCAAGATTTCACCATCATGGGTGGTTCTTTTGGTGAAGTTGCCGGTCAAAAAGTTTGCCGTATCATGGATCTCGCCATGGACGCTGGCGTTCCGGTAATCGGTCTCAACGATGGTGGCGGCGCGCGCATCCAGGAAGGCATCTTCAGCCTATACGCCTACGGTGAAGTTTTCTACCGTAATACCCTGGCCTCCGGTGTGGTTCCCCAAATCTCGGTCATCCTCGGACCCTGCGCTGGCGGAGCTGTTTACTCACCCGCACTCACCGATTTCATTGTTATGACCAAAAACATCAGCAATATGTTCATCACCGGCCCTGAAGTGATCAAGACCGTGACCCATGAAGTGGTTGACACTGAAACTTTGGGTGGCGCCATGGCTCACGCCGCGACCAGTGGTGTGGCTCACTTTGCTGCTGAAAATGAAAAGGAAGCCTTCACAGCCGTTCGTGACCTGCTTTCTTACCTGCCCTCCAACAATCAGGAATCCGCTCCGATGGCTGAGCTGTCAGACGACCCCTGGCGTATGGACAAGGAACTCGACACCATCGTCCCGGCCGACCCCTCGGTTGGATACGATATGCGCGACGTCATCACCCGGGTTTGCGACCGCGGCTCCTTCATGGAAGTCATGGCCAACTTCGCCCAAAACTGCCTGATCGGTTTCGCCCGATTGCATGGTCAGTCTGTGGGTATCGTCGCCCAACAACCGCTCTTCATGGCTGGCGCCATTGATATTGACGCCGCCGACAAGATGGCTCGCTTCGTTCGTTTCTGCGATGCCTTCAACATCCCCCTCGTGACCTTCTCCGACTCCCCCGGTTTCTTGCCCGGTGTCGATCAGGAACATAACGGCATCATCCGCCACGGTGCCAAGATCGTTTACGCTTTCTCAGAAGCTTCCGTTCCCAAGTTGACCGTTGTCACCCGCAAGGGCTACGGTGGCGCATACATCGTAATGAGCAGCAAGCACATCCACTCTGACATGGTCTTTGCCTGGCCGGGTGCTGAAATTGCCGTGATGGGCGCTGCCGGCGCGGTCGCCATCCTCTATCGCAAAGAACTCTCAGAGAAACAGGATTCTGGTGAAACCCGCAATCAGTTGGTTGCCGAATTCCGCGATAAATTCTCCAACCCCTATATCGCCGCCGGTGCTGGTTTCGTGGATGATGTCATCTTCCCTCACGAAACACGCCCACGCTTGATCGCCGCCTTGGAATTGCTGCGTGACAAAGAAACCCAGATGCCGGCCAAGAAACACGGCTGCATGCCTCTGTAGACCAACCTAACCAAGGAGGTATTACCGTGACAGATTTTCAAATTGGTTTGGCAGTAAGCGGGATCGGATTGACAGTTACGTTTTTCGCTCTCCTCGTGTTTATCGGGGTGATCGTTGTGCTTCAAAAGCTCTTTCCGCCCAAAAAAGAAAAGAATGAGATCGTGGTTGAAGCCGCCACAGTTGAGGATCAACCCAAGCAAGCCAAGAACCAAGATGATGGTGCGGCAGTAGCCGTCGCCATCGCGGCTGCAGCCTACATGCGCTCTCGCCGTTCTGGTCAACTGGGAGCCACATTACTCGCGGGGCCTGGTCCTTACCGGACTTCACGCTAGACACCTGAAATCTAGGAGCTAATAATTATGAGCAAAAAACTTCAAGTAAACGTAAATGGTAAATCCTTCGATGTAGAAATCGATGATTTTTCTGGCAACGTGGTCAACGTGAATGTCAATGGTCAAGCCTACGTGGTTGAGTTCGAAGACAGTGGAGCCCCCGTAGTTCAATCGGTTACCCGTCCGACTCAATCCGCCGCTCCCGCGGCCGCGCCAGCGAAAGCCGTTGCCGCCCCCGTGGCCGTGGCCGCTGCCGGTGACGCGAGCGTGATCTCTGCGCCCATGCCGGGTGTGATCATGGATATATCCGTGAAACCTGGCGATAAAGTCACCGTCAATCAACCTGTGTGCGCGCTCGAAGCCATGAAAATGAAAAACATCCTCCGCTCACCTCGTGAAGGTACCGTGGCAAGTGTCGAAGTTGCTGATGGTCAACGCGTGCCGTTTGGCGCCGTGATCATCCGCTTCGCATGAGGTAAACATGGACCTTTCAAGATTACTCATCCTCCTCGACGCCTTTGAAGCGCTGCGATGGCAAAATTTTGTCATGATCGCGGTGGGCGGTTTGTTGATCTTCCTCGCAATTTCCAAGGATTATGAACCCTCCCTGCTTCTGCCGATCGGTTTTGGCGCGATCCTCTGCAACTTGCCCCTCACCGGTGCCACTGAAGCCGGCGGGTGGTTAAAAACCCTTTACGAAGTGGGTATCGCCACCGAACTGTTCCCCTTGTTCGTGTTCATCGCCATCGGTGCGATGACCGACTTTGGCCCCCTGCTGGAAAATCCACGAATGGCCCTTTTGGGCGCGGCCGGCCAGTTGGGCATCTTCGTGACCCTTCTGCTGGCCCTGGCTTTCGGTTTTGAACTCAAAGAAGCCGCCTCGATCGGCATCATCGGTGCCATTGACGGCCCCACGGCCATCTATGTGTCTTCCAAACTGGCTCCACATCTCTTGGGCCCAATCACGGTTTGCGCTTACAGCTACATGTCTCTCGTGCCTGTGATCCAACCCCCAGTAATGCGGCTGCTCACCACCAAAGCCGAGAAGACCATCCGCATGCCCTACACTCAGAAAGAGATCAGCCGCCCCGTGCGCATTCTCTTCCCGATCGTGGTCACTGTGGTCGTCTCTTTGATCGCTCCAAAAGCCTCTCCTTTGATCGCCTCATTGATGTTCGGTAACCTGATCCGCGAAAGTGGTGCCGTGGAACGTCTCAATAACGCCGCTCAGAATGAATTGGCCAACCTGGTCACTTTGTTCCTTGGGTTGGTCATCGGCTCCACCATGGAAGGCGTTGCCTTCATCAAACCCACCACCCTGTTGATCCTCGGCATGGGACTGTTCGCCTTTGTGCTCGACACCGTGGGTGGTGTGCTCCTCGGAAAATTGATGTGCGTCCTCTCTGGTCGAAAATTCAACCCCTTGATCGGCGCGGCTGGCATCAGCGCGTTCCCAATGTCCGCTCGTATCGTGCAGCGTTTTGGCCAGGAATATGATTATGGCAATTACCTGTTGATGCACGCCATGGGCGCCAACGCTGCCGGCCAATTGGGCAGCGTCATCGCGGGCGGTGTGGTTTTGGCTGTCCTTGCAGGTGTCATGTAAGGTTCTACACATCCAGATTTGCTTCAGTAAATCTGGATGTTTTGCAATAAAATACTAGAAAAGGAGAATTGAAAATGAAACTTCTAGACCTGACCATCCCCCTTGGAATTGCTACTCCCCCGTGGCCAACCTATGAACCATTACAGGTTAAGTACTTTAAAAGACTGGCTCCCAACGGCGCCAACGGCCAATTATTGACCCACTCGAACCACCTCGGCACCCATCTCGACGGAGAGATCCACTTTTACACTCCCGGACGGGACATTGCCCAACTGCCCCTTGATTACCTCGTGCACGAGGCCGCCATAGTTGACCTCAGCGATGTCTGCGGTGACTATGATGTTTACACCAGCAAAATGATCACCGACCGCGTGGAAGTTAAAGAAGGCGACATCCTCGTCATTCACACCGGTTATCATCACTTTGGCTGGGACCAACCCACCGCTGATGAAGTTCGTTATATGACCAAACACCCTGGTCCCGATTTGGAATTCGCTGAATGGGCCAAGAAGATGAAACTGCGCTGGATCGCTGTGGATTGCGGTTCCGCCGATCACCCGATGAACACCATCATCCGCACCTGGATGCCCCGCCAAGCCAAACAGGCTGAGTATGTGTTCAAAAAGAAATTCGGCAAAACCATCGAAGAATTCTTCACCGAAGATAAATACCAGCTCATGCACATCAACCTCTTCCCGCAGCAGATCATCCACGCTGAATGTTTTGGCGGTATGATCGACCTGCTCCTCAACCGCCGCGTACAGGTTGGTTTCTTCCCCTGGCGTTTCGTGGATGGCGAAGCCTCAATCGGCCGCGCCGTGGCGTTCCTGGAAGACAAAGAATATGATGAATTGATGAAGAAAGCCGAAACCATGCCCAAGACCAAACATGGCGACGTTTACGAAATCAAGCACGTTGAGAGCCTGAATAAGTTGAGTAAAGCCAACCTGGCCTAACTTCTTAGAATCAACAATATTTCAAGGAGAGAAACATGAAATTCGAACTTCCCGAAAAAGCATCCGTCGAAACCCTGCAGATCGATGTCCGCGACGTTGAGGCCATGCTCCAGGGTCCCGCAATGAAACTGCCCCCGTTCCCAGGCGCGACTGTCAAGTTGAAAGACGGCCGCACCCTTTTCATCCGCGAAGCTCGCCTGGATGAAGCCCCCAAGATGATGGAATACATGAAACGCATCATGGAAGTGGATCATGACTTCTATGACATCGTTGGTGCCCGCGTCTATTCCGAAATCCTCGGCTGGTATCGCCACCGCCTCAAAGATCCCTATACCCTCGTGGGTCTGGTGGACGGCGTTTGGGCTGGTTTCGCTAATGGCCGTGTGATGAATGAAAACATCAACATCTCCCTGCACACCGTTGCCCTCGATCGCGGCGGACGCATTGGCGCGGTCATGTATTACGCCAAGGCTTACTACGCTTTCGAAATGATCAAAAACACCGAATGGTGGGCCACTTACGAATCCTACAACGGTTGGATGCGCTGGGGTCTCGGTATGGCTCAGCCTTCTTACCCCTGGCCCGATGTTCAGCACGAACTGGGTGGCGCCCGGGTTTACTACGTCACCAAGAAGTACTGGGATCAGTTGGTCAAGGATTACGTCAAACAAATGGCCGGCGGCGCCGAGTTGGACTTCAACGTGCCCGATTCCGTCCGCAAAGCCAACGAGAACTTCACCGTTCCCGAAGGTGTCAACGTCTAGTTTTTGTGTATAACCAAAAACCGGTTTCCAATTGGAAACCGGTTTTTTTTTATTCTGTGTTAATTGGTTAAGATTCGCGATGCGGACAAAATCCCCATGCAGGTATCCACTCCAGAAGAGTGGCCAAAATCGACGATCCTCCGGATTTGCAAATCGCTGAGCGTGGCTTTTTGAGCGATGAAGTGGTCAACCACTTCAATAAACATCTCTTCCGCCCAACCCTGGCAGGCTGCCGCGATGCGGTTGGCTGAGATCCTGGTGGTGCGTTCCCCCGCCAGCGCGCTCAATTGAGCGCCCAGGTTCTCGATCCATTCGTCTGAAGCGACCAAGGATCGCGAGTAGCGATTCTGGAAGAGAAAAAAGCCGGTCAACCAATCATCCCCGGAAGGAGTCAAGCCGCCCCCCAGGCCGATCATGGACCGGGCGCTTTTGACGCAGCGCTCAAAATCCCTGACCGTCACACCATTCAGAAAAACATCCACCAGCCCTTTCACCCAGGCGATTTCAGGTGAGCCATGCGGATCAGAACCCGCGCAAGCCGATAGGAACAACCAACCTTTTTCTGGGGCCAGCCCGCAAAACCTGGAAATCACCTGGTCATCCCTGGACGAGCGTTCAGAAGGTTCAAGATCGGCGGAAACAGGGTTCGCGGGAAGCCAGATCCTGGCATCTGCCGTATCCACCCTCACGCCATGCTTCGAGAAATTTAGGCTCGTCGGTAAGAGGTCGCACACATCACCGGGAGCGAGGATCACGGGTAAATTGCCCATTTCTGTGACCTGGATGTTGAAGGGGCTTTTATAATCCGCCGCGGTGACGAATAAGATCTTATCCTCTGCATTGAGAAACATCCCCTTGGATGTGATGCCCATGACCACAGCGCGGGTTGCCGCCTTAAGGGTTTGTTGGGCAAGCCCGCCAAGTTGAAGCGCTTGGATCGTCATCATTTATGAAAGACCGCCATGTTGCCTAATACCCCCCACGAAGTCAAAAAGGTCTTGTATGTGGCTTCATTGGTGTTTCCGTTGTTGTTGTAACGGATTCTTTCCTGGTTGTAACCGGTTAGAACCACAACATGTTCGTACGGGGCCACGATCGAGACGGTGCCTTCCGCATCAATGTATTCTACGGGTTCACTGTAAACCATGTTACCGATCACCCAAACGATGACCGGGTGGCCTTTCGCCAACGCCTGCTTGATGTCATCGAGTGTATACCCCTTGCCTCCTTGCACTTCCACGCCATAATCATTCAAGAGGTCCGCGACCGGCGCGGCGTGTACGCCGTAGGCGTAAGGCGGAATTTGACCCCACGGGCCGTTAACATCGCCCACGAATCCCTTATCGGGGTTATCAGAATGCGGAAGATTGATTTGGAAATCATATTCAAGTATATCAATATCATAATATTGGGCAAGGTCAATCGCCACGCTAGCCTCGCAGCCAATTGAATACGTTTGGCGATGACCGATAAAATCATAAATGTAATGCGATTCTGGCAGTATCATCACCATTGGAGTTGGCGGAGGCGTGGTGGGGGTGGGCGTAACAGGCGTGAGGGTCGGGCGGGCGGTCTCAGTAGCCGCGTAAATAGCCTGGAGCGTCTGCGTTACACTCCATGCCATGTCAAAGGTTGGGGTGGGCGATGATTTGAGTTGCTCTTCCTTTTGGGCGTTGGTTAAGCTAAAAACCGTCAGCGTAACCAATACCACGGCCACTCCAATAAACAACCCATTCACCCATCGATTCTTGAGCATTCGATCCAGACTCCAAAGTTTCAAGTTCAACAATCATACCTGAACTTTTCCGGTTTTACCAGAAAACAAAACACTCCCCAAAGGGAGTGTCTGAGTGCCGAGGACCAGGATCGGACTGGTGACCCCACAATTTTCAGTCGTGTGCTCTACCAACTGAGCTACCTCGGCAACGAAACCAATTTTACCCGGTGAGGGTTAGATTGTCAAGAAAACTGCGATTTTATTCTCAAACCGAGGGTTTTTTGTCTGCGCGAAAACAACAGGATTCCGCCCCAACTGCCTGGCAGCGCGTTTCTTCGACCCTATAAAACTTGCCGCCGTTCGCCCACCCGTGCAATTCCTGGATGAACCCAAGCAGCATGGCGCAATCCTGGACGCGAGGTTTACCAGGTTTGTTGATGATCATCACTTGGCTGTTGTGCTCGTTCTCGGTCAGGGCAAATTCAAAGGAATCGGTCTGCTGGTAGCGCGTCAAAAAATCATTGATCGCGCGATGCGCCTTGGCGCTGCCAGCCAGCAGACGGAATTCCGGGGTCTGCCATCCTAATTTCTCTGCGTACAATCGCATCCACACATAGAAGCTGGCGCGTCCAGAGCGAATAAACATTCCACGCGCTTCAGATACCCCAATCTCCCGCTCAACGATGAACCGCAGCGTGAAAGGTTCATTGCCGCCCACGTGGTCTACCCACTTTTGCACAGTCGCGGGTCCAAATATTTCAATGAGGCCATTCAACCAAAATTTTTCCATTCTGGATCCGTTATTGTATAAGGTCATCATCATTGGATTCAATCCACCTGATCACGAATCAGGCGGCAGGTTTATCCATCTCTTCAAGGATGCCATAAAGCAATTCGAGTAACACGGTCTTTACCGAGGTCTTTTTCTTGGCCACACATGGAAGCAGTTTGATGGCGGGGTCAAGCCTGAGCGCCACGCGAATATCTTCGATCTCCCAAGCGTCCTGGCAGTCTTGCTTATTGGCCGCCACAATATAGGGTGTGGGCGCGTAAGCCCTGAAAGTTTCCAAAATATTGCGCGCCTCTTTGAAAGTTTCAGGTCGGGTGCTGTCAATCATCACGATAAACCCGAGCATGCCTTCAGAGAGGATCTCCCACATGAAATCAAATCTTTTTTGACCCGGTGTGCCGAACAAGAAAAGCACCAGATCGTTGTCGACGGTGATGCGGCCAAAATCCATGGCGACCGTGGTGGCCGATTTCACCTTTTCAGACTCAGCCGTGATCTTCTTCTCGGTCGAAACCACATCGATCTCACTCACTGAGCGAATCAATTCGGTTTTGCCCGCATTGAAGGGGCCGGTCACAACGATTTTTACGGTTTGTGTTTGCATGGCGCAGTCCTTGATCAAATCGACTTGATGCGGTCTATGACACGAATGACCAGTGATTTTTGTTCAGCCGGGTCTCTCGTGGGGAAGATACGTCCGGGGTACTGGGATGGAGCTTGTTTTGGGCGGCTTAATTCGATCAGTCCGCCCTGCAGGAGGGCAAACACTACCCTGCGTACTTCATTATCATCCATTTGCACGGATGCGGCGATTTGGGCGATGGTGTTCTTGGGATTGACGTATGACACCACCTTCCACTCTTCCGGTGTTAGGTTCACGTCCCTGATGTTTAATCCAGGCCGGTCGGTAAATTTCAGAGTCATGTCCAGACTTGGGATCTCTGCTTTGAGCTCATCCGTTTCACGGAGGTGCCGGGCGCTTTCGACGGATAAATTTTCCAGGTCCAGCCGGATCGGTATTTTATTATCAGGTGGGATTTCTCCGATCTCAAAATGAAAAGCGCCATCTTTCCATTCAAAACAAGACCTTACGATATCCGATAAATAATCACTCAAACCTGCCAGAATTTGCTCCTGGCTCAAGTAACCCGAATTGATCAGGTAAATGCCAATTTCCTTATCCGACTGTCCGGATAATCGTTCGGTAAGAGACCTCACCTGGTGAGTGGATATAAGCCTGGTTTTGGAAAGGATCTCCAACAGAGAAGTTTCCTTCTCGTCCAATGTACCGAACGCCAGTTTGCCTTCGCGAAAGATCAGGTGCGCGGATCGAGTGACCGTATCAATATAAAGTCCCCCGGATTTACGCGCCAGGTTGACCAGGTTTAAGATTTGGGTGAAAGAAAACTCTTTAAGATTGCCTTTTAAGGCCATGGAATCCTTCAATACCTTTAAGACTTTAAAAATTATACTTAAAAGGGTTTCGCGCGTCAAACGAGCTAACAAAACGGTTTTGTAATGCCAGGTTTGAGTATAATCGACCTTGTGCAAACGACGAGCCCGATATGCCAACACTAAAAAAGATGCTCCAAACCTACGACCAAGACTTGATCCGCAGGATCGGGTCTTTTTGGGGCGTAGACACTGCCAATTTGGATGCTTCAAGCGCGATAGATGAAATTTACCAGGTGATGGTGTCGCCGATTGCGCTGGACGAAGAAATAAACCGCCTACCTCAATCCGTTCGTGATGCCTGGAACTACGCCGCTGCCAACGCCAAAAAAGTGACCTGGTCACAATTTACACGGAAGTATGGTGAGGTGAGGGAGTTTGGACAGGCGAAAAGAAACCGTGAGCAACCGGAGATACACCCGGTTTCAGCGACAGAAACCCTGTGGTACCGTGGATTGATCGGCCGCGCGTTCATGAACTTGCCACCAGAACCCAGGGAGTTCGTTTTCATCCCTGACGAGATCATGCCCAATCAACAAGCCCCAACAGATCCAATATTGTCAGGTATACGCCCAGCCCTGGCAACGGATTATGCCGAAATCAGACTGGCGGACATGCGAATTTTGGACCACGCCACCGACTGGCTTGCCGCCACACGGGTGAAACGCGCCCTCCCTGACGATGCGTGGTTGAAGTGGAAGGTTGACGAAACCTTCCTTCTAGCCTTGATTCGTCAAACTTGTCCTGAAGGTCCGGATGGACATTTTGATGCTGATACGATCAAATCCTTTTTAACCAACCCCCGACAGAAAATCCTATCTGAGTGGTTCACTTTGTGGATGGAAAGCCTTGAGATCAACGATCTACGGAGGTTGCCGGATTTGGTTTTTGAAGGAAATTGGCAGAATGATCCGTGCAAGCCGAGATCGTTTTTAATCGATTTGTTGGGCACTCTTGCACCAGCAACGTGGTACAGCCTGCCATCTTTGGTGGGGGCGATCAAAACCCACCACCCTGATTTTCAACGACCAAGCGGTGATTACGATTCATGGTTCATTCGCCGAGCAACAGAACCAACTTATCTGCGTGGTATCGAAAGTTGGGAAGCCGTGGACGGCGCCTTGATCCAATTCCTTATTTGCGGTCCGCTGCATTGGCTTGGACTGGTCGATCTGGGTAGTAAATCACAAAGCGTGGAATGCGCGGCGTTTAGGGTAACTGCCCGTTTTCGTGAGATCGTAAACCATCAACCTATTCTCGAAACCAGCGAAGCGAAATCCTCCGCTCATGTCGCGGCTGACCTAAAGGTTAGGGTACCTACCGGGACGTCCAGGCTCTTCCGTTACCAGGTGGGGCGCTTTTGTGAAATCATCAGATTGTCTGCCAGTGAAACGGTTTATCAACCCACCCCCAAAAGCTTCATGCTCGCCGGTAACCAGGGTTTGAAGCTCTTCCAAATTATTCAGTATCTCGAAAAAAACCTCACACAACCCTTGCCGAAGAATTGGGGGCTTCTTGCGGCACGCTGGGAGGAAAACCAACTCGAGGCGATTGTAGAGAAACAGGTTATTCTTAAAACTAAAACCCATGAGACACTGCTTGAACTGCTGAACCACCCCAAGGCCAAAAAGGTCATCGTAGAAGTACTCAATCCAACCACAGCATCAATCCGGGGGGATGCGGTTGAGGTGATCGAAAAAGCGCTGGTCGAAATGGGCATCCTGCTGCAAAACGATCTGGATGTATAATTCTGGTGATTCCCGCAAGAGAAAACTATCTTTTCTGAGGTGATGATGAACAAACGTTTGGATTGGATCGACGATGAGATCAACGGGCTCAAAGAAAGCGGTTTATATAATCGCATCCGCACGCTCTCTTCACCACAAGGAGCCTGGCTGGTGGTGGATGGAAAGCAGGTTCTCAACTTCTGCTCAAATAATTACCTTGGTCTGGCCAATCATCCAAAAATGATCGCGGCTGCCCAGGCGGCCGCCCAAAAATATGGTGTCGGCCCAGGCGCGGTGCGCAGCATTGCCGGCACCATGGATCTGCACCTCGAACTCGAACAACGTATGGCAAAATTTAAAGGGGTTGAAGCTGCGATCACACTTCAATCAGGATTTTCTGCCAATCTCGCCGCCATCCCAGCCTTGGTAGGCAAGGATGACGTGCTCTTTACGGACGAATTGAACCACGCCAGTATCATCGATGGCTGCCGATTATCCTCAGCGCGCATCGTGAAATACGCTCACGCCGAAGCCGTCGACCTCGACAAGGTGATTCGCGAGAACGCGGGTTCTTTCCGGCGTGGACTCACGATCACGGATGGCGTTTTCAGCATGGATGGCGATCTTGCCCCGTTGGATAAGATCTACGAGGTCACCAGCAAGCACGATATTATGTTGATGGTGGATGACGCTCACGGCGAGGGTGTGGTCGGCCGCGGCGGTCGTGGGATCGTTGACCACTTCGGTTTGCATGGCAAAGTGGATGTTGAAGTTGGCACCTTTTCAAAAGCTTTCGGTGTGATGGGTGGTGTAGTAGCCGGTAATGCCAAGATCATTGATTGGATCCGCCAGCGCGGACGCCCCTTCCTTTTTTCTTCGGCTGCCACTCCTGCCGACGTGGCGGCTTGCATCGCCGCCGTGGACCTGCTGGAAGCCTCCACCGAGCTGGTTGATCGCTTGTGGGAAAACGCCCGTTATTTCAAAACCGAGATGAAAAACCTGGGCTTTGACACCGGTCAAAGCGTCACCCCCATCACTCCGGTGATGTTGGGCGAAGCCCCCCTGGCGCAGCAATTCAGTCGAGAAATGTTCGAAGAAAAGGTATTTGCCATGCCGCTCGGCTTCCCAACCGTGCCAAAGGGCAAAGCCCGCATCCGGGTGATGATCTCGGCGGCTCACTCAAAAAGCGACCTCGACCAGGGCTTGCAGGCGTTCGCCAAGGTTGGCAAGAAGCTGGGAGTGATCAAGTAAGAACCAAAAGTGCCGGGTGAAGTACCTGGCACTTTTTTTATTTTTGCTCGAACATTTTCTTGCGCCTGGATTTTAACCAAGGCGCGGCCAGTTTACGCAGCCAATATTTCAATGTGATCACTGAGAAGAAACTTCCGCCGTCACGGTAATGTACGCGAAGCATCTCAGGCCAACAGCGGTCGTCGGCATTGATGGTTTTACTGTCAGCGTACATGCGGAATTTCGCCCACAGCCGCCCAGGCAGGTATTTTATCTTTGCAACGCCTGCCAATCGAGTCCATAGATCATAATCCATGGCAAAAAAGAAACTCGCGTCAAGCGGGCCAACCCGCCGCCATAAATCCGCCCTAAAAAATGCCGCGGGTTGAGGAATATGCACGAATCCCCGGCGCAGACGCGCAAGGTCGGTTTGAGCAGCGTTGAACCTGCCGATCACTTTTCCATTTTGGTCGATAAAATCTAGATCACCATAAACCAGCCCCACGTCGGGGTTGGCGATCAGATATTCCACGGCTTCGCGGATGGCGTGTGGATGGTAAACGTCATCTGAATTGAGCCAGGCAAGGATCTGCCCGTTAGCCCGGCTAAAGCCCTTGTTGATCGCGTCCGTTTGCCCCTGGTCGGGTTCGGAAACCTTGAATGCAATTTTGTCACGGTACTTTTCGATGATATCAATGCTGTTGTCGGTTGAGCCGCCATCGATAAGGATGTATTCGATATTGTCATAATCCTGTCTGAGGACGGAAAGGATGGTCTCTTCCAGGTATTTACCCTGGTTAAAGGAGGGAGTGACAACGGTGACGAGCGGATGAGATGAGTTCAAGAATTAATTTACCTGTGTCAACGGGTGTTCCAGATCGAAGAGATAATACCCATCCCCTTGTTCGTAGGGATATGTAGACAACAAATGTTCCTTGAGATCTGGTTGGTTGTCAAATTCTCCGGTCAGGGTGACCAGGAAAAGCGTCTTCCCCAAGGTAAGTTCCTTAAATAGCTGCTGAAACTCGGGGTCTGACGAACCGGAAAGTACTTTGACCGTCCTGTCGCCGGCTGTCGGCCAAAGTTTTGGGTTGACAAAACCCCAGTAACTGATGCGATAACCGTAATCATGGGTCAGCGCTATGACCGAAGCGTTGTTGCCGATTTTCTTGCCTAGATCCGTCCAATAAGCGGCTTCGTGACGGTAACTAGACGCCACCAGCGAACCCCGTGCGCGTTGCACACAGAGGCCCAGGCTAAACAACAATATCAAGATGATCAATCCTCTTTCGATCCAATGCCGATTCAGATTTTTGAGGGCAACCAGACCAGATGAAACCACGTAGCCCATACCCAGCGCGAGGATGGGCAGGAAGGGCAACTGGTAGTAATTGTGTGTGTAAATGTGATAAGCGAAGGTATATCCGTAAAGAAGGTAACCAACCCAGAGACTGAAATAAATGAAACGGTTTTCTTTGCTTTTGATAAAGAAAAACCCTAATAAGCCGATCACCAGCGGGAAATGCCCTGCCACGCCCTTGATCATTTGGAGCCAGTTGAGATACCACTTCACGTCCACGAACAATTGTGGGAAAAACCGCGCGCCAAAAATGGAATCGGCATTGCCGCCGACGGTGGCGCTGATCCAGTTATAGAGGAGCGCTGGCAAGATGGCCAGGGCGGCCATCAGGTAAACCTGTCCATTTTTAATCCAATGTTTAAACCCTTTAAGCAGCACAAGAACAGCGAAGGGGATACCCACGAAAAAAACCATTGGAGCCTTAACCAAAATGGCCATTCCCGAAAAAATCCCCGCGAAGATCGCGTTCTTTAGATTGTTCTTTTGAAACCAGGTTACCTGGAAGTACAAAGCCCACAACACCCACATCACCATCATGGGGTCCGGTTGAAAACTGCGGCTCGCGAAAATGCCGAAGGGAATGAAAAGATAAAAACCAAGCGTCACGAAAGCGCCATTGGTGCTGATAATTTTACGGGCTAATAAAAAGAGCGGAATACCACCGATCACCCAAAAGAGGATCGAGTATACCCTGGCAACGAGAATATTCTCCCCACCGAGGGAGCGATACGTAAAAGCCACCAGGTTTTCCAAGATGGGCGGCTCGATAACCGGTTCGCTGCGCCCGGTAGTGATGGCGAACTGGCGCAAGTCTTGAGGCATGGCATTGGTTTCTGGCGTGTCCATTTGATAATACAAACCGCGGGCCATGATCAGCGAGTGCAACTGCCTCGTGACCGAGAAATCAAGCGGAAGGTCGGTGAAATCGATCAGGCGCACACCCACACCCGCGAGCAAGAAAAGGATCACTAAAAGCGTGATGACCCATTTTTTGGGTTTTAAGAATAAAACATCATCGGAAGTACTCATTTCTGACATCCAACACCTCAATCAAGATGATTCAATTTCTTGCGTCTTCTTTCAATATACCCGCGCTTCACACCTTCAAGCCCTAATGGAGCAAAAAAGGCGTAAACCATCCGTCGCCACTCGGGCAACACCGTTGCGGGGTGAAACCAAAAAGCCTTCCAATAAGCCCTGAAAGATTTGGAATATTCTTTCGCATCCACCAAGTAGAAAGCGTTCAAACGTTCCGCGCCAGCCAGGATGCGTTCCTTGTTTTTTCGAAACAAAGAAGCGTATTTCGGTGATTGCCGCATCCAATCCACGATGCGGTGGGCTTCACTGCCAAACCCTGCGGCCATAGATAAATTCTTGCAACCTTCGTGATAGTGAGCGCCTGCCCACAATGATGGCACGTAAACCATGCTGCCAATCGTCGCCAGGCGAATCCACAAATGGTGGTCGAGAAGCAGGTGGTAACTCAGGTCGAGGAAACCAGTCTTTTCGAGCACGCTGCGGCGCATGAACACCGCCGGTTGGCCGATGATTCGAAACGCCATCAAATCTGCCAATCCCCATTGACCGTATGCCAGTTGATTTAATATCGTACCGTTTTGCTCCACGACCCGGACGTCCCCAAAAACAAAAGCGGCATCAGGGTGTTCCAGTAGCGCTTCAACCGCTCCAGCGACCGCGCCGGGCATCAAATAATCATCCGAGTTGATCCAGGCCACAAATTCGCCCCTGGCGCGTGTAAAACCCTTGTTTATGGCTTCAGCCTGGCCAGAATCTTTCTCGCTGACCCACCAGGCAAGTTTCGATTGGTAGTGCTTGATGATCTCTACGGTCCCATCGTCCGAACCCCCATCCACGACCAGATACTCGATATTGGGGTAATCCTGATCCAATACCGAGCAAATGGTTTTCTCAATGAATTGGGCCTGGTTATAAGAAGGGGTGATAATTGAAACGAGGGGTTGCGGAGGCATCAGAATAAGGTCTCGTATTTTACTTTGGGGAATACTGTCAATTTGCCGCCGACTGTGGCGTCCACGATCTCGCGGCCATCTTTTTTGAAAGCATCCCTGGCCATGCAATATGCCAGCTCGGAAGTTTCGAGGTCGGGTAATTGCCAGCGGAAACCTTTGCCGAAATAGGCGGGGTTGAAATGGTTGGGATCGTCCCCGGTGGATACCACGGTCGTGTTGGGGGTTCCCTTGGTGGTAAAGTTGTGATCCACGCCAATCAACACCACCTGGTTGAAGCCCATGTAATAAGCCAGTTGCATGGCAACGAAGGTTACTGTGGCCCCTTCCCACAAGCGCCCTGAGGCATCCGTGGAAAAACGTGGCAGAAGGTAGGTGGTGTAAAGGTAGTGAAGATTGTCCGCGGGTTGAATCCATTTGCGTCCGCGCCAAGAAACGAACACCGGTAGGGGTAACGTCCTGAAATCTTGCGCGCATTGCTCAATCACCAGGTCATTCACCGATAGCAGGCAAGAAGTAGTAAAGCCCAGGTCTTGAAAAGCCAGGTAAAACCGATTCATGCCGAAAGTAAAAACGTTGCGTAGTTTTGTCAGGTCGGTTTCACGCAGGCTCGGACCATTGCCGATGATCACGCATTGTTCCCCCACATGCGAATTGTGAAGTGCCTGGACCTTGCGAATGGACTCGCGTCGCCATGGATTTAAATAAGCAGCCGGCCACTCAGCGGCTGTCGTGATCTCATCTTTCACGTTGCGCAAGGAATTGGCGGTTGATTCAGGGAGGACTTTCAGGATGCCTTTTTTCAAAAAGTTTACTCCGTACTCAATCTGGCTGTTGCGCCGCCATCCACCACCAGGGCTTGACCGGTCATGAACGATGATTGGGTGTTGTCCGCCAAGAAGTAAATGGCGTGGGCGATCTCTTCTGGTGTGCCAATGCGGCCGTTGACGGTTTTACGCGCCAGGTTGTCGAGTCTTTCGTTGAGCGAGGAGCCTGAATGCTGACCACGGCTCATTCCATCACGCAACATGGGGGTATCCACGGCGCCTGGCAGCACGGCATTCACCCGAATGTTGTTGGGGGCGAATTCAATCGCCATGGCGCGTGTGAGGGCCAACAGCCCGCCTTTCGATGCCGCGTAAGCCGCAATATTCGCGGAGGTTTGCACGGCATGAACGGAGGAAACATTCACAATCGCCCCTCCACCGGCAGTGCAGAGCAAAGGATGGGCGTAGCGTGCCCCAATAAACACCGGGCGCAAGTTTGTGGCAATTACTTTATCCCATTCTTCCACGGAAGTTTCGACCATCGGCTTTGAAACCTGTACCGCCGCATTGTTTACCACAGCGTTTAGTGAAGCCGCGAATTGTTTGACACGGTCGTAAACTACCGCAAATTGAGAGGCGATCGAAATATCCGCCTTGATGAATAACCCGTCAACCGGAAAACCTTCACCGAAGTCGTTGAAGTCCACCCCGATGACGCTCCAACCCTGGTCTGAAAACATTTTAACTGCAGCGCGCCCGATGCCGCCAGCGCTGCCCGTGATCAAGACGATGCGTTTATATTCTCTCATGCAGGATCATCCTTTCAGACAGTTTTTTGATATTGCGATAATCGTTGAGGGTCGAGCCCCAACCCGATCAGTAAATTGCGAATGGTGTTCCAGTGTACGTTTTCCCAGGCGCTGGGGCTTGAATTGGAGTTATGCGGTGCTAAAAGCACGTTATCCATCTTCATGAGCGGTGAATCCAGAGGTAAAGGCTCCTGTTCAAACACATCCAGGGCGGCGCCCGCGAGCTGGCTAGAGGCAAGCGCCTGCACCAATGCTTTTTCGTCCACAATCGGTCCCCTGGCGGTGTTGATCAAAACGCTGCCAGGTTTGACGCTCGCCAGGGTGGTTTCGTTGATCAAGTGAAAGGAAGTCGGGTTCAGATCGCAGTTAACGCTGATCACATCAGATTGATTGAGCAATTCCATTAGAGAGACGCTTTGAACCTGATTCTCCACAAGAAAATCACGCGCGATGGGTTGGATGTCATTACCGAGCAGGTTCATACCAAACGCTCGCGCACGACGCAGCACGGCTTTACCCACGTTACCCACACCGATGACTCCAAGGGTCATCTCGGATAAGGACCGGCCGGGGATCTTCTTCCAGACTCCGCTTTTCATGGCCTTGTCCATCCATGGGTGTTGGCGCGCAAATGTAAGGATGTAAGCCAACACACTGTCTGCGACAGGCAATGTAAACGCGTTTGGGGTGTTTTTAAGTTGAACACCAAGATCCGCGCACGCTTGTGCATCAATCGAATCTATACCCGTGCCCCATTTGGAAATCACTTTGAGCCGCGGGATACACTTTTCGATGACTTTACGCGTATACCGGTCGTCTCCACAAATGGTGCCATCAAACTTACCAGCCCAAGAAAGTAGTTCTGATTCTTCGAGCCTCTCATTAACCTCAGGGACGACCAGGTTAATCTGATATTGCTCAAAAACGGGCTTGAAACGATCCACAAAAGGGATCATATAAGGCGCGGTCAGTAAAACGTCTGTCATTTTGACATCCTTGAGCGCAAATTCTCCATGCCAAACCATTATAACTTTGGTTGATGGTTTCGGGGTTATTGGTTGATGCGATATCTGAAGAGCGTGAAATTCTCGTACCCGCGGATAAACCCGATCTCTTCGAGGCGGTTCGCGAAAATCTCGTCATACGGGTCTGATTCCAGCAAAACATAGGGCTTGCCATACACATAGTCCAATGGGATGGCATCCAGAAACTCGGTCGCCCTGCCGGAAATCATGGCATTAAAGTATTCAGGGCTGTTGATCAACCCATCCAGATTGACGACCGTGCGATTTTCAATGAAGTAGGCTACCATCCCGCCGCCGGTCATGCCAATTTTGGTTTTTGGAAGGGTGTGCAGTTCAACATCCCGGATTTCGGCGAGGTAATCCGCTTCATGTCCGGCAGCGACCTTCCAAGGAGCCAGGTTACGCAAATAAGTCACGTGGTACTGAACCAACAATAGGAACAAGACCGCAACCAAGATTGGTGAAAGATTTAACTTGATTCTGGGTTTTTCAATCCAAGAAAACACTCCATCAAGAACCAGGCTACCCGTCAATACCAGGGTGAGCATTTCACCCACCCAATACCAACTACGGGTGTGGGTATAACCGGTGGCAGTGTAATACGTGATGTGAATGATGGAGCCGACCAACACCGCAGGAAGCATAAGGTGGAAGAATTTTCGTGCCAGTCGACCACGTTCAGCCCCCATGAGCCAGAAGAAAAGCACGAGGGTGATCAAAATGAACACACCAAAAAGAATTTCGGGGTTTTGTAAGCCCACCCAACTGGAAATGACTTGGGCCCATGTCATCAACTTGGAGGTTACCAGCGACCAGGGACCGTAATTATCAGCTGTGCTTAACCCCAAAACCGAGATTAGTGATACCGGATGGGTATAAACGGTGTTGAACATAGTTCCCCACCAATGTTTGATCTGACCACTAATCGGAGTGAATGTTCCAAAGGTGATCTTATTGAAAACCATATATCCGCCCACCAATAATGCGATGGGAATCGAATATGCAACCCCACCGCGCAAAATGGCTTTCCAATTAAATTTCAACCAACTGGTAAAAACACGGAAAGGAGGATTCACCCCCTTCCCCGCTGATCGCAAAAAGATGAAATGCACGATGAGTATGAGAACAAATGAGATCAAAGCATTATAGAAAACGATCGAATTGGAAAACATCTTTGTGACACCAGCCTTGAACAACAAGGCCAGGATGCCATATTCGAGCGCCAAACCGATCACCGCCGCCAACGAAAGCCTGACAAAGATCCGCGCACGGTGTAGACCGTCAGGGTTGGTGTAACAGCCAGCGAAGAATAAAACCACGGGTTTTAGCAACACGGAAACGATTAACATGGGATAGATGGTATATGTGTGTTGCACAACGCCTTCTGAGCCGAGGCGAATGATCCAGGCGGCAAACACCGAGATTGCGATCGCGATCAAATCAAAGATCACCTGGGCCGGGATTTTTTTGATCCTCAACAAAGCATACAACCCCACCAAGGCGACCAGGAAGAGGTTGTCAAGCCTGGAAAGGATCGTCAAGGCCCCCACAACCCCCAATCCCAAGAAATCTACGAACCGGAGTTTCGCGTCTTCGGGTTTGGCGTGGATTTTCGCAGCCATCGAGATCAGCAACACGGTAAAAAAGGCGCTGGCTGCCGCTTCCATGCCGTGGACAATCACATTGTCATAAATGGGCGGATATAGCGCCCACACCGCCGAGCCAAGGATTGCGGCACCCCAATGAATATGCCGTCGGAGAAAACGATACAAAAGCACACAAGTGGCGGCGTTTAACAAACCACTGACCAAAACCAAGACTCGCAAGGGTAAGAGTATGTTAAATTTGGAAAGCCAGAACACCCCCAGACACACAATCATCCATAGTGGATGAAAGCCGTTGGCCAGGTTGATGCCGTCAAAAGAGATGTTGTTGCCCGTCAGTATGTTTTGCGCGACCTTGTAATAATAGAAAGCGTCATCGATGTTATACCAATTCATCAAACTGTTGGCGGGAGTTAACGCAACGTATGCGCTGCCAATAAACGCGAGCAACGCTAATATAATCTGAACGATAATGTGGGCGTTTTTCTTCAAAATCCCTGATCCCTACTTCGATTTTCTCGCCTGGACGAGTAATTCCACCAGTTTAAAATCCATTTCCTCGTCGATGTCCCAGGCTTCATCAGCATCAATTTCAAAGAGATATGGCCTCGCGCCCAATCGATTGCGCTTCTGCACCAGGGTTTCGCGGGTGAAAAGGTAAAGGCAGGAGTTTTCTTCAAACAGAGGAGGGAGATCCTGAGTTTGCAGCAAAATATTTGGATTATGGTTGATCGCCCTTCCCAGACCATCCCACAACCTGGTTTGCAGCCGCGTCACCGAAAACAACGAATCGTATGCCGGGTATTGCCCCAGCAGGGTTTCGATTGCCCGCCGAATGGTATCGGGTTTCATAAGCGGATTGGTGGAATGGGTTTGCAGGTAAAAATCTGATTGAAACAATTCCGTATCGTGCATCAAAATCTCGTTCATCGGGATTGTGTCGGCACGCAAGGCTTCAGGGCGTTCAACACAAGTTACAGATGGGAAATCCTTGCTTACTCCCTGAATGATCTCGACGCTATCGGTGTCTACCACAATGCGCGTAATATCTGGCACTTCGAGCAAAGCGGACAGGATGTGCGCGTAGAGCGGTCTCCCGTCCAGGAGACGAAAATTCTTCCCCGGCACGCGCTGGGAATGATGCCGCATGGGCACTAACGCAGTGATCGTTGGTTTCATGGCATTCTCCACATTCCGGCGATCAGGTGTTCATCCACCAGTGATCACCGACATTAATGCAATTCTTTCGCCATCCGCGGGTCTTTCGTCCATAATCATGGCTGGATAAGCCAAATCCCCGTTGATGACGAACATGTTCGAACTTAAAAAAGACTCCCGGTTCGGATCGATCAAGATTCCAACCAAGCCCGGAAATCGATCCGCGAGGAGCCTGACCAGGTCGCGATACGTGGCAGCAGCAGGAACCTCAAACTCCATCTCGGCAGCCCCCGTGAACTCGCGGGCGATTCCTGTGAATTCGATGGATATTTTCAAAATTTTCCTTAAAGGTCCGATCAGTTAATTATACCGAATCGGTTCCACATTTCGTTCAGTCGTTTTTTGATTCATTTGCACCCTGGGATAATAAAAGGCTTTCTTAAGTTGCCAGGTCAATGGACCAGACTTCTTATACCCCTGGTACGTTCCGTAGAATTGCAGCCAGCGAAAGCGGATGACCTTGGCGAAGGTGTGCAGAAAAACTTTCTCGGTGACAGCGGTTCGCCAATCGTTGAACACATTCTGACAAAAGAGTTTTACCAGGTCGCGCAGTGAAAATTTTTCATGCGGATAGATCTGTTTAAACGCCATACCTTCACGCCGATAGCGGTTAAAAATTCCAGCTGTAGATTCGTTGTGCACATGCACCACCTCGGCTTCGGCAACGTAATGGATCTGAGACCCGTTCGACTGTGCCCATTTCGCCCAGGCAAGGTCTTCGAGGCCCGTCAGAGTCTCATCATAAGGATGATCCAGCCAAAGAGGTTTGCGGATGGCCGCATTGGCATTATTGCAAAAAGGGTGGGGTTGCTGTGGAAGCGAATGATCTGGGTACCAATGCTTGAAGATCTGTAATTCAGAATAGTGGGTGGTCGGTGAACCACGTTGTTTTCCGTAGGTCAAGGCGACGCCCTTGGCTTTGAAAGGTGCCAACAGGGTTTCGAGCCAGTCCGGGTAAACTGGGTAAACATGGGCACTAGCCATCACAACCAGGTCCGCTGTGGCGTGGGCAATACCAACATTTAAGGAACGTCCAAAAGTAAAATCCTCGGGCGAGATGTGAACCACTTCCAAGTCAAACCCGCTCGTCTCTTCGATCGTGCGATCGGTGGAGCCTGAATCCACAAGGATGACTTGAACATTCTTAACGGTTTGTTCAGCAATGCCAGTCAGCAACCGGCGGATGTGTTTTTCCTCGTTGTAAGCGCGGATGATAATGGAGCAAACTGGTTTTTTGATCATGGCGTTCGCTGCAGCCCTTTACCGTGGAGAATTCCTTCAACCAACACGCGGAGGGTCTCGGAATTTTCAGATAGCAGTGAGGAGGGGGCAAAATCTTTGAGGGTCACGTAACCGTTCCAGACGCCGTCATCTTTAACGAATTCATCAAATGGCAGGGAAGTGAGAAACAACTGGGAATAAAGGAACCGGCGCGCGTTTTGATAATACTCGTCCGGGATTTCAATTTTTTCGGTTTGAATGAACTCGCCAAGCCTTTCCAGGTAATCTGCTTTGGTTCGTGGGTAAAAAGTGGTGGGCAACTGAGTATAGCGGGCTTTTCCGGCGGTTAATACTGGTTTGCGTAAAAGGGTGGCTTCGAGGCCGATGGTGGAATTGTAAGTCATCACGAAATGAGATCGTTGGATGAGGTCGTAAGAACTGACGAACTCGCTTGAATTCACGAAGACCACGTTTGCCAGGGCTGTAAATCCATTGCGTTGCACCCAATCGGCAACACTTTCGCGACTCTCCTTGCCGACACGGGTTTCATCGGGGTGAGCACGAATCACAAAAAGGATCTCAGGATGGTCAAGAATGGTTTGCCTAATCGAATCGAGCCAGTCGAACATATCTGCAAAAAGTGTGTTGGCGTGCACCTGGCTTGTGTCAAATATAACGTTGGTGAAGATGGGCACTATTTTCTTGTACTGGGTTGCTTTGTTAAGCAGCGCCCCTTCCAATTGTTTCATTTCAGGCCAAAAACGGATGCCCGCCATGGTGAAATTGCCGCTGAATCGGTGGCTCAGGTAATCGTCAAGTCGCGTGTTCATTTCAGGGGACAGTTGAAAATCATCGGGGATGTGCATGGGGTAAGCCGTAGCCTCCCCATCGGTAAAGAATGCTGATAAGGGTTGAATACCGACTTCATGGGTCATCACTCGGATACCCCTGCTTAAACAGACTTGGCGCACCGCAGCTTCTGGAAAGAACATGCCGTTGAACACCACAGCAGCTTGGGGGTTAACCGTTTCAACCAACCGCTCGAACTGTTGGTAAACGTTCCACGCCGAGAGGATGAACGCCGCCATAAAGGCGCGAGTTTGCAAGTCCTCTTTAAGAGTATATCGGCGTAATACCCAGCGCAATGAGTTTAACGCCCAGAAACCAAGCGGTAAGTTATGGTATTCAAAACTCGAGAGCCTTGCCACCGACAATCCTTCCAATGCGTTGAAAAGGGTCTCGTCGGTCTCGTACTTAAGAGGCCACACCTGTCCGCTGGTAAAAAGAGCCTCGCTTTGACGCGCGCACGATTCGCAGGGCGGAGCCTGGTCAAATCGGTCTCGGTTGCTGCCAAGCACGCAACGTTGCATGCCCGCCTGGCAAACAAAATGGACCACTTGAATCCCCTGGGCGCGGAATCCCAGGCTGGTGAGGTACGAATAAGCGGCGTTCTGGCTGACACCGATCAAGCGCGTAGACGCGTTGAAGAAGACCACCGGCCGGGTATCTTTCGCAGGAACAAACATTTTCTCGACTTTGGCAGACAAACGCTTCCAGCGTTGGTTGCTGACTTGATGCACCCAACGCTGGCGAATGGCTCGATGAATCCGAGAAAAACCTGAAAAAGCCAAGAGTTATACCCTGCGTAATTTCTTCTGGGAAGGCAATTCGCTATCGTAAACTTTTTTAACACCATCACCCACGGCCATTTCGGTAACGCGGATGTATTTGACCAATTTTTCAAACCCGCCTGGTTCAACTGACGCGGCTTGATCTGAACCCCACAGTGCCCGATCAAGGGTGATGTGTCGTTCCACCATGCAGGCACCCATGCCTACGGCCACAGCTGAGGTAACCAACCCGACCTCGTGACCTGAATAACCAATCGGGCAGGTGAAAGTCTTGCGCAAGGTTTCAATCATGCGCAGGTTCAACTCGTGAGGGTCGCATGGGTAGGTACTTGTTGCGTGCGTAATAGCCAGATTCTCCTGGCCAACGAAATTCACCGCATCATTGATCTGATGTGAGGTTGACATGCCAGTAGAAAGGATCAAAGGGCGGCCCGTGGAGCGCAAATGTTTGAGCAAGACTTGGTCGGTCAACGAAGCGGACGGGATCTTGTAGCAGACAGGGTTGAATTTTTCCATAAAATCGACGGCTTCTTCGTCCCAAACGGACACGAACCAATCGATTCCGACTTCCTTACAATAGCGGTCGATCTCTGCGTATTCCTTGTCACCGAACTCAGTCTTGATGCGGTAATCCATGTAAGTAATGTAGCCCCAGGGAGTCTCTCGCATTTGATTGCGTTGTTCCATCGGGACGCATAATTCGGGTGTGCGTTTCTGAAACTTGACCGCGTCTACTCCGGCGTGGTGGGCGGCGTCGATCAGGCGTTTGGCGCTTTCAAGGTCGCCGTTGTGGTTGATGCCGACTTCAGCGATGATGTAGACTGGGTGCCCATCCCCGACCATTTTATTGCCAATGCGAATTTCACGAGTCATGAAAGTCTCCTGGTTTGCTTAAGAAAATTAGGAAGCAAGAAAACTGCCGATCAAATTCATATCACACTGCTCAGTGCACTTGATGCCGGGCTTGAGGTCAAAATGATCGTTGCGGAATTGTTTGTATTTGGTGCCATTCCAAATGTCGTACATCGATTCGGTAGCCGCATTGCCAAGAATGATCTCGTTGTTGAAATCCTCCACGCACTCCACGGATTCACCGTTCGATTTAATGGTCATGGAAGACCACGGGAATTGGCAGAACTCGAGCCAGTGGATCGACTGGGTGGTCTGTTTATTGTCTTCATACCACATCTGGTCCTGGCTCTTAAGATAAACGTAAACATCCATGCCCTTGAAGGCTTCCTGCAAGCGGGCAAATTCATCCTGCTGCCAAGATTTGTTGAGGTTGATCATGGTGATAACGATAGTGGTCTTGTAATTACGCTGGGCTTTCAGATCCAACAACTTCAAGATGTTTTTATAAGATTCGGTGAAATTGGAAGCCTGCCCGCGCACTTCCTTGTGGCGCAAGTCATCGACGCTCTCGATCGAATATTTCACATATCCCAGACCGTTTTCAAAGGTTTCGATGGTGCGGTCCATGTTGATGTTGGCGGGGTTGCAAGAGAAGTAGCTTTCGAGCCCTTTCTCGGTCATCCATTTGACGTATTGCGGCATGCTTTTGTCGAGCAACGGATCGCCGTAGCCGTGCAGCACGATCACCCGTGGGATCACATATAGAAAATAGTGATTCTCGTTCATTTCATTCTTTTTGATACCGTAATTCTTGACCACGAAATCTTCCCAGCGGGTGAGTTGTTCGGCGCTGAATGGTTTGAGCTGATCAATAACCCTCTTGAAGAGTTCCGGTTTCATGGTTTCGATCGGACGGGTCATGATGGTGGTTCGGGGGCACATTTCACAACGCATATTGCAGGCGTTGGTGGTTTCGATGTTGTAGACAACAGGGTCTTTTGAGCGAAAGGTTTCCAATTGATTGACCACGTACTCGCGTTCCATCTTCTCACCGCTCATCAAGCGTTTTTTAAGGTCGTAGACCTTCATATAGAATTCGATATCAAACATTAATTAACTCCTTGTCAAACCATTCTGGTTGCGTTCAAATTCGGTTACCTATTGTAACCGAGACATCAAAATATCACAAAGTTCCCTGATTGCACCCCGACCGCCCGGAAGGGTGAGCACAAGGTCAGCCCGACGTAAGATCTCAGGGTGGGCATCCGCCGGGGCGGCGGCAAAACCCGCGATGGGGAAGCAGGGCAGATCATTGGTATCGTTGCCCACATAAACAACGTCTGAAACCGCGAGTCCGCGTTCTTCGATTGCCTGTTTCAACGCAGAGGTTTTATCGTCCACGGCTTGCAAGACGGGGATATTCAATTTTTTGCAGCGCGCTTCCACCACCGGGTTGCGTTCCTTGGAGATGACCAGGCATTGCACCCCGGTTTTTTCGCGCAAAAGGGATAAGCCGAGGCTGTCGCTTCGATTCGCTGCCACCATCTCCTCGCCTTTTTCGTTGACCCAAACCCGGTTGTCTGTGAGCACGCCATCAAAATCCATCACCAGCAACTTAACCTTGGAGGGCATCGGCCGGCGAAGCTTGGCTGGGTCGACCATTTGCAGACCGCCTTCGCGCACGAGCCACTCGGCTTGGGTCCAGTCAGACTGGTTATCAATATCCACAGTGAAGCGCGGATCAATAACCAGGGGCATCACCACCCTGCCGCTCATTGAACCCATTTTGAGGATCGTCTGCGGTCGGATGGCGTCGATATGCCCGGTCTGCCAGAAAACCGTGGGGAGTTTTTGACGTGGGGCGTTGAAGGCTTCGGTGATCCCCTCTACGCCGAGGAGGGCGTTCATGTGGCCTCTGGATGGGTCTATGCGCCACATTTTATAAGGGCATTGACCGGCCTCAACCACACCGCGGACGGAGTCCGCTTCTGGATGTGAGAGCAACACATTAACCGCGTCGTCCACGCAGGTGAGCGGGCGGATCGGAGAAGTTGGTCTTAATTGAACAACCACATCGGGAGAATAGTTTTCGTTTTCAGCGAGCCACCGCAAGGCGTGCTGAAATACGGGCAGGTCGGTGGTGCTATCCTGGGCGTGTTCCGCCGGTCGCAAAAAAGGTGTTTCGGCGCCGTACTCCCGGGCCACGGCAGCGATCTCTTCATCATCGGTAGAGACGATGACACGGGTCACCGTGTTCGAAGCAGTGGCTGCCTTGATGCTGTATGCGATCAGCGGGTAGCCCGCAAAATCTCGAATATTCTTGCGCGGGATGCCCTTGGAGCCTCCCCGGGCGGGAATGACCGCCAAGACCTCAGGTTTTTTTACCATGCTGTCCATCCTCCATCCACCACCAGGTTGCCACCTGTCATATATGAAGAAGCCTCAGAAGCCAGGAAAAGCAGCGCGCCGTTCATTTCGTCTTTATTGGCCATCCGCCCCAAAATAGCCCGAGACGAGTAATTCTTGACAAAGTGTTCCTCGTGGCCGTTTTCCACCCCGCCGGGGGTGAGCGCGTTCACCCGAATGCGCGTGCCGGCGTAATACGCCGCCAGGTATCGCGTGAAACCGAGGATGCCAGCCTTGGTGACCGAGTAGAAAACCGGTTTAAAGGTTTTCTGCTTTCCGGTTCCTTCGTAAACCCGCTGGTCAGGGCCTACCAACCCGTAGGTGGAGCAAAGATTGATGATCGATCCACCGCTTTTTTGTTTGACCATCTCACGCGCCACCCCCTGGGTAACAAGGAAGGGTCCGGTGAGGTTCACCGCAAGTCCATCCTGCCAAAAATCGAGGGGGTAATTTTCGAAAGCGTTGTCGTAGAAACGGGGATGGGTGGGGTCGAACTTGGGGTCGAGCGCCGCGCTATTGACCAGCACGTCCACCCTGCCGGTTTGTGCCACCATCCCCGCCACGGCTTTTTGGATCGAATCGGGGTCGGTGACATCCATCACCACACCCGTGACCGTGCCTGGAAAATTGACCAGCTCCGCCGCGGCTGATTGAACCAGGTCCGTGGAACGGTCGGCCAAAAAGACCATTGCCCCCGCTTCAGCGAGAGTACGGCAAAATTCATTACCCAACAAACCGGCACCGCCTGTAACCAGGGCGGTTTTGCCTGTCAGTGAAAATTTATCCTGGATTGTCATTCTGTCACTCCATGCTACCCTTCATATTAATCCTTTCACCGTTTAGCGCGGAACGATGCACTGCTTCGGCCATGCGTACAGCGGCGATGCCGTCTTCCAATGTGCAAGCCGGAGATGCCGTTCCACGAGCGACTTCGAGAAAATTGCGCATTTCAGACAGGAACAGCGCGTTTCGTTCGAATCCCGCTGGCAGTACAGATTGAGTCAGGGTATCCAGTTCGGCGTCGTAGCAAGTGGCGAACCCATCGGCGTTGTTCCATTGAATGGTACCCTTTAAACCGATGATCTTCAGAGAGTGCTCGGCGGGTCGTTGAACAAAATCAAGATGGGTGGAAGATAAAACCCCGTTGGAAAATCGCATGCTGATCTCAGCGGTGTCTTCCACCTCAAGATCAAGCCCGCTTTGGGATGACGTATGAGCCCATAAAGATTCCACTTCCCCAAAGAACCAGCGCTGGTAATCGAGCGGATGACACAGGGTATGCACCACGCCACCGCCCAGGTCCGCGCGGGCGCTGTAACTCTTGCGGTAATCTTCCCAGGGGTGCCAATTGGGAAGGTACTCTCCCCAGTGCGCCCGGCAGGAAACCACATTACCGATAGCGCCAGCATCCAGCCATTCTTTGACCATGCGCAACCCGGGGTGAAAACGGAATTGAAAACCCATCAAAACTTTTCCACCGCCAGCTTTCAATGCCTGGGTGAGTTCCACCACACGCTCGAGGTTGTGAGAGACCGGTTTTTCCATCAAGATCGCGCAGCCCGCCAAAGCCGCTGGAATGGCCACATCGAGGTGCAGCGCGGTAGGGTTCGAGATGACCACAGCGTCTGGTTTGTGTTTTAACGCCGCCTGGATGTCTGTTTCTACTGGAATGTCTTTAATCCCTTCATCCGGCAGCGTGGAAAGATTGGAACGCAACATCACAAAATCAATCTCGCCAAGCGCGCGCAGATTATTAAGGTGCCTTCTACCGATCGATCCATATCCCGCAATTAATATCTTCATCGTGTAACCGTGTCCACTTCAAACGATTATAAATCAAACGCCAACCCGTCTCTCGTTCGTTATAAGAGCGAGAACAGGTATTCCGCCGTGCGTCTTCCAGCGCTGCCATCCGTAAAGGTGACCTCGTCCTGAACTAACTTTTCTCGTTCCGCAGCATCCAGAGCCGGATCGGTGAGATATTGATTGAGGGCTTCTTTCAGTTGGGCCGCGTCAAACACCACCCGCCCCGCCCCAGCCTGCCGAAAACGCTGATGGGTCGGCCAGTTGCCGATTTCAGATAGTTTGAGGGCAAACTTGCCGGGTTTGTTCCAACCACCGGGAGTGTCTATGCAAATGCTAACAATCGGGCGGCCGTGAATGGCGGTTTCCACGCACATGGTCGAGTAGACGGTGGTGAAAACGTCCGAGTAGGCCATCATGGAGGTTTTTTCGGGCATGTCCTCACCCGAATAATGGCCGAGATCGCCGCCCAGCGCTACAGGTTCGACCACGTGCACATGCGGCAGACTTTTCGCCAGGGCGCGCACTTTTTCACGCTCGCCCGCGTAAAGAGGTTCATCCATAAAATGATTGGGGTGCAGTCGGATCAATAACTGGCTCGGTTCTTCAAGTTCATCCCCGGCGACCAGTTTTGCCAATGCTTCAATATTGAGGTAATTCGGCGCGAAGGTGATAAAACTGGACGCGTACCCGATGAGCTTGCGCTTCGGGTCCAGGTTGTGCATCTTGAAATATTCGTTTCGAGGAATGAGCCATTCCTTGCGGAAGTAGCCGTCATAAGACGGAATGCCGCCGATGTTGACCTTTTCAGGATCCCAATCAGAACCTTCCACCAGCTCTTGCTTCTGCACTTCCGACCAGCAGGTAACAAAGTCGAGCGGCGCCGCGGGGATGCCGTAACTGCTGGGGTTATCCCAACCGACGATCACCGCGCCAGTCTTTATCCTACGTTGGACCGCTTCGCGCAAAAGATAGCGGTCGTTGCGCCAGCCATACGTGGCCGAGACCACCAGATCGGGTTGATATTTATCAAACAAGTCAGTGTAAATACCCGGGATGTAACGCATCTGCCAGCGCACCAAACCCTTGCGCGCGGACTTCGAATTGCGTAAATAACTGATCCAAAGACGGGTGAGACCCACTTTAAGCCGTTGCACTCCACGCGCTTCGGTTTCCACCTGCTTGATGTGGCTGTCCATGGCTTCGGTGTTGATGCGTTTAGAGGTGCCACCCCGGCGGGCGAAATTGGCGAAATATTGCCATGAAGGATCGACTTCATTGGCATACTGCTGGCAGGCGCGGTAGCGCAATCCTTCCACGAT
>CAZUXF010000010.1:0-83084 GCA_964624535.1 uncultured Anaerolinea sp. | reverse complement strand
AGGGAACGCAGGGGCAAATGCTGTTTACAAGCGTGCTGAATTGCACAACACAGCGCTGGAAGGCATAGATGTAATCAATCCACATGAAGCAAATTAGAGTATAAATGAGTATGAGAGCAAAAAACGCAAGCAGACCAGCGAGGATGTCTTCATTGATGTAGAGAAGGATCGAAAAAATTTGTCCGTGGCCGACATAACGGTGACCGATGGCGTCCGGTTTCAGTTTGTATTCACGCAGGGTCTTGAGAATTTTCAACACCGCCTTGCGGTGGGTGATGCGCGGAGCCTTGTGCACCCCTTCTTCTTCCCCCACCTGCCAGGTGAGTTGCGGTTCAGAACTGGCGGGCGTGTCCACGTTCGTGGCGTGGAAACTGGCGACCACGCGAGGCTCGGCGCTGCCGTTCACTTCGTAAAGACGTGCGCTTTGTGAAGAACTGCCGCAATTAAAGGTAAGAATGTGCATGATCGCCCCGATCGAAAGAAAAGAATGTAACTTCATTGTAACCCCTTCACATCCCATCTGGTCGTCCAAACAGCGATGGTGATTGACAAGACTAAATATACGATGTATATTTACATTGTATATTTTAGAGGATCCGATGGGAAGACCGACGAAAAGTGATGCCCAAGACCTGAGAACCGCGGTCAAAGCCGCGGCCTGGAAGATCATCGGCACGAGCGGGATAGAGGCCGTGGCGCTGCGTGCCATCGCCCGTGACCTGAACATCACCGCCCCGGCCATCTACAATTATTACCCCAGCCGCGACGAGTTGATCCAGGCATTGGTGGCTGACGCCGACGCTGACCTGGGCGCCTACCTGACCGACGCGCACGCCCCCCACCTGCAAGACGACCCCGGTGTGCGCTTCAGGGTGGTTTGCCAGGCTTACCGGCGCTGGGCGGTTGAAAACCCGCAGCGCTACCAACTCTTCTTCTCCGCGCCACCCGCGGCTGTTACTTCTGCTTCCATTTCACACACCCTTGAGGCGTTGATCGCCATCCTCGACTCGGCGCAAAAAGAGGGTGGACTCAAGAAAGATGAACAACTGGTGCTGCCGCCCGGATTGAGCAAACTGCTCACGGAGTGGAAAACGCGCATCACTGCCGAGAATGAATACACCCTCTACCTGGCAACCATCATCTGGAGCCGCTTGCACGGGTTGATTCTCAACGAAATTGGCGGGCGCTTCCCACCCTTCATCAAGGACGCCGGCGAGCTTTACCGCCTGGAAGTCAAGACCATGATTACCCAATACCTCAGTTTATAGGCGCACCCTCTCCCAATTTGGATATAATAATTCTTTCAACTTTCACCTGAGATCGAGGTTTAAACTTTATGCTGCCCACCAACAACCTGCTCGGCGTGCTCCTGGCTTTCACCTCCGCGGCCGTGTGGGGCAGCGCGGATTTTACCGGCGGGTTTGCCACCCGCAAGCGCAATCAATTCCAGGTGCTCTTCCTTTCCGCGCTCTCGGGGTTGGCGCTGCTCATCATAGCCGCCCTGATCAAGGGTGAATCCTTCCCGGCCGGACGTGAAATGCTATGGGCTTCGCTGGCCGGCGTCACCGGCACGGTTGGCATCGGCGCGCTGTATAAAGCCCTCTCCATAGGCGAATCCGCCACGGTGGCGCCCGCCTCGGCGGTCATCGGCGCCGGGTTGCCCGTGGCCTTTGGATTCCTCACCCAGGGTCTACCAGACCCGCTGCGCCTGGTGGGTTTCGGGCTGGCGTTTATTGGCATCTGGGTGGTCAGCCAATCTTCCGCGGCGCGCAGCAGCACCTCGCGCAAAGCTTTCGGGCTGGCCTGCCTGGCAGGGTTGGGGTTTGCCGGCTTCATGATCTTTATTTCACAAGTCGAATCTGACAAGGTCTTCACCCCCTTGATCCTTTCACGATGCATGGTCTTCCTGGGTTCTGCCTTGTTATTAAAGATCAATAAATTGAGTTTCCCGGGCATCCGCACGAACGGAGTCAGCCTGCTGGCCGGCGTGCTGGATGCCGGCGGCAACATCTTCTTCATGCTCGCCCGTCAGTTCACCCGCCTCGACACAGCCGTGGTTATCTCATCACTCTACCCCGCGGCCACCGTGATCCTCACCGGATTGCTCTTAAAAGAAAAGATCTCGGTCAAGGGTTGGGTTGGGGTGGCACTTTGCCTGGCTGCCATCGTCCTGATCACCCTCTAAGGAGTCAAAATGAGAATGCTCGCCGAGATCGACCGCCGCGCCAACGTTCCTCACCAGGGCAGGATCGTCTGCCGTGAGGCCGTGCGCGCCGTGGTCTTGCGCGGTGAGCAAATCTTTTTAATCCACTCCACAGTGTGCGGCGACTATAAGTTGCCCGGTGGCGGGGTTCAAACCGGCGAGGATCATACCTCCGCGCTACAACGTGAGCTGGCCGAGGAAGGCGGCGCCACCCTGCTCTCGACACCGGTCGAGTTTGGCATGACCCGGGAATTTGATTTCGCCATCGAACCGGAAGCCGATTGCTTTTGCATGACTTCCTATTTTTACCTGTGTGCGATCGATCCGCTATTAGGCGAGCAACAGTTGGAAGAATACGAATCCCGGTTGGGGTTCACGCCATGTTGGATCAAGGTGTCTGAAGCGCTGACTGTCAACCAGGCTTTGATGGCATCAGGCGAGGTGACAGATCGCTGGGTAAAACGCGAGACACTCATCCTGGAGATCATCCTAAAAGAACTGGTCAAATGACCGGCCGGACCCCTTTTGGGCTGGATATAATTATAGAGAGGGTTTATGGCCAAATTGATCCCCACGGAAGAACGTCTTCAGCGCGCGCGGAAATTAATCGACAAAGCGCACGGTCTGCCCCGCCCCGAAACCCGCGGCTGGGAAGACCTGGCGTATACAGCGGATGTAAAAGAAGTCCTGCGGCAGGCCAACGACCTTGTCAAGTTCATCCCCCTCACCTCCGGGCCGACGGCTGAACAAAAAGCGGAAGCAGCTCAAATCATGAAAGACATCGTGGATGCAGGAAAAGAGATCCTGCATCGCGCGGCATAATTCAATTTTTAATGAGGTCATAATGAAAAAAGTATTAGTCACGTACGTTACTCATTCGGGCACCACCCGTGACGTGGCGGTGGCCATCGCTGAGGATATCACCAAGGCGGGTTTCGAGAGCGAGGTGCGCGAACTCTCCGATGTGCAACTACCTGGCGAGTACTCCGCTGTAGTGTTGGGCGCGCCGATGATCATGGGCTGGCATCGAGATGCGCTGAAATACCTGCGTAAACACAACGCCGAACTGGCGCAGCTCCCCCTGGCCGTCTTCGTCACCGCCATGAGCCTCGGAACCGAACCCAAACCGGACGCTCCCGGTGTCGCGATCCACGTGGACGCGAAACTGGCCGTGGCGCCGCGCAACCCCAAAGCGCTTTCCTTAAAGGAAGTCTACACCAGTGTGAGGAATTACACCCGCCCGATCCTGGCGGCGGCGCCCGCGAGCCTGAAAGCCATCGGCTTGTTCGGCGGTCGGTTGGATTACTATCGGTTAAAGTTCCTTGAAGTCCTGTTCGTCATGTTGGTGGTTGGCGCCAAACCAGGCGAAAAACGCGATTGGGCCGACATCCGCGCCTGGGCGGCTGAGCTGCCCGCTCTTCTACAACTCACAAATTAATGAACAACCTGGCGGCGGTCGAACAACACCTCAACCGGCTGAGTCGTGACAAGGTAGAAACGATCCTTGAGATCCGGAATCTTGTTAAAAAAGAATGCCCTGACGCCATTGAAAGACTGGATCGTCAGGGCATTACCTATTTCGACGCTTCACGTGGTGGGCCGGTCAAGGCCGGCATCTGCCAGCTAGGTTACAGAGACGGAAACCTCACCCTGGGCTTTATTCACGGCGCGTTCCTGCCCGACCCGTATCACTTGCTACACGGAACTACCCTGGCGAAACGGATCCTGCCGCTGCCAGCCTTTGACCAGGTCAATTGGCAGGCGGTTGCCGATCTGATCAAGGCATCCGCCGCCTTCGACCCGATGACCCTGACACAAAACCAACGCTCAGAGCGCGGCCTCAAGTAAGGCGTTGCCCAGTTTCACCAGCGTGATCAATTCGGCTTCGTTGTCCAGGCGTTTGCCCTGGATCTCAACTTCCAGACCGGTCTTGGAATACCTGACAATGAGTGGAACCTTTCCCGGCCAGGCCAACAGGGCAGTTTCGACCGACGTATCCAGTAATTTCCTGGCCGTTTCTTCCTGGTTGGTATAGATCATGAAGCGGTCGTTCAAAGCCAGCGAGCCCAGCGTGAGCTCCTGGATGTCCTTTGCGTCCTCCGCGACAGGACCAATCATCAATCGCAGTGCTGCCTGCATCAGAATGGCGCTGAAACCCCCCAGGTTGAGCGCCGGTTGGCGCGGCCCAATAAGCACGATGCCCTGCGCCAATCTCGCCGCGGTGGAATGCCAGCGGGTCAAAGCCGAGACGTTGGAAGAAGTTGTATCCCCGCCGCTGGTGGTGGTTTCGTTCACCGCGGTTATCGTCCACTCGCCCTTGCGAAAACGGAATCCCGATGATTTGCGGTCAGATAACTTTTCAAAAATCCAGCCCTGGCGCGAAGCCAATGTCTGCAAGCGTTGGTCGCGCTGCCGCTTGTTGCGAGCGACCAGCCAAAAGATCAAAACCACCCCCACGAGGGTCGCGCCGAGGACGATGAGGTTTGGAAGTAGGTCAGCCATATTTCCTCCTGAATGTTCGCAAAAACCTGCATTCAGTATAGAATGATAGTGTTGATTAGGCAAACGCCTTACAAAATAATCTATGGAGTGACCATGACCGACCTCAAGAATAAATCCAAACGCGCCGCCAACCTGACCCCCTTGTGGCTGATCCTGACGCTCGCCGCCGCGGTGGTGGTGATCGTTGTATTGACCCAAAATATCAAGGAACCCACCGCTACGCCGCAAACGGTTTCCAGTGAAATCCCCGTATTGGTAGGTACCAAACAATATTCCAATGTGCCCCCCATGCTGATCGACACCGGCAAGCAATACAGCGCCACTTTTACGCTCGAAAAAGGCGGGGAGTTTGTGATCGACCTCTACGCGGACAAAGCTCCTGTCACAGTTAATAATTTCGTTTTTCTGGCGCGTGAAGGCTACTTTGACGGCGTCACCTTCCACCGCGTACTTGAAGGCTTCATGGCCCAAACAGGTGATCCCACCGGTACCGGCATGGGTCACCCTGGATACAAATTTGAATATGAAGCCAACGACCTCTCTTTCAATCAACCCGGTGTGGTGGCCATGGCCAATTCAGGTCCGCAAACCCCAACCAATGGCAGCCAGTTCTTCATCACTTTCGTCCCCACCCCCCACCTCGATGGCGGCTACACCATCTTCGGCCAGGTCACCAGCGGCATGGATGTGGTTAACGGCATCACCCTGCGTGACCCCCAAACCAATCCCGACTTCGAGGGTGACAAAATCCTTTCGGTGGTGATCACCGAGGAGTAAAACAAAACCCACACCCCCGTTCCTTTGAACGGGGGTGTTTTAGCGGAGAGCTACGAGTCACTGTATAATCAATAATGAAGAGTTTAATCTCTCAAATTTGGGCACGATCAAGCCAAGGACAGGGAAAATGACACAATTTATCGAATTTATGAATCAAATTGATCTCGAAGCTTTGAAAATAATGCCTGGAATGAGCACCGCGTTGGCGGAGCGCATCCTTGCCGCGCGCCCTTTTACCGCGGAGGAGGATCTTTCCATGGTGCAAGGATTGACCGAGAAGAAACTGGCCAGCCTGCAGCAAGCCTTTGAAGACAATCTAAAACTCGAACCCGAACCGCTCGAGTCTGAAGCGGAACTGGAAGCTGACAACTCAAATACTGCGCGGCCCGCCCGAAGCGGCAGAGCCGGCCGGATCATCGCCTGGGTGCTGATCATGTTGGTGGTCCTCGCCGGTGTAGCCGCGGCCATCTATTGGGGCGTCCCCTTCATTTATGAAAAATACATTCGACCGGTCGAAGAAAACGCTGCAAACATCAACGACCTGGCTTCACAACAAAGCGCGGAGGTCTCCAGACTCACCGATGAGATCGCCCTGCTTCAGGAACGTGTCTCCACGCTCGAAGTTCGGGCGGATGGCGTAGACCAAACCCTGGAAGCGCACGACACATCTTTGGCACAACTGGAAGACCTTCAAAAATTACTTAACCAACAGATGGTGACTCAAAAATCCGATCTATTGGCTGAAATCGCCAACCAGGTCAGCCTGACGCGTGGCATAGAACTGCTCTCGCGCAGCCGGCTTTACCTTTCCGAAAGCAATTTCGGCCTGGCCAAGGAAGACCTGCGTAAGAGTCGCGACCTGTTTTATGGGTTGCTTTCCGTATTACCAGAGCAACAATCCAATGCGTTACGGGTGGTCATCAGCCGCATCGACCTGGCGCTTGAAAACCTGCCCACCTACCCGGTGGTTGCGGTCTATGATGTTGACACCGCCTGGCAACTGCTTGTGGATGGGCTTCCCAACGTCCCGGCGATGGCGGTGACCCCCATTGTACTGCCAGTAGAAGACACCACCTCCGCCACGCCCGAAGTGACCGTCGAAGCCACCCAGGCACCTTAACCCTCGCCGCATCCAAAGATATGAAAAGAGGATATCTGGTCAGATATCCTCTTTGTTTTATTTCAGTTCCGGGGTATAGCCCAGGGCTTTGATCGCCGCCAGGATGGCGGCCTCGTCGACCTGGGTTTCGTCAAATTGCACTTGCGCGCGTTGGTTCCGGTAACTGGCATCCACCAGAAGCACCCCCGGGAGGTCGTCTTCCAGCCCTTGCAGGGTCATGTTGCAATTCGGGCAGTGCATGTCCTTGATTTCAATGTTGATGGTTTTCAAGCGTCCCTCCAAAGATCAGAGATCGAAAATGATCTGACCGTTATACATTCCCATCGAGCAGGTGAAATCGATCACCTTACCGGTGGGTTGGGCCGCGATCTGCACGGTTTCAACACCGGTGGCCGGTAAGATCATGTCCACCTTCAACTCTGGGATCAGGAACGCCCGCGAACATGACTGGGTGTTGCGGGTAATCAGGTTGAGCGTCAGGGGTGTGTTGGCCGGGGCGTGCAGCGTGTTCGGGTCATAGCCGCTGTTCACCACATACAAGTCAATCTCGCCCTCGGTCGCGCTGGCAACATTGGTGTCCGTTGTGGCAACTTCCGCCACCTGGGATTCTCTGGATTGCAGCAAACGGGTGATGGAGGTCGGTGAGCCTAATAGGTTTAGTCCAGTGTCAATGGAAAACAAACCCAACACCAGCAACACGACGGCTACCACACGGACAAGTTGTTTCTCGAGCAAGGAGCCCAGTTTTGTGGCGAAATAAGAAAGCAGGAAGAAAACCGGGGAAGTGCCTAAAACGAATGCGAACATTAGCGCAGCGCCTTGAAGCGGGTCGCCCGTGATGATGGCGGCTGCCATCATCGTCTGGGTCACGCCGCATGGGATCAAAACCGTCAGGACTCCCAAAAAGATGGGGGTGAAGAGTGAATCCTGGTTTTTGGCTTTTTTTCGAATGAATCGGGTCACACTCGTCGGGGGTTCAAAGGAGAAAAAGCGGAAGATCGAATGCACGTTGAACATGCGTAGGGCGTTGCCGATCATGAAGATGCCAATGGCAAATTGGAGAATGGCTCGCATGGTGGGCGTCAATTGCAAAACCGTTCCAAGGGCACCCAAAAGCAACCCCAGAAGGGTGTAAGCCACCAACTTTGCCAACAGGAACAGAACGATCGGCAGGGCAATGCGTGGTGAGCTGCCCTTGCGCCCTATGTTCCCCTGGGATTGGACATCCTTTTCGATCTGACTCGCCAATGAGCCGGCCAACAGCCCGCCCTGAACGGCCATGCAACTTAACCCGCCGGTGGTTAAACCAGTAATAAACGCGACCCACAAACTTAACATGTTACTCCATAACCAGACGATTATTCAATTATTGAGTATTGACCAAAACCAATGGTAACGTCAGTTTGTAGGAAAGTCAAGTTCCCCCCTTATTCAGGGGGGAACAATAAACCTCTCAATTTTGAAATTAATGAGTCTTTTTATCGGCATGCCAGCGGTAGCCGCTTAATGCCCAGAGGATCACATTGGCGCCGTAAACCACCCAAACGAAGCGGAAAAACACTTCAGAGATGTTGCCCAGCCCAAGGTTGTAGACCTCGCCAAAAATCTCGGTAGCATACCAGCATGTTGCGGCCATGGCTACCATCCAGGCGTTCGCGGCTGGGTAAAGCTTGCGGCGAACAGTCTCCCAGGCGAACCACATCGTGGTGCAGAAAAACGCCGTGTAAACAGGTCCAATCACGGCATGACCCACACGAACCAAATGCGGCCAGAGGGCGAGCAAGACCACCACCGCGGAGCCATAGATTATGAGTGGCAACCAGGCTTCAGACAGTTTGAATTTCTTTAGATAACGCAATCCGCGGCCAACCCGGATAATGAGGAAAATATGAGCGATGATCGAGAGCACACCGCCAACCATGAAGACCCACGATCCCACCGAGAGGTTGGGGTTTACCACCACCAACGACATGAGCACGTCCGTGGGCAGCATGCACAAGAAAGCAAAAAGGAGCAGCAACCAGTCACGCCTCTCAAGTCGGTGGTTGCCGGCGATCAAGACCAGACAAAACGCCAGAAGTGTGATGAAGGGCTTGGCGATGGCCGGGTAGAGCGCGTTTGTTCCTTTGAAATAGTTCATCCAGTCCACGCCATACACCGAGCCCGCGAGCAGCAGGGTGAAACCCAGGATCGTCCAAACCACGGTTCGTTTCTTGTCGCTTATGGCCACACCGGTTCGATTTGTCATGCCAAGCCCTCCCGTTTTTAATTAATTATAGTGATTTTTAATCTTAGCAAGCCTCAAAAATCCGTTTTCAGCAGGACTTGTAGTAAAATCAAATCGAATCCGCCGCCACCAGCCCGCGCTTCTTTGTTGTGACCTTTAAGGTCATTGCGTTGCTTTTCCCTTTTGATTGAAAGGGGTAATAAAATTTTTCCCATGATAAGACTTATTTAAACCTCCTACGTATATCATTTGTCGCTTGATTTCATTTGAAATCCATTGAGGCACCCCTGTGGGGTGGTGCTGTTGTGTATTGATGCAAAGGTTATTTCTATGTTAAACATGAATATTAAGAAAATCTTTCAGGAATTCCCGCGCAAGTTTTGGGTAGTTGTGGGTGTTTCCTTTATCGACCATGTCGGCGGAACGATGCTGTTTCCGTTCTTCGCGTTGTATATCACCGAGAAATTCAACGTTGGCATGACCCAGGCCGGTATCGTCTTGGGTATCTTTTCCATTTCGGGACTGGTGGGGCAGATGGTCGGCGGCGCGCTCACCGATAAGTTTGGCCGGCGCAAATTAATCATCTTTGGTCTGGTCTTCAGCGCGATCAGCACCCTGACTCTTGGATTGGTCAAGGAATACGCGATCCTGATCCCCCTCGCTGTCGTCATCGGTCTGCTCTCAGACCTGGCTGGCCCGGCACACGGTGCCATGATCGCCGATCTGCTGCCCGAACATCAAAGGCAGGAGGGTTTTGGCATCCTGCGGGTGGTGGGCAACATGGCCTGGATCATCGGACCAACCATTGGTGGGTTCGTTGCAGGTAAGTCTTTCTTGTTGCTCTTCATCATTGACGCGATCATCAGCTGTATCGTGGCTTTTCTGTTCTTCTTGTTCGTCCCTGAGACCAAACCTGAAGCGCACGCCAACGCGCCACAAGAAAGCATTTTCAAAACCTTCATCGGGTACGGCAAGGTCTTAAAGAACGGCGCTTTCATGGCTTTTCTCGTGGCTGGCATGTTGATGGGTGTGGTTTATCAGCAGATGTACAACTCTCTCTCGGTCTTTCTGCGGGATAACCACGGCATTGACCCACAAGGCTACGGATTCATGTTGACCGCCAGTGCCATTGTGGTGATCCTCTTCCAATTCAGCGTCACCCGGGTGATCAAGAAAAAACCACCCTTCTCGATCATGGCTATGGGAACCCTATTCTACATGGTGGGCTTCAGCATGTTCGGTTTCGTGGACGCTTACTGGCTCTTCGTGTTGGCCGTGATCGTGATTACCATGGGTGAGATGCTCGTAGTGCCTACCAGCCAGACCCTGGCCACCAGTTTCGCACCCGAAGAAATGCGTGGACGCTACATGGGGGTCTTCGGCATGACCTGGATGATCCCGGCCACGGTTGGACCCGGTTTGGCAGGCATGGTGCTCGACAACTACAATCCAAACCTGCTGTGGTACGTGGGCGGCATCTTATGCGGTATCTCCGCTTTGGCCTACTTTGGTTTGCACGTATCGCTCGGAAAGCAGTCAAGATTCGCACCTGCCCCAGAAGAAACAGAAGCCGCGGTCGTTTAAGTCACTCCAACGACCTGGTCTTCAAGTGACCAGGTCGTTTTAATTTAAGGGTACGTCCTTCAATTTGCAAGGGATCGCGATTGGCTTCCGCTATTTGCTATAATGCTAGTATGAAAATTAAACGAGTTCTCACTGGCCTCTTTTTAGGTCTGATAATTCTGGCCTTCCTGTCGGCTGGAAAGACCAATGTCACTGCCCAATCCGCTCAACCCGTAGTGGTCAGCATGCAGCTCGAAGGCCCCCTCACGCCGGTGTGGGGCACGTACCTCGACCGCGGAATCGCCCAAGCCGAAACTCTGGATGCGGAATTGATTATTCTCTCCCTTAACACCCCCGGCGGTTCCATTGACTTAATGAATACGTTTGTTCAAAAGATCCTGGCCAGCCCGGTTCCGGTGGTGGTTTACGTGTCGCCGCAAGGCGCCATGGCCGCTTCGGCCGGGACTTTGATCGTTCTGGCTGGGAATATCGCCGCCATGAGCCCGGCATCCACCATCGGCGCTGCCAGTCCGGTGGGTTCGCAGGGTGAAGAGATCCCCACTACTGAAGCCGCCAAGATCAAGGAGATCTTAAAAGCGAGCGCGCGTTCGATGGCTGAGCGCCGCGGCACGGAAGCCGTAAGATTGGCAGAAGAAACCATTGAAAACGCAAAAGCTGCCAGCGCCCAAGAAGCCCTGGATGCCGGACTTGTGGATCTCATCGCCACAGACGTGAACGACCTGCTCGCCCAACTAAATGGCCAGGAAGTGCCGGTCAGCCAACCCCTTCAAACCTTTGAACTGACAAACGCGCATCTGGTCGCAGTCGAACCCACCGTGGTTGAAGACGTTTTGGGTCTGCTTTCAAACCCTAACATCGTTTTTGTGCTTCTTTCTTTAGGTGTGCAAGCTCTATTGATCGAGTTGTCGAGCCCAGGCGGCTGGGTGGCGGGATTTTTCGGTGCCGTTTTATTGTCTCTATCCGTCTATGGTTTGGGGATTCTACCAGTCAACTGGTTTGGCATCGTTTTCATGGTCATTTCTTTGATTTTATTCATTCTGGATATCAAAGCACCGACGCATGGCGCGCTGACCATTGCTGGGACCGGATCGTTCATCGCAGGGGCGCTGGTGCTTTTTAATTCTTCAAAGGTTCCGGTTACCTCCAATGTGTCCGTCCCTCTCGTGATTGGGATGGGGCTTTTGATGGGAGCATCTTTTTTCACAGTAGTGATGATCGCCGTCAAGGCGATGAGAACGCCGGTTGTAACCGGCCAGGAATCCATGGCTGGCAGAACTGGCCTCGCGGTGACTGATATTAACCCTGTCGGCACCGTCCAGGTGGCCGGGGAACAATGGTCCGCAAGATTGGAAGATGGCGCGATAAAAATCAAGGCGGGTGACCGCGTACGCGTCACCCGAACAGACGGGGTTAGAATGGTCGTGAAACCATTTCAGGAATAATAATTATCAATTTAATTTATTCAGCGTGGAGTTCGCCAAGAACTGTTTGCAATCTTCAGGCAATCTAGCTGTTGAAATCGTAGAAAATAATGAAGGGTTTTTATGCGGAATTTTTTCCATCGCTTTCATTTGAACGAATATATCACCTTGACCCTCGCCTCAGCCCTGATCTTTATCCCTATTTTGTATCTCGAAATTTTCACGGCTTACAACACAGATTACGGGTCTCACATCAAGTGGACGCAAGACATCCTGGCCCACCCAGATCAGGTTCCTTCCGCGGTAATCGCCCACGCGGCCTGGCAATGGTTAACCCTCACGGTGCGCGTTGTTTCTAATCAAAACCTCCATTTCTCCGCATTGGTAGTTGCGGTTGCCAGTCTGACCGCAGCCACGTGGATCTTGCACGCATCTCTTCGGAAGAACTTGCCAGCTTTGCTTTCAGGAGCCCTCTCTCTCGCGTTGCTGGTCATCGCTCCGCTTTTTTTAATCGAACCCTTCAACGATATCTGGTATTTTGTAAATGGTTACATTACCACGACTGTCTATCACAACCCGACAATCCTGTTACTTAAACCGTTGGTGATCTTACAATTCTTGTTCGCGATAAAAATTCTGGAGGCATCACGCTCAAGCTGGCTTGGAATTTTAATGTCGGCGCTGATATCCATGGCGGCGGTGTTTACCAAACCCAGTTTCATCATTTGTCTGCTCCCGGCATTAGGTTTGTTGGTATTGTTGAGATTGATCAAAAAACAGCCCCTCGATTGGAGGGGACTGGTTTTTGGGATCATCCTTCCTTCCATTGCGATCCTGGTCTGGCAATTTGTAATCACTTTTGGCCCCGAAGCGGACAGTTCTGTGTCCTTCGCCCCGCTTCAAGTGATGAGTTATTATTCAAAACTCTTGCTGCCAAAATTCCTACTCTCTGTAGCCTTCCCCCTCCTCGTCACCCTGCTAACATGGAAAACCGCTCTGGATGACAAACGCATGCAATTGGGATGGTTGATCTTTTTCGCCGGCGCGGTCTTTACCTACTTATTCGCCGAGAGTGGCTCACGCGATATCTCGGCCAACTTCCTTTGGAGTGGCGAGATCTCGCTATTCATTTTATTTGTCTGTTGTGTGATCTTCCTTGCTGAAAACAAAAACTTAATGGGTCACCCGGTACGCCGATGGCTGATCCTGGCCACGGGAGGTTTGCACGTGGTCTTCGGGGTCGTTTATTACTTCTATATTTTCTACGCGTGGCTGCCTTCCGCCTGACCCATGCTGCACCAAGACCTAAACCAGGCGAGGATGATTAACGAACCGACGTGCAATTAAGTAGATTGCCGTTAATACCGCCATCGTGGCCAAAACAAATACGCCATAAGCCGCGGCGCTGCCCTTTTCAAGCAGGACTCCCGCCACCCAGGGTAAAGCCAATCCACCCACGCTGCCCATTGCAGCCACGAGACTGACCGCTTTCCCCTGATCATGCGGGAAGTTCGCCGCGGTGATTGCGATGGTGGTTGGATAGATCGTACCAAAACAGAAACCCAAAAATACAACGGTTAAGACTGCCGGAGTGGTTGTACCCGATAACAAGGCAAAGGCGACTCCGCCGATCAACCCACCAAAAATCGATACACCTAACAATTGCAAAATGGTCAGTTTACGGCTCACCGCAGCCCCTGCCAGTCGCCCAAGGGTTAAAAATCCCCAATAAGCCGAGGTGATTAAGGCTCCTTGTTGAACGGGCATGCCTACCGACCTGCCCATGAACGCCGTCACCCAACTGCCCAATCCATATTCCACGCCCACATATACCAGCAGCAACCCCCCGATACTCCACAATAGTGGTGACCGGTAGAGTCTTCGGCCTAAAGATTGTTCCTCGGTAGATTCTGCCTGCCCAACTGATTTTGTATTTTGGTAAAAAAGCAAGAAAACAACCGCCAATAGACCAAATAGCCCTGCCGCGATCCAATGCACCAATCGCCCAGGCGCATTAAGCGCTAAAACCAGGCTCACCAAGGCAGGTCCCGAAAACGCTCCTAAACCAAAAAAGAAGTGCAGCAAGTTTAACAAACCGGTGTTATTGCGCGGATACGCGTTCGTCACCACCAGGTTCGCGCCTAAATCCACGCCGCCCTGCCCGAGACCGGTAAACAAAAACAGGACGAACATCCAAGTCAAGGAGGATGTGTTCGTAAACGCGGCGATCCCGATGCCTAGAATAAAAAGCGATATCACCAACACAGTCTTTTGCCCCACCTTATCCGTGAGAGGTCCGGCAACGATCTGAGCGATCAACGACCCGAGAAAGAGAAAGGTAAGCACCCCGCCGATGGCCGCCAGCGAAGAATTTGTTTGAAGCGACAATTCTTCCAAGACCGGGCCAATGGCACCGTTGAATAAACCAAAGACCAAAAATACAAGGCAGGAGAGGGCAACAAAAAGTTTTGGGGAAGCAGGTTTCACGTTTATCTTCCTTTTCAAGGAACGAGATTATTTCAAAAAGTAAAAAACAGCCACGGTCACGGCGATGGTCACAACCACGACTCTTAAAATGGTGACGTTAATCTTACCTGCCAACCTGCCCCCCACCGCTCCCCCGGCCAGGGCAAAACAAGCCATGAGCAGTGCGACTGGCCAATTCACCAGATCGGAAAACAGAAAGAACACAGCAGCGGCCACATTAGCCGCCAGAGCGATCGCCTGTTTGAGCGCGTTGAGTTTGGTAAGTGAGTCTTTGTAAAAAAGGGACAAAACTGCCAAAACAATCACACTTAACCCGGCGCCAAAATAACCCCCGTAGACAGCGGCTAAACTTATTGGTACAGCCGCCCAAGTTCGTTGATGCTTGTCCATGTTGGCAATTCGCGCGTGAAGTTTCATCCATTTTTTTAGGGGTTCACCCACAGCCAGTAATAAGGCCGCCACCAAAATCAGCCATGGAACGATCTGCGTGAACAGGCGCTCACCAGATTTAAGTAACAAAAATGCCCCAGCCGCTCCACCCACCAACGCGGCCGGGATCAACCATACCAGACGTCGTTTTTGCTCTAGAAGATCCTTGCTTTGCGCCAATGTGGCGCCAAAATAACCGGGGCAGAGCGCCACTGTGTTGGTTACGTTGGCTGTCACCGCCGGAACTCCCAGCGCGGTGAGTAAGGGAAATGTGAGCAAGGTTCCGCCGCCAGCCAGGGCGTTCACCAAGCCTGCCAAAAAAGCTCCAAATCCAATTAATAGGTAATTTAATATGGTCATTTGTGCATTCCCGAACGACTGACGGTTTGCTTTGCGCGAAACACAGACTCGATCACCAGCGCGCTTCACACGCCGTTTCGATCCCCACCAAAAAAATGAAAACCGCGGAAAACTTATCCGCGGCTCACAAACGTTGAATTATCCGTTTAAGTTTTGTTTCCAGTTTTTGAGGATGTCATCAATGCGAGCCATTAGCTCTGGTGTCAGTTGGTCTACCACGTCCATGGCTTTCATGTTTTCGCGCACTTGTTCCACCCGGCTGGCACCTGTGATCACGGTCGACACATTGGGATTCTTCAAACACCAGGCGATGGCCAGTTTTGGCAGAGGAATGCCAATCTCATCAGCTAGCTTACCCAATAGTTTGACTTTCTGAATGGCTTCTTCGTTTGTAAATTTTTCGCGCAACCATTCGTATCCTTTTAAGGCACCGCGTGAATCCTCGGGGATGCCATTGTTGTACTTGCCAGTCAACAAGCCAGCGCCCAGCGGGCTGAAAATGGTTGTGCCATACCCGTAATCCTTGAAGAGACGGGCATATTCTTTTTCCATACGGTCGCGCCAAAATAAGTTGTACTGGGGTTGTTCCATTACCGGCTTGTGAAGATTGTGTCGGTCGGCGATCTCGATTGCCGCAACAATCTCGGCAGCAGACCATTCGGAAGTGCCCCAATAGAGGGCTTTCCCCCATTCGATCAGATTGTGCATCGCCCACACCGTCTCTTCGATGGGCGTGGTCTTGTCGGGACGGTGGCAAAACACCAGGTCCACATAATCCAGATCAAAGCGCTTCAATGAGCCGTTCATAGCCTCGATCAAGCGTTTGCGATTGAGCGTATTCTGCTCGTTGACGCCTTCATTGATGCCAAAATAAAACTTGGTCGATACCAGGTAACTAGACCTTCGCCAGCCCAATTTTTTAAGAGCTGCGCCCATCACTTCCTCAGATTTGCCACCCGCGTAAACCTCTGCGTTGTCAAAGAAGTTCACCCCGGCGTCATACGCCACAGCCATGGATTCAACCGCGTCGTTTGTTCCAACCTGGGTGTGAAAGGTAACCCATGATCCAAATGACAAGGCGCTAACTTTCAACCCTGTTTTCCCCAAATGTCGATATTCCATTAATAACTCCTTTTATTAGTCAACTCTAATCTCATTCTAACATCCGCCAAATCACGAAATCAAGGGTTTGGAGGGATCGTGAGCCCTTCTGCTTTTTCCAACATTTTCTAGAACGGAACTATCAAAACAGGTTGAAGACAACCTGCCTCATACAAAACTTTTTAGCAGTCGGTGCGCATTTTGGATTTCTTGTGTCGTAATCCTGAAACGATCTATGCGAAACCAGTGAAGTCATTTTTGGTGACCATTTCCCGCTCCATTTCCTGGTTGGGGCGCTCGTCACGAATTCCGCGGTGGAACGCGATTTATTCAAGTACGCTCATTTCGCCCTCTTGGTTAATCTTGTAGCGCGAAATCCACAGCAGCCATCGCGTGGATGGGTGTGGTGTCAAACAAGGGCAGCGGGCTTGTCTCTTCTTTCACCAACAAGCCGATCTCGGTGCAGGCCAGTGCGACGCCTTGCGCCCCTTGAGTGGCCATCTTCGCGATAACCCTGAGGTAGGCTTCACGGGAGGAAGGGATAACCTTGCCCACCACAAGTTCTTCATAGATGACACGATGGACGGTCTCTTGATCTTCGAGTGAAGGAAGGATTACCTTCAAGCCATACTTGCTCTCAAGCCGCCCTGTGTAAAATTCGCCCTGCATGGTGAAACGGGTGGCCAAAAAACCGATTTGGCTAAACCCGCGGGCCAGCACAGCCTGTGCGGTCACATCCGCGATGTGCAGCAAGGGGATCTTCACTGCGGCCTTCACATCATCGGCCATTAAGTGCATCGTGTTCGTGCAAATCAACAAGAAATCTGCCCCTGCCGCTTCAATTTGACGAGCGGCTTCTATCATTTTTTGGGTCGCCTCGGGCCACCTACCCCGTCTTTGTAACTCCTCAATTTCGGCAAAATCCACCGAAACCATCACGATCTTGGCGGAATGGACACCCCCCAGGCGTTGATTGACCTCCTGGTTGATCAGGCGGTAATACTCCGCCGTGGATTCCCAACTCATGCCGCCCAACAAACCGATCGTTTTCATAGTCAACTCCCTGGGTCTAACAAAACGGATCTGGCGCTGCCATCCACCAGGTCCAAGATCTGGTGCATCTCGGTGAACACATGGGCAGGCTGCCTGGACTTCATGGCATCCAAACTGGTAAAGCCCCAAGAGACCGCACCAAACGGGATGTTAACCCGATTGGCAGCTTCAATATCGCGGATCTCATCGCCAATCGCCAGCATCTCCGATTTCTCCAGCCCACTCTGGCGGGCGATCCTTTTTAATGCCGCGGGTTTGCCAAACACCGAAACCCTGTCTTCAAAAATGTGAAAAAGATCGTAAAGTTCGTCACCCAACACTCTCCGAACCGTCTCACAGGTGTTGGTGGTCAGCATGGCGAGCTTGATGTTTCTTTCTTTTAATGCCAGCAACAATGAATCCACCCCCTCAAAACGGTGAATACTGCCCCCGTGTGTGCGCATTCGCGACCGCGTGAATTTCAGGATCGCGGGCAGTTTCCACACCGGCACGTTATGCATTTTCATGATCTTGCGCGGTGGGTAATCTTTGTATTTTTCAAGTTCGTTCGGGTTCAGCGGGATGGCGTTGAATTTTTCTGCCAATTCGTCCAGGATGCCCAGCACCCACGGAAGTGAATTTGCCAGGGTACCGTCAAAATCAAAGATCATTAATTTATACGTCAATGTAGACCTCAATTAAAAGGGGTTGAACCATTGTAACAAATAACCCGCCAGGAATTGAATGAATAATCTGCAAATTTTCTTCAAATCTTTTTCACTAAAAATTCACAAGTGACCGCTATCCTCAAGCTTAATTCAACCAACTAGAGGCCCTAGCATGAACCAAAAAGATCCAAGAACAAACTGGGTGTTAGATGCCATCCTTTTAACCGCGTTCCTGTTGGCGTTTTTTATGAATTTAACAGGTGTTGGGATGCATCAATGGCTCGGCATCCTCATTATCGTGTTGATCAGTCTGCACTTCGTCAATCATCGTGATTGGGTGAACTGCATGATCGACCGTTTCTTCAAAAAAACGTCTGGCCGCGCCCGGCTTTATGCGATCCTTGATGTCACACTTCTTTTTGGTATGCTATTGATCTCCGAAACGGGTTTGGTGATTTCCACCTGGTTCAACCTGGAATTAAGCCATTTTGCCACCTGGCGAGACATTCACGTTTTCTCCTCCATCGGTACGTTGTTGCTCGCTGTCATCAAGATCGGATTGCATTGGCGTTGGATCGTGAATACCGCGAATAAGATCTTTGGTACGATCCAGCCCACGCCCCAACCTTTGCCCGTTCCAGTGCGGGTTAAAAGCATGGATCGCCGTCAATTCCTCTTCACCATGGGGATGGTCAGCCTCGGTTCCGCGTTGGCGATCAGCAACGTACTGCCACGCAAAAACGTCGCCTCTGCTTTTTTTGTCCCCGAACCCACACCAGTCACAACGATTCCAACTTCAGATGCCACAATAACCCAAACAGTGGCAAACCAGGCTTTGGCGACAACCGAAGTCGTCCCGGAGATTCCCACTCAAGTTCCCATGGCCGTTCCAACCACGGTTCCAATTACAACACTTCAGCCTATTGTGGCGCAACCAACGGGTTTGATCTGCACTCGGGGGTGTCCCAAAGGCAAGCATTGTTCTTACCCCGGCCAATGCCGATCGTATACTGACAGCAACACCAACGGACTTTGCGACCTGGGCGAATGTGGTTAAAAATCCAGGCTCATCTGATGCCTGTGCACACTAACCCTGGCTTATCGCCAGGGTTAGTGTTTTCCCCCTTTTGAAAGAGATTTCTGCACAGGTCTCGAAAGAAATTTCATCTTTCCTTCAAAATAGCCAGGTATCCTTGGTTTAATCCTTCACCTCCTTGATGCGAGACCTTTGAATCCCGGGTATATAGCCCGGGATTCTACATTTTTCGCACAGCCCTACGAAGGGGCATATAATCAAAATATCATCATTAACGATGGGAGAATAATTTATATGCGTGGACGAATGATCAAGGCGATGGCCAACGCCCCGGACGAGATCCCGAAAGTTACCTGGTCTCTATTGCGGCGGGTGATGGCGTATGCCAAACCCTATCGAATCAAATTAGTGGGGATGCTCTTGATGATCCTGGTGGGAACCGGGTTATCCCTGCTTTCTCCGTTGGTGATTCGCGAATTGATCGACCACACCATTCCGGCGAAAGATCTGGGCCGTCTCACTCTCCTGGCCGCCTGCCTCTTCCTCATACCGGGGTTGCAAGGTTGGATGAGTGTGCTGCAACGCCGCTTGAGCGCCACGGTCGGTGAAGGGGTGATCTACGACTTGCGGATGGCGTTGTACTCTGGCTTGCAGCGTATGTCGCTGCGTTTTTTCACCAATACCAAGGTAGGCGAATTAATGAGTCGCCTTAACAACGACGTTGTTGGGGCACAAAACGCCATCAGCCGCACTTTCGTGGACCTGGTCACCAACCTCGTCCAGGCCGTCGCCACCATTGTGGTGATGTTCTCCCTGGATTGGCGTCTGACCCTGGTCAGCGTGATCGTCGTTCCGTTTTTCATCCTGGCCGTGCGCAAGTTAAGCAATCGTATGCGCGACATCGTCCGTGCCCAGATGGTAGCCAACGCGCAAATGAACGCGATGATGCACGAGACGCTCAATATCGGTGGCGCGCTGTTGGTTAAATTATTCGGCCGGCGTTTCCTCGAAGTGGACAGGTTCGGAGATCGTGCCAGCCAGGTGCGAAACCAGGGTGTGGAACGAGCCTCCCTGGGCTCTATCTTCACGGCGATCATCGGACTGGTGAGCGCGGTGGGCACCGCCCTGGTTTATGGGTTTGGTGGTTACTTCGTCATTGAAGGCGGCCTGACCATCGGCCTGATCGTTGCCCTCGGGTCTTACCTCGGCAGCCTCTACGGCGCTCTCTTCGCATTGACCAGCGCCCCGATGGATTTCGCAACTTCGGTGGTTAGCTTTGAACGTGTTTTTGAGATCATCGACCTGCCTCTGGACATTCTGGAAAGCGAAAAAGCACTCGCCATTGGACCGGTCAAGGGTGAGTTGATCTTCGAGAATGTTACCTTCTCGTACGAGTGCGAAGAAGAACATTTGTTGAGTGAAGTGCACCGCTACGGCAGCATGGATTCAGTTACAGCCGCGCTTTCAGGGAGCGAATCGAGCGATCCCTGCGAGGATGCCCGACCAAGCCAGGCACGGGGCAACGCGCTCGAGAATGTTAGTTTTACCGTGCAACCCGGCAGTCTGGTGGCGTTGGTGGGGCCAAGCGGGGCAGGCAAGACCACCCTCACCTACCTCATCCCCCGGCTTTACGACCCCACTTCGGGCAGCATCCGCCTGGACGGCCACAACCTGCGCGACCTGACCCTCGAATCGCTCTCGGCGCAGATCGGCATGGTCACCCAGGAAAACTACCTCTTTCACGACACCATCCTCACCAACCTGCTCTATTCCAAACTGGACGCGACTCAGGAACAAGTTGAAGAGGCCTGCCGAGCGGCGAACATCCATGATTTCATCGCCGACCTGCCAGATGGATACCACACCGTTGTTGGCGAAAGAGGCTACCGCCTGAGCGGAGGTGAGAAACAACGCATCGCTCTCGCCAGGGTCATTCTAAAGGATCCGCGCATTTTGGTGCTGGATGAAGCCACCAGCAGCCTAGACAGCCAGTCTGAAGCCTTGATCCAGGAAGCGCTCAAACGGGTAATGGCCAACCGCACAAGTATCGTCATCGCCCACCGCCTGAGCACCATCCTCGCCGCGGACCAGATCCTGGTGATCGACCGGGGACAGGTGGCAGAGCGCGGCACGCACAAGGAACTGCTCGCCCAAAAAGGGCTTTACGCCCACCTCTACAAGACCCAATTTCGCAAACGCGAGATTGAGGAAAATTAAATCTGCACCCAACTTAAACGAAAGTCCCCGGGATCCAGGAGATCCCGGGGACTTCGATTTAAATTACACTCTTACGGCGTGAAAGAAAGTGGGATCGATTTACACACACCCAGAAGGTTATCTTGAGAACAAAGTTTCACCGTGATGAAAATCAAGTTGCCCGTCGGGTTATATCCAAATTGCCCGGGATTGAAGTTCAAAACAAAGGAAGATTCTCCAGGGGTCAGGTCACCCTGTTCCAAGCCTGGAACACACCCCGCGTATTCTTTAAAGGTATTACTTTGGTGACTGATTACAAAACCTGTATTTGAATCACTCCCAGTGAGGCTGATCGATTGCCAAATACTTCCCCCTGTGTTCTTAATAAAGAGTTTGAACGCCCATGACCCCAAGCAGTTTTCAAGATTGTTATAGGACACTGAAAAATTGTTATCCGGTGTCGGCGTGAGCGTGTGCGTGGGGGTCGGGTTGGTGGTGGCCACTGGTATGCCGGCTGTGTTGCCCGTCAGGGTGGCGTATTGGCCCCACAACCAGCAGGTGGTGTTGGGCGCGTTGGGATTCTTCACCAGGTAGGAATCAAATTCAGGGTTCCGGCCGAGCACTTCCACGCGCACACCGTTGCGCACCGTGGTCACCGCCTTAAACGCGGAATACGGTCCGCCGGTGCGGCAATAGGTGTCACTCGACACGGTCAAGAAAACACCTTCCGGGGTGGGCGTGAGGGTGATCGTTGAGGTCAGGGTCGGGGTAAACGTGGTCTGAGGGGGAGCCGCGAGCGTGTCGGTGGCCCTTTCCACGGATTGGGCGCTTCCACCGGCAGCCAGGGTACCGGCGACCATGGTTTGAGCCACCTGGGCAATGGCTACTTCCGCGGCCACGGTGGCTTGCAGGTCAGGTGCTTGGGGAGGGTTACCCAGAGGAAGGTTGCAGGCTAACACGATTAAAAGGATCGCGAACATGGAAACGATTTTTAAGGCTCGCTTTTTCATCCCGGGTTCCTCCATGATTAAGTTGCTCTAATCATAGAATAAACCGGATGGGATTTCAACTACGAATCCCATCCGGTCTAAGTTATTGATTCGTTGAAATTTTAAGGAGTGAAGCTCAATGTTTTTGTAATACAGCCACCAAGCCCGTTCATTTGGCACATCATCACCGACGCGGTAAATGGCCTCGTGGCAGGATCATAATTAACCTGGCCTGGAGCGATAGCCAAAATCAAAGCTTCTTCCCCCGGGGTCAGATCTTCTTGTGCGCCGCTCAAGCCGCAACCCGCATAGGAATTGAATGTGTTGGCAGTATGTGTGGTGGTGGTACCATGCCCAACGTCCGTCATCGTGATCTGCACGGATTGCCAGGTCGCCCTGCCAGTGTTCTTAATCAAGAAACGGAAAGCGTAATCTGGGGCACAATTTTCGGTGTTAACGTAAGATACCGAAAAATCGATGGCCGGTGTGGGTGTGAAAGTGGCCGTTGCCGTGGGCATGGATGTAAAAACGGGTAGGATCTGCACGTCGCCGATGACCGTGGCGTATTGGCCCCAGACCCAGCACTGCGAATTGGAATGAAGGGGGTCAACCACATAGTAGGAATCTCGTGTTGGGTTTAGGGCGATGATCTCCGCGGACTGGCCGGCGGTGAGCAGTGAAACTGCCGGTGACGAGGAACTGGTACCCTTGCGGCAATAAGTGTCCCGAGTCAAGGTGAGAGACGCGAAATCAGGTGTGGCGGTGAACTGGCTGGTGGGGGTGGTCTGGCTTTGCGGGTTCAACGTGGGTGTCTCAGTGGGTTGCGCCGGGTTAACTCCCATCTCGGTGCCGGCCATACTGGTTTGGATGGCCGCTGAGGTTTGGGCAATGGCAACATCCATGGCGATAGTCGCCGCGATATCCGGGGTGCCGGCTGGTGTGGTACAACCCGCGATAAGCAGGGAGAGTGCGAGACTGATAACGATCAATTTTCGATTTGTTTTCATGCGTACCTCCAATTAACCTTCATCATAAAAGGATTAACACGAAAATACAAGATTCTTAGGGGTTAATATGGGCTGTGTTTCGGCAGCGCCGCGAGGTCTACCGATCGCAAGGTTTCCGTTTTTGGGCTGAGAAGGTAATCTTTGCCATTGCGGTGCAGTAATGGCATCCTCCGGCGCGAGGATTGATAGTGTTCGCGCGTCTCGGCGGATAACTCCGCGTAACTGTCGAAATCATCCATCCAGTAGGAGAAGATCAAGTCGAAAGTACGCACGAATTCCAGGCGGTATTGTGTGGTGACCTGGTCCAGATGGCTGAGGATCCAGCATTTGGATTCAAATTCCCAGTCGTGCGCCAGCCCAATGAAGCGGAAGTCGGAAGTAATGTAAGGAAAAAACGGAAATTGACGACAGCTTGTCGCGCGAAAGTCGCGCTCGCAAAGTGCCGGACCCTTACACGAGAGCAAGAGCAGGTGTTCTGGGGTGTCTTCTTCCAGGTCGGCAGGGTCGCAGGGTTCCGCTTCGCATTCGTCCCCACGCCACAGATGCCACAATTGGGTGTTCGCCTTGAGATAAGCCCATTCAGGTTTATAGGTCACCGGCACGGCGTGACAGATGTCGCAGCAAAAAGGCTTTCCAGAAGGGTTGTGCGGAGCACAGAGCAGCCCGCAGTCCACAGGTGTGGTGGAGGAATTGAACCCCTGGTAAAGGTTGGCAAAATCGATTCTGGAAGGGTCGTCTAACATGAGGATATTGTATCCGATTCCGGCGCCATCCCCGCCCTTGACAACCAGTATACCGATTGGTATACTGGTTCATATGGACAATCGAAACTTGCTACTGGATCACGCACTTTCCTTATTTGCTACACAAGGTTACGATGCCGTGGGCGTGCAAGAGATCTGCGAAGCCGCTTCCGTCACGAAGCCGACCTTGTATCACTATTTCGGCAGCAAACGAGGGTTGCTGGAAAGCGTTCTGGCTCGCGATCTGGGAACTTTCAAGACTATACTTTCGGTGGCCGCAGATTACACGGGCGACCTGCCCTTGACGCTCGAAAGAATGGCCTTTTGTCATTTTGATTTCGCCATCCAGCATCCCATGTTTTATCGTTTATTCCTGACTCTCAGTTTCGCGCCGCTCGAAAGTGAAGGTTTTCAAGTCCTAATTACTTTAAACCGCTTCCAGTTCGACCTGATCGAAAATGTGTTTTTATTGGCGGTCACACAACATGGCAACATGCGCGGCAGGCACCAGGCTTACACTCTTACCTTTCTGGGTATGTTGAACAACTATATCGGTCTGGGCTTGAACGGATTCGCGAGCCTCGATGCCGCCCTCGCCTGGCAAGCCGCGCACCAGTTTCAGTACGGTATCTACTCATAATTTTTTCATTTGGACTTCTAAGGACAATATGACCCACTGGACCTCCAGCGCAGTCTTTTACCATATCTATCCACTCGGTTTGTGTGCCGCGCCGCAGCACAATGATTTTGTCGCCCCTCCCGTTCACCGCCTGGACGAACTCACCCCCTGGCTGGAACACATCGCCGAGATGGGTTTTAACACCCTTTACATCGGACCACTCTTTGAATCGTCTACGCACGGCTACGACACCGCCGATTACTACCATCCAGACCGGCGGCTGGGCAACCAGCAGACCCTCAAGAGATTCACGCAACGGGCAAACGCGCTTGGTTTGCGCGTGGTACTGGACGCCGTGTTTAACCACGTCGGTCGTGACTTCTGGGCGTTCAAAGATGTGCTGCAAAATCGCGAACTTTCACCTTACCTGGATTGGTTCGCAGGGCTCGACTTGTCTGGCAATAATTCGTACCAGGATTGTCTGCGTTATGAAACCTGGGCAGGGCATGACTCTCTGGTTAAATTAAACCTTACCAACCCGGCCGTCCGGACGCACCTTTTCGGCGCCGTGGAACATTGGATTGCCGATTATCACATTTCGGGGCTGCGCCTGGACGCCGCGGACGTGATGGATAAGGATTTCCTTTCCGCTCTGTCCGATTTTACGCGCCGACTTGACCCGGATTTTTGGCTGGTGGGCGAGGTGGTCGGCGGCGATTACCGTCAGTGGGCAGCCCCCGGCCGCCTGGACTCGGTAACAAATTATGAGGTTTACAAAGGCTTGTATTCCAGTTTCAACGACTGCAATTTCTACGAGATCGCCTGGTCATTGAACCGCCAGTTCGGCCCTGAAGGGCTCTATCGCGATCTAAACCTCTACGCTTTCGCCGACAACCACGACGTCAACCGTGTGGCCAGCATGTTAAAAGATCCTGCTCACCTCGCATCGCTATACGCGCTGCTCTTTACCCTGCCAGGAATCCCTTCCATTTATTACGGCAGCGAATTCGGCATCCGCGGAGAAAAAACACCCACCAGCGACGCGCCTTTGCGCCCGGCCCTCGATCTTGCCAGTCCTTACAGCGCGCCCGACTCACAAAATTTACTGCCAATATTGCAGCAATTGATCGCCTTACACAAACACTCAACCGCCCTGAAACAAGGTGATTACGTCCCCTTACACGTGGCTCACGAACAATTCGTTTTCGCCCGGGTGGCTGCGGACGAAGGTGTGGTCACCCTGGTCAATTCCTCAGCTCAGGCAGTCAACGTGACGATCACTTTACCCACTTTGAATACCACAACCTTGGTCAACGCTCTTGACCCGGCAAGAGCTTATTCGATCCAACAAGGCGGTGAATGTGAGGTCGATCTCCCTGAATTTTCGTTTGTCCTTTTAAAAACACCTTAAATATCTTTTTTGAAAAGATTATCACCTTTTCTCCAACGCAAATCATACATTTTGTTGACATACTTTTAACATGCAAGCGTTAAATTTATCTCAATGAATCAATGATTTTTGTTTTAAAGGAGATTTATCATGTCCAAAATTATCGGAATCGACCTCGGCACCACCAATTCGGTCGTCTCTGTCATGCAAGGCGGTGACCCCGTGGTCATCACCACCGCAGAAGGGTCACGACTATGCCCATCCGTGGTGGCTTTTACCAAGAACGGTGAACGACTGGTGGGGCAGACGGCCAAACGCCAGGCGGTGATCAATCCTGAAAACACGGTTTATTCGATCAAACGTTTCATGGGACGCCATTTTGACGAGGTAGCCACCGAGCGCAAGATGGTGCCCTACGAAGTGATCTCTGGCCCCGCTAAAGATGCACAGGTGCGTATCGCCGCAACCAACCGCGATTACTCGCCACAAGAGATCTCAGCCATGATCCTGGCCAAACTCAAGGCGGACGCTGAAGCCTTCCTCGGGGAGAAAGTAACCCAGGCGGTAATCACCGTCCCTGCCTATTTCAACGATAGTCAACGCCAGGCCACCAAAGATGCCGGCAAGATTGCCGGTCTGGAAGTGCTGCGGATTATTAATGAACCCACCGCGTCCGCGCTGGCGTATGGTCTCGATAAGAAAAAGAACGAAAAGATCCTGGTCTTCGACCTGGGCGGTGGTACGTTTGACGTCTCCGTTCTTGAAGTGGGCGAGGGCGTTTTCGAAGTCAAATCCACCAGCGGCGACACCCACCTTGGCGGCGACGACTGGGACGAGGTGCTGGTCAACTGGGCTGCCGACGAGTTCAACAAAGACCAGGGCATCGATCTGCGCAAAGACCGCCAATCACTGCAACGCTTGCGCGAAGCCGCTGAAAAAGCCAAGATCGAACTTTCCACGGTAATGGAAACCGAGATCAACCTGCCTTACGTTACCGCCGATGCCAACGGACCCAAACATCTCATGCTCAAGCTTAGCCGCGCTAAATTTGAACAAATGACCGCCCAACTGTTGGAACGCTGCAAGAAGCCCTTCGAGAGCGCCCTCAAGGATGCGGGGTTGAAAGCCGCCGACATCGATGAACTGGTGTTGGTGGGGGGTTCCTCGCGCATGCCCCAGGTGGTTGATCTGGTGCGGAAATTGATCAAAAAGGAACCCAACAAGGGCGTCAACCCGGATGAAGTCGTTGCCATCGGCGCGGCCATCCAGGGTGGTGTGCTGGGCGGCGAGGTCAAAGATATTTTACTGCTCGACGTGACCCCGCTCTCGCTGGGTGTAGAAACCATGGGCGCCGTGATGACCCCTGTCATCGAACGCAACACCACCATTCCCATTCGCAAATCGCAGATTTTTTCGACCGCGGATGACAACCAGACCGCGGTGGACATCCACGTGCTGCAAGGCGAACGCCCCATGGCCGCGGACAACATGACCCTTGGCCGCTTCCGCCTGGAGGGTATCCCCAACGCCCCGCGCGGCATCCCGCAGGTGGAGGTGACCTTTGACATCGACGCCAACGGCATCCTCAACGTCAACGCCCAAGACAAAGCCACCGGCCGCGAGCAAAAAGTGACCATCACCGCATCGACCAACCTGCAGAAGAACGACATTGACCGCATGGTACAAGAGGCCAAAGTTCATGAGTCTGAAGACCTGAAACGCAAGGAACTGGCCGAAGCCCGCAACCTGGCAGACAACGCTGCTTACCAGGTTGAAAAAGCGGTCAAAGAAGCTGGTGACAAACTGCCCGCCGATCAGAAATCCAGCATCGAAAGCAAGATCACAGAGTTGCGCCAGGCCATGACCAGCGAAGACGCCGCCCGCATCAAGAGTCTGACCGAAGCCTTGCAGCAAGAATACAGCCAGGTGATGACCGCCAGCGCCCAGGCGCAACAAGCTGCCGGTGCACCCCCACAAGAAGGCGCTGAAACACCCAAGCCCGATGGGGATGTGATCGACGGCGAGTTCACCGAACAAAAGTAAACGGCTTATATTTCGGGGCTCGATTTAGCGTGCTTGATTGGAAGCGAAAATCATTTACTGGATTTGACTTGAAAGTGCTATACTTTCTTGAACGCGCCAATCAATGATTTTGAACAAAGGAGAAGAGACTATGGGAGAGAAGGCTGGCAAGGCCGACAAAGGCAAAAAGGAACAAAAAAAGAAACCCAAGATGACCCAGAAAGAAAAAAGGAAAGAGAAAAACGAAGCCAAGAAAAAAGCTGAATAAATCTATTCGGAACTGCGCTCCAATGAGCGCAGTTTTTTAATACAACAGGAAAATCAGGAATGAATCATGAATAAAAATTATCTCCAATTAAACCTTGGGAAAAAGCTGTTATTGTTTTTGGGTTCGGTTTTAGTTCTTTCCATTTTTTTATTGGTAATTCTTGTGATCGTTTACCAGATCTCAGATCGCTCCACCGGCACGCTGAATTCTTCTGGCGAGAAACGCGAATACCTGCTTTATTTGCCTGAGTCTTTCGACCCAACCGCGCCGACCCCGCTGGTGATCGCTTTCCACGGTTTCGCGGAATGGCCAGCCCACGAGGCTCACATCAGCCGCTGGAACGACCTGGCAGACGAAAAGGGTTTCATCGTGGTCTACCCCTCCGGCACCGCCTACCCCAAACGATGGCGCACGATGGGGCTGACGAACACCATCGATGATCCCCAAATCGACGTGGATTTCATCTCAAACCTGATTGACCATCTTTCGAGTAGCTACAATATCGACCCGGCGCGGATTTACGCCAACGGGCTTTCCAATGGCGGTGGAATGTCTTACCTTTTAGCATGCCGGCTCAGCGACCGCGTCGCGGCGATTGGCGGTGTGGCCGGCGCGTATACCTATCCAATCCAAAACTGCTCTCCCTCACGCCCTGTGCCGCTGATCGCTTTTCACGGCACCGCCGACCCCATCGTGCCTTTCATGGGCGGCCCCTCTGAATCTTTTGAGGTACCTTTCCCCAATATCCCGGTTTGGATGGCGGCCTGGGCGGAACGCAACCATTGCGCCAAAACGACCCAGTTGGCTGAAGCAGGAAACGTGAGCGGCGTGGCATATACCCAATGCGCCCAAAACGCGGAAGTGGTTTTTTACACCATCAGTGGCGGGGGACACACCTGGCCAGGCGGCAATCCCCTGCCCGTGTGGATCACAGGCCCCACTTCCACCGAGATCGACGCCACCCGGGTGATGTGGACGTTTTTTGAAAAGCATCCTTTGGATAATTGAAAGGTATTTCGAAAAGGAGGTTGTCGATGAAAAAAGGTTTTGTGGTGCCAGGGATCACAGCCGTATTCTTGATTTCATGCAGTCTCTCTCAGATTAATCCTTTCAACCGTGTGATTGACCATCCGCGACCCGAGATCGAGGTGGATAACACTTTTTTCCAGAACCTGGGTTGCTATGAATCCACGGACTGTTTGCCAGAAACGATTAAAAATAACACCTATTCCATCGAGGGCATCTATCCAGTAACGGACCTTTACGGTGGGCTGAATCCCAAGTATCCAATTGCCATCGCGAACAGTGTGCGTTTTGCTGGCGAAGAAGAGATCCCTGCCGTATTCACAGATAAATGCATGGGATCATTCTACAACCGATACCTGGTCATGGAAGATGAATTGCAATTGATCGATTCGATGGAACAATTACAAGAATTGTATGCTCCCATCGAGAACGAGGACGAGGCTTTGAGCTTTGCCATCGCAGCTACGGGTTATTCAGCTTTATACGATCTGGATGGCAAACCAACCTATAAGTTCTATCAACATCCAATCGAGGAATCATACTCCCGGTTTGATGGCAACCAGTTTACGGTCCATCTGTTCAATGATTTTCTTTGTGGTTGCGGCCCACACATCGTCCAGAGCATTGATGTTACTGTCTCACAGGAAGGCGAAGTCAGGTTCGCGGAACCAGTAGACGCGTTCAGTGACCGTTTGAAAGATGGCATGTGCATCGATTAGGCCATCGCGGGGGCAACCCTTGAAAATGTTATAATCTCAACATGCGAAAACGCAATCCGATCGTTTTCTTCGGCATCCTGGCGGCATTGATCGTGGCAGGGTTTGTGATCAGTCTGCCACCGGTCTGGTCACGGATTACTTATTACGCCAGCCAGGTTTACACCGAAATATTCTACAAGCTCAACCCACCCCAGGAAGTAGTCTTTAATCCTGGTCAAAGCACGCCGGATGGCGTTGCCACTGCGGTACAGGCAACCCTGCAGGCGATGCTGCCGCAAACCACCGTCACGCCGACCCCTACCCCTCAACCGTTACCCACCCTGGCTCCCCTGCCCGCCTATGTGCTCCTCACCGGGGTCGAACCTGAAGCGCAGAAATGGAATAACTGCGGTCCCGCTACACTATCCATGAACCTTTCCTTTTGGCGTTGGGCCGGCAACCAGGATGACGCCGCCGAAATCCTGAAACCAAACGACCGCGACAAGAACGTCATGCCCTACGAGATGGTTGACTTTATCAATGAGCACACCGACCTCAGGGCGATCGTCCGCATGGGTGGTGATCTCTACACCCTTAAGGCTCTGATCGCGGCTGGTATTCCAGTATTGGTCGAAAAAGGGTTTGAGCCCGAAAACCTGGCCAAAGAAGGTTGGATGGGGCATTACAACCTGGTCATCGGGTACGATGATAATGAACGGGTTTTTACCACCCAGGATTCATACCTGTTAGCCCTCTTAAAACCGGAAGAACGGGCCAGCGCCCCTGGTTTTAAGGTCACTTACGATGAGATGGCAAGTAATTGGCGTGCCTTCAATAATATTTTTATCGTGGTGTTCGCTCCCGAAAAAGAGAATGATGTCTTAAACACCCTGGGGGGGTTGGCAGATGAAACCGCATCTTATCGTACTGCTTACGATCGCGCCGTGGAGGAAAGTTCCACTCTAACAGAAACTCGCGACCGCTACTTTGCGTGGTATAACGCCGGCACCAGTCTGGTTAAGCTTCAAGATTACAGCGGCGCTGCCGCAGCTTACGATATGGCGTTTTTGATCTACCCCACCATTGCTGAGCCATCCAGACCCTACCGCATGCTCTGGTACCAGACCGGGCCCTACTACGCCTATTATTTCACCGCCCGATACCAGGATGTGATCACACTGGCTACCACCACCCTGGATGCCATGAGCGAACCCATCCTCGAAGAAAGTTATCATTGGCGGGCTATGGCAGAGCTCCAACTCGGCAACAACCAGGCCGCTCTCAAGGATTTCAGAGAAGCGGTTAGTGTGCACCCGCGGTTCATGCCTTCCATCGCGCAACTTGAATTATTAGGAGAAACCCCCTGAGGGGATTGGAACATTGAAAAGGCTGGTTTAGAACATGGTTAAGATCCTCCATTTCGCCGATGCCCACATTGACATCGCCACCCACGGCAGGCACGACGCCGTTACTGGTTTGCCGGTGCGTGTGCTTGATTTCTTAAAAGCCCTGGATAACATCGTGGACGCGGCCATCAGTGAAAAAGTTGACCTGGTGATTTTCGCCGGGGATGCTTACAAAGACCGCACTCCCTCGCCCACCTTTCAGCGCGAATGGGGCAAACGCATTATGCGCCTTTCCACAGCAGGCGTCCCCACCCTGCTTTTGGTGGGCAACCACGACATCAGCCCAGCCAGTGGCCGCGCTCACACGCTGCAAGAATTTGACACGCTCGAAGTCCCCAATGTGCGGGTGGTTTATAAACCTGAGTTTCTTAAACCTGCAGATCTTTGGGGGCTGCCCTTGCAGGTGCTAGCGTTGCCCTGGGTCTTCCGATCCGGGTTGATGGCCGCGCTGCAAGAACACGGCATACCTTCTGACAAAATTAACGAAGAAATTGAAACCCGGCTGACCGAGATCCTTCAATCGTGGATGGAAGAACTTGACCCAGGCTTGCCCACGGTGCTGACGGCCCATGGGTCCGTACAAGGGGCGGTCTACGGCAACGAACGCACAGTGATGCTCGGCAAAGACCTGGTACTGCCTGGGGCGTTGGTTAAAGATACACGCCTCGATTATGTGGCTTTGGGTCACATCCATAAACATCAGGATCTCAATCCACACGCTCATCCACCGGTGGTCTACCCAGGGTCAATCGAGAGGGTCGATTTCGGCGAGGCTGCTGACGAGAAATACTTCATCATCGCGCAAGTGGATAAAGGAAAAACTTCATACAAAGCCCATAAGCTGAATGGACGGCGTTTTATAGATCTGAACGTGAAGATTTCCGCAAAAGATGACTTAATGGGCAAGATCATCGCCGCCCTGCCAAAAGAAAATGTGATTAACGACGCTGTTCTAAGATTGATCGTTGAATACCCCCGCGAAATGGAGACTTTTTTGGACGAAAGTGATCTACGGGAAAGGTGCTCGCAAGCCTTTGAGTTTCACCTGCTGCGTCGCCCCAAGGAAGACGCGCGCATCCGCCTCGCCAGGGATGAATCTATCGCCACACTCACTCCGCTCGAGCTGCTCACCAAGTATTGGGCCACGGTAAGATTTGATGGGGTAGAACCAGAAACCCTTCAAAATTTAGCCACATCGATCATTCAAAAGGTGGCTTCTGGCACCACCCCCGACGAGGAAAACCTCTAAACCACTATGAATAATCTCTTTCTTGAATTGCTCTTCATTTTAATTCTCATCTTGATTAACGGGTTTTTCTCAATGGCCGAGTTGGCGTTGATCTCGTCGCGCAAGGTCAGGTTGGAGCAACGCGCCGAGGATGGCGACAAGGGCGCCCGCTCCGCGCTTGACCTGCTTAAATCTTCCAGCCGCCTGCTTTCGGCCGTGCAGATCGGCATTACCCTGGTGGGAATCTTCACAGGCGCATTGGGTGGTGCCACCCTGGCCGATCGACTGACGGCGTGGCTCTCACAGGTGCCCTGGCTCGTGCCTTATGCAACGGGCATTTCCATTGTTTTGGTCGTCCTCTTAAGCACGTATTTTTCGCTTGTTTTAGGCGAATTAATGCCCAAGCGTTTGGCGATGAACAACCCCGAAAAGATCGCTGCGCGCGTAGCGGGTTTCATGAAATTTCTTTCCAAATTGCTTTCACCGGTCGTGCATCTGCTCTCGGCATCCACCGATTTTGGCTTGAAACTACTCGGCATGGCCGATTCCAAGGAACCGCCCATCACGGAAGACGAGATCAAGGTCTTGATCGAACAGGGCACCCAGGTGGGCATCTTTGGCGCGGCCGAACAAGACATGGTCGAAGGGGTCTTCCGTTTGAACGACCGTTCGGTCAACGCCATTATGACCCCACGCACCGAGATCGAATGGCTGGATTCTAACGACAGCCCTGAACAGCTTTTAAAGCAAGTCATGGATAGCTCGCATTCGCGCTTCCCGGTGGCCGCCTCATCTCTCGATAATGTGGTGGGCACGCTCAACGCCAAGGATTTGCTTGAAAAATTTATCAGCAACACCCCGGTAAACATCCTGGAGATGGTGAGCAAACCCCTATTCGTGCCTGAAAACCTGCCAGCCATGCGCGTGCTTGAAATGATGCGCGAAGGCGGTGTTCATGAGGTCATGGTGATCGACGAATACGGCGGCCTGTTGGGAATGGTCACTCTTTTCGATGTGTTGGAATCCATCGTCGGCGAGATCCCCAGCGTGGACGAGTTTGAAGATTCCGAGATAATCGAGCGCGAAGACGGTTCTTACCTGCTGGACGGTTTGCTGCCGATCGATGAACTCAAGGAGTTGATCGATGTTGACGCGCTACCTGAAGAAGAGAAAGTGGGCTTCCAAACGGTGGGGGGGTTCGTGATGAACCAGTTGGGCACCATCCCCTCACCCGGTCAACACTTCCACTGGATGAACTTCCGCTTCGAGATCATGGATATGGACGACCGGCGTGTTGACAAAGTGTTGTTGAGTAAATACGATTCCCCAAAAGCCAAAAAGGCGGAGCACGCATGATCCCCGTCAGGCTGCAGATCAAGGGTTTCCTGTCTTATTATGATCCGATGGATATTAGTTTCGAAAGTTTCGACATGGCGTGTATCGCCGGCTCCAATGGGGCGGGAAAATCCTCGCTGCTGGACGCCATCACATGGGTTCTCTTCGGTGAAGCCCGCCGCCGGGACGACACCATCATCAACCACCGTACCCAAAAAGAGAATAAACCGGCCGAGGTGATCCTCGATTTTGAATATGAACACTCCCGTTATCGGGTTGTTCGCGCCAAACAAAAAGACAAAAACGCCACCCTCGAATTCTTCATCCTCACCGATGACTCAGCCTGGAAACCCCTCACAGAAGCGACCATTCGCGCCACCCAGGAAAGTATCCGGCGAACCTTAAAACTGGATTATGAGACGTTTATCAACGCCTCCTTCTTTTTGCAGGGTAAAGCCGACCAATTCGCGCAGCAAAAACCGGCTGACCGCAAACGCATCCTCGCGTCCATCCTCGGGCTCGAGATATGGACTCAATATAAGGAAGAAGCCGCCAATCGCCGCAAACAAGCCGAACGTGCCCGTGACATTCTGGATGGCGCGTTGAAAGAAATCGAAACCGAACTCGCGGAAGAGGAAAACCGCAAGGAAAAATTAAAAGCGCTCACCGCTGAATATGAGCGCCGCAAGGAGCTGGCCGAAGCGCGCAAAACCGTTCTCGATCAACAGAAACTTCTCGCTGACCGGTTTGAGCACGAAAAAGCCGTCGTTGAGAAACAAGCCCTCGAGGTTGAACGCCTTAACACTGCCCTCGATCAAAAAGTGGATGATCTGCGCGGCCGGCAGGAAGAACGTAAACAATTTAAGCTTCAATTGGAAAACGAAAAAGGGATCCACTCCGAACACGAAGCCTGGACGAAAACCCGCCAAAGATTAACCGAGTTGGAAGCCCTCGCCGCGAGCGCCAGACAATTCGATGCCCGGCGGCATGATGCCTTGTTAAAGATCGAAGTCGAAAAAAGCGCCTTCCAGGTCGAGCTGGACGCTTTAATAAAAAAACAACGAGAAATCGACCAAATCGAAAAAATACTCCCGGCTCTTCGGAGTGAAGTGCTGGGTTGCGAAACCACTATTGCCGCGGACTTAAAACAACTCGAATTGCGCCCGACCCTTGAACGAGAAATGCAGGAGTTGCAAGCCGAAAAAGCCCGCGCCAAGGCTGAAAACCTGGTCTTAAAACCTGAAATGGACGAGTTGGAGTCCAAACGCAAGATTCTGCGGGAATTGACCGAAGCCAACTGCCCCACCTGTGAAAAACCGCTCAACGCTGACGAACGCAAACATATCATCGACGACTTGACCAGCCGTGGAACACCCAAGGGCGAGGCTTATCGCCAAAACCTGAAGATCATCGAACAAAGTGATAACCTCTTTCGAGAAAAGCAAACCACCCTGGCGGCTCTGCAAACCGTGGAAGCTGATTTGAAATTGCAGCAACGTGTATTTGATGCAAAAACCGCAGAATTAACTCGACAGTCAACTGAATTGGAAAACTGGCAGGCAACCGGGTTGAAACGCCTGGAAATCCTGAAAAAAAGCCTTGAAAACCAGGAATACGCACCTGAAGCCAGACGATCTTTGGCGAAAATTGATGAGGAATTAAAGGGTCTGGGCTACGATCCTGGCGAACACGAAGCGGTTCGGGCGGAAGAAGAAGCAAGCCGCGAAGCTCAACAAAAAATGAGCCTCCTGGAACAAGCCAAATCCGCGCTTGTGCCGCTCGAAAGAGAGATCGCGACCCTCGAAAAAACGATCGAGGTAGAAGAAGCCCACCTCGAAACACTAAAGAAAGAATACCGCGAAGCGCAAACCAGATTGGTTGAAATGGAAGGCGCGCCCCAAGACCTTGCCCGCGTTGAACGGGAATATTTTACCGCCCAATCCGAAGCCAACCATCTACTCACGGAGGTGGGTTCCGCGCGCAACCAGGTGGCTGTGTTAAAAACCCAGCGCGCCCAACAAACCGCGAAAATGGAAGAAAAACAGGGACTGTTGCAACAAATCGCCAACTTAAAAACACTGGAACGCGCCTTCGGTAAGGATGGCATCCCTGCCTTGCTGATCGAACAAGCTTTACCTGAGCTCGAGGAACACGCCAACGAGATCCTCGACCGTCTAAGTTCCGGTGAGATGTCTCTGCGTTTCGAAACCCAGCGAGAATACAAGGACGCGAAACGGGATGACCGCAAGGAAACCCTCGACATCATGATCAGCTCCTCCGCGGAAGAACGGGAATATGAATTATTCTCCGGCGGCGAAGCCTTTAGGATCAACTTCGCCGTCCGCCTTGCGCTCAGCCGGGTGCTGGCCAACCGCGCCGGTGCCAGGTTGCAGACACTGGTGATCGACGAAGGGTTTGGCAGCCAGGATGCCGAAGGCCGTCAGCGCTTGATCGAGGCGATCAATTTTGTCAAACCTGATTTCGCCCGCATTCTGGTGATCACCCATTTGGAAGAGCTCAAAGACGCTTTCTCAGCGCGTATCGAGGTTACCAAGCAACCTAACGGTTCGCAAGTTCAAGTGGTGGCCGCATGACGATCATCCCAACGCGGGTCGGGTTGCAACAGCGCGTATTCCCCGATTATCGCGCGCCATTTTTTGAATTGCTCGCAAAAACCTGCCTGCAGGGTTTCAACCTCTTCAGCGGCTTGCCGCGCGCGGATGAAGCCATACACACCTGCGACCATTTAATCCATGGTACGGTTCAACCCGCGGAAAACGTCCATATCTCAAGGGGCAAATCTTATTTTTTAATGCAACGGGGGTTGCTTGAATGGCTTAAACGCTGGCAGCCTAATGTTCTGATCGTTGAAGCCAATCCGCGCTATCTTTCCACGCCGGCGGCCATCCAATGGATGCACGCCCGCGGCAAACCGGTGGTCGGGTGGGGCTTGGGCGCGCCGCACGGCAACAAAGCGGAAGTTTTTGTCAGAAATCGTTTCTTACACTCACTCGACGCGGTGATCGCTTACTCCAACGCCGGGGCGTTGCAATACATCGATGCCGGGCTGGACGCTAAAAAAGTATTCGTGGCTCCCAACGCGGTGAGTCCAAAACCAAACCAACCCGCGCCTTTCCGCCTGAATTCCTTTAAAAACGGAAAAGCAAGTTTGCTTTTTGTCGGCCGGCTGCAAGCCCGCAAGAACCTGGATGTTTTACTGCATGCCTGCGCCGCGATGCCCATTGACGCCCAACCCGGCTTGACCATCGTGGGTGACGGGCCAGACCGTCCGCGTCTGGAAGCGCTCGCCACCGAGCTTTATCCGCAAACCCAATTCGCGGGCGCGAAGCACGGTGCCGCACTGGACCCATATTTCAACCAGGCAGACTTGTTCGTGTTGCCCGGTACCGGCGGGTTGGCCGTGCAGCAAGCCATGGCTCACGCCCTGCCTGTGATGGTCGGGCAGGCCGATGGCACGCAGGGAGACTTGGTGCGCCCTGAAAATGGTTGGGTGCTCACCGAGTCGAATGCCGCCACCTTAACTCAAAACCTGCTCACCGCCCTGGCAGATGTCCCACGCCTGCGCGCGATGGGCAACGTTTCTTACCGCATCGTTGCCGAGGAAGTCAATCTTGAGAACATGGTCGCGTGCTTCGCGAAAGCGATAAAATCGGTATTATGAAAATACTGTTGATCGCCGATGGGCGTAGCCCGATCACCCGGGCATGGATCAAGATGCTCCAACCGCTTGGGTATGAAATGGTTCTAGTTTCATCCTATCCCTGCGGTGTCGTCGAACACGTTGACCGTCTCTATCAACTGCCGCTGGCTTTCAGTACCTACGCTGGCAATCAAGCCAGCCAGCAATCAAAGAGGGAAAAGCAAAAATGGATTACGCGATGTATCGCGCGCATCCGTCCTCTCGCGCAAACCCTCAGGCATTGGCTCGGCCCGTGGACTTTAACCAGGCATGTAGACGCATATCTTGAGATTCTGCGGGTTGAAAAGCCAGACATCGTCCACGCCATGAGAGTGCCATTCGAAGGTATGCTGGCGAGTTTTACCCCGGCGCCCATCCCGGTTGTAATTTCCACCTGGGGCAACGATTTCACCCTGCACGCGGCATCTACCGCCAGAATGAAAACCATGACCCGCAAGACGATGCATCGCGCGGATGGTATCCTGTCAGACACACGCCGCGATCTGACTCTTGCGGTGGAATGGGGATTTGATCCGTCCAAATCCGGGTTCGTGGTGGCTGGCAATGGGGGTCTTGACCTGGTTGAAATGAAGTCGGTGACACGCGGCATTCAAAGAAAAGATCCACCCCAGGTGATCAACCCACGCGGTTTGCGCTCGTATGTGCGCACCGACACTTTTTTCAAGTCCATTCCGCTGGTATTGGCCAAAAGACCAAACACACAATTTGTGTGCACCTCCATGGCAGGTCAAGCCGAAGCACAGGAATGGGTGGAACGACTTGCAATCTCGGATAATGTACTTCTATTGCCTTTATTAAGCCAGGTGGATTTGTGGCAAGAATTTGCGCGTTCCACGGTCTCGGTATCACCCAGCACCCACGATGGCACCCCCAACACACTCCTGGAGGCCATGGCGCTGGGTTGTCTGCCCGTCTGCGGCGATCTGGATTCGATCCGCGAGTGGATCACCCCCGGCGAGAACGGGTTACTGGTGGACCCTGCGGATGAAAAAGACCTTGCCAACGCCATTCTGCGAGCGTTGGATGAAGAATCGTTGAGAGACAACGCCGCGCGTATTAATTTGGCGATCATCCAACAACGAGCCGACCTGGATGCCACGAGAGTAAAAGTGAGTTCATTCTATGAGCGCTACCGCTGATCGTTTAAGGGGCATCGCGGTGGGCGCGGCTGTGGGTGACGCGCTGGGAATGCCGCTCGAATTTAATCCACCCCGCTCGATCTATCACCTGGCCACCGAGATGACCGGCGGCCCTTTGCCCGCCGGCACCTTCACCGATGACACAGAAATGGCTCTCGCGCTCGCGGAAAGTCTCGAAGTCACGCATCCACTGGACGGGCAGGATCTTGCGGCGCGCTTCGCAGGCTGGTACCAAAGCCGCCCCTCAGACGTGGGCTTGCACACCGCCAAGGTGCTCAAGCTGATCGCTCACGGCACGCCCTGGCACGATGCCGCGAAGTCCGTCCAAGACGCCAACCCAGATTCTGCCGGAAACGGCGCCGTGATGCGTTGTTGGCCATTAGCCATTGCCCGCCACGAGAATCAAAGTTTGCTGGTGGCTGAAACCCGGCTTCAATCCGAGGTAACCCACCCTCACCCAGACTCGGTCAACGGCGCGATCCTCTTGAACTTGATCTTGCACAAACTTGTGTCGCGAGATGAGCGCACTCCCACGGATGCCGCCTTACGCATCGCAGTGAGTGAGAGCCTGCAAAAAGTAAACCTGTCCGATGAATTTAGGTTGCTAATCGACCTGGCCCCAATGCGCAGCCGCGATGACCTTAAAAACACCGGCTGGGTGCATCACACCCTCGAGAGCGCCTTGTGGGCAACTCTCACAACCCGCTCATTTGAAGAGGCCCTTGTCCAGGCGGTCAACCTCGGTAACGACGCGGACACGACCGGCTGCGTGGTCGGAGCCCTCGCCGGCGCCCTCTACGGCCTGGATGCCATCCCGGCGCGCTGGAAAGATGTCCTCCACGGTGAATATCCGCTGCGGTCAGGGAGGATCTGGCTGGCGCAGGATTTCATCGACCTGGCGGACCGGCTGAGCGCGATAGAGCAAGATTAATTATCAAACAACTTTTTCGATTTACTTTCCATTTTCTTTCACCTAGCAATTTTTACAATTTGTCTTTCCACACAGCTTGGCATTTTATCCTGATCACGAATCAGTGATAACGAATCGCGAAACTTGTTCTGCCCCCTTCTATTAATTTCATTACTTCCCACTTTGACGAGCCAAACCGCATGCACTATACTAGAGGGGAGCCACACATTTTAACACCACCTACCTGGAGGTTTACAGTTAATGTCTTCAGAAAACGCTTTTAAATTAACTTACGCTACCATGTTCAACCCCCCCGAAGAGCTGCACACCCGTTTTGACGGCGCTTTACAAAAACTGAAGTCTTCTCTCGGCAAGGAACATGGCATGATCATTGGCGGAAAAGAAGTTTTCGCGAATGAAAAAGTGGAAAACCGCAACCCGGCCAATACGGATGAAGTGTTGGGTCTTTTCCAAAAAGGCACCGCCCAAGACGCCGCGGCCGCCATGCAAGCCGCCCGCAAGGCGTTCGAGGGCTGGAGTCACACTCCCTGGCAGCAACGCGTCGCCCTGGTTCGCAAAGCCGCAGACTTGATGGACGAGCGCATCTACGAGATGGGTGCGGTTGTGGCGCTTGAAGTGGGCAAGAACCGCATGGAAGCCCTCGGCGATGTCGCCGAGACGGCAGACCTTTTCCGCTACTCGTGCGAACGCATGGAAGCAACCAACGGTCTGGTTACCGAAATGGGCCGCGATCCCCTCGTTGGTTTCACCAGCACCAACACCTCGGTCATGCGCCCCTACGGTGTTTGGCTGGTCATCAGCCCCTTTAACTTCCCGGCCGCCCTCACCGGCGGACCAACCGGCGCCGCACTGGTCACCGGCAACACCGTGGTGATGAAGCCCGCCACCGACACCCCTTGGACGGCGCGCTTGATCGCCGAATGCCTGCGGGATGCCGGCGTTCCGGACGGTGTCTTCAATTACGTCAGCGGACCTGGTTCCACCCTCGGGCAGGCGCTCATCGACAGCCCTGAAGTAGACGGGATTACGTTTACCGGTTCGTTTGATGTGGGTATGAAGATCTACCGTGATTTCGGATCCGGTCGTTGGGTGCGCCCTGCAATTCTCGAACTGGGCGGCAAGAACGCCACTATCGTCTCGCGGCATGCCGATCTCGATACCGCCGTCACGGGCATTCTTCGTTCAGCCTTCGGCCTGCAAGGGCAAAAGTGCTCTGCGGGTTCACGCGTCCTCGCTGAAACGCCCATTTACGATCAATTAGTGGAACGGCTCGTTGAAATGACCAACAAGTTGGTGATCGGCGACCCCACCATGCGCACCACCAACATGGGGCCGGTGGTGAATAAGAGTTCCTACAAAGATTATCAAGGCTTTGTGGATGAACTACGTTCGGGCGGCAAGATCCTCTCCGGTGGCAAAGTGCTTACCGAAGGAGATTTTGCCAAGGGCTATTTCTGCACCCCCACTCTTGCCGAAGCGCCATTCTCTCACCGTTTGTGGAAACACGAGATGTTTGTTCCGATCACCACAATCGGCAAGGTTAGCAATATGGACGAAGCAATGAAAATCGCCAACGATGTGGATTATGGCTTGACCGGCGGTTTTTATGGCAGCGAAGAAGAAGTGGAATGGTTCTTCGACCGCATCGAATGCGGCGTGGCGTACGCCAACCGTCCACAGGGCGCCACCACGGGTGCCTGGCCTGGCTTCCAACCCTTCGGCGGCTGGAAAGGCTCTGGCTCAACCGGCAAGAACGCAGGTGGTGTGCATTACCTGCAGATGTACACTCGTGAACAAATCCGTGTCCATGTAAATAAAGCCTAACCTTCTGCCTTACAGGAACCTGCTTATGTCAAAACTCTGTACGCTCAAAGATGCGATCACTCAATACGTTCATGACGGCGACACGGTTTATTGCGCCGGCTTCACCCATCTGATCCCGTTTTCAGCCGGTCACGAGATCATCCGGCAGGGAAGGCGTAACCTCACCCTCGCGCGGGCGACCCCAGACCTGATCTACGATCAGATGGTGGCCGCTGGTTGCGCAAAGAAATTGATCTTTTCTTACATTGGTAACCCCGGGGTCGGCTCATTGCGTATTGTGCGCGATGAGCTTGAATCCGGTCGGCTCGAATGGGAGGAATACTCCCACTTTGGCATGATCTCGCGTTTGCAAGCCGGGGCGTCCGGTCTGCCATTCATCCCCATGAATCAGACCGCCGCCACCGACCTTGAAAAGAACAACCCCAACATCCGCAGGGTGAAAGATCCCTACACCGGCAGAGAAGTGATCACGGTTCCACCGCTCACCCCTGATGTGGGCATCATCCACGTCCAAAGAGCTGACAAGAACGGCAACGCCCATATTTGGGGGATCATCGGTGAGCAAAAGGAGGTGGCCTTCGCTTCCAAAAATGTGATCATCACCGCTGAAGAGATCGTCGACGAAGATGTCATCCGCTCCGACCCCAATCGAACCTTGATTCCCGAATTGATCGTCAAGGCCGTTTGCCACGTTCCGCATTGCGCCCACCCTTCCTACACCCAGGGATATTACGACCGCGACAACAGTTTTTACCTCAACTGGGACAAGATCAGCGAGAGCCCGGAAGCAGTAATAGCCTGGTTGGATGAGTGGGTATACGGCGTTCAAGACGCGGACGAGTATTGGCAAAAATTGGGAGCTGAAACTCATAATCGGCTCGCGGTAAAACCAAAATTCGCAGCACCAGTCAATTATGGTGATTATTAATTCACAATCTGATATTTGAGAGTGATCATGGATCAAACATTAAACAAGCAATATTCGGCTTCAGAATTAATGTGCGTCAACGCCGCCCGCCTGCTTCGTGACGGTGATGTGGTCTTCGTGGGTGTTGGTTTGCCCAACCTGGCCTGCAACCTGGCAAGGCGAACGCACGCTCCCAACCTGCAAATGATCTATGAAGCTGGTGTCATTGGCGCCCGGCCTTCTCGATTACCCCTCTCCATTGGGGATCCCACCCTGGTGAGCGGCGCGAGCTCGGTTTGCGGCATGTACGATATCTTCACCCTTTATCTGCAACGCGGCAACGTGGACGTTGGTTTTCTCGGTGGAGCCCAAATCGACCGCTTCGGAAACATCAACGCCACGGTCATTGGTGATTATGCCAAACCCAAAGTCAGATTGCCGGGTTCCGGTGGATCGCAAGAAATGGCCGGGTGGGCAAACCGCTGCTACATCATCACCCCACACCAGAAACGTCGCTTCCCCGAAAAAGTGGATTTTCGTACCTCGGCTGGTTTCCTGGGCGGAAGGGCGGAGCGGGAAGCCGCGGGGGTGCGGGGTGGCGGTCCGCTTGTGGTGGTAACCAACCTGGGGTTGCTCGAACCAGATTCCAACGGCGAATTAACCCTCACGGCATTGCACCCAGGCTGCACCGTGGAACAGGTGAAAGAGAACACCGGCTGGGACATCAAGATCGCGCCCACGGTGAAAACCACCCAACCCGTCTTGGAGTCAGAACTCATCTTATTACGTGATGAGCTCGACCCCGAAGGCATCTACCTGAAAGGTTCTTAACCCAGGCGGGCGCATGGCAATCTCAAAAAACATCGAGGTTTTAACCACGATCCCGTTCCCTGACGCGGTCATGCAGCAACTTAAAAGCATGACGCCGCGGATCAAGGTTCACTTCATCCCGGCACATTCCGTGGGAGAAGTGCCTGCCGACCTATGGAGCAAGATCGAGGTTCTTTATACGGATGTGCTCTTGCCGGAACCAGAAATGGTGCCAAACCTTAAATGGATCCAGTTTCATTACGCCGGGATAGATTTCATCCAGGGTTCGCCCTTGTTAAAAAAAGAGGGTTTGATTTTTTCCTCAATGAGCGGCGCTTCCGCCATTCAGGAGGCTGAATATATTTTGATGATGCTGTTGGGTTTGGGTCACCGTTTGCCCGAGTTAATTGCCAGCCAGCAAAAAAAGGATTGGCCAGAAGCCCGGTGGGAAAAATTCACCCCGATGGAACTCTCAGGGTCAACGGTTGGTCTGGTAGGCTACGGCAGCATCAGCCGCGAAACCGCGAGAATTCTGAAATCCTTTGGCGCAACAGTTTTAGCAACCAAAAAAGATGCCATGAACCCCACAGATTCTGGATATACCATCGAAAACCACGGTGATCCCGATGGTAATTATTTTCACCGGCTTTATCCGGTGGAGGCTCTTAAATCGATGCTAAAGTTGTGCGATTTTGTGGTGGTCACATTGCCTCTGACCCCGTTCACCCGTGGATTGATCGGCAAGGCTGAATTCCAAGCCATGAAGACTGGTGCCTATCTCGTGGTCGTTTCTCGGGGCGGCATCGTGGATGAGGAAGCCCTCATGGATTCATTGACCGATCACAAGCTCGCCGGCGCCGCCTTGGACGTGTTTGCCACTGAGCCCTTGCCAGCCGACTCACCTCTATGGAAAACGCCCAACCTGGTGGTCACTCCGCATGTTTCAGGCTTTAGCCCAAATTACAAGGAACGGGCTGGAGAAATGTTCACCAAAAACCTGGGTCTTTACCTTCACGGCGAGCCGATCATGAACCAGTATCAACCTGAACGACACTATTAACCCGTTCGCGGGTTATTTTTTTATGTAACACCACAATTAATTTATCATATGGGTCATTTTTTGTGAAAAACCATTTCTTAAAACCTTCTGTTATCTTGTTTGATCTAGGGTTTACCCTGATCAATTTTGAAGGTGACTTTAAACAGGTCATGCTCGAATCCTATTACGCGTTGGCCCGATCATTGATTCGTGCGGGGTGTTCAATAGAGGAAGGCAGTTTTGTTGCGCGTTACCATGAGGTCATCTCGCATTATTATCACACCCGCGAGATCGACTTGATCGAAAGGCCAGTCGAAGAATTCTTGCGTAAAGCATTGGAGTCTTTTGGGCTCGATCATCTACCTGACGTTTACATTCAGGATGCCATTCAAGCCATGTACCTATACACCGAAAATTTTTGGCAGGTCGAACCCGACACTCACGAAACCCTTAAAGCATTAATTGATCAGGGATGCAGACTGGGATTGATCTCAAACGCCGCCAACCCACAGGACCTCAACCGTCTGATCGATAATCACGACCTGAGAAAATATTTCGACGTGATCATCATTTCAGCGGAAGAAGGGATTCGTAAACCCGACCCGCGCATCATCCAACGCGCTCTAGACCGACTTGGCGTGAAAATGGACCATGCCATCTTGGTGGGTGACACGCTCAATGCCGATATTCTCGGGGCGCAAAACGCCGGTATCCCAGGGGTTTGGGTCACCCGCCGGGCAAACCGCCCCGAAAACGAAAAGGTTAGAGGCCGGATCATTCCTGACGCGGAAATTCCTGACCTCGCTTCCCTGCTAACATTGCTTCATTAAATACAAAACCGCCTTTCAGAATTAGAAGGCGGTTTTTCTTTGGTTTTCGTCTTTAACTATTTTTCCCGATTCCTTTGAGCCATCACTGTGGCTTGTTCATTGGGTGAAACAGGTCGTTGGGGGGGAGTTTGAGTTCCAATGGTCGGAGGAACCGAAGGCGATAATGGCGGTGGCATCGTTGCTTGGAAAGACGGTGGAGTACCACTCGTCGACGCGGGTACGGGTGGTGGGCTGGCTAACGGTGCACCAGGAATCGGAGGCAATGGCAAGGAGGATGCAGCAAACATCGGCGGAATGCCATAAGCTGGTGGTGTTTTTTTCTTAAACGCCCCTGTGGCCAGCAGGATCACCAGGGTGATCACTGCCAAACCACCCAAAACCACTGGAATGATCCACCAAGGAAAATCATCCCCAATTCCGCCACGCTTTAGTTGGAACTTGGCATACATCACATCCGTTGGATTGTTCCAGGTGGCCGAAACCACGGTTTGTCTCTGGGAATTGGTGTCGATAACGTCAACACCTTCCAGGGTAAACGAAAAATCAGGGGTGCTACCAATAGAAAGCCCACCCGTAACCAGGTAAACTGCGTCCAGGTTGAAAAGATAAACCTTCTGCCCTGACTCCATGGTGCTCGTGAACGCGTCTTCCACGCCCAACATAGAATTAAGCGAGTCGAGTCCCTTGCCTGACAGGGTCACCTGGTAAGGAATGTTGCCAGACTGGGCTGGAAGTTTTTTGGATTTAACCACCACACCTTCGAGAAACGCCATTTGCTTGAGGCTTTCGATCCCTTCGGTGACCATGTCACCCGCTTCAGCGTATTCAACGCCATCGAATAGGATCTCATAGCTGATCTTCCAGCGTTCATCCGGGAACAAGGTGACAGTCGAATCCGCGGAAAGAATGGTGACGCAAGAAGTCAATAACAGGATTAAACCAACGATTGAAAGTAAAAAGGCAAGTTTGCGCATGGTATTCCTTTCGATCAATCCGACACAATTAAATCATTTTTATTGTACGTTTTTTCCGGTCAAAATCAATTGCCGTCCAATCCACAAATGCAGGCATGATACAATCATCCCCAATTATGACGACCCCATCGAAAATTTTTTCACCTTATCTGGCCCTCATGATTGGCATCCTGGCGTTAAGTATGACCAGTATTTTTGTACGCTGGGCAGACGCGCCTGGCACGGTAACGGCCGCCTACCGGATGGCGATCTCTGCCCTGATGCTCACCCCCTTCGTGTTGCGCCAAGGGTTCAAAAAACCTCAAAAAAGTGATCCGTGGCTTGGGTTAGTTCTTGTGGCCGGGCTGTTTATCGCGCTAGATCACGGCACGATGAACACTGCCATAGGGCTCACCCGGATTGCCAATTGCACCTTGCTCAACAACATTGCTCCATTATGGGTCGCGCTTTTTGCCCTTTTAGTGTGGCGCGAAAAACTAAAGAAGTGGTTTTGGGTCGGGTTGATCCTTACCTTGGCCGGTGCGGCGATCATCTTGGGTTTCGATTTTCTGGTCCATCCGCAACTCAGCCTGGGAGACGGATTCGCTTTCGTTTCCAGTTTCTTTTACGGTGGATATTTTTTGATCACACAATACAGTCGAGCGAAAATTTCCGCGCTTCAATATATTTGGATGGTCAACCTGGTGAGCGCGCTCCTTTTAACGGGGTTCAACCTGGCTTTGGGAATCCCCATGGTAGGTTATGACCTCCGTACCTGGCTCGTCTTTGCAGGCGCGGGAATTTTTTCACAAACCATTGGATATTTTAGCGTGGCGTATTCACTCGGTCACTTGCCAGCGTCGATTGTTTCACCCACCATGGTTATCCAGATCGCGGTAACCTCTCTGATTGCTATCCCCTTGACAGGCGAATCACTTTCATGGATTCAGGTTGCCGGAGGAATAACCGTGCTGGCAGGGATTGTGATCATTAACTTGACGCGCGAACTGATAAGTCCCACGCGTGTGTTTTTAACAGATTAACAAATTTATTTTAAAAAAACGATGAGAAACCATGCCCAAGAAGTTGTCGGAATTTTTCGACAATCTGCGGGTCAAAAGCTTTGCCCGAATTATTGATGATGTAATCCCAGGCTTGCTCGTCTGTCCAGGCTTTGCGCCATGGCCGGTTGGAACGCAGCGAGTCCCAGCAATCCACGATGGCGAAGACCCTGGCCGCAAAGGGGATTTGTGAGCCTTTCAATCCATCTGGGTAACCTGTTCCATCCCATTTTTCATGATGAGAATACGGAATATCGATCGCTGGTTGGAGAAAATCGATCGAGCTCAAGATTCGCTTGCTAACCACCGGGTGCGTTTTCATGATCTTCCATTCGTCTTCGGTCAGCGGAGCGGGCTTAAACAGAATGGTATCCGGGATGGCCAACTTGCCGATGTCGTGCAAGAGCGCCCCCCGCCGGATACTTAATAAACCTTCACCTTGGTAACCCGCCGTTTGAGCTAATTCCACCGTAAGGTCTGCCACCTGTTTTACATGACCTTGGCTATCCCCTTCCCGTAAAGAAAGAGATCGCGCCCAACCTTCGATCGTGGCGTCATATGCGGAACGCAAATTGATGTTCACCTTTTGCACTTCATCGAGTAACATGGCGTTTTCAATGGCAATGGCGGCCTGGCCAGCCATGGATTCCAAAAGTCCAAACCACGCCGGGTCTTGCTTAAAAGGAGTGCGGTTAAAGAGCTCTAAAACGCCTTTGACAACCCCCTTCGAAACCAATGGCACACCGATGTAATGTGAGAAATTTTCCTGGTTAAACTCTGGGGTCAAAATTCTAGAGGCTTTCGTGTTTAGGTCTTCGGCCATGATGATCCGGCGTTCGAGGGCTGCCTGGCCGGCATAGCTTTGACCGAGACGTAACGCTGTGGTTTCAATGACCGGGGTTTGAAAGCCAAGGCCAGCGGAATACTTGAGCGTTTGGGTATGTGGGTCTAATAGCAAGATCGAGGTAGCTTCAACTCCCAGTTGCAGATTGACCTGGTTTAACAAAACCCGGAGGGTGATGGGCAAGTCCATACTGGCGGAGATGGCCATATCCACGGCGCGTAACGCAGCCAGGTAACGAATTTGCAGCCGGATCTGTTCTTCGGCCCGTTTTCTCTCGGATATATCCATCACTGTTACGAGTACGCGCGAGTAATCCTGGGTTTCAGAGGGTATGGAAATCGAAACCCAGACATCAATTTTTTCGCCGGTAAGTGTGGTATTGACTGTTTCCTGTTGAAAAGTCGAGGCGTGGTCCCAAAATGCCTGCAATTCCTTTATAAACGAATCCATCGATTCGTCTGAAAGGAAGGCAGTCAAAGGCTTTAATAATTGTTCCTTGGATTCAGCCCCGTAAACTTTGAGTGTCTCTTCGTTTACTTCATTGATCGTAATCGACTCCATTGCAGTTCTTACCCATTCGGGGTTGCGATTTGCATAATCCTCAAAATCAGTAATACCCTTAGCGCGCAGTTCCTCAAACATGATAAAAATCTTGGAATAATCTTCTTCTTTGATAGAAACCGGCACGGATGCAAAAATGGTACGATAGCGTTTTTCGCTTTCCCGCAGGGCAACTTCCGCGTTCTTTCGACTCGTCACGTCATACATAACGCCATGCCAAGAATCGGGTTTTCCGTCCCCATCAAAAACAAGGACTGCCTCGTCGTGTACCCAGATCATTTTTCCGTCACGTGAATAAGCACGATATTCGTTAACGAATGGGTCGCCAGTCTCATCTGTATGAACATCCAAATCCAGGAAGGCTTTCATGTCTTCTGGATGAACAACTTTGTAAAATAAATTGGGGTCCCCGATCCATTCTTCAGGTGTGTACCCTAATAGCGCCGTAATTTGAGGGCTGATATATTTGGGTTTGGATGGAACACCGTAATGATCTTGGTAAACGACCACGTTAATCTGCTCGATTAACTCACGGTAACGAGCCTCACTCAGTTGCAGGTCTTTTTCAGCCTGCTTTCTCTGGGTGATATCGGTCAAACTGATGAGAATATTCGCAAACCCTTCGCGGGTTTTAGGTAAACGCATCATGATGTTTACCAACATCTTTTCGCCTGCCAAATTGATGTTTTCAGTATCACATTCAAAGAAGCTGTCCCGGTTCCAGATGGCCAACAACTCGTCCTCGAATTTTTTTACTGCATCTTTGGTTAGGATTTTATCCAAGGAGAGGACCAAGTCATCTTTGGATTTACCCTTAAAGATCCTTACACTTGCGTCATTGACACTCAATGCTTTGACAGAAGAAACCGCTTTTTTTACAAAGGAAGGGTGTTCTTTCATATATGTAGAGAGATCTTCAACCCCTTTATGGCGCAAGTCCTCCAACATATCATAAACAGCTACAAAATCCTGTTCCCAAATCGAAACCGGCACGGATTCAAAGATCGTGCGGTAGCGGCGCTCGCTTTCTTCGATCAATTGTGATGCTTTGCGCAAGTCATCGATATCGCGAGTGATCGAAAGGATGCACCGTTCATCATCGATTTCAATGATGCTCGCTGACATCAACCCGGTTTTTATTTGACCATCCTTAAACCTGAATTGAGTCTCCAGGTTCTTGTATTCACCTTGCTCAAGCAACCCTTGAACCAATTTTTCACGATCGGCTTTGTTAACCCACAGGTCAATCTCGGCCGAGGTCTTGCCCAAGACGTCTTCTCTCGTGAAGCCGGTCAGTTCGGTGAAACCGTGATTAATATCAATAAACAAGCCATCCCGGAGGCGGTTGATGTTGATCGCGTCAGGAGATGTGAGGAATGCCTTGCTAAAACGTTCTTCGAGGTGCTGGATCTTATACTCGCGCAACCTCTGGTCGGTGATATCCTCAATCAGTCCGATCCCGCCTTGGTTTTCCAATCGCGCGTTCAGAAGAGGAGTCGTCCGAAGTTTGACAAAAAGTTCTTTTTTGCCGGGGGTGATCCAGGGTTTAAATTTGCCTTCGTAATAGCCGGTTTCATGGTTAATGGCTGTTTTAAATATCTTTTGAATTTTATGATCCTTGATTTCAGCCAAATCCACGCCTTCTATAAACTCTGGCGAAATTTGCATGATCTCGGCAAAACGATCATTGGCACTGATAATTTTTAAGTCAGAATTGTATTGGAACATGCCGATCGGTAATTGAGCGTAAACCAATCGGTAGCGTTCTTCGCTGGCGCGGAGTGATTCTTGGAGTTTCCTCTCCGCAGTTATGTCAAAGACGAACGATAATAGCGCTGGTTTTCCTTCCCAATCAATACGAACCGTGGATGACCGAATCCATTTCACGGCGCCATCCTGCGTTATCAGTCGAAAGGACAATTGCGCATCGCTGGGCACATTATTGATCAGGTTGAAATACTGGGTTGTCACCAGGTCAAGATCATCTGGGTGGACAATATCCAGCAAATTAGGCTGTTCTGGAAGAAGCTCAGGTTTGTCTGTTAACAAAGTTGCTGCGAATGGGTTTAAATAAACGATTTTCTTGTCAACCAAAATCGCCACCCCCTCGGTGGCGTTGTTGATCAGTAAACGATATTTGCTCTCGCTTTTTCGCAATTCATTGGTTTTGATTTTTACCTGGCTGTTGAGAGACCAACCCCAAATTAAAACGAGTAAGATCACAGCGAGCAAGACAACAAAGCCATAAATAAAATATTCGTTGCGGTCGAAGAAGCTGGTGCGCTGGTGTGGAAACAGCCATCGATTGGCGAGTTGTTCATAAACCCCAGACACCTGGATGATCGCAACGGATTGGTTGATTTTTAACAAAAGATTCCAGTTGTTCTTTTTGACCGCAAACCCGTAATCCACGGCGTTGATTTCTAAACCAAGACCCTTCAGGTTGGCAAATTTATACTCTTTAATGATGTAATAGCCCTGGATCCGGTTTAAGATGACACCATCATATCTTCCGGCCGCCAACCAGGTTAGCGCATCAACGGGGTCTTCAGCGACCACAACCCTGCCTTGATAGCCGCTGTCTTCGAGATACTCTTTCATCAGGTCGGCTTTTAGAACCACAACAGTCCGTTCGAGCATGTCATCCAACGACTGAATTTTCACATCACGTCTGACAAAAAGATCATATGTTTGGAACGCGTGCGAAGTTCCAAAATAGAAATCTTTCTTTAACGATTCAGAAATTGGCAACCCTCCGATTACATCGATGGTGCCGTCCCGCAGATTTTGTTGTGACGTTTCAATCGGGGCGAGGACGAAATCCACTTCCATACCCAGATTTTTTGCCACTTCACGCATCAGGTCATTGTCAAGACCTTGTGCCTGACCGTTTTCCAAATAGGAATAAGGGGGATTGGCATCATCACCCCCTACCACCAACGTATTTGGATTGGTGATTACTGGGGTTTCAGAAGGTGAATTCAAAGAATCAGTTTGGGGAGTTTGAATTTCTTGCGTCGCTGCAGCCTGGCCATCTCTCATTAAAACCACTGACCAGATGGTAATCCCAACGAGCAGGGTAAAAACCAAAATGACAAGCCACGGATTGGAGCCTTTTTGATTTTCCATTATATAAGTTGCCAACTCTTCATGAAATAATCCTGGCTGCTTTATGATCTACAGTTAAAAAAGTCACTAATTTTTTGAAATTGATTCTGTCATAAGTATAAATGAAAATGGTAAAAACAAATCGCATTATTGATTTCACTATGCTACAATTCCTTAGAGGTCCCATGGAAAGAACTGTGCCGAAATCTGCTTCAGACGAAATTGATCTTTATCTTCGAACGATCTATTCGTTGCTGCGTTCAACCACCGAGGTTCAGATCCGCACCTTGGAAGAAGTACATGCGGGAATGAATTCCTCTTTGCACCTCGACGCACGCAAAGATTCCCCTGACACTTCCGCTTTCATTTACGCGATCCTGCGATTACCATCCTGCATATCCAAAACCCGGTCGATCGTCCTAGGCCAAAGCGCCTCGGTCTTTACCCGCCACGGCTACCTTGATGTGGAATCTTGGCAGCAGGTCTACGCCAAAGCCAGGCGTCGGCCTTCTTATTTTGATGATCATGGAACGTTAGCCGTGTTCATCGCCAGCCAGTCAGATATTGAAGATGTTGTTCCAGTCTTGACCGCTTTCCAGATCGAATGGAATAAGATGCACGCCCTCTTGCGCTCGTGCGCGGATCCGTTGTTGCAAAAAGTGGATGAACCCGACTCACAAGAGTTCATTGAGCTCGCTGGGTTACTTAAGATTTCTTCTGAAGATTTATCACGTTTGCGAACCATTTGGGGGGGTGAGACCTTCTCATTACTTAAACAAATATCTGCCCAACGGTGTAGTTTTGGCATCCGGCTCTTGAGTGGATCGTTAAGCGAATACTGGCGTGCCACGCGCATCTGGTGGGACAATATCGAAGTCAAACGCCCTGAGTTGCTCGAACGCCCCGTCTACTTCATATCGAGCAACCCACACAGCATTCCCAACTTGTTAACCGGCTTCGCTCTCCAGCACCGCGATGAGATCGTCCGCTTCATTGAAAAGAATGAGAAATCCGGCCTCAATCAAGAATGGCGTAACCTGCACAACCTTGAACAAAACGCCCCCATTGAAAACTTTCTATATTACGCACTAAAAAAATTCCAGCAGAGTGAACAAGGCGCCAAAACCCTGCAATCGCAGGGCGCTGATGAAATAGCTCATGGCATCATGCGTATTTCTCCAGTCCATTCATTTGACGTGGAAGCGCAGGTGATCGAACTCAAGCAATTGGACTGCCACCGTTTTGACCCCAGGCTGCTGCCTGAAAATGAAAATGGGGATTTCCTTAAACAGAGCACCGCCCTGATCGTGAACATTGATTACCCGCTGGGTCTGGGTGCCTATAACATCCTGATCAAATTGGCCGAACATATTTCAGAGATCCTGGGTGTCTATATCATGGGCAAAGCAGCCACTTTAAACGGTGTCAAAGGGGATGTGATGATCCCCAACGTCGTTCAAGATGAACATTCGCAAAACACGTATCTTTTTCAAAATGTTTTTGCGGCAGCCGATGTGATGCCCTGGCTTAACTTTGGCACCGTGCTCGATAACCAAAAAGCGCTCACCGTGCTCGGGACCTTTTTGCAGAATGCCCGTTTGATGGACGTGATGTACCGGGAAGGCTACAGCGACATCGAAATGGAGGCTGGGCCATATCTCTCCGCGATTTATGAAATGTCGCGACCCAAGCGCCATCCGATCAACGAAATCGTCAACCTTCAAGGTGTCCCCTTTGATATCGGGATCCTGCATTACGCTTCAGACACCCCGCTGAGCAAGGGTAAAAACCTTGGGGCGGGTGCTCTTTCCTACGAAGGCATGGATTCCACCTACGCGTCTTCTATCGCAATTTTACGGCGCATCTTCGCGCAAGAACAGAAAAGAATTCGAAGCTAACCGATTAAGTCGAGTGAAAATAAAAATATAGATTGGCCAGTAAATATCACTGGCCAATCGTTTTATTTATCCATCGGAGTGGCCGCAGGCGAGCTGCAATGCCTTTAAGGTATAATCGAACCAGAAAACGGAGGTTGCATGGAAATTACGTGGTATGGACATTCTTGCTTCAGGCTGACCGAGCGCGGCATGGCGACCGTGGTGACTGACCCTTATGACCACAAGCAGGTGGGATACGAACCCCTGAAACTAAAATCTGACATCGTGACCATCAGTCATGACACCGCCGGGCATAACTTTCTATCAGCCGTGAAGGGAGAATCCCACCTAATCGACGGGCCTGGTGAATTCGAGATTGGAAATGTGTTTATCACCGGCATCTATTCCAACGGACACACCAAGAAAAACACCGACGAACCACGCAACACTCTCTTTTTATTCGATTTCAACGGCATCACCGTTTTACATCTCGGTGACCTTAACCGCGTACCCAGCCAAAGTGAAGTTGAAGATTTTGGGCCTATTCACGTCGCTCTCGTGCCTGTTGGCGCAGGTGGCGGGTTAAACGCCATCAAAGCCACCGAAGTGATCAGCTTGCTGGAACCCAGCATCGTCATCCCCATGCATTATGCTACCGCGGCCTCCGCGGCCACACCCTTGCCCTTGGAGCCCCTGGCAAAATTCCTAAAGGAAATGGGTCTTGGGCACGTCGACAGTGTTCCATCCCTAAAAATTCAAAACACCAACGCCCTGCCCGATGAAACCAAGGTAGTGGTGCTGGATTATCAAAGGAACAGCGCAAATTAATGGAAACGCCCGCTGCAGTGAAGTTGATCATGACCTGGGACATTATCCCGGAACACGAACAGGATTATTTTGAGTTCGTCATCCGTGAATTCATCCCCGGCGTGCAGCGCCTGGGTTGCGAACTTTCTGATGCCTGGGCTACCGTCTATGGCGATCAACCTCAAATCCTGGTCGGCGCTGTGGTCTCCAGTTTAAACCGAGCCCGCCAAATGATCACCTCCAGTGAATGGCGAGATTTAAACTTGAAACTCATGGAATTCGTCCAGAATTATGATCAAAAATTGATCCCTGCCAAGACAGGATTTCAACTATAACTTCACAATGAAAAAAGAATTTAGCAGGCTCTTGTTAGCCTGGTATGCAAAAAATGCCCGCAGCCTTCCCTGGCGCGGGCATCCTGATCCCTACGCGGTTTGGGTTTCTGAGATCATGCTTCAGCAAACCCGGGTCGACACAGTCATCCCCTACTTTCAACGCTGGCTTGCGGCGTTTCCATCTGTTGCAGTTTTAGCCTCAGCCAGTGAACACCAAGTCCTCAGCGCGTGGGAAGGCCTGGGGTATTATTCACGGGCTCGCAACCTTTTCAAAGCCGCACAAAAGGTCGTCGAGAAATTTGACGGGCACATCCCGTCCACCGCGGCTGAACTCGCATCCCTGCCGGGGATCGGGCGTTACACCGCCGCTGCGATCAGTTCCATCGCCTTTGGCTCCAACGAGGCAGTGGTTGATGGCAACGTAAAACGGGTACTCGCTCGGGTGTTCCTTGTTCAAGCTGCTATCAACTCGCCTGAAGGTGAGAAAACATTATGGACTTTGGCCGAAGATCTGCTCCCCTTTGGTCACGCCGGCGATTACAACCAGGCAGTCATGGACCTGGGTGCTACAATTTGCACTCCCAAAAACCCGGCCTGCCCGAATTGCCCGCTGACGATAATTTGCCAGGCGTATCAACATGGATTTCAGACCAAACTGCCGGTAAAACTGGAAAAGAAAGTGATCCCACACTTAACGGTGTGCGCCGCGGTGATTCGGTGTGAAGATCGAGTCCTGATTGCCAGGCGTCCTTCCAGGGGTCTTTTGGGTGGGATGTGGGAATTCCCGGGAGGCAAGGTGGAGAAAGGCGAAATGCTGCAATCGGCGTTGTTGCGAGAAATTGACGAAGAATTGCGTATCAAAATCGAGATCGGGGGCTTGATCGGTGAATATCATCACGCTTATACCCACTTTCGAGTGACGCTCCACGCCTGGGAATGCGCTCTTGAGTCAGGTGAACCTTACCCCGTCGAAGCCAGTGAGATTCGCTGGGTTAAATTAGATGAGTTAAGCGATTACCCAATGGGGAAAATCGACCGGAGCATTTCGCACGATTTGGTACATCTGCAACACTCGCATTAACGCCGAACCCATTAACCGCGAATAAAAGAACCAAACTCGTACCACTTAGGTGTTGCACCCATCGGTTGGTAGTTACGTGTTTAAGTGTTTTTCGTGGTTACGATTAAAAAACTCCAGACAGGAATTTGCTTTATTCCTGCCTGGAATATCTTTTTATGTAAATTGAGGGCGACTAGTTCTTGACGATATTGACAAAGACCATTGGACGGCGGTGGGTTTCGCTATAAAGATAGTTGCCCACAGCTTGTTCCACGTCTTTCTGAATATTGCCATTCGCTTTGGCCGCCGCGTCAAACACCTTGGCGCGCAAACCATTAAAGATCTCGTCCGCGTCATCAATGGTGATAAATCCACGGCTGATAATTTCTGGCATACGAATCGGTTTTCCGGTGAGCTTATCCATGACGATGTTGACCACCATCACTCCTTCTTGCGAGAGGAGTTCGCGGTCTTTCATCACATCCTTGCTGACATCGCCGACGCCCGATCCATCCACATAGACGTAGGAGACCGGGATGCGGGGACCCTTTCGCATTTTTCCGTTCACAAATTCCACGCTTTGACCGTTTAAGATCACCGCGATATTATCCGGGTGCATGCCTACCTGTTGGGCCATTTTTGCGTGCTGTTTCAGCTGGCGCAGTTCACCATGGATGGGAATGAAATAGTCAGGTTGGGTGAGATGCATCATTAACTTCATCTCTTCCTGGCTGGCGTGACCTGAAACGTGAACCGGGGCGATGGAATCATAGATCACGTTGGCGCCGCGTTCAAGCAGTCGATTGATCGTGTGAGAAACGCTCTCCTCGTTCCCGGGGATGGGATGAGCAGAGAGAACAATCGTGTCGCCTTCTTTGACATCAAAAATGCGATGATTTCCCATGGAGAGTCTTCCCAAAATGGAAGTGGGTTCTCCTTGTGATCCGGTGCACATGATGACCACGTTCTTGTCTTGCGTCTTCAAAGCTTCTTCGAGACTAATAACCAGGTCGTCTTTGGTTTTAAGGTAATTCAACTTGCTGGCGATTTTGGCGTTATCCACCATGCTGGTTCCGGCGAAAGCCATTTTTCGGCCATAACGTGAAGCGGCGTTGGCCACCTGCTGCATACGCGAGATTAGTGATGCGAAACTTGCAATAATGATGCGCCCTGTAGCTTCGCGGAAAACCTTGTCAAAACCATCGTCGATCACCCGCTCGGAGGGCGTCCATCCGGGTCTTTCAGAATTGGTGGAATCAGCAAGCAGTGCCATTACACCGCGCCGCTGGAATTCAGCCAGCATGGCGTAATCGGTCGGCCAGCTATCCACAGGGGTATGGTCAAATTTGTAATCACCAGTGTGCACCACCAGGCCGGCAGGGGTGTCAATTCCAAGCCCAACCGCGTCGGGGATGGAGTGACATACATGGAAGAAATCCACGTCAAACGGACCGATCTTGCGATGATCACCGGCGTGGATGGTTTCCATTTTGACCTTGGAAGCCATGCCGTTTTTGGCTAATTTAACTTCGAGCAATCCACGTGTTAAAGGTGTGGCGTAAATGGGAGCGTTGATCTCTTCCAAGACGTGCCGAATCGCGCCAGTATGATCTTCGTGGCCGTGCGTGATGATGATGCCCTTGACCTTGTTGCGACGTGGCAACAAATAACTCATGTCTGGGATGATGTAATCAATCCCCAACATATCGTTTTCAGGGAACATTAACCCGGTATCCACGATCAGAATCTGTTCGTTATACTCGTAGACCATCATGTTCGCGCCCACTTCGCCCAAGCCGCCAAGCGGGATAATCTTAAGCGCCGCGGATTGCGGGCTCGTGTTGCTATTCTTGTTTTTCATTCTTAAACTTTATAAACCTTTCTTGTTCCTCTTTAGAAGAACTCTTTCACAATTAAAACTGCCAATGGCAGTGTAGGGTCGTATTAGACACAATCCCCGGCAGTACAACAGGCCAGGGATTGGAGAATGATCAATGTTTTGAAACACTGCCTCTAGATTCAGAGGGTTCAATCGTCTACTGCCGTACAATTCGTCGCATTCATTAATAATTGCGACATATGATAACTAATTGATTATACACCCGATTGACGGGTTTTTTATAAGATTTTGGTTAATAATCCAGAGGGATTCAAGTGCCCAAACGCCGTCCGCTGAGTTGATCGCGGATCTGAACGATCTGGCGTCGGAGCATTTCATCTTTTTCCATCAGGTCAGCCACTTTTTCGCAGGCGTAAATAACGGTGGTATGGTCGCGCCCACCCAACACCTGTCCGATCTGTGGGAGTGAAACGTTGGCTTCCTGCCTGAGCAAATACATTGCAACCTGTCGTGGAAGCGCCGCGGCTCGTGTGCGGTCGCGTCCAAGTAGTTTCTCTGGGGTGATGCCAAAGACCGATGCGACCACATCCACAACCCTCGATGGCTCAAAAGTGTTCCGTTGGGGGATCAAGTCCGTCAGCGCGACGGAGACCAATTCCTCGGTCAGGGGTTTGCCACGCAGGTCGGCGTATGCCATCACCCTGGTAAGCGCGCCTTCCAATTCACGGATATTCGAGGAAAATTGTCGGGCGATTAGTTCGATGATCTCGCCAGGAACCTTGTGATGGGCTCTTTCCGCCCGGGTGCGCAGTATGGCGATGCGGGTTTCAAGATCCGGAGCCTGGATGTCTGCAGTGAGACCCCACTCAAAACGTGAGCGCAAGCGATCTTCGAGGGTACTCATGGCTTTTGGTGGTCGGTCGGAAGACATAACGATTTGTTTGTCTTGACCATGAAGGGTATTAAAAGTATGAAAGAACTCTTCCTGGGTCGATTCTTTGCCGGCGATAAACTGAATGTCATCAATGAGCAAGATGTCGATGCGCCGGTAGCGATCACGGAAAGCCTGTGTGCTGTGTGTTCGTATGGCTTGGATCAAGTCATTGGTGAATTCTTCAGAAGAAACATAGAGCACTTGCTGCCCACGACTGCGGGCAAAGTTACCAATGGCATGTAAGAGGTGGGTCTTGCCAAGCCCCACACCGCCATAAAGGAAGAGCGGGTTATAAGCCTGGGCGGGGTTTTCGGCAACCGCCAGGCAGGCAGCGTGGGCTAAGCGGTTTGATGACCCGACCACGAAATTATCGAAACTGTATTTCGCGTTTAACGCGCATGAAACCAAGGGTTGACTTAAGCTGAGTTGTGGGGGCGCGACAGGATCAGTGGTTTCTTTGGGAGTTTCCTTGGTCTTTTCGCCGGTTTGATAATCTTTATGCCAGACCACAAACTCAATTGATTGCGGTCCTTCCATCAGACCTGTAAGAATGCGCACAATCGTACTGCTCAAACGGGATTCAAGCCAATCACGAGCGTATGCGTTGGGCACCCCGATGGTGAAGACACCATCGTTGCAGGAGACCAATTCCGCGCTACGCACCCAGGTATCAAAGGAAGCTTTGGACATTTCCATTTGAAGTTGGCCGGTAGCGGCTTGCCACGCTTGCTGAGAATTCAATTGGCGAATCCTTTCTTCAGAAATTTTCGCAACAGGGATAGCAACCTTCATCCACCAAGAACTTGGATGAAGAGGATTAGGATGACGCTAACAATAATGTGGCTCGCGAAGCTTTAACCCGATTTGCTTCTTGTCTTGCTTGCAAATATTTTAGCAGAAACGAAATGCGCAGACAAGGCGATTACCCTACGCTGAGTTAAAATTAATTGATTCTTTAAGTTTTTCAATCTTAAGGAAAGTTAAGAATTACAATCATACCTGACAATAATACTGATTATTTTTTACACCACCCCTAGGTTAAAGGTTATCAAATGGGTAGTATATGTGCTGTTATTAAGGCTAATTACGGCTTTAGTTCCAAATGTACGACAATTTTACAAAAAAATAATTGGGCTGGAAGAAATAATTAATCGAGAAATCTGACCCAAAATTTGACGTCAGCTTTTTTTAACATTCTTAATGTTGAGGGCGACTAGTAGAACGGATTTCTTATTACCCGTTCGCTCCTTCAATCTTAAGGTTTCAACATCAATGTCGCGGCGCGCCGGGCGATCTCCACTGCAAAATTCGTGCCTCTGTCCCAGGGGTAGACCTGCGACATGCTGGCAAAATAGATACCATCCAGTGGGGTTTCAATGGCTGGAATGTTTTTTGAATGGTCCACCAGCGGTACGGGTTGGGCATACTTGGATTTCGTCAGCCAGGTTCGGTTCACCCAATCCGGCGAGAATTCCGGGTTGATGCGTTTTAGGCTGGGCAGAAACCGTTCGAGTAATTCCTGTTCCGATAGGTCAAAATATTCATGGTTGGTTTCGAGGTAGTCACCGCAATAGATCAAGTGCTCACCGCCAAAATGTTCTTTGGGTAAAAAGTTGGTGTGCTCCACCAGCGCTAAAAACGGGAACCCTGCGGATTTCGGCAAGTTGTACCAGTAATACCCCTCGCGCGAAAGCGGGTGTTTCAACGAAATCGTTAAGACCACGGCTCCGAGACTTTTGAGTGCAAGAAGCCCTTTGAGGTAATCCGAGGGCAACTGCGGAGCCATGCCTGCCATCTGGGCTGGTGAAAGGGTCACCAACACTTGGTCGACAATTTCTTCTTTGCCACTCACAGTCAAAGACACCTGATGATTCTTTGCGGTGGCGATCTTTTCTACCGGGGTGCTATAACGAATTTTTACACCCATCTTTTGTAAGATCGTCGCAAAGTCGTCCGCGAAAGCCTGGAAGCCACCTTCATACGTTACCAGTTTTGTCGTGCGCGCGTGCAGGCGCGCCCACATCCAGGCCATGTTGACCTGTTCGGCATATTGTTCGCCAAACTTACCGATGACCATGGGCTCCCACATCTCGCGATACACTTTTTCGCCTGCCCATCGCCGCATCCACTTTGAGACCGTGGTTTTCTCCATGGGTTTCCAATTTTTTGTCAGGCGCAAGTAAACACCGACCAGACCGAAACGGATCTTGTTGATGCCAAACCCCAAGCCCGGATAAAGCAACGCGCTGAGAATCGAATCAAAGGGATAAAATTTGTCTTTATAGAGCATCACCGTTTTTGGCTTACGAACCATCACCTTGTGCTGCAAACCAAGCTCGCGGATCAGGTCCAACATGAAACGGTCTGAGGTAAACCAGTGGTGATAGAACTTCTCCACAGACCATTCCCAGCCTGGTTCCTTGTATCCAGCTGCCAGACCACCCGGTGTCGCCGCGGACTCAAAAATGGTGACCTCATGCCCCGCCTTGACCAAATCTAATGCCGCCGCAAGGCCGCCAAAACCCGCCCCGACGATCGCGATTTTCTTTTTATCCATGTTCTTCTCCATGTTGGTTGCGGGTGATCAAGCCGGGTCAGATACCGGAGGTTGGTCCACTTCCTTACGCAGGGTATCGTTCCATTTGATGCCTTCACGAGTCATGAAGTACGCACCGAGCAGGGTGATCGGCAGCCATAAGGCAACATGCAAAACGATGGCATACCCCAGCGCTTCGCCACCAGGCACTCCGTATGCCTCCAATACAGCCTTGGTGACTGCCTCCCAAGTGCCAATGTAACCCGGCGCAGAAGGGATGATGGTCACCAAATTTGCAATACCATTCAACAGCATCAAGGCAAAGAAACTGACCGTGAACGTGAAGGCGCGCATGACAAACCAGTATTTGACGGTTTCAAGCAGCCAGATGATCACCGAGGTGACAAACACCATCAACACATTGGCTGGAGATCGCAGCGAAGCGAGCCCCTCAAGGAATTTTATGGTGATACCTGTGGTTTTCTCGCGGAAGCGTAATGGTACGATGCGGTTGATCAGCCACAAACAGATCTTTTCGGTTCGTACGGGGAACATGGCTGCCAGCAGGAAAATAGCCAAAGCCCCCAGGAACAATCCCATGCCGATGAATGCGATTTGTTGGATGTTCCCCCCAAGACCTGAATCAAAGTGGGCTACCTTGGCAAGCTCAGGTAGATTGACAAACACAAAGGCCAGCATAACAACCGCATCAAAAACACGTTCCACGATGATGGTTGCCAGCGAGGCGGATATTGGTACGCCTTCCTTGCGCTTGAGCACAACTGCGCGCAGTACTTCACCTGCACGCGCCGGGTAAATGTTGTTGCCCATGTAGCCGATGCAGGTTACCGGGAACATCACCCGCGTGGGAATCTTTTTGATCGGTTTTAGCAAATAATGCCAGCGCCAGGCTCGCACCCACACGCCAATAAAATAAACCGCGATTCCCGGGAAGATCCACCAATAGTTCGCGGATTTGACCGCGCCCCAAAAATCTCCCAAGTTTAATCCACGCAAGGCGAAATATAGAAAAACCGCACTTATGCCAATCCCTAGCCAAAATTGCCATCTTTTCATGAGTGAAATTCTACCATGACTGCGTAAACAGCCTTTCCAGAGATAATCTCGATTGTATAATTAAAGTGGCACTCAACAAGGAGGGCTGAATGACTGAACCCAAACTGTATGACTTGATCTACGACACAGTCCGCATGATCCCGCCTGGAAAAGTAGCCAGTTACGGCCAAATCTCACGCATAGTTGGCCGCTGCTCAGCCCAGATGATCGGGTTCGCGCTTGCGGCCCTCGGCAAACAGACCAACGCCGCGGACGTGCCCTGGCAACGCGTGGTCAATGCCAAAGGTAAGATCAGCCCTCACGGTTACGGTTTCGGCACCAATATGCAGCGTGTGCTGCTTGAAGAGGAAGGAATCCACTTTAATCTCGACCATGAGCTCGATTTTAACGTCTACGGTTGGGATGGTATCCCCGTGATTGCCAAGAAGGATGACCCACCCTCTTGACCTGGCCGATGTTTATAGACCGGTAATATTCAACTCACATCATTTCCTAAAAAAGTTCTATCAAAATAAAAAACCGGAACCTTTGCAGATTCCGGTCAAGTTCTTAATCCATCCAATCCGTTGCGGTGCAATTGATCTCTTCACCATCCTGCAAAAAATACCAGCCCCGGTTTCCGTCGTCCATGAGTTTGTATTGCGACCAGGCGGTCTTGTTGTTCTGCAAGAGTTGGTAGCCGTTGGAAACACCAAGATTGAAACCCTGCCATGTTTTTTCACCAGGATCCAGTTCGAGTTGGGTGACGCAGGCCAGGGTCGCGCCCAGGGCGTCTTTCACTTTTTTCGGTGTGGCTGCGTCAAGATAGTTTTCCACCAACACCGGCACTGCATCCGATGAAAGCGTAACAAGGTGTGGAACATCCAACTCCTCGCCAGCGGAGGCCCTGGAGATGTTCTTTTGCGCGATGAAACCATCCACGTTAATAACAGCCAGCGTGGCGCTGAAACCCAAAACGGTCACCAGCAAAGCAAGCGCGAAGTGTCCGCGGCGGCGGATGAGTTCGAGCACGATGGTCACCAAGATCAGAGCCGCAAGAAAGAAGATGAACACGTGCGTGTACGTTCGTAACCTTGAGAAACCATAAGCGTCTTCATACAACATCAAGCGTTGCAGCGAAGAAGCCAGGATGACGAGCACGTTGGACATCAGTAGTACTGAAAGTGTTGTGAAACCGACGTTTGAAGATCTTTTTTCACGCTTTGAGATCGTGTGTAATCCAAGGTAAAGTCCCAGGCTGATCACAGCTACCGCCACCAACTCAAAGAAACCGCGCCGGGCGTAGTCAGCAAAGGTGTATCCAGTTTCATTGATGTTCGCGTTGCCGCCAAACAGGTAACGCACCTGGATAAAAACGAAGGCCAAAAACAGCAGATCCACGGCGCCTAAAATGATACCGGTTTCCGTCCATCCTAAAAAGGGTTTCATCCAGGCTTGTTGCGTGTCTGGTTTGCCAGCTTCTCCGGCAGGCAGGATTGCGTGCAGGAAAACACCCACCAGGAACGAGGTGATCAACGCGATATAAAAGGCCCGGAAGAGGTACTCGGGTAATTTATCAAGGTTGAGGATGGTCTTCAACCAGTCGCCAAACACAGGATCGGCCGACGAAAGCAGGATCGCCAGCAGCGCCACAATCGGCAGAGCGATCAACAATCCGCGCAACACCGCCCAGAATTTTCGGGAGGATCTCTTTCCCTCCGGTGCGTCCAACGATGGTGGAATGTTGTTTTTCGTTCCCAATAAGATCGCTCGGGAAAGGCCGCCCCCGATCACGGAGAATAAATTCTTGAAATAATCCCACATACGGTAGAAAGGCCAGTGGCCGTTCAGGAAGGTCGCTGATAAAAGCAACAATCCGCTTAAAACCAGCATCACACTCACCGCAACGGTGAAGGGTTCGCTGCGCCAGGCCGGCACAAAGGCGAAGGCCAGCACCAGCACGGTCAACACCAGGCTGGCTGTCGCGGCCTTTTTTCCCTCACGCCAGGCGAGAATGTTTCCCGCCACTAACAGGACGGCGATCCAGATCACAAAGGAAACCCCAAATGGTTGTTTCCAGAACAAAACATCAAAGAGACAGGCAGCCACCAACGCGGCTAGCCAAAACCAATTCTTATGCTTAGGCATGTTTTCCTCTAGTAGTTCATCACCAGAGCCAGCACCATGGAAATCACCAGGATGACCCCAACGATCGCCATGAAGATTTGCTGACGGCGAAGTTTTTTTTGGGTGGAAGACATTCGCGATTTGTTTTCCGATCCGTTTTTGTTACTATTCTTTTTTGCCATTCAATTCCTCACGTGATGCCTAAAGTCTAGTTTCGCGGACCTATCAAAACCTATCAGCGGCCTGACGAAACCTATCATTGTTATTCTTGACAGCCTTATCATAATCGAAAACCTCCCGGTCTGGCCGGGAGGAGGGTTGGTTTGCAGTACGGAATCGGTCAGGCTTTTTCGGGGGTTGCCGTTGCAGGTGCCGGTGTTGAGGTGGCAGGCGTGCTTACCGGGGATTCGCTCTTGGCTTCGGCAGCTTTTTCTTCTTTTTTATCACTCGCCGCCCGGCTTGTGCCGGATGGGGAACGGTGGTCAGTAGCGTAGAAACCCGAGCCTTTGAAGACGATGCCGACAGGGGTGTACACTTTTTGAAGAGCCACCTTGCCGCAATCCGGGCATTTGGTCAGGGACTCATCTGAAAATTTTTGCGTCTGATCAAACTGGACGCCGCAGTTTTCGCACCGATAGGTATATACCGGCATACTTTCACCTCAGTTTCATGTGCAGTAATCCTGCCCATTATAGTCCTATTAAAAAATCGGGTCAAGAACCGCGAAACAGGTTCTAATAAAACGCTTACACACCTAGAACAAATGGCTGACCAAAACGCGGATGCCAATGCCGATCAATACCAGGCCACCGATCAATTCCATGCGTTTGCCGAATTTGCAGCCCAATCTGCCACCGATAAACAACCCCAACAATGAGAGCAACACCGAGGTCACCCCGATCACGAGGCTTGAAACCAGGATCGAGCCATCCACAAAAGCCAGGCTCAAACCCACCGCCAGCGCGTCAATGCTCGTGGCGACCGATAGCATGATCAAGGTCTTACCGCGAGACGGATTGCAAGGATCTTCATCTTCCTTGGTGGAAAGGCTCTCACGGATCATGCGGCCGCCCACCCAGGCGAGCAACCCAAACGCGATCCAATGGTCAAAATTGGCGATCAGGTCAACAATGCTGCTGCCAGCCAGCCAACCCAAAAAAGTCATCAACCCCTGGAAGAGACCAAAATGGAAGGAAAGCCGAAAAACTGTGCGTGCGTCCTTTTTAACGGGACTGGTGCCAATACCGAGTGAGACTGCGAAACAGTCCATGGCCAGGCCAAGCGCGATGAGGAGGATTGTGAGAAAGTCCAAGTTTGATGAGTCTCCGGTGACAAACATCTGATTATATCCCGGGATTTACGTGAAGCACCCTGACAACCGTCCTTTCTCTTGCCTGACAACCGACAATTTTGTATAATTCAAACAAATGTTCGATGATCGGCGGGGACGATGCCCATTAATTTTCTCGATGTAAAACCTCAGATCCAGGCACTGGCAGACACCGCGGTGGCGCGCGGTGTGGAGTTAGCCCAAAAATTACGAGACTGCCAATCCATGCTGGTTCAATATCAGGATGAGATCGTATTGTTGCAAAAGACCGTCGAGGAAGCCGCCACCCGAAACAAGGGACTGCGCTGCGCCGTCCCTGTGAATGAACCTCTCACCACCCACCTCCCTGTCTCTCTGCCCGCCCCTGCCTGCACCATCCTCGCCGCGGACGGCTCACAAATCAACCCCGACTCGCACGGTGCGGCGCTCTACGGATTGGTGAATGTAGGTGTTTTCCGCGTCCAACCCGGCAGCGGCGACGCGCCCGGGGTTAAAACCTTTTCCGACCTTCTTTTTGACGAAACCCTGCAAACCACGGGCGGACTGGCCTCTGAAGACCTGATCGCCCTCATGCGCGACGTCAAGGAACGTGAGATCCTGGCAAAAATGTCACAGCAAGAAGCCGCTCCGTTGATCACTCTCACGGACGGCCCATTGGAGTTGTATCACGAGCCTCGCCAGGAAAAAGCCTTTGAGCATTATTTTAAAAGCTACTTGGCCGCCCTGGATGAGCTGGCCCTCAACCAGGTCATCGCCGCCGGCTACGTGGATAGGCCGCGCGCCGACCTGGTGGTCAAAATGTTGGAGTTAATCGGTCCACAAGGCGACCCAACGCAACGACCTTATGCCGGCATCACCGATCTCGCTCTCTTCGAGACCATACTCCAACCAGGAGAACGCTCGGCCGTGTTCGAACTACAATCCAGTTCGGCGGTTGCATTTGAGAACAAAAAAGCATTGCATTTCTTCTACCTCAACGTTGGCACACCCGGGCGCTCCGCGCTTGCACGTGTGGAGGTTCCCCTTTGGGTAACCGAAAGCCCGGCTTCCATGATGCTGCTTCAGTCCGTGTTGGTCGAACAATCGCGGCAGGCCGGGGCGCGCCCCTACCCCTACCCGCTCATCCGGGCCCACGAAATTGCCGTGGTTCAACGAGATGACCAGGAACAGGTATTAACCTTGATCGAGACAGAGCTAATCCGGCGCGGGTTTAAGCCCGCTTTTAATTCCAACAAACAATCCCACAAGCAGCACACGGGAAGAAGAAGGATGTGATATGACCCCCATCGCGATCGGACGTTTACTGCGCTCCAACACCTCAAGTTGTGTGATCGGTTGCCAGGTATCCCCCTCTGAGGCGCCGGCTTTTGGGCAGATGCTGCGCATCCCCCTGGAGGACGGCAGCCAGGTCTACGGTTTGGTTTCTGATATTCACATTGATGATGACGGCCTCGTGCGTCAACTGGTCGGCTCCGCCGGCATCGCCGAGGAGATCATCGAAGATAACCGCCGCAATCGCAATATGCCGGAGGAGATGAGCGTCCAATTCATCGGTTGGGAGCGGAATCACATCCTGTCGCAGACGCGCGTGCCCAGCCCACCGCTCTCGCTCGACACGATCTTCGCATGCACCGATGCTGAAGTGGCTTCCTTTACATCCACAGGCAAGTTCGGTTACCTGCGCGCGCTGCTGCGCGACGAGGAACTGCCCGCCGCCGACTTGCTCACCGCGCATCTGCGCCAGGTGCTGCAGGCGCATCAGAACACTGACAGCGGTCAAGGTGCCGAGAACGCTTTACGCGAAGTGATCGCGCTGCTTAAAGATGACTACCCGCAATTGATGGATGTGCTCAGCGCGGTGTCTGAGATCCTGGAATAATGGAAAGCGAGAAGCGATGACCCCTGAAAACAAAATAAATCCAGACGCCCTGCTCGGGCAAACGATCGGGTACGTGATCGGCGGCGGTCTGAAAGCCAATTTGTCTGTACGCCTCACCGTCCCGGCCAATGAAGTGCAGGAGGGTGGTTTTGTCGTTCTCGAAAGCGGCAACTGGCAATTCTATGGGCTGGTCACCGATCTGCAACTCGCGGCTTCAGACCCGCGTTACGCCGAGATCCCCATTGCCAACCGCCTTTCACCTACCGCTTCCCGGTTGCTCAGCGAGCAAACTCTTTTCACCAACCTGGAGGTGCTGCCCGCCCTGATGCTCGAGCGCGGACCAGAACCCGGATCCCCCGATTACGAAACGTGGGCGAAAGCCCACCAGAACGAGAACACCCCCCGTCCGCTGCCAATCAAAACCGTGCCAGCCCACCACGCCGTCACCCGCCTAGCTTCCGCCGGGGACGTGGCTGAGATCTTTGGATATCCCGGTGACGATGGCTATTTCGAGATCGGCCGTACCCGCGAACAAAACCATCCCGTGTGCGTCAACCTCGATAAATTTGTACAGCGCTCTTCGGGCATTTTCGGCGCCACCGGTTCGGGTAAATCATTCCTGACTCGCATCCTGCTGGCGGGGTTGATCGAACACAACGCGGCTTCGGTGCTGGTCTTTGACATGCATAACGAATACGGCTTCGACGACACGGCGTCTGACACTGGACAGGCCGTGGTTGGTTTGCGCAGCAAGTTCCCTGCCCGGGTGCGGGTGGTCGGTTTAGGCCGCGGCAGCAAGATTCGCGGCAAGTCGCCCGACTTCGACCTCGTTATCCGCGAATCAGACATCCAACCCGAAGACATCGAATTACTTTCCCGCGAGTTGAACCTGCGCGAAACCACCCCCACCACCCTCGACGCGCTAATCCACTCGTTTGGGGCGGCTAATTGGTTCAGCGAATTTAAGAACATGGTCGTGGGCGCCATCATCGAGGATGACGAGGGTAAGAAGGTTCCAGCCCCGGAGAGCGTGGCATTTTGGTCCAACCAAGCCGGGGTCAACGTGGCCGCCGCGGAAGGTCTACGTAGCAAATTGACGCGCGTTTTTAACCGCCCATACATCGTCCCGCGTGAGACTGGCGAATCAGCCGGCGCCGACCCCTTAAAAAACATCATCGAGGCCCTCCAAGCCGGTCAGCATGTCATTCTTTCATTCGGCGACCATGAGACCGACCTCGATTACCTGTTGGTCTCCAACCTGCTCACCCGCAAGATCCGCGCGGCGTGGGAGGAAAGCACCAACGCCTTCCGCACACACGGCAATAGCGAACCGCGCCCGCTGGTTATCGCCGTGGAAGAAGCCCACAAACTTCTCAACCGGGAGATGGCTTCGCAGACTTCCTTCAGCACCATTGCGCGCGAGATGCGCAAGTATTACGTCACCCTGTTGATCATCGATCAGCGCCCTTCGCAGATCTACGACGAGGTCATGTCGCAACTCGGCACACGCGTCTCAGGCTGGCTGGGGGATGAGAGCGACATCGCCGCTGTGCTCTCAGGTCTCGCCGGGCGCGACGCCCTGCGCGGCATGCTTGCGCGCCTGCAGCCCAAAGAGGAAGTACTGCTTCTCGGTTGGGGAGTCCCCATGCCCATTTTGGTGCGTTCGCGCCGCTATGATCAAAAATTCTGGGACGACCTATTGCCTCGCGCTTCTCGAAGTGTGGAGAGAAACTTAAGTGACTTGGGCTATTAGTTTTTAACCACGAAAATCACTAAAAGCCCGAAAATAAAAATTTAATAGGAGGGGAAATGCATTCAGAGACTGAAAATTCATTAATTTATAAAGATGAGTGTTTTTTGTTTCAGGGGGCGATTTTTTGAAGTTTACCGGGAATTGGGTTGTGGATTTTCCGAATCGATTTACCAGGCCGCTCTCGAAAAAGAACTCTTTTTCCGGGAAATACCCTTCACATCCCAACCTGAATTTTCAGTCGCTTATAAAGGGTACCCTTTGCAACAGACTTTCAAGCCAGATATTGTGTGTTATGAAAAAATAATGCTTGAATTAAAAGCCACCAAGGATACTCTCGACGAACACAAAGCTCAAATTATTAATTATTTAAAAATTTCCAAACTGAGATTGGGATTATTAGTCAATTTTGGCCATTATCCACGGGCGACAGTTCAACGAATTATTCTTTAGCAATTTAATAGTGTAACTATTGTTGTTCGTATTGATTTTAGAATTTTTGAATTTCTCGTTTGTGATTTTTGTGTTTTTAGTGGTTAAGAACTAGCCATTTTCACGAAGCTCGGAAGTTACCTCGGCCAGATCAGCCACAAGATCAGTGTCGTGGCCAGGCCAGTGAGAACGCCCCCGACGACCTCGATAGGGGTGTGACCCAACATTTCTTTCAACTTCTTTTGATCCACGGTGGTGACCTTTGTGGTGGCGAACCACTCATCAATCAGTTTGTTCAATAATTCAGCATGGATGCCTGCCTCACGGCGCACGCCCGCCGCGTCATAGACCACGATCATGGTGATGGCCACGGCGATGGCGAAGGCCGGGTTGTCAAAACCACTGAATAGCCCAATCGCCAGCGTCGTGCCGGTCATGGTGGCGGCGTGCGAGCTGGGCATCCCGCCCGTGCCGAAAGCCATCATGATATTGAACTTACGATGCATCAAGAAAAAAACCGGGATCTTCAAAATCGAAGAGACTAGCCAGGAAACGACACAGGCAATCAGTTCAGGGTAATTCACCAAGACGGGCATGCGCTAATCCCCAGGTTCCACGATGGATTTTGTGTTGTTTAATTCTTTAATACGCAATTCGGCATGATCCAACAAGGCCGCGCAATGTTGGGCAAGCGCCTGACCACGTTCAAAAAGCTTGACCGCCTCGTCAAGGGGTTGCTGCTGGTCTTCCATGGACGCGACGATGGTTTCCAGTTCACTGAACGCCTGTTCATAAGATAACGATTCAAGTGCCTTATCCGTTTTCGCCATGCTCGAACCCTCCATGGATCTCACCAACCTGTGATTGTATTGTACCGTCCGTCAGACGAATTTGAAGTTGCTGTTTTACCCTCACCTGCCCGACGCTATTCACCACCCGTCCCGCGGAATCGCTCACGATGGCATACCCGCGCTGCAGTACTGCCAGCGGATTTAAAGAGGCGAGCTGGCCGCGCAAGTTTGCCACCTGGCTGTTACGCAGGCGCATGTCATTGTGAAACGCGAGTGACGCGCGGCTCTGCAATTCATCCAGGCGCTGTCGATCGTTGCGCACCAGCCAAAGTGGTGAAAGATTGTCCAGTCTATGCCTGGCGTCCACCAGGTCGAACGAGGCCGTCGAAACCACGGATTGGAGCGCGTACCCCAATCGGTTCGTTAAGGCAGCGATGCCTTCCCGCAGCACGGAGCGGTCGGGGGTGCTGAGTTCCGCGGCCGCGGTGGGGGTGGGTGCGCGCAGGTCCGCGGCAAAATCAGAAAGTGTGAAGTCGGTTTCATGCCCGATGCCGGTCACGACCGGAGTTTTGAGATCCGCGATGGCGCGCACCACACGTTCGTCATTAAAAGCCCACAAGTCTTCAAGCGAACCGCCGCCGCGGGCTAACAAGATCACATCCACGCTGCCATCCAGCGCGCGCAGAGCTCTCACCAGTGCGGGAGGTGCGTCAGCCCCCTGAACGGGTGCGGGCGAGATCACCACCTCAGCGATGGGGTAGCGCCGCCTCAAGGTGTTGAGCATGTCTTGCAAGGCCGCTCCGGTAGCCGAAGTGACGATTCCGATGCATTGAGGCATTTCAGGCAAGGGTATCTTGCGGTCTGGGTCGAAAAGCCCTTCAGATTCGAGTCGCGCCTTAAGCCGCATAAACTCCTGGTAGAGCTCCCCCTCACCGGACATACGCACAGCATCCACGTAAAGCTGATACTGGCCGTCGCGTTCGTAAACACTCACCGCCCCGTGGGCTTCAATAGCCATGCCGCTTTGCAGCATCAGTGGAAGCCGCGCGGCGGTCATCTTCCAGACAACGCATTTAAGCGCGGAAGAGGCGTCTTTGAGAGTGAAATAGATGTGCCCCGATGCCGGCCGTGAAAGATTGGAGATCTCACCCTGCACCCACACGGCACGAAGAATCTCGTCACTGTCCATCAGTTCGCGTAAATAGCGCGAGAGATCGCTCACGCTGAGGGATTGAATTGGGAATAAAGAGGCTTGCCGCATAATGAATGTTTATAGCATATTCTGCCATTTTTAGCCTATCAGCCAGGGCGCCGGAACGCAATATTCATGTAGAATTAACCATCTTGAGACGAGGTGTTCGTATGGAAAACCTGTGGTCCCCATGGCGCATGAAGTACGTTACCGATACCGGCAAGCCCGGCGAGTGCATTTTTTGCTCCTACCCCAAGATGCCAGATGGGGTTGACAACCTGATCGCGCATCGCGGCAAGTCCGCCTTTGTGATCCTCAATCGATACCCTTACACCAGCGGACATGTGATGGTGGTGCCGTTTTTGCACGTGCCATCCATCGAAGACCTCACTGGTAAAACCCGCGCGGAAATGTTTGAAATGGTCAACGAAACCCTGGGCGTGCTGCGCGTGGTCTACTCTCCTGAGGGTTTTAATGTTGGAATCAATCTAGGCTCCGCAGCCGGGGCGGGCATCGCCGAACACGCCCACATCCACATCGTGCCGCGCTGGGCGGGCGACACCAATTTCATGTCCAGTACCGGCGAAACACGCGTTATCCCTGAAGACCTGGAGATCACCTTCCAGCGCATTTCGAGCGCGTGGGCAAAACGATAATACAGCTCGCCCACCTCGAAGAATAAGAATATTCATATCGTCATAGAGGAATCGGGAAACCTTCAATGATAATTGTCCCCTTCGCCACGGAACATTTCTACGCCAAATACGAGTTCAGCACCCCTTACCAGCTCTGCAACTCGGATTGCGAGGACCTGTCCGTGGCGGAGTTGCTCGCCATGTCCGGCTCCTCACTGGAAGAACTCGGCCGCCTACCGCTGGGATACACCGAATCGCAGGGTAACCCGCGCTTGCGTGAAGCCATCGCCTGTATCTACGCCCAGGTAAAACCTGAAGAAGTGATCGGTTTGGCCACCCCCGTGGAAGGCATCTACCTGGTGGCGAACGCTGTGTTGAACCCGGGTGACGAAGTGATCGCGCTCTGCCCGGCGTACGACGCCCTGCTCAACACTTTCGAACACGTGGTGGGCGTTGGCAATGTAAAACTTTGGCGTTTCAAACCCACCGCTAATCAATGGGAACTCGACCTGGATGAACTCGATGCTTTGATCACCCCCAGAACCAAAATGCTGGTGGTCAACTTCCCGCACAATCCCACCGGCTATTTGCCTGGCCGGGATCAATTTGAGAAAATAATAAACACTGTAAATAAATATGGATTGACGCTCTTCTGCGATGAAATGTACTCCGGTTTGGTGCTGCCCGGCACCGAACCCATCCCCTCTGCCGCGGACCTGTGCGACAGGGCTATTGTTCTCTCTGGGTTGTCCAAGTCTTACGGCCTTCCAGGGTTGCGCAGCGGCTGGCTGGTGGTCAAAAACAAAGCGCTTCGCGACGCCATCATCAATTGGAAGTTTTACACCAGTATTTGCTCCCCGGCACCCAGCGAATTTTTGGCTGAGGCGGCGCTAAAAGTTCGCGGACGGTTGATCGCCCGCAGCCTGGAACAGATCGTCCAAAATTTAGATCTCGCGGAGAGTTTTTTCGCGCGCTGGCCAGGGCTCTTTTCCTGGCGCCCACCTCTATCCGGTTCCATCGCGCTGGTGGGAATGAACGTGAACTCCGTGGAGGATTATGCCGAACGACTCGCGCGCGATGCCGGCGTGCTCATCCAACCAGCTACCACCCTGCGCTGGGATAACCACCATTTTCGCTTGGGATTAGGTCGGGCAGGTTTCGGCGTAGCCCTGAAAAAATTTGAAGAGCACCTTCGCGCCCACGCCCCCATGTCTGGGTAGCTTGAAAAATTCCATTAATAACAAGAAGTTTAATGATGAGAAAAACAGAAAATCCTGATTTCTTTCAAATCGATTACCCCGCAGTCCGGCAATTTACTGCCGATACAGGACGGATCAACCGCGACAAACATTACGTGCGCGGTCTTTTGGAAGTGGACCTCACGATCGCGCTTCATAAGATCCGCGCGTTGCGCGCCCCCGGGAGGAAGGTATCCATTCAGGCGTGGCTCATTTCCGTGCTAGCCGCAACCGTAGCCGAGCACCCACCCATTAACGGCATCAAAAAAGGCCGGCACCATGTGGTGGTCTTCAAAAATGTGGATGTTGCCACTGTTGTCGAAAAAAAGGTTGGGGATGTCTCGATTCCTTTGCCATTGGTTTTGCGTGACGCGAATCACCGCTCGATGTTCGAGCTTAACACCGAGATCCAGGCCGCGGTTGAAAAACCCGTCAGTGCCAGCCGGGATGTGACCCTGGACAAAGCGCAGGATCCATTTTTCATCCGGTTCGCGGCCGAGCTGCCGCAATGGTTGCGATTGTGGGTCATGCGCGTTTTCATCCTCTCCAACCCGCAGAGAGTGCAAAAAATGATGGGGACGGTGATGGTCACCTCTCTCGGCACGGTCGGCCACCTCTCAGGCTGGATCCTACCCTCCAGCATGCACTCATTGAGTGTGGGCATCGGCTCACTCAACAAAAAAGCGGTGATCCTAAACGGCACCGTTCAAACCCGCAGCATCCTGCACCTCACCATTGGTTTTGACCACGACGTCATCGACGGCATGCCCGCCATGCGCTTCGTCGACGACCTGGTATCACGGCTCGAAGCCGGCACCGGGCTAGATGAACCCTCAACAACCCCTTAAGCAAACGACCGGACGGGTTCCCATCCGGTCGTCTCATCCACTCGGTTAATTTATTTCAACAATTCTTCCAGGATCTGTTTCGCCTTGGAGGCGTCGGCTTTGCCGCGCATCTTTTTCATCACGCTGCCGGTGAACCAGCCGATCAGGGTCACTTTTCCCGCCTTGAAGGCCGCGACCTCGTTGGGGCTTTCGTCCAGCACTTCTTCGCACACAGCCCGGATGGCGGCGTCGTCACTCACCAATCCCAGCCCCTCTTCTGCCACAATGGTTTCTGGCGTCTTGCCGGTCAGCTGCACTTTTTGCAAAAGACTCTTGCCGGTATTGATATTGATCGTCCCGGCATCCACCAACTTTAAAATGGAAGCCAGCGCAGCAGGGGTCAACAACATTTCCGCGGGATCAAGAGCCTGGTCATTGACAATGCGCAAAACCTCGTTCATTAACCAATTCGAGACTTTCTTCGGGTCCCCCCCGTAAACTTTGACCGCACTCTCATAGTAATCAGAGAGTTTACGTTCCGAAGTGAGGATCTCGGCATCGTATTCGGGCAGAGCGTATTGTGTCAAAAAACGCGCCCGCCGCTCGAGCGGAAGCTCCGGGAAGCCCGTCAGGATAGCATCACGCCAGGCATCGTCAAGGCGAATGGGCAGCAGGTCCGGCTCGCGGAAGTAGCGGTAATCCGCTTCGGTCTCTTTGGAGCGCATCTTTTTGAGCGTATTGGTGTCTTCGTCCCATTCCAACGTCCAGGCTTCAATGCGGTTACCCGCCTCCACCTCTCGGATCTGGCGTTCGACTTCCTTTAAAATGGCGTCGCGCACTGCGTCGATCGAATTGACGTTTTTGATTTCGGTTTTGGGGTTGAGTTGGGTCTCGCCCTTCACCCGAATGGACACGTTGGCATCGCAGCGCAAATGCGCTTTTTCCATGTCGGCTTCGGAGATGCCGAGCCAGCGCAGCAGTTGCCGCAAACGGATCAGGTATTGGGCGGCTTCGTCCGCGGTGCGCAAGTCGGGTGCGGTAACCATCTCGATCAGAGGCACGCCGCAACGGTTAAAGTCGATCAGGCGGCGGTTGCCGGTCGTCTTGGTTTTCCCGGCGTCTTCCTCAATATGTGCCTTCCAGATACCAACCCTGGTTACATAGGCTTCCCCGTTCGGTGAGGCGTTAGCCGGGATGGGCAGGTCGAGATAACCTCCCTTGGCCAGGGATTGGTCAAATTGCGACACCTGGTAGCCCTTGGGCAGGTCAGGGTAAAAATAGTTTTTTCGATCAAAAAACGAGAGAGGCCGGATCTCTGAATGCATCGCCTTGGCCAACAGCACCCCTTTTTCGACCACGGCCTTGTTGAGCACCGGCAGCACACCAGGAAGGCCACAGCATACCGGGCAAATGTTGGTATTGGGCGGGTCGATCCACGAGTCCGCCTTGCATGAACAAAACACCTTGGTGGTGGTGTTGAGTTGAATGTGCGTTTCCAACCCGATGACTGCTTCATAATCCATCATAAGACCTCGCGAAAACTGTTTTTACCTGGCAAAATCCACTGTGAAGTATGCTTCGTATTGACTGCCCGGGTCGCACCAGTAACCCACGCCCGCCATGGTGTACATTGAATTCAACATTGTGTCGCGGTGGACGGGGCTGTTCATCCAGCCGTTGAGCGCCTCGGAAGCCGAGTTGTAAGGTCCAGGACCGCCGAAAAGAATTTCACCGACCGCCGTGAAACTGCCCGATGCGTTCACGCGCGCCATTACGTCGCCATGACCAAAGAAACCGTTTTCTGCCATCGACCGGCTATAGCCCCGGGCGATACTAGCCAAAGTTCCGTTGCTTTGAACGGCGGCCGCGCCAGCGTTGGCGCGTTGTCCGTTGATCATGCTCAGCACAGCGCCTTCCATCCCATAATTTTCACCACCACATCCACCTTCCGCGGCGGTCACTGGCAATTTAGTGGGTTTGGGCGGCGGTTTGGTACTTGTGCTTGTGGGCAGCGGCGTCTCGGTGGCCGTGGGTGTTGGGGTTTCAGTGGCAGTGGCCGTTGCCGTTTGGGTCGCCGTCGCTGTGCTCGTTGGGGTGGACGTGCTGGTGGGGGTGGCCGTTTCGGTGGCGATCAAACGCATCACCGAATTTGAAAGCTCACACGCCGATATCGACAAAACCAGCCCCAATCCCATCCCCAATATAACGATCCGATAAAATAATTTACGATTAATCTGCATTCTACCTGTCAACTTCTACTATGTGATGGCCGTGCTTAATCGCGGAGCACCCGGGGTTTGACCTGACGCCAGGCTTCATTCTCGGTGGAAAGTTCATAAGCCCGACCGATGCGGAAGAGTTTTTCCTCGCTAAAATCCGCTCCCAGTAATTGGATGCCAATGGGGAGTTGGTCAGCGTCCAGCCCGGCAGGCAATGAAATACCCGGCACCCCGGCATGGTTGGCCGGGACTGTGAGTTGGTCGGCGTACTGCATCAACACTGAGTTGCCGTAAACCGCATCCATTTTAAACGCGGTGGTGGGCGTGGTGGGGGTGAGGAGCGCGTCCAAGCGGTACGGACCTTGTGGATTAAAAACCTGCTCAAAGTCCCGGCGGAGGAGGGTTCGTACGCGCAGTGCGCGGATGTAATATTCTTCACTATATTGGGCCGCGCTCACGTACATGCCCATCAAGATACGCAGCTTGGGTTGCAAACCAAAGCCCTGGTTGCGGGTATGCCGGTACATGGACTTTAGATCCGTGATCTTGTCAGCGGTGCGCAAGCCATACTTGACACCATCATAACGGTGCAAATTCGAAGCTGCTTCCACCCGGCTGATCACAAAATATGCCGGGATGCCGTATTTGGTGTTTGGCATGGGCACGTCTTCGACGATCTCGGCGCCCATTGCGGCCAGCTTTTCAGCAGCATGGCGCACCGAATTTTCGATCTCGGTGGGTAGCGCCTGCATGATTAATTCGCCAGTTGCAGGGTCGGGATAGGTAATGCGGAAATAGTCAGGCGAGAGCCCAATGCGCATGCCTTTGACACCTGCATCAATATTTTTTAAATAATCCTGCGGAACACCAGGCGCGGAAGTCGCGTCCCTTTGATCTGGACCGGCGATTACCTGCAGCATGGCGGCCGCGTCTTTGACCGTACGCGCCACAGGACCTGGGCAATCCAAGGAAGAAGCGAAAGCGATCAAGCCATATCGCGAGACCCGTCCATAAGTGGGTTTGACCCCCACAACACCGCAAAAAGCGGCGGGCTGTCGGATCGATCCGGCTGTGTCGGTGCCGAGTGAAAGCGGAACCTCGCCAGCCGCCACTGATGCCACGCTGCCTCCCGAGGAACCGCCAGGCACCCTGTTAGTGTCCCATGGGTTGCGGGGGGATGGCTGAAAGGCAGAGGATTCGTTTGAGGAACCGTAGGTGAACTCGTCCAGGTTGACCTTGCCCACCATCACCGCCCCGGCGGCTTCCATGCGTTCAACGGAGGTAGCGGTGTAAGGCGCGGTGAAATTCGCCAAAATGCGCGACGCCGCCGTGGAGGGTGTGCCGGAGACACAGAAAATATCCTTAACCGAGAACGGTACCCCCGCCAATGGTCCGGGATCTTCACCTTTGGCGATCTTGTCATCCACTCGCCGGGCTTGTGCCGCGGCGCGTTCATCGGTGAGGGTGATAAAGGCGTGAACCTTGCTGCGGTCTTCGTCGGTCAAAGGGCTGCCGTCCAGAGATCCGCTTCGCCCATCCACGCTTCCAATGCGTTGATAAGTCGATTGTAAAACCTCAACCGCGGAAGTTTTTTTCTGCCAGATAAGTTCAGTCAATTCAAGTGCTGAAAGGTCGCAAAGTTCCATGGGCGCCTACTTTAACGTGGTGTGTGGAATGTCGGGGACGATAATGTAGCCATCCTCAATCTGTGGAGACTGGGCCAGGATCGACTTGGGGTCGGGGTAGGGTCGCCACACATCCTCACGCGGCGTCGAACTATCCGCTTTTTCGTAGGGTACCCCGTGCAGGCTGATTGGCACATTCTCATCCAGGGGAATTGCTTTTAATTCCTGAATGACCTTCAGTTGGGCATTAAGTTGGTTGCGCAGGTATTCAGCCTGTTCTTCCGAAAGTTCCAGCGCGGCCAACCCGACCAAATGGTTGAAAACATCAACGCTAATTGGATCGCTCATAATTATTTATCCCATGTATGGTGGTTTTTTGTCAGGGTAAATTGTATCACTGGTGCGAGCCGGGGATGAGTTTTAACCAAAACGAACGATTATCACCCTCGCCCACATGCTATAATCCCTGAAGCGGGAGCAACCGATGCCAACCGACCAATCTGAACCACACGATGCCTCGACCCCAGCCGCGGACAATCCTGGGCAGAAGATAGACCTGACCACCCGATCTAATTCCCGGGTGGCGGTGACGGTTTCGATGGAACCCGGTTCAATCGTGGATGTGACCATCCAGCAGTTGGATAATGAAGGCAAACCAGTCTCCATTGAACGTAAACGCTTCATTCATCCACTCAGTTCTAACCTGAACGCAATTCCCGAAACCGTTAATCACCCTATACTCGAAAAAAACGAACCGGTGAAGAAAAAACACTGGCAAGTGTGGCTGCTTGTCGCTGCGCTGGTCGTTTATCTGGCAACCCGTTTCATCGGCCTGGACCAGTACCCGATCTATTTCTTTACCGACGAAGCCATCCAAACCGTGCTGGCAGGCGACCTGGTCAACAATGGGTTTCGCGATTATCAAGATGAGTTACTGCCCACTTACCTGGTGAACGGTGGCCAATACAACCTGGGAACTTCTGTTTATGCCCAAATCTTGCCCTGGATGATGTTCGGCAAATCCGTGTGGGTCACGCGCGGCACTTCCGTGTTGATCACCCTGCTGGCAGCGCTGGCCGTTGGGCTAACGATGAAAAACATCTTTAAATCCCGCTACGCCTTCTCCGCCATTTTGTTTTTGAGCGTCACCCCGGCCTGGTTTTTACATTCACGGACGGCGTTTGAAGTAGCCATTGCCACCGCCTTTTACGCGGCCTTTCTTTATTGTTACATGATGTACCGTGAGGGTTCTCCCAAATACATCTTCGGCGCGGTAACCTTTGGCGCGCTCTGCTTTTACAGTTACAGCCCAACACAATTGGTCATGGCTGTCACCGCCATCGCCCTGCTAATTTCAGACATCCGCACCCACATCAAGAATTGGAAGTTCATTCTCATGGGTCTCGGTTTGGCCGTCCTGCTGGCCATCCCTTACATCCGTTTCATTGATCTACACCCTGATGAAAACATCCGCCATCTTGAGATCCTGGATTCCTATTGGATCCAGAGCATTCCATTGACCGAAAAGCTGGGCATCTACTTTACGGAATATCTCAAACTGCTTAACCCCCTGTATTGGTTCCTACCCAACGGCGTGGACCTCGAACGCCACGTGATGAAGAATTATGGCCACCTCCTGCGGTGGACGATTCCATTCTTCGTCCTCGGTTTCGGAGTGGCGTTGCGCTGGATCAAGAAGTCTCCATATCGTCTTTTGCTCATTGCCCTACTGGCCGCCCCAAGCGGCTCCGCGCTAGCCGGTGCCGCCGTAACCCGCGCCCTCATGATGGTCATCCCTGCCGTGCTGCTTACTGCGTTGGGCTTGCACCAACTGCTGACCTGGATCGAGAAAATCAGGGTGCCACGGTGGGTGTTGACCGCAATCGTTTTCTTGGGATTGGTCGGTTTTAACCTCTTCATGTTACGCGATTCTCTTAAGAATGGCCCGACCTGGTATTCCAATTACACGCTAGGCGGGCAGCAATATGGCGCGTCTCAGGTATTCAGCGAGATTCGAAAAACGCTTAAAGAAGAACCAAACACCAAGATCTTTCTCTCCCCTTCTTGGGCGAACGGCACGGATATGCTCGCTCGTTTCTTTTTTGAAGAGCCCCTCCCTTTTGAAATGGGGAGCATCGATAATTTTATGTTCGAAAAACGCGAGATTGAACCCGATAAGATTTTTATTCTCATCCCTGAAGAAATGGAACGGGTCAATAAAAGCAACAAGTTTACCAACATTAAAGTGTTCAAAACACTGGATTACCCGAATGGCGAACCGGGATTCTACTGGATCACCTTGGAATACGTCGACAATATCGATCAGATCCTGGCTGCCGAAAAAGCAGAACGTCAAAAAATGAACACCGCAGAAATCTCTGACCCGGCTGGACGTTTTTGGGAGGTGAATTACCCCATGCTCGATATGGGCAAGATCGATGATCTCTTCGACGGCGACCGCACATCTCTGGTGCGAACCTTTGAAGCCAACCCAATGAAACTCGAACTCTTCCCAGCGACTACCCAGGTGGTGAGCGAGATCACGTTGCGGATCGGCGGCACCGCTTCCACACTCGATATCATGATTACACCAGCGGATGGCTCTGAACCGATCATTCTCAATAAGGTCGTGCCTGAATCCAACGACATTCGCGATATTCTATTTGAACTTCAAAGACCCATAACAATCAGCAGATTATCGATCTCGGTGCTCAACACCAATGATCTCGAACCATCACATGTCCACGTTTGGGAAGTGGGTATTGAATGAAGAATAATCGTCCCCTCTTGCTTTATGGACTGGTGGCTCTTTTTGGGTTCGCGTCCTTCACCGCCATTCTCGCGATGATTGGCACGATAAAAGTGTGGAATTGGCTGTTCATTTTCGATGCCGAACCTGCCCCCATTTATCAGGTTTACAAAAACGCCTTTCTCGCCTTGGCATGGGCAGTTGCAGCGATCATCCTTTGGTTGAGGGTCAAGTGGTCTCCAAAATTTGGCGCGGTGATCACGATCATCAACCTTTCATGGTTCTGGTACGACAGGCTTTGGACTACGCAGAACCCGCTACCCCTCAATCGCCAACTCTTTTGGATGGCTGCGGCGATCTTGCTCACCGGCTTGGTTTTAGGTTCGCTTATCGCGATGGATCCATATATGAAGAATTCATCTGACAGGCTGGATGCCAGACAACATTCCACACTCACAAAAGGGAAACCCGATGCGTAAACCCCCGCTTGAGATCGAAGTCAAGTTTTTTCTTACCGACCTGGCGGCTTTTGAAAAAAGGGTCCGCGCCATCGGCGCGAGCCTGGTCAGGCCGCGCACCCGCGAAGTGAATTACCGTTTCGACACCCCCTCCATGAGCCTGGCGCGCGAACACCGCGTCTTGCGATTGCGGCAGGATTCGTCTATATTACTCACCTATAAAGGGCCGGCCGAGATCCAGAATAACATCAGCATTCGACCTGAAATTGAGATTGAGGTCAACGATTTTCAAGCCGCCAGCGATCTTCTCGAAGCACTCGGGTTTCAGTTGAGCCTTAAATATGAAAAATGGCGCACGATCTATCAACTCGGCGGACTCGAGATCGCCCTGGACGAAATGCCTTTCGGCAACTTCACTGAACTGGAAGGCCCTGACCCCACAGCCATGGAAAAAACCGCCTCCCTCCTCGCCCTGAATTGGTCCACACGCATCAGCGACAGTTACTTACTGCTTTTTGACCGTTTGAAAACCAGTAAAAAGATCACCTTCAATGATCTTACTTTTGAAAATCTTAACCAAGTGAGTTGCTCCCCGGCAGACCTGGGCGTCAAACCCGCTGACCTGCCCCGCTTTCTTTGATCACGCCCCACCGTGGTGTTTAGAATACAAAAAGCAGGGAACCATATTCCTTAAAATTAGGCTGGTGTAAGTCATTCTTAAGCACACGCGGATTTTCTCAATGCTATAATCATTTAAACAAAAATACCGGTTGGAGTCCGCGCTCACCCATGTCGTTCGCTCACCTACACGTCCATACCGAATATTCCCTCCTCGACGGCTTTAGCAACATCAAAAAGCTGATCAACAAGGTTAAGGAGATGAACATGTCTTCCGTGGCAATTACCGACCACGGGACGATGTTCGGCGTGGTTGAGTTTTTTATGGCCGCCAAGGATGCCGGGGTAAAACCGATCATCGGTCTTGAAACGTACGTGGCCGCCCGGCGCATGACCGACCGTGATCCGCAAAAAGACAAACATTCTTATCACCTGGTGCTGCTGGCTGAAAACGATACAGGCTACAAAAACCTGCTCAAAATTGCCAGCGCCGCCCAGCTGGAAGGGTTTTATTATTATCCGCGTGTGGATCACGAATTTCTCGAGCGCCATTCTGAAGGGCTGATCGCTACCACCTCGTGTATGTCTGGCGAAGTTCCACGTAACATTTTGAACAAAGGCGTTGAAGCCGGTCAAGAGAAACTGGACTGGTACATGAACACCTTCGGGGTCGACAACTTCTTCATTGAACTTCAGAGCCACAACATCCCCGAGATGCCTGCCCTCAATAAAAATTTGATCGACCTGGGCAAACGCTACAACGCCAAGTTCCTGGCGACCAACGATGTGCATTACATTGATCGCGGCGACGCGCGCTATCAAGACATCATGCTTTCCATCCAGACTGGTTCGCTCTTGAGCGACACCAACCGCATGCGCATGACCGGTGAAACCTACTTTCTGCGCTCACCGCAAGAAATGGCCGCCCTCTTCCCGGAGGTGCCTGACGCGCTGAGCAACACCCTGCTTGTGGCAGAACGCTGCAACGTGGATTTGATCAAAAAGGGCTATCACCTGCCGCGCTTCACCGTCCCTGAAGGATTCACCCCGGAATCGTATTTGAGACAACTTTGTGAAGAAGGCCTGGTCGAGCGATACGGCGCGAGGTCAAACTCCCCAGAGATCCGTGAGCGGTTGGAATACGAACTAGGCATCATCCACAACATG
>CAZUXF010000009.1:0-86211 GCA_964624535.1 uncultured Anaerolinea sp. | reverse complement strand
AGAATCGTTCAAACCCGGCGCCAGAGCCGATGGATGATAGCGTGTGCTGTCCGGAATAGCCTTCCTGCTCGAAAAAAGCCTGGACGGCTTCGCTGAGAGGATATACTGTGGAACTTCCGGCGGAAACGATATCCCCGGTAACGGTGGAGGGGTCCAATTCGTCTGACATAACGGGTTCAACAACGGCTTCGGTCTTCACCACGGGTTCAGATGGAGTTTCGGTGGGCGCGGGGGCGGTGGTGCAGGCAGACAAGGCGAATGCCACGACCAAGACAAGACTTACGATCCATAAAAATGATTTTGAACGCATTTTTCTTCTCCTTTTTTAGATATTTTCATCTTAAAGGATGAAGGTTAAGGAGAGAAAAAGGTTTTGTTAACAGCAGGTTAAGGTTTATGAGACGGATGGATCGGTAAAGTAAAGAAGAACTTGCTACCCTTGCCGCTTACGCTTTCAACCCAAATCTTACCTTCATGGGCTTCGATGACATGTTTGGAAATAGAAAGGCCCAAACCAGTGCCACCGCTCGATCGGGATCGATCAGATTTATAAAAACGTTCAAAAATCCGATCGACGTCAGATGGCGCGATGCCAGCACCTGTATCCGCGACGCAGAAGAGGATTTCATCACCTTGCCTGGAAGTGGTGATTTCGATCATACCGCCGGGTTGGGTAAACTTGATGGCGTTGTGGATCAAATTCACGAAAACCTGGTGAATGCGTGATGGATCGACGGGAATTTGAGGCATTCCAGTGGGGATTTGCGTGGTTAAAGTCACCCCGGCGCGTTCAGCCTGCATACGCATTCTTTCCGATGGCAGGTCGATCAAATCCTTAATACCTGTTTTTATTTTCTTTAAGGGTACACGTCCAGATTCGATTTTGGATAGTTCCAAGAGTTCCTGAACAATTTGGGTCAGCGCATCAATTTCTTCATCCATTTGTTGAAGGAATTTCTTTGAGACCGTGGGGTCCTCAAGAGCGCCATTTTGCAACGTCTCTGTCAATGCCTTGAGCGACGCCAGTGGGGTTCGAATCTCGTGGGAAATGTTGCTGACAAAATCTTTGCGCACCGTTTCAAGCTTGCGCATTTGGGTCAGGTCCTGGAACAATAAAAGGACTTCTCCTGGGAGTATGGGCCCAAGCATTGAACCGATCACCTGGATGTTTTCCTTTTCGACCGAAGTCTGAATATTCACCGATTGGACTTGACCAGTTTCAAGTATCTTTTTCCAGAGGGCGATAACGTCGTGCTGCCTGACTACTTCCATGAGCGAATCCACATGGGGGGATTGCAGGTCAGGCGCAAAAATCCTTTGAGCGGCCGGGTTGATTAAAGTGACATTACCCTTTGAATTAACCAGTATGACACCATCACTCATGTTGCTGAGAATCGCGGAGAGTTTCGCGCGTTCATTTTCAACGGAGGCGACCTGGATGTTGATCTTCTCAACAAGGGCATTGTGCGCCGCTACGACCAAACCGATCTCATCTTTACGCCCTTCTCCCGTTAGCGAACGAATTCCACCCTCCATTGAGGCTTTGATCTCTCCGCTCATTTTTTTCAGCGGGTTTAGTTGTTTTGATGATTGCAGCGCCATCATGATCAACGCGACGAAGAGGCTAATGCCGCCGGCAAGGATTAACGCATTACGAAAGGTTTCTTGTGTCTGGTCAAATTCAGTAAGTGATTTTGCCACGCGAACCACCGCCACAACTTCGCCTTCCTGAAGAATGGGAACAGCGACGTATAAAAAACGTTGGTGTAAGGTCGTGCTGGAGCGAATTGTGGGTTCAATTCTGCCTTGCAACGCCGCGCTAACTTCAGGTCTTTGGGCATGGTTTTCCATGCTGCTGGGTTCGTGGTCCGATTCCGCAGCCACCCATCCATTGGCCAGGATGAGTGTGAAGCGGTTGCCGGTAATCGAGGAGAATTCTTTGGCTTGCGCCGCGAGGACGGTGGGATCGGCTGATTCTTCCATGGCTACAGACACTTGACGCGAAATCAATTCCGCTTCCGAGATCAACTCCGTTTTCCAATTTTCGAGGACGAAACGCTCGAAATAGACCGAAATCGAAATCCCAGAACCGACCAGTCCGAGGATTAACACCAGCAAATAGGGGATGGCCGTCTTCTGTACAAACGATAATTTTTTCATTCTCAGCCCTCAAACCGATAACCTGACCCACGCACTGTCACCAATCGCGCGGGTTTCGCAGGGTCGTTTTCGATTTTTTCACGCAGCCAACGGATATGCACGTCTACTGTGCGGCTTTCACCAGTGTAATCCCAACCCCAAACGTCAGCTAGAATCCTGTCGCGGGTTAAGGCACGTCCCCGGTTTTGGGCGAGGAAGAGAAGCAGGTCGTATTCCTTGGGTTTCATTTCGAGGATGGCGTTCTCCAAGCGAATTTCACGTCGGGCGGTATCGATCACCAGGGTATCAAATACCAACTCTTCTTTGGCGTTACCTTGAGGTGATGTGGATTCCTGGATGTCCGTGTTGATTTGTGATCTACGAAGCATAGCCTTGACCCGGGCGATCAATTCGCGGAGGGAAAATGGTTTTCCCATGTAATCATCCGCGCCAACCTCTAAACCTACGACCCGGTCGATCTCATCATCCCTTGCGGTGAGCATCAAGATTGGGGTGTTGTGCGTTAGCCGAATTTTTTTACAGACCTCGAATCCATTGAGACCAGGAAGCATAATGTCGAGAAGGATCAGATCGTATGAATTGCCCTGAACGCGTTTCACCGCCTCAAGCCCATCCGCGCAAACATCAACGGCATAACCCTCATTCGTGAGGTTGTAAGCCAGTGTTTCGCGCAACGCTTTTTCGTCCTCAACGATCAATATTTTGTGTGACATGGTTTCCTTCGGTTTGTGCCCAGGAGAACGGTTTCCATTTTTTCTGCGAGGTGTACGCGGTTAAAATTCTTCTCCACGTACTCGCGCCCATTCAACCCCATTTGTTTTAGAGTCTTAGATTCCTTTGAATACCGGGCAACAGTTTCAGCCAGCCCCGTGGAATCAGATGGTTCGATGAACTCACCACACTCCGCTTTTTCAACCACCTCACGGATTACTCCGTCGATCATTAGTAAAACGGGTTTTGCCGCAGCCATGTAATCGAAGACCTTGTTTGGGTAAGTGGTCTTGTACATTTCAATGGGTTTTAAGATCGCCACACAGGCGTCCGCGGCGGCGAGCACCGCGCCCATCTCGTTTTTGGGCACGGAGGGAATGAAGCAAACGTTGGTCAAGCTGTCCGTTTCGGCGTGGGTGACAAGTTTGGTTTTTTCCTTGCCATCCCCAACGAACACGTACTTGATCTTCGGGTTGGGAAGGGTGATTTTGGCAGCATCCAGGAGTACCGATAAATTGTTGGATAATCCGTGGGCGCCGGCATAAAGCACCACGAAGCAATCTTCAAGGCCGTGCTTTTTACGAAAAACCGCACCGTTTTCATCTGTGTTGAACATGGAAACATCCACACCATTTTCGACGAGGGCAATCTGTTTCGCTCCGCGGCTTGAAATGTGATCGATAAAACCGGGAGAGTTAACCACCATTTCGTCCGCGTGGCGATAGAGGAATCTTTCCAACCATTCTGAAAGGCGGATGAGTAGTTTGTTTTTCAAAACCCCCACCGCGATGGCGAAAGCTGGCCACAGATCGCGAACCTCAAATATGAAGGGAACCCCTTTCAAGCGAGCGAGCAGCCAGGCAGTCCACCCCTGGAAGATGGGCGGGGACGTGCCCCACACATGAGTGACATTTTTTACACCCAGCCCGACGAAGAAGGAGGAGAACATGAAGCTGAGAAAACTCAAGACGCGGTGAACAAAACTGCGGTGCAGTCCGGAATAAGTGAAGGTTCGCAGGATGATGATGCCTGGTTCGGGTTCTTCCCTACTCACCCATTGGTTAGTCCTTTTTCGAGTATCCCCGGTGAGGTAACTTACAGGGCTGGTAATGATCGTTACCTGGTGGCCGTGTTGCGCCAGGACCCTAGAAATTTCGTGATGGCGCGTGCCACCGGGTTCATTGATCGCGGCGAAGGCTTGGTGGATGAGCAGAATGTGCATTCGTTAATCCTCGGCATCGCGCTTTGAAAAGCGCCAATCGCTCTTGATCTGGATCGAATCAATAATTTGGAATTTTAGCGAGATGGAAAGCGCAGGGTGCTTTTGCCCGTAGGTATCTGCCACCCAACCCAAGACCGGATCGGAGCATGTGCCGGTTAAGGTTTCACCGCCGACGATGCATGACATGTCCAGGGGTTGGAGGAACTCTCCAGTTTTCAAGTCCGAAGCGGCCACACTCAATTCCAGATTGCGGTTCTCGTGTTTCAGTAGCAGGGTATTGTTGGATAGCTTCCAATGCCAGTTAGGCAACAACCAATGCAAGGTTACCAGGTGGGACTTGCGATTCTGATTCAAGAGGGCGTTGTCGATCACCTGCAAGTGGTTTGTGGTTAAAAATTCCACAGAGCGATGGTGTTTGATTCCGAGACCTTGATAACCGTTGTGAGAGGCGATTAACCTGGTGGCACTGGAGCTTGTCTCCCAGTCGGCTTGTGCCTGACCCAGCCACAGAAATTTTCCCGTTTTGGTCATCTGGTCGCGGTCATCGATGGTGAGGGTATTGTGCGCCCGGGTGGCATCCAGGGGATTGTTCCAGGGCGGAGTAGCGTTATAGGCAAATGTCCCCGGATCCTGGGCGATGTTTTGCCCGTCCCACCACAGGTCGAGATGCAGCTGGTCCGCGTGGGCGGGGCGGCCGTGAAACCGGACGCCTCTAAGGCACGCACGCACGCCGTCGATTTCCATTTTGTGAACTGCGGGCGAGGTGGAATTATCGACCCTTGATTCAGCCGTTTTCTTCGACTCCAGCCACTCGGAGAGCCTGTCCCATGGACCAGGGGGCAAGCAAGGACTGCCGAGGAACGCCCGACTGGCGGCTTGCAGGGTGGGGCGGTAATCACGAAATTCCGCTACACCCAGGGGGAGCAACAATGAGCCGTCGTTGTGCCCCAGGTTGGGCAGCCTGCCGGTGACCGGGTCAAGCTGGGCGCCGACCCAGCGTGTGGCAGCTGCCAGCCGTTCGCGCACTTTGATCGGAACGACTCGATCTGAGAATTGCGCGTAGGCATGAAAAATTAAAGCAAGATGAAGCATGAGGCGGTGGTAGTTGGCGCTGTGCTGGCTGTAAGTCCCATCAGGCTCGATTTGTGAGCACAAACCTTGCTCAAACTCTCTGAGGCCAAGGTCGTTCCAACCCTTGGCTCGTTTGGAAATGTCTTGAAATACTACGCCGGCAAGCAGTAAACCGAGCGTCTCGCTGAGGTGATGATTGTTGTGTTGTGAGCGCGCGTATGCCAGGGTGGGGGGAATGCGCATTGCGTGCTGCCAGAGGGTGAGTGTCAACTGTTGGGTCCTTTGGGGTGTAGTGACCTCTGCATCTTTGAAAACCTGGTAAACCATTAACCAGGTGATGATGCGCAGGGCACTCTCCTGGGCGGAGACCCAATTAGGACCCAGGTTTGCGGGGTTTTCAGCTACGAATTCTGAGAATTTGAGCCAGAAAAACTCTGGTGCCTTTTCATCATGGGTGGATAAATAATATTCTGCCAGATCAAACGCCCATGCAAAACGAGCGGGTTCCCAAACCCATTTAATGTCCACGCCTTCGACGGTGTCGCCATAAGCCGTCCAATGCAGCAAGGGTTTTTGCGGTCGAATAAAACGAAGCGGTTGAGCGTCCCCGCCGAAGGGACGGTAATTTCCGGCGAGGATCTCGTTTCCAGCGAGAAGAATTTTCCGGTCTGGTACTGTCTTTTCATTAGGAGAGCAGGCAAGCCATGGCAGGCTCAAGTTGATTGCTGATGGATTAAAGTCTGGAGCCCACCCCTTTGAGGGGGTCTGACTGGCCACTATACCAAACTTGAGCGACCCCTTGTAAAGGAGATATTCCGCGAGTTGCGGCAGCCCCAATTCCTTGACCAGAAGGGATGACTTTTGAATAGGATTCAATTTTCTGCTTGACCTGATGTGAAAATTCTCAAAGTGAAATCTCTTCACCACTGGTGATGGATTTTACTGCGGCAAAACACGCCCGATGCACTTCTCGCAATTGGTCATATGGGATGGTGGGTTCGCCAGAGTTGGTTACAGCTTCCATGAACGCCGTCCAGGCGGCTTCGTGGCCTTTGTCTTGTCCAAACCGTGATTTTATAACCTTCCGCTTGGTTTCGCTAACAATTTCCAGGGATCTAAAATCATCCAACACGCCGATTTTACCGTTGCTAAAAACTTCTACCCTTTCCTTGGCAAAATTCTTGTTGCCGTTAGCAAGATAGTCCACCGTGCCAACGGATCCATCTGAGTAGCGCAACGTGATGACACAATTGTCCTGATGGTATTTACCTCCATCTGGTAAGGCGGTGGTCTTAACGCTTACCGGCACCGCGTCTGTGAGGTAAGAAAGAAAATCAATAAAATGGCAACCTTCGCCTATGATCCGTCCACCGCCCTGCGCGGCATTGTGCAGCCAGTGATTGGCTGGCAGGAAGCCCGCGTTGACGCGATAATGGATTTTGAGCGGTTCGGAGCGGTTCTCAAAAAACTGTTTCAATTGAATGGCGAGAGGCGCGAAGCGGCGGTTAAACCCAACCGTGAGGAGTGGCGCGCCTGGTTTGGCGAGAGCGTTGAACACATCCTCGAGTTCGGTTTCATTGAGAGCCAGAGGTTTTTCACAATAGACCGCTTTATGATTCTTCAATGCAATTTGGGCTTGACGGGCGTGTTCGTTGTGCCGGGTGAGTAAAATGACGGTATTGATCTGGTCACTCTCGAGAACATCCATTTCAGTGGCCGAAGCGAATTGAAAGCCATATTTTTGCGCGGCGTGCCGTGCGCTCAAACCGCTCGCGGTGGCGATACCGACGAATTCGGCTTTGCCAGTGCGTTTGACCGCCGGTAAAAAGACGGCCTGGGCGTAATTACCCGCACCTAGAACTCCGAGCTTAATCGAGGCATGTGTCTCAACGGTTTGGTTTATGACCACTTTCTTTTCCAATTTCGCGTTTTGAGATTGCGGGTAAGTCAATAGAACGCCAAGGAAAGGTAGCTTGCTTTTGCCAGTGATCAACTCATACGCTTTTGGAGCTTCTTCGATGGCGAAACGGTGACTGATTAATGGTCGAATGTTGATCTTGTTTTCAGCCAACAACTGTACAAAGGCTTCGAGGTTGCGGCCTTCCGTCCAGCGGACGTAACCATAGGGGTAATCAAGCCCGCCTTCTTCATAATTGGAGTCATAGCGGCCAGGTCCATACGACCGGGAGATCTTGAGATCAAGTTCTTTCTCGTAATAGATTTTTCTGGGTATTTGTAAACCCACAGCTCCAACCGCCACCACCGTGCCGCGATCGCGGGCTAGTCGACCAGCCAGTTCGACCGGGTCATCGGAGGAGGTATCCGCGCAAACCAGGATGTGGTCAAAGCCTCTGGCTCCGGTGAAAGACCAGGCGGCTTCTTCGCAACCCTGCCGCTCGGCTGCGGTGATGCCCATCGATTTTGCCAACATAACCCGGTCGGGGGATAGATCGATGCCGAAGACTCTGCAACCGGCAGCTTTTGCGATTTCCGCTGAAAGAAGCCCGAGAAGCCCGAGGCCGATAATCGCCACTTGATCCCCGAGTTGGGGTTGCGCGAGCCTGAAACCTTGCAACGCTATCGCCCCCAAGGTGGTGAAAGAGGCCGATTCAAAATCAACATTGTCGGGCAGGTGCACTAGCAGGTTTTGTGGAACGACGCCAAATTCAGCGTGAACGGCAAATCCTCCCCCAGCGCACGCCACACGTTCTCCAACCGTAAAACCTTGAAGCTCGTCTCCCACTTCCACGATCAAACCCGCAGAGGAATAGCCTAACACCATCGGTTGGTCGAGTTTGTTAAACGCGGCTTCGATTGTGGGAACCAAGCCTTCTCGCCTGGCTTTTGAGAGGACTTGTTTCACCAAATCTGGTCGGGAAGAGGCTTTGGCGACCAGGTTTTTCTCTGCAAATTCCACCAGCATGCGCTCTGTGCCCGCAGAAACCAGGGATGCCATAGTTTGGACCAGGGCGGTTTTGGGTTTCACGGATGGGACGGGGACTTCAGCCACACTCGTTTTTCCGTTGCGCATGTTTTGCAGTATTTGTCTCATAGGTTCACCTTTCTCAAATTATATTCTAATTCATCCCCGGAAAATTAATTGAACCAATGGCGGTACGAAAAGAGGAGGGCAGAGGTGATCTTGGCATAAAAACTGCACCTAATGAGACGAGAGATTTTGTTTTGTGGAGGAAAGTATGTTTAAAAAATTGATCTGGATCGTTGTTTTGCTGGCAACCACAGCTTTTACAGTCCTTTTTGGCGAGGATTTTTCATTCCCAACTCAGGATGTGACACCGACCTCCATTATCTTCGAAACAACACAACCCACACCGGCGGCCACGGCCACGATCATGCCTGTCGAAACGGAAGAACCGATGGTTACGGAACCCCCGGTAATTCTTCCTGAAGAAACCACCACTCCTTTGCCCACCGAACCGACACCCATGCCGACGGCAACCACAGCCCCCACAGACCCAGTTGTGTTGCCAACCGAAGAAGTGATCACTGACTTGTTCTCAATACAAACTGGCAGCCCAGTGTTCGCTCCTAATTTCGCCCACCCGGCAGCCGCGTGTGCCTGGCAAGGAATCGGTGGTCAAATTTTGGATACCAGCGGTTTGCCCCTGGCGAATTATATCTTGCGAGTTTCCGGTTTATACAATGGCAACCCGATAAGCCTGATCAGTGTGACTGGTTTAGTGACGAATAACCCTTATGGCCCAGCCAGTTTTGAATTCGTATTGGGAAACTCGGCTGTCGAATCTTCCAACGCGTTGGTCATCCAAGTGTTTGACGCAGCAGGCGACCCAGTAACAAATCCTTTTCCCCTCCAGACCTCCTCGGCTTGTTCCAGTAATTTGATGATTCTCAATTTTGTTCAAAAGTAAACCCCCAAAACACAATAGAATGACCCAGTAAATTACTGGGTCATTTTTATTTGGGCTGGTTATAATAATAGCAAAGGGAGAGTAGCCAATGGATGACCTTATCATTTCTGATGTTTTGGCACGGATGATTCGCAAGTGGTGGATCCTGTTATTACTGATGATCGGTGGCGGTTTGTTGGGGGTATTGGTAACTTATCTACAAAAACCAATCTTTGAATCCCAGGCTTCCATAACTACATCGATTGATTTCGCTTACGCCGGCCGGATGACCGAAGATGATGAAGATTATTTGATGGAAACTGTCGGCGATGTGATCGAATCTGACGGGGTATTTACTAGGTTACTAGAGAACGCAACGCTTGAATCCATTACCGTTGATGATGAAATTCTTCAGACGAAATTCACCAAGGCCAGGCAGGGATACCGCTGGGAGTTGACCGTTCGTGACGCTGACCCAGCGAAAGCCCAACGATTAACGCAGCTCTGGATAGACGCTGCTGAACAGGAATTGAAAAGCTTAAGGGAGTTTTCAATTGATGCTTTACGATACCAAACCTCCCTAATGGCACTCGAAAATTGCTTTAGCCAACTGGTTGTCTTGGCGCCGGCTTCGGGCAATTGTTCCACCGAAGATATCGCTGATATCCGTGAGGTCTTTAATCAGAACACGGTCGACGATGACGTGCCATCACTCACCGAAGCTGTTTTGTTATCAAAGATCAGTACTGAAGTGACCGATAACGCTTATCTCCCATCCAACCCGGTCATCTTCAAGCAAAATATCAACGCGCTGGTAGGTTCAGTGGCAGGCTTGTTAATCGGTTTGGCAGGTTTCATCTTATGGAAACCCAAATGAAAACCGATAAGTTTTGGAAACCATTCGCTCCGGTTTGGGAAAAAGCGATCTGGCTGCTTTGGCTGGCGTTGGTGGCGGTGTTACCGATTACCAGTTTTCCATTTTTTGCCAAGGTGCTGCATACCAGTTCAGTAGCACCGGCATCCGGGATTTTCGTTATTCTGCTGGCGATGCTTTGGCTGCCAATCTATGTTGTGCGCAAAGGGCGTTTTCCATTTCAGGTAAAAACCGCAATTCTTTTTTTCCTGTACGCGCTACTTTCGATTTGCCTGGCCTTTTTCAAATATTTGCCCGATTTCAAAAATCAATCTGCTTTAATGGCAGCGCTGGAAGGCACGGCGACGCTTGGATTGGGAGCCTTGTTTTACCTGGTTTCTACGGCGCTCCCGAATTCCACAGACAAGTTGAAAAAAACGCTCATGGTGGTGAATTGGGGCGGTGTGATCATGCTAGGTTGGGCGATTTTCCAGATCATCATTTCATTCTTGTTCAACGATTTTACCGACTGGATGCGCACGATTCAACATTTCTTTTCGACCACAGTCCTTTTTGACCGGCGCGCGACAGGGTTCGCTTCCGAGCCGTCCTGGTTGGCGCACCAACTCAACCTTGTCTACCTGGTTTACTGGCTCTCGGCGACGATCAATAAATACTCCGCGCATAATTTTCGAATTTGGAAGTTCACCCCGGAAAACATTTTATTAGCGGCGGGTGTGTTGACCTTGTTCGCCACCTTTTCGAGGGGTGGGTTGGTTGCTTTTACACTTATCCTGGCTTTCCTATTTATTTTGGCGAACGTGCGTTTTGTAAAATGGTTGTTGAAGAAATGGCAAATCCGAAGCAAGGTGTTGGTAAGCGTTCTAACCGGCTTTGGAATGTTGTTGCTTTATTTGGGGTTGATGGTAGGTGGGCTGTTCGTGCTTAGTAAACTTGACCCGCGAATGGAAAATGTATTTGTTTTCTCTCAAAACTCCGATAACCCGGTTTTAAAATACGCTGAAGAGTTGCAATTTGGTGAGCGAGTGGTTTACTGGCAGACCGGATGGAATATTTTTAACGATCATCCCGTTACCGGCGTAGGAGTGGGTTTTTCGGGTTTCTATTTTCCGGATTATCTTCCAGATTACGCCTGGCGTCTGCCTGAAGTGAACGCGTTGTTGGGTTGGTCAAGTGGCTTGTTAAACATCAAAAATTTTTGGACAAGATTGATGGCTGAAACCGGTTTGATCGGGTTATCACTCTTTGTGGTTTTTTTGGTAGTGACAGGATTTACGGCTTACGAATTGAGTAAAGACAAGAATTTATTGAAAAAGACCATCGGTTGGATGGGATTGTTCATGCTGATCACTTTCATTTTGGAGGAATTCAGTGTTGATAGTTTTGCCTTGCCTTATTATTGGTTTACTTTGGGATTGGTAGCCGCCACCTGGCGGTGGGTGCCAGAGATTAATGGTGAAGGGATTAAAAATGGATAGGTCGGAAAAAACAATTTTACTCGTTGTGGTGGGTATCGTGATTGGTTGTTTATGCATCAGTTTTTTATGCATGGGTACATTCCTGGCATGGGAAAAACTTTTCCCTGCCGAGCCCACCCCAATTTATGAGGTGGTAACACCCGAAACCTCCCCGAATTATTGTTCGGTGATTTCACAAGCCACTGTGGTTCAGATAAGCGGACTCTCAGAGGTCGTGGCCGGCGCTTTGGAGACCCAAAAAACAATCTCTGAGATGATCGTACCAATCACGGATTTGAACAAGATCGCAGAGAAGTTCAGTGGGAAAGAGAACATTCCCACACATCTCGAGACCCAACCGATCGCTTATGATGTGGGGGATCAATTAAGGTTCTACAAATTAAATGAGGATAATGAAAACATCCTTACCACAGCCACATTGGCTTATGAGACTGAGAATGTCTATTTTTGGGCTGAAAACGGTTTGGTACTGGATAAGCGTGACTTGAAAGCGTTGGTGGACACGTTCGCTTACGAGATATATCCCATTAACCAGGAATTTTTCGGCCCAGAATGGAATCCAGGGGTGGATAACGACCCACACCTTTACATTCTTTACGCTGGGGATTTAGGTTCAAGTCTTGCTGGTTATAACGCGTCGACGGATACGGTATTGCCTGAAGCGCACCCGTTTTCCAACGCGCACGAGATGTTTGTGATCAACTCAGATTACCAAACCCTGACCGATCCCTACACCTTAAGCACTATGGCGCACGAGTTCCAACACTTGATCCACGGCTACCAGGATTCAAACGAGGAATTGTGGCTGAATGAGGGTTTTTCAGAATTAGCCACGTTCATCAATGGTTACAGCGCCGGAGGCTTTGATTATTATTTCAGTCTGACCCCTGACATGCAACTGAACGACTGGTCTGGGGATTCGGATCTAAACGACTTAAATTATGGCGCAAGTTATCTCTATACCACTTATATGCAAAACCGATTCGGTGAATCGGTTACTCGCGCGGTGGTGGCTGATGACGCCAATGGTTTTGTGAGCGTAGACAACGTTTTTTCAAGGTTGGGAGTGGTGGATCCGATTTCTGGCTCGGGAATCACCGCTGACGAGTTTTTTAGAGAATGGACGCTAGCCAATTACCTCAATGACCCTGACCTGGTAGATGGTCGTTACTATTATGCCAACTACCCCGATGTGCCCACGACCGGGATCACAGAATACTTCGATGATTGCGATGGATATCCGATCGATTTGGACGTCCACCAATTCGGTACAGATTATTTCCAAATCGGCTGCGACCGGGATTTTGTCCTAACTTTTGAGGGGGACGAGATGACCGAGGTATTCCGCGACAATGGCGAAAACCAAAGCTACGTCATGTGGTCTAATCGGGCTGATTCATCTGACACGATGCTTACAAAGGAATTCGATTTCACTTCCACGACCGGTCCGATTGAAATGTCTTACGAAGCTTGGTACGATATTGAAACTGATTTTGATTACGCCTACGTGCTTGCCAGTACCGATGGTAAAGACTGGAAAATCCTGGATTCCACTTCGTGCACAACTTATGATCCAAATGGTAATAATTATGGTTGCGGACTCAATGGGCAAACCCATGAGTGGGTCACAGAAACCGTGGACCTGTCCCAATTCGCGGGCCAAATGGTTTCAATACGGTTTGAGTATGTAACGGATGGTGCCTTGGTCGAAGATGGGTTGGCAATCGATAATATCAGCATCCCCGCCTTAAACTATTTTGAAAATTTTGAAGGTGATTCAGGTGGTTGGTTGGCTGAAGGTTTTACAAGGATTACCAACCATCTCCCCCAAACTTTTTTGGTGTCCTTGATCTTGGAAAATGAAGAAGAACCAATTCAAAAGTTTACCCTGGCTCCGGGTGAGAAGCTTGAAATCACCCTTGACCCGGATTGTTATTACGCCTCCCCCATACTGGTGGTGAGCGGCGCCACCCGGTTTTCAAAGCAAATAGCCAATTACGCTATTACGTTAACACCCAAATAGAGTCAAAAAAGCCAGTTCATTTTTTGAACTGGCTTTTTAGTTTTTTTTACTTGACCACCGGTTTGTTTTGAAGGGTGGCGAGTTGTTGGTTTAATTCGTCCATTTTGAGTTTCGCCGCGGTCTTGACCTCATCGCGCACGTTCACTATCGAAGAGCCAAGTCTGGCGCGCAACGCGGAGCCTTTAATGGGGGTAAAGAGTAAAGCACAAAGGCTGCCGACAAGCGCTCCGGCAATCACACCAAAAATAAAATTTCCAAAATGTTTCATCCTGTCCTCCTATTTTTTCTCCGTAATGTTAATTATATTGCCAAAATGAGAAAATGAACAAAGGTTAACGGTCCAATTTTAGTTTGCGGAAAAGTAACGGGGCGAATGCAGTCACCCAACCCCCGATCAACGCGTACCTGACGAACCTTAACCCTACTGCCAACCAGGTTGGGTCTTCAGGGAAGATCAACTTCAGCCCAAGATAGAGCGCGATAACCCCAACGATGCCAACGACGTAGCGCAGGAATCGTTTTATTGGTAGGCCTTCGACTTTGGGGAACCCGAATTTCTTCACCCACCATGCCAAACCGGAAAGAAATCCAAACGCGACACCACCCAAAGTGATCAAACCCTCATCGTTATAAGGGTCCGGTGCGGCTCCACCTGTCTGGAGTGCCGTCTCGATCCATTCTGAGGGCATCTGCCAGTCGGCGTTAAGAGATTTCGCTCCAAGCCCAAGAACGATCAGCAGAATGGAAAAAATGAAAATGACCACGAGCTGAAACGGAAGGGATTTTTGTCGTATCCAATTTGCAACAGGGCGTTCGAGAACCAGGTAGAGGGATACTAAAATTACCCCCACCAACCAGCCTGCTAAGACATCATGAAGAAAATGCATGCCCAGGTAAAGCCTGGAAAGGCCAATGAAGAAAACGATCAGAATTGAAGCGATCCACAGACCTTTCTTTCGACCACTGGCTGCCAACATACCCCACAAACTCGCCGAATTTTGCGAATGACCCGAAGGCAGGCCAAACGAAGTTTCGATACTTAATGACTTTACATTCGCGTCAAACCAGAAAGGTCTTGGCAGGTGGAAAAGGAATTTAAGCATTGAATTCAACGCGCCACTAGTGACCAGCATGATGGCCATTCGCAAACCAATGAGTGCGTCAAAACACCAAAAAATGGCTGGCATGATGATGATGAAAAACTCTTCGGTGGCCAAAAAAGACAATGCCTGGAATGGAAGGATCAACCAATCGCCAAGACTTTGTAAGAATAAAATGATATTAATTTCGAGATTCCAAAGTAAATCCATAATATGCCTTTCGAGGTTAAAGTCAGGGTTTGAATTGGTTAAAATTATATCTGAAAGTGGGATTTAGAAATTCTTTAAGGGAGGAAGATAACCATTCACCATCTTTCCGAATTGTTTATTAGGTCTTTAAAAGCCCTCTATTAACTTCGTCGTGGTCAAGGATCAAATATTCGTTATGAGGAACTACTGGTAAACGGTCAGTATGCAATGGGCTAATAAAATCCCTATCGAAAATTCTAGTGGATTTTGTAGGAGATTTCGTCAAAGTTCCTTTACCAAACCTTTGAGGTTTTCCAACCGGTACTGGACCAAGGCTGGTGAGGCGTCCGTGGTGAAGAATGGGCCAGTGCCTTCGCCTGTGAAAGAACTCGACACGTTGCCGTACAAACTGGCTTCTAACGGATCGAAATGAAGGCGGTAACCAGCCAATAATCCCCCGCAAAAGGCGGCTTGCATTCCCGTCGGGTCCGTGATGGAGGTGGGATAATTCGGCACTTGCCAAGTTTTGTTTGCCTTGACATCAAAAATGGTTTGGCCATAGTCTAGATCATTAAGAATAAGATACTCACAACCCAAGTTGTGCAGGTACTGGGCCATATCAGCAATTCTTTGAATCCGGTTTTGAAACAATGAAACCAAATCGCAAGTCGTGGTTACAAAAACCGTAGTGTCTTTCATCAATGCCGGTAGTTGTTCGAAAAAAGTAGCTTGCATGTAAGTAGAGGAGGCTTGGAGCACAATTTTCTTGATCGCCGCGGTCTGGAGCAATGCTGATAATTGAAGCTGTGTTTTGAGGTGGGCGGCGAGTATTAAAGTGGAGGCAACATTCCAATAATCGCCGGGGATGTTGGGAGGCTGAAGGTTTGGATATTGATGAGTTTGACTATTTAAAACAGGGCGGCTAAATCCGATCAACCCCCTCGGAAAAGTGAGCTTTTTATGCGCGTAAAAAGCAACGGGGTTTTCATCGGTAAAATTTTGAGCAGTTTTGTACCCAATAAATAACCGGTCATCAACTTCGTTGATAGCCCACTGAATACCAGCGGTGTCCAAATTATATTTAAGGCAATAAGCTAGAAGTTTCTCTCGGTGCTTGGGCTGCGCTTCCGCGATCAACGCGATACGATCAGCCCAACAGCGCAACCCGCCGGCTGCATATAAGAGAGACCCCCCCAGAATATCTTCGTGAGAGGTTCCTTTGAGATCAATAATATATTCTGTTGCGATCTGGCCGATAAGCAGGAAATCGAAAAATTGATATTTCGCCATACAGGATTATATACTGCATCCTGTTAGTACCCTCAAAGACTATCCGTTACTTTGACCCGCCATCTGCGATCATCTTGAGCAAGGATACGACTCCCATACCGATCTTGACACCCTGACCTGAGCTGATCTTTAAGTCTCCGTCAGACTGTTCTCGAGCCCTGATGAACAAAAAAGCCGCGGCCAGACCTGAAAGCAGCCCTGCCGCGCCGCCGATAAGGTAAACCATGGTGCGAAACTTGGAATTATCAGTCATTTTTCCTCCTGAAAGATGGCAACCTGTGAAAGATCGTCGATAGTCCGTTGAATAAGCCTCGAAGTGTGATCACCAAGTTAGCTGGTTTATTCACTTTAAACTGGATCGATTTGGCAATATTTTCAATATTAATCCGAAACCCAAAAAGTTTTTGGGGAAGTACATTGTTTAACCCCATTGTTAAGCGGGAAACAATTAGAATGAGAGCCAAAATAAAAATGCCAATAAACACCAACGGCAAGATTAAAAAGATGACCGAAATATGAGCCCATTGTTCAGCGATCTGGGTATTCGAAACGGATGCTTGGATTAAAAACAAGCCGGCAGCAAGACTCACAATGCTTATGATCAGGATCGGCAACAAGATTTGTATCCAAACATCGGCGGTATGTTGTTTTTCTGGGGGAAGAGATTTGATTTTGGAGTCTTTTATCATGACATTATTTTAACATGAATTGGTTTCCGCGCTTCTTTGAAAAATTAATCTACAAGCAATCGTTGAAATATCAGGTATAATATGTTTAACTTTTGATTGATTCGACTGATCGCGCCCACCGCGAGAAGCTGATAATCTTAATGATTGGCTGGAAAAGTTCTTTCACTCCAAATGGAGTTTGGTTGTTTTGCCTTTTTTTATTAGGACGTCTCATGGGGCATGCAGTAATTCGCGAATCAATCGGTGAAATGAATAATCGTGGTGGAAATCCTTTTCCACGATGTGCAGGCTAAACCGAAAAATTGTCATACCCAAGTTAAGACGCTCGAGAATCGTCCGGCAAAAAAACTAATACCAGTTTGAGAACCCAATCAGATAGATCTTAAGGCAGCCGAATCAGACATTGATTTTGGCTGTTTTGGTTTAATAATGATGGAGAAGAGGATAACGGCCATCCTGGCACAAAAACGAAACCCGGACAGGGTCAGCATTGAACTGGACGGTGAATTTGCCTTCGGGCTTTCAAGAATTGTGGCTGCCTGGTTGAACGTAGGCGAAGTACTTGATGAAAACAGGATCACGGAACTCACCAACCGGGATACCGCTGAGGTGGCTTACCAAAAAGCATTGCGGCTCCTCGATTATAGACCGCGAACTGGACAAGAAATTCGAAAGCGACTGTTTGATAAGGGATTTGATGAAGTCGCGATCGAAGGTGTGATTCAAAGATTGAGTAATGCCAACCTGGTTCAAGATCAGCAGTATGCCAGGATGTGGGTGGACAACCGCAACGATTTTCATCCACGCAGTCAACGCTTGATTAGATATGAGTTAAGAAACAAGGGTATTTCGGAATTATTGATCAACAATGCTTTGGTTGAAAGCGCGAGTGATGAAGATCTCGCAACGCGGGCGGCAGAAACGTACGCACGAAGATTGGACCGACTGGATAGGTCCGAGTTTCAAAAAAAACTAAGTGCGTTTCTGGCAAGACGTGGTTTCTCGTTTGCCACGATTAACCCGGTCGTGCACGCCATCTGGCAAGAGCTTGAAAACAACCGAAGCACTACTCTGGATAATGAGGAAGATGAGAATGAATAACCCCAATAGTGCGTCACTAATTATCGCAGTTTTGGCAGGACTAGTGGTTGCCGTGATTCTAACGGTGATCCTGGTAAAAGTGTTCACAGATAAATTCCATAAAGAACAGAAAACAAAAGCTGACGACATTCTCAAATTGGCAAACGAAAAAGCCAAGAGTCACGAGATGGAAGCCAGGGACAAGGCTTTAAAAGTACTGCAAGAAGCCGAATCTGAAAATTCGAGACGCCGAAGCGAGATCGTTCGTGAAGACGACCGGTTGCAGAAACGCCGCATGGAACTGGACAATCGCATCGAGAGACTCGAATTACGCGAGCAAAATATTAATAAGCGTCAAAGCGCGCTCGATAAACGTGCCAACGAGATCGAAAAATTGTATAGTGATGAATTGGAAGAGCTGCAGCGCATCGGCCAAATGAGCATGGAAGAAGCCAAGCAGGTCTTACTCACTGAAGCGGAAAAAGAAGCCCGCAATGACATGGCTCGCATCATCCGGCAGATCGAATCTGAGGCGCGCGCCGAGGGCGATAAACGAGCTCGCGAGATCATCACAGACGCGATCCAACGTGTGGCATCAGAACACGTGGTCAGCGTCTCTACATCCTTGGTGACCTTGCCCAATGAAGAGATGAAAGGGCGCATCGTTGGTCGCAATGGCCGCAACATCCGCGCTTTTGAACAGGCCGCTGGCGTGGATGTGATCGTGGACGACACACCTGAAGCTGTGACCATTTCTTGCTTTGACCCCGTCAGACGCGAGATTGCCCGGCGTTCATTGGACCGCCTGATCGTGGATGGCCGAATCCACCCAGCCCATATTGAGAAGATCCTGGCTGAAGAAGAAAAGGAAGTTGAAAAAGCGATTATTGAAGCAGGTGAAGGCGCCGCCTTCGATGCTGGAGTTGCTGGCATTCACCCTGAAGTTCTCAAGCTTCTAGGCCGATTAAAGTTCAGAACCTCTTATGGGCAGAACCAATTGTCTCACGCGGTTGAAGTTGCAAAACTTTCCGCGGTGCTGGCCGCTGAACTTGGCGCCAATACTGAAGTTGCCAGGGCTGGTGGTCTTTTGCACGACCTCGGCAAAGCTCTCGATCATAACACTGAAGGTACGCATGCCCAATTAGGCGCGGAATACGCCAAACGATATGGTGTGCACCCGAAGGTGGTAAACGCCATGGCATCGCATCACCACGAAGTCGATCAGGAATCGCTCGAAGCCGTGATCGTTGAAGCCGCTGACGCCATTTCAGGAGCCCGTCCAGGCGCGCGCCGTGAAGATTTGGAACAATACATCAAACGATTGCGCGCTCTCGAAGAGATCGCCAATTCTTACAAGGGTGTGCAGCAGAGTTACGCCATCCAGGCCGGTCGTGAAATCCGTATCATTGTTCGACCCGAAGAGATCGACGACCTGGCCAGCACCCGTCTGGCGCGCGATATTGCCAAGAAGGTCGAAGAGACCATGCAATATCCAGGGCAGATTAAGGTGACGGTCATTCGCGAAACCCGAGCGATCGAATTCGCCAAGTAACCCAAATTCGTTTACACGAACCGGCAGATGCTTAGTTTCTGCCGGTTTTTTGTTGATACAAAACTAATAAGGAGTTTTTGATCAATTTCAAAAAACTATTGACATTCGAATATTTATTTGCTATTATTTTACCTATGTTATCCATATACACCTCTAAGCATCATCGAATTGCAAACGCCACTCTCTTGAAGGGTACCGGGCGCTGATTTGCCTTAGGATGTAGAAGACAACAGCAATTCGTAAAAAAGATTTCCCGCCCTCCCTCTCAAGGGGAGGGCTTTTTTTTATTCTTTCGCGCGGAGAATTTGGGAAATCCAGAATCAAGTTGATATTTCAAACCGAATTATTCTAGGAGAAAAAAATGAAAGCAAAAAGATACGCCCTACCTGTTGTAATTGCCGCCGTTATGTTATTGCTGGCTGCATGTTCTGGAACTCAAGCTTCTGATGGCTGCCTCGGAAAAGCGTCCACAGCGATCTTGGATCTGGATTGTCAACAAGTTGAGATCGCCGTTGAGAACGCTTATTTACCCTTTAATTACATTTCACTTACCACTGGCGAACCCGGTGGATGGGATTATGAGGCCTGGGCTGAAATTTGCACCCGCCTGCACTGCGAGCCAGTATTTGTGGAATCCGCGTGGGATGGAATGATTCAATCGGTCTCCGACGGCCAGTATGACGTCGGTGCTGACGGCGTCACCAACACACCCGCCCGCCAGGAACAGGTTGATTTTTCGATCGGGTATGTCCAGATTCAGCAAAGATTGCTCGTTCGCAAAGGTGAGACTCGCTTCAGCACCATCGAAGAAGTGGTGGCCAACCCTGAGATTCGTCTAGGCACCCAGGTGAGTACCTCAAATTACGAAACAGCTGCAAAATATTTGCCCGAAGACCGCATCAGCGCGTTTGATACCTTCCCCTTCGCCGTTCAGGCTCTTATCTCGGGAGATCTGGATGTGATCATCATCGATGAGATCGTCGGCATGGGTTATCAGGGAACCAGCGCAGATCAACTCGAACTGGTCGGTCCATCCATCTCGAGCGATGAACTCGGTTTCATCTTCCCCCTTGGCAGTGCGCTCGTTGATCCCGTCAACCAGGCCCTTCAATCCATGATGGATGACGGCACACTGGCAGCGTTAAACCAGAAATTCTTTGGACCGGAATTTAGCATCACTTACGACGACATTCAATAGTTAATACAATTATCAGGAAACCCGAAGGATTTCAAGCCTTCGGGTTTCCCGAAGGAAAGAGTTCAGGATGGCACAATCCACAACCCTCATTCGAAAACCTCCAATAGGCAACACACCGGAATTTCGAGAATATCTGGCAATAAGATTACGTTCTGCCCCCTGGTGGGTCCTAGGCATTATTATCATCGCGATTATTGCCGCGATCACCATCATTACCATCCCTTCATTTCGGGATGCTTTTCTATTTATCAAGGCTGGCTTGGGTGTAACGATCAAGACCACCCTGTTGGCATTTTTGTTTGCGTTAATCGTTGGTTTATTGACCGGGTTGGGACGTATTTCGAATAACACATTTTTCCGCAACCTTGCAACCCTCTATGTTGAGATCATACGCGGTATCCCCATGCTGGTGTTGATCTTCGCCATCGCGTTGGTCGGTGTTCCCGCGGTGGTGGATGGAATTCATTCGCTTGGTGTGTGGCTGACTTTGCAAGGGGCTACTGTTTTAGGAGCGTGGCTGGAAGGCATGGAAAAGAACGCCGTATCAATGAACGCCAGGGCGGTGATCGCTTTGTCAATCACTTATGGTGCCTTCCTGGCTGAAGTCTTCAGGGCGGGCATTCAATCTATTGGACGGGGTCAAATGGAAGCCGCGCGCTCTCAAGGTATGAGTTATTGGCAGGCGATGCGTTACATTATCCTCCCTCAGGCGATTCGGAATGTGCTGCCCGCGCTAGGCAACGACTTTATTTCGATGTTGAAAGATTCTTCCCTCGTTTCGGTTCTTGCGGTTCGCGACATTACCCAGATCGCCCGCCTCTACGCTGGACGCTCTTTCCAATATAACGAAACATATTTGACCCTGGCGGTGCTCTATCTGACCATGACGGTCTTACTCTCTTTTTTAATGAAATTTATTGAGAAACGGATCCAAAAAAATGAACAACGCTGATGAGATGGTGGTCATACAGGATTTGAAAAAATCGTACACGGGCATCGAAGCCCTCGATGGGGTAAGCCTGACAGTGAAAAAAGGCCAGGTGATCGTGATCATCGGCCCCAGTGGTTCGGGAAAATCCACGCTGTTACGCTGCGTCAACCAGTTGGAAGAGAAAACAAGTGGCGAGATCTGGGTGGATGGCGAGAGGTTGACTCGTAGTTCCAAACAGTTGGATAAGATCCGCTCCGAGATTGGCATGGTTTTTCAACATTTCAATCTATATCCGCATCTCACCGTGCTTGAGAACATCACCCTCGCTCAACGGATCGTGAAAAAAATCTCTCAAGCACAGGCTGTTGAAAACGCAATGACCCAATTGCGCAGGGTCGGCATTCCCGAAAAAGCGGAGAATTACCCGGCGCAATTATCCGGTGGGCAACAGCAGCGTGTAGCCATCGCCAGGGCTTTGGCAATGAACCCCAAATTGATGCTCTTTGATGAACCCACCAGCGCTCTTGACCCTGAAATGATCAAGGAAGTGCTTGAGGTGATGCTGGACCTGGCAAAAGCGGGCATCACCATGATCGTGGTGACTCACGAGATGGGTTTCGCGCGGGCCGCCGCTGACGAAGTGGTTTTCATGGATAAAGGCCAGATCGTTGAGATGGCGACCCCTAAAGACTTTTTTGCCAATCCGCAACAAGAGCGCACCCGTTTGTTCCTGTCACAGATCCTCAACCATTAAGCGGTTACGCCCGGCGTGGCCTATCCGCGGTTTACAAGCCAACTCACTTCGGGCTATAATCGACTTGGGAGGCAGTCACCATGCTCAATCATCGATTTGCTCGTTTAGAAAACCTCATGGCGTCAACGACACTTGACGCCATTGTGCTTAACCCGGGTTCGACGTTGACCTACCTGACCGGTCTGCATTTCCACCTGATGGAAAGGCCGACTCTCCTTATTATCAGACCAGGCAAGCAACCCGCCTTGATCTTGCCCGAGTTGGAAGCCGGGAAACTCGCTTTAATTTCATTTCCGGTTACGGCGTTCATGTTTGGTGATGACCCCGCTGAATGGCAAAAAGTCTTTGATCAAGCCATCTCTCAACTGGGTTTGGATCGCGCCAGAATTGGTGTTGAACCCACGCGCCTGCGTTTTCTGGAATTGGAGTATTTGCGCCACGCCGCCCCAAAGACAGAATTTCTTCCCGCGAGCCAGATTTTGGGCGAATTGCGTCTATGCAAGGATGACGGCGAAATATTGAATATGGGCGAAGCCGTGCGCATTGCTCAAACCGCGCTACAAGCTGCGCTCCCTACCTTACAACCAGGGGTGAGTGAACAGGAAATTGCTTCCGAATTGATTATCCAATTGTACAAAGCTGGTTCCGCGCCCGAACTGCCTTTCAGTCCGATTGTGGCAAGCGGACCCAATAGTGCCAATCCGCATGCCGTACCGACCCACCGCAAGCTGGAACGAGGTGACCTGGTGGTGATCGATTGGGGGGCAACATGCAACGATTACTTTTCCGACCTCACGCGCACCTTCGCGATCCGCGAAATATCACCGGAACTTGCGACTATTTATGAAGCGGTGGAAGGCGCGAATAAGGCAGGGCGCGCCGAAGGTCGGCCAAACCTCGCTGCTGGCAAAGTGGACGAAGCCGCACGTTCGGTCATTGAAAAACAAGGGTTTGGTCCATATTTCAATCACCGTACCGGCCACGGCCTTGGTATGGAAGCACACGAAGAACCCTATATTTTTGGAGCCAGCAACCAAATTCTCAAACCAGGGATGGTCTACACCGTAGAACCCGGTGTTTACCTGCCCGGTAAGGGCGGCGTGCGCATTGAAGACGATGTGGTCGTGACCGCTGAAGGAAGCCAAAGCTTGAGCGATTTTCCGCGTTACTTGCAAATCTTATAATGGGTTGGCGTTAACCGAAGAGGTTAAAATGAGTTCGAATTTGACGATTCCCACAGCGGAACCTTTCTTCATCCCCGGCGGCAAGGTTGGATGTTTATTGCTGCACGGGTTTACCGGCACTCCCAAAGAAATGCGCATGTTGGCTGATTCCCTGACGCAAGAGAATTTCACGATACTCGCCCCGCGGTTGGCGGGCCATGCCACCCATCTGGGCGACATGCAACATGCCACCTGGCGGGATTGGCTGGCTTCGGTGGAGGATGGACTCAATATCTTAAAAGGGTGCACCGAGCAACAAGTGGTGATGGGGCTTTCGATGGGAGGTATTCTAGCATTGTTGGCAGCCGCCAGGTACGAAGTCAGCGGGGTGGTCTCATTTTCAGCTCCATGCAACTTGCCGCCAGACCCACGCGCGGCATTCCTGCCTTTTATCACCTGGTTGATCCCTCAGGTGGGCAAGGGTAAACCAGATTGGCGCAACCTGGAGGCGATGAATGATCATGTCGACTATCCAGCTTACCCGACGCGATCAGTATTGCAACTGAAGCAACTCATCCAGGTGATGCGTAGCGAACTGCGTGACGTACGCGTGCCGGCACTTCTCGTCCAATCGCGCGCGGATCGTGGCATCCCGGCAGAAAGCCTGGTGACATTGTCCGCGGGAATATCTTCTTCAGACAAGACAGAATTATGGGTTGAAAACAGCGGACATGTGGTCATCCGCGAACCTGAAAGGGAAATTATTTTTGACACTGTCAAGAAATTCGTGCACCGGATCACGGAAAATAAATGAACCGCAATTTACTCCTTGTCACCCTTTCTCTCGGTGTGTGGGGGATCGGCGAAGGGTTCTTCTTTTATTTTCAACCCCTCTATTTGCAAGAGTGGGGCGCTGACCCCTTGTTGATCGGCACCATCCTGGGGGGCATGGGCGTGGCCATGGCGGTCGCCCAGATCCCGGCTGGTTATTTATCAGACAAATATGGTTCACGCTCGATCATGTGGGCTTCATGGATCCTGGGGACGATCGCCGCCTGGACGATGGCCCTGGCGAATTCGCTGCCCATGTTCGTGGTCGGCATGACGTTATACGGTTTGACCGGGTTTGTTTTGGCACCGATGAACAGTTATATTACCAGCGTGCGCGGCAACCTTACGGTGGGGCGTGCCCTCTCGTTGCCATCCGGTTTTTTTAACCTGGGAGCGGTCATCGGACCGATCCTGGGCGGAATGGTGGCGGACGCGGTGGGTTTAAGGGCAGTGTATTATATTGCCGGAGCCATGTTCATGGTTTCGACGCTGATCGTGTTGTTCGCTCAAAAGAACCCTGAGACGCACCATGCTGATTTGCATTCACTCCAACCCAAGGGGTTGTTGAAAAACACACGTTTCCTCGCGTTTATTGGGGTGGTTTTTGTCACCCTTTTCGCGCTTTACCTGCCACAACCCCTCACTCCGAGTTTTCTGCAAAATGAACACCACTTGACCCGCACCACCATCGGCATGTTGGGCGCGCTCGGCAGCCTGGGTTCAGCCGTCGCCACCCTGTCTTTGAGTCAACTTAATTCGGTGACCGGCTTTTTCTTGAGCCAGGGATTACTGGTTGTGTTTACGACCCTATTTCTGACCAGTAAGTCGCTCGCTGGTTTGGGAATTGGTTATTTCTTCATCGGCGGTTATCGTTTGTGCCGGGCTATGGTGCTCGCCATCACCCGAACCCTTATCCACCCGGGTGAGACCGGGCTGGCGTATGGATTGGTGGAAACAGCCAGCGCAGCGACAGTGATACTCACCCCCGTCTTGGCTGGAGCGCTCTACAAGCAAGAACCCGTGTTGATGTATCGGGTCGCCTTGGTTTTGCTTGTCGTCGTGATCCTATTGAACGCGGTGATCTTCACAATCCTCAAAAAACGGAAGGAAGGTTCGGCTTAATGTTAAAGTTGGAAGTATTGATATCCGGTCAGATGGGCAATAATGTGCCCGTTTTATATGACGATACATCTCGTAAAGCGATTGTCTTCGATCCTTCCTTCTCAACTGAAATTGTGCTCGCGTTTGTTCAGGCTGAAAAATTGATCGTGGAGACGATATTACTAACTCACGGCCACTTTGACCATTTTGCCGGGTTAGCATTTTTAAACGTCAACCTGCCTTCGAAACCAAAATTGGGATTACACCGAGACGACCTCGCCTTGTTCCTGGATGGCGGCGGATCAAAAAAATTTCGCATCCCGGTGGAATTACCAGCGCAACCGGACTTCTTCATCGAGGATGGAAAGCATTTTTCATTGGGTGAAGACACATTTGAAGCCCGTTCCACCCCGGGTCACACCCCCGGTTCGGTAGTTTTCTACATTCCAAAACTGGTCACAGCCTTGTGCGGCGACCTTATCTTTTATCACGGGGTTGGGCGTACCGATTTGGAGGGGGGCAGCCACGAAGCGTTGGTTGAAAGTATCCAACGAAAAGTGTTTACACTTCCTATGGATACGGTTTTGATTCCAGGTCATGGTGAACTCACAACCGTTCAAGAAGAAATCGCAAAAAATCCATTTATCACTTGAATAAGGTGGGTTGGTGGCTAGGATATAATTGACTTCACTTAAGGAACGGGCAAGATCGATGAAAGAATTCAATCTACAGCTGGCAATTGTTGGGATGATTTTCGTGCTTGGTGTGACGGGATGCGCGAATTCAAGTGTTTCTGGTTGGTTGAAACCTACCTCCACGGCTCAGTCACCCACGCTGCCCCCTACCATCGCTGCAACTTCCACCCTTGCGCCCACGGCCACACCCCAGCCAACCGCCACGATCACCGCCACCCCCATGCCGCAACTCCGCACCATCCCGGCCGGTGAAGTCGAAGCGCCCGTACTTCTCTATCATCACATCATTACGGATGCCGAGCCTGGTAATTATGATGTCACCGCTATCAAGTTCGAAGAGCAGATGCAGTGGCTTTTCGATCACGGCTACCAGACCATCACCGTTACACAACTGGCTAACTTGATCCGGACTGGGGGAGAGATCCCCGAGCGGCCAGTGGTGATCACGTTTGATGACGGTAATCTTGACAACTTTAAAAATGCATACCCGATTCTCAAGAAATTTGGTTTCGCGGCCACCTTTTATGTGGTTGAAAACTACATCAATGGCAAAGACATGGTTACCACCGAACAGCTCAAAGAATTGATCCAAAACGGTTGGGAAATCGGCTGCCACAGTCACTCACATAAAGACCTAACCGCGCCTGGTGTCGACCTCGAAATGGAAATCCGGTGGGCAAAACTCAATATGGAAGAAAAGCTGGGAGTTGCGGTAGACAGTTTTGCTTTTCCATTTGGCAGAGCCAACCAAGAGGTCTGGCGATTGACTTCTGCTTATCAATTTACCTCCGCAGTGGGATTAGGTTCCACGTATGTCCATAATTCGAACACGCTTTTTTTTCTCTCGCGGATCGAGATCAAGAATGAATACTCCATGGAAAAGTTTATTTCTTTACTCCCATGGAAATAGGGCAAAATTCTTTCCACCTGTTAACTTAATTCAGATTCTTACGTTGTAAACTTAGTTCATGGAAAATCAAATCCATTGATCAGTCAATATTTATATATCTTACAACCCGGAGGTTATGATGAGCAAAACAATGGACATCCTGGTAGACGACCACAACGCGATTCTCTCTGCGCTTGAATTGTTGGAAAAAATGCTTTCAAAGCGAACTACCGAAGCCGAGGAAATAAATGAGTTCGCGGGATTTATCGGCTTCCTTAAAGAGTTTGCCGATAAATGTCACCACGGCAAGGAAGAAGGGCTGCTCTTCCCGGCGATGATCGCGGCGGGCGTGCCTGATCGTGGCGGACCGGTTGGCGTGATGATGGCGGAGCACATCCTGGGCAGGGGTTACATCGCTGCGATGAGTGAGGCACTGGAAGATGATTACGACCGCCCCAAGCTCGAAAAAGCCAGCCGCGATTATATCGAATTGTTGCGCGCCCACATCCAAAAAGAGAACACCATCCTCTTCCCGATGGCGGATAGAGTGATTCGCGCTGAAGAACTTGAAACCATGCACGCCGCGTTCGAAGAACACGAAGAAAAGGTGTTGGGTCATGGACGGCATGAAGAACTACACCAAATGTTGCACGAGATGACTTTGAAATATGAAAAGTAATTGATGAGCCTTAATTGTTGAGGTGAATTTGCTATTTCGGAAAACCTTTTATCTCATTTTTATTACCTTTCGAGATTTATTCGTGTAGAATCATCTCTGATGGATGATGTCTTACAACCTGTGAACGGCAATTGCCTGGTAACCGTTTCTGATGACGGAATGAGCGCCTGGATCAATTTAACCTCTCCAAAAAATGGCGGAAAAACTGTCACTGTGGAGCAGGTCAATGAGGCATTAATCCAGGCGGGAGTTACGGTCAACATCAATCCCCTGGCTGTGGAACAAAGTGTCTATCTGAAGATGTGGGACCAGCCCCGCCTGGTCGCCTCAGGAATTCCTGCCGAAGAAGGCCAGGACGGTACGCTCGTTTATCATTTTCCAACCTCTGATGAGATCATCCCGGTGGAGGTAGGTGAAGAAGGTCGGGTCGATTTCCGCAATTTAAACTTGATTCACAACGTCGCCAAAGGCGATCTTCTTGCTCAACGTCTGCCCGCGGTGGAAGGTAAATCCGGGCAGACGGTAACCGGAAAGATCATCCTGCCTGCGGCGGTTAAATCGCCAAATCTCGTTGGCGGCCGCGATACGCAACTCGAAGCCGGTGGAGACCGACTGGTGGCGGCCAAAGATGGCCACGCCTGCATGATGGACGGCCGTCCCTCAGTGAATTCGATCTATACCGTCAAGCACGATGTCAATTTTGCCATCGGCAACATTGATTTTGTGGGAAACGTGCAGATCATGGGAGATGTCAAAGCAGGCTTTAGTGTGAGATCTGGCGGAAATGTTGAAGTATTCGGTATGGTCGAAGCCGCCGAAATCTACGCCACCGGAAACATCTTGATTAAGAATGGTATTTTTGGGGCGGGTAAGTGTCATCTTTACGCGGGTGGCAACATCCTGGCCAAGTATGTTGAGAACGCCTCAATGAAGGCGGGCAAAGACGTGATCATCAATGACAGCATCATGCGCTCACAAATCAAGGCGGGCGGCAAGATCAAGGTCAACAATATCAATGGTGACATTGTCGGCGGCCACCTTGAAGCGCTGGAAGAAATTACCGCTGGCGCGTTTGGTTCTGAACTACACGTGGCCACCGAACTGGAGTTGGGAATCGAACCTAAATTCAGATCGGAATATGTGGAATTGTTATCCAAATATCGCGAGAAGAAAAAAGCGATGCAGCAGTTAGAAAACTACATCATCGAATATAAATCATTCCGCGAGAACAAGAAGCAGGTTTCTGAGTCTTACCGCATCACCATGCGCGAGAGGTTGCGCAGTTATTCCACGCTTTCAAATGAGATCAAGGCCTTTGAAGAAAAACTGGTGGTTTTTGAAGCCGAACTCGCCAAATTGGACCACGGTACGGTTAAAGCCACCCAAAAAGTGCATCCCGGCGTGACCGTTACCATCGTCAAAGCCGCTTACAAGGTGGAGTACGAACTAGGGCGGGTGATGTTCCTGATCGACAAGGGCGAAGTGCAACCGGTTCCGCTGCGGGGATAAACTATTCTCGTTCACAATAAATCTAATTCAATTCCTTGACAACACCCCACCAGTCGGGTAAAATCCTGACTGCAATCGGAACAACGGGCCTGTAGCGCAGTTGGGAGCGCGCTTCAATCGCACTGAAGAGGCCGGGGGTTCGAATCCCCCCAGGTCCACAAGCACGGCAGGCTCGAGCAAGAAAAGGGTACCATTTGGGCCCATAGCGCAGTTGGGAGCGCGCCTCAATGGCATTGAGGAGGCCGGGAGTTCGAACCTCCCTGGGTCCACTAAAGCAAGATCAGGAGTAGTAAGTCATCCGTCAGCGAGTCGGTGAACGAAGTGTGAGACCGGCAGGGCGCAGCGGAGCGCAGCAGACCGAACTCGCCTGACCCCAGGAAACTGGGTAGCTTTGCCGGTGAAGCCAGTAACCGGCGACGGGTCAGCCCGTTACAGCTTCTTGAGCGGTCTGGACGATTCAGAAAAGCGCGGCGTCAGACAAGCAGGGTGGTACCGAGGAAACATCTTCGTCCCTGATGGGAGAAGATTTTTTTTATTTAATCAGTTTCAACATGGAGCGAGAATGGCCAACAAAAATGTCCCCTTTTACAACCCGACTGAGATCGAAAGCAAGTGGCAGAAGCAATGGGATGCCGACCATCTCTATGAAGCCAACATTGATGAGAAAAAACCCAAGTTTTACGCGCTGACTATGCTTCCGTACCCCTCGGGTGATCTGCACATCGGGCACTGGTACGCCATTTCACCCTCCGATGCGCGGGCGCGCTACAAACGGATGAACGGTTTCAATGTCATGTTCCCCATGGGATTCGACGCGTTTGGCCTGCCCGCTGAAAACGCGGCTATCAAGCGCAAGATCCACCCCAAGACCTGGACGTATGCCAACATCGAAAAGATGCGCAACCAGTTTAAAACCATGGGCGCGATGTTTGATTGGCGGCGCGAGATGGTCTCTGCGGACGAAAAATATTACCATTGGACTCAATGGTTCTTCCTGCAACTCTTCAAGCACGATCTGGCGTATCGCAAGCAATCCCCGGTGGATTGGTGCCCCAACTGCAACACCACCCTGGCGCGCGAACAGGTTTGGGGGGAAGACCGTCACTGTGAACGTTGCGGCACCCCGGTGATCAAGAAAGACCTGACCCAATGGTTTTTCAAGATCACACAATATGCCGAGGAACTACTGCGCTACGACGATATCGACTGGCCGGAACGCGTGCGCACCTTGCAAACGCACTGGATCGGAAAATCTGAAGGCGCGCTGGTGACCTTTAAAACCGAATCTGGAGAAGCCTTCGAAATCTTCACCACCCGTCCCGATACGCTGTGGGGGGTGACCTTTATGGTGCTGGCACCCGAGCATCCATTGGTGCAAAAGTTGACAACCCCCGAGCAGCAAGCCGAGGTGGAACAATACATCCTTGACGCCACTCGTCAGACGGACATCCAACGCGAATCGAGCGACAAGGACAAGACAGGTGTTTTTACCGGCGGCTACGCCATCAACCCGGTGTCTGGTGAAAAGATTCCGGTTTGGATCGCGGATTACGTGTTGATGACCTATGGAACTGGCGCGATCATGGCTGTTCCGGCTCACGACCAACGCGATTTCGAATTCGCCCGGACTTTCGACCTGCCGATCAAGGTAGTCATCCAACCGATGGGCGTTTCGCTCATCCAACCGGAGGACATGACGGCGGCCGTCCCCGCTTCAGGGACAATGGTCAATTCAGGAGAACTCACCGGAACACCAGGTGATCAGTCGTTCAACAAGGCTGTGGAATATGTCAAAAAATTAGACGCGGGCAAGCCTTCCACCAACTACCGGCTGAGAGATTGGTTGATCTCGCGCCAGCGTTATTGGGGCGCGCCGATCCCGATGATCTTGTGCTCAACGTGCGGACCGCAACCCGTCCCCGAAGACCAACTGCCGATCGTTTTGCCGGAAGACGTGGAATGGAAACCCACTGGGGAAAGCCCGTTGAAACTGCATCCCACCTGGCGTTTCACCACCTGCCCAAAATGCGGTGGCAAGGCTGAGCGCGAGACTGACACGATGGATACCTTCATGTGTTCTTCTTGGTATCACCTGCGCTACCTGAGCCCTGATTTTGACAAGGGTCCGTTTGACCCTAAGGAATACGATTATTGGATGCCCGTGGATATCTACACCGGTGGGATCGAACACGCAAACATGCATCTGCTCTACACCCGCTTTTTCCACAAGGCGATGCGAGACATGGGCATCACTGAGGGGCGCGAACCAATGCTTCAACTACGCAACCAGGGTATGGTGCTCGGCGAAGACTCAGAGAAAATGTCGAAAAGCCGCGGCAACGTGGTGGCGCCTGACAACCTGGTGCAATCCTACGGTGCTGATACCTTGCGCGCCTACCTGATGTTCTTCTCTCGCTGGGACATGGGCGGTCCGTGGAGCAGCGGTGGCATCGACGGAACCTCCCGCTGGCTGCGACGTGTATGGACTACCGTGCTTGAACCCGGCACTGCCCCCACGGCAAACCCTGAGGCGGTAAAGAATTTACGCCGTAAGCTGCACCAGACGCTAAAAGCGGTGACCCGTGATTTTGAAACATTCGAGTTCAACACCATCGTGTCTGGTTTGATGGAATTGCTCAATGAAATGCTGCGCTTAAAACCCGCGGTAACCGGTACATCCGCATGGAACGAAGCGGTGGAAATTTATATCAAGATGCTCGCGCCAGTCGCACCGCACATCAGCGAGGAATTGTGGCAGATGCTCGGCAAACCTTACTCCATCCACACCCAGTTGTGGCCTAAAGTGGACGAGCAAGCCGCTGCCCAGGACGAGATCACCCTGGTCGTCCAGGTTAACGGCAAACTGCGCGACCGCCTGATCGTACCGGTTGACATTAGCGAAGAAGATGCCAAGCGATCCGCGTTGGCGACTGAATCGGTGCAAAGAGCGCTTGAAGGTAAGGCTCCACGCCAGGTGATTTATGTCAAAGGACGTTTGATCAATATCGTGCTTTAGACTTCACGAAACCAACCAGCCCCATCCGACCGCATAATTAATGAGCGAAGGGTGGGGCTTTTTATTGTTGTTACAAACACATCTGTTTTCGTTATAATGCTGATAGGATTACTGGTTCATTTTATTGAAAGGACGTAAGATGAGATTGGCCGAGTTGAATTGGATGGAAATCGAATCCTATCAAAAGAAGGATGACCGTTTGATCTTTGTCTTGGGGGCTAATGAACAGCATGGATATATCAGCGTGGGGGCGGATGTCAAGATTCCCCTCTCACTGGCTGACGCGGCTTCATCACAATCTGGGGTGCTCGTGGCGCCACCACTTAATTTTGGTTGCTCATCCTACTTCATGGATTATCCGGGGACGATCAGTTTGCGTGTTAACACCCTGGTGAGTGTGGTCGAAGATATGGTGCGCTCCGTCCATCACCAGGGATTCAAGCGCCTGGTGTTTATCAATGGGCACGGAGGTAACAAACCTGCCAAGATCGCTTTGGGCGACCTGGTTAACGAATTGTCGGATATTAAAATCGCCTGGTATGACTGGTGGGAAGCGCCTGCAGTGAGGGCGATTGCCCAGGAACACAACCTGAAATCCTATCACGCTTCGTGGGTCGAGGCATTTCCGTTTGTTCGCTCGGCGAACATGCCGACCGGAGAAAAGAAACCCTTTGAGACCAGCCGCATTCTTTCTTCATCCGAGGTCAAGTCAGCCATCGGTGACGGGGTTTACGGCGGCCCTTACCAGGTGGACGAGCATATCATGGGTGATATTTTTGCCGCTTGCCTCAAGGACATTCTTTTTCAGTTGCAATTTATCGATTAAATTTACAAAAGTTTTACAAATCCATCATCGTGGTTTGACATCACATGGGTATCCTTTGAATTGAAATTCATTCAAAGGAGACGAATTATGAAAACAAAAAAATGGTTTGTGTTTGGATTGACCTTGATGTTGATTACCGGGATCGCCCTGGCGGTTCCAGGGGGGACGGTAGCTGCCGCCGGGCTTGAAGATGAGACCCCTCCACCCGCGCCCGCCGCGTTGGAAGGACGCATTAAAACCCGCCTGGAGAATCAATTTAGCCGGCTGCAAAACATGCTCGGCAAACAAGCCGAACGAGTTGGAAAACTGCCTGATTTCGCCACCAAAGTTCAAACCCGCATCGATACGCTGACGGCGAAAGGGCTGGACACATCAGCTTTGGAAAACGCGCTGGCAACTTTCAACGCCGCCATCCCAGGCATTCAGTCGTTGCATGACAACGCCGCTGCGATTCTATCCACACATTCTGGCTTTGGTGCCGATGGCATGGTGACGGATATCGCTGCCGCGCGATCTACGCTTGAGTCTGCCCGGCAGGCTTTGGGCGAAACCCACGATGAGATGAAATCAGTTGCTCAAGCCCTGCTGCAAGCAATGCGCGACTTCAGAGCGGCCAACCCGCCTCCAGCACCGGCATCCACGGAGACGCCTGGTTAAAACCATACGTATTTACATACACCTCCGGATAGTGTTTGCCGGAGGTGTTTTGTTATCGATTTGACGGCAGGCCCTAGTTCGGGCAAAATGGAAGGTATGAATGTTCACTTGCGATTGATGCGTGAAGTCAGGTCTTCCGGGATTCTATTCTTTCTGGTTGTGTTATTTGGGTTCCTGGCTGGCGGATTGATCCTATGGCAATCCTGGTTGTTGAGCCGCGTTGTCAACGGTGTTTTTATAGACCAAAGAACCCTTGCGGAGGTCATCCCCTGGTTGCGGATAGCCATCGCCGTTATCCTGTTTAGAGTGATATTCACGATCGCAAATGAAACGTTGGCTGGGGGTTTGGCGGTAAAAGTGAAAACCAACCTGCGTTCTGCCATGCTTGAAAAGATCAATCGCATGGGACCGTTTTTTCTCAAAGGGGAAAAGACCGGAGAACTGGCGACCACCGCTATGCTCGGTTTGGATGCTCTCGATGCGTATTTCGGTCATTTCCTTCCACAGGTGCTGCTCGCCGCGCTTCTACCGCTGATCATCCTGGTGGTGGTTTTCCCTTTAGATGCATTGACAGCTGTTGTATTTCTGATCACCGCCCCTCTCATCCCGTTGTTCATGGTGCTGATTGGAAAACTTTCTCAAAATCATACCCAACGGCAATGGACGGCGTTAACCCGCCTGGGAGCAACCTTCCTGGACACGCTGCAAGGATTGCGTTCGCTGATGATGTTAGGGCGCACTCGCGATCGGGCAGTCGATCTTCAACTGGCAAGCGAACGTTACCGCCAGGTGACGCTAACGGTTCTCAAGATCACATTTCTCTCCGCCTTCGCGCTCGAATTGATTGCCACGATCTCCACCGCATTGGTGGCCGTGGAGATCGGTCTGCGTTTGCTTTATGCCCGCATGGCATTTGAACAGGCCTTTTTTATTTTGTTAATCGCGCCTGAATTTTACCTTCCATTGCGAAACTTGAGTTTGCGTTATCACGCTGGGATGGCTGGGGTAACTGCAGCGAAGCGGATTTTTGATCTCTTTGATTTACCAGAGCCAACCGTTTCAATCGTCACTTCAAAACCAGCTGAGAAGAGGTTTACTGCTGGTTCCAAAATCGAGTTCAAGGATGTGTCCTTTTCCTATCCTGAGTCAAATCAACCAGCCCTGGATGGGATCAATTTAACCCTGGAACACGGCAAGCACTACGCCCTGGTGGGGGCTAGCGGCAGTGGAAAATCGACTCTCGCAGCCTTGTTGATGCAATTCATCCAACCTTCCAGTGGCACCATTCAGATAAACGCCGAAAATATTAATTTGTGGCCGCCGGACGTGTGGCGCCAGCAACTCGCCTGGATCGGGCAACGCCCATTCATTTTTGACGCCAGCATGGCAGAGAATATCACCCTGGGGCGGTCATTGCCAGAGGGTGGATCCCTGGGTCAACTTCTCCAGGTTTCCGGATTGGAGAGATTGGTGGCCAGCCTGCCGGAAGGCGTGGAAACACGCCTGTTGGAGACAGGCAGCCGCTTAAGTGGTGGTGAAGCGCAGCGTGTAGCCCTGGCACGCGCTTTCTTGAAAGACGCCCCTCTTGTGATCCTGGATGAACCCACCGCCCACCTGGATGTTGACTTGGAAGAAATAATCATGCAAGCCACACGAGCATTGCTTGAGAACCGAACCTCGGTAACGATTTCCCACCGATTGTCCACGGTGAAAGAGTCGGACGAGATACTTGTCTTGGAGCGCGGTCGCATCGTGGAGCGTGGTAATCATGATTATTTGGCAGCCTTAGATGGTGTTTACAAGAACCATGTAATGGCTACGCGGGAGGGGCGGTGAGAACCCTTTGGCCCCTGTTGCGTTTTCTAAAACCCTTCACCCGGGAGGTGTTGCTTTCCATCTTGCTAGGAGTAGCGACGATCGGTTCGGGGATTGGGTTGTTAGGCACCTCGGCCTTTCTGATCGCTTCAGCCGCGCTGCACCCATCCATCGCGGAGTTACAGGTGGCCATCGTGGGGGTTCGCTTCTTTGGTCTTAGTCGGGCAGGGTTCAGGTATCTTGAACGTTTAGTGTCTCATTCGGTCAATCTGCACGTACTTGCACAAATCCGAACCTGGTTTTACGAACGGGTCGTTTCCGCGCCCCCTGCAGAAATGTTGGAGCAAAAATCAGGTGACCAACTCCAGCGAGTCATGGCTGACCTGGAAACGCTGGAAAATTTTTACGTCAGGGTCGTCTCCCCGCTTGTTGTGGCAATCGTGGTAGCCTTGGGGGCTAGTTTCTTTTTAGGGCTTTATTCCCCGGAGCTTCCATTGCTTCTACTAGTCGGTCTGGCGTTGAATGGATTTATTCTCCCAGCCCTTGCCGTCTGGGTGAGTCGGCCGCTAGCCAGGAAACTGACCCAATCTCGCAGCGAATTATCTGTTCAAACGATTGAGTTCATGCAAGGGCTGGAAGACCTGCAATCTAACTGCGCCGATGGGGATTGGTTGAGAAGAATGCGCGATAAAAGCAACCAAGCTGGAATTTTGCAAGTGAAAACAGCCGTCCTTGGCGGTCTCGCCTCTGGATTAACTCTTCTGGTGTTAAACCTGACGGTACTGGCAGTTCTCTGGTTTTGCATCCCCCTGGTGGAAGAATTGCAATTAAGTGGCGTCAACCTCTCGGTGATTTTACTGGTGACGCTGGCGAGCTTTGAATCCACGGCCGGAATGACGCAAGCCGCAACGCTACTGAGCCAAAGCCTGGAAGCTGCGAAGCGAATCTTTGGAGACCAAAATTTTAAGATTGTTCCTTTACAACCCCATGAAAACATGAAAGAGATTTCTGAAGTGGGTACGCTAACATTAGAAGGTGTGAATTTTACCTACCCTGGCGATCACTCATTTGGGGTAAAGGAACTGTCACTCAAACTCGAAAAAGGGAAACGAATCGGCATGATCGGTCCCAGCGGTTCTGGAAAGACCAGTCTGGTGAATTTGATCACACGTTTTTGGGACAGAGACTCAGGCACGATTCATTACGATAGTATTCCTTCGGCAAGGGTGCCTAAAGGTACCGGCCGCGCTCTCATCGCAGAAATCGCGCAATCCACATTTTTATTCAGCGCCAGTCTGCGTGAAAACTTGCGATTGGCAAAACCGGATGCCACTGAGGAAGAGATGGTCACGGCATTGAACCTGGCAGAATTATCTGATTGGTTTCAAGGTTTACCTGGAGGTTTGAACACATGGTTGGGAGATCATGGTTTGCGATTGAGTGGAGGGGAACGGCAACGTGTGGCAATCGCGCGGGCTATTCTTCAAGACCGGCCCTTCTTGATCCTGGATGAACCGGTGGAAAACTTGGACGCAATCACGGCCGGTAAATTGATGACGACTATTTTTACTGTTTTTTCTGACCGCGGAACAGTCTTCATTAGTCACGATCTTAAATGGATGCGTGACATGGATGAAATAATCCTCATGAGCGATGGTATGGTAATTGAAAGGGGAACCCATGTGGAGTTGGTCAACCTTGGGGGGCGGTATTCCGAGCTTGTGAGGTTGGATGCCGATAGGCTGAGTTAGGATTTATTACCGTTCACAACCTTTAAGATCGATTCGGTCGAAATCGCGCCTTCCCGTAGGATGACCACTTCAGGACCGCTGCAATCAACTACCGTGGAGGGTACACCACCAGGGCAAGCTCCTCCATCGAGGATTAGCGGGATTCGGTTGTTCAACTGATCGTACACATCCTTGGCGCAGGTGGGGTTATTCTTGCCGGCCAGGTTGGCAGACGTTGTGGCGAGGGGGCCGAAGGATTGCAGAAGGTCAAGCGTGATGGGATGATTCGGGATGCGGATGCCGATGCGTTCTGAGTTGGAGACCAACTCTGGTAACGTGCTTTTCTTTGGCACGATGACGGTCAGACCTCCAGGCCAAAATGCTTCAGCCAGTTTTAAGGCGCTTATTGTCATCTGGTCCGTGATCATTTTAACCTGTTCGATGTTGCCGATCAAAATGGCGATTGCTTTGTTGGAGTCACGTCCTTTGGCTTCAAACAGTTTAATGATACCTGGTGCGTGAAACGCGTCAGCTCCCAGCCCATAAACGGTGTCGGTGGGGAAGGCAACTGCTTCACCATCTTCAAGCAGTTCCAACGCTGAATTGATTGAGTCTTGTTTGTCGGCGGGTAAGATGATGGTCTGCATGAATACCTCGGTCTACTTTTGTATTTTAATGATTCTCGGAAGATTGGCAAGGTCGTAAAGAAGGGTAATTCTGGCATCTGGAAAATGAGTTGACGCAAACTCGATGCAGGCATCGGCTTGCCCGCTCTCGATCTCCAGGATCATTAAACCGCCTGGTGCGAGCCGCAAGACGGATTGGGTGATTAAACGTTTGACCAAATCCAGACCGTCTACACCGCCGTCCAAGGCGAGCCTGGGTTCGTGTTTGACAACAACAAGTGTTTCAAGGGATCCAGTGGGGATGTAGGGCAGGTTTGCCGCGATCAGGTCGTATGATGTTTCGACCCCATTCAAAAGGTCGTTTACTACAAAATGGATTTGAGGTGAGCGCTGGTGTTTCTCTGCATTGATTCGTGCAATTTCAAGGGCTGATTTTGAAACATCGTAGGCGTCAATAACCAAATCATCGAAATGATCTGCCACGCAGATGGCGATGATCCCAGATCCTGTGCCTACATCGGCCATCCGCCGGCGAGTTGGGTGGAGTTCAAACCAGGAGATGCATTCTTCCACTAATTGTTCAGTTTCGGGTCTTGGAATTAGCACATTGGAATTTACAGTAAAATCGAGACCAAAAAAGGATCTCGTCCCTGTCAGGTAAGACAAGGGTTCGCCCTGGATTAGGCGAGATACAAGATTTTCCAATTTTTCAAGTTGTTTAGTATCTAATAGGGTTTCGGGATGCAGCGCCAACCATTCTCGAGATTGACCCACCACGTGCGAGAGCAACACTCGCGCCTCCATGAACGGAGTTTCGGAGGAGTCATACAGCCTGGTTGTGGATTGTTTGATCCAGTCTTGGATCTCAATCTTCGTCATTTCCCCCACTGGTGGCTAATCGGTCGGTCTCATCTCTTTGAGCTAGCTCATCAATAAATAGGTCGATCTCGCCAGCCATGACGGCTGGAAGGTTGAAGGAGGAAACATTAATACGATGGTCTGTGACCCGACTTTGTGGGTAATTATAGGTGCGAATCTTTTCAGAACGATCACCGGTGCCAACCTGCGAACGGCGGGCTTCTTCACGTTCGTTTTGAACACGTTCCATCTCGAGGTCATAAAGCCTGGAACGCAGAATGCTCAACGCGCGCAAACGGTTTTGAAGTTGCGAGCGTTCATCCTGACAGGCAACGACCAACCCCGAGGGTTTGTGGGTGATGCGGACTGCCGTGGCGTTTTTTTGCACGTTTTGCCCACCCGCGCCTGAAGACCTGAAAACATCCACCTCGATATCTGCTTCGGGAATTTGAATATCGACATCTTCAACTTCAGCCATGACCGCGACGGTCACCGTGGAAGTGTGAATTCGACCGGACGATTCTGTGGCGGGGATTCTTTGGACCCGGTGAACCCCGGATTCAAATTTAAAACGCGAATAAGCTCCCTTGCCCTTGACCATAAAGATGATTTCCTTAAAACCGCCGATACCGGTCTCGTTTGAGGAAAAAATCTCGATGTTCCATCGCCTTTGCTCAGAGTAATGTGAATACATACGCATAAGTTCAGCTGCGAATAGTCCAGCTTCATCACCGCCGGCACCAGCGCGAATCTCAATGTAGACGTTGCGATCATCGCGTGGATCTTTGGGAACCAATAAGGCTTTCAATTCTTTTTCGATGGTTTCGATCTGTGGAGTTAATTCATCGATCTCGGCACGTGCTAGATCCACAAACTCAGGCTCTCCGCTGGATTCGAGTTCCCTGGCTTGTGCCATTTGCGCCAGCATTTCACGATAACGGGTTGCCGCCTGAAAGATTGGCTCAAGTTCAGCCCGTTCCTTGGCAAGCTCCGCGACTTTTTGATAATCTTCCATGTTGACTTCGATCAACCTGGTTAATTCTTCGTAGTGTTCCTGAATCTGGATGATTTTTTCTAGCATAAGAACCTTGTCGATGAGAATAAAGTAATAACCTTACAATTATACCAGTCATGCGATTGGGACGCGAAAGAATGAAAAAGCGGATGAAATGATTTCATCCGCTTTTAATGACTGGTAGCTTAATGGGAGGGGAACCCCTCTCATGTTCTTACAGATTAATCTAACAGTTCCTTGGGGATGTTGCCGCCATTCGATGCGATCTTTTTCAGGACGGTCTTATGCAGCCAAATGTTCATTTCGGCATAGTCTCCACCAATTTTTTCGGCAGGGCAACCAAGTTCAGTAGCCAATTCCTTGCGAGAGGTCAGGCTGCTATCGAGATCAAGGAGCTTGAGTAAATCAACGATCGAGACTTTCCAATCCAATTTTTGTGGGTTGGATTTGGCAAGACCATCGAGTTTCGCGACCACATCCACTTCGCTCATCGGTTTGATAAACGTGGTATTAGAACCGGGCACCGGGCCGGTAAATTCCGTTGATTTAAACCGCGGAATTTCCTTCGGTTTGGCGGCTGGTGTGGTTGCTTTGTCCTCTTCTTTTTTCTTTAATCCAAGTTTCTCTAATATGTTATTGAACAAGCCCATGTCTAATCCTTTCACTCAATCCATGATTGGAAATCCCCAATCTATTAAATTGATTATAGTACTTTATGTGAATGGAATGCAAGTTTATTAAAATTCGTTGAGTCGGTATACATCCTAGTTGAAAAATACATATACGCCCCTCGCTTTTTCGCATACAATCAATCCAGATTAAAAATATTGGAGGAACCTTATGACTTGCCGCGATAAAACCATCATCACCACTGAATCCGCACCGAAAGCTGTCGGCCCATACTCGCTGGCTACGGCTGGTGGTCCATTCGTTTTTACCTCTGGCCAAATTGGCCTGGACCCCAAAACAAACACTCTGGTGGAGGGCGGGATCGAAAAGCAAACTCGCCAGGTATTGGATAACCTCAAGGCAATCTTGAAAGCAGGCAACTCGTGTCTGGCGAATGTTGTGAAAACCACCGTCTTTCTGCGTGATATGGCAGATTTCTCAGTGATGAACGCGATTTATGCTGAGTATTTCACCGAAAGCCAACCCGCCAGGTCTACAGTCCAGGTCGCGGGGCTGCCAAAAAACGCTCTTGTTGAAATTGAAGCCATGGCGCTAACCTGCAAAGACGGCCACTGCGAATAGGAATTCAAGATGACCCAGGAATTAATCCTGTTGGTTGACGACGAACAAAACATCACTGACCTGGCGCGTATGTATCTTGAACGCGACGGGTTTAACGTCGAGACCGCAAACGAAGGATTGATCGCCATTGAAATGATCCACAGTCGATCGCCGGCTCTGGTGGTCTTGGACCTGATGCTTCCTGGAATGAATGGATTTGAGATTTGTAAACAATTGAGGTCCGAAAACAACCAGGTGCCAATCATCCTCTTAACCGCCAGGGATGAAGATGTAGACAAGATTCTGGGATTGGAATTAGGGGCGGACGATTACATGACCAAACCGTTCAACCCCCGCGAGTTGATTGCACGGATCAATGCGATCTTAAGGCGTGTAGACCGCCCGGCCAATAATATAGGTGAAACCATCACGATTGCTGATCTGGTCATCGACCTTGCCCGGCGAGAAGTTAGGCGGACGGGAGAGCCCATCCAGTTGCGACGGCATGAATTTGAATTATTGCGAGTATTGGCTGAGAACCGCGGGTTGGTTCTAAGCAGGGAGCAACTTCTCAACCTTGCTTGGGGGTACGATTTTGCCGGCCAAACCCGAACCGTGGATGTGCATGTGGCTCATCTACGCAGCAAATTGGAGAAATCTCGAGTTAAGATCGAAACCGTGACCGGAATTGGTTACAAGCTGGTGGATTAATGTTCAAGACATTGCGTTCACGCCTCTGGTTGGGTTACGCATTGCTTACCTTATTCGTGTTGGGGGCGTTGATCTTGGGATTGTTTTATACCCTCAACCAGACATCAGCATTATTTAGACAAACAGAGCTCCAGATGCGACTTGAAGAACAAACCCTTCTTCAGGCGATCGAAAACGAACCTGAACAACTCGTCGAAACGATCCAGGCATCGTTGGCCAACCGACCCACCGCAACTGCCAATCTGCGTGTTTTCATTCTGGACGCGAAAACCAATGTGGTTTTTGATTCGCAAGGACCAGACGCCAGTATGATCGATTGGAAGAGTTTGGCTGGGATTCGAAGAACTGAGACGCAAAACTCCTCCCTGGTGATCAGAGACGCAAAAAAGGAAGCCTGGATCTATATTGGCCATAGACTGCCTTTGACGAAACAATTTCTCGTCATCGCCGCCCCACGAGGAAACCTAACGCTGAAATTTATGATGAGCGATCCGATGGTGCGTATGACCACCAGGGTGCTCTTTTTCGCGATAATTGTATCGTTCTTGCTTTCGTTGTTGATGGACCGCTGGCTGGCAGAACCCATCAGACGGATTTCGAGAAGTGCCCAAACCCTCGCTCTGATCAAACAGCAACCCTTACCCTTGGAAGGACCTGACGAGATAAAGGAATTAGCGATTTCATTAAACGAAATGAGCCGCAAGGTAAATGAGAGCCGGCAGTCGCAACGGGATTTTATCAGCGACGTTTCGCACGAGTTGAAGACACCGCTCACGTCCATCCAGGGCTTTGCGAACGCTATTCTGGATGGCACAGCAGGCGACAAAAACGCCATCCAACACGCGGCTGAAGTAATCTCCGAGGAATCAGACCGATTATTGCGATTAGTGGTTGATCTATTGACACTGGCTCGTTTTGAAGGAGGTGTGCGTAAACTGGAGCTCGAACCGTCTGACATCGACGATTTGATCACACGGGTGGTTGATAAAATGACTCCCATCGCCAAACAAAATCAGATTCATATCGAATTTTCACGTGGAGCGTTACCCGTCGTGAACCTGGACGGTGATTGCATCACCCAGGTGCTCACCAACCTGCTAGAAAACGCCATCAAGTATTCAAGCGCTAACAAGAAAATATTCATAACAACCAGTTACTCTACCAGCAGCATACGGGTGGAGATTGAAGACCAAGGAATCGGGATTGAGCTGGCAGATCTCACACGGGTCTTTGACCGATTCTACCAGGTTGAAAAATCACGAAAAAGCGGCAAGGGCGGCTCTTCAGGTTTGGGGCTGCCGATCGCCCGCGAAATCGTCAAGGCGCATGGCGGTGAGCTATTGGTAAAAAGCGAACCTGGCAATGGCTCTTGCTTTTCGGTCGTCCTACCCCGGACAATCGTTTAAAATAATGGTTAAGGAATCCCGCCCATGAGCTTACCTGAAGTATCCATCATCATTCCTTGCTTGAATGAGGAAAGAACCATTTCTACATTATTGGACTCGATTTTGCACCAAACATTTCAGGCGGTTAGGATGGAAGTGGTTATTGCCGACGGCATGTCTGAGGATCAAACCCGGGCAAAGATTCACCAGTTTCAAGAATCGCACCCGGAGATGATCATTCGGGTATGTGACAACCCCGAACGCAAGATCCCGGTAGGGCTGAATATCGCCATTCGTGCTGCCCAAGCCCCCATCATCACACGCATGGACGCACACACTTTGCCGGCACTGGATTATGTTGAAAAAAGTGTAGCTGGGCTGAAGGCAGGCTTGGGGCAAAATGTTGGTGGTGTGATCGATGTGAAACCGTCGGTAAATACGTGGATTGCCCGTTCGATCTCAGTTGCCACAGCGCACCCGCTTGGGGTGGGTGACGCAAAATATCGATGGACGACCAAAGCCGGCACCGCGGACACGGTGGCATTTGGGACCTATTTTAAGGAAACAGTTGAAAGCATTGGTTATTACAACGAATCATTGCGGGTAAATGAGGATTATGAATTTAACGCTAGGTTGCGCGCTTCAGGCGGCAAGATTTGGATCGACCCCGCGATTCGGGCGGTTTATTATTCCAGGCCAAACATAAGTTCACTTGCGAAACAATATTTCACCTATGGCTTTTGGAAATTTAAAATGTTACGCGAGAACCCAGGAACACTGCGATTGAGGCAGGCGCTGCCTCCCCTTTTTGTTTTCGGGGTTTTGATGTTATTATTATTAGCCGTATTCATTTCACCTGCAAGAATTCTTCTCCTCGCCGGACTGGGAACCTACTTGGCCATTCTCACCGGCGCGTCTTTGAAGGTTGCCATTAAGCGGAAAGACGCTTCTCTTGTCGTGGGGGTGGTTTTGGCGATAATGTGTATGCATTTTTCATGGGGAGCGGGTTTTTGGTGGAGCATTTTGAACCCGGAAAGGAAAGGCTCGTAGGATGACCATCGAACGAAACCAGAAATCCCGAAAAATCCGGATTCGTGGCAATGAGCGTCAATTGATCCTCGTGCTTGGCGATCTGATCGTGGCATCTTTCTCGGTGATCGTGGCGCTTTATTTTTGGGCGCAGAAAGATTGGCTGGATTTCTCTTGGGATTTCATAGGTCAGCGCGCGCCATTCTGGTTTTATCTTCTTCCCCTCGCCTGGATATTCCTTTTGATCGAGATTTATGATATTCGCAAGGCCAACCGACATAGTGACGTCTTGCGCACCGTAGGCACAGCGGCAGGGGTTAGCTTTCTTTTGTATTTATTGATTTTCTTTATTTCTGAAGCCAATTCACTTCCAAGGCGGGGAGTGGCTGTTTTCGTCATCTCCACGGTGATTTTAACCATTCTTTGGCGGTTCATCTATATTTCAATTTTTACCGCACCGGTTTTCAATCGGCGCGTCTTGATGGTAGGCGCTGGTAAAGCCGGTTCCACCCTGGCCTCAATGATCAGCAAGATCAAACCGGAGCCCTTTGAACTGGTGGGGTACATCGATGACGACCCTGCCAAACAAGGGGAGATGATCGAAGGGTACCGTGTGCTGGGCAGTGGGGAAAACTTGCATGAGGTGATCGCTCAAAACTCAGTTACTGACCTCATTTTCGCGATCTCGGGCGAATTAAACCCAGACCTGTTCCGCAATATCCTCACAGCGCAGGAAGAAGGGATTGAGGTTAGTTCCCTTCCACGTGTCTACGAGGAAGTCTTGGGCCGGGTGCCTATCTTCCTGCTCCAATCTGATTGGATTTTACGCTCGTTCCTCGACCAGGCCCAGTCTTCAGGTTTTTACGAGGCGATCAAGCGTTTATTAGACATTATCAGCAGCCTGGTTGGACTGGCCGCCCTGGTTGTGCTTTACCCGTTGGTCAGTTTGATCATCTTGTTGGACGATGGATTTCCCATTCTGTATCATCAGATGCGAGTTGGTAAGAACGGTAAACCCTATCGAATTTATAAATTCCGCACAATGGGCAAGGATTCCAATAGTGATGGGGTCGCGAGAATGACCAGCAGCGATGACCGACGCATTACCCGCATCGGCAAATTCCTCAGACGCAGTCACATTGATGAGCTTCCACAGGTTGTCAATATCTTGAAGGGTGAAAATAGTCTGGTTGGACCCCGGGCTGAACAGATCGAGTTGGTCAATCAATTTCAACAGCAGATCCCCTTTTATCGTGCGCGGTTATTCGTAAAGCCAGGCCTCACGGGTTGGGCGCAAGTTAATCAACGCTATGCCTCCACTGTGGAAGACACAGCCGTTAAACTGGAATACGACCTATATTACATCAAGAATCGCAATCTCTTGCTGGATCTCAATATCGCAATCCGCACGATCGGGGCAGTGCTCGGGTTTAGAGGGCTTTAATGAAATCGAAACCAAACATTCGTAATCGGTATATTCTTCTACTTGACTTGGTACTCTCCGCGGCGGCGGTTTTTACCGCTCTGGCTCTCCGTTTTGAATTGGGCCCTTTGTTCTTTTATTATCTACCTTTTGCCTATTGGGTCATCGGCGTGGCATTGGTCGTCAAACCGTTGGTCTATTACTTGTTTGGAATGTATCGTCGGTTGTGGGTTTATGCCTCAATCAAAGAATTGCGATTGATCATTTTCTCCGTGACCGCGGCTTCAGCTGTGCTTTATATCGTTATGGTGGTTTTGTATACCTTCAAAATTTTCAATGGGTTCGTGCGATCTTTGTTCATCATCGATTGGTTAGTCTCGATATTACTAGTCGGTGGGGTGCGGTTCTTCTTGCGCCTGATCGCAGAATCAGTGAATACCGCCACGATTGGCAGGGAGGTCGGTAAAGCCAAAAAAGCTTTGATCATCGGTGCCGGAGATGCAGGCGCGCTTGTGGTACGTGAATTACAAAAAAACACCCAACTTAATCTGAACCCGGTTGGCTTTTTGGATGACAACCCAACCAAATTTAAGCAACAGATCCACGGCGTGCCTGTGATCGGCAACCTAGGGGACATTGGCAAGGTCATCGAACAGAAACACGTTGACGAGGTTATCATCTCCATCCCAAGCGCGGGCGGCAAGACAATTCGAATCGTTGCCGATATCTGTCGCTTAAAAGGGATCCCTTTCCGCACTATGCCGGGTATTTACGAGTTGTTGGGCGGCAAGGTAAGCATCAGCCGATTGAGAGAAGTGGATATTACTGATCTCTTGAGACGACAGCCATCGCACATGAAAGAAGAGTTGGTCGGTTTTACTCTATCCGGAAAAACGGTGATGGTTACAGGTGCTGGCGGTTCGATCGGACGCGAACTATGCCGTCAAATTTCACGCTGGAATCCATCCGGGCTGATCCTGCTCGGACACGGTGAAAACAGCATCTTTGAAACCTTGCTCGAGATCCAGGAAAGTTATCCATCTTTGCCCATCACCCCGGTGATCGTGGATGTTCGTGACTCGGTTCGGCTAACCACCGTTTTTCGCAAATACTCCCCAGACGTTGTTTTTCACGCGGCCGCCCATAAGCATGTGCCTTTGATGGAAATGAACATTGACGAAGCAGTGAACAATAATGTGCGCGGAACGCTCAATGTGGTGGAAGCTTGCGAAAAGTTCAACGTGAAACGCCTGGTGATGATCTCGACCGACAAGGCGATCAAACCGGTAAACATAATGGGCGCTACGAAACGGTTTTCTGAAATGATCGTTCTCGACGCCGCCAAACGCACAGGCAACGCCTACACGGTGGTTCGTTTCGGCAACGTGCTCGGCAGCCGTGGAAGTGTGGTACCGCTCTTTAAACACCAGATCGCCCGAGGCGGCCCGGTTACGATCACCCACCCGGACATGAAACGTTATTTCATGACCATCCCTGAAGCGGTTTACCTGGTTTTGCAGGCAGCAGGGATGAGCCAGGGCGGTGAGATGTATGTACTTAACATGGGCCAGCAAGTGAAAATTCTTGACCTTGCTGAAGACTTGATTCGTCTATCTGGATTAGAGCCTGGCAAGGACATTGAAATCGCTTACACGGGCATCCGCCCCGGGGAAAAACTGAGTGAAGACCTTTGGGAAGACGGTAAGCAATTCGTCGCCACCCAGCACCCTGACATTTACCAATATGAAGATCCCAACAATATCCAGGGCAAAGAATTGAGCCAGAGGATCGGAGAATTATTAAGCCTTGCAGATCAGGGTGACGGCACAGCCATTGTCAAATTCATTGACGCCAATATCCCCGGCGCAGAACTAGCTTCAACACCGCCGCCTGAATTGATATCGATCGATTAAAACATGCGCGTCAATCTCGAAACCTGGAATGAATTTGGATTAAACCACCCCAATGCCCACTTGTTGCAATCGGGTGCGTGGGGTGAATTGAAAACTGCGTTTGGTTGGAAAGCGGTAAGGTTGATCTCGGGAGCAAATGGAGCCCAGGTGCTTTTCCGGCGGCTGCCTGGAGGATTCTCGATCGGTTACGTCGCTAAAGGCCCCGTGGTGTTCGACCTAAACTTTTCTGCAGAATTGGACCTGGTGTGCAGGGAAGAAAAAGCTATTTTTATAAAAATTGAACCCGATCTCTGGGAAAGCGATGGTGAGCCCGTGTTGTTGAAGCAACCGGGTTGGATTCGGTCAAACCCGATCCAGCCCAGGCGTACCGTGGTCGTGGATCTGGAAACCACAGAAGAGGACCTCCTTGCCAGGATGAAACAAAAAACCCGCTACAACATCCGGCTGGCCGAAAAGAAAGAAATCATTGTGCGGCCATCAGAGGATGTGGGTGTCTTTCATCAAATGTCCGTGATGACCAGCAAACGAGACGGATTCGGTATCCACGCACCTGGTTACTATCAAAAGATCTACGATCTTTTTAAACCATCCGGGCAGATTGAACTCCTCTTAGCTTATTACCATGATCAGCCCATTGCCGGTTTAATGGTCATGGCGCAGGGCGACACATCCTGGTATATGTATGGCGCCTCTACCGAAGCGGAACGTAACCGTATGCCGACTTACCTTATCCAATGGGAGGCGATGAAATGGGCGCGCGAGCGGGGCTGTAAAAGGTATGACCTCTGGGGTATCCCCGACATGGACGAGGAAGATCTTGAAGGTAAGTTCGAAGAGAAACAGAGCCACGAAGGTCTGTGGGGGGTCTATCGTTTCAAACGCGGCTTTGGTGGAGAGGTTCTTCGCAGCGTCGGCGCCTGGGATAAGGTATATTACCCGGGGATCTACAGACTTTATCAACAATATTTGCGTTTGCGCGGCAGGCAAGTAGAATGACAACTCATTATTGTCTGCAATGCGGCACCAGGCTAAGCCAAAAATGGTATGAGGGTCGGGAAAGGGCAGTATGCCCTGCCTGCGGCTGGATCTTTTATGAGCAACGAAAAGTAAGCGCAGGCGTTCGGGTGCAATACCAGGGGCGGTTATTGCTCGTCCAACGCGGGATCGATCCGTGGCGAGGAAAGTGGTACATGCCGGCAGGATTCGTGGAAGTGGACGAACAACCCGAAGACGCGGCGGTGCGCGAAACCTTTGAAGAAACCGGTTTGAAAGTGGCGATTCACAAGATCGCTGGCATCTATACTTACCAAGATGACCCACGTGGCAATGGGGTGGTTTTACTTTATGATGCGGAATTGACCGGCGGCGAGATTCGATTAAATCCCGAAGCGTTGCAGGTTGGTTTTTTCGGCCGAGAAGAAATTTTATCAATGGAATTTGCCGGGCTGAGCGCGACCAAACAAGTGCGTGATTGGGTCGACCTCGAGATTTCCAAACGGGAGACTAAAAATTGAACCCCGAAACCTGGAACCAACGTATCGTCGGGTTACCCCATGCCCATGTATTGCAGACCGCCGAGTGGGCGCAGGTTAAAGCAGAAGTGGGGTGGAGAGCGCATGAGTTGACCTGGAAAGACGATTCGGGCATCCTGGTTGGGGCAGCCCATGTACTGGTAAGAAGCGTTCGACCACTTAAGTTTGGGCCGGCGGCGAGTGTGGCTTACGTGCCGCGCGGACCACTGCTCGATTGGAGCGACGAAAATCTGGTTAAGCGGGTGATCCAAGACCTGCAAGAATTTGCGAGGAATTCTGGCTCGATCTTCATTAAGATCGACCCTGAGGTGACGCTGGGAACCGGAATCCCGGGCAGTGGCGCTGAAACGGAAGACCCGGAGGGAAAATTCTTTGTTGAATTGTTAAAAGCCTCAGGATGGAAGCAGTCCCCCGAGCAGGTCCAATTTAAGAACACGGCCTTATTGGATTTAACCGGCGAGGAAGAGGGTTGGCTGGGGCGCATGAAACAAAAATCGCGCTACAACCTGAGACTTGCTCAACGAAGCGGAATTGATATTCGCGTAGCCAAAATAGAAGAATTTCCAATCTTATACCAGATGTACGCTCAAACGGCGGCGCGGGACGGCTTTATCATTCGTGAAGAGGGATATTACCTGGGGGTGTGGGAGCGATTCTCACAAGCCGGCCTTGCCCACGCGCTCATCGCGGAAGCGGATGGCCAGCCTGTTGCAGGGCTTGTGATATTCCATTTTGCGAAAAGTGCCTGGTACCTTTATGGCATGTCCACGAACTTACACCGTGAGAAGATGCCCAATTACCTGCTTCAATGGGAAGCCATGAAACTGGCTAAATCGCTGGGATGTGAGAGCTATGATCTGTGGGGCGCGCCTGATGAATTCATCCCCGCCGACCCGATGTATGGTGTCTTCAGGTTTAAAGAGGGGTTGGGAGCCACAGTCTTGCGTACCCCCGGCGCCTGGGATTATCCAGTAAAACCGTTGCTTTACTATCTTTATCAAAAAGTACTTCCCTGGTTGTTGAATATCACTCGCTTTGTGCGTCGCAAAAAGATCCAGGTTGAGACCAGGGGTTCCGTCTAGAACGGGACTCAACCCCAATCTATAATTGGCGTGCTATAATGCCACCGAGATTTGAAAAGACTGATGAATATAGATATTGATACAACCTTTAAAGTTATCCTGGTTTTGGTGATTGGCGCGACGGTCACCTGTTTGATCGTGGCAATCAAGGCGATCAAGGCGGGGCGAAGCCTTGAGTTTTATCGCAAACGCCAGGATTTGATTGAACAGGGTTGGCGGTTGATCGTTTTTGCCATTTTCCTGACCGGTGCAGGTGTTTTGTTTTATATTTTTGGCGAACCAATCGCATATCGCTATTTTCCACCGTCGCCTACCATTACGCGTACTCCCACCATTACCACGACACCAACAATCACACTTACCTTGCAAAACACTTTGACCCCTACGATCACACAAACATTGGCTCAAACCTATACGCCGATGATTCCGGATATCCTAAAAACTGCCATTAAAACCCCGGTCGGCGTTAACGCTCAAGCCGTTTTCAGCCCGATTGAGTTTTCAACCCAGACAAAAGATAGCGTGGTGATCAATACCACGAGTACTTTCACGCTGCCGATCTCCCAAATGTATGGGGGATACACCTTTGACAAAATGGTGACCGGAGTGCAATGGTCAGCGGTCTGGTTGTATGAAGGCAGCGTGATTTGTTACGAGACCTCAGAATGGAATTTTGCACCAGGCGGCAGCGGATACACGGATGCATGCAATAATAAAACCCCAGCGGTGGAATGGTTGCCAGGGGAGTATGAAGTTCAGATTTTTGTCGGTCAAACCTGGAAAACCTCAGGCAGGTTTACGGTCCTCGGCGATACACCACCAGCAGGTTTGACTCCATCTGCCACATTGACGCTGAACCAACCCGTTCCTTCCCTCACGCCGACACTTTCTGTTTCACAATAACGACTTTACACTTGTTGATGAAATTGAACCGGCTATTGTAGTCAGTTTCTTTCATAGTTGAATAAAGTAGATCTACACAACAGTGGATTCTTCAATATGTTAGAATTAATCCTAACGAGAGTTCACATTTGTTTGAAGTTCGGTTTACAGGTAGAAATTTCATGAAAAAATCATCAAACGGCTTGTTGATTTCCTTGATTCAACCCCAAACCCTGTTATGGGTTTTATTTACCTATTCGGTTGGAATCGGGCTGGCACAATTTCTTGGCGCGGAGATCCATTGGTTAGCTGGTTTGCTTGGAATCTTGATCTGCGCGTTGATGATCGTGATGCGCAACTTTCTGTCCGCATATTTTGACCACCCTCAAGCCCCCACCACGACACTGCGCAGGGATGATCCGCTCTTCCAAGACCTTAATCAATTGAATCGCCAGTCATTGATGGTGATCGCCTTGTCTTTACTTACCGCGGGTGCGTTGAGTATCTTGTTATTGGTATTAAGTGACGCATTCTCAGTTGGTCTGCTGCTGGTGATTGGAATAGCCCTGTCGATGTGTTTCTTCTCGGCTGTGCCCCCCCTGCGCCTGGAGAAAACGGGTTACCACGAAATTGCCGAGGCTGTGGTAGTGTGTAACCTGGTACCTGCCATTTCATTTCAAATAAGTGGACTTGACCTTCATGTATTGTTGTTGATGTTAACCCTTCCCCTCACTTTGTTATATGTGGCCATGAATATCATTTTCGAGCTTGAGACCTACATCATCGACCGCCCAATCGGCCGGCAGACTATTGTAGTTCGTCTGGACTGGCTCAAAGCGATGATCACACACAATGTGTTAATTCTATCGACGTTTGTGTTCGTGGGTGTGTTTGCCTTGCTCGGTCAACCCTGGTTCTTAACATGGCCAATGCTCTTGCCCCTGGTGTTGGGTGGATTCCAGATCTTGCAAGTGGTTGGCATAATGAACGGCGCGCCACCACGTTGGAAGTTGCACCGCTTGACGGCTATTTCAACTTTTATAGTTATGGCGTATTTGATCTCCTTTTCGTTATTCACCCATTAAACCATGCCTGAATTCTTGAAATTGCATTCTGTTGAAATGGCTTCCAAAATATTTTGGCAGCATCTCACTAACCTCACACCTGCTATTGATAAGTTAGAAACCGTTTCAGCTCACGGCAGAGTGTTGGCCGAAGCGATCGATGCGGATGAATTTCTGCCCGCATTCACTCGCAGCACAGTGGATGGTTACGCTGTGCGGGCGAACGAAACCCATGGTGCTTCTGAATCGATGCCCGCTTATTTGAAAATGAGCGCGGAAATACCCATGGGCGCCGAACCTCAATTTGGTATTGGGGAAGGCGAATGCGCCCTGATTCACACTGGCGGGATGCTGCCGCCAGGTGCCGATGCTGTGGTGATGTTGGAACAGTCTAACCTGCGAAATGGCGACCTCGTTGAAATTTATAAGGCAGTCGCTATTAATGAAAATGTTCTACTTAAAGGCGAGGACGTAAAACCAGGAGACCGGTTGATCCATACGGGGACGCTACTTCGGCCTGAAGAAATCGCCGGGTTATTAGCACTCGGGCGCATCCAGGTTAATGTGTTTTCCCGTCCTCGAGTCGGCATCCTTTCAAGCGGGGATGAGGTGGTTTCACCGGACCAAAAAGTTCTAATCGGTCAGGTGCGCGATATTAACACAGGCGCGTTGGCTGCCTTGGTCTCACAATCCGGAGGTATCGCGAAATCTTATCCCATCTCGCCAGATGACGTACGGGTTTTGGAAGAAACCGTACGAGCGGCCTATGCTGAAAACGATGCGGTGGTGATCACAGCCGGTTCTTCAGCGAGCGCGCGCGACATGACCGCGGAAGTTGTCCAGCGCATGGGGGCTCCGGGGGTGTTGGTGCACGGCATCAACGTGCGGCCTGGAAAACCCACCATCCTGGCGGTGTGTGATGGCAAGCCGATCGTGGGTTTGCCGGGAAACCCGGTCAGCGCCCTGGTGATTGCTCGTTTGTTCATCCGGCCGCTGGTGAGAAAAATGGCCGGGATGCAAGTGGAAATCCTCGAGCCGCTCATCCACGCCCGGTTGGAAGTTAACCTCTCGTCTCAGACCGGCCGGGATGACTACGTGCCGGCAGTAGTCAAAATGGTCGATCAAACCTGGACTGTCACGCCTATCTTCTTCAAGAGCAACCTGATCTTTAACCTGGTGCGAGCCAACGGGTTGATCCACATCCCCGCCGCGGCTAACGGCATTTCCGCTGGCCAAACCGTTGAAGTCCTCCTCATCCAATTATGAAATCTTCACCTTATTTGCACGATGTTCCGCTCGACAAAGCCCTCCAGGTTTTTTTGGGTGAGTTGGCCAGGCTGGAGCACGATTCAGTCCGGGGGGTCGAGCGGATCCCACTGGATGAAAACGCTGTAAGGCGTGTGTTGGTAAAACCAGTGTTTGCCAATCGTTGCTCACCCGATTATCACGCATCTGCAATGGATGGTTTCGCAGTTTCTACTGCATCCACGGCAGGCGCGCTGCCCTCCAAACCGCTCACCCTGGAAGGCAAACTAAAGTTGGTATACCTCGACACCGGAGACCCGCTGCCCGATTGGGCTGACGCGGTGATCCCGATCGAAAATTGTGAACCTCTTGATAAAGATGGCAACCTTATTAAGGGGATTGAAATTCGAAAACCCGCGGCGATTCTCATCCGCAACAGCGTTGCGCCTTACTCTCACGTACGTTTGGTCGGCGAAGATCTGATCACCAGTCAGTTGATCCTGGCGGCGGGTCAGGTCGTTCAACCAGCACACCTTGGCGCGTTAGCCGCCGGGGGAGTGACCGCGCTTGAAGTGGCAAAAAAACCGGTTGTGGGAATCATCCCCACCGGGGATGAGATTGTGCCCATTGGCACAGCCACCATCAGAGGGCAGATCATTGAATTCAACTCAATATTAATGGCCGCGAAGGTCAATGAATGGGGCGGCGTCGCCAAACGCTATCCAGTGGTTAAGGATGACCCTGGCATGATCTGCCGACAACTGACGCAAGCTGCCGCGGAATGTGATCTGGTTCTGGTTAATGCCGGTTCGTCGGCAGGTAGCGAAGATTACACAGCTTCAGTTATCGCCAATTGCGGAAGGGTGCTCGTGCATGGGATCGCAGTAAGACCCGGCCACCCTGTGGTCCTCGGGTTTCTCGACCCTCCCCACATTTCTGGCGGCCACTCCATCCCCGTCATTGGCGTGCCGGGCTACCCGGTCTCGGCGGTTTTTACCTGCGACCTTTTTGTAAAACCGTTGCTGGAAGCCTGGCTCGGTCAAACCCCCAAAAAAGTTGAGGAAGTGGATGCTCAAATCACCAAAAAGATCACTTCTCCAGGTGGTGATGACGATTTTGTCCAGGTGATGCTGGGCGAGGTAAACGGCAAAATGCTCGCCGCGCCAATCTCGCGCGGAGCGGGGGTGACCAGCAGCCTGCTCAAAGCGGATGGGGTACTCATGCTTCCAAGCGGGGTGCAAGGTTTGGAATTAGGCGAGACTGTGCGTGTCAGACTTAATCGCAGCCTAGCTGAAATCAAGGCAAACCTGGTCACCGTTGGGTCACATGATCTGACACTTGACATCCTGGCGCAATGGTTTCCGCGCTACGGTAGAACTTTGGTCTCGTCAAATGTGGGCAGCCTGGGAGGCCTACTGGCTTTGCAGCGGGGTGAATCCCATTTTTCAGGTTGTCATTTGCTCGATCCGGCCAGTGGAACGTATAACACAGTTGACATTCAGAAGGTTTTGCCTGATCAGCGAGTGGCGATCGTGAAATGGGTCAATCGTGAACAAGGCTTGCTGGTAAAAAAAGGGAACCCGAAAAATGTTCGAGACTTGAGCGATTTGACGCGTGATGATGTGGTTTTCATTAACCGCCAGCGAGGGTCAGGAACCCGCGTGCTGCTTGATTACCAACTTTCCTTGAATCATATTAATCGAACAAGGATTTGTGGGTACGAGAATGAAGAATTCACTCACCTGGGAGTGGGGGTGGCGGTGACTTCAGGTCGGGCGGATTGTGGATTAGGAATCGCATCGGCAGCCCAAGCACTCAATCTTGATTTCGTTCCACTCTTCGAAGAAGAATACGATTTGATATTGCCCGAAGACTCGTTATCCGCTGAGTTCATGCAGCCCATTTTCGAACTGACCGGAAATGCCGATTTTCGCGCAGACATTATGCGATTGCCGGGCTACAAGATCAATCGCATGGGCGAAGTGGCGACTTTCTTTTCGCCGGCCAAATTAGTATAATCAGGTAAAAATTGGAGGAATATTATGTTGCTTAAACAGAACACCAGCGCGCCTGATTTCTCTCTGCTTGATGAGACGGGAGTCGCTCGTAAACTATCCGATTTCAGAGGTAAGGATGTGGTGTTGTATTTTTATCCGAAGGACGATACACCGGGCTGCACAACCGAAGCATGCAGTTTTCGGGATGATTACAGCCTTTATGAAAAAGCCGGTGTCGTTATTTTGGGTGTGAGCGCGGATTCACCGAAATCGCACGCCAAGTTTAAAGAAAAATACCATCTTCCCTTCAACCTCTTGTCCGATGAGGATCACAAAGTTTGTGAGCAATACGGTGTTTGGGGGTTAAAAAAGATGATGGGCAAGGAATACATGGGAATCTTGCGCACCACCTTTTTGGTTTCCAAAGATGGCCTGATTAAAAAGGTATTTGAAAATGTCAAACCAAACGAACACAGCCAGGAAATTTTAGCTTTGATCTAACAAAAAAGGTGCGGGTTATTACTCTCGCACCTTTTTTTTTATTGCAGACTGACCAGGCGTTTGCCTTTGTCCCAGAGTTGCTCAAGCTTGTAATAATTGCGTTGGTCGGGTGAAAAGATGTGCACGACCACATCCATCAGATCGGCGATCATCCAACCCGTGCGCGGATCACCTTCGATGTTTATGGGCTGACCAAATTCTTTTTTCGCAAAGTCGCGGATCGAAGTGGCCATTGCGTCCAGCATCCTGTCAGATGTGCCGTTGCAAATAATAAAATAGCTGGTAAATGTTGAGACGATTTGTATATCGAGGAGGACGATCTTTTCAGCTTTTTTTTCCTCGAGAAAATTAACCAGGCTCCGTGCTTTTTCTATCGCTTCCAGGTGACACCTCACTTTTTTATAGACTTGAATTTTATCATACCTAAACACCCTTATATAAGATGTGCTTGGAGATGGTTGTATAAACTGGGCCACCAGGTTTCAGCTCGGATCTGAACAAGACCACTTGTTTAACCATCCAGGCGGGCAGGCGGGGAGGGGGTGAGGATCGCAATGTTGATGCGAGTTGGCTGACGGATTGTGGATCGGCGTGGTCTGACACGCGGCAAAGGGTGAGGTGGGGAGAAAACTTCTTGTTTTCGGTCGAGAACCCTAACTTGGCAAGACCTCGATCCACGCTATCGAAAAGTTGTTGCAAGGGTTCAGAGGATTGAATACCCAGCCAAAAGGCTCGCGGCCGCTGCCAGGACGGGAACGCGCCTGGAACTGAAATCTCAAGCGGGAATACCTCAGTAGTTGACGTCACTGTTTGTAAAACCTGTGAAATTTCTGCCAGCCTGTCGGTAAGGCAATCGCCGAGAAATTTCAAAGTCAGGTGTTGATTTTCACGTTTCACCCAACGAAAACCTGAGGGGTAATTTTTTTGGAAAGAGTTGGCAACCCCGTCAATTCCAGAGAGCGTTACAGAGTCGATTTCGATGGCAATAAAAGCGTGTATCGTTTTTTCCATTCACTTTACTTTCTGCTCCTGCCTTCATTTTCCAGCAGGTGTCTATCCATTTTAATCGAATCATGGTATAAGACAAATACCCTGCTGTGTGCGTGATGTTGCAACATCGGTTTTGAGCCAACACTTTAAAAAGGGGTACCTCACTCACACGGGCAACGCGATAGGCTTCGGCCAAGGCGGCGCATCGGTGGCGGCACCCATCCTGCTTCGGCAGGTTCAAAACTCCGCAACACACGGCATGGCGGGGACTTCTTTTAAGTGGTTCAGAACCTCAAATGAAGTATGTTTTCCGATTTTATTCAATCGCATACTATGCTACACTCATCTTGATTTCACCAATCGGATTGAAGGATCCATGAAAACTATCCTCATTGTTGGCCTAATCTCTCTGGCAATCGTGCTTGGTTTGGGGCTCTATGTTACCGATTTTACCGTTTACCTTGGCAACGAACCAAGCGCGTGCAACAACTGCCATGTGATGGATCGGCAATATGAAGGTTGGTTGCATGGACCGCACGCCAACGCCGCCACTTGTGTGGAATGCCACGCCCCCCACGAATTTATTCCTAAATATATTTATAAAGCCAAATCCGGCTTGAATGATGTTTTTCATCTCACCTTTGGGCTGATCCCTGACCCGTTGCGGGCTAAGGAGATCACTCACGAGATCACCCAGGAAAACTGCATTCGTTGTCATTCGGAAACTGTATCGATGATTGCCGCTGGGCAGGCTGACAGTGACGTCTTGTGTATTGACTGCCACCGATCGGTCATGCATGGTGAACGCGGTTTGTCGCTTTATCCATATCAAGAAAAAAATCTTTACCCAGAAACCATTACAGGGAAGGAATAGTATGAAAAAAATATCAATCTCCACCATTCTGGTCAGTGGAATCATCGTGGTGTTAGCCGCGGCGGTTGTGGTTTTATTGATCTTTATGAAGAACCAGCCAGAGCCCTACCGTGGAGTTACGCCGATGGTCGAAGTCAAAGCCCTGGAACCCGACAGCGCGGTGTGGGGGCAGAATTTCCCGAACCAATTCACGACCTTGCTGCTTACTTCTGAAAACGATACCGCTACGGTTTATGGCGGGTCCTTCTTGCGAGATAAACTCGTTGACGATCCCCGCCTGGTTGGGCTTTTCGCCGGATATCCCTTCTCGAAGGAATACAACGAGGACCGTGGGCATGAATTTGCCCTGGTTGACGTTGAAGGGTCCGCCCGGGTGAATGATAAGACCCCAGGAACTTGCTATTCATGCAAGAGCTCAGACAACCCGGCGTTATGGGAGAGCATGGGCATGGCTGCATACGACGCGACCTTGTTCTCTGATTTAGGCACCCAGATTGATCACAGCATTGGATGCGCGAATTGCCATGAAGCCGGAACGATGAAATTGGTGGTCACCAACCCGGCACTTGAAACGGCATTTAAGGCTCAGGGTCTCGACTGGACCACCTTTACGCGCCAGGAAATGCGTTCTGTGGTTTGCGCCAATTGTCACGTTGAGTATTATATGGTTGGGGATGGGAAATTGCTTACCTTCCCGTGGCAGAACGGCACCCGGATCGAAGATATCGCGACTTATTACACTGAAGTTGGTTTTAAGGATTGGGTCCATCCCGAAAGCGGCACGGAAATGATCAAGATGCAGCATCCCGATTTCGAGCTATATACCGCCGGCAGCACCCATTACAATGCTGGGGTGGCTTGCGCGGATTGCCACATGCCGTACACTCGCGATGGCGCGGCCAAATTCTCGACTCATAACATCCACAGCCCGTTGCTCAATCTCGCTCCAACTTGCGGCACCTGTCATACCGACACGGATTACGTGGCTGAGAGAGTGCAGATCATCCAGGATTCGGTTTATGGAACGATGATCAAAACCGAAGACGCCATTCTTGCGGCCATTGATGCCATCAAAATCGCGGCGGCGGAACCTGATGTGGATGAAACCCTGTTGACCACGGCGCGCGAACTTCACCGCCAGGCTCAACTGAGATGGGATTTCATTGCCGCCGAGAACAGCATGGGCTTTCACAACCCTGAAGAAGCCTTGCGTATTCTGGCAGATTCCATTGATTTGGCAAGACAGGCTGAATCAACCGCATTGCGGGCTATTCAGTAAGCGGTTCTATATATCGGAACACTCCTCGTTGACAATCCTTGTTCGCGTTGCTACACTTATCTGTGTATAGAAAAGGAGGATGAATGACAACAACATATCGCCTGGTTCTGCAAAGTGGTGCGGGCGCCGGAACAGAATACCCTCTCGAGAAAACCGACTTGTTTTTAGGTCGGGATATGAGTAATGACATTGTGGTCAACGATCCCGAGGTTTCGCGCAAACACGCCCACCTGGTCTTGGAAGGCGCGACTTACCGTTTGGAAGATCTCGGTTCGACCAATGGAACCTTCATCCGCGGCCAAAGACTCTCGGCACCGGTGCTCTTGCGGCCGGGAGAGATTATTACTATCGGTGAAAAGGTGGTGTTACGCTTTGAAGTCTTCATGTCCGACCCGAACGCCACCGTGGCAGTGCAACGCGGTGCGAGCCAAAACACCCAGGTTCCAAGCCAGCCAGTGACCCCGCAAGTCCCCATGGCTCCTCCGGTCACGCCACCTGCCGCTCAGGCATACCAACCTGTCACGCCACCACAGGCGTATTCACAACCAGTAGCCCCGTACGCCGCTCAACCTCCACAGGCAACCAAAAAGAATTCAAAGGCAGTACTTATCCTCTTAATCATCGCGGGCGTGATCGTCTTATTCTGTGTCATTCCCTGGATCATTATTGAAGTGACCAATAGTTACTGTTCGCTTTTCCCGGGCGTGTTCAACGCGCTCATGACGGGCGCCTGCCCCTGAGTTTTCAAAGAATTGGTTGAAGAACTGGCTGAAACAGCCAGTTCTTCGATGAATATTCGGTTATATGACTGTTGCCGAGGGGCGGACAAAGGGGAACTAGAGCGAAGCGGGTTTGACAAGGGTGACGGGAGGAACACAATTACCCAATAAGGTCATTACAACAAAACCATCTTGCTAAATCGAGAGGGACACTATGAAACCGTTCGTGAGGATCGCGGTGATTTTCATCGCCTTAATGCTGGTGGTAGGCTGCCAGAAAGCACCGGAGGCGACGACGACCAGTGCAGCACCGGGTGAGCAAGCAAGCCTGGAATCCCCGGCAACAGGGGAAACGCCCGCTACAGAGGAGACAGGGTCAGGGACAGTGAGCTTTTATGAGCCGGCGGGAACCGACGAGAATGCGCCGCCCTACCTGCTATTCATCACCCCGTGGGGCAAAGACTACCCGGCCCAGGTGAACACCATTTGCAACGGAGTCGAAGCCTACGTGGTGGCGGGCACGAACGGGGTCAGGATCCATAATCATTGCATCCTCGAGACGAAAAGCGGAAATGAGTACGCAGTGTTGCTGGACGGCAGCACATCAACGGTGAGCGCGTATGCGGTACTTCCTGACGGCACTACGATCTTCATCGCGCCGGAAACGAAACTGCAGATCAACTTGGGGGAGGGCACCAGTGAAGTGATCCTGGAAAAGGGCGAGATTCTGAACAATGTGGCCCCGCAATACTCTGACCGCAGTTTCACCGTGCTGGCGGGGGATCTGGCGTTTGACGCGGTTGGAACAATATTCGCGGTGAGTGTGAAAGGGAAACAGGTAAGCGCGGGGTTAATTGACGGGAGAGTAGTCTTAAAGCGGTGCCTCCAGCGGACCACACGCGCTTGCACGAATTGGCACCAGACCCCGTTGACCCTCTCCGCGGGCGAGAAACTCACCAGCGAGGTTGGCGGGACGGACCCGGGCACACCTGAAGCAGTGGATTTCTACAATGGAGACATTGCGGACTTTCCACTGATATCTCCGACTCTGTTGAACGGGATATGGTATTTCGGTGAGAGCATCAACGGCGAGCATTTTGATGAGATCAACTTTGCGGATTCAGTGAGCTTTATCACATTGCAGATCGAACTGGAACTGATAATGCTCGAAAAGGAAATCAATTTTTACAATGAGCTGCTCGCCGACCAGTATAAACTGATGGCGTACTGCAACGCATCGCCGGAGAATTGCCCACCAGCGGAGAAAAAACCGACGGAAACAGCGGAGCCACAGGAGCCGGGAATCACGGGGGGCGGGTGCAGCCCAAGCGGGAAATTCCCACCGATGGACCAGGGCAGCTGCTTCAATAATGGGGGAGCGTTATTCTGCTACCCGGTTGCAGGCAGCACAGGTTTAGCCGGCGAATGGAACCTCACCGAGATCTGCAAAGTGTACCCGTGCGAAAGTTTCTGCGAGTGGCTTCCTTAACAACCGGATAACGGTACTTCCGGCTGAGTTGGGAGTCCCGGGGAAGGACCTCGCGGGTGACTATTCCCTTTACTGTAGTAAAGAGTGACCGATGAAACGATGCAAGGTTTAAACAGACTGTGCGACAACATGGATAAGCACGGCCTCAAGGCGGCTTGCCTTACCCTTTTGACCTGAAGTTGATAGCATTTTCGTCGAAGAAGATCGAGCTGGCGGTGATCTTTTTGGTGGCGGCGGGGCTGCTGGTAGCGTGGGTGCTGCCGATGGACCGAAATTAATGAGAAATGCGTAAACAGACTGAAATCCGACTTTGCAGCCAGCCAGTTTTTTTTTGCCCCAGTTTTCTCTTATAATAAACACGAAGGATAGATTATGGATCAACCTGAATCGACATCTTCACCCCGTTGGAGCGGAACAGCCAAGCTCGTTGTGGCGTTGCTTTTCGCCGCTATCTTGATCTACCTGGTATTCCGCTTCCAAAACATCCTGGCCCCCTTGCTGATGTCGTTTTTGCTCGCTTATATTTTTCACCCCTTGGCTAGCATAATAAGTAGAAAACTCAAAATTCCGTGGCGCGTGGTTTCCACCCTCCTCTTCCTGATCTTGTTTTTAGTCGTGATCGCCCTGATCACCTGGGGTGGCATCAGCATTGTAGACCAGGTTCAAAACCTGTTGGACTATTTACAGAAACTGATTGCTGACCTTCCTGGTTTTTTTGCAGGATTGTCTGAGAAACCGATTGAGATCGGTCCTTTCAGTTTCGATCTTTCTCGATTTGACCTCAACGACCTCTGGGCGCAACTCCAGGGCGTGGTTTCGCCCATCCTTTCACAAGTGGGAACTGTGATCGGATCGATCGCTTCTGGCGCGGCTCAAACCGTTGTCTGGTTAGTCTTTATCATTTTGATCGGTTATTTCATCATGGCCGAGAGCGGCGGTGTGCGCAGCCAGATCCTCAAATTCGACATCCCCAACCATCAAGATGACCTCACCCGCATGGGGCGCCAATTGTCTTCCATCTGGAACGCCTTCCTGCGTGGACAGATCCTGGTCTTCATGATCACGGTGGCTTTTTACTCCGTCCTGCTTTCGATCCTTGGAGTGCGCTATTTCTTCTTGCTCGCGCTTCTGGCGGGCTTGGCGCGTTTTGTGCCTTACATCGGCCCATTCGTGGCTTGGACGACCTACGCTCTGGTCGCGCTCTTCCAAACCAATTATTTTGGCATGCTGCCTTTCCCATACGCGCTGCTCGTGGTGGGTTGCGCCTGGATCTCCGACGTTTTTATGGATAATTTTGTTAGTCCGAGGGTGATGTCGAACGCGCTTAAGGTGCACCCTGCCGCAGTTTTAGTCACGGTTTTCATTACTGCCAGCCTGTTCGGTTTTATTGGTGTGCTGCTCTCCGCACCGCTTCTGGCATCTCTAAAATTGATCTTCACATATGTTTTCCGGAAGCTGATGGATCTCGATCCTTGGGAAGGGCTGGACTTAATCCCGCCACCGGTTCCCATCTCCAAAGTTATTCAGAAATTGAAAGGAAAGATCCAAAAATGGTTTTTGCGTTTTAAGAAGAAGACTGACCGGTCGGCGAGTGCCGCACCGGAGGAACAAATCAAAAAGAAAATCGACTGAGTCGATTAACTCGAAAAGGAGAATAAGAATGACAGCAGAATACGAACCAAAAGTTACGACCCTGGCAGAAACCGATGGATATGCTATCTGGTCGGCGGACGAACCGGATGGCGAAAAGACTTACAATCTGGAACTTAACAACGTGACCATCCACATGTTCGAAGAAGAATGGAAAGAGTTCCTTGATCTGGTGAAAAAGATCAAGTAGGCTCTCAAGAAAGCGACACAGGCAGAAGTTCTGCCTGTGTTTTTTTTTAAAGTCGGAAAATGACTCGTTTTAGTGTAAAATCTTTGGGTTACCATCACTCTAAAAACAGGAATAATTCATGAACCTTGACGAATTTGAAAAATTTGCCAGCCTGGATGCTGAAAACATGATCGCCCATATTGATGGGCTTGCCGACCAACTCAACACGGCATGGGAATTAGGATTAACCCAGCCTTTACCAGCTTTGTTGCCTATCAAGCATGTTGTCGTGGCAGGTATGGGTGGTTCCGCGATCGGCGCGGATCTGCTGGCATCTTTTCTCTCAGACCGTGTGACCGTTCCGGTGTTCATCCAGCGGGATTATGGCTTACCAGCTTTTGCTTTTGGGCCTGAGACTTTGGTCGTGGTTTCTTCGCACTCTGGCAACACCGAAGAATCCATCTCGGCGTTCGAAGCCGCCATCCGTGGAAATTGTCAAGTTTTGGTGATCACCACCGGTGGAAAACTACTCTCAGAAGCTCAGCGTAATGGTTTGCCTGCCTGGGTCTTCATCCACAAGGGTCAACCTCGCGCGGCGGTTGGTTTTTCGTTTGGACTTTTATTGGCCCTTTTTGTGCGCCTTGGTTTGGTTTCTGATTTGAGCGCGGAGTTAAAACGCGCCGTCGAAATGATGCGTGAAGTTGGACAGTATTTGCAGATCCAGTCACCCATCAGCAAGAACCCGGCCAAAAGACTTGCCGGACAAACGGTAGGCAGGCACGTCACCATTTTTGGCAGCGGTTTCATGATTCCCGTTTCACGGCGTTGGAAATGCCAGTTCAACGAAGTTGCCAAAGCAATTGCCAGTTTTGAAGCTCTTCCTGAAGCGGACCATAACACCCTGGCCGGCATCTATCACCCTGAAGGAACGTTAGAAAAAGAGATTTCGATCTTTTTGCAAGCGTCTGAAGACCTTCCACGTAACCAAAAGCGGGTAGAAGAAACCCGGCAAATTTTCATGGTTGAAGGTCTCAACACAGATGTCGTGGAAGCCCGTGGGAAAACCCGTCTTGAGCAGATGTGGACGACAATCCTTCTTGGTGATTATGTGTCTTATTATCTTGCGATGCTCTATGAGATCGACCCGACCTCGATCGAACCAATCATGGCGCTCAAAGAGGCCATGAGTCATTGATATTTATAAAAAAAAAGAGCGCGAGCTCTTTTTTTGTCCTCGAATAATTGAAATTAGAGGTCCTTGCCCGGTTTGATTATTTTCCAGCTTGGATATAAAATGAAGTCAGAATAAATTCTAACCATGGGGCAAAATGTTGCGTAGCCTGCGATTCATTTTAGGAATCCTCTTTTTGATACTCTTTGCAAACGCGTGCTCGAATACTACCTCGAATTTACCCTCGCCCGCACCAGCCGAAATCCCTGTTTTAACTTCATCGCCTACTCAGGAGTCGACTGCAGCACCCGCCTTGTTGCAAACGGAAGCCCCGCAAGTTACTTTGGAATATGAAAAATGCGGAGAGGGGGAGTTGGTGGACGTTCCATTCTTTTTCACCGATATTCATGGCAATCAATCTCCCACGCAGCTCATGCGCTCACGCGAGACCTCCGATGGGGTGCGCCGGTACTTGTCGCTGGTCACATGTCTGTTGAACGACCAAGGTTGGAAGAGCGATCCTTCCGAGGTGGAAAATGGGTACGAGAATGAAATCGTATTCTTTGACAAATACGGCAAGGCACACACTTATCGCATAATAATTGGTGGTCATTACATTGACCCCTACGATCCAATCAAGAAAGACATTACCAGTTCATTGAATGGTGTGGACGAGCGCCATTACAATATTGAAGATTGGCTTCAAGCTACCTATGATCGATTTTCTACCAGTAGGGTACGCCAAATCGGCATCGACCTTTACATCGATGATAAGGATGGTGACCTTTCGAAAGTATTCTCGCGAGTTTACGCCTTCCGCGAGACGAACCTGAAAATTGAAAAAGCGCTTCAAACCGGTGAAGGCTATCCTGACAAAGTGCCGGAAGGTTTCTTCCTCTTCGCTACTGAATCCTGGCTCGTAATTCCTGAATAAAGGTATTCCCTCGTTCCTAAAAAAGGGCGTAAAACTAGAACTATTGTGCTATAATTGAAAAAGATGAACACCTCCCGAATTCGGAAGATATTGCACCTCGACCTGGACGCGTTTTTCTGTGCCGTGGAAGAATTAAAAGACCCCTCACTGGCCGGAAAGGCATTCGCGGTGGGTGGGCGCGCGGATCACCGCGGCGTGATCTCTTCTTGCTCTTACCCTGCGCGCAAGTGCGGAGTGCATTCTGCCATGCCAAGCGGCCAGGCGTTGAGGCTTTGCCCGCAACTGATTCTGATTTCGGGGTTCCACAGTGATTATTCTGTAAAATCCCGCGAAGTGATGGAGATCCTGCACGAATACACAGGACTGGTGGAGCAGATCAGCGTGGATGAAGCCTTTTTGGATGTGACAGATTTGCCTGAAGATGGAGAATCCATTGCCAGAAAATTGCAGGCTGAGGTGTTGCAAAAAACCGGTCTGCCATGTTCCATTGGCGTGGCGGCCAACAAACTTGTGGCCAAGATCGCTACGGACGCAGGCAAGGCGCGCAGCAAGGGCGATTCGTACCCTCGTGCCATCCTGGTGGTGCCACCTGGCAAGGAAGCCGAGTTTTTGGCACCGCTACCTACTCGGGCGATGTGGGGAGTTGGCCCCAAAAGTGAGAGCCAATTAGCCAATGCCGGGTTGCGCACCCTTGGCGATATTGCTCAAAAAACCAAACCAGAACTTGAAAGGTTGCTGGGCAAGTATGGTCTAGAACTGTACGACCGGGTTAGGGGAATTGACGATCGCCCAATCAGTCTCGAACACGAAGCCAAATCGATCAGCCAGGAAACCACCTTTTCAAAAGATACAACCGATCCGCTCGTCTTGCGGCGGACGTTGCTGGACTTATCTTCCCATGTAGCCTATAACTTACGCAAGGAGGGTTACAGCGCCAAGGTCGTCCGGCTCAAGATCCGATGGTCAGATTTCAGCACGCACACCCGCCAGGTATCGATGGCCCAGCCGACCGACCAGGATGGGGTAATCTTCTCAACAGTGGAGACGCTTCTCAAAGGGGTTTGGGAAGTGGGCAGACCTGTCCGGTTAATCGGCGTGGGTGGGGCTGATTTGGTGGAAACCAGCCACCAGTTATCTCTTTTTGAAACGTCCACTGAAAAGGAACGACGCCTGTTGGACGCGTTGGATGAATTGCGCGACCGTTACGGCAAGGGAACAGTACGGCGGGCAACCAAGTTGAAACTCAAAAAAGACTAGCCTAAATTGAGTAGTTGAATGTTTAGCGCACCAGTTCGCCGTAAACCGCCTCAACCCTTGCGGCGATCTTGTCCCAGCTATACCAACCCGCGTATTCGGCGGCCTGGCGCCCCAATCTCTCTCGCAGTTCGGGCTGTTGGATCAACTGGGCGAGGGTCTTCGCGAGCGCGAGCGCGTCTCCGCCGGGGACGACAAAGCCGGTGACACCATCTTGCACCAGGAAAGCCAAACCGCCAACTTGCGAAGCCACCACGGGTGTACCGCAGGCCATGGCTTCGAGCGCCACCATGCCAAACGATTCATAATGCGAGGGCATCACCAGAATGTCTGCCGCTGAGTAGTAATAAGGCAGGGTATCCTGGTCGCGTTTGCCCAGAAAAACCACCAGGTCTTCAAGATTTAACTCTGCACATAAAGCTTGCAGACGGGCCATTTCTGCAGTCATGTTGTCGGCTGGCGCTTCGGGGTCGCCGCCTATGATAGCCAGCGAGAAGCATTGCTTTTCGAGGATGCCGGATTCACGCACCAGCGCCAGCGCGCGGATGAGCGTGTCGATACCTTTGAGGGGTTCTATTCGCCCAACGAAGAGCAGCAGTCGCGGGCAGCCGTAATGCCCGATGGCTTCTTTGGCTTCGTCGTCGGGGATGGGATAAAACCGGCTAACATCCACGCCGGGGGGGATGACTGAAATTTTGCTGTCGGTCATGCCGTAAAGAAATTCGAGCTGCGCTTCTTCAGCCTGGGTGGCGGCGATGATGCGGTCCGCAGTTTGGATGGCCTGGCGTTCACCGTTGATGCGGTAATCGCCCTCTTTTTCTTCGGGGGTTTGGGCGATGCGGTTCTTCATCAGCCCCAGCGTGTGGAACATCTGCAATACTGGCACATTCCACTCAGCTTTCAGGATCTCGGCCGCCACGCCAGACATCCAGTAATGCGAATGGATCAGATCGTATTGGATGCCTTTTTCGGCGGCGAAGCGTTTAATGCCCTCCGCGAAGGCGGGGATATGGGTGGCGAGTTCGGGTTTGGGCAAAGGGAACTCTGGCCCGGCGGGGATGTGCACCACGCGGTTGCCAAACCCAAGACTGTGGATAACGTGGGGGACATGTTCGTCTTGCGATCTGGTGAAAACGTCCACGTGGACGCCGTCACGGCCAAGTTGGCGGGTCAGTTCGGCCACGTAGACGTTCATGCCGCCGGTGTCTTTGCCGCCCAGGGTGGCGAGCGGGCAGGTGTGATAAGAGAGCATGGCGATGTTCAAGTGATTTCCTTGCCTTTTCAGTCAGGGTGCTGATATAATTTGCGTCGCTGTTATTATAAGCCACCATAGCTCAGTTGGCAGAGCGACCGCTTCGTAAGTGGTAGGTCCAGGGTTCGACCCCCTGTGGTGGCTCATAATATTTAATGGCGTTTCTTCCAGTCAACAACCAAATAAAATCTAATAACACTCAATGGCCAACTTCCTTGAAATTGGCGAAGTTGATACGCTACTTACGTTAAACAGCTCACTTCACTTCTTATTGTTGCGGATAGCCAAGCATAAACTGATGCAATTGGTCCAGCGCGGGGGTGGGCATATTCGCGGAGGCGGCGATGGATTGAAAATTTTCAGAGAGAAGTTTCATTTCTGAATAGGCGGCCAAGGTGTGGCGTGTGGCGATGATGTCAAAGTGCCTGGTTCCACTCCAGAGTCTAAAAGCCTGGCGGGCCAATCCTTTGGGTAAGGCGGTGATGATCTTCAATTTACCTGGGGTCACCGGAACATTCAATTTCTGAAGCGCGGCGAAGCCTTCATGGATGGCGGTTACCAATAAATCAAGGAGATCTATTCGCCTTGAGAGCGCCTTGCCATCGCCACCAGCCGCAAGGATGGCATTCGCGACCGGTGACACCCACGCCACATGGGTCTTCTGCCAGGCTCCCATGTTTCTGGAAATTGTTGTCGGGAAACCAGCTTTTTCAAATAGTTTAGCAATCGATTTGATCCGGTCTGTGTTTGAACCATCGAATTCGGCGAGCGTAGTGGGTTGCAAGATCGGTGAGACGACATGGTAGGTCACAATCCCATTTTTTCGTGTTCCACCAGCCCCGGCAAAACCCAACAATAGTCGTTCGCGCCTGACACTTTTCATCCAATCGTCATATCCAATAGGGTTATTGACCATAAAGAGAATGTTTTTGGAAACCTTGTTGGCAGCCAGCGAGGGGAGAAGTTGAGACACCTGGTCAGCACGTACCAATACAATGATCAAGTCATAATCATCCGTAGGGTTTAGAGAATTCGTTACTGGTACTCGGCATTCCGACCGTTCTCCAGTGAGAGATCCTTCTAATTGGATGCCATTTGCCTTGATTTCGGCATAACGGCTTTCACGAGCCAAAATCGTAACGTCATATCCGGCCTGATAGAGCCGGGAAGCATATAAACTCCCCAAAACTCCGGCGCCATAAACAAGGATCTTCATTTAGTCACCCGTCTGGCGTTCGCGAAACAGAAATCACAATATTCATTCCCGCGCGCGATGGTGAGGGTTCGCTGCCAATCGACGCGTGGGGACATCTCAGAATAAATGAAATCATCCACACGGCAGAAAGACGCGGTGATTTCCGGCGCGCCTAACCGGGTCAACGTATTGAAATAGAAACAACTCTTCATGTTAAAGCGAATGGCTTCTTGATCATTTTGGATCCAATCTTTCGCCCAGCCTTCATCCGGGTACTGGCGCATCGCGGGTTTAATTATGAATCGCAATAATGGGTAGATAAAGGGTAACCGACCTACCCTTTGCATCGAATTGCGGTTCTTGAGAAACAGTCCTTCAAAAATCTGGTCAATTCTATTAAGCGCTTCGGATTGGTTTTTACCCTCATCGCGCAATAATTGGTAAAGTGCGAGACCCGGCAGGATACCGTTGACAAGGTGATGGCGCAACGTGGGGTTTTCAATTTGGCCATGTTTCTGATAAAGGTCCTCGTAACGGTGACACAGATCTTGATAGGCGTTTTCGCCGATCATCGTTTGAATAGCCGGAAAGAAAACTTTTGACATAGGGATTGTGGTGCTTGTGGACATGCTAGACTCCTTTTTCGGTGAACATTGGTTTTTGGAAAACAACGGCCCGGCTGAACGAAATTTGTGGCTGGGCAAATACTGTAAACCCGGTTGCAAGGCCGAGGTTGACTGACCTGGAGAAATTTTCTTTGGAGACGTGGATATAAGGTTCCGCGATCATAAACTTTCCTCCTGGGGTGAGATTTGCGTAAATCTCAGCCAGGAAGGATTCGCGGTGACTGACCTCGTGCACCATCCAAAAGGCGAGGGCAAAATCAATGGGTTGGGGTATGCCGATCCGATTTGGAAGGCAAAGAAGCAGTTGCATGCGCGATTCCAACCCGGCACGCGCAGCCCTTTTTCGCAACCCGGTTAACATTTCTTGTTGGAGGTCCGCGGTGATCACTTTTCCAGTTTCACCCACCAGCCTGGCTAATTCCAGTGAAAAGTACCCCATGCCGCAACCCACGTCGAGGGCTTTGTCTCCCGGGTTGACGTAAGGGCTGAGGATCGTTTTGGGATTGTGGATCTGCTTGCGGGCCGGGTTGTCGAAGGTAAATATGAACCACCACGGGCAGGTGAACGTTTTTTCAGATTCTGATTCCATTTTTCTCCTTTGTTAGTTTAGTGAAACTAACTAAATATTTAAAAAAATATTATTCCAAACCTTGAAACACTTTGGTCATCAAAGTGGCGAGCTGGTCAATTTCGCCAGGCTCGAGTTTTTGGGCGAGGTGAACGGCCAGGTTTTTGTGGACCATGCGATGGCGTTCATCCAACTCGATTGCCTTGGGTGTGGACACGATGTGATAAGTTCGCAGATCTTCATGATCTTGAACTTTTTTCACGTAGCCTTTTTTGATCAGAGTTCCCACAATTGCCGTAACGGAGGGTTTGGTGATGGACAATTCCTTTGCCAGGTCGCTGAAAGTGGGGTGACCCATGCGCAAAATGGTGTTTAAATACAGCAATTGGCGCATCGAGAGTTCGGAAATTCGTTCGTCCTGGAAGGCGCGATCTTCCAGCTCCGAGAAAACGGCGCTGGTATATTCGATCACCTTTTCAAGTTTCTCAATGCTCGCGTCCATAATTAGTTAGTCCTATCTAACTAATTATAATACAAAAAAAGAATTTGTCAATTCCAATCAAGAAATTCTCACTTTCAACTATAATAAACCCATGCCCAATAAATCAACCCCACTTGTCATCGGCGTGGCCGGCGGCTCTGGCTCCGGTAAAACCACCGTGGCAGACATCGTACTAAACCGGGTCGGACGCAAACGCATCGCTTATCTGCCACACGACGCCTATTATCGTGAATTGACCGCTCTGGCACCTGCCCAGCGCTCGCTGGTCAATTTTGACCACCCCGACTCCCTCGAATCGGAAATGCTGCGTGATCACATTCTGCAGCTCAAGCAGTGGAAATCGGTGGAACTGCCGGTCTACGATTTCACCACCCACAGCCGCACCGCCGAAACCATTCACGTGGAGCCCAAACGGGTGATCCTGGTGGAGGGCATCTTGATCTACGCGGACCCCGAATTGCGCAAGCTTTTTGACGTCAAAATCTTCGTGGATACGGATTCCGACATCCGTTTTATTCGCCGGCTACATCGCGACATCACTGAGCGAGGACGCACCACCGATATGGTGGTCAATCAATACATAAGCACGGTGCGCCCGATGCACCTCGAATTCGTCGAACCCTCCAAGCGCTACGCGGATGTGATCATCCCAGAGGGCGGCCTGAACGTGGTGGCCATGGATATGGTCATCGCGCGCATCGAATCCCTGCTTTCTGAAGAACACAAACCCGAATGAAGTTAAGCGGATGGCGATTGAACCTGGTGCGGGGGGTTATCCTGGTGGGGGTGATCGCTCTTACCGTCATTCTCTTCTTGAATCGCGATAAAGTCGAAAAATTGGAAGCCCTGGGCTACCCAGGCATTTTCGTTCTTTCCCTGCTTTCAAACGCCACCTTGATCTTACCGGTACCGGGTGTGCTTTTTACCTCGGCGATGGGTGCGGTTTTCAACCCGTGCTGGGTGGCCCTGGCTGCCTCCAGCGGTGCGACGATTGGTGAACTCTCAGGTTATCTGGCCGGTTTTAGCGGACAGGGGGTGATCGAGAATCGAAAATGGTACGACCGTGTGACCCGCTGGATGAGTAAATATGGTGATGTCACCATCCTGGTGCTTGCGTTTGTGCCCAACCCGGTTTTTGATGTGGCCGGCATGGTGGCGGGCGCGCTCAAACTTCCAGTCTGGCGCTTTTTGGCCTGGAGCTTCATTGGCAAGACGCTCAAGATGCTGCTCTTCGCGTTTGGCGGGGCGACGGTTCTGGGCTGGTTCGATTAACTATAGACGACCCATTCAGACGCAATTTGCGCAGAACGCCAGACTCGCTATAATGGTATATAAGCGAAGACCCAGCGAAAAACCATGCCCAATTTGAAGATCCTGCTTGCAGAAGACAACGAGGTCAACCAGCACCTGATGCTGCGGATTTTGAGCCGCATCGGGTACCAGGCCACGCTGGCAAAAACCGGCATCCAGGTGCTCAACAAACTGGACCGCGAAGATTTCGACCTGGTCTTGATGGACATCCAGATGCCTGAAATGGACGGCATCACAACGACCCGTTTGATCCGCATTCATTACCCACCCGAACGGCAACCCCGCATCATCGCCTTGACGGCCGAAGCTTCGAGCACCGAGCGCGACCGATTTTTGATGGTTGGCATGGATGCTGTGCTCACCAAACCGGTGCAATTCGATGAACTTATCGCGACTTTGGAGAAGATCCCTGCGAAAAAGATTGATTCTCCCGCCTATGAGCCACGAGAGGGTGAACCCATCCCGCTGAACGAGATCCTGGTGCTTGACCCTGAAGTGTTGCAAGATTTTGGCAGCCTGATGGGCGACGGCGCGATCGAAGCTCTCGATCACCTCCTGGAGCTGTTTAATCAGGGGGCACCGAAACTGGCTGACGAGGTAGAGAATGCCTGCAAGTCTCAAGACGCCGAGGCGTTGGCAATGAGCCTGCATACCCTTAAGGGTACCAGTGGACAAGTTGGCGGAAAACGCCTGGAGCAATTGTGCAAGCGCCTGGAATTGCTTTTGAATCGGTCGGGGGTTGACGCGATTATGAATTTTGTGCAAGGGGTCCGGCAAGAGATCGATTCCCTATCGAGCGCATTGGAAGAATACCGGAAGTCGGTAATACTTAATGATGAGTGACGAGTGATTGGAGATTAGACATGGACGGAAAATTTCAAATCCTGATCGTGGAAGACAGCGAGATCACTCTCTATAAACTGAAAGCCATATTGGTGCGGTTGGGTTACAACGTAATTGCCCACGACCAGCCCACCACGGCCTGGGACTGGTTGATGTCCAGCCCCACACCCCCGCATCTGATCATCAGCGACGTGGTCATGCCCGGCATGGACGGGTACAGCTTCATCAAGGCCATTCGTGCCAACGATAAAACAAAAAAGATCCCGGTGATCTTGCTCACCAGCCAGAACGACCTCAAAGACAAGGTCGCCGGCCTGGAAGCCGGGGCGGACGATTTCTTGAGCAAATCGGTCAGCCCGGCTGAACTGGAATTGAGAGTCAAGGCGCTGCTTACCCGCAGCCAGGAGCAAAACCAATCCATCGGGCAATCGGCGTCAAAGGTCTATACTGTGTTCAGTCTGCGGGGTGGTGTGGGTACGACCATCCTCTCGGTCAACCTGGCACTTGCCCTGGCGCAAATCCACAACACGGAAGCCTGCGTGTGGGACTTGGCGCTTTCGAGCGGCCAGTGCGCGCTGATGTTGAACCTGCGCCCGAAAAACACGTTGGCGTCCCTCTCGGACTGGCCGGAAGCCTCCATTGAGGAGGGCTTGCTGCGCTCGATGATCCTGGAGCACGACTCGGGGTTGAAATTGCTGCCGGCCCCGCAATTTTTTGAGGAGGGCGACCTGGTGGCCAAGCAGACCATCGACTTGGTGTGGTCCCCGTTGCAATTGATCGCGCCTTACATCGTCATCGACGGCGGCAACCATTTCACCGAGCCGGTGATCACGCTGCTCGAACGCTCAGATGCGATCCTGCTACTGATGGCGCCGGAGCTGGCCTCGGTCAACGCCGCCTACCAGGCTTTGCGCTTGATGGAGCAAATGGGTATCGAAAGGGAGAAAGTACTGCCGGTGATCAATGAGATCTTCCCGCGCAGTTCGCTGACCGCGGCCAAGATCGCCGAGGGGTTAAAGACCCACATCTTCGCGGAGATCCCCTTTGACACGATCAACATGGTGAAGGCTATCAACCAGGGCACGCCGATCATGCGCATGGCGCCCAAATCGCCGGTGAGCGGCGCAATTTTGAAGCTGGCGCAAAAGGTCAGCCAGCTCCAGGCCGACCCGGAGAAACACAACAATTATTCGTAAAGAAAATTAGATCAAAAACGGAGTAGGGCGGGTTCACCCTACGAACCCATCCTACGCGCTATGCTCCGGATTGGGAAGGTGGAGACGTAGGGAGACGTAGGGAGACTTGAGGGATATTGTTTTGAATAAGTTGTTTGAGGAGGTGGGTTCACCGTACGAACCCATCCTTTTCAGTTAATCAATTTTCCCAAACCAACCTCGCCGCAGCATCCACTTGGCTAACTCCAGAACGGGCATGATTGTGATTGCAGCCCCGATAGAAATGAGCCAATCTACAAAGGGTAGATAATACGTACCAAAAGCATCGTGTAGTGCTGGTACATAGATCACCATTAACAGTAATGCCAAATCAACCAGGATGGCATAATTTAGCCATTTATTGGCAAATGGTTTAAAAAAAGTTGAGATTCGGTCAGAACGAAAACTAAATGCCTTAAAAAACTGGATGATCACCAGTGAAACAAAAGTCATCGACATTGCCTCTGAAATTCCACGTCCTGAATCCAAAGCCCAGAGAAACACCCCCAGGTTTAAAAGGGCCGACCAAATCCCGCCGAGAGTCATCAGAGTTACAACAGGTCGAGTAAAGATTCCAGTTCGGGGGTTGCGTGGTTTCCGCTTCATCAAATCATTATCAGGAGGGTCAACAGAAAGAGCCAAGGCAGGCAAACCATCTGTTGCCAAGTTCACAAACAAGATTTGAACCGCCGTCAGTGGAAGTGGAAGACCAAGTAACGCAGAACCAGCCATCAAACCAATCTCGCCAATATTCGAAGAAAGCAGGAACATCAAATATTTCTTAATGTTGCCAAAAACACCTCGACCCTCCTCGACTGCAGCAACAATAGACGAAAAGTTATCATCGGTAAGAGTCATTGCTGCCGCTTCTTTGGTTACGTCGGTACCGGTAATACCCATTGCAATACCGATATCGGCTCGCTTCAGAGCAGGGGCATCATTTACGCCATCTCCGGTCATTGCAACGATATTCCCGTGGGATTGCCAGGCAGAGACCACCCTAAGTTTATGAGCCGGAGATACTCTCGCGTATACACTTATATCATTCACGTCTTGATAAAGCTGATCGTCGGTCATATCCTCCAATTCAGCGCCGGTAACAACTCGTCCACCCTTATTCAACAAGCCTAATTCGCGAGCAACTGCCTGAGCTGTTACTGGATGATCCCCTGTGATCATCACCGTTCGTATGCCTGCCTGCTCACACATGGAGATCGCGTTCTTCGCTTCAGGACGTGGCGGATCAATCATCCCCACTAATCCAAGAAACGTCATCCCTTCCTGGGCGTTTTCAAGCGTCGCATTTGGTTTGGATGCCATGGCTAAAACTCTCAACGCCTTCTCGGCCATACTATGAGCCACAGACAGAATGTTGACTCGTTTTTCCTCATCTAGCGGTTCAACGCCATTCGACGTCAATAACCAATCGCAACTTTTTAAGACCATCTCAGGAGCGCCTTTGGCATAAGCAGCCACGCCTTCAGGAGTCTGGTGAAGAGTGGTCATCCGTTTTGTTTCAGAAGAAAAGGGTATTTCATGAACTCGAGGGAACGCAAGATCAAGATTACTTTTGTCTAGTCCTGCTTTTAATGCAGCAACGACAAGAGCCCCTTCCGTCGGGTCCCCTTTTATGTCCCACGTCTGTGATTTTCCGTCATGGCTCGATAAGAGCAAAGTATCAGATGATAAAACCGCAGCGGTAAGCATTTTAATTAGGGGTTGGGTTGGATCAATGACCACACCTTCATTTAAACTAAAAACCCCTACTGGTTCATAACCCGAGCCAGTCACGTTGAATAACTGCTCGCCAGCGTACAACTGTAGAACAGTCATTTCGTCTTTTGTAAGGGTGCCGGTTTTGTCGGAGCAGATTACTGATGTACTCCCCAATGTTTCTACCGCAGGAAGTTTGCGAATTAGCGCGTTTCGCTTCACCATTTTTTGAACACCAATAGCCAAAGAAATTGTCACCACTGCTGGTAATGCCTCAGGGACGACGGCTACTGCCAAGGCGATGCCAAAAATCAGCATTTCGATAAAAGGTTGCCCGCGTATTAACCCCAGAGAGACGATAAGCGACACCACAACGATGGCTGAGCGTGCCAGCATGGTGCCCACCTTATCAAGGTTAATTTGTAGAGGTGTTTTGCCCGATTCAATCGATTGCAGAAGTTTGGCAATTTTACCAAACTCTGTTTGCATGCCTGTGGCAACAACGAGCGCTTTTCCGCGTCCATAAGTGGCGGCGGTACCCGCGTAAACCATGTTTTTGCGGTCGCCAACGGGTAAGTCTTCTCCCAACAGTGGCTGGTTATGTTTTTCTACCGGAACAGACTCGCCAGTTAAGGCAGCCTCCTCAATCTGGAGATTTACAGCTTCTAAGAGACGCGCATCCGCAGGAATTCGATCTCCTGTATGCAAAAGAATAACATCGCCAGGAACAAGCTCGCGTGAAGGAACGCTTATTTCAACGCCATCACGAAATACCGAAGCGGTTGGCGCCGCCATCTCTCTAAGAGCTTCGATGGCACGCTCGGCACGATATTCCTGGATAAAGCCCAAGATGACCGCAAACAATACAATTACTGCGATCGCGATCGATTCGACTCCATGCCCCAAAACCAGAGAGATTGTCGTGGCAATTAATAAGATCAAAATTAGGATGTTCTTAAACTGCTCCAGTAATATTTTCCAGGCTGAAGTACGTTTTATTGCCTGAATTTCATTTGGTCCAATCTCAGACAGGCGAATTTTGGCTTCTTCTATTGTTAATCCAGTTGGGGAACTGTCTAAGATAGTAAAAACCTCATCTTTGGTCTGATTATGCCAGAGTTTATTGACAGTCATTTTACAAAAATACTCCTTCTTTATTCATTCATCCCTATTTGATTTTATGGGATTTAAATAAGAAAACGTTAAAAATGTATAAGATTACCGTTAGAATTGGCAAGAACAAGAGCCCAATAAAATCGGCAATAAAAACGACGAATTCCTCAAACCATATCACCAATCCAATGCCCCCAGTGCCAGTCGCAACCAGGGGCTTCCATAGTCCCCGTTTTTTGAGGTTTCGAGATAATGGTTTTTGGTATCCGGGCATTTGAACCTCCATTTTCTAAAAACACTTGGAAAGTAGAGTGGTTTAATTCCAATGAAAATCATCACCTTTTTCAATATTAATGAGAGCGCGTTTCTTCGCCTGAGCCAGGTGGGAAAACCACAAATGAATAATCATCGCTACGCTCCCGGCAGCCAACAAGTAAGGAAAAGCAAGCTTGAGATATGCGCTTACCTTTGTCCACTCGTTTCCTAAGATAAAACCTGCTCCAATAAGTAAGATGCACCATATGTAAGAACCAACAAATGTTATTACCAAAAAATTGATGTATGGGAAGCGAGCCAAACCAGCCGGGATGTTTATCAATGTGCGAATGCCAGGCATTACCCTGCCAACAAGCACTACAATTGATCCCCATCGCTGAAATTGCTTTTCAGCCCGATCTATGTGACTTGCGTCAATTCGCAACCAACGGGAAAGTTTATCAATTAATGGGCGTCCACCAAGACGAGCCACCCAATAGGTAATTGAGGAACCTATTGAGCTTCCGATTGCAGCAAAGGTTCCTCCCAAGAAAATCATCGAGGGTGAGGATTGTTGTTCGGAAATAAGCATCCACCCTGCCAACCCAAGGATAATTTCACTTGGAGTGATCCCGGTCGCGTTCTCGAAGGTTAACAATGCTGCCACTCCAAACCACCCCCAAGAAACATATAGGGAATGAGCTGTGTTCAGGATAAATGATTCGATTGTGCTGAGAAATTCCATTATTCTCCATTAAATTGATTTCTGACGTGAAAATGATCTGTAAAACAGTTTTAATTAATAAAGACCACCGCTGCAAAGGCGATGGTCTTGCGCTTTTCAATCAAGCAACCAGAAAATCACTTTTCGTATTGGTGGCTGCTTAAACCCAATAATTGGGTGGCTACTCCCCATCGGAGTACTTACAATATACACAATCTTTGTTGTTTAATCAACGGTTTTTTTCTAAACTCTTATATATTCATGTATTCCATCTATGGAAAGAATCTTAATACCAAATTTCAAATCTGAGCTATTTAATCTTTACACTTTGAAAAATTGAAAGTTTTAACTGGTCTGTATGAATGATTTCATTAAGGAATTTAGCTGAGTAGATACCTATTTGAAGAACATTTGCGGTGAAAGCAGGCAGTAGTTCATCCCAGTTGGGGGCACAAAAACCGTGAAAACCAAATCCACCCATAACGACTCATAAAAAAATCCAGGTTGGTCTATAAGCCGCTTTCTGTACCCCCGAAGGTATGCCGAGGCACGGTTCAAGGGGTGACGGTCATCTCTCTAGACCGGACGTTACCGTACGGTTCGTGCAGCCTACCCGAGACTCGTAAGAAAGCAGGCCGCTTCCCTCCGCCCGAAGGCGAAATTGGTCTCTGCTTGGCCTTGCTCCAACCGGGGGTTGCCTGGCCGCGGCATTACTGCCGACGCCGGTGGTCTCTTACACCACCTTTTCACCCTTACCACGACCGCGCCTTTCCACCTCCCTTGCAGGAGGGGAGGGCGCGGTCGGGCGGTATGTCTCTGTGGCCCGATCCGGCGGATCTCTCCGCCCCGGGGGTTACCCGGCGGTTTGCCCTGTGGAGTGCGGACTTTCCTCGAAGCCCGAAGGCTCCGCGACCATCCGACCAACCTGGAATTTGAGTTTACCCTCTTGCCCGAATCGCGTCAATGACGCGCCCAAACAAACAAAAACGGCGCCGTAAGGCGCCGTTCAGTGTCACTCGGTCGTAGTCTAGACCGTGGTCTCGCGGATGTCGAGGACTTGTTCCACATGACCCTTGACGCCGTCCCGCAGCGCGGTCAATTTGACGCCGTCCACCTTGAGGGTGAAGATGCGTGTCTCAGCGCGTGAGCCCAGGATGGCCGCCACGCCGAGCAGGTCCCCGCCCAGTTTCTGGATAATGCCGGCCAGTTCGTAAAGCGTGCCGGGCTTGTTGAGCACTTCCACGGTGAGCCGGATGCCGGGGGTGCGCCCGCCCATCAACTCCAGCAGGATGTGGAAGATGTCAGTCTCGGTGATGATCCCCACCAGGCTCTTGCCCCGCATCACGGGCAGGCTGCTAATGTTGTTGTCTGCCATCACACGCGCCGCTTCTTCCAGGGGGGTGTCTTCGGTGGTGGTGAGAACCTTGGTGGTCATCACGCGCTCGACCGTGATCTTGCTGAGCAGGTAATTGACTTCCCAGACGCTCAGGCTGGTGGCCTCGGAAGGTTTGGCGTTGAGCAGGTCGCCATCGGTGATGATGCCGATCAATTTTCCGTGCTTATCCACCACCGGGTAGCGGCGCACCTTGTCTTGGTGCATGCGCGCGAGCGCGTCCTGGATGGCGACGTCGGGGGCGATGGTTAATACCGGGCTGGTCATGCGTTCTTTGACTAACATGGGTTGAACTCCTTTCAAATTAAAGACATCAACAATAATATGCTAATTGTATCCATGAACCCCAATTTGTGTTGGAAGATTTTATTACCAGGCCGTAAAAGTCTACGAATCGTTTTGGACTATAATAACGTGAATCTTATCCAAAGCGAACAAAGGGCGAAAAACCCTATATCCGAACCAAAGAGGTCATTATGCGCCAACCATTCGTTGCAGGTAACTGGAAAATGAACAAAACCGTCGAACAGGCAAGCGTGCTGGTGCAGGAACTGCTGCCCGGCTTGCAGGCTGTCCCCGAAGTGGAGCGGGTACTCTGCCCGCCACTTACCACCCTGATGATCCTGTCTGCTCAATTGACCGGCACGGGCATCGGGCTGGGCGCGCAGAACATGCATTGGGAGGCATCTGGCGCGTTCACCGGCGAGGTTTCTCCGCAGATGGTCAAGGAATTCTGCGGCTATGTCATCCTTGGCCACTCGGAGCGCCGGGCCTATTTTGCCGAAACGGATGAGACGGTCAACAAGAAACTCAAATCAGCACTGGCGCTGGGTCTGACCCCCATCGTCTGCATTGGTGAAACCTTGGATGAATACGAAGCTGGCAAGACGGGCGAAGTGGTCAAACGACAGGTCTTGCAGGGGTTCAAAGAGATCGACTCGACCCTGGCCTCACAGATCGTGGTGGCTTATGAGCCCATCTGGGCGATCGGCACCGGCAAGGCGGCCACCTCAGACGGCGCCAACGCCGTGCTTAAGGATCACATCCGCCCTGCGTTGGGCAGCCTGTTCGGTTCAGCGCTGGCGCAAGGCATGCGCATCCTCTACGGCGGATCTGTGACCGCGGCGAACGCGGCGGAATACTTCGGACAGCCCGATATCGACGGCGCGCTGGTGGGCGGCGCGAGCCTCAAACCTGCGGAGTTCATCAAGATCGTAGAAGCGGCCAGGCCGTAACAAGGTCAAAGTCACAAAACCCCCGATGTCTTCAATGAAATCGGGGGTTTATTTTTGATACCAAATCTTCTTATGCGGTGCCGAATTGACGGTCGCCGGCGTCACCCAGACCGGGGACGATGTAGCCGTTCTCGTTGAGCTTGTCGTCAAGGCAGGCGAGGTGGATGGGCACTTCTGGGTGATTCTTGTGAACGTGGGCGATGCCCTCCGGGGCGCCGATGATACCCACAAATTTGATCTTTTTTGCGCCCCAACGTTTGAGCACATCGATGGTGGCCGAGGCCGAACCGCCCGTGGCCAGCATCGGATCCAGAATCAGGCACATCGAGACCGTGGCTTCAGTGGGGAGTTTGTTGTAATACTCGACCGGTTTGAGGGTGCGTTCGTCACGATAAAGCCCGATATGCCACACTTCCGCGCTGGGGATGAAAGACCAGAAGCCCTCCACCATGCCCAACCCGGCCCGCAGAATGGGGATCAAACCGACGCGTTCGCGCAAGGTACGGCAGTGGGCGACGGCAACGGGGGTTTGCACATCGATATCTTCAGTCGGCAGGTCCGCGGTAACTTCGTAAGCGAGTAAGCCAGTAATCTCGCGCACCAATTCGCGGAATTTTTGATGTTCAATATTTTTATCACGCAAAATGGCCAACTTATGCGCGATCATGGGGTGTTGTGATACAAAAACATTCTCCATTTGACCTCCCGAATTTTAACCATTATAGCGGTTATCAAGACCGTGGCACATTAAAATATTTCACACAGTAGGCGCCTTGAAGCAGGCAAGTGTATAATCAAGCCCATGAGCAATGAAACTGACCGCATCACCGACCCTGAAGCGCGACCCGACGACCGCGTGGACCAGGCTTTGCGACCTTCCACGCTGCAGGAATTGATCGGCCAGGACCAGGTCAAACAGAACCTCGAGATCCTCATCGCAGCCGCAAAACAGCGTCAAGAGTCGCTAGATCATGTGCTCTTTTACGGCCCCCCGGGGTTGGGCAAGACCACGCTGGCACATGTATTGGCCAACGAAATGGGTGTGAATATCAAGATCACCTCAGGGCCGGCAATCGAACGCGCTGGCGACCTGGCGGCGATCCTCTCCAATTTGCGCGCGGGAGATATCTTATTCATTGATGAGATCCACCGCCTGGGCCGGGCCGTGGAGGAAATCCTCTACCCGGCTATGGAAGATTTCGCCCTGGACATCGTCATCGGCAAGGGGCCGGCGGCGCGTTCACTGCGGCTCAAGCTTCCGCGATTCACGGTCATCGGAGCCACCACCCGACTGGCGCTGGTGACCGCTCCGCTGCGCGCTCGGTTTGGCGCCGTTTACCGTTTGGATTATTATGATGAACAGGCTATGAAGAAGATCGTGCTACGCGCGGCGGGCATGTTGCGTGTGGGTTCCAACCCGGAAGGCATCGCTGAGATCGCCCGGCGCGCCCGCGGCACTCCGCGTGTGGCGTTGAGGCTTTTGCGGCGGGTGCGCGATTTTTCGCAAGTGCGCTCTGACGGTTTGATCAACCAGCAGGTGGCGTGTAACGCCCTGGACCTCTTGGCCGTGGACGAGCTTGGCCTGGATGATGTGGATCGCCGCGTGTTGACCACAGTGATCGAGAAGTACAACGGCGGCCCGGTTGGGCTGGCCACCATCGCCGCTTCGATCAGCGAGGAACCCGACACCATCATGGACGTGGTAGAACCCTACCTTTTGCAATTGGGATTCCTTGACCGCACGTCACAAGGCAGAGTAGTTACTAAACTGGCTTATGAGCACCTGCGCTATTCATACCCAGTCAAAGATGAAGCGCAGCCGCGTTTACTCCCCTAATCGATGAAAACCGCTGATTTCAATTACCACCTCCCGACTGAGTCGATCGCCCAGACGCCCATCGAGCCGCGCCATAATTCACGCCTGATGGTGGTGCGCCGTGATTCCGTGGAGTTGGAAGACGCCATCTTTAAGGATGTAGGTACGTTTTTACGCCCTGGAGACCTGCTGGTCGTCAATCAGACGCGTGTCATTCCGGCTCGCTTGGCTGCACGCAAGGTGACTGGCGGCAAGGTGGAGTTGTTGCTGCTTAAGCGCGTGGAACCCGACACCTGGGAAGTGCTGGTGGGCGGCAAGGGGTTGAAATCTGGTGTGATCGTCACGGTAGAAGGCGGGCCTCAGGCTGAGATTATCGAGGATTTGGGTGGGAGCCGTCGGATGGTAAAGTTTTTGACGCCGATCGAAAACTTGCTGCCCAATGTGGGCGAAATGCCACTGCCGCCCTATATTCACACGCATTTGACCAACCCCGAGCGCTACCAGACGGTTTACGCCCGTGAGAGCGGGTCGGCCGCCGCGCCGACCGCCGGGTTGCACTTCACCCCTGAACTAATGACCTCGCTGGAAGCGCGGGGTATCCGCTTCGCGCGGGTCACCCTGCACGTGGGGTTGGATACCTTCGCCCCGGTAACCGAAGACGATCCGCTGGAACACGTGATCCACAGCGAATGGTGTGAGATTACCCCCGAAGCCGCGAACCTGATCAATGAAACCAAAAAGGCAGGCGGAAGAGTCATCGCAGTGGGCACCACCTCCGTGCGCACGCTCGAATCGGGCGCGGCGGCGAGCGAGGAGACTGGGAGGGTGAAAGCGTTTTCTGGCGCGACCCAGTTATTCATCCTGCCTGGTTACGATTTCAAAGTGGTGGATGCCATTATCACCAACTTCCACCTGCCGCAATCTTCGCTGATCATGCTGGTGAGCGCGTTTGCCGGCCGAGAGAAGATCCTGACCGCCTATCAAACCGCCGTGGAGCGCGGTTACCGCTTCTATTCCTTCGGCGATGCCATGTTGATCGTATGAGCGCGCTTCCGCCCGCCCTGGACGCCTTGCAAGTAGAGATCACAAACTGCCGCAAATGTCCGCGGCTGGTGGCGTGGCGCGAATTGGTGGGGGTGGTGAAACGCAAGGCCTACCGAGATCAGGAGTATTGGGCCAGACCTGTCCCCGGGTTTGGCGACCCTGACGCCCAGGTGTTGGTCGTGGGGCTCGCGCCAGGCGCGCACGGCTCAAACCGCACCGGGCGCATGTTTACGGGCGATGCCTCAGGAGATTTCCTTTACCCCTCTTTATGGAGGGCGGGCTTTGCCAATCAACCCACGACCGTCGGTGTGAATGATGGTTTAATTTTGAAGAATCTCTGGATCACCGCCCTCTGCCGTTGTGTGCCCCCCGACAACAAACCCAATCCAGACGAAATCCGTACATGCCGAGCATTTTTAAAAGGGGAGATCGCTTTACTGACGCGCATCAGGGGGATCGTGGCTTTGGGCAGACTAGCTTACGATGAAATCTTACATTATTCGATTTTCGATAATTTAGAGGTTAAACCCAGTTTTGGGCATGGAGTTTTTGTGCCTGCGAATGGGGAACGTCCGTGGCTTTTGGCCTCTTACCATCCAAGCCGGCAAAATACGCAAACCGGCCGCTTGACGGCCGGGATGTTTGACGCGATATGGAATAAAGTTAACGCCTTGTTAGTGGATTGAACCCTCGTTGCGGGTGAGGAACCAGGCCCGGTTGGACTCTGGCTGCAGGGGGGTGAGGTGTTTGAGGCTGCCGAATATATCGACCACGTTGAAACCGGCGTAATCCAAACATTTTTCAATTTCATGGATCGAAAACGCGCGCACCGTGTGCCGTTCTTCAAATTTTTGCCAGATTTCGCCTTCGCGTACGAACCAGGTAATTTGCACGCAGCCCTTGTGATGTTCAAAATCAAAACTGGTGCGGTGGAGTTCGAGCAAATCGGGGGTTTCCTGCTGGACGTAGCATTTTTCTTTTTGCCACTGAACAGCCAGCCCAAAAGCTGTATTCATGTCAAACAGGAACCAACCACCCGGTTTGAGGGCTCTGGCGATATTATTAATAGTGGATTGCAGGTCGTCAACGGTCAACATGTAATTGAGGCTGTTGAACCAGCAAGTGGCCAGGTCGAATTCGTCGGAAAAATCGAGGAAACGCATGTCCTGTTTCAGGAAGTGAATCTCGGATTTTGCTTGTTGGGCGCGGTGCCTTGCCAGGCGCAGCATTTCTTCGGATTGATCGATGCCGGTCACCTGCCAATTGGTTTTTGCCATTGAGAGGGCGAAGCTTCCTTCGCCGCAAGCCACGTCAAGCAAATTCCCAGTGGAGGAGATGCCATATTGAGTGAGGATTCCGGGCAGGATTTCAGCCACTGCTTGAGAAAGCGTGGGGTACTCTCCTTTTGAATACACTTGGGCGAATTCGTTATATAAAGACATACACATGACTCCTGACGCGATAAAAACCGATGGGGTTGATTATACCTAACTGTAGACCGTTGTATAAGGTGTTGCTTGAGAAAGCCAAGATATTCGCCTACAATTTAGTTATTGGAGTCAAGATGAAAATAATAACGAAATTTCTTAAGGGTGTTTTAATTGTGTTCATAGTGTTGGCTGCAGGGATGGCGATTTGGGGGTACACGGGTGGATTACCCATGCCTGAGGCAATTCAAGCAATGAATTCTGATGGGCTGGTGACCGTCTCTTCTGGTGAATGGCTGGTATTCACACCGAGTACTGAAAAAATTAATACCGGGTTTATTTTTTACCCGGGTGGGCGAGTAGATTATCGGGCGTACGCGCCCTATGCCCGGGCGATCGCTGAACAGGGATATCTGGTCGTCGTCCCACGCATGCCTCTCAATTTTGCCGTTTTCGGGATTAACCAAGCCGAGAAGGTGATCAATAATTATCCAGAAATTATCCATTGGGTCATTGGAGGTCATTCACTGGGGGGGTCGATGGCAGCCAATTACCTGGACAATCACCAGGAGCAATTGGCTGGATTGATACTGGTGGCATCTTATCCAGCGGAGAGTGACAACCTTTCAGACTACACAGGGAGCGTGGCTTCCATCTCCGCCTCACTGGATGGGCTCGCCACCCCGGATAAAATTCAGGCTTCCACGCCACTGTTGCCACCTTCCACCCTTTGGGCGGAGATCGAAGGAGGGAATCACGCTCAATTCGGCTGGTATGGCGCCCAAAGCGGCGATAACGATGCATTGATACCCCGTGAAGACCAACAAGCGATTGTCATCCAAAAAACGTTGGATTTTCTCAGCTCTTTTGCAGAATGATGTGAATAATAAAAAAAACACCACCCAATGATCGAAGGGTGGTGTTTAAGAACAATAATGAACGTTTTTGCTATTTCATTTTGAGCGCGGACCAGCCGGCATAACGGGCGGTGTCGCCCAGCTCGGCCTCGATACGGAGTAGTTGATTGTACTTGGCCACGCGGTCGGAACGGGCGGGGGCGCCGGTCTTAATCTGACCCATGTTGAGAGCCACGGCCAGGTCGGCGATGGTGGCGTCTTCGGTCTCGCCGGAGCGGTGCGAAGTAACGGCGCGCCATCCGTTACGGTGACAGGTTTCGACGGCTTCAATGGTTTCGGTGAGGGTGCCGATCTGGTTGAGTTTAACCAGCAAGGCGTTACAGGCGTCTTCTTTTATGGCTCGGCGGACGCGTTCGGGGTTGGTGACCAGCAGGTCATCCCCCACGATCTGGATCTTCTTGCCAACCTTGGCAGTGAGCATCTTCCAGCTTTCCCAGTCGTCCTGGGCGAGACCGTCTTCGATGGAAACGATCGGGTACTGGTTGACCCAGTTTACCCAGAAATCGACCATCTGCTCACCGGTCAGTTTCTTGCCTTCCTTACGCAAATTGTAGGTTTTGGTTTCTTCGTCGTAAAATTCAGACGCAGCGGGGTCGAGGGCGATGCCGATCTGTTCACCAGCTTTGTACCCGGCTTTTTCGATGGCTTCGAGGATGACCTCAACGGCCTCGTTATTGGCCTTAAGGGCAGGGGCATATCCGCCTTCGTCACCTACCAGGGTGGCGTATCCGCGGGATTTTAGGACCTCTTTGAGCTTGTGGTAGATCTCTGCTCCCCAGCGCAAACCTTCTGCGAAAGAGGGTGCTCCGAGGGGCATGACCATGAATTCCTGGGCGTCTGTGGATTGCCAGGCGGTATGCGCCCCGCCTTTGAGGATGTTCACCACCGGGGTGGGCAGTTCGTGGGCCTATAACCGCCCCCGGCAGCGGGAGAGGGGCG
>CAZUXF010000008.1:0-95073 GCA_964624535.1 uncultured Anaerolinea sp. | reverse complement strand
TGGCCATGGCCGGGGCGCGTCCGTGGGGAGCCTGGACGAAGTCAAAATCAAAATAATTGTAGGCAAACACCGAACAGCCAACAGATGCCACACCAATGCATCGGCCTTTTAATCCCATCTCGTCGATCACTTCGGCTACCAGACGGTGGGCGGTTCCGTGGGTGCAACCGGGACAATAATGCGTGCCGCCGGTGGTCAGAGAATCTGGCCGTTCGTAGACCAGGGTTTCGAGTTCTGATTCATTCATCACCATGATTTACTCCTCTACCTTTTCAACGCGACACGGTCAAGCCAGCGGTCGCGCGGGTGACCAGAAGTGTTGAGTGGCCCAGCGGTCATGCGGTGGATCTCATCCAAGACTTCATCGGGGAAGGGTACGACCCCGCCCATGCGGGCGAAGAACTCGGTCGGGATGGCGTGGTTGGAAGCCGAAAGCACATCCTCGAGCATTTGGCCGGCGTTCATTTCAACCACCAGCATACCTTTGACCTTGTTGACCAGATCGGCGTAGACCTGCCTGGGGAAGGGGTTGAGCGTAATCGGTCGGATCAAACCAACCTTGATGCCTTCGGCCCGCGCGGCTCGGACTGCGCTTAAGGCGATGCGACCACTTGAACCAAATCCGGTCACCACGTATTCCGCATCGTCCATGAAGTATTCTTTATATCGAATCTCGTTCTTCTCGACTTCACGCCAGCGATTGAGCAGTCTGAAATTCATCTCTTCTTGCATGGGGGGGTCGAGATTGATCGAGCTCAAAATGCGGCGTTCGCGTTTATCGTCCATGCCGTCTACAGCCCAATCGGCAAAGCTGGTTTTCAATGTCTGCATGGGGGGCATTTCGCAGGCTTCCATCATCTGGCCAATAGAGCCATCTGTGAGCACAACCACGATGGAGCGGTATCGTTCAGCCAGGTCAAATGCGAGTACGGTCAGATCGACTGATTCTTGCACGCTGGCAGGCGCGAGCACAATGGCACGGTAATCGCCGTGGCCGCCGCCGTGAACCATCTGGTTGTAATCCGCCTGGGCGGGCGCGATGTTGCCCAACCCGGGGCCACCGCGCATCACGTCCACCATCACGATGGGGAGTTCAGTGCCGGCGATGTAGGAGATGCCTTCCAGCATTAAGCTCACCCCAGGGCTTGAAGACGAACTCATCACCCGCCTTCCGGTGCAGGCGGCGCCGTAAACCATATTGATGGCGCCTAATTCACTTTCTGCTTGAACAAAGGCTCTGCCTAATTCCGGCATGCGCCTTGACATGTATTCAAGTAATTCGGTTTGCGGTGTGATCGGGTAACCAAAATAGGCTACGCATCCAGCGCGCACGGCGGCTTCAGCAACGGCTTCGTTGCCCTTCATTAACTCTTTAGCCATGCATAGCCTCCTAAGCCGGAATCCGGTTCACACCGGTTTTTTCGCGATAAACGGTGATGGCGGCTTCAGGGCAGACGATGGCGCAGATCGCGCAACCTGTGCAGCCCTCTGCGACCAATGTGGCAGGGTGATACCCTTTGGCAGTGATGTGGTCATTCGCGAGAGCGAGCACCTCTTGCGGACAAGATGAAACGCATAGTTCGCAACCTTTGCAATACTTCTCGTTGACAACGATCCGACCCTTTGGGGGCATTCATACCTCCTGGAAGATTTTTCCCGTTCCCGGGATGGTTCAAGCGGCGCGTGGCCGGCTCGAAACAACCCCATTATCATCTGAATTGGGGTTCCTGTGAAGTGTCCTTGCACATTACCTGGTGTGAAATTATTCCGGATGAAGTGATGCCGCTCACATTACACGATCATCCTCAGTTGCGGTCTCAATCTCAGTCACCCAACCACTCCAAAAGCGTGGCTTCACCCTGGCCAACTCCCACACAAAGCGTCGCCAGCCCATAAAAGGGTTTGCTGGTTTTGGCGCTTCGTTTCTGCATTTCGTGCACCAGCGTAGTGAGGATGCGCGCGCCGGAACACCCCAACGGGTGACCCAGGGCGATCGCTCCGCCGTTGACGTTGGTGATGCCGGGGTCAAGCCCCAACTCTCGCATTACCGCCAACGCCTGGACGGCAAAAGCCTCGTTCAGTTCAACCAATTGAATATCCTTAATGGTTAATCCAGCCCGCAGCAAAGCCTTGCGCGTGGCCGGAATAGGCCCCAACCCCATGAGTTTCGGTTCCACTCCGGCGCTTGCCGAAGACAGGATGCGCGCCATGGGTTTGAGTTTGAGCTGCGCGGCTTTATCAGCGCTCATGAGCAACAAAGCCGCCGCGCCATCGTTCATCCCCGATGAGTTTCCCGCGGTCACAGAGCCATCAGCCTTAAAGGAAGGTTTGAGTTTAGCCAGCGATTCGAGGTTCGTGTCTCGGCGCGGACGTTCGTCCACGGAAACCAGCAGGGTTTCACCTTTTTTCTGGGGAACAGGAACCGGAACGATCTCGGCAGAGAAACGTCCTGAATCAATGGCTTCCACCGCCCTGCGGTGACTTTCGACCGCGAAGGCATCTTGTTCGGCTCTTGTAATACCGGTTTGCGCGGCGATATTCTCCGCGGTTTCACCCATCGGGGCGGTGCCGTAAAGCTCCGCCATGCGCGCGTTGGGATAGCGCCAACCCAATGCGGTGTCGTAGGCTGTCAGATTTCCGAAAGAAAAACCGTTCTCGGCCTTCGGCAAGGAATAAGGAGCCCGAGACATGCTCTCCACCCCGCCCGCTAGAAAGACCTCCCCCTCACCGGCACGGATGGCGTGAAAAGCAGCGTTCACCGCGCTCATTCCAGAAGCGCACAGTCGGTTGAAAGTCACCCCCGCCACACTGACCGGGAACCCCGCCAAGAGCGATGCCATACGGGCAACGTTGCGGTTGTCTTCACCCGCCTGGTTGGCGCAGCCAAGGTAGACATCTTCGATCAAGGCCGGATCAAGATGGTTGCGTTCCGTGATCTGGCGCAAAGCCCACGCCGCCAGGTCATCTGGTCGCACTTTTGCCAGGGCGCCACCTAACGCGCCAATCGGCGTGCGCAACGCGTCAACGATCACCACATCCATCATCCATCACCTCCGCAGGGAATTCTTGTAAGGTATTCTACCATTTTTAGGTTTTCTAATTTTGTTGCCACTCCGACGTTAAGGATTCATTACAACGTATTTCAACTATAATCAATATAGGATTGGCGGGTTAGATTGACAGAAAAAAGACCCGTTTGACAGATGATCAAAATTAACGCCAAACAAACGAAACGAATCTTACTCATGGCTTTAATGCTAATGGGCCTGCTGCTGACCGCCTGCAACGGCAATTCCGCTGCCAGCCTGGGTGCGATGGGGAAAACCTACGAAATCGCCCCCGCGTTGAGGGAGTTTTACCGGTCGCTGGGCGGCGAAGATACCCTCGGACCGGCAATCTCGAAACTCTTCGACCGCGAAACGCTACAATGCCAATACACAGCCAACGCCTTGGTTTGTCTGAATCCCGACCAGATTGGTACTGAAAGGTTTTTACTCGCCCCGATCGGAAATCAATTGGGGGTTCGTGAAGAACCGGTATCGGCGGATGACGGCAGCAGTCTGGTGATCAACGGCTACCTGATCTACACCGAGTTCATTCCACTCTTTGAAAGTCTGTCTGGAACGGTATATTGTGGAAACCCGCTCACCCAAGTGCGCATGAATTATGCCCAACAGCGCGTGGAACAGTTTTTTGAGAATGTCGGTTTTTATCGCAAATTTAGCGACCCCCAAGGCACAGTCAAAATGTTAGCCTATGGAGCCGCCGTTTGCGGCGCGGAATGCGGTTTCAACGCAGCGCTTGAATCCATGGTGGTTGACCCATCGGAACCCATTACTGATCAATCACTTTTAGAAGGGCTCGCCAAATCCACCGAAACAATCGTGTTTGGCAAACCTTTAACTCAACCTTACATCGCCGCGGATGGCGCCCGGGAACAAGTCTATGAAAACGTGGCGCTCTTTGCCGAAGGTGCCAATGGGCCGGTCGGGTTGAGACCGCTCCCCTCGTTATTGGGAATTGTTGCAGGGACGCCCGGGGAAAAGCGATATGGCAGCGAAAACGGCATGGTGTTTTACGCGGTCAGCGGCAACCTTGGTTTTCACGTTCCAGTAGTTTTTGATGAATTCATTACGAACCACGGTGGCAGCGCCCTCTCTGGGGACCCGATCACTGAGGTGATCGAAACCGTGCCTGGTGTTTACCGACAATGCTTCACCAACTATTGCCTGGATTACACCCCAGCCGCGCCTGAAGTTGCCCGGTTAATACTGGCTCCTTTGGGCAACCAATATATGCAACAGATGCAATCCCAACCCGTAGAGCAGATTTCAGCCTCTTCCCCAGCATCAACTTACCACCTACAGGTCACCGAATTCAACAAACAAATTGGCACTGACGGGCAGCAGACCATTACAGTCATCGTCACCAACGCCGCCGATGGGCTACCCGCTCCCGGGCTAGAATCCGAAGTCACCCTGGAACTCCCTAATCAAAAGACGTTTTCCGCCACCCTACCCCTTACCCAGGCGGATGGCAGCGCAACGCTCACGCTCCCCTCCATGAAAAGGGTGCCGAACGGCACCATCCTCATTTACACGATCTGTTTAATAAATTCTGGCGCGACAGAATCGTGCGCCAGCGGCAGTTACCTGGTGTGGGACCAACCTTGATCAAGGATTGATTTCACCAAACAACTCAACCCTTTCGATTCTCCCCCCGATGCTGTAAATATTCAGGGTAAAAGTCACGCTTTCGGAGGAGGCGATTGCATTTTTACTCTCATATCTCCGAATGCCTACCACCAGACCCTTTTCGTCATAGGCCACGGCGGCGACCGATATCCTGCCGCCCTGCCCATCCGAGCTGCTGAAAGTTAAATTGGGGTTCACAATCGCCGAAAGCCCGTCAGTAGCGATGACCACGCCCGGGTCATTCACCACAATGACCGCGGCTTGGAGGACTGTGGGTGTTCCGTTTTGATTGACACTAGTCGCGGTTTTCAGGGTCAAACTGGCAACAGGATTGGCAAAGACCGGCGGTTCAAAATAAGCAAATAACGGCAATTCTCCGCCACTTTCCAGGCGGGTAAACGGTACTAGCGCGTCGCGTTTTAGAACCTCGCCGCTCTCCAAGTCGGAGAGGGTAAATTCCGCACTGATGTTGACGGCCATAAGCGGTTGCTTGTTGATGAGGGCAGCGAAACAATACATTCCACCCGAAAGTGCAGGCGCGCAATTGGGTTCACTTGCCACAAGTGGATAAGGGGTGGAAGCCGGCGTGTCTTGAATACCTGCCTCACCTTGACCGCCAGGGATCACCAAGGTCATTCCCTCAGAAAGCAAATAGGGATTGACATTCGGATTGGCCGCCTGCAGCGACTGCGTGGAGATGCCATAATTCGCGGCGATTTCAAATAACGTTTCACCCGCTTTGACTGTGTAAATCAGTGGAGTCGGCGTTGAGGTTGGCGCAAGAGTTGACGTGGGTGCGTCGGAGGGCGTGCTCGTGACCGTGGGTGTCACAGTAATCGTCGCGAAGGGGGTCAGCTCCGCGTTGGCAAACAAGGAAGACTGAGGGGTCACAACGTTTGCCTGGCAGCCGCTAAGCAGCACCAAAATTACCACGAAAGAGTATAGTGTATTGGTCTTCATTCTCCGCATTATAACCGAGATTCGAACTTGCCCGCGTCTGGTGGCTATGCTAAACTCAAAGCATGACCCCCGAAGAACTCCTTCTCAAGGAAGCCCTCGAAGCGCTCGAAAAAGGCGACCGGAGGCAGGCGCGCGAACTCTTAACCCGCCTGTTGAAGATTGACCGCGATAACCCTGAAACATGGTTATGGATGAGCGTCGTTGTCGATTCTCAAAAAGAAAGCCGCTTCTGTTTAAAAGAAGCCCTCACCCTCGACCCCCAAAACGATCGCGCCCTGCGTGGTTTGAGAATGCTCGGCGAGGAGGTTGCGTCTCCCCGCCCCCTGGTGGACATTAAACAAGCCCGGAAAGCATGGAAAACAAGTTTGGAACCGGAGCAAAAATCCAGGATCAAAACTCGTGGAATGCACATGTCCTTGTTGGGGTATTCCCTGCTGGGTGGTTTGGTGATGGTTGTGGTCATCGGCGGGGTCATCCTTGCCCTAACCCCCCGCTATCGACCCGACACCTCGCCCATTCTGCGCTGGACGGTGACGCCCACACTTACCCCCACAATCGCCCTCGCAACCAACACACCCCTGCCCGGTGGAGTCGTCCCGCTCGAATCATTATTGGCGCACACTTTCACCCCCACCCCGCGTTACGTCTCCACTCCGCACAATCGTGTGGAAGCCTACTCACTGGCCATCCGCGCGCTTGATAATGGCGACTTCGCCGCCGCCATCGATTATTTCAACCAGGTTTTGAAAACAGAACCAGAATCCGCGGATATCTATTATCAAATCGGGGAGTGTTATCGCTTACTGGAACAGAACTCCGATGCGTCCGACGCGTATCAATCCGCCCTTCTGGTTAACCCCAATTTTGCCCCTGCTTATCTCGGTAAAGCACGCCTGGCATTATATGGAAATTCCGTAAATCTAACCGCGGCCGCGGACTTCTTACAGACCGCCTACGAACTTGACCCCGCCATGCCTGAGACGGCGATCGAATTCTCCTGGTTAGAAATCAGCCAGGGAGACGCTTCGTCAGCCTTGGAATGGCTGGCAAAAATAAGCGGTGATACAGCCAATACTGCGCAAATTGAAGTGCTTAAAGCCCAGGCTTACCTGCAAACCGGTAAGACCCGCACGGCATTGCGCCACATTGATAACGCCCTTAAGTTGGACCCCACCTATCTGGTAATTTATAAAATGAAAGGCGAAGCCCTTCAAGCCAGTGGGGATTTCAAGAGTTCGTTGGATCCCTTAATAACTTACCAGGCTTATGCCGGCGAAAGCGCCGGGGTGAACCTGCTTCTGGCGCGCGCCTACTCAGAAACAGGCCAAATGGAAAATGCGCTTGAGCTTGTGACAAAGGTGCTTTCAGATAATAAAAACGACCTTGACGCCCTCATCCTGCGCGGTGAACTATTCCTCGCCCGGGGGGAGATCGAACGTGCTGAAACTGATTTTGACACTGTCTTGCGATTCGATAGCAAGTCTTTTAATGCCCTGATCGGCAAAGCCCGGTGTTTTCTTTCGGAAACATACGCCGGGGCGGCTTACAATTATCTCGACCGCGCAGCGGACCAGGCCGAGACCCCCGCTCAGGAAGCGGTGTTGCTTTACTGGCGTGCGGTCGCCCTCGTAGGTCTTGATGAAACCAACGCTGCTATTCGTGATTACGAAGCCTTCCTGGCCCTACCTACATCTGAAGCCTATTCAGATTTACGTGCTACTGCGCAGATCGAATATTCCGCACTCGTCACCGCCACAGCCACGCTTCAGCCCACCGTAACCGCCAATTGGACCAAAACTCCCACACCCAAAACTATTAAAACCCCCACGCCAGAGTAAGCTCAATGCGCAAAACTGAGCTCTACCTCCTGCTTAAGAATCGTCGACATCATATTGATACCACCGCTAAAAGGGTCGCGTCATTTTCACGACCTTTTGGCTTTGGCATTCTGTCAATCTTCCTGATCGGGTTGCTTGGGGCGGTCGTTTTCGCAGGTGTTTCTTACTCCCGCATCGTACGTGAACTGCCCAGCATTGATGAACTATCAGTCTTGTTAAACCCTGTGGATGGCGAATTACTGCAACCCACGCGCATCATGGATCGTGCGGAAGGTACCGTCCTCGCCACTCTGGATAACCCCGGAATTCAGCGCCGCTATCTGGCTGTTAACCCTGAACAAACCGCGCATTTCAACCCTCAATTGGTGCGCGCTGTGATCTTTCAACTCGACCCTGCTTTTTGGCAGCATCCTGGATACTCGCTAAAAAACATCACCGATCCAAACCCGGCCACCATAGCCGAAAGACTGGTTAGCGAATTGCTCCTGTGGCGCGAACCTGATACTTCCACACGCGCCATACGCATGAAGCTGCTCGCCGCCCAAATGGTCAACCGCTTCGGGCGTACCCAGATTTTGGAGTGGTATTTGAATAGCGCGTATTTCGGTCATCGGGCTTTTGGTGCGGAAAGTGCCGCCCAGTTGTATTTTCAAAAATCCGCGCAAGATCTCACGCTAGCTGAAAGCGCCTTACTGGCGGTATTGATCAAGTCCCCGGCGTTGAATCCATTGGATGTGCCCGGCAGCGCGCTGGAATTACAGCGCCAGCTCCTCGCTGACATGGCCAAATCCCTAACAATCTCCACAGATGAATTTTCAACTGCGGTCAGAGAAGATTTGACCTTGCGCCAATCGATCGCCGAGCCAGCTTCGCTTGCCCCAGCTTTCACCGATCTCCTGGAAAATTCCTTTTCCCCAGGTTTCGGGCAGAACCGCCTGGCGCGAGGGGGTCTTATTGTGGTGAGTACACTTGAAATCACCCTTCAAAAACAACTCGAGTGTACAGCCCAACTCCAATTGCAACGCATGGGAGGCGACACCGCGGCGGGCTACGAATCTGCCAGCACGAATTGCCCGGCCGCCTTATTGCTGCCTACGCAGGCGCTTGAAAGTGTAGATATCACCAACCTGGCTTCCGGTGGCGTGATCATGGATCCGGGTCTGGGACAAATACTCGCTTATCAATCCCCTACTTTCTCAAATGGACAGCCAACAAAAAATGTCAGACTGGAACCTGGCTCCTTATTAAGCCCCTTTGCTGCCCTCGCCGGATTTGCCCGAGGTTTGTCACCATCTTCGTTAAAGTGGGATATTCCCGTGGACCAGACTGGCGCCGCGATCGAGGCTCATAACCCAGACCAAAATTACCACGGACCGGTTAGCCTTAGAACTGCCCTGGCGAACGATTACCTCATCCCAATGGTGGAAGAGGTGCGCCAGGTAGGGGCTGCCAATGCCTGGAACCTCGCGTCGCTGCTGGGCTGGACTTCGATGAAACGCGCGGAAGGTACAGAGAAACCTTTGTTCTCGGGCGCGAACACAACGCTTCTAGACGCGGCGGAAGCATATTCCAGCCTGGCAAACGGGGGTGTTCGCGCCGGTGCCCTGGATGCCGCAAATAGCGAGATCGAACCCAATTTCGTGCTCAAGGTCATCACCACCACCCGGCGGGTTTTCCTTGAACGAACCATTCCAGATACGAGCATGGTGTTAAGCGAACCGCTGGCTTATTTGATGAACCATGTTTTAAGTGACGAGAGTGCGCGCTGGCCAAGCCTCGGCTTCCCTAACGCCCTGGAAATCGGTCAAACCGCGGCGAGCAAGATCGGGCAGGTAGAGGATGCACGCCAGATCTGGACTGTGGGTTACAACCCCCAACGCCTGGTCTTAGTATGGATCGGCCCAGCTGACCCAGCCAGCGATTCTCCGAAACTGGATCCACGCGCGGTGGCAGGCTTATGGCACGCCATGATCCGGCAGTCTTTACAAAACCTCGCGAACTCCGGCTGGAGCCCGCCTGCCGGCGTGACGCTGGTCAATGTGTGTGTTCCATCCGGGATGTTGCCTTCGCAGGATTGCCCCAATACGCGGGACGAGGTATTTTTAATCGGCAATGAACCTTTCCTTGTAGATTCCCTATATGAACTGGTCAAGATCAATCGCGAAACTGGCCAGCGAGCCACTGTGTTCACCGAACCAGCCCTGATCGAAGAACAACTCTTTATCAACGTTCCAAATTACGCGCGCCAATGGGCCGTGGAATCTGGGTTGGCCGTGGCTCCCACAGGATATGACGCCATCCCATTTTCGGAAGATAACCCGGAAGTCTCGATCACATCCCCAGCATTATTTGGTGCGGTGTCAGGTAGAGTCAACATCCTGGGCAACGCGGATGCCACGAACTTCGCCTCCTATTCGGTGCAAGTGGGGGAAGGTATCAATCCTGATTCCTGGGTGCAGGTCGGTGCGTCAACGCAATCTGGTGTTCATGATTCCAAATTAGCAGAGTGGGACACGACAGGTCTGGAGGGCTTATACGCCATTCGCCTGACGGTGATCGATGCCAATCAAGGGGTTCAAACCGCGGTTATCCAGGTAACTGTGGATAATACACCTCCCAGCATCAAGATCACATACCCCGCCGACAAACAGATGGTGGAGCCCGTGCGCGGATCCGTGACCCTCTCTGCGAATATTCAAGAGAGCGTTGGGTTGTCAAACGTTGAATGGTGGTTGGACGGCGTGAAAGTAGGCAACCAAAACACCGGCCCGTTCGTCTACGTCATGGACGCGACCAAGGGTGATCACAAACTTGAAGTCAAAGCTTTTGACACCGCGGGGAACATGACGACCTCTGAAAAGATCGCCTTTTCAATAGCCCCCTAAGGTAATGTTTTATTTTATAAAGCCAGCGAAGACCTGTTTGAGTTCCACCAGGTCTTTCAACACCAGGTCTGCGCCAGCCCGGCGCAGTTCCTTTTCCGTGCCGAAACCACACAACAAACCAACTGTTTGCGCGCCGGCGGCTTTGCCAGCCAATATGTCTACGGTAGTATCCCCGATCATGAGACAAGATTCGGGTGAAACCCCCATGCGCTGCGCGGCATAAAGGATCGGGTGTGGGAAAGGCTTGGTGTGTTCGCAGGTCTGACTGGTAACCACCGATTTAAAACGATCCTTCAGGGCAAATTGCTCCAAAAAACGCAGGGTTGAAGTTTCGTCACGCGCGCTGACCACGGTCATCGGGTAGCGGTTGCCGACCAGCTCAAGAAGTTCTCCGGCACCTTGTATTAACAAGAAATGGTGGCGCTTGTTTTTTCTTTTTTGAGACAGTTGGCTGTAAATCCTGGCAAAATTGTCATCCAGGCTTAAGCGGTCAGCGAGGTGATAGATGCCATTCATGGGTGATTCAGTCACCATCACCAGCCAACGCGCGAACGGTCTGGCGTCTCCATGCCTAAAAAGAACTTTGAAATGGGAACACAAAACGGTCAGGCGTTCCACCCAGGCATCATCAGTGTCACTGAGAGTGCCATCCACATCAAAGCACAAGCCCTTGATTCTAGATAAGTCAATCGACATGGCTACACATTGAAATTAAAAAGCGTCTTGATGTAGGCTTCTTCGTCGCTAGAAATGATCCATAACACTTGTCCATCTTCCAGGCGCACGATTGCCGCGGTTCCATCCAGGTTGGGGAAGGTGATGATGTTTTCCCCCTCCACCCGCGGATCGCCCCACCGTTGGATCGCGTACGTTCGGCTGGCTTCATAGAATTCATCCGCATCTGCTGCAGAATCCCAAACGCTCAACCAAACCAAAACATCTTCACTGGTCTCCGCGTTCGCGAAATAGGCGTAAGCATCTCCACCCCAACCTGCGGCTGCTTCTTCGGCGTCCGCGTGGCTTAAACGTGTTTCAGAGCGGATGCCCTCGGCGAGAAACAGGTAGGTATACCATTCGCCAATCACGTTTTCTTCCACCTGGCTCCAGCCTTCTCCGAGGGAGTCTTCAATCGCAGGCAAACTTACCCGCACCGGTTTTTCTTCCGGGTATTTTTCAGGATGCAGAATCTGTTCGGTAGAAACCGGCGGATTGCGGTAGGCGTCATCCACCGCCTGGAACAGATTTTTGTTGAACAAGGCGTTCACAAAGGCAAAACCCTGTTGGTAAGGGAAGAGAAAATCTTCTTTCATATATGCCGGGGCGGAGTCATAAACCGGGCTCTCATAATCCTGTTGAAAATCGCTCACTTCGTTTTTATCATCGTCCGTGCTCTTGGTGAGAAACCAGTATTGCTCGGTCAGGGTCGCGTCTCCCTCAACCAGCGCGCTGACCGCGGCGCAATATTCTGTTTCGACCTCGCAATGATCATCGTTTAACTTTAATCCGTTTTCCAGGTCGTAGGTCTGGTCCTGAAGCGCGTGAGTAAACTCATGCGCGTAAGTCATGCGCTCTAATCCACCAAAATCGCCATCTGCGATCACGTACATTTCCTTGGTCTCGCTGTCATAAAACCCTGCTATCTGTTCTGAATATAAATCTTTATAGAATTGCAACAGGTCAAAACCGGGTTCAATCAAACCTAGCGCGCTTAACAGCGCCGCGTCTTGTTGGGCTTCTTCAGGTGTGTAATCCACAAAAAAGTCATTGACAACGGTATTCTGCAAATCTTCAGAAGTCATCAGATCTCGTTGTAAGGTATCTTGCAAATCCAACCCACGGATCTCACTAACTTCCGCCTGGATGCGGTCCATTTGGGCGCCCACCTCGGGTTCCTCAGTGGGTTCCACCGTTGGAGGAATGTAGTTCTTTTGCGAGCGGACGATAAAGAATGCGGCTACGATCAAGCCTACACTGATCAGAAGACAGCTTGAAACCAGAATGGCGAGTAATGAGAATGTGATTTTTTTTGTCATATTGATTTCCTGGTCGAATGTGCGGGTCACGATTGGGTTGAATATATCATGAATGACTAAAGCGGGTTGATCTCTCTCAATGCTTCAATGGCCTGGCGGTAACCCGGGTTAATTTGGAGCGCCTTTTCAAATAAGGTGACCGCTGCTGGAGCGTTTCCAACCATCAGAAACGCCCGTCCCTTCCAGAAGAGTGCTTCTTCGGATTCTGGGGTAATCTTAAGCGCGTAATCTGCCAGGCGCTGCAATTCCGCGTGGTCACCCAGCGCGTAAGCAGCAGCGAGCGGCCCAAACTGGTAACGCAGCATGCGTTGCGGGAGCCCCAACTCTCGGGCTTTATCAAAAGCGGTATCGGCTTGTTCAAATCGTTGCAGCTCCATTAGATTTGATCCCGCCGAGAACCAGGTGAAAGCATTGTTGGGGTTTTCTTTCATAGTACCATCCAAACGGGCAATGGTGTTTTGCGCGTTCGTTTCCCAGTCCCAGTCCGCGCCGAAAAGCCCTTGCACCTTGGTCAGGTCGCTCGTTGGAAAGATGACCAGGTAAACATGGTTGAACGCTGCCCAATCTTTTAATAAATCATCATACGAGATTACCTGGTCAGGGCCTCGCAGCGTATCCTGGGCGGTAAAAAACTGTGAAACTTCTTCAAAGCCAGTTAATAATAGAAAATGCCCCACCCAAAGGTCGTCGCCCGGCCAGGCTGGTTTTTCCATGGTGAAACCGGTCTCGATCACCACCGGGTATCCCGCTGCGAGAAAGCGCTTTAAAACGGACAGATCCCCGCCAACTCGAATTTCGGCCTGCAAACCTTTTGCCGATTGGTTGACGAACCCGGCTAATTCTTCCATGTTTACATTCTTGTCGTTCGTGCTGGGCTTAACCACCCGACTGATCGAGAATTGATCGCCCTCCCACTTCCAGTAGCGCATCGCCAGGGCCAGGGTGGCTGGCCCGCAGTTATTCCAATCCTGAAAATCTTTGGAGAGATCAAAACGCGGGGCGGTGAGGCTCACCTGTTCCAGCAAAGGTGTTCCAGCCAAGGGAGTGTTGAATGACAGCTCTTCACGTGCCAATGCAAAAGAACCTGGAATCAACGAAGTGTCTGCGGCACCCGCAGACTTTTCCGCAGACGGGAAAGCCCCGGCTGGTGAGATGACCCCTTTAATGTACGCGACCGCGCGATCAAGGTTCATTTGAACCCCAACCCATTGACTGGCGGCTACATATCCAACCAGCCCGATCATTAGCAGGGTTAAGACGATCAAGAAGTATTTTTTAATTGGTTTGCGCATAACTTGTTTATTCTACCCACAAACTTGGCCTTTGTGAAATTATATTGGATAGGTTTGGTATGAATTTGGCGCGGTTTTTCTTGTTATAATCAGCGCCATGAAATATCACGTGTGGACCGAAGGTTGTCAAATGAACGTCGCGGATTCTGAGCGAGTCTCTTCGGCGTTGGAACACCTGGGTTACCAGTTTTCACCAGTCATCGAAGAAGCCGATGTCATCGTGCTGAACACCTGTGTCGTGCGCCAATCCGCTGAGGAAAAAGCCTACGGTCGGTTAACCTCGTTATGGCCGGTGAAACGCGACCGGCCTGAAATGGTGATCAACCTGATGGGCTGCCTGGTAGGCAACCGCGAGAACCATCCTCTGCGAAAACGCTTCCCTTATGTAGACGTTTTTTCAGCACCTTCCGATCCCAACCCATTGGTCGAGTTTTTGATCGAACGCAATGCCTACGACAGTGAACAGGTCGAAACAGCCCGGCGTTACGCAGTAATGGACGGTGACTTGCTCCTGCCTCAACCCGCCGCCGGTCAGCAGGTCATCGGTTGGATTCCCGTGGTTTATGGTTGTTCACACGCATGCACTTATTGCATCATCCCTTACCGCCGCGGGGTTGAAAAAAGCCGCCCCCCGGAAGAGATTCTAAAAGAAGCCCGCTCCCTCGCCGCCCAGGGGATCAAAGAGATCACCTTGCTCGGGCAAATCGTGGATCGCTACGGCCTGGACGTCCCCGGTTACCCAACTCTTGGGGAATTAATGCGCCAATTAAGCGAAATCGAAGGCATCCAGCGCATCCGTTTTTTGACTTCTCACCCCAATTGGATGAACGACGAATTGTTGGAGGCCGTCGCCGAACTGCCCAAGGTGATGCCACACATTGAGATTCCCAACCAATCTGGCGACGACAGCGTCCTGGAAGGCATGAAGCGCGGTTACACGATCGAGCAGTACCGCCGGCTGGTGAGCAAGATTCGGGCACGCATCCCTGGTGTTTCAATTGCCACAGACATCATCGTTGGTTTCCCCGGCGAGACAGATCAGCAATTCCAAAACACATACGATGTGTTGGCTGAGCTAAAACTGGATATTGTGCACCTGGCACGTTACTCGGCGCGCATCGGAACGCTCTCAGAGCGCACCCTGCCAGATGATGTCTCCGACGAAGAAAAATGGACGCGCTTCAGGTCACTTGAAAAACTTCAGGAACAAATCATCCGCGACATCCACGCCACGTACCTGCAAAAAAGCGTACCCATTCTATTCGAAGAAAAGATCAAACAGCGTTGGAAAGGTCGCACTCCCACCAACAAATTGGTCTTTGTGGAAAGTGAAGAGAACTTACTCGGCCAGGTCCGAAATGTCACCATCCACTGGACGGGTCCCTGGTCAATGCTTGGAACCCTCGATTAAGCTCGAAACCATACACCCAACACCGCATGCGTAAAATCCTGATCGCCCTGTTTTCTGTCACCGTTATTGCGTCTATCGTGATTGGTTACTTCTTGTTCCTTTCCCCAGATGGGAGCGTCAGCACTCGTTACGTAATCCCATTTATACGCAACAGCCAGTTGCATCAAGACTGGTCGGTGACGCCCTTGCAACGCTGCGATAACGCGCCGTTTCTAATGCCCACCAGCGGGTTGATCGGATATTTATGGGACGATTCGTTTAAACCCGGCCACCGTCATCAAGGCATCGATATTTTCGCGGGCACTACCGCCGGGATCACCCCGGTCTTTGCGGCTTACGACGGATACCTGACTCGTGAAAACGATTGGGTTTCAACCGTCATCATCCGCATCCCATCCGATCCACTTTCGCCTGACCGTCAGATCTGGACGTATTACACCCACATGGCTGACGAAGACGGGCTGAGCAGCATCGACGCGGTTTTTCCACCGGGCACCCATGAAGTATTTGTCAAAGCGGGCACTTTATTAGGCACCCAGGGTAATTATTCAGGCACACCCGGCAATCCCGTGGGGGTTCACTTGCATTTCTCGATTGTGCGTGATGATGGCAACGGTACCTATCTGAACGAGCTGGAAATCGACAACACCCTCGATCCCTCACCCTACCTGGGCATCGAGTTAAACAAACGCAATGATCCGATCTTTCCGATCTTGTGTTCTTCGTCCTTCAATTGATCAAAAATTGGTAAAGATCCCCAACATCACCGCGATATCCATACCGGCATGAAACAGGATGGCCGGCCATAACGCCCTGGTCTTCTGGGTGACCGCGCCGAACCCCAACGCCAACACGAAAACCACTCCCGCAAAAAGTAACTGGTCCGAAGTGTAATCCACCCCAATATGCAACACACTGAAAACCACGGCGATGGTGAGGTTCGCCAGGAAGTTGCCTAAAAGTGGCTCAAACTTTTTCAGGAACAACCCCCTGAAAAGGAGTTCCTCCATGGCGCCGTTGGCAAACACGAAAATCAGCAACCAGGGCAGCCAGCTTTTCCAACCTGGCAAGCCATCGGGATTGAGATTGAAAAGCAGCATCCCCCCGGGGATGGCGAGCGCCGCGGCTAGCAAGAATGTTCCCACCCCGAGCCAGAGACCCAAGGGCAGTTTCCCTTTTTGAAGGTAGAGATCTTCATACGAGAAACCCATGGCGCGCGAAAGACCGATCACAACCACGGCCACGATCACAAAATCGCTCAGCTTAAGCCAGGCCATCCCCTGGGGAGAGCGGCCTGTAAGACCTATGTTATCGATCAGATAATTCGCCACAATCCACATTAACGAAACCGCCACCGTCATGATCAATAATCCACTTAAGAGCGGCCAGATCAAACGGTAAGCTGGTTTTTTTCGGGTCATCCCCACGAGCACGGCAAGCAGCGAGATCAAGCCAATTCTGCCAAGCATGTCAGCGGTGGGTTCCAACAACGGGCGCCACGGGCTGAACACCACCATGATCAACGCCCCAAATATGAGGAACAAACCAATGGCTGTGAAGCGCGTCCAAAATGACGGTGGGTTTAGCGACTCATGTGTAGTCATATTTCCCCTTCCTTGATCGTGCTTTTACAACTTGTCGAAAAAAAGGACAATTTCATTATACAAACCTGAATCCAAGTTTCAATACAACAAAACCTCATTCCAAAGGGGGAGACCTCCTATGCTATACTCATTTTTATGATGGTATCGCGATACTCCCTGGTTTGTCCGCAATGTAAAACCCGGTTTGACCCGGAATTGCCGCAAACTTTTTGCCAGCCTTGTTCGTCTCCCATTCTTGCCCAATACGATCCACGGAAGATAAGGCTTGATCACGAAGAGATCGCGGGAAGGCAGCGCGGCATATGGCGCTGGCGTGAATTGCTGCCGGTCAACGAGGAAAGCCACTTTCTGACCCTTGGCGAAGGCGACACACCCTTGCTCCACCTCGATCGAACCGGCCGCAGGCTCGGGTTGGATCATTTGATGCTGAAGGATGAATCGATTAACGCCACCGGCACATTTAAGGCACGGGGCATGGTTGTGGCCATCTCAAAGGCGGTTGAATTGGGTTTGCGCGAATTCGTCATCCCCACGGCCGGGAACGCCGGGGGAGCCCTGGCTGCCTACGCTGCAAGTTGCGGATGTGTGGCGCACGTATACATGCCCGCCGACACCCCCATGGCAAATCAGCGCGAAGTCCAATTAATGGGTGCAGATCTCCACCTGGTAGACGGCTTAATCAACGATGCCGCCAAGCTGGCGCGCGCCGCCGCTGAGGCTAATGGTTGGTTTGACGTCTCAACATTCAAAGAACCTTTCCGGGTGGAAGGTAAAAAAACGATGGGTTTTGAGATCGCTCAGGCACTTGACTGGCAACTCCCAGATGTCATCCTTTATCCCACTGGCGGTGGCACTGGCCTGGTGGGGATGTGGAAGGCTTTTGACGAATTGGAAGCGTTCGGCTGGATCGGTCCAAAACGCCCGCGCATGGTCTCCGTCCAGGCGGAAGGTTGCGCGCCAGTGGTTAAGGCTTTTCAAACCGGCGCGGACCGCACCGAAACCTGGCAAAACGCCGCCACGGTAGCCTCCGGTTTGCGCGTCCCAGCGGTGTTCGCGGACCGCTTGATTTTGTCTGCCCTCCGCGAAAGCCAGGGAACAGCAATAACAGCTTCGGATGGAGAGATTCTCGCCGCCCAAAAACAATTGGCGGCGCACGAAGGTGTTTTTGCCGCTCCTGAAGGTGCGGCGACCCTCGCCGCATTGGAAAAACTTGTAGATCGAAAATGGATCGACAGGGATGAAAAAGTCGTCCTATTCAACACCGGGACGGGATTAAAGTATCTCTAAGGATAAACAGTCATGAACCAAGACTTGGCAAGCAATTCATTGGAGATCTTACTTTCGGTCAGTCGGGAACTGGCCAAGACCCTTGATTTGCATAAGGTGCTGGCAAGCGTTTTGACGCTTTCGACCAAAAACCTTGGGGTGGAGCGCGCCAGCCTGGTGGTCTTGGACGATTCTTCCAAACCCATCGATGCTGCCATCATATTTGACGGCGCGCTGATCCCCGACACGGTCCAACAAATGAAAGATGTGGTTGTTTCAGGGTTGGCCGGCTGGGTGGTTCAAAACAAGAAGCCAGCCCTGGTATCGAACACTCACGATGACGCGCGGTGGATGAAACGAAGCCATCTCTCCGGCGCGCCCGACGCTGCCAAATCCGCGTTGTGTGTGCCCTTGCTCGCCAGTCAACAACTGGTGGGCGTGTTAACCATCGTCCATCCCCAGGTCGGTTTTTTTACCGATCAACAACTCAATCTTCAACAAGCCATCGCTGACCTTGCCGGCATCGCGGTACGCAACGCCCAGCTTTTCGAAGAAGTGCAGAATGAAAAGCGCCGTTACCTCGACCTTTTCGAAAACAGCGTGGACCCCATTTTTGTTACTAATTTTGGTGGCAAGATCATCGAATCGAATCAGAAAGCCACCCTTGCCACGGGAAAATCCACCAAAGAGTTGGCTAACCTTTCGATCGCTGAGATTCTCGTCTTGCCAGCCGATAAACAGGAAGAAATCTTCAACAAGGTCGAACAAAAAGAAACTTTGACCTGGGAGAGTCAATTCACCGACCCGGACGGAAATATTCACCCCATTGAGATCCATGTTTCAGAGATTCACATTGGCGGCACGGAAAATGTGCAATGGATTTTGCGTGACATCAGCGAACGTAAAAATTTGGAAAGTCTGCGAGACGACCTGGCGGCGATGATCTATCATGACTTGCGCTCACCACTAGCCAACATTGTTTCAAGTCTTGACCTGATGAAGAGTCTGCTCCCGACCGCGAATGAGAACGCGGCTTTGCAATTACACGAGATCGCAGAACGTTCGACCATGCGTTTGCAGCGCTTGATCAGTTCTTTGGTGGATATCAATCGTCTGGAAGCCGGTCAACCGATCGTCAACAAGAAAAACATCCAGGTCATTCAATTAATCGATGAAGCCGTTATGACAGTCTCACCCAACGCGAATGGCAAACATTTGACCATTGAAAAAATGATCTTCACAGAATTGCCAACCATTGAGGTGGATGCCGATATGATTCACAGGGTTGTCGTCAATTTACTCGAAAACGCGATCAAGTTTTCACCGCAAGACTCTAAGTTGATCGTGGGTGCCAAAGCCAACCAGGGGAAAGTTACCCTTTGGGTTGAAGACCGCGGCCCCGGCATCCCACCCACCGAAATTCATCGCCTGTTCAATAAATATGTCAGGTTGCAAGGCCAGGGCAGTATCAAGGGCTTGGGGTTGGGCCTGGCCTTTTGCCGGCTCGCGATCGAAGCCCACGGTGGTAAAATTTGGGTTGAAAATGTCGCTGAAGGCGGTTCACGCTTTTTGATCTCCCTTCCTGCTGCTTGATATGTAAAACCAAGGAGACCCATGCAAGAGATCGCTTCTCACGTTTATATTGAAACCATCTATCCTGGGGTTACCCTTGGCGCCATCAACTGGCCTCATGGACTTGTGTTGATTGACGCCCCACTTCGCCCTGATGACATTCGTCTGTGGCGCGCAACCCTGGCAAGCATGAACGGCGGGGTTGACCGTTTACTGGTTAATCTCGATGAACATTACGACCGCACCATCGGCGCGCGACAAGTGGAATGCATGGTTGCTGGTCATGAAAAAATGAACCAACTCTTTCGCGACCGGCCGGTGACATTTAAATCGCAAACTGTTGAAACCGGAGCCGAATGGGAGTTGCAGAACGGCCTTGGTTCTATTCGTTGGGCACCCCCCGATATTTCATTCAGTCACCAACTTGAGATCAATTGGGATACCCATCCAATGAATTTGGAATACCATCCTGGCCCGTCCGCGTGTTGTATTTGGCTGGAACTGCCCGATCAAAAAGTCGTCTTTGTCGGGGATACGATCATTCCGGGCGCACCGCCCTTCCTTGCACAGGCAGACATCCCCGCCTGGCGAGACACCCTCAATCTGTTGCTCACCCCCAAATACAAAGATTTCAAACTTGTTTCTGGCCGGGGCGGAGTGGTGGATCAGAACGAGGTTAAAAATCAATTGAAATTCCTCGAAAAAGTGGAGCACCAGTTTCAGCGTTTCGTCGAGAAAAAAGGATCTGCTGACGAGTTGGAAAAAATCTCCCTAGGCCTGGCAAAAAATTTTGAAGCGGACGCAGACCGGTTGAATCATTACAAACTGCGTTTAAACTGGGGGCTGACCTTCTACCTCAAACGCCATCCGGAATTGGCCTCCGCCACTTAGGTCCCTGTTTTCCATGCCGGTTCCAACACCAGTACCAAATCGCATCACCAGTGTGCTCTTCAGGTTGCTTGATACTTTTGGGCATCCGACCTGGCGCGATCCCCTTCCGGCGGTGGATGAATTGGTTTCCACCATTCTCTCTCAAAACACCAACGACCGTAATCGCGACAAAGCCTTTGACGCTCTGACCGACCGGTTTACTAATTGGGATCAAGTGCGTTTGGCGCCCGAAAGTGAAATCATCGCAGCCATCCGAGTTGCGGGGTTGGCAAACCAGAAGGGCGCGCGCATTAAAGCTGTGTTGAACGAGGTACACGCTGAACGGGGCAACCTCGACCTTGGCTTTCTGACCGAAATGCCCCGGGAGCAGGCCAGACAATGGCTCCTCAAATTTAAGGGGGTCGGGCGCAAGACCGCCGCCATCGTGATGCAATTCGCGTTGGGGATGCCCGCCTTCCCTGTGGACACTCACATTTACCGGGTGACAGGGCGGCTGGGAGCACGCCCGATCAAGATGAACGTTGAACAGACCCACGACTGGATGGAAGCGAGCGTGAATCCAGATCTGTATTATGCCGGGCACCTCAATTTAATCCGCCTTGGGCGTGAGATCTGCCATCCATCCAAACCAGAATGCGCGCGTTGCCCGGTGAACGACCTTTGCGACTTCAATCTTCAAGCCAATAATTCTGGTCGATAAAAGAATATGACCGAGTTTTGGCTGATCCGCCACGGACAAACTGATTGGAACGCTCGTAGAATTTACCAGGGGCAAGCTGATATTCCATTAAACGCGGTGGGGTTCGAACAAGCCCGCCTGTTAGCCGATTCTATAAAATGCGAACAGTTTGACGCCATCTTTGCCAGCGACCTGATCCGTGCCGTTCAAACCGCTGAGATACTAGCCGGTGATTCCAAAAACATCATTCAACTGGACCGCAGATTACGCGAGATTTGCCAGGGCGCCTGGGAAGGTCTGAGCCTGGACGAAGTTCAGGAGAAATACGCGGATGATTTCAAGCGTGGGTTTGAAGACCCCGCTTACTCGAGGGCGCCGGGTGGAGAATCGGTGGCTGAAGTGGCTGAGCGCATGGCAACCGCGGCCAGCGAGATCGCTCGGCAATACCCTGACGGCAAGGTGATGCTAGTTTCGCATGGGTTGGCCGTTTCAACTCTTTTCTGCCAGGCCAATGACATCCCGCTCACCCAGGTTTATCACTACATCCCCGACAACGCCGTTCCACTTCAGATCCGCTGGTGATAATTTTTGCATTAATACGCACTTTATTCCTCTTTAAACCAATTTAGAACATTTTTACTAAATCTATTGACTTTTTAGAATTATTGTTCTATAATGTGACTGTTCGTAATTACCGTTTCGGTCTCAGATAATCAGGAGGAACAGTCATGAACGCAACCAGCGCCCGCCCGTTTTTCAGCACCACTCTTCGCAGCATATCCAAGACCCGCGTCCGCTCCAACACGCTTTACGGAGCGATCATCATCCTGGCCATGCTGGCGTTTGAAGCCTTCAATTATGGCACCACCAGCTACGCCCTGCGTGATCTGCTCGGTGACCTGCGTTTCGCCAACATTCCTTGGGCAACTTTGATGGCGCTGGCGTTCTGCGGTCTTGATTTTGCAGGGATCGCCCGTTTAATCACCCAGAAAGGTCAGACCCAGAATCCTAAAGAATCGTGGTACCTCTTTGGAGCCTGGTTGATCGCCGGCACATTCAACGCCGCCCTCACCTGGTGGGGAGTATCCCTCGCCATTAATACCCACACCACGCAAAGCTCTGTGATAATCAATGCTCAGGCGCTCGGCAGCACGGTGCCCGTGATGGTAGCTATCATGGTCTGGATCATTCGTATCTTGATCATCGGCTCCCTTTCCAGCGCGATGGAAAGGCTACACCCATCCAACAACCCCTCAACCCCTTCTCGGCGCTCGTCCACCCCTTCCAATAACTTTCCTGTCCCATCCCCGCGCCAGGCGGCAACGTTACACCGCAACGCGCCCTCGAACCGGCCATCTCATTCCGTGGCAGCCCAAGCTAAACCAGAGCCCACTTATCACAAGTTTGGAGAACCCGCTCAAGCCTCCCTGCGCGGTTTTCAACCCAGCCAGGGAGATCGTCCAACCCGCAACCTCTAACTTAATGTATTTTTTCTACCCCCTGTCAAGAGACAGCCCGCGCGAACGCGCGGGCTGTCTGATTTTGAACAGTAATATTTAGGCTTCCCTCAAAACATAACCCACGCCCCGGATGGTAAAGATTAATCGCGGCTCACCGTTAAGTTCCAGTTTTTGTCGCAGGTAACGGATGTAGACATCCAGCACGTTGCTTTCACCGCCAAAATCGTAACCCCACACCCGATCAAAGATCACTTCCCGTGAAAGCACCTGGCGCGGATGGCGCAAGAACATTTCAAGCAAGTCAAATTCCTTGGCAGTGAGACCAATGATGCGATTTTTACGAGTCGCCTGCCGCGAAGAGGTATCTAATAACAGGTCTTCAAATGTAAACACAGGGGATTGTTCTGTTTGCGAACGCCGTAACAATGCCCGAATCCTGGCTTGCAGCTCCTCTGGTTCGTAGGGTTTGACCAGGTAATCGTCTGCTCCGGCATCCAATCCTCTTACTCGATCTTCTATCCGGTTGAAGTTTGAAAGCATCAAAATTGGCACAGTAGTAACTTCGCGAATTCGCCGACAAGTATCCACTTCGTTGATTTCACGACGGTTAAGATTAAGGATCAATAGCGAGGGTCTGGCTTGTTGAAGTTGTAAATACGCGCTTTTTTCATCCCCCACCTTATCCACCAGGTAACCTTCCTCGGTCAACACGAGATGAAGTTTACCCAAAAGACCTTCATCGTCTTCCAACAATAAAATGCGATTCCTCATCATCCCTCCATCGCAGGCACCCGCACAATTAATAATTAATTCATTATTGCATAGTTTAACGTATTTTAATCATTTCATTTAGGTTCAATCGTCACGCTTTCCACGGTGAAGTGATACTCAACAGGTTATAATTTGGCTATGCTTGACCATCCACAAACGCCTCCGCTTTGGATCGACACCCCTGCCGCCCTCGAATCCGCTTACTATTGCATCCAACCTGAGCCGCGGATCGCCGTGGATACTGAATCGAACAGCCTGTTCGCTTACAAGGAAGAGGTGTGCCTGGTTCAAATCTCTACACCCGACCAGGATTTCCTTTTTGATCCCTTTGTATTAAAAGACCTCTCCCTGCTTGGCACACTCTTTAACAACCCAGCCCAAGAGAAAATCTTCCACGCTTCTGAATACGATCTGATCTGTCTGAAACGTGATTTTATGTTTGAATTTGCCAATATTTTTGACACCATGATCGCTGCCCGGATTTTAGGTGAATCACAAGTCGGGTTGGGCTCACTCTTGCTAAACAAATTTGAGATAAACCTCGACAAGAAATACCAGCGAGCCAATTGGGGGTTACGTCCCCTCCCTCCCGAAATGCTGGATTACGCGCGACTTGACACGCATTACCTGTTTCAATTACGCGATGAGCTGGAGAAGCAATTGATCGAAAAACAGCTCATTGACCTGGCACGCGAAGATTTTATCCTGGCTTGCGCAGCTGAAGCCCGCAATCACGACAACCATCAAGCCGGTTTCTTAAAGCCAGGCACCACCAATCACACGGACCCACTCAAAGCCGCCATGATTTATGAGCTTTGTCTATACCGCGACGAACAGGCTAAGAAAGCCAACCTTCCCCATTTTAAAGTGCTTTCCAACGATATTCTCTTTGAATTGGCAGACCAAAAGCCAAAAACGCTTGAAGAACTCTCAAGCATTCACGGATGCACCGAAAAAGTGGTCAAACGTCACGGACTTAACCTCTTAAAAGCACTCGTAAAAGCAGAATCCACGCCGCCCCCGGTTAGGCACCGGACGCCGAAGCCCGATGATGCCTTTCTGGTGCGTCTCGACAAGCTGAAGGAATGGCGCAAAGCCGCCGCAAAAGAACTCAAGGTTGAATCGGATGTCGTACTTCCCAGGGAATTGATGGAATCGATCGCCTCCGGAAACCCGTCCAATCGTGGTGAGCTGCGCAAAATAATGACCAGTACCCCTTACCGATTTAAGAATTTTGGTAAGCCCATTTTGAAAACGATTCGCATTAAGGAGACAAAATGAAAATTCATTTTACCGGCGCGGCGCAAACTGTTACCGGATCAAAGCACTTAATAGAAGTCAATGGGCACAAATTGCTGCTGGATTGCGGACTTTTTCAAGGCAAACGTGCGGAAAATTACGAGAAGAATCTTCGCTTTGAGTTCGATCCGGCTTCCATTGACGCGGTCATCCTATCGCACGCCCACATCGACCATAGCGGCAACCTGCCTAACCTCGTTAAAATGGGCTTCAAAGGCCCAATCTACGCCACGCCCCCCACCGCGACCCTGGGTGAGATCATGCTGCTTGACGCCGCCCACATCCAGGAAGCGGACACAGAATACGTCAACAAGAAACGCGCCAAACGCGGCGAACCACCCATGGAGCCACTTTACACCGAACGAGATGCCATCAACGCCATTGACCGTTATTACCCGGTTAAGTACGAAGAAGCTTTTTCACCGGTGCCTGGGGTAACAGTTCGCTTCTTCAACGCCGGTCACATCCTTGGCTCCGCCGCCATTCGGCTGGACATTGTGGAAAACGGCGCCCATAAAAGCCTTTGGTTTTCAGGCGACATCGGCCGCAAAGGGTTGCCATTGCTCCCCGACCCCGTCCTTCCATCAGATGTAGATACCTTGTTAATGGAATGCACGTACGGCGACCAGAACCACGACAGCGTGGAAGCTGCTTATGAGCTTTTCAAGCAGATCATGCTAAAAACCATTCGTCGTGGGGGAAAAGTGATCATTCCGGCTTTCGCCGTGGGGCGAACCCAAGAGATCGTCTATTTCATGAACCTGATGCGCTCTGAAAACTTGTTGAGCGAGTTGCCCGTTTTTGTCGACAGCCCGTTGGCAGTCAAAGCCTCGAAGATCTTTGGGCAATACCCTGAGTACTTTGACATCGAAACTTTTGATTTTATTCGCAAGAACAATCACCCCGCGTTGGATTTCAAAGGTTTGCGATTCGTTAGCTCCGTTGAAGAATCTAAAAGCATTAACGAATTGAAAGGCCCGATGGTGATCATTTCAGCCTCCGGTATGGCTGAAGCGGGGCGTATCTTGCACCACCTCAAAAACAACGTTGAAGACCCGAAAAATACAATTATGATCGTCGGCTGGCAAGCGCCTAACACGCTCGGCCGCCGCCTGGTTGAAAAGAACCCCGAGATCCGCATCTTCGGCGAACCGTATGCCCTTCGCGCCGAAGTGGATACGATCAGCGGTCTCTCAGCGCACGCCGGGCAGGATGCCCTTTTGCAATACGCGTCCGCGGTCAAAGGCCGTGCTAAAAAGATCTTCCTGGTGCACGGTGAGCAAGACGCCGCCACTGTCTTCGAGCAAAAACTCGCCGAAGCCGGCATCGGCCCCGTGGAATACCCTATCTACGACCAGGTTGTCGAAATTTAACGCTTTTCGTGTATAATTCTGCCGTTCGGAGAGGTGCCAGAGTGGTTGAATGGGGCGGTCTCGAAAACCGTTGTGGCTCTCGTGGTCACCGTGGGTTCGAATCCCACCCTCTCCGCCAGGTATCAAGAATAAACCGTGAATAAAAATGATTCACGGTTTTTGTTTTCAAGCGCAGGTTCGTTTCCCGGCTTCCACCAGGGCTACATCGGATGACCAGAAGAAGTTCTCGTGACCGATCTTATCCACCAGCCCGGCGCGTTCGAGCATGTTCATGGCGTTGTCGTGCACGCCAGAAAACATTAATATGCCGCCACTGGATACCATTCTTTGGTATAACCTTTCAATCGCCTCCACTCCAGCGGTGTCGATCAACGACACGCCCCGCATTGAAAGCACCAGGGTTTTCACCCCTTGCAGGTGCGCGAAGGCTTCGTTGAAAAAACCCACCGCGGCGAAAAAGAGCGGACCGGTGATATACGCGACTTTGGTCTGGCTGCAATCCCCGGTGACTTCGATTCCTTTTTCGTTCAAACGTTGCGGGTCAACATCTTGCACTTCGATGTCGATCTGGGCGATCTTGCTGATGAAGAACATCACCGAGATCAGTGATCCCACCAGGATGGCTTGGGTCAGGTCCAGGGTGATGGTAGCCAGCATGGTAACTCCAAAAGCGAGCATGGCCGTTTTAAAGCGCTTACCCACCAAAAACCGGATGGATTCCCATTCGTTCATCCGCCAGGCCGTCACCATGAGCACCCCCGCCAGCGCTGCCAGTGGGATGCGCGCCATGACCGGTGCCAGGAAGAACATGGATGCCAACAAGCCAACCGCGTGTATGATGCTTACCAGGCGGGTTTGCCCACCTGATTTAATGCCCACGCTCGAACGGGCAATCGCGGCGGTAGCCGGAACTCCGCCAAAAAACGGGATAATCATATTGCCGATACCTTGCCCGATCAATTCCTGGTTCGCTTGCAGGCGGGTGCCGGTCATGTTCGACGCCACGGTACCGCACAACAACGATTCGATTGACCCAAGGGCGGTGATCGTCAAGGCGGGTGCCAAAAACTCGGTTAAATTATTCCACGGGATTTGGGCTAGGGTCAAGCGGTCCGCAAGCATCAGCGTTTGTGGGATCTCGCCGATCACCGCGACTGGCCACTTCAGCAAGGCGTTGGCTCCAGTGGCTAAAATGATGCCCAACAACGAAGAGGGGAATTTTGCGTTCCACTTTTTTGGCCAGAGGAGCATGGTTAAGATCACGATCAATCCAAGCAGGATGGTGTGTATATCAAGGTTAAAACCGCCCTTGAAGTAATGCGTCAACTTAAATAATGCCGAATCCACTCCCGGCGTCGTTACTCCAAGGAAGTTGTCCAATTGGCCGATGAAAATGATTAACGCAATTCCCGATGTAAACCCGGTGATCACCGGGGATGGAATAAAGGCTACGAATCGCCCCATGCGCAGTAAGCCGATAATTAACAAGAATAAGCCAGACATCAACCCGGCTATCCAGACACCCTGCAATCCATGCTTTTGTGCAAGAACGATCAGCACGGCACTCATCGCCCCCGTGGGTCCGCTGATCTGAAACGGCGCGCCTGATAGTGCCCCGATGATAAAACCAGCCAGTACCGCAGTGACCAACCCTGCTGACGCGGTCGCCCCGGATGAAACCCCAAACGCGAGTGCCAGTGGCAAGGCAACGGCGGATACCGTCAACCCGGCCATTAGATCGCGTTGAAACTTGGCAAAGTTGTAGCCCCTAAATTCGTCTTGATAAAGTTGTTTAATATTACGTCTTGGCATGGTCCACTCCAAAAAATAAATACGCAGCCCACCGGGCTGACGCAAGTGGGTATCATACTCCCATTGGTTGGATTTGTAAACAAGCCTAAAAAGGGTATAAAAAGGGTTATTGAAATTTCACCGATTGGTTAATTGGTCTGTCTAACCTTGCGCACCAAGACGACAAACCCGATCACCAGGGTGATTATCAACGTGATGACCCAGCCAAATGGAATTTCAATGCTCACGAGGGCAACAATAATTAAGAGAATGGCAGAAAGTGCTGTCAAAATAACGAGCGCCCGTAAATGATTAAACCCCAATTCTCGGGTGAGACTTTCTAATTGTCCATACAGAATGTCCGCCGCGAATTGATGAAGGTCCCAAAACACTAAAATCAGTACCGAATTGAATAACAACAAAGGTATCGCGAGTTGTTTCATCAGTCCAAAGGCGGTAACCGCCAAAAGCAACACCATCACGGCTGTGGAAGGCCATTCAGATGACCATTTTCGAGCGAAAAACCAGAACAACGCGCACGCCCCAAGCAAAGGGGCTGCGAACCAGTAACCCGCGCGAAGTAAAACACTCAGAAGGAGGATCGAGCTGATCCCCAATGTCAAATTGGAAGCAAAACGGATGGACTTTATCATCGCGTAACCAATTTCCGAAGATTGGAAAATTGTTTCCCGATCTCGAGTAGAACAGAGGCAACATCCTGGCCTGGTTGCCAATCGACCACCCTCACACCCAACCGGGTCAATTTTCTAACCATCAAGACTCTTTCGATCCTCGCCGCCCTCGCCGCAGCCAGGTGCAACCCATTCGATGAAAACTTTTTGCGATTCTGTACAATTAGATCTTTATTGACCAACACAATATCATAACCGAAAGACCTTAACCGGGCATAGATTTCGACATCCCGATCATCCAGGAGCCCAAACACTACCAGCGTGCTACGAGTCGGGAATAACCGGACAGGCGCGTACTGTAAAAAGTCTAACGAAATAAAGGGGCTCGACCTTACACTGGCAAGCTCACGCAGCACAAGTGCTAATTGACGCTTCCCGGAACCCGGAAACAATGAAGACATTCCCTTTCCAAATACCAACAACGATACCCGATTGCCTTCATGGATGACTTTTTCCGCGAACGCCGCCGCCCCATTGATCGAACTCTCCAAGGCTTTCGAATCCACTTCTGCGAATTGGCCCAGCCCGCGGGTATCGAGAATGATCCCAAAATCCGCCATCTCCTCCTGTCGGAATTCGTTGGTAAACAAGGTTTGAGGATGTCTTGCGTTGGATCGCCAATTAATATGTCGCAACGCGTCACCAGGGCGGTATTCACGGACACCCAGAAATTCTGTTCCCTGGCCTGGAGCATCAGCCGGGATTTGCCCTGGAAAATGGCGTGTGAGCCGAGGATGGAGTCGCTGCCTGCGAATCCCGGGGGTTGCGGGTAGAACGGTGACCTCACTCGCAGCCGACAATTCGAGCACCCTATTAAAAATGCCCAGGGGGTCGCCGACCACGGCGCGGAGGTTGTTCCAGGCATAAGACCCTCTGGGGAGTCTCATTGAATATTCCAATTCAAATGATTCCCCTCCCCTTACCGAACGAAGCATTGAAAAGCGCCCATCCAATATTTCCGACCCCATGAAAGTTTCATCCTCGATTGCCAACCGTTTAATCGCCCCTCCGTGGTTTTGGATGCTCAACTTTACACGCACAGGTTGTGTTGGAGTGAAGATCGCCCCATCTACCTTTCTTACGGCAGTTAAATCAATTTTATAAGGGAGTGAGATTAACCCCACCATCAGGGTGACCAAAAACGGGATTGCGAGTGCGAGGATATAACCATTCCTGAGGATCAACGCCAGGAGGATCAACCCGGTGATCGAAATAACGATTACAACGAAACGATTACTCATGCTTCTCGGGTAAAACAGGCACAGGCACGGATTGAAGGATCTCGCCAATAACAGTCTCGTCCGTGGTTTTCGACCCCCAAAGACTGGGCTCGATCATCAGACGATGGCTTAAAGCGTCAACAGCGAACAGTTTTACGTCGTCTGGCACCACAAAATCACGCCCTTGAAGGGCTGCCCAGGCACGTGATATTTTCATAAGCGCGAGAGAGCCGCGCGGGCTTGCCCCGATGGTGACACTGCGGTGATTGCGAGTCATGCTGACCAGGTCGATGATGTACCGTTCGACATCCGGTTGAACTTGCACTACTTCAACCCTCTTTTTCATTTCAACAAAAATGGCGTCGTCGATCACCGCTTTTAAGTCAGTGTGATCCTGGCGCCTCTGCCTGCGCCGCTCCAATATTTCCAATTCTTCTTGAGGGTTGGGGTAACCCACTCTCAACCGCAGCATAAATCGATCCATTTGAGCTTCAGGTAGTGGGAAGGTGCCTTCGTATTCAATAGGGTTTTGGGTGGCGATCACAATAAACGGATCCGGCAGCATCTGAGTCTCGCCTTCCAGAGTTACCTGGTACTCTTGCATGGCTTCAAGCAAAGCCGATTGCGTTTTCGGGGATGCCCGGTTGATCTCATCAGCCAACAAGAAATTTGAGAAGATCGGCCCTTTTCGTAAAACAAATTCATTCTGTTTCGTGTTGTAAATGTAACCACCGGTGATATCGCCCGGCAATAGATCTGGTGTGAATTGAATACGCTTGAAGTGGAACCCAAGTGCCGTGGCAAACGAATTGGCAATCAAGGTCTTTGCCAAACCCGGATAATCTTCCATTAATACATGCCCGCCCTGGCAAAGAAAAACAGCTAGCATTTTTTGCAGCAGAAATCTTTTTCCGACCACAGCTTTTTGCACTTCATCAACGATTTGATTCGCGGTTTTCACAAATTCTTGAGAGTTCATTTTTCGTCTCCATCCTCTTCAAATCCTAATTCTTGTTCAAGCCACTCGATCGAATCCAAAAATTCTGCCGGCACACTTTTTGTTCCCATCCTTTTTCGTAAAAAAGTCGGGGCTAGGAATAAAGTTTTTTGAAATCCTCTTTTCCAAAGCGAGACTCTGGGTTGCGATTCAAACCCGAGGTACCGAGCCACATTCCCTGGCATTCTGTCCACCACGGATTTCGACGGGGAATCCGTAAGTTGTTGTGGTTCCAATCCGAGGGTGTCTTGAGCGAGCCTGCGCGCCGCCTGAATTAAAGCTTGTTCACCGTCCGCCTCAAGGGATCGTTTCTTAAGCAAGTTGACCCAATGCGCGACCTGAGTCTCGGTGTTGTATTCATAGTTGTAGGAGTTGTTTTGAGATTCATACCGCGTGGATGGAAATAATAGAAAAGCCAACATTGCAGTGAGAAATATGGCGAAATTCCAAAGAATGTTCTGGTCCACCCGTGAGAGGATCTCCCAGATTGCCCAAAAAAAGCGTGTCACTGGGTCGACCACATAAGCCATCCATTCTGCCCTAAAGAGATAGATAATCATCCCCAATAATGTCAGTAGGAGCAAAATACCAATAAGTTGGTTTACCTTCTTTTTTATCAACTTCTCTCCCCGTTCCGCTTTCGACCAGCAATCCGCTGCAGACAAGCGAGCCCCTGTTCTTCTTCTGCTCCAGTGATGGGTTGGTCGCTATACCGCGCTTTTTCAAACAACACACCCAACTGATGGATCGGCTCGAGGTCAAATCCGCGTAAATCAAGCGCAACTTCAAATTCCCGAACCGTCATCACTGATTCCCGCTCAATGCCATTTTCTTCCTGAATCACACGTGACATTTCATAATAACAACGCAAAATAACATTGCGAAAATCATCGCCTCTAAAGAGGGACTCTAGCGCGCCTTCAGCATTTTGAACAATCGGGTCCAATCGCTTTAATCCAAGTTTCTTTCTTGACCCGATAAAGGCTAAAAGGCCCAGCCCGCTAAACAAAATCGCTAAAAATAACCAGCGAAGGCTTTGCGGCGGTTCACCAACGGCGACCCCCTGAAGTGGGGCGGAAGGCGTTGAGGTCTGAAACACATCGTCATTGGAGGATGGGTAATTACTCGCTGGGGTGAGGTTACCTAAAAAGATCATGATCAAAACAACCCCAGCCAAAGCGACAATTATTTTCCAAATACCTTTCCATTGCGCGGAATGTAGTACTAATAATTTCACCACCCTTACTCCCAGGTAAATCACCAGCCCGAGAAAAATAATCGCTGCAGCTGCCTGTAAGAAATTCAACGAACGGGGTTGTGTGGATGAGCCTGGCGAGGAACTTGTGACTGGTGTATCGCTCTCGACCCTGGGGGGGAACTCAATTCCAGCTCGCAATTGCAGACCGGTGATACTCATAGCAAGAACAAGGCTGGCCAGAATGACCAACCCCATTAAGGTGATGAGAAGAATCCTGGTATGCCGATCACTCAACATATATTTGATCCAAACTCTTGGACGAATTGGCAAACGACTGATTATTAGCAATCACACAAAGAATACGAGTTTCACTGGCGTGAGGTTTTAGAACTCCCCGACCAAATTCATCCTTTTGCAGTTTACAACAATTTCTTATAAAATCAAAATCTGGTTCGCTGGATAGACATGCCTGTTCAAATAAATCTTGAATTTAAAATACCGGTTAATCAATAAAGCCCTGGTTGAAATTTCAACCAGGGCTTGTGCTTGCCATTTTAATTAGAGCGCGATTGGCGCTTCAATGGGTTTTGCCATGCCCTCCAGGATTGTTTCGAGCGACATGGTGTGCACGCAGCGTCCGCGAGTCTTAAAATACTCGCAGTCACAATCCCAATGGCCACCTTCATATTTGACGTTGTGGGCATTATTGTCACCCCGAATGGTGACCGCAAACGAATGGAACTCAAAACGGTTTCGTTCTTGTGCGTAACGTTTTGCTTTTTCGATCTTACCGATCATGCTGGAATCCATTAGCTTGTTTCTCCTTTGGTGAAGGAAGATGGGTAACAAAAAGGCACACGGAAATACCGCGTGCCTTAGAAACTCACCTCAACTTGACTTACCGCCAAAACTCGCATAGTGAAGGTTACTCCTGTGTTTGTACTATCTTATTACTTCTCGAGGGGTTTGTCAACTACGATTCTTCAACGATTGCCCTACGCCATCACAAACACTTCTGCGCACACCCGGTTTACATCGGCAGCCGCGCATGCCAACGGGGTTGAGCCGTATTGTTTAAGCCGTTGCGGCCCGTGCTGGTGGACCAACCGGTTTTTCAGATCGACGATCAAGGTTTGCCCTGTCTCGCCACCCGTCCAGGGCACGCGGTAATCATCGTTCACGAACTGGATCACGTCTAAAGGGATCTCGAATTCGGAGAGGGCCACCACGGCCAGGTTGGGCAACATCATCCTCCACGCATGAGGGGTTTTATAACCCAGGTTCACCCAGGCGCTGAATTTTTTGTGGCACTCATCAAGGCTTTCCAATCGTCCAAACAAAGCCTTGTCCCAATCTACAAACAAAAGGTGGGTGTCGAATTTGACCGGCCCAACCGCGGCTGGTTTTTTAAGCTTCGCGTGGAGCAGCGCCGAAACACCCGGCACTTGCGGGGTATCATCCACATCGTAGCCCATCAATTGAAGGGGAAGGATCGCGTCACCAACGAATTGATTGATCAATTTGCCCTCGGTCTAATCCTGGATATGTACTAATTCGCCAGATGACAATTAATTTCGGTCAGTGCGGCTTCAAGAATGCGTACCGCTTTTGGGCCAATTCCGTGCATGGCCAAAAGGTCTGCCTTGCTAAACCCATTTAATTTATCAAGTGAAATCAACCCAGCCGAAGCCAGAGCCCTCAAAGCAGGTTGTCCCAATCCTGCGGGCAGGTTCGGGCGCAATGCGGCGGTGACATTTTCTGCCGCACGCCGGGCGTTGGGATCATTGGTGATCGGACAAATACGCTTGACCACGGTTGATTATTTCCTGGGTTTCGATTTTTTGGCTTCCGCCTTCGCGAGGTTTTCCTTGACGCGATAGGTAACAATTCGTGAAATCAATTCGTAAGGTACGGGTTTGTCGAGCGGGAAGCGCACCGTCCCTTTGGAACCATCGTAAGCCGCTAACTCTCTACGAAATTCCTCGGTGCCCGATGGGGTTGGGTAAAAACCAATGTGATTCTTAAAAGCGGCAAAATGCACCAGGTTGCCTTCCAAGCTGAAGGTAGGCATCTGGTAGGCGATCCGTTCCACAGCGTCGGGCGCTGCTTGGTGGACCACCTCACGGATTTTCGTAAGCTTCTCCTGGATATCAGCCGGGAAGAGGGCGATATATTCGTCTATGTTGGTGAAACTCACATTTTCTTGCATGATAACTCCTTTCACTACCAGTAAAAACCTTAGGGTCGAATTATCCCATGAGTCTTGTTATATTTCAATTTTATGCCAGCCCAGCGGACGAGCCGCGCGAATGGGTTTTAACAAAATCTTTTATGTAAGTCATTACATCCATCGTGGGTTCCCAACCCAATTCATCGCGCGCCTTTTGAGGGTCGTTTGCTGATTCTTCACGCCCGGGGTAGCCTTCCACAAACTCGACTGGCCCGCCAAATGCTTCTGCGATTTCAAGCACCGAATAACTTTTCAAAGCACCCAAGGCGTAGCCATCCCCCAAACCACGATCACCCACCAACTGGATTCCTCGGGCAAGGTCTTTAACGTAGGTAAATGCCCGGCGCTGCGTTCCCGGTTTGACTACCGGAAAAGAATCGCCTTTCAGAAACCGTTGCTCAAATTTAGCGATCAATGTGGCGTACTTGCCTTCCCCGTTTTCACGCGGACCGTAGGCGTTATAAAAGTAACAGATCGCGTAAGGCAGGTTATACCAGCGGTGAAAGTCGTTGATCAGGTCAACATTGACCGCCTTACTGAAGGAATAAGGGTTTTGATGACGGCCGTCACCTTCCACGGCAAAGCGGGTGCTCGATGCCGCGTAAACCAGCTTTTGAACCTGCCGCGTACGGCAAAACTGGACGACTGCGAAGGTGCCCATAATGTTACTTTCATAGACTTTTTCGATTTCGTCAAATGAAGGGGTGATGCGCGCGTATTCACCCAGGTGATAGACCAGGTCAGGGCTTTCAGGAACAAGCATGGCGATGTCACGCGTGTCTCCCTTGCGGTATTCCGCGCCGGGAACGTGGTTCTCCACCCGGCCATTGGAATAATTATCCAGCGAGATCACCCGGTTGGCCGGGTCGGATGCCAGCAACTCTACAAGGTGCGATCCAACATGCCCCGCCCCACCCGTCACCAGGATTGTTTTCTTTTCCATGATCCCTGCCATTTTCGCGTGAAAGTATAGACTCGGTTTTCTCAACTAATTCTACCTGAAACTCTATCAGGTAAAAGTTCATACACACCGTCATGGTCTGATTGAAACCGTTTACAATTCAATTAATGGACCGTTCGATCAAATCAAAAAGGTGAAAATGACCACAGCAATTTGGTGGATTCGGCGAGATCTGCGGCTTACAGACAACCAGGCGCTTTCCATGGCCATGAACAGAGCGGATTTAATCGTGCCTTTGTTCATCTTTGATCCCAAATTAGTGAATTCGGACTATTCTTCCCCGGCACGTGTGTCTTTCTTGTACGAGGGTCTAAGGATGCTGGATAAAGATCTGAAAACCCTGGGTAGCACCCTTATACTGCGTCGTGGAGATCCAATAGAAATATTGCGTCAGATGTTGTCGGAGGTAAACGGGGATTCGATCTTCGCCGAAGAAGATTTCTCGCCTTACGCGCGCCAGCGCGATAAAAGCGTGGCCGCCGCGCTCCCCCTGCGTCTTACCGGAGGGTTAACCTTGTTACCGCCATCTGTGGTGGTAAAACCGGATGGAAGCCCCTACACCGTGTTCACCCCTTTCAGTCGAAAATGGCGTGATCTGGTAAGCTACCAGGAATCCCTGCCAGCGCCGAAATTTATTCGCACCCCAGTCGGCATACCCACCGAATCGACCCCCTCAGATTCAAATCTGAGTACCTTGTTTCCGGCGGGTGAGCAGGAAGCCGCGCGCCGGCTGGATGACTTTGTCGAAACCAAAATCGACGCTTATGCCAATGATCGAGACCGGATGGATTTAGACTGTACATCCGGGTTGTCGCCCTACTTGAGGTTTGGCATGCTGTCAGCCCGGCAGGCGATGAGAGCGACCCGTTTTGAGGCGCTATCGATTGGCAAAACAAACCAATTAGGAAGCGAAACCTGGCTAAACGAATTGATCTGGAGGGAGTTCTACATTTCGATCCTGAACCACTTCCCCCACGCCCGACAAATGGCATTCCGTTCACAAATGCGGCACATTCACTGGATCAACGATTCGCAAGATTTCACCGCCTGGAAAAAAGGCCTCACAGGCTACCCGGTGGTAGATGCCGCCATGCGCCAACTTAAGCAAACCGGGTGGATGCACAACCGGGCACGCATGATCACCGCATCGTTTCTGACCAAGGACTTGCTCGTCGATTGGCGCTGGGGAGAAAAATACTTCATGCAGCAACTTATCGATGGCGATCCGGCCCCCAACAATGGCGGCTGGCAGTGGTCTGCGGGCACAGGCAGCGATGCCGCCCCATATTTTCGCGTTTTCAATCCTGTGCTGCAAGGGGAGAAATTCGACCCTTTGGGAGATTACGTACGGCGCTGGGTTCCCGAACTTTCCAATCTGCCAGACAAATTCATCCACCAACCCTGGGCAATACCGCCGGAACTCGCCCGAAAACTGTTTTTCAAACTTGGTAGCGCTTACCCTTGCCCGATCATTGACCACGCTTTCGCCCGCCAGCGCGCCCTCGCGGTGTTTAAAAAAGGATCCACTCTTCCCACAAGCGGGGGGCGTTAAATCAAAGCGTGATCCAACCAGTTCCGCCGCAGGTATTCCCACACGATCTGGCGGTTAAACCCCGGCAAACTCTCGTCTTCTCGATTCGTTTCAACCAATTCTGTGAACCCCATTTTCTCAAGCACCCGGTTGGACGCGGGGTTGTCTGGATGGGTTTCGGCGAACAAACGCTTCTTATGCATTCGTTCAAATACGCACGTCATGATGCCTTTGGTGACCTCGGTGGCGTATCCCCTCCCCTGATGCCCTGGCAGGATAAACCACGAGAATTCGATCCCCTTTTCGTGAACGTGTGTGTTTTCAGTAAAACCGGCAATCCCTACTCCCACGCCGCCGTGGTTTATTTCCAACACGCCGTAAAAATAGTTGTCGATTCCCCAATGTTCATGCCATTCGATCGTAGTCTCGGCGGCGGCTTGTCGCGTCCACACACCTCCCACGTAGCGCATCATTTCCGCGTCACAGAAGAGCGCTTCAATCAGCGGTTGGTCGGTCATTTCCAGCCGCCGCAACCGCAACCGTGGCGTGACCAAAAGAACCTGGTCAATAATTTTTTTTGTCATCATTGAAATGTTTTCCTGTAAAAAATACTACTGCACTTGACGTCTGGTGGGTAATGAGGATTAATTAGAATCATCCGAAAATCAATCGACCTGGAGTATTTCATGGAAAAAGAAGAAATGTTATTAACCGTGTTCTTTCGCCACGACCAGTCCAAAAACCTGGATGAAATTCAGCAATACTTGCGCGCTTCCGGGTTTTGGCAGGAATTCCCACCCGAAGGGATCGAGTTGGTCACGTGGTATGTGATGATGGGCATCGGCCATGTGGTCACCTTGCGCTTGCCACCTTCCAGGTTGCGTGAAGTCAACATCTCCATCGAAAAGCGGGCCTGGCCGGCTTTCCGCACCGAGATCTTCACCACCTACGATTTCCGCGAACACCAGGAAAAGTTCAAAGCCGCTGTCAAGTAGGCTTCCGATCCACCACGCCAATTAATCCCTCATCAGGAAGTCGCTTATAGCCGCGATCGTCTTCTCCTGGTAAGGGATGGTCAAATGATTACAAGCGGGGACTTTTTCCAGGTTCGCGCCGGCGATCAGCCCCGCGATTTGTTGAAGGTGTTCCTCCTTAACCATGTCACGTTCCGCGTAGAGGATCTTGACCTTGGTGTGAATGGAGCGCAAATCATCCTCGGTAATGCCGGTGTCGGTAAGCATCAAGTTGAAGCGCATGATTTGATTCGCCATAGGTAACCCAAAACGTTTCAGGCGGGTCATCTGATCAATGAAGCGTTGAATGGATGCCATCGCGCGGTCTGTGGTTGCGCTGGCAACCGTATTGGGCGAAATGGCAACCACCTTGGTAAAGATTTCAGGTGCTTTCACTGCCAGCCATAGCGCAAGATTGCCGCCGTCGCTGTACCCGATGACTGATGTTTTCGAGATCCCCAACGCCTTGCAAAACGCGAGTAGATCGAGACTCATTTGCTCGTAATTGAGAATTTCGTCGCGTGAACGACTCTGTCCGTGGCCTCGGCTGTCAATCGCGTACGTGTGATAATCCGGAAACCACTCCAGTTGGTAGCCCTTGAAATAAGATTTACTGATCGAATTGCCATGCAAAAGCAATAATGACTCCCCATGGCCGGCCTGGCAGAACGCCATACGGATTCCCTCCAGCGCGACGTATTCGGTTTTCAACCTTGTCATCGGTGATCTCTCCTGATTAAACTTCAAGCCTAACTACGCGTTATTTGGTTGGCAAATTTTGGATTAACACCCTGCGCATCGAGTCTGAAAAATGCGCGATCTCGAACTCACCACCGCGAGGGGCGCCCGGCCATTCATCCACCTTTGGCCCCCAATACTCCCGCGGAGCCGCGGCGTAGCGCCCGATCACATGAATATGTATGTGCGGCGCGCCGTCCACGATGGTAAATGCGTAGACATGCACAATATTCTCAATCGTTCTTAAAGCTCTTGCCAGGTGGGTGGTAAAAACACCCAGCGCGGCAGCTTCCTCCATCGTCAAATCTGCGAGGTCGGCCACATGGCGACGCGTCTCGATGAACAGGTGCCCCAGGTAATGGTCCGTTTCGGGACCGTAAGGCTGCGCATGCGAGATCAGAACACAGTCATCCTGGTAAATAAATCCTCCAAAAAGCGGGGTTTCCCCGCGATGCTTTCGGCAAACCAGGCAATCGATAAACGACCCTGCCATCCCGTCCTCCAATATTCTTGATGAAATGAACGCGTTTCAAGTATGCAGCATCTCAAATAAAAAGTCCAACGGTTTCAAAGAAATTGATGGTGAATTTGATGTAAAATATACTTGACATTAAGTATGTTATGTATTACTATATGTGTAATATACTAAACATAAAGAAAAAGGAGAAACAAATCATGTCTTACCAGGAAAAAAGAACCCTCACCATGCTCCTCACTGGGGCTGCCGTTTTCGCGGCGTACTGCATTTACGCGCTGAATAAGTTTAACGCCGGTTTGGCAACCCTCACCGACTTGCGCTTTTGGGCAACCACCATGCTCATCTTCATCGGCATCGGCATCGGCGCGACTATCATTATCCAAATCATCTTTCATATTTTGCTTTCAATTTCCATCGCGATTAAAGAAGCCATGCACAACCAAAAAGTGGATGATCGAGAACTCGAAAAGAATATCAAATTGGAAATGGTCGAAGACGAAATGGACAAACTTATCGAAATGAAATCCAACCAGGTGGGTTTTGCTGTGGCGGGAGTCGGTTTCATCGCCGGCTTGATCACTCTCGTAATCGGAATCTCTCCGGTTGTGATGCTCAACATCCTCTTCGCCTCTTTCAATCTTGGTTCGATCCTGGGCGGCGCGGTACAAATCTATTATTACCGCCGGGGAGTGTAATATGCCCAAAAAATTCGAAATCGCTAACAACATCCGCAAGTTGCGTTTCTTCGCCAACGAAATGACCCAAATGGAACTGGCTGAAAAGGCTGGAGTATCAAGGCAGACCATCATCGCGATTGAAGCCGGCAAGTACTCTCCATCCCTCGAGTTGGCCTTCCGCATCGCGGATGTCTTCGGGGTGCAGATTGGTGAAGTCTTTAGCATCGTCAGCAACGAGTAATCTTTATCCAGGCTAGGAGAGGTTTCATGAAAGCAGTCGTTTACGAAAAGAACAATCCCGAAGGTCCGCTTGTCTACCGCGACGTAAAAAAACCAAATCCCGGAAACAACCAGGTTTTGGTAAAGGTGCACGCAGCCAGTGTTAACGCCGCGGACTATCGAACCATGGGCATGGGGGCGGTCCCCAAGAACAAAATTTTTGGCGTTGATATCTCCGGTCAGGTGGCAGCCGTGGGTCGAGATGTTAATAAGTTCAAAGTAGGGGATCTGGTCTTCGGTGATATCTCAGCCAGCGGATCAGGTGGTTTTGCCGAATACGTTGTCACCCATGAAAGATATTTGTCCATCAAACCCGCAGAGGTTCCCGATGAACAAGCCGCGGCGCTGGCCATGGCCGGTGTCACCGCCCTGCAAGGGCTGCGCGACTCAGGGAAGATCCGCGCTGGACAAAAAGTGCTGATCTGTGGTGCCGGCGGCGGTGTGGGCAATTTCGCGGTTCAATTGGCAAAGCACTTCGGCGCGGAAGTGACCGCGACCTGCGGCACGTCAAACACAGATCTCGTCCGTTCCCTGGGTGCCGATATGGTCATTGATTACGCCGTCGAGGATTTTTCAACAAGCCAGGCTCGTTTTGACTTAATCCTGGTGGTGAATGGCGGGCGCCCCCAACGTGATTATCAAAAGGTGTTGGTTCCGGGTGGCATCTGTGTTGTGGCTGGCGGCCCGCTCAGCCAGGTGATCAAGGCACTAATCACGGGTCCTTTCACTGCATTCGGCAAAAACAAGGTCAGCGTCCTGGCTGCCAAACCAAACGCTCAGGACCAAACCTTGTTAATCAATTTGGTTCGTGATGGAAAACTGCGCGTTGTCATCGACCGACGCTACCCGCTCCAAGAAACAGCCGCCGCGATGCGCTATCTCGGTCAGGGCCACGCCCACGGAAAAGTGGTGATCAATATTTCTAACACCTGACAAGGTAACTCGCGGGAACAAAATCAACAAAGACCCTGTATAATTTAGACTATATTAGTCTTATTTTACAGGGTGATTTGATGAAAAAGATCTTTCCATTCATTATCGTGGCTTTTCTTCTCTCTGCTTGCGGGTCTTCAACCTCCACTCCTACCGCAACAACCAAAAGCCCCCAAAACACTATTTCAGTTGAGACTATCGCCTCCTCCACCGAGGCGCCAAAAGCCACACAAACCTCCACCCCGACGGCAGAAACCATACCTGCTCCCCTCGTTTTTGACCTGACAGGTTTTCAAAAGTTCGCCATCACTCATAGTTATTTCCAGGGTTTTTTGGATTTTTTGGATGAGCGGCAATACACCCAATTCGAGGCCTCTCTCACCCCGGATGGAAGTATGATCGCTATCGCTGCCTGTTGGGGAAGCATCACAAACACTTGGGCGTGCCAAACCGAAAAAAGCGGGTTCCTGGTTGTTTATGATGTCGATTCGGGCACGTTGTTGCACGAGATCCCCCTCGGGAAAGGCTGGCCTGGGAATGTTGTATTCAGCCCGGACCAAAAGACACTATATTACAGCACCCACGAACGGAAAGTAGCCAGTTGGGACCTGGTGGAGAACACCCCCGGAGTGACTTTCTACAATCAATTCATCAAAGGACCCAATCACTATCCAGACCTGGCGGTGGCGCCGGACGGTAGCGTTTTGGCTGCCGTGGTGGAAACGAGTCTTTACATTTGGGACACAAGTGGAAACCTTCTGCAACAATTCCAAAGTGACCAAGGTCGGAACGATGCCAGTCTCAATTTTTCAAGAGATGGAAGCGTCTTAACCGCTTATTCTCCAGGTTCCACCGGTCTGGATGTTTATGATACCTCCACCTGGACACTCCTTCAGAATATCTCGCAACCAGGGATTACTGATTCTTCCGTCTCTCCAGACGGCCGAACGGTGGTTACTGTTGGGGGTTCTTACTCCGATGTCACCATCTGGGACGTGGCTAGCGGGGAGCCTCTTGCAATCCTGAATCCGGGTTTGCGTGTTTATTCAATCGCTTTCAACCCGGCGGGCGACCTGCTGGTCATGACTGGTCTCGCAAACCTCGAGACCCCTGATGATTATTCTGTCATTGGTTTGGTTTACGAGACGAGCTCCTGGGCTCAGGTTTCCAAATTGTATTCGTTTATTGGCTATGGTCCGATCCAATTCGCAGAAAATGGGTCGCGAATGGCAATTTTTAGTGAAGGGCTTTCCACTATTTGGGAACCCCCCGATGAAGAGTTGAATGCAGGTTACGAAGTCGTTAAGCAATTCCAAGCCGCCCTAGCCGGGGGTGATTATGCCGCTGCCGCCGCCTTATTCCAGGTGGACTTAAGTGATACGGAATACCTGGCAGAAATCGGAGTCGACCCCGCGGACTTGCCTGGTAGTTTTGAAACCCTTTGCACCCAACAAACAATCTTTTGTTACCCGGTAAAAGAATTGGTATTAATGGGTAAGGATTGGTATGACATGGCGTACCTGGTCAGGCTCGAACAATCTTCCGGAGAAGTGTTCACCTCTCCTCAGGGAGCCCAGGTCATTTATCTTTATGTGATTCAAAACTCAGAGGGTGAGTATAAAGTGTATTTCCTCCCAATGGATATTTAATTCTCCACACGTTTCACGATTGGGTGGTCTTGGTTTAATTGGAGCAAGTCCCATTGGTTCCCATACAGATCCTCAAAAACAGCCACCGTGCCGTAATCGGTTTCTTTGGGTTCGCGCACGAATTTAATTCCCTTGCCTAGCATGGATTGGTAGTCTCGCCAGAAATCATCAGTGTTTAAGAACAAGAAAACCCTTCCACCGGTCTGGTTGCCCACAAAGGGCTCCTGTTCAGGTTTTGAAGCCCGCGCCAACAGCAATGTGGTGCCTTTTGAGCCCGGCGGTGCCACAACAACCCAACGCTTATCTTGCTCAGGTTGGTATGTATCTTCGATAAGTTCGAAATTGAGTTTGTTGACATAGAAATCCAGGGCTTCGTCATAATCCCTGACAACCAGCGCGATATGCACAATCGATTGTTTCATAGATCCCCTTCATGATCTTAAATCCACGAAAATGTTTGAAAAGAAGTTTAAGCCAAAAACAAGTAGTCCTCCATACGCACCATTGATGAATTACTGGAAGACGCTCGTGAGCACGGTTTATTTTACTCGCTCTATCCGTTCGAAACAAAAAAGGTTGACTCTCAATTTCGAGTCAACCTAATTCTTCGAATTTACAAACGAGACTAAATGAAGATGATTTGAGCGCCGTCAGTCATGTCCATGAAGTCGCCGGCAGTCACAATATCTTCCACGCCGTCGATGAAGTCTTCTTTCTTCAGGCCAAACATGTCAACAGACATCTTGCATGCGTACATTTTCGCACCGGCATCTGAGAGCATCTGTAAATATTCACGTACCGGGGGAACACCCAAACCCTTCATTTTGCTTTTCATCAAAGCGGAAGCGAAGGGGGTCATGCCGGGGATGATGCCCATGAGTTGCGGGATGCCGATATATCCAGGGATGCCCATCATGTTCATCTTCATGCTGGCGTTTCCAACAGGCGGGATCTCGAGGTGATCGACACGCGCCTTGTTGATCATGTCCATGCCCCAGAAGGTGAAGAAAATGGTCACTTCGATGCCGTTGCCGATGGCGGCCCAGCCCATCACCAGGGCGGGATAAGCCATATCGAGATTGCCTTTGGAGCAAATGAAAGCGATCTTCCTTGGTTGGTCAGTCATTTTTGGATTCCTTTTTTAGATTTTTTCGCCAGGCATGCGCCCGGGGATGGATAAGATTAGACGCAGCCTTCGGGTTTACCCAAACCAGAGATCTTGGAGACTTTCTTGGCGGGACCCTTGGGGAACAAGGCGAAAAGATCCTTGGTTGACACACCCGCACCCGTGGTGATGGTGCGCAGCGTGGGGCTGGCGCCGCCGCCGGCGGCGGTGTTGCGGCAGAAATCGATCACCTTCCAATGTTCCGCGGTCAATTCTGTGATGCCTTCCTCTTTCGCCAATTCAACGGCGATCTCTTTGGTCCATTCGGACGGGACGGTCATGAACCCTTCATCATTCACTTGCACTTCTTTTCCTGCGATCTTCCTGGTTGCCATACTCACTACCTCCTGAATTAATTTTCTAAAATGATGAATTGTTTTACTTGTTTTTGATCTTGCCGTACATGCTGAACTTACTGGGTAATGGAACATTGATGCCCTTCAGCATAAGGTCATAATACATGAAGCGAAATGCCATCTTGCCGAAGTGATTGAAAACCGATTCTTTCAACAAAGTAAACGGGCCCACCACCGGCAACGGGTAATTGCCGTAGACCGGTTCTTGTTCGTATGAAAAATCGATCATTACGGCTTTGCCGTATCCACTCTCAATGTAACAGAGAGAGTGACCGTCAAATTTGGCCGGCATTTCTTTGCCAGCGATGTGCGCCAGGATGTTCTCGACCGCGGTTTCCATCTCAAAATGGATCACTGATCCTGCTTTGGAAGCAGGGATGTTAGCGGCGTCACCCAACACAAAGATGTTTTCCCATTTCTCTGATTGCAAGGTGTGTTTATTCGTGGGAACAAAATTCAAAGCGTCACCCATACCGGAACGCGCGATCACCGGGGCGCCCATGTTGGTGGGGATGCTGACTAAAAGATCGTATGACACCTCACGTTCATCGTAAGAGACGATCTTATTGTTGACCGAATCAACTGAGCCAACCACGAAATCTGTTTCGAGGCTGATGTTGCGTTGGGTCAATAATTTGCTCAACGCCGCAGCGGAAGTAGGTTTGGTAAATGCATCTGACAACGGCGTGGCGTAACTTAGTTCAACATTTTTACGGATGCCGCGCTTGGCGAAAAACCAATCGGCCAGCAGCAAGAATTCCAACGGGGCGACCGGGCATTTGATCGGGTTTTCGACCACATTAACAACCAGTTTACCGCCATCCCATTTTTGCAGGAATTTGCCCAACGCTTCGGCTCCGTCAGAGGTGTAAAAGTCGAAGATGTTTTTCCGCCAACCCTCTTCTTTGAGCCCTTCGGTTTCTTCGGGGTGAATATCCGCGCCCGTGGCAATGACCAGGTAATCGTACTGGATCACCTTGGAGTCTTTGGTGATCTTAACCCGGTTGGCATCCGGCTCGATCAACTCTATGTCAGAAAGGATGAAATCCACGTTCTTCGGAATGAATTGGTGCTTGGGTTTGACCACGTCCTTGGGCTGGTAGATTCCGAAAGGCACAAACAGGTAACCCGGTTGATAAAAATGATCATCGTCCTTGTCCACCAAAACGACTTTCCATTCATTCGGGTTCAGTTTTTTGACCATGTGCCGCGCGATCATCGTCCCCGCCGTGCCAGCTCCAAGAATTAAAAATGTCTTCATTCCTTGTTTCCTCCAGAGATTTGTGTAAGATCTACCGTTCCAGCCAAACTGCCCTGGTAAGAGAGATCGTCCGCCAGGACCGCGCGTAAGAGGTCGAGCGCCTGGATGATGCGTCCGTCTGTCAGGGAGTAGTAAACGTTCTGTCCTTCGCGCGAAGCCGTTACCAAACGCCGGTCACGTAAGTTCTGCAGATGCCTTGAAACAGTGGGTTGGTTAATGCCCAGGGCTTTCACCAAGTCACCAACCGATCTGGGTTGTTCCGCAACGCTGTAAAGCAGCAAGATCCGGGTGGGATCCGCCAAACCAGCACAAACCTGGGCGTGCATCCGCATGACTTCTGCCCGCAATTGAGGGTCTATCATTTTTCTCACCACCTAATCAATATATAGCGATATATGAATATGTATATTTTATGCCATTCGGCAAAAAAATCAAGGGTCAAATATAAATTTAGATTTATAAATAATTTAGCCATAAAAACAAAAAGCATATTCGACCTAAGTGATCGAATATGCTTGATTCAACCTGAATTGCGCTCTATCCATTGCGAGAAAAATAGGTACCCGCCAGATGTACCTGGTTGTATCACTCAGTGGAGGCGCGCCTGTAGCGCGTGTAGACCACCCCTGTTGGCAGTGGGGTTGCTTCGACAAGTTTCAACTCCTGGCGCTTCCCTTCCGGAAAGATGCGCTTCCCGCCACCCAACACAAGTGGATAGATATGCAGACAGTATTCGTCCACAAGATCATTTTGCGCCAGCAGCGGAACAAGCTGACTGCTGCCATCGATCAGGATGTTCTTCCCCGGCTGCTGCTTGAGTAGACGCACGGCTTCAACGATGTCACCGGTTATCAAGTTGGATTTACGCCAGACAGAGGTATTTTTAAGGGTGGAAGAAACCACATATTTTTCTATCGCGTTCATCGCGTCCGCGAATGGATCGCCGTCCATGACCTCAAACGCCCCGCCATGGATCTGCCAGGTTTTCCGACCTAATAAGAGGGTGTCAGCTGTCGAAAAAACCTCAAAGAAATGTTTTCCAATATCATCATGCCAAAACGGTACCGTCCACCCGCCGTGTTTAAAATCGCCATCCACATCTTCCACCGAACCACCCGGTGCCTGAATGACCCCGTCCAGGGTCATAAATTCCGCAACGATTAATTCTCTCAAGTCAGTCTCCTTTCGTTATCCTGCCGCTTTTTTCACAAGGGCGCTAATCCTCGTCTCTTCGGAGGGGGTCAGTCCTGTGAGCGCGAAAGCTACCGGCCACATCGCGCCATCATCCAGCTTGGCGGGGTCATTAAAACCCAGTGTGCAATAACGCGTTTTAAACTTTTGCGCGCTCTGAAAAAAACAGATCGACTTCTCATCTTTGTAATAAGCTGGCATCCCATACCAGGTTTTCGGCATGAGTTCAGGCACGCTAGCCAGGATCAAGGCGTGCAGACGCTTGCCCATGGATCGATCTGGTTCGAGCATCTCCTCATACTTGGCGAGGACGGCGCTTTCGCCTTCTTCGCGACTCTTGGAGGAACGCGCGGCCGCTTTGAGCTCCGCGGCGCGTTCTTTCATGGCTGCTTTTTCTTCAGCCGAAAAACCCGTCTCTTTTTTGTTTACCTTATCCGCGCTCATTTGATCTTCCTCTCCATAAATGAAACACCTGACGCCTGGCTGGCAATCCCAGCCGCCGACATCAGTCGTTCAGCCCTTTTCCGTTCAGAATAAGCGGAATACTCGCCTCCACCCTCGCCTCCCTGGTTTTGGGTTGCTTTGCCGCAGAAAAATAAAGCAAGTAGGCTCTCTGCCGTCCCGGGGTCAGGGCGTAGAACGCCTCATTCAAATCAGAGTTCTCTTCCAGGTGTTTTTGAAATTCATCTGCGATTGGGAATTCAGTCGCTTTTTTAAAGACAACTTTCTGACCAGATCTTTCCACTTCGATGGCTTCCAGGATGGTTTCACGCAAAGCCGGCTCCAAATCAACGATCTGCTGCAAATTGGTAAAACGAATTTGACGCGCAGACTGCACATTTTCCGTCTGCTGGATCAAAATGCCGTGGGGATCCTTTAACAAAGCGCCTTTGATCATCAAAAAAGCGCAGTATTCTTTAAAAGTGTGAATAATTACCACATTGCCGTTTTGAAACGTGTAGCAAGGCACGCCCCATTTCAATTCTTCGGTCAGGGGGCAACCCAACACGATCTCGCGCATTTTCTCGATCTCTTGTTTCCATGCGGTCGCCTTTTCAAAAAAGAAATCGACTTTGGGGTTTGTATTAATCATTCTGAGTCCTCTTATTAAGTCCGTTCTTTCCACCGCGATCAGGATTGATCCAGCGTATCATTATTATAACAAATATGATAATAATTATCCATTATTTCGAATTTTGGAAACGAGGTTTTTTGTTGGCCGAATTACTGGCTGAGGAGCTCTTGATAAACTCTCATATCACGGTCCGTGTAACAACAGAAAACAATCCATTCAAGAGAGGTTGGCGTAGAAACAAACTGCTTCACCTCGCGGATTGCGATAAGCGCGGCTTCATGCGACGGGTAACCAAACACGCCTGTACTGATGCACGGGAAGGCGATGGATTTCAATTGACGCTCATTAGTCAATTCCAACGAGCGCCGGTAGCACGCGGCCAACAAACGAGATTCCCCGCGAGAACCACCGTGCCATACCGGACCCACTGCGTGGATGACAAACTTGCACGGCAGCCTGTAAGCGCTGGTGATCTTCGCGTCGCCGGTTTCACAACCCCCCAATGCGCGGCACTCACTCAACAATCCAGGCCCGGCCGTGAGGTGTATGGCGCCATCCACTCCCCCACCGCCAAGCAGGGTCGTATTGGCCGCGTTGACAATCACATCCATGGTCAGGGTAACGATATCAGCTTGAAGAACTTGGATTTTAGTCATTACCTCCATCTCTCATACCAATAAGGACGGGGATGGAATTATTAATTTATCGCGATCGCGGATTGAGCAGGTCGTTCAACCCATCTCCCACCAGGTTCCAACCGACACCAAAGAGAATAACTGCCAGGGTAATAGGCAGAAAGACCCACCAGAAATCAAAATTACCACCCAAACCGATGATCCAGTCGCGGGCTGTAACCAGAGAATACGCCCATGGAGAGTTACCTCCCAAGCCAATAAAACTAAATGTGGTTTGAAGGATCACCAATCCGCCCACGTCGCGGGCTGCCATGATGACGGCTGGCGCGATGGCATTTGGAAGTATGTGCCTGATAATAATTTTAGAAGGGTGCGTGCCAGAAGTACGAGCCGCTTCAATATACTCCAGCGATTTCAACCGGTTGACCACCGCGTTCATAATCCTGGCATAAGGCATCCAAGACAGCAAAATAAATGTGACGATCAAAGGATCCACTTTCTGCAAAATTATCAGCCAGAAAGGCAGGTTTTCCGGAATATAGAGTTGGGAGTTGAAAGTTGTGGTTGAGCCGCCTGATCCAGTTAAGAAACTTTCAACCCCGGCATTGAAAAGCAGAATGGTCGCCAATTGGGTGATCAGCACCACTCCCGCGATCATCGGAAATGCCAAGAAGGCGTCTGTGATCCTCATCAAGAAATCGTTAACCCAACGGCTTGAAAAAGCGCTCAGAGTGCCGATGAAAACCCCGATGGTCATGGAAAAAAGCGCAACGATCACCCCAAAAAAGACTGCTGACCGAGAGCCCCAGACAAGGGAATGGTAAACGCTGGATTGGTTCGATAGCGTGCCAAGCGGAGCCTCAGTATTAGGAGGAAGCGGCTGACGATTTCTTAAGGTGTTACCAATGATCTTAACCGTACCAGGGTTATCAGGGTCTTGAGGTGAAAGCCACGGCGCGCTGATTGCCATGATGAGAAAGGCAAGAACAAGGATCAACCCAAACCAGTTTTGCCATTTTGAAAAAAAGCGGCGGAGTTTTGTCATCTTATTTGCCCTCATGCGTCTTCCGTGGATCGAGCAATGATTGAACGACATCAAGGATCGTCATGAGGAGCAAAACTACCACTACGCTGTAGATCGTAAAACCAAGCGCGCTCGCTGCGTCTGGAATGAATTGCATACTGCGAGTGGCGATCTCAGATATGCCGTGAAAATTATAAATGATCTCCACCACAAAAACACCTGTCACCAGTGACGCCGAAGAAAGCACACTGCTTGCCAACCCCGGCGGGACAACGTTGGGCAGCATATGACCCCAGGTGATCCGGTTTTCTGGCACTCCTCGCGCCCTGGCGGCCACCACGTAGTCCTGGTGTTTTACATCAATGATCACTGTTCTGGTGATGCGGGCTAACGTCGCCCAATGAACGAGTGTTAAAGTAAAAACCGGCATAACCAAATGTCTCAAAGCGTCAAGAGTGATTTCTATTTTTCCATTAAGTAAACCATCGATCGTTAATAAACCGGTAAACTGTCGAAACTCATCAGACCGAACCAGGAAGTAAGTATTCGAGGCTGACCTTTCCGGCGACAACCAATTGAGATTGACATAAAATATTGAAAGGAGAACCATCGCCAATATCACTGGCGGCAACGATGTTGCGATGTAAGCAGACAACCTGAATGTATGGTCCGCAAACTTGTCTTGCCGAGACCCCGCGATGACTCCGCTCAACAAGCCCAAAGGGATAAATGCCAAAATGGAGTATAGCGTTAATTCAGCAGTGACTGGGGATCGTCTGATGATGGCTTCAAGAACACCTTCCCCCAGGATCGGGCTATAACCCCATTCTCCGCGCCATAAATTTTTGATCCAATAATAGTATTGCACCGGATAAGGATCATTTAAATGGTTATCCCGAATCCTCACCTGGATCATTTTTGCGATCTGCTCTTCAGAAATCCTGCCAGACATATTCTTGGGCATGAATAATTCGGCGCGGGTCTCAGGCGGAGTCAGCATCATGATCCCATACATGACCATGGTGGTAACCAACAAGGTAATGAGAATGGAGAATGCACGTTTGATTAAATTTGTTAATAATGAGGGCATACACATCCAGATTTCTGAAGGGTTCGCTTCATGTAGATTTTAATTTCGTGATATGGAGATCAAGATATAAAAGAATTATACACACGAGTATTCTTTTCATTCGTTATTGACATCCATAAATTTTTATAACTAGCATCGAGAAATGGGCCCACCCCCCTCACCTTAATAAATTTTGACCGAATATCATTCAGTCGCTAACACTTCAATCTATCATCTTTTTCAAAGATTGTTTTTATCCAAAAATTCCATTACATCCTGAATAAAAACCAACGATTCCTGCTCGATCTTCTTTGTTAGATTTTCCAGGTCACTGAAATCAGGGTTTTCAACCAGGGTATGCTCCAATACAGCATCCACCCCTCTCGTGGGCTCCACATTTTTATATTTCGTCCAATGTTTCGCCTTGATTTCCTTCCAAAATTTATCCATCACGGCTTTGTTTTTTCCTGAGAGCCAAATCTCGAATCTGAAGGTGTCGTAAAGAAAAACGATCGCGAATTTCAAATCCCTGGATTTCAGTGCTTTAGGGACAATCGAAAAGTAAGTCATATCCAAATAGCCGTTGTAAAGACTTCCTGCTGAAGAAAAATCAGGATATTGGTTTGAGAAAAATTTTTGTAACCCCAGCATGTAGCCCAACAATCCCTTGTAGGCTTTTTGGATCGCACCTTTTTCCAGTTGTTTTCGTAATTCAAACATATTGTCTTGAAGTGTGATCATAATTCTCCTGACTCAATCGTCGTCAATTCCGTATTAATCCAAAGAAACCACGCCCAATTATCTTGGTCGCATTAATGCCCCTGTCGCAAGCGGGGAATGATAAAGGGTGTGGTCCTCTTGTAATTTAAATAAAATTCACCAAACCGCAATTCCATTTCCTTCTCCTCTGCTAACTTGATATATAGGAGAAGTAGAATTGTCAGCATTACGACCAAAATGAACGCGGAAAGTGAACCCAGCACGAACGCGAATCCTATTCCAGCCACGATCGTTCCTAAAGCCATCGGGTTTCGACAATAGGAGTAAGGTTTTTGGAGAATCAGCTGTTGCGTCGCCATCAACGGAACCGGAGTGCCACGACCGACTGTGAACTGCACATAGATTGTCCACCAGGCCAGCAGGATCCCAGTAATGATTAATCCACTACCCACCAGGGTGTTAACCAGCCCAAAATCCAAGGATGGCAACTTGTATAGTCGATCAAGAAACCGGGAAAAATAGGCAACAACTCCAGGTAAGACGCCAAGAAAAAAGATGCCTTCAAAAATAAAGGCGATGATGCGCGCCCGTGGGCTGTACTCGTGCCTGGTTTGGTTAAGGAATTTATGCTTCATTTTGCACTCTCCTATCCCGAATCCTGCCAAAAACCACAGAGCATGTGAATAATTTGTCAAAATGATAATGTTGGCATTAATCCCACGGCTGCACAATTATTTAATAAAAATTCAAGATACTTCAACAAACAACTACTGGTAAGGATAAAACCCCAAAGGAGCATTACAGGAGCATCTAAAACCCATTATCACAAGAATTAATTGGATTCCCCATCAACACTAAAACCTTAAGCAGCCTTCCATTAGCAGGGAATCCATAGGCACGTTGGATTCTGGAAATGGCACTGAGGATCGTAAATTAACACTTCCTGGGTCTATTTATTACTTATTCCTTTTTGATTTCTTGATAATCTCTTGAGTTGCGTGCCAGCCAGTTAACATCGCGATGGGAACGCCAGCTGGAGCATAAGCCCACTGACCTGCCTGATAGACCCCAGGGATTGGGGTTAATGCTGATTTTGGAATATCGGTCAATTTGTTAATCACAGGAATATCTTTCGCGAAAGACCACCCCGTAATTGCGCCTTCAGAGCTTCCAGAGATTTCATGAATGGTAAGTGGTGTTGATGAAAATTTAAACAGGATTGCATCTTTTAAGCCTGGATAAATGGTGCGAGAGAACACTTCGATGATTCGATTCTCCAATGTTTTCTTGAATTCATCATACCACCCCGCTTTTTCAATACCCTTAAAGACCTCGTAATCAAAAAGACAACTGATCATTAAGCCTGTTTTCCCTTCAGGGGCAAGGGCAGGGTCTCTGAGTGCCGGAATGGAAACTTCGAAAGTGTTTAAATTGCAGAAATCATCCAACCAGGCCAACACTTCTTCCTTTGGTTTCTGATCAATGTTCCGTAAAATTCTTTCTTTACCGCCCCGGTTTGTATCTCCCAAACCTTGGCGAGAGGGCGTATAAAACAGATGCTCTCCACCTCTAACTTGAAAAAAGGATGTGGATAGGTCCACACCGACAAACAAAATAAAAACAGATTCCGCACCCTTAGCAGCAAGAATGCGCTGAGCTTCGAGGTTAATTTTTTGGGTCGTTTTCTGATCTAAACCTTCGGTATTAATACTCCGGTAAAGCGTCTTGAGATCTGATGCCCAGATTAAATGGTCATAATCATATTTCACTCCCTCCGAGTCGACCACACACAAGCTAGAGGGATTGACTTCTTTAATTTTTGTATTTAATTTAATTTTTCCACCGCTCATTAATATTTTCTCTTTTAGTAGGTTGGGCAGAGCGCTGGTTCCATTCATTGGATAAAAATAATCAAGATAAACGTAAAAATAACCCAATGCGAAGTAAGTCGGTGTGTTCCTGAAAAAGAATTGGGTCATTATGTCAATTAATGATTGACTATCGGTTTGTTGTTTATAAAATTCTTCCATTGGTACATTAAATTGCTTAAACTTCTGTAAAGCGATCAGAAATTTGACCGTCCATGGAAGTAATTTTTTAAAGATGAATTTCTTGTCACTTAAGAGGTCAACAAAGTTTGGGTTGTCAAACTCGTACAACACTTTTGTATGCTCTGAGAGTTTATTTGTTATGGAAATGATTTTTTCTACGTCACCGGTTTTTTCTGGATATAACCTGGTAAGTATTTTTTCATATTCTCTTAAGGAATCCATTGAGTTGATTCGGAACAATTCGTCTTCAACGCCGATTGAAATTTTGTTCTCAAGAAATTCCCATTGGATCCCAAGTTCTTTTAAGATAGGCTTAACAATCCCGGAATTGACAAAAGCTCTTGGGCCCCCATCAAAGAAGAATCCCTGGGAACCAAAGGTGTTTACCAGGCCGCCTGTTCTGTCATTTTTGTCGATTAGTAATACTTCATAATCATGTGCGGTCAAATAAGAGGCGGCGGTTAGCCCTGCCATGCCCGCGCCAACGATTACTATCTTTTTGCTTTCGTTAATCATCGCAAATCACCTAATTCTAAACTCAGTTCCCATAGTTTTTCTGCGGCCTCCCGATCCAGCACAGGTGGGGCAGGTTCTTCCATCGTGGTAAGGTTAAAAAATTTACCAGTAATGTTTTCTAGTTCCTTGGCAACTCCTAAATAATAAAGCGATTCAGCCGAGAAATCCAGCGGTTTAACAGACCGATCAATCACCAGGCTTTTAAAAATCTTGTAAAGCACGCCGTTATTCTGACCACTATTTGTCTTAACATTTCCCGGGTGCATCGCATTCACCGTTACGCCAGTTCCAATAAATATGTCTTTCAGTTTTATCATTGATAGCAGTTGTGCGGTTTTTGCGGCTGCGTAACTTCTTAATCCAGAGTATGAATGTTTTTCCCAGCGAAGATCTTCAAAATTCAAACCCCAAACTGCAAATCGATGTGCCTCAGAATTTACAAACAGGATGCGTCCACTTTTTTGGTTAATAAACTTCTCTTTTAACTGGTAGTTTAGAATAAATGTGCTCAGATAATTTGTCTGAAAAACCATTTCAAGGTTGTCAGCGGTGATCCTTTTTTGGGTATTATAGACTCCGGCATTATGGATCAAAACATCAATGTTGCAATCTAACGAAGCCAATTCTTTCGCAACAACATGGACATCCGCTAATTTTGAAAAATCTGCCACCCGATAAGTGCATTGAACACCGTATCGGTTACTAATTTTTTGACAAACTTTTCTGGATTTTTCTTCATTTCTATTAATACATAAAATGTTGGCACCGTGTGAAGCATATTTTTTTGCGGTAGCATAACCGATTCCAGATGTGGCACCTGTAATAACTACAAAACGGTTTTTGAAGTCTTCGAGACAAATCGTCGGTTCCAAACTCTGATTCCTTAACATGGCAAAAATATTGGACCATTTGTACTCTTTATAATATTTATTCAACCTGACTCCTTATCGACAGGGAACATACAAATAACTTGTCGACTTCTTTAACAACAATAATAGGTTTTTGTTTTAATGCTACAGTATATCGAAAAACGCACTAACAAGTTTAATAAAAATACAGTGGGTTATACAAGGTCATTCCAAATAAAACAACCGTTTCTTAAATTTTTAGAAAGTAACCGATTAGAAAAATCGCGACGAAGATAATGATCATGCCCCCAAGGACAATCGAATAATTTTTTGGATTGATGTTTCCCGCTTTATCCATTTTTCGAATGAGAGGGAATGGTCTCCAATAAAAAGACAATGTTGCGACTCCCAACGCTAACAAACTCATCCGCTGACTATTTAGATCAGCGAACAGGACGATTACAGCCAATAATAATAGGAAGATGATTTTGGCGCCGGCAACCCAATAGACAAGATATTTGATGAAATCATGGATCTCAGGGTACTGTCTGGATTTTTCCCACGCGGTAAAAACACCGACCGCGTTAGCGTATTTTGAACCCGGGGCAAAATACAAAGCGATCACATTTGAAAACTCCAAAAACATAAAAACAAGGATTACCAGTTTGGGGAATGTCATGACCACTACCTTTCAGGTTTTTTATTGTTCAATTCTTAATAAGACGGTTGACTGGAGTGCCATTGCCTTCAATCGCTAATTATCACATGGTACCTGCAATTGTTTTTGGTATTGATCTTGTCCGAGGTTAAAATTTCAGAAATCTCTATTTTTGTCCGCTTGTGTCAACCTGCTAAATTGAAGCTGTCAACTCGCACCACGACCCATTTAAACCACGCCCCCAGATCGAATGACATAACCTATATCTTTTTTTCTCTTGTTCCGACGATCACCCTGAATGGCGTTTGACCTACCAAACAGATCATCTCTTTTTGTTTGATGAAATTATGAGTTTTCATCAATCGATCAATATTGGAGACTTTGTGGGAGAACACCTTCAATTCATTCTCGATATTCAAATCAAAATTCTCAAAACCCATCGGATCTTCTTTGCATTCCTTCACAGTAAACGCAAAAATCCCACCGGTTTTCTGAATACGAGCGATTTCCGCGAAAGCGTTATCCAATTCGCCCATAAAATGAAAAACGCCACAACAAACCACGTGGTCAAACATTTTATCGTGAAATGGCCAAGGGAAATCCAACAAATCGTGTTCAATTAATTGATCAGTGAACTTCTTTTTTTTGCAAATTTTGAGCATTTCCCCGGACGCGTCGATCCCGGTCACTTGTAAACCGGCTTTGTGAAACAATGTGGAGGAGAGTCCCGTTCCGATGCCCACGTCAAGGATGGCGTCCCCCCGTTTTACGAACTCATAGCTCAAACCAAACACCACATCCGCGATGTGGCAGTGATAGGTTTTGACCTGATCATCGTACTCCTTGGCGTATCGATCGTGAGCAAATGGCATTTTGATTCCTGTATACAAATTTATTCGAGGTAAATGGCCAGGCAGATCACCCAGGCAAGGTAACTATAAGACATCGTTCGTTCCTGGATGCCAATTAACCCATCAGCCTCTACTTTGGAAGAGGATGCTGTCACAAAACGCAGAATCGCCATGACCACGTAAGTCGCGGGAATAACGATGGAAAGTGCGCGCATCCAGCCGTGGAATGCCACAGCACCAAAGACCATCGCCAAAACAAAACACAAGACGCTCATAAACATGAGCAGCACAGCCGGGGTGGCGAACTGTGGCCGCACACCAACGCGGTTCGGGAAGAAGAGCGTGGCGGTCAACCCCAACACCGCGTTGCCAAAGATCAACCCGGCGACAACACGAGGCAAGAACTCTTGCGCCGCGGTTTCCCAAACACCGAAACAAAAAGCGATCATCAAGACACTCGCCACAAGGGTGAGCGCGACCACCAGAGGCCGCGTTGGTGAGCCTGCCGCGCCCAATTCGCTCATGGATTGCGCGATGAAATTGTAACCCTTGGTGAGTATCCCTGCGAGGAGATCAGTAATAAGGTAAAGTATCGGCGCGATGAAACCGCAGGAAAGTAGTATTTTATTTAATGTGAGGGAGGCAATCATGAGGTTCTCCTTCCATAGACTTGTTTTCTGCTTACAATCATCCGCCCATTCATCGTAAAAAAGGTGGAACCCCTAATAACCCTCCAGTCGGCCAAGCCTGTGATTTCAATATCTGTGGATTCTTTCCAGGCAAATCTTTGTATTATGGTGAAGTTAATATGGTCGTAGTCATCCTCCATTAGAGGGTTTTTCAGTCGATCCTTCGCTCGGAGCGCTCATAATTCACAATGGCCACCCCTTTTGGTGAGACCATACTTTCTGTCACCGTAAAAGCCATCGGGATCGTGCCGCCAGCAAACAGTCGCTTGCCGGCACCCAACGTGATCGGATAGATCATCAGCCACAACACGTCCACCAAGTCTTTTTTTAAAAGGGTTTGCACGAGGTTACCGCTCCCCCAAACATTCAAATCTGGCCCGGATTGTTGCTTGATCGTTGAGATTTTTTCTGCAATATCTCCGTTTAAAATCACGGAGGGTTGCCATTCAAGGGAGGTTAAGGTGTTTGTCGCCACGAATTTGGTGGCTAAGTTGACCCCCGACCACGCCTCTCCATTTTGCGGCCAGTACGGCGCCCAAATATCATAGGTTTTTCGCCCCAGGAGTAAGTCAAAAGGTTTGTTCATCTGCTTTCGCAGGGCGGCGCCAAGTACCTCGTCGGAAAAGGCTGAGATCCAACCGCCATATTTGAACCCGCCGCTGGTGTCTTCCTCCGGCCCGCCTGGAGCCTGGATGACGCCGTCCATTGTGATATGTTCAAGCACAATTATTTTTCTCATGACCTAATTTCTCCAACTTCTAAACTTCACATCAGTTAATTGGTTCTTGCCAGTCAACTTCCATTGTCGTCATTATGGTATATCACGATGTTCAAAAAACCAAGAGGAAGGATGGTGAATAGCGGAGCTGGTTTTTGATGTTGGATGTTGAAATTGACTAGATTTTCGCCTTACCGGGACTCCAATAACGAAACAATCGGGGAAAAACGAGGAGATCTACAAAGGCAGCCAGGCTTGCACCAAGGGCAAACATTATGTAATCCATTGGATCAAAAGTAGCCCCCAGTATTGGAATGCCAAAATATTGACAAGATTCAGCAACTGAGGGGATCAAAAACGCGACCGCGAATTTCATTTTCCAATTCCTGAACAACGGAATTTGTTGCTCGGATGCGCATATCAAAAAGTAACCACCGAACGGCAGGACGAGATCGGAAAAATATGCTTTATATAAATTGAACCAAGTTTCAGGCAAATAGCTGCCCAACCGAAAAACATGGATCGCGGCGATGAAAGCCATGATGCCTATGATTACGATACGGCGTTTGGAATCGTTACTCATCACTATTTAGCTTTTGGATCATTTAAATATTAAAGGGTTTGCGATTATAGCCTGAAGGTGCATGTGTTCAATAATCGGGAATCATTTTGTTCAATATTATCCTTAATAATTCTCATCATATCACGTTGGCAAATGTCTGAAGATTTAACCTGCTGATATCAAAAGACACAATAGCCGGCCAAAGAAAGCATCACTCCGCTTCATCTTAGGGGTGTAAATACACGGATAATCAAATCGACCTTCTACTCAAAAAAATATAACAAAATGCACTTGAGACCAGAAAATCAAAATGTTAACTGGACGATTTCCCTTCACTATAAGGCAATCTAATTGAAACGACTGTATTTTCTCCTGGGTTTGAAGCGATTGAAAATTCTCCTCCGAAGAGTCGCGCCCGTTCATTCATCCCAGCCAAACCCAGATGTCCAGTACGTACATAATCGTTAATACCCTGGCTGGCATAGACGCTTCCATTGTTACTAATCCTGGCTAGAATATTTTTTGCACCAAATTCAAGCTCGACTTTTACCCTTGTTGCATCGAAAGCGTGCTTCCGAATGTTGGTCAACGCCTCCTGCACAACTCGATAGATTGCCAATTCCATGTCGGCGTCAAGGCGTTTTACGCTGCCAGTAATTATCAGGTCACACGTTATGTTGGGTTTTTTCTGAGTCAATTCTTTACACAACCCGTCAACAGCAACCCCTAGTCCAAAATCCTCCAGCACAGGAGGGCGAAGTGCGATACTGAAGGAACGAACATCATCGATTGTATGGTTGATCAAATCATGAAATTCTGTTAATCGCTTCTGTGCCAGATCAGGGTCGATTTCAAGTTCATTCTTGCAGAGTTCCACTCGTTGGCTTAACCCAACCAGGTCTTGCAACATTCCATCGTGTAATTCATGCGAGAGTCGTTGGCGCTCCTCTTCCTGACTCAATAAGGTTTGATGAGCGTATTGTCGTAGAGTGGATTGTTGTTCAGCCAATCGAATGACCATTTGGTTGAAGGCAGTGATTAAGGTGCGAATTTCTTTTGGTCCAAATACTTTTACGGGGTGAAAAGTGCTTCCGGGTACTGCTGCCTCAGCGTTCTCTGCCAGACTTTCAATCGCCTGGACGATCCTCCCGATGGCCAGCGATAAAGTTGCTAAAGAAAGCACAATCCCAAGCAAGGTTAAGCCTGCTAATAAAAATTCATATTGGGCTGCTGGTTTCATGATTGTCGTCCAAGGTTCGACGAGAACAGCTCGATACGTGGAACCGGGGATGGTTGCTATTGAAACCATCAGTTCATCGTTGGTGCTTGTGTATGCCAATAATTTATTCGATGGTGCTGTGTGTTCACTTAAACCCGAAATTTCTTCATCACTTAGCACTATTCGCGTTATCATCGGGTTCGCTCGAACGGCAGGGTTGCCTTGATAATTCATGATGAAAACCGCAGCCTCGCTGCTCACTCCCACCGACTGGGCACCTTCTCTCAACTCTTGAGATTCTGGCAGTACACCACCACTTATTTTTTGAGAAACCAATGCGGCTAATGCTTGGATTTGTGCGCTATTGCGTTTTGTGGCCAGATCTAGAGAAAGTTGATGGAAGGTTGTGGCAATCACCAATGTGGAAAGCAAACCAAATAATACAAGCGGAAAAAGCGTTGCCCACAATAATTGGGGTCTGATTGGAGCGGTGGATAAATCTCTGGAAGATTCTCGGGCGTGATCCACCAAAGGTTCAATCATCATTCCACTCCAAGGTAATCCAACCAGACTGAATGGCAAAAGCCACAGCCTCGGACCGGTTACACACTTGTAGTTTTCCAAAAATATTTCGCAGGTGCACATGCACCGTCTGGACGCTAATCCCTAACTTGGCGGCGATCGCTTTATTGGCATGGCCGTAAGCTGCTGCTCGTAACACGTCCATTTCGCGGGTGGTTAATCCATCCGGCATATTCTCTTTCCGATAGACCTGGCGTCCGCTCAAGTGGTTGACTAATTTTGCACCAATGTGTGGAGAGAGGGCGGTTCCGTTTCGATAAACGGTACGAATTGCCTCGGCCAATTCTGCCCCGCTTGAGGTTTTTAACAAATACCCGCTGGCACCGGCTTCAAGAAGTGGAAAGACATAACTGTCATCGTCATAGGCTGAAAGAATCAAAACCTTAATTTTTTTTGAGTGTCCGGTGATGATCCGAGTAGCTTCTATTCCATTGAGTTTTGGCAGGCGCACGTCCATGACCACCACATCGGGTTGGATTTCGCTTGCCATTTCTACTGCTTCACGGCCGTCAGAGGCTTCGCCGACCACCTGGATGTCGTTATGCAAAGCCAGCAATTGACGTGTACCTTCACGAACGATCTTGTGGTCATCAACCAGCAGTACCGATATACTCATGCGTCAATCTTAACACAAGCAGAGTAAAACTTAAACTCCTCCAATACCTGATTTTAGGTATGTCTTGTACTCTTCAATGAGTATGAAAAAAACAGAGGTGTTGTTTAGAATACTAATGCTATGCAATTCTAAATAAGGAGAAATATATGGAATCGATTGATCCTGCAGCAACTGCCTTGGTCTTAATTAGTTCTGCCTTGGTATTCATCATGACTCCTGGCCTGGCCTTCTTTTATGGCGGTTTGGTGCGCCGTAAAAATGTACTTTCGATCATGATGCAAAGCTTCATCTCCATGGGTGTGGTTACTTTAATTTGGGTCTTTGGTGGGTTTAGCCTAGCTTACGGTAAAGATATTGGTGGTTTAATTGGAGATCTTCGCTATTTTGCCCTTTCGGGGGTAGGATTTGACCCTTTTACAGGTCAAACGATCCCAGCATTGGCATTTTTCATTTACCAGGAAATGTTTGCGATCATCACACCAGCATTGATCACTGGGGCGTTTGCTGACCGGGTTAATTTTAAAAGTTACCTGATTTTCCTCGTCTTCTGGAGTGTTCTCATCTACATCCCGTTGGCTCACTGGGTCTGGGGTGGTGGCTTTTTACAAAAACTTGGTGTAATCGATTTTGCCGGCGGCATTGTTGTGCATATTAGCGCGGGTTTTGCAGCTTTGGCTACAGTATTTATTGTTGGTAAACGCAAGATCATGCCATCGGAAAAAACCCAGCCTCATAACATTACCTATGTTGCTCTGGGTACCGGTTTGCTCTGGTTTGGTTGGTTTGGATTCAATGGCGGCAGCGCGCTGGCAGCCAATGGGATCGCCTCCATCGCGTTTGTCAATACTGACATTGCCGGATCTGTTGCGATGATCACCTGGTTATTCATATCCTGGATTCATGAAGGTAAACCCAGTATGACAGGGGCGCTTGTTGGTTCAGTTGCCGGCCTTGCCACCATTACCCCTGCAGCGGGTTACGTCCAACCGTGGGCAGCCGTCATTATTGGCGTGCTAGCATCCTTCGTGTGTTACGGCGCGATCCAATTTCGAATTAAACGAGGTTGGGATGATGCCCTTGATGTTTGGGGATGCCACGGTGTCGGCGGTTTGCTCGGAGTAATCCTTACCGGCGTGTTCGCTTCTTCTTCGGTAAACAAGGTGAGTGGATTGATCGAAGGAAATTTCCGCCAGTTTGGCGTCGAGTTGTTTGCCGCGGTCTTTACAGCTGCGTTCGCATTTGGCATGACTTGGTTAATTCTGAAAATCATGAACCGATTTAGCCCTGTTAGAGTTCCTGATGACGTTGAGGTCAACGGTCTGGATGAAGGTTTGTTCGGTGAGGACGCCTACTCCCTATAATACTTTGAAATGGAATGAAAACACTCTCTGGATCCTGTTCCAGAGAGTGTTTATTTATCCCTTCTCTCCTTTATGGGTTGAGGGGGCTGAAATTATCCATCCACCTCGAAGGTTCACCAACCAGGCGTTGAAATAATTTGCCAATCCGTGGGGAAGAGGTGAGAGCGTCACTCTCAAAACGGTTTATGGTAGACCCCTTCGGGATACTTGTGTGCGAGCGCGGACAATGTATTGATGCAAGAAAAACCCAGGGGTACGCTGCGCGCGTAGACCCCTCCCGTCGGGTCTACGCTTTGCAAGGCGACTATTTTGCTCGCATTCTATTATTTCGCGGATTATGCTCTACTTCCGCGAGCCCTAATTGCTCCATCAATGGAGGAATATACATCGCAAAACGTCCTCTAAAATTCTTTTTTAATCCATACCAACCACCAATGGGGTTGGTTGATGAGCGCGCCCAATGCTCCACGGTGCCTTCTTCGGTTTCCTGTTTTTCATCCTTACTACCCAACTCCATCCAGTCACCATGTTTTTTTAACATTGCATGAAGATCTTCAAGACATCGATAGTCGTAATGTAAAACTGTCGTCCCAACGGTGCAGACGATGATCTCCACTCCATCTTTCTCGGTAACATACATTTCGTACTCTGAAGTTTGGGGGGGTGTTTTTAATTTCCACGGATTATCCTTTGATCTTTTTTCCATTTTCTTGCCTCCTTCTAAGAGATACCAGCTAGACGTGCTGATCCACGAGGATAGGGTTGCCGTCAGGATCCATCACCATGAAACTTGCGGGTCCTGTTGTACTTTGGTCCGCTTCACTTAAGAACTCAACCCCTTCTGATTTAAACTGGTGCTGTAGTTCGCGGATATCTGAAAAAGTGTCCAATTTCTGGGCATTATTGTCCCAGCCAGGATTGAAGGTTAACATATTCTTCTCAAACATCCCTTGAAAAATACCAATCACATGGTCGGCGTTCTTCAAAATCAACCAATTCTGTGAAATATCCCCACCAAAAACTTTGAAACCGAGCTTCTCGTAAAAAGCCTTTGAAGCATAAATATCCTTCACAGTTAAACTAATTGAAAACGCGCCTAGTTCCATGGTTCACTCCTTTCGTAAGTTATTAATACAAATTGTACCCAAAAACTATTATTAATTTCAAGGATCCGCCATGGCGTCACACCAAAACGCGTTGCGATCTCACAAGGCCAACAAATAGTTAGCGTGATGCCTCGGCCGCGCATAGATGATCTAAAGAAGCAGGATGGATTTAAGGCTACATTGAGCGAGATCCTCGAAACTGCCTCCCGCCACACAGAGGCAATCCCATACCCCCTGTACTTGTTTTTTTGACGGTTTTAATAAAAACTCGTTGTCTTAAAAAACATCTCTGTGGGCGTTTTTCAAAAAATTCCTATTTTTTTATCGCTTTTTTTATCTCTGTTCTTGCCCAGCGGTAATGACTGCTTGTGCAGGAAATGAAATATGCAGCGAGAGCATTGTTCCTTGTCCAACTGTAATGTGCACGCGTAAATAGTTCCTTCTCAGGAATATTTTCAATCGTCTTTAAGGTTTTATCGTATGAAGCCTTGAAATTCTCCTGAATATCAACTAGACTTTTGTCGCGATATTTGAGGTAAATTGAATGATTGAGCTGTGGTAATTGTCCCCAATTGTATTTTTCGGACGGCACTGAGGGGACTTCGCCATTAACTCCCGCTTGATACCATTCCACGACCATATGTTCCCATTCGAAGAGATGAGAAAGAATATCCTTGATTGCCCACTCGCCAATAGCATTCGGTTGGGTTATTTGCTCACCTGTCAATGTAGATAGCACTTCTTCAAGCAACTTCCGCTCGGCTTGAGCGGTTTCAATGATTTGGATTTTGGTCGTTGGTTTTGGCATGGATTTCTTTCCTCAATCAAATATTACTGTCAATTATGCAAGTACACGTCAAACCTTTAAGATTTGACACGCACCTATTAAGGACTTGCGTGTGGTTGGGTAGAGACACTATAAAAGTACAGGTTTCATTTACTAATTAGCGATGTTTCCCTTTGGAAATAACTTCATCAATGTTAATTATATGAATTTTTTTTCCCTAATCATTTAAAACTGCCCTCCAATTCGGGGGGCAGCTTCGATACACAAACCCTGCACTCACATTACTGGCTGTGCATCACCGGCGAATTAGAGCAAACACACCCCAGCCAAGATATTCGCGCGTATACGCGGCGTAGCGCGCGGGTTCATTGGTCAGTAGGGCACGGACTTCATTCGCCAGTTCGTCGTCTGGGTTGGTTTTGAGCCACCGGTGCATGGTGAGCCATTTGGCAGCCTCGTACCGGTCCCAGTCGTCCTGGTTGGCCAACATCATTTCAACAACATCGTAGCCAAGCTTGCCAAATGACAAGAGAAGATCTGGGAGAACGAGAAAATCGGAGAGCGTGTTGGCTTCACATTCTTTGGCCGCCGCTTCCGTGGAAGGCAACTTGCGCCAATAGGGCTCACCAATCAGGATGATCCCGCCATCTCGCAGGCTTCGGGATAAAAGCTCGATCGTGCCGGCCGCTCCCCCACCGATCCAGGTGGCGCCGATGCAGGCGGCCACGTCGACCTTCTCCGCGGAGACATAGCCGGCAGCATCGTCATGGATAAACTTGACTTGATGGGCGACGCCAAGTTCCTCAGCACGGAGCTTGGCTTGCTCAACGAATAACTGACTCATATCAACGCCGGTGCCGGTGATGCCGTGATCGCGCGCCCAGGTGCACAGCATCTCGCCTGAACCGCTGCCGAGGTCAAGTATTCGGGCTCCCGGTTCCATACGCAGCGCCGCGCCGAGCGCGGCAAGCTTTTGGGGTGTGAGCGGGTTGTGGATGCGGTGCGCGCTCTCAGTGATGTTGAAGATCCGTGGAATGTCCATGTGGAGAAGCTCCTTTTGGTTGTGAACTGGTTGAGTTACTGGTTAACGGTCTGTGTTGTGCCCCTTCAGGTTTCGTGGAGACGGGCGTGGATTCTGCTTGGGATCCAGAATAATGATTTTTCAGTTAATGTCTTTGCAAGATCACACCCACCTTTTTAATTATACAAATATCCTGTTCCGCCCGAAAGAAACACGCCCTCCAAATGGATGGCGTGTACCCTAATCACTGATTATTGACTTTACATTACCAACAGAAACTTATACCGCCCATCCCTATATACCAAATATTTGGGTAAAAATTTCTGTGTAAAGGAAATGGGTTCATGAGCAAATCCTTTCACCAAACCGATGGTTGTTTTTTACTTGCAAAAAAGAGATTTAACAAAAAAATTAGATGTCATCACAACATTCGCGGGTAGGGACAGAGTCCCAAATTTGTAGACGACACAACCCAAATGTTTATGTAAACCAAAGTGTTGGACTAAATTTTTTAGAAATTTCTAGCCTACCCTTCTTTGCCAAAACTTTTTCGAATCTTTCCCCATAAACCACTCCCAACCATTTCATCAGCAACTTGGATAATTTGTTGGATAAGGTCCAAAATATCTTTATCCCCCGCCCAATAGCGACTGACAATTTCAGGATTAGTTTTATTAATAAGCCCATTTAAGACAAAAGCAGTCATTGCTACATCATCTGCGTACCCGATGGGGCCTGTGATTGCTTCTGGCAGCAAATCTACGGGCGATATGAAATAGACAATTGCTGCTGCAAGTTTTGCTTTTTCAACAACGGGGACTTCTTTGTCAATAGCCAATTTACAGAGCAAATGGAATAAATCAGGCGCGGCAAGGAGGTAACTTGCAAATTTATAATTAACGCCTTTACCTTCTAGCCAAATCCGGATACTATTTCGCATCTGTTGATAGAAATCAAGTTGCGGATCTTGTTCAGTCATTTACATACTCCTTATGAAGTTTTAAGTAGCAGGGTAGACTTGCTTTTTGACTCATCGATTGAATTATTGAGTAATAACTTTTCCCCGCTACTTTAACCATATTCCACAGCAATAAACTCCTTTGTATATTCGTATCACTGGCATTAACAATAACCGGAAACAATCATCACTTGCACTCGGCAAAAAACCAGAAGTAAAAATATAAGATAAAACCAAAATCGAACTGATAATAATCTAGAAACGGACGGTAAATCATATTTACAGTGCTAGACTAGGCTAATTTATAAACCAATTACTCTGTTCCAATCAGCAATATACATATACAAGCGTTGGAACTCGCTAGGAAGAAGCATTCTATTATGTGCAATAAAATTTCTAACCTTCTCCATTTCATCCATACGTTGTTTTAACCAATGTTGTGACGGAATTACGGGAAAGTATTCCCATTTGCTGATTATTATTTGTGCAAGATGCCCAAATTCAATGAATCCAAGAATATCTGTTTTCTCACCTTCTAGCCAAGAATCAGCGAACGCTCCCTGTCTACGACTATCAGAAAATTCCTTTATTTTAACTGGAAGCTTTTCTATCCAATCTTCCCCATCTTTTTCAATAAGTGTTTCTCGTATAAAGTCTCGAATCTCGTTTTCAAAACAGAATAATACAGCATATAAACGGGCCATTTCAAGTGCATTATTCCTACGTTGTACTCCGAATGGCGATAAAGCTGTTGCCAAGAGATGTTCTTCTGCATCTCTAGTGTCTGCTCCAACTTGAATTCCTGCAGCTTGGAAACTTGACGCTTCCGATTCAAACATCAAGCCACGAAATAAATAATCCCTTAAATCCTTATTCTTCAATTAGATGCTCCCTAAGTGATTTAAAAATGGCATTATAGACTTCAACATCTTTCGTAGCGGGAAGATGAATTTGAATATTATAAAAAAGCCCTGTGGTTTGCAAATATGGTTTGCTTGATGGTTCCTTCTCTACTTCCTGTCTAGTGGTTTCTGATTCTACTTTTTGAGTTTCTGTTTTCTTTGTTGACCCAGCTTTTAAGTCAGATAACGCAAGTAAGGCGAAAAAGGTTTTTGCCATCAGATTTGCTACATGATCACTAACATTGTGAAAGCTTTTAAATTTTCCTTGGATAGCCTCCTTATCGTTTTCAGTAGGATGTTCTTTTATCAAGAAAATATCGCCATAAGCATTTCTTATACCTTGTGCCATAACATTTCTTGAACGTGAATGATCTCTAAAATCGTGATAGAGAGAAGTTGGTTTCCCATCAGGGGAAAGAAATCCTAGTTCTTTTAATAGAGGAATCAATGCTCGATCATTTGATGATGAGAATCCCCAATCCTTAAGCAATTGAGTTGTAAATAATTCGGGAGCCTGGCCATCTCTTACTTTTTCAAAAAGGTCAGGTATTCTTCCTGTTGCAACAGTATATGCATTTGTTAATCCCATTGTTTTCTCCTAATGAATATTGTCAACAAATTTTTTTGTTGTATACACGTAGGAGGACATTGATATTCTTGACTTCTAATGTAATCTTATTAATGGTAACGATTAATCTCATCTTCCCACTTAACTAACTTAATTATACAAATATTAAATGATCATGCAATAAAAATATACTGATCATTTGTTCGCGTTACCACATATAAACTCCCTGATACCAGCCTCCACACGAGACTTCATTAAGGTTTTATTATATTAAACTTATCACTGAATCACATTTACCATAAATATTTTTTCCTTCCGTATACTAGATAATGATTTTGCTTTTCTGTTTGGTCTTTAAAATTGAAAGAATGCTTCACAGTTTAAAATTGACATCACTCCAAACAAAAAGTGCCCATCCATCGGACAGGCACTTACTTTTCACGATTAAAGCATTACTACCCCTGCATAACCGGCCGAAACTTATAGCCATAGACAATCATCCCCTTGCGTTCACCGTCTTCACGGATCTTGCGGGTCACCATCTCCACCGGCATGCCGATGGCCACGGGCTCTTCGCCCAGGTCGGTCAATTGCGCGGTCACCATCGGTCCCTCTTCGAGGGCGACGATGGCCACGGTGTATGGGGCGTTCTGCTCAAACCCGGAGGGTGCGTCTCGCATCACCGTGTAAGAATAGATCTTGCCCTTGCCGCTGAAGGCGAACTGGGTCTTGGCTTCGCCGCCGCATTCAGGGCAGACATCGCGGGGTGGGAAGATCTTGGCTTCGCAGTGCGGGCAGATCTCGCCCATCAGGGCGTAACGTTGTTGTTTTAAGCGCCAGTGGCGTGGTATTTCCATTTTTATCTCCGTTCCGTTCTTTTGACGTACTGTAGGTCAAGTTTAGGTGCTGAAAACTATCAAATGCTATCAAGTTGCTGCGGCAAAGCCGCGGGAAGAGCAGGATCAGTAATCAGTGACCAGGAAACCTAACAACCTGAGTGCCTGGGTGCCTGATTCCTGAGTGCCTGTAACCTCTCCTGATTCCTTGGCGCCTACGCCACCCGATCAAACACATGCGCGATTGCCGTGGAGGCCGGGCCGCCGAGGGCCAGGGTCACCGCCAGACGCGCATCTTTCACCTGATTGACGCCGCACTCTCCACGCAACTGCAGCGCTGCTTCAACCGCCTGGTAGACACCCTTGGCGCCAATGGCGTTGCCGCGCGCCTTGCATCCGCCCATGGTCATGGCCGGACGAATAGCCGATGGCGCCAGCAGCCCTTCGCGCGCCATGCGCGGAGCATCGCCCGGGTCGGCGTAACCGCAGGCTTCCAGCGTCAGTGCGGCGTAGATCGAATAGGAGTCGTCCAGTTCAAAAACGTCGGTGTAAATCGGCATGATCCCTGCCTGGGCGCAGGCTTGCTGCACCGCGTTTTTCGCCGCGGTGAACGCCAACGGATCCTTGCGGTCGTGCAGCGCCAGGGTGTCGATTGAAACACTTGACCCCAGCACGCGCACCACCGGCCGGCCGTGGTCCTTGGGCAGCAAGTCCCGCCGGGTGAGGATCAACGCGGCGGCACCGTCCGCGTAAGGGGCGGCGTCAAACAGGTTGAGCGGAGCGTTGATCAATTCAGCCTTGCTGTAAAGTTCGGGGGTGATCGCTTTACGATACATCGCGTTCGGGTTGCCCACGCCGCTGGCGTGCGCCTGCACGGCGAACCCCCCAAGCGCATCACCGGGTAACTTGTGTTCATATAAATAGCGCCGCATCAACAGACCAGCTTGGCCGGCCTCGCTGAGCCCCTGGATGCCTTCATAATCGTAATCCAGGCCCTGGGCCGCGGCGGTCTCCGACTCGCTGTGCGCCATGTCGGTCCATTTTTCCACGCCCAGCACGGCCACCGTGTCCACGTAGCCCGAAAGGATGGCGAGGTATCCCAATCGCAATGCCGCCGCGCCTGATGCCCCTGACGCTTCGGCGGTGAAAGATTCGATGCCGCCCAGATGGGCGTAATCGGTAAACAAAGCGCCCAAATTCGCCTGGTGAGACACCATCGAGGAGAGCATATTGCCAATATACAAAGCCTGGGGCTGTAGCCCGCCGCTGTCTTTTTGCGCTGCGAGCAAAGCCCGCACACCCATCTGGCGCAGGCTGGTTTCATAATGTTCCCCGACCGGGATCTGTCCGATCCCCGCGATCACAACGTCCGTCATCCCTGGCTCCCTAACCCATGTTGATCTTGTCGCGGAAGCGCGTGTAAACCGCGTAATCGATCTGCGTGCGCCGGGCAATGTAGTCTTGCGTTGAATGTGCCTTTTCTTGTCTCTCGGTGATCTTTTCCGTTACTTCCAACGAAAAAGCATCCGACCCTGCCCCCGACCCATAAGACACCATCAAGATCTTGTCACCAGGTTTGGCCACATCCAGAATCGCGGTCAAACCGATCAATGAGGAACCGGCGTAGGTATTGCCGATCACTGGCGCGAGTAAACCCGCTTTGATCTGTTCAGGGGTGAATCCAAGCACCGCCGCGGCGCGTTGCGGAAACTTGGGGTTGGGTTGGTGAAAGACCGCGTAGGTGTAATCCGCAGGGGTGCGGCGCAATTGTTCCAGCATTGTGCGACCGGCAGTCTCAACATGCTTGAAATAGGCCGGTTCGCCGGTGAAACGCTGCCCATGTTCCGGGTATTTTTGTTCGGGGCGGCGCCAAAAATCGGGGGTGTCGCTGACGTAAGAATAACTGGCTTCCACCACCACCGCGGATTCTTCCGCCGGGCCAAAAATATACGCCGCGCCGCCGCTGCTGGCGGTGTATTCCAGCGCGTCGCCGGGTTTGCCCTGGGCGGTGTCCATACCGATGGCCAGGGCGTACTTGCCCATGCCAGAACCCACCAGGGCGATGGCCGCCACCATGGCTTCGGAGCCAGCCTTGCAGGCGAACTCCCAATCGCCAGACTGGATGTTATGCGAAGCGCCGATGGCTTCCGCCACGATCGTTCCGGAGGGTTTGACCGCGTAGGGATGCGATTCAGACCCCACCCACACCGCGCGCAATTCGCACGGATCGATGGCAGCGCGGGCCAGCGCGTTGCGGGCCGCTTCGATCGACATAGTGATCACATCTTCGTCCAGGCCGGCAACGGATTTTTCCTTGACCGGCGAGCCGCCGGTGCCGCCCGTCCAGACGCGCGCCACTTCGCTGCCCGGCAGCCGGTAACGCGGCACGTACGCGCCGTAACCCAAAATGCCCACCGGGCGGTCGGTGCGTAATAAAAGTTGATTTACCTGTTCTGGGGATTGTTGAGTCATGCTGATTCGCTTCTCCACTCTTTAAGGATCTGCTCCGCGCGTTCTCCGCGGATGTTCTTTTCAAGCACCAATTGGTGCGCTAATTTTTCCACTTCATCGCTCCGGGCTCCGGCCGCCACGGCCACCTGCCGGGCGTGCAAACCCATGTGTCCGCGTTGGATGCCTTCCGTCGCCAGGGCGCGCAAGGCGGCCAGGTTCTGGGCCAGACCCACCGACACCACGATCTCGGCCAGCCGGCTCGCGGAATCAACTTTCATCAATTTCAACGCCGCTTGCGCCACGGGGTGCACGCGGGTCGCTCCGCCGATGATGCCCACGGCCATGGGCATTTCGAGCGCGCCGCATAAGTTGCCGGCTTCGTCCTTGGACCATTGCGATAGGCTGGTGTAGCGCCCACTGCGCGCCGCGTAAGCGTGCGCGCCGGCTTCCACCGCGCGCCAGTCGTTGCCGGTGGCGATCAGCACCGCGTCCACGCCGTTCATGATGCCCTTGTTGTGAGTTGCTGCCCGGTAGGGGTCCGCTTCGGCGAACGCCCAGGCTTCAAGAATGCCGTCGCGGACAGTCTCGGCCGAATAATCGTCAAACGCCAGCGCGTCTAACGGAATTTGACATTCCGCACGCGCCAGGCGCCGGTCCGCCAGGTTGGAGAGGATGCGCAAATGCACCCGGCCGCCTGAAATTTCAGCCACCCGGGGAGCGATGTTTTCGAGGGCGGTGTTCACCGCGTTGGCGCCCATGGCGTCGCGCACATCCATCACCAGGTGCACCACGAGAAAAGCCCCGATGGAGGGCGATTGGAGTTTGCGCACCACCAGGTCGCGCGGACCGCCGCCGTACTTCGCCAGCACTGGATCCATGGCGCCGGACAACTCGAGGATTTCAGCGCGGTGCTCCAAAATATTTGAAGTTGCCTGATCGAGGTCATTCACGTCCAAAACCTGCAACTGACCGATCATTTCGGGCGGCGTGGTTTCAGCCTTAAAACCGCCGCCTTCGCGCGCCAGTTTGGCCATGAAGGAAGCCCCGGCGATCACCGAAGGTTCTTCGATCGCCATGGGAACCAGCACTTCAAGTCCGTTGACGATAAAATTCCGAGCCACGCCCAGGGGTAGCCCAAAGACCCCCACAGCGTTTTCCACCATGTGGTCGGCCTGCTCGGAGGCCAACCCTCCAAAACCGCTAAAAGGCAGTAAGCTTTCGAGGGGCACTCCGCTTTCGCGGCTTAAAGCCTCAAGGCGCTCGGCGAGGCTTAATTGGTAAAATTTTTGCGGTTCATTCGCGTTCATGCATGCTCCAATGTTCAAGTTCAAGCCAATCTTAATCATGGAGTACTGGCAAAACCTATCAGGATTCGTGAATAACCAACGGGGAGATGGAAAATTATTATAATGAGCACATGAAACCGCATCTCGCCCTGGCTGAGCGGCATCCTTTTTACCAAGAACTCTCACTGGAAGGCGCAAGACCTCCCAAGGCGGAGGAAGCGCTGGTCAGCGGCCTTGCCCGGCTGCGAGCTCTCACCACCCAACCGGACGCGTTGTTTGACTGGGTCCACAACGTCCTATACCGGTTTGAACCCATGTCTCACCTCGGATTAACCAGCAAGGGGTTGGTGCGTTTGAACCCGCGCGGGTTGACCGAATGGACGGTCGTTCATGAACTCGCCCACGCCTGGGACGCGTCCACGGATTGGCACCTCTCAGTGGCGTTGCGCGAATACACTTACAGCCGCGCCGCCTGGGGCTGGCTGCGAAAATTTTTCCCTCAATCAAGAATTTTCTGGTATCGGGTGGGCAGCCCGCCTCCACCCTGCGGCGCTGGCCGCAACTTCAACGCCCGTGAAGATTTCGCCGAATCTGTCACCGCGTATATTTTCCCGGACCAGGCACGTAATAAGGCGTCCAAACGCAACATGCCCTACGAAAAATATGGATACTCACACTTTCATGACACTCCGCGGGGAGAATTCATTCATAACTTGATCCAGCAAAAAGAAACGCCCTCGTGAGAGGGCGTTGGTCTTCTATTCGAGAGGAAGAATCTCGTCGCACGAAGGCGCGTTTTGGCAGATGTAAACCTGTTTGGGTTTGAAGAACAGACGCTTCTGGGTGTGAGCCAGCATGGGCAACCCGCAAGCCGGGCATGCCGGGGGCACGTTCATGTTCATGAACGGTCGTTTGTCCGGGGGCGGATAAACATCCGCCTGGACGGCAGCGGCCGGCATGGCCGAAGCGGTGGCGAAGGCAGTTTGCATCATAGGTGCGGCCACGACCGCGGGTGTTTCAACCGTCTTGCGGATCGCCTGGGCAGGCAAGGATTTGCGAATCCGCGCGGTGCGCATCACGTTTAGGAATTCTTCACCATCGTAAAGATAAATCGGTTTGCCTTCGGCCCATAATCGCGCCTGGGCCGTGATCTGCCCGGTGGTGACCACCGCGCCCGCGTCAGCGTTCGCCGCGCGCAGAGCGCCATAAAAATCGCGGATGACCGGTTCACCGACTTTGCCGCGGTATTTCTTGCATTGCACCAGCCAGGTTTCACCCTTGCGGGTATTAATTACCAGGTCAATGCCGTGATCGCCGGTGGCGCCGACGATCTCAACCTTGTGCCCCTGGGCGCGGTAGGTTTCGGCAACCAACTGCTCAAATTTTGAAGGAGAAAGAGCTTGCATTTCCTCCAGGGTGTTGGCATCCACTCTTTTGTGGCGTTCTTCAAGGAAAATCGCGACCACAAAGGGCAGCAAGATCAAGCCCACGCTGAGGAAGAGTTTCATATTAAGATCCTGCGGAAGCAGGTGGAAGGTATCCATCTTTAGGAAGTGGAAAAGCAGGTTGAGGAGAGCGAAAAATCCCCAAGCCGCCACGAGGCCGTTGATCGACCCGCGCAACACGGCGCCAAAACCTTTGCGGTGTTTGAACACGCCCACCAAGACAGCCAGGAACATCAAAGGCCATAAGCCCACGATGAACCGTCCAGCCGTGACCATCAATTCAAGAAAAGTTTCCATGCTTCTACCTCCGCGATAATTTCATGCGCAGGGATAGTTGCACGAATAATGCCAAAAGGAAAAATAAGCTAAGGATTCGCTAGAGAGTGATAGATTCACCTGGGCTCAAGACGCGCACCTGCACCTTGGTCTCGGCAGCAACACTCTCCGCCCAGGCGTTTGCGTCTTGCTGGATCGCCGGGAAAGTGTTGTAGTGGATCGGAACCACCACCTTGGGTTCGAGCAGTTTGACAGCGCGCAGCGCGTCCGCGGGGCCCATGGTGTAGTTGTCCCCGATCGGCAGCATGGCCAGGTCAATGCCCTCCTCGCCGATCAGACGCATGTCTCCAAAAAGGCCGGTGTCGCCAGCCAGGTAGATCTTTTTTTGTTCGTTAGTGTTTAGTAAGAAACCACACGGATTTCCGCCGTTGGCGCCATCCGGCAACGCCGAGCCGTGGATCGCCAATGTCAATTTAAGGTATCCGAACGGATGCTGATGCCCTCCGCCCAGGTGCTGTCCGTGGGTTTTCACACCCTGCCTGCCGCACCAGTTGCTGATCTCAGCGTTACTGATCACCGTGCAGCCTGTGCGTTTCGCCAAGGCCAGCGTGTCTCCAAGGTGGTCTCCATGCCCGTGTGTGACCAAAATGAAATCCGGGTTGAGATTTTCCACTTTTTCGCTGGCTGCCGGGTTGCCGGTGAAATACGGGTCTACCAGGATGAAATGATTATCAGTGTGGATGCTGATTGCCGCGTGACCGTACCAGGTAACTTTCGTGCTCATGGTGACCTCCGCTCAATACAGATCAGACGCATGTTCATATCCCTCATGCTCCAAAACGATCTTCCATAGCAACCAACCCATGGTTATTTCCAACCGGCCAGATTCGCCATCTGAGATCGATATCGGATCGGTGGCTTCAAGCATATCTGCGTTAAACAGCATCGGGTTGGTGAAGAAGAAATAAAGCACCTCGGCCGAGCGCAGCGCCCGTTCCTGGATCGTTTTCCAATTGACGGATTGATGTTCTTCGGCGCGCTTGGCATTGAAGTCATCAATGTTTTTATAACGGGACTCATCTCCATTCAAACTGAGAAAGCCACTCTTTTTCATCAATTGTGGTGTTTTAAGCCCTGATAAAATCTCACCGCAACCCATTATCATAAAACGGTCCCACTCCATGATGTGCCCGACTACCAATTTAATAGTGCGCCCATCGGTTGAAACCAGATCTGATTGTTCGGGCGTGATATGTTGTATCGCTCGGTAATAACCAATAAAAACCCTGCGATGTAGGTCGCGTAATACCGCATAGCGGTCCGCGGCGCCTAAATGTAAAGCATCGATTAACTCCAGGTGGCTGATGGGAGCTCGCATATCCTCCTCTTTCACCTAACCGGTTTCTTGCCCAATGCGACCAGTGCCGTTGCGGAATGAAAACCCACCGTGTGCGCCCGCTCACGCAAAGCATCCCCTTCTCGTTGTAATGCTGCATCCGTGGTGTTCGTTTGATAGCGGTCGATGATTTCATCCAAAGAACGGACGGTTTCAGGATCCAACGGATCTTCTGAGAGGTCGCGTTCCTCTTCAAATTGCCAATCCGTGAATTTCAAACCCCGCAAAAATCCTTCCAGCTCTGCCCAAGCGTACGGAGAACGGTGGGGAATGCCATTAAGAGTGTCAATCTTGGCCCACCATTGATGCAGCAGGGAATGGGTGTGTTGGGCAGGCGTGAGATTATCTGTGACCATTTCGTGAAACAGGAAGGCTCCTCCAGGTTTAAGCACCCTTACCATCTCAGTCAACACTTGTTCTGGTTTTTGCATGTGATGCAAAGAGTTCGAGATGGCAACCAGGTCGAATGCCTCATCAGCGAATTCGATTGTCGCGGCGTCCATCTGGCGGAAGGAGATGCGTGGGCTTTTGAACCGGTCTGAGCGCCACTCCGCGAACTCCTTCGCGTCAATGCCCGTGAAAATTTCACAGAGTGGAAGCTGCTCGGAAAGGAAAAGCAAATACTCACCTCGGCCTGTGGCAACGTCAAGCGCGGTATGGATGTTCAAATTAGAGAGTGTTAATAGGATTTTGCACATGCCTGAATTCTCGAATGAATTATTCTATTCTACATGAAACCCCGCGCGCTCATATACAATTCATATTTTTGCTAGTGTATAATCAAATTGTCTCTTCAGAAAAGAGACACCGAAAGGAAAAAATGAATCTCCTTCTTGACCCCAATGTTGCGTATCTGATCCTCGTTGTGGGTTTTATTTTTGGTGTGCTGGCACTCTTCACCCCTGGAACCGGGTTGTTGGAGGTTGGCGCCCTGTTCGCCATGGTGCTGGCGGGATATTCCATCTACAACCTGCCGATCAACGCCTGGGCTTTGATCCTGCTGCTGGTTGGCGTGGTGCCCTTCCTTGTGGCCATGCGCAAATTCAAACAATGGTATTGGCTGGTGCCGGCTAACATTTCGATCATCATCGGTTCCGTTTTCCTTTTCCGCCTGGAATCAGGATACCCCGCCATTAACCCGGTGCTGGCCACCCTTGTCAGCGTCATCGCCACCGTTTTCCTCTGGTTCATTGGTCGCAAAAGCATAGAAGCGTTGAAATCACGACCCAATCAGGATCTGTCACGCTTGATCGGCATGATCGGCGAAGCTCGTACCGAGATCAGCACCGATGGTACGATCTATATCAACGGCGAAGATTGGTCCGCGCGGAGCGAGAAAAAGATTCGTGAAGGTACCAAAGTAAAAGTCATCAAACGGGAAGGCCTGGTTTTGATCGTCGAACCGGCATAAAACCGCGAGAAGTTTTTAATTCATCAGGAGGTTAGGAATGGATAGTGCCCAGATAACTTTGATTTGTTTGATCGGCGTGGTTGTTTTCCTGGTTTTGGTTTTCCTGGTTTCGGCCATCAAGATCGTTCCAGAATACCGCCGTATCGTGGTCTTCAGACTCGGCCGCTGTATCGGGCCCAAGGGGCCGGGACTTGTCTTATTGATCCCGTTCGTTGACCGCCCAGTCATGGTGGATCTGCGTGAGCAGGTACGCGAAATCCCCGCGCAAACCTCGATCACCCAGGATAACGCTCCAATCTCGATCGACTTCCTTTGGTACTACAAGGTCTTCGATCCCGTGCAATCTGTGCTGCAAGTTCAAAACTTCGAACTGGCTGCCCAAGGTATCGCCACCACAACTTTACGTTCCGTTATCGGCGGCATCCTGCTGGACGGTGTGCTATCAGAACGCGAGAAGATCAACCTTTCTCTGCGCGCTCGCCTGGATGAAATCACCGAGCGCTGGGGCGTCAAAGTGACCAACGTTGAGATCCGTGAGATCGTTCCTCCGCGGGACGTGCAGGACTCAATGAATCGCCAGTTGACCGCCGAGCGCACACGCCGCGCCGTGGTGACCGAATCCACGGGTACCCGAGAAGCCGCCATCAACGTAGCCCAGGGTGACAAGCAATCCAACATCCTCAAGGCTGAAGGCGAAAAACAGGCCGCCATCTTGCGCGCCGAGGGCGAAAAACAAGCCCAATTGCTGCGGGCCGAGGGTTATCAAAAAGCCCTTGAAGCCATTTACGCCGCCGCCAAGCAGATCGACCAGCAGACCATGACCCTGCAATACTTTGAAACCCTCAAGAGTATGGCTGCCAGTCCCTCGACCAAGTACATCTTCCCGATGGAATTCACCAGCATGATCAGTGACTTCGTCAAAAAGGGAAAATCATAAACTCGCAAGATCGTTAACACAATGAACCTGTGGGTTGAGCAAATTGTGACTCAGCCCACAGGTTTTCAAAATCATGAACGATACTCCTTCCAGTTTTGAAATCATGCCCGCCGGTCTTTCCGATCTCGGCTCCTTACGCGAGATGGAAAAGGTCTGTTTTCCGTTGGACGGTTGGCCGTTATTGGAGTTGATCGCCTTTTTGATTCTACCCAACCTGGTGCGCCTTAAGGCGGTGATCAACGGCGAGATGGCCGGGTTCATTGGCGGCGACATCCGCCGTTCTCAAAACGCGGGGTGGATCACCACCCTTTCCGTCTTCCCCAAATACCAGCGTCTGGGAATCGCTTCAGCCTTGCTGGAACAATGTGAGAAAGATCTCGGTATGCCTTCTGTAAAATTAACAGTCAGAGCTTCAAATATCGGCGCCCAACGGCTTTATCTCAGCCGGGGTTACCGCCATGTTGACACCTGGGAACGGTATTACGAAGGCGGCGAAGACGGTTTCATTTTTCAAAAAGTAATCTGATTTCGTAATCAATTAAACCTTTCAAAAATTCTAATTTCAATCAATAAAAACCTGTCTTATTAGTAACCATTTAATGGCATAATCATCCCAGGTTAGAAATTCATCATCTCGGGAGTTGAATATGAATAAACGCATCGTGTTGATTGGGGCTGGCAGCGCGCAATTCGGGTTTGGAACCCTGGGGGACATTTTCCAAAGTGAAACCCTGCGGGGCTGCACCATCGTACTGCACGATATCAACGCGGTCAGCCTGGCGCAGGTTAAAGAGACTGCCTTTGATTTTCTCAGCCAAAAAAACCTCAATTTTCACATCACAGCCACAACAAACCGCGTTGAGGCATTTCAAGGGGCTGATTACTTAATCATCTCCATCGAAGCCGGCGACCGTTTCAAGTATTGGGAAGAAGACTGGCGAGTGCCGCAGCAGTATGGTTCGCGCCAAGTTTATGGTGAAAACGGTGGACCGGGTGGTCTTTTCCACGCGTTGCGTATCATCCCGCCGATCCTCGAGATCTGCGCGGACGCCCAGCGGATTTGCCCCGATGCCTGGATTTTTAATTACAGCAACCCGATGAGCCGCATCTGCACCACGGTGACCAAGGCCTTCCCTGGTTTAAAATTCATCGGTCTTTGTCACGAGATCGCCTCATTGCCCCAGTACCTGCCGTTGATCCTGGGGGTTCCTTATAAATCCCTCGAAGTGCGCGCGGCGGGCTTGAACCATTTCAGCGCCATCCTCACGGCCAAGTATCTTGAAACCGGCCAAGACGCCTATCCAGACATCCTCGCCAGGGCGCCTGCACTGTTCGAGCGTATGCCCAAAATGGAGGCTGTTTATAAATATATAAAAGAAACCGGGGTCAAACCGGATGACTTTGAAACGCTTTCCACGTTTGAAACCGAAGCCTGGTCTGAACACCGCCTCTTTAAGGTGATTTTAGAGAAATTTGGGCTCTTCCCCGTCACCAGCGATAGCCATTTCGGCGAATACATTCAATGGGCTGCAGATGTGGTGGACCATAAAGGCATACTCGATTTTTACCGCTTCTACAAAGATTTTCTTTCGAAAGTTGAACCCCTGATTGAATTAAAACTGAAAGAACGGGTCGTGCCGATCATCGAAGGCATCCTCACCAACTCAGGCTACGTGGAAGAGGCGGTTAACCTGCCCAACAATGGATTGATCGCCGACTTGCCGGATTGGATCGTGGTGGAAGTGCCGGCCGTGGTTAACAAGGAAGGGATACACGGGCTAGAAATGGGGCATTTACCGAAAGGTTTTGCCGGTTTGCTACTTAACCAGGTGGCCGTTCACGACCTCACCGCGGAAGCGGTCTTGAAAAAATCCAGGGCGGCGGCGCTGCAAGCCTTGTTGGTGGACCCCAACGTCCAGCAATTCCACGGGGTGGAAGCCATGCTTGAGAATATGATCGAATACCAGCGCCCCTGGCTGAATTATCTTCAATAAGACGTTGAATAATCAACCCCCGTTCAAGTAAACGGGGGTTTTCTTTATTGACACAAATGCGGGTAAACCACGGCTCGGTTACGACCTTCGCGCTTGGCGCAGTAAAGCGCCGCATCGGCGTTCGCCACCAATTGTTCGATCGCGCCCACCTGGTCAGTCAATTCCGCGATGCCCACGCTGATCGTGGTCAGGATTTCGCGAGTTTTCACCCGCTCACCTTCCACCAGGAAAGGTTGCGAGGCTACCTTGTTAAGCAGCTTTTCGGCCAGAGATGTGGCGTCATGAGCGGGGGTGTTGATGGCGATCACCAGGAACTCATCACCACCAAATCGCACCAACACATCCCCGCCCCGGATCATATTTTTCATCAGGTTCGCCAGCTTGACAATCACCTGGTCGCCGGCGGTATGCCCCGCGGAATCGTTGATCTCTTTGAATTGGTCGACATCGATCAATAAAATCGAAAGCGGGGAGTTAAACTCTCGCGCGTGCGAGAATTCCTCGCCCAGTCGGCGTTCAAGGTAACGCCGGTTATAGGCGCCGGTAAGCGAATCTGTAACGCTCTCTTCCTCCAATCGGTAGATCCTGCGCACATCGATGGCGGTTTGAAGGGAAAGTGATGAGATCAACCAGACAAACACTGCGCCAAACAAGAACACGGAAGGCACCAAAAGGTCAGCGATAATCTCGGTGTGGTACCAAAAAACAATCGTGTACCCCACATACGCCAGCAAAAAAAGGACGGTCAGACCCAACAACAAGAACCACTTGCGCCGCAATCCGCTCTTAGGTAAGCGCTTGATAATGCTCTTAATCGGAGCCAGGGCGGCGGTCAACAACAAGATCCCCACCCCCAGGAAAATTTTTTCTATAACGAATAAAAAGGAATGAGCCATGACCGAAATTGAACCCTTACCTTTACTGGATTTTTAAACCAAAACTCATCTTTGCCTGCGGAAATATTGGCCGTCGAAATCCTCGACCAGGATGTCAAGAACCGTTTCTGAGGTCGGGTTGGCACTTTCGGTCAAGGTGAATGGACATCCCTGGCGCACCATGATGGGATTGAGTGTCCCCCAGGAAATCTCCTTTTTCTCGTTGATGACCATCATTAAGGGTTCAAAAGTATCGCCTTCTTCCAGTATCAGGTCAAAGGGCGCCACCACTTCACGCCCCGATGCCGGGTAGAAGCCTGTTTTGCGGATTAATTTTCCAGAGTTGTCAAACACGAGGGTAACCCGAAAAGGCTCACCACCACCGCGTTGATACACGCCCTCCACGCCCCAAATTTGCGCACTTGGTTCAGCAGAGTATTTTTCAGCCTTCACGCTCACTATCGCGTGGCTCTCACCGCATTCCAGGTGCCGAATTGTTGCCGATGCAGTGAATTCGATTTCATTTTGTTCTGACCAGCGTGGATGTTTGATGCCCCTGACCTCGCGCTCCTTGGGAGCTTTAAGAAACTCCGTTCTCAGGGGGCCGGCCAGACGGTTTCCCTGGCGCATCCAAACCTCAGTATAAATCTGGGCGATGTTGCGGCCTTTGACCTCCACCTTGAATCGGGAAAATCCCTCCTTATCAGGGGTCGTAATTATGTGATGCACATCGCCAATGAATATCTCGCCAGCCCCCGGCGCGGAAACCGATCCGGGTTGCGTGGTGAGTGTTTCAAAACGTCCTCTCTTTAAGGGTTCGATCCCGACTTCCTCTGCCCCAACCTTGAATTTATATTTGTTTGTCATCCAAAATCCTTTCTGCGCAGTGTTGAGGTTTATTCCAGGATAGTCACATTCGCGAAGGATGAGGTGAAATTGCCGTCGTAATCCTCCGCCATGATGCCAACTTCGTAAAGCCCCGAGTAGGCATCATACGAGATGATCTCGAACCGGTCTCCCCAATAGGTTACCGGGTCGCCTAGGTAATAGACATATTCCCATTCTTCAAGGTCAGAGTTGTACTCTTCCCACAACTGCCAGGTCGAGAAAGTATCGCCAGGTTCGAGGGTGGCTTCTCGCGGTGCCCCGGTGCCGTCTTCGCCGGTGAAGACCCAGAAGCTTTTCATGGCAAAATTACCGTCAAAGCGAATCATGGCTTCTTGTTCCCGGCTGGTGTCTCCACCCGGGGCGAACAGACCGTACAAGGTGTATACATCGTCTTCGTAAGATTCGCCAAAGGTTTCAGGTTCCAGGTACGCGAATGATTCCTCCTCGCCATTTGTAAGAAAATAAACAGTCGGCAACCATTCCGAATCGACAGTAAAGGTTTCGCCTTCACCCCAATCCGGGTAGACCAGACCACCGACATCCTTAATGTATTCCGAGAAGAGATAACCCATATCGGCCATCACATAGGAATCGTCTTCTTCAAAATAGTAGTTGATGTAGTAATACACGTACCCGATGTTTGACCCGCTGATATCCGCTGAGAAGCTCACGCTTTCGCCAGGGGCCAGCTCCTCGGCGCTCACGGTTACCTCGCTCACTGTAATGTCACCAAGCCCCGGAGATTCCACCACGGCATCGACTTCAAGTGCTGAGGCATCAATTGCCTCGCTAAAATCCTGGTTGCTCGTGCTGGATACCGGATCAAGCACGGAAAGATCAACCGTCTCGATATTGATCGGTTTTTCGGTGTAGTGAAACACAAGGTAGTCATCCCACAAGGATGCAGCTGCGAACCGATTGGCGATGGCCGTATAACTGCCAAATTCCTCATCCGTGGTTAGAGAAAACAACTTAGAATTTGGAAAATAAAAGGCCAACCCGGTGCTGCCGGAACGCAAATCACCATGTTTTTCAGAGATCACAGCCTGGTCGATCCAATCCATCACATTTTGCGCCGCGGCTGCCACGGCCTCGTCACCGGATTCATCCGCGGCCAGCTGCACAAAGTGCCCGAGGTCGATGAAGGAATCGGGGATGCCTTTATCAAATACACTGGTGTACGATTGTGAATAAGACCGCGCGGCGGCAACGCTGCTTTGATCGGCGTTGCCGATCGCCTGCACAAATTCGTTCAGCGCCAGGTTGAGCGGTGAGATCGAGGATAGGTCGATCGCGGACAAGGTGATATCCTGGCTCATATCGGTGGCTACATCCTCGGCGCTCATACCCTGGCCATTATCATAATTCTCTTCAATAAAGGCCGCCCTGGCCGCATCATCCGTGATGCGGTAGTCCGCGCTTACATAGGAATCCACCACCAGGCGAGCCATTTCGGCGCCGTCCATGTCGGGATTTTCCACCAGCGAGGTGAGAAAGGACGCGTAAGCCCAACCCATGGCGGGCTCGGTTTCTTCAGAAGCCACGGCATAACGCGCGTAAGGCGCCAGTGCGCTCATGGCTTCCAATTGGGCCATCAGGCAGGCGTCAAAACCAAAAAATTCAAACTGTCCGATCCCCGTTTCGTTGATAATCGTCGCGAGCGCGCCATCAATTTCCGCAAGGCTCATGTCGCCATCATTCGGGTCAGGGTCTGTCCAGCCGCCCAGCCAGCCCATGCCATGATCCGACATGACCAGGGCAATGTGTTCTGCCGGGTAAGCCCTGATCGCCCAGGTTGCGAAATCCACAAGGGTTTGCGGGTCGCTCATGTCGACCTCGCCGAGGTCGGCCAACTCTTCGGATTCGATGGTTTCAAGGTCAAACCCCTGGTTCACCAGGAAACGCTTGGTGGAGATCCAGTCCCCGTCACCTTCAAATTCGCCATCGTAGCGGTCAATTTGTGAAATGATGGTTACCTTGTTGGTGGAACCGGCGATTTCCGCTTCATTTAAGTCGTAAAAAATATCGCGCTCAAGGGTTTCATCGTCGGCATCCTGATAGAGCAGCACCAGCCAGGTGCCAGGTTCCCCTGCTGCCGCCGGCCCACTGATTGAATCACTCGCGGAATATCCAAGGTCTGCAGTGTCCTCCCCCGCGCAACCGGTGATCAATGTAAAAACGAGTAAGGCGGTCATCCATGTGGATAGCAAAGGCGAGGTTGATCTCTTCATAATGTCCCTTTCGATCAGCAACGGATAAAACATTGAAAGTAATGGGTCAATTGTACATGGTGAATACAAAAAAGAATCTTGGGAAGGAATAACAATTCTGTTGTTCCAGATTTTTGCTGCAATCCACCCTTTTCATTTTCGGAATAAAAAGCGCGGACTGAATCACAATCATGTTGTTCCTTTCAATACGTTCTATAATTTAATCAAGAATCACTTTTTTGAAAGTTCCGTGTCACCAGAATAGGAGGAGAAAAATGACTTACCTCGACCAATTAAAATCTAACCCAACCCACTGGTTGCTTGAAAATGACACTTCAGGGGTGCGCCATTTGGCGATGCGCGATTTGCTAGATTTGCCAGCTGAAGACGCGGAATTGCACCAGGCCAGCCGAGACGCCCATCAAACCGGACCGATCGCCCGGGTTTTGAGCCACATGGATGAAAGCGGATTTTGGGTCAAACCCGGTCCGGGGTATGGACCAAAATACAAATCCACGGTCTGGTCGATTCTTCTGTTGGCCCAATTAGGCGCGTCCGTGGAGGATGATCCACGAGTGCGTACAGCCTGCAATTACATCCTCGACCAGGCCTTGGCTCCTGGAGGGCAGTTCGCCTACAACGCCGCCCCGGGCGGGACGATCGACTGTCTGCAGGGCAACCTTTGCTGGTCGTTGCTGCAATTGGGTTGCGACGATCCCCGCCTGGACCTGGCTTTCGAGTGGATGGCGCACTCGGTCACTGGCGATGGGGTCGCCCCAAGCACGGACAAGAAAAACCCGTATCGCTATTATGCCTACAAGTGCGGCCCCGTGTTTGCCTGCGGCGCGAACGGTAAGATGCCCTGCGCCTGGGGTGCCGCCAAGGTGATGCTGGCGTTTAGTAAGTTGCCAGTAAGCCGCCGTACTCCTCTGATTCAAGACGCCATCCAGACTGGTGTGGATTTCTTTTTCGGAATCGACCCAGCCAGTGCGGACTACCCCACGACCACGGGGCACCCCAGCCGAAACTGGTGGAAACTCGGTTTTCCCGTGTTTTACATCACCGACCTTCTTCAGATCGTCGAATCCCTGGTTTTCCTGGGTTACGGAGGAGATCCACGCCTCAAGAACAGCCTTGAATTGATCCTCGCCAAACAGGACGAACAAGGGCGGTGGCCGCTTGAATATGAATACACCGGTAAAACATGGGGAAGCTATGGCAAAGTGAACGAACCGAATAAATGGGTCACATTAAGAGTACTGCGCATGCTCAAAGTACTGTAAGGCAAGTTGTTTCATCTTTATCGCAGGTAAATGAGCACAATAATATAATGACCTTTTTTAAATTTGATTAAGCAATCTATTTAGAGTAATATCATAATTATTGGTGTATTTGATCACAAAAGTGAGTTCAAAAAGAGGAAAACATGCAAAAGATCACTCCTTTCCTATGGTTCGACAACCAGGCCGAAGAAGCCGCCCGGTTTTACACTTCCATTTTTGGCAATTCTAAAATCGGCTCCATTTCGAGATACGGGGAAAACACACCCGGCACACCGGGGCAAGTCATGGCGGTTGAATTCGAGATCGAAGGCCAAAATTTCACCGCGTTGAATGGAGGGCCAGTCTACAAAATTAATCCCGCCATCTCATTCTGGGTACATTGCGAAACCCAGGCCGAAGTGGACGAATTGTGGGATAAACTTTGCGAAGACGGCGAACCAGTCCAGTGCGGTTGGCTGACCGACCGCTTCGGCGTCTCCTGGCAGATCGTGCCTGAGATCCTGGGCGTGTGGATGACCGACCCAGACCCAGTAAAGGCAAACCGCGTCACCCAAGCGATGTTGAAAATGATCAAACTCGATATCGCCGAGCTGCAAAAAGCCTACGAAGGCAGGTAAAAATATTCTCTGATCCAATCACCCAGTACTTGAAAAACAAATAACCCAAAATACCCTCTGTCTTTTCCTGGGGGTATTATATTAATTGAACAACGGCTTATTAAATGACATTTTCCAACTGCGAATTATGCTATGATATTTGCGTTAGCCGATCCAACTGACCAAAGGGGATGGGAATGCCAAAAAAGGTTGCTGATATTCAGCAATGGATTTTCTATCTCGTCTACGTGCTTATGGGCGCGGCTGTGGTGCTGCGCATGTCACCGCATTACGTGCGCACCCCTTTTCAAAATATCCTCTTCGTCCTTTTCGGCGTGTATTTCGCGCTCTTACTTTCAGAGCGTTACATTCTGCGGCTCTTCAAACCTTACTTTTACGTTTACTCAGCCCTTCAATTAGGCGTTATCCTGGCGCTTTTTTCCCTCCCCACGGAGACCGCTCCCCAGGATTATTTTGCCAACCTGGTGCTGCCGCTTTGCGGTCAGGCTATCTGGGATCAACAGACCCGCAAGGGGCGCTTTTTCGTCACGCTGTTTTCGCTTTTTTGCCTGGTTGTCTTAATGCTGGTGTACGATCCACTTGAAGGGCTCGGTTTTGGCGTGACCTACATCTCTGGCTGCATCATCGTGGCGGTGCTCAGCTCCGCCACCGTGCGCTCCATCCGCGCCAGGGAGGAAAGTCAGCAATTGCTGCTCGAATTGCGAGAAGCCAACCAGAAACTCATGGATTACTCGCTAAAAGTAGAACGCCTGTCAGCCTCAGAGGAACGCAACCGTTTGGCGCGCGAACTGCACGACTCTGTCTCGCAAACCATCTTCAGCATGACACTCACCGCCCAGGCGGCCAAAATGCTGCTCGAAACCGACCCTCCGCGCACCGCGGGGTTGCTGGACCACCTTCAGACGCTCTCGCAAAACGCTTTGCAAGAGATGCGCACCCTCATCCAGGAGCTACGCCCCCATTCCATCGTTGAGAATGGCTTGCGCGCCGCGTTGGAGAAACACGCCGCCGAACGTGAAACCCAGGACCATCTCAAGGTTAAACTACAGATTACCGATGAACTCGATCTATCCACTGAAACGGCTGAAGGGTTGTATCGCGTGGTTCAGGAAGCCCTCAACAATATCATCAAGCATGCCCAAACCAACCAGGCGGAGGTGGCCGTTGAACAGACTGGGGATTGGGTAGATCTTAAAATTGAAGATCACGGCGCGGGGTTTGACCCCAACTCCAACCACAACCGCAGCGGGCATGTTGGCTTGCAGAGCATGCAAGAAAGGGTCAATTCGCTTGGGGGCATCTTCACCATCGAAAGCAAGCCTGGCAAAGGCACGCTCATCCAGGTTTCGAAAATCCCCGCCATAACGAGTAAACCAACCCCCAATGTACAACACATCCGGGAGGAAGCATGAACCAGGAGCAAGAACCCAAGATCCGCGTGATGATCGTGGATGATCACGCCATCGTCCGCCAGGGACTACGAACATTACTTGAACTGATCCCGGATATCGAGGTTGCTGGCGAAGCCGCCAACGGTAGATTGGCGGTTGAATCCGTCCCTGCGCTCAAACCGGATGTGGTGCTCATGGATCTCAAGATGCCCGAAATGGATGGCATCACCGCCACGCAGGCGATTTGCGCCCTGGGGCTGAATACACGCGTTATCGCGCTCACCAGTTTTCTGGAAGATGAAAGCCTGGTGCCTGCGATACAAGCCGGCGCGATCAGCTTCCTGTTAAAAGATGTGCAGCCATCCGAGTTGATCGAAGCCATCCGGGCAGCGTATCGCGGCGAAGTGCGTTTGAACCCCAACATCGCGCGCAAATTAATGGAGAAAGTATCCACGCCGGCCGCGTCCAACCCTCCTGGCGTTTCGGAGATTTCACCCCGCGAGCTCGAAGTGCTGCGATTGATTGCCAGTGGCAAGAGCAACCGTGAGATCGCCGACAGGCTGGTGCTGAGTGAAAAAACGGTGAAATCGCACGTCAGCAGCCTGTTGTGCAAACTCAACCTGAATGACCGCACCCAATTGGCCATTTTCGCCTTAAAGAATCACGTCATGGATGAAAAATCCTGATACTCAAGCAATGCCATGCCTGGGTCTTAAGACTTTAGGCGCAATCCCACCTTCCAAAGACCGGTGAAATAACCGGTCTTTTGTTTTATGAGAATCCGCCCGCCGCCCGATGCTTCAAAAAGAACCCGTGGTTATCATCGAGCTGTAATTCAAACCGTTCATCAGTCGAGGTAAAAATGTCACCCAATCGCTATCAAAAAGTTATTTCCGTCAGCAGCCGGCTCCAGGCCGCCATTCTGCAATCCACCTTTGAAGCCGCGGGTATCCCGGTGAATGTCACCCGCGATCACAACGGCGGCTACATGAACATCTGGATCCCGGCGGAGCACGCCTTCGACGCGGACAACATTCTGAAAACCACCTCCCTTTCGGTGGAACGCATTCCTGCCGGACCTTACGGATATTTTTAGGTCAAGGGTGCTTACGTGAACAAGGGCGTTATCGAAATCAACGTCATGATCGTGGACGACAACCCCGTCGTTCGCGCAGACCTGCGCACCCTTCTCACCCTGATCGAGGGGGTCGGGGTGGCTGCCGAGGCAGAAAGCGCAAGTTCCGCCATTCAGGCAGCCGCGACCATCAAGCCAGACCTGCTGATCTTGGATCTTCAACTCCGCAAGGACGATGAATCTGAATTGAGCGGTCTGGCTGTCTTGCGCAGGATCAAGCTTCTGCTCCCCGGATGCAAGGTGTTTGTGCTCACCGTTCATGATTATGAAAAGGCGCGCAGAGATGCCGTCCAGGCTGGCGCGGACGCGTTTTTTGTCAAAGGTCGTGAAACGCTGGAATTGTTTTCAGTTCTTCAAAACCTGGTTCACTCAAAAGAAATTCAATATTCACAAGGAGAATAAAATGCAAAACGCAACACTTGGTAACACCCGTACGGTATCCCCCGCTGCCGAGGCAGCCACCACCGCGGTTAAGGCCGCCTCCCGTATCTCTTATATCGATATGCTGCGAGGGTTTTTGATCGCACTGGTGATCGTTTTTCACGCCGCCTGCACGTACAACGGCTCAGAAGACTGGACCTTCACCGATTATTCAGCCAACGATGAAATCACTAGCGTGGTGCTGTATCTCTTCGTCCTCTTGTGCCAGTCCTTTTTCATGGGGCTCTATTTCTTCCTTTCAGGCGTCTTTACTCCCGCCTCGTACGACAAGAAGGGACCCGTCAAATTTTGGCTGGATCGTTTGCTCCATCTCGGCATCCCGATGGTGCTCTTCACCCTGATACTCAGCCGCATACCAAATTATATGAACATGGTTACCAATTATGGGTTGAAAGAGAATTTCTGGAAATTCAGCCTGCGCACCTGGTGGATCGACGCAGATGCCGGCCCCACCTGGTTTCTCTTCGCGGTGTTGGGGTTCTCGGTGCTCTACACCCTGTTGCGCCTGATCAGCAAACCACGCTCCAGCGCGACCGCTGCTCAATCCTCCTGGACGCGCAAACTCGCCGCCCCCTCCAGTCGCGTGTTACTGCTCGTGGCCGTGGGGATGGCCGCTGGAATGTTCGCCGTATGCCAATTCCTGCCTCTCTCCGAACCTACCCGCATCTTTGACGGGGCTCTCCCGCTGCTTTTCGCCTTTTTCCCCTTCTATTCGGTGCTTTTCTTCGGTGGTGTGCTGGCCTCTCGCAACCGCTGGCTTGAAAGCTGGAATGCTTCGATGCTTAAATTATGGGGCAAGCTCTCGATCGCCCTGGTGGTCTTTCTACCCTTGTTCCTGATTGGCACTGGCGCGATCGATCTTGGTCTCGATCCCTACACGCAAGGTTTCACCTGGCGCTGCGCGGTGACCTGCCTGTGGCTCGGGTTGTCTTGTATCTCCTTCGGCTTTTCTTTGACCCTCTGGATGCGAGAAAAAGTGAAACCCGGCAGCAAACTGGCAACTTTTTCCGGAACGAACTCCTTTGCGGTTTACCTGATCCACCCGATCATCCTCGTCGCTGTCTCGGTGTACATCTTCCAATTCGCGATGCATCCCGCGATCAAGTTCCTGGTCGCCTCAGTCGTTGCTGTACCCCTTTGCTTCCTCGCCGCGGCTCTACTCAGGGCCATCCCTGGGATGAAAAAGATCCTCTAGAACCAGGAAAACCTAACTTGGTGCGGGCGTTGCCCGCACCTTTTTTAATCTCCAAGGACATGTGGTCTTGGAGAACTCATCCGGAACTGGAGAAACGTATGATTATACATACCCTATACAAATATGGCGTATAGTAGAGAAATAGACTATGATAAATTAAGAATAATTTCAAGGATTATTATTGGAGTCGCAAGATGAATCGAAAATTATTAAATTTCAACTCAAACGCGCCTGACCTCACCCTGTTGAACACCAACAAACAACCAATTACCTTGTCAGACCTATGGAAACGGCAAATCTTGATCATCGCCTTTACCCGCCATTTTGGCTGCACCCAATGCAAAGAAATGCTGGATGAACTGGTGGCTGGCAAGGAACAAATTCAAAAAGCCGGTTTAGGCCTCGTGGTCATCACCCAGGGAACCCCCGAAACCACCGCTCTATTCGCCCAGGAGTTCGCGCCGGGATTGCTTTGCCTTGCCGACCCGGAACGAAAGGCTTACCAGGCTTACGGCTTGGAGCGCGGTAACCTCTTCCAAACTTTCCTCAACTTAAAGGTTTGGAAGGCGATCGCGCGAGCCCGCAAAAAGGGTTACCAGGTCGAGCCCCCTCCCGAAGGGCAAGACGCGATGTTAATGTCAGGAACTTTTATCGTCAACACCCAAGGGGAAATCGTGCTGCCTTACTACTACGATAACATCGCCGACCACCCCTCTCTCGACTTGCTGCTGAGCGGTGTGTTGTCCACCAAATGGGATCATCAATTTGAAGGCCCGGTCGGACCCGGGGTCAACTAAGTCATTATTATTGGAGATAAAAATGAAAAAATATACTTTTATCGTTGCTGCGCTCACCGCTCTTTTTATCCTTACTGCCTGCGCCCCTAAGGAGGCCGAGCCCGCTGCTGAGACCCCGGCCGCGCCTGCCTACATGTTGATCGCCGAGGGCAGCCTTTCACCGGCTACCAGTCAAGAAGTCTTTTCCTCCTACTCCGGAATTCTTGAACAGGTTCTGGTGGAGGATGGCGAAACAGTGAGCGAGGGGCAGTTATTGGCCATATTCGAAACCTCCCCGGAGCTGGAATCCGCGCTGGCACGCGCACAAGCTGAATTGTTCGCGGCCCAAACCTCGCTGGACACCTTAAAATCCTCGGGTCTCGCCAACCTGGACGCAGCTGAAAAAGACTTGAACGCGGCTGAATTGGACGAACAAAACGCCCAGGCGCGTGTTGATGCCGACCCGAGTGAAGAGAACAACGCCCGCCTCGCGGCCGCTGAATCCGCGCTGGAAGTGGCAAACGCGCGTCTGGAAACGCTGTTACAAAATGGCGGCTTCGACCCCGCCGCCTTGCAAGCTGCTGAAACCCGATATGACGCCGCACTGTCCACGCTGGCAGTCGTCCAGGAAGCCGACACCCTGGCTGCCCCCACGGACGGGACGGTTTCTTACCTCTACTTACGTCCTGGGCAATTTTTGCAGGCTTATACCCCGGTCATGAATGTGGCAGATTTGTCTCAATGGGTGATGAAAACCGACAACCTGACCGAGATCGATGTGGTGGATATCCAGGTCGGGCAAAAAGTGCTCGTCAGTCTCGATGCCCTGCCTGACCTCGCCCTGTACGGCACGGTCACCCAGGTGAACACATTGTTTGAAGAAAAACGTGGCGACGTCACTTACACCGTGACCATCCAACTCGACCAGTCCGATGCCCGCATGCGTTGGGGCATGACCGGCGCCGTTCAATTCTTACCCTAACGGCGCGAGGAGCGACTGATGAAACAAATTTTGTCCATTTCTGGATACCTGGCCTTAAAGGAAGTGTGGCGCAATCGCAGCCGCTTTCTGCTGGTCAGCCTGGTCATCGCCCTAATCACATTGTTGGTGCTCTTCATCGCCGCATTGGGTGAAGGCCTGGGCAACGGCAACCGCGAATACATTTCCAAAGTGGATGCCCAACTGGTTGTTTTCCAGGCGAAATCCGATTTCCTGGTCAACGCCAGCCGTCTCGGTCGTGACCGCCTGGCCGCCGTCCGCAGGGTGGAGGGCGTCGCCGACGCCGCCATGTTGGGAACTTCCAGCGCCACCCTGTTACTGCCTGAAGGCGAAGACCCTCTCAAGGTCGCCTTGCTGGGGGTTGAGCCGGGTCACACCGGCGAACCCATGGTCGTCGAAGGGCGTCAACTGAGCACCGGACTCGCGGAAGAGGTGATCATCGACCGCAACACCGCCATTCGCGGCGACCTGACCGTGGGCGACACCATCACCTTGCGCACCACCCAGGGTACTCGCGACGAGTTTTACACGCTCCAAATCGTGGGCGTCTCGGACGGTCAGCAGTACTCGCTGCAACCTTCCATTTTTGTACCTTTCTTCTCCTGGGACCGTATCCGTCCAAAATCGGAAGCCGAGATCGGGCGTTCCAACCCGGTGGCCAACGTCATCCTGGTCAAATTGGAAGACAACGCCAATTTTGAAACGGTGAGCGCACAATTGGTGCAACAGGTCAACAGCGTGGAAGTGGCCACCATCAAACAGACCATCCAGGCGTTGCCGGGTTACTCCGCGCAACAAAGCACGCTCAACACCCAGGGTGGGTTTACCCTGTTCATTGGCGTGCTGGTGATCGGTGGTTTCTTCCAGATCCAGATCCTGCAAAAAGTTGCCCAGATCGGTGTATTAAAAGCCATCGGCACGGCCAACCCAATCGTGGCGGCCGCTTCTGTGCTGCAGATCCTCGTCGTTACCATCATTGGGGTGGCCATTGGCGGGTTGCTCACCTTCCTCTTCTCGCTCACCTTCCCGCCCACCGTGCCCATTGTGTTCAACGGCACCACCTCGGCCATCGCCATTGTGGCGCTACTCTTGATCGGACCCCTCGGCGGGCTGGTCTCCACCCGTTACGCGGTGCGCATAGAACCGCTCAAAGCCCTCGGGCTTTCTTAAAGGCAGGTAATCATGAGCACCTACGCGCTCGAAACAACCTCGGTCATAAAAACGTATCAAAGCGAATCCGGCATCATCAACGCCGTGGACGACGTCTCGTTGCAGGTCAAAGCCGGTGAATTTGTAGCCCTGGTGGGGCCTAGTGGATCTGGCAAGACCACCATGCTTTCCATCCTGGCCGCGCTTCTTCAACCCACTTCCGGGCAGATCATGCTGGACGGCAGGGATCTTGCCGGCATGAACGACGTGGAGCGGGTGGCGATGCGCCGCGAGAAGATCGGCTTTACCTTCCAAGCCAACAACCTGGTGCCTTATCTCACCGCCGTCGAAAACGTGGAACTGATGCTGCGCCTGAACAACAAACTGGACAAGACCGGCAAGATGCGCTCGCGCGAATTACTCGCCCGTCTGGGTCTGGCTGAACGGCTGCACAACCTGCCGGGGCAAATGTCCGGGGGACAGCAGCAGCGCGTGGCCATCGCCCGCGCCATGATCCACAACCCGAGCCTGGTGTTGGCCGATGAACCCACCGCCAGCCTGGACACTGAACGCGCCTACCAGGTGGTAGAGACTTTCGCGGGATTGATCCATGAACAGAACCGCGCGGGCATCATGGTGACGCACGACCTGCGCATGTGCGCCTACGTGGACCGGGTGCTGCAGATGCGGGACGGCAAACTGGTGAAGATCTACACCACCCCCGCCGAGATCGCGGAACTGGTCAAGGGCAAATCCTCTTAGCAATATCTTTCAAGAACCGGAGCACCTTCATAATATGTGAAGGTGCTTTTTTTATTTGCTCAGGGTACAATCGTTAGAATAAAAGGCGAACATGGACCTCGAAACCTATACTCAACACATTCACGAAATTCGCGCGGCTCGCGACGAACGTGTTCGCGCCAACCCGCGCCATTATCTCGCCCTGGCCGGCCTATTCTGGCTGGAGGAGGGCGATAACGCCTTTGGCAGCGAAGAGGGCAACGCAATCGTTTTACCCGGTCTGCCCCACATAAAATGCGGTGTGCTACATGTGCAAGACGGCAGGGTCAGCCTGGTAGATTTCACTTCAGAAGTTACCCTCAACGGTCAACCGGCCGAAAACCGCGTTCTGGCCGCCGATGTGGAGGATAACCCCGATTTGCTCGAAGCCGGTTCGATCAGCATGATGGTCATCCGCCGTGGGGCGCTGACCCTTCTGCGCGCCTGGGACGCGGCTTCCCCGGCTCACAAAAACTTTACCAGGATGAAATACTTTCCGGTCAACCCTGATTTTCGCCTGACGGCCCGTTTCGAACGCTACGACCCCCCAAAGCCCATCACCGTGCTGGACGCGATCGGCTCCAGCCGCGAGAGCGCGCTACTCGGACGGGTGCGCTTTAATCTCGCGGGCGGAGAATATTCGCTGGAAGTCGAAGAGGACGAAGACGGCGGGCTGGTGAGCTTCACCGACGAAACGCGCAATGACCTTACGTACCCCGGCGGGCGCTACCTGCTGCTTGAACACCCGCTTACCGCCGAGCTGACCCTCGATTTCAACCTGTCGGTCAACTGGCCGTGCGCCTACACCCCCTTCGCCACCTGTCCGCTGCCGCCCAAAGAGAACCATTTGCCAGTGCGCGTGGAAGCCGGTGAGCTGCGTTATAAAGAATAAGGGTCAAATCGATTCAGGTTGGAGGACAGTATGGAAATGAAGGACATCCCCTTCGGTATCACAGATTGGGCGCGGGTTGAACCGACACTTCACAATGGCAGGACCGCCAAGGCCACCTGGCGTACGCGTCAATTTGGCGAGATCCGAGTGAGGGTGGTGGAATACAGCCCGGGTTACAAAGCCGACCACTGGTGCGAAAAGGGGCACATTTTGTACTGCCTCGAAGGCGAGTTGCACACCGAGCTGGAAGACGGCAGAATGTTCACCCTGACGCCCGGCATGAGCTACCAGGTCGCCGACCACGCCGAGGCCCACCGCTCGTCCACGTTAATGGGCGCAAAGTTGTTTATTGTGGATTGAACATTTTTATAGTTTACTGAAGACGATAAAAAAACCTAATCCCATCATTCGAAAAGATAATAATGGGTAACGAAACACCGATCACTGATTACGGGTTACAGATTAATCATTCCTCATCAGATCATTAAGTTACCTGTCTTTGTACCTCCTCCAAAATCACGCGCTCCTCGTCGGTGGGCAGCACCAGGATCTTCACTTTTGAATCTTTGTCATTGATCCAGGTGACACCTTCTGGGTCGGCGGCGCGGTTGGCGTTGCGATCCAGTTTAACCCCCAGGTTTTCCACATGTGAACACACTTTTTCTCGCAGCTGCCACGAACGCGTGCCGATGCCGTCGGTGAATACAATCGCGTCCGCGCCGTTGAGCCGCCACGAATACGCGCCGAGGTAATGCCGCACACGGTTGACGTACACCTCGTACGCCACCTGGCAATCCGCGTCACCGCTCTCCGCCTGGGCGATGACCTCCGCCAGGTTGGAGGAAACCCCCGAAAGCCCGATCAGCCCGGATTGGCGATTAAGAATGCGTTCGATTTCGTCGGGCGGGTAGCCCTTGCGCCCCAGGTCAATGACAATCGCGGGGTCCAGGTCGCCGCAGCGGGTGGACATGACCAGCCCGGCCAGGGGCGAAAAGCCCATGGAGGTGTCGAGGGAGTGACCCCCGGCAAAAGCGGTGACGCTCGAACCGCCGGTGCCGAGATGACAAAGGATGAGCTTAACCTGGTCGAGTGGTTTGCCGAGCAGTTCCGCGGCTTTGGCGGAAACGTACTGGCAGGAAAGGCCATGAAAGCCAACCTTGTAATATCCGTGCTTTTTGGCCAGCTCTTTGGGGAGGGCGTAAGCGCGGCTCTCTGCGGGCAGGCCGGCGTGAAAGGCTGTGTCAAAGATGGCGAATTGCGCCACCCCGGGCAGCAACTCGCGGCAGACCTCAATGACGCTGTAAGCATTGGGATTGTGGATGGGCGCGAGCGGAAAACAGGCGTGCAGACCGGCCAGGGTGGCGTCGTCGATGCGCGTGGTGTGCGTGAAACGCTCCCCGCCGTCGACATAACGGTGACCGATGGCGTCCGGTTTCAGTTTGTATTCACGCAGGGTCTCGAGAATTTTCAAACCCCCCTTGCGGG
>CAZUXF010000007.1:0-96208 GCA_964624535.1 uncultured Anaerolinea sp. | reverse complement strand
ATGCCCCCACTGCACTACGCTCTCTCTGGTGGCGAAGACCTGCCCTCATGGCCGGATCCCTGGATGACTGTTGATGTGAATCAATACAAGGACGTGCTCGAATAGTCCGACCGTAACAGAAACCCGCAATCCCTTGAGCCCGCTCGATTTTCGGGCGGGCTCATTCTTAAGAACGCCAAATTCCATGAAAGGAGTTCGATATCCATGATCGAGATCGGATTTCACACAGACGCTTTTAATAGTAGTTATTGGAGTTTTGAACAGGCTCTTCAATGGGGACAAAAAAATGATATGCATTGGATCGAGTGTGGCATGATCGACGGCGTGAGTTGGATCCACGGTCTTGGGTACCAACCCCATGTCGCGATGTGGGAAGACCCCATGATGTGGCGCGAAAAAGCCGCCAAATATGGATTGAAATTCTCCCAGATCGATGCTGCATTCCCGCTCTCCCTGCCTGAAGGCTCCACTTTAGGGGTTGAATATGTGTTGCGCACCATCCGCTGGGCTTACCTGGCTGGCTGCGACCACATTGATACCACGGACGATCGCTTTGCGCCCAAGGGTTTGACTGATGTTCAGGCAATGGACATGATGAAAACTTCCTATGGTCAGATCATCGAAGTGGCGGAGCGCTACAAAATGATCATTGATATCGAACCTCATGGTTATTACACCACCAAACCCGAGTTCATGGAAAAAATGTTGTCGTTTGTTGACAGCCCCTGGCTGCGAATGAATATGGACACTGGTAATACTTTTATTGCCGGACAGGACCCCGTCGCTTTTCTGCAGAAATTCAAAAACAAAGTCAGCCATGTGCACGTCAAGGATGTCAGTGACACGCTTGCGGCATCTTTACGCGGTGAGCTTACCGGTATCGCCGTGAGCCAATGCGCCATCGGCGATGGCGTCAATGGCGAGAACATCAAAAAATGCTTGGACATTCTTGTGGAAATCAACTATAACGGTGTGTTGAGTCTCGAGTGCGAAGGTCAGGGCGGCCCTATGATCGAAAAAAGCCTTGCCTGGGTGCGTCCCCTGGTCGCGGATGCTAACCAGCGAATGGCCGCAAAGAAGTGATCTAGTTCAGACAACGACAACAAAGGAGATTTAGATGGGAAAGATCTTTTTGGGTGTGAACATGGAGTTTGTGCGTCATCATGACAAACCATTTGCGTGGGGTGTTGAAAAAGCCGCCGAGATCGGCTACCAATATATTGAGCCGATGGTGCACTTGGGCCGTGAGCTGTTGAGTGAAGCCCGCTATTTCCACAGTGTTTCCATGTACGATGATCCCCGCTGGGCGAGGGACTTGTGTGATAAGCACAAAGTAAAGATGTCTGGCTTGTCGGCGCACACGCCGCTTTGCAAACCTGAGATCAGCGTGGAATATTTGAAACAGGCCATCCGTTGGGCATCTGACGCAGGCGCCCCGGTGGTCAACACGGATGAAGGTCCGAAGCCTGAATGGACCACCAAAGAGATGGACTACACCTTAATGACCTACACATTAAAGGAAGCCTCCATGGTTGCCGAGCGCTACGGCATCAAGATCGGTCTGGAGCCTCATCAACAATACTCCAAGTCACAAGAAGGGCTTGACAGCATTTATGATCTGGTTAAATCCCCCGCCATCGGCATTAACTATGACACTGGCAACAGCTACCTGGCCGGCACCACCGATACCTATGATTGGTTGAATCATGTAACCAGCCGCCTGGTGCATTTGCACGCCAAAGACATCAGCTTTGACCAGAGTGGTGAAGAAAAGGGCAAGGTTACCGGAACCCCTGTGGGTTGCGCATGCGGCGACGGCGTGGTGGACTGGAAACGAATGATCGACATCGCCAAGAAAGCCCCCGTGGACATCGTCTTTAGCGTTGAATGCGGCACTGTTCCTGACGCCATCCGCAGTTTTGAACACTTAAGCAAACTAATTTAATTAATGATGGAGCGGAGCAATCCGCTCCATAAAAGCCATTATTGATTTATTGTTTTGTTGGTTGGTGAAATAATCTGGTTAGGAGGAAGAATGGGTAATCCTAAAGTTGCGGTTATCGGGTTGGGGTTCATGGGGCGCACCCACATCCAGTCATTACGCCGGTTGGGCGTCGAAGTTTATGGCGTAGCCGGCATCAACGAGCAAGAAGCTGCCTCGGCTGCCGAGGAACTCTCCATCACAAAGGCTTACAAAAGTTTTGAGGAAGCCATCGCTGATCCCCAGGTCAGTGTGGTGCACCTTTGCACACCCAATAATTTACATTACAGCCAGGCCAAACAAGCCCTGATGGCGGGCAAACACGTTCTTTGTGAAAAACCGCTGGCCATGACGATGACCGAATCGGCTGAGCTCGCGAAACTGGCCAAAGAGAAAGGGTTGTTCACGGCGGTCAATTACAACCTGCGCTTCTATCCCATTTGCCAGGAAGCAAAAGCCCGCATCGCGGCCGGTGACCTGGGCACGCCCTACTTGATCCATGGCGCGTATCTTCAAGACTGGCTTTTTCTAAAAACAGACTGGAACTGGCGTCTCGAACCCGAGCAGGGTGGCAACCTGCGTGTCGTTGCGGATATTGGCACCCATTGGATGGATTTAGTCACTTATCTGACAGGCCTGAAGATCACCGAAGTTATGGCCGAGTTTTCAACCGTGCATCCGACCCGCCTGCAACCCGCAGGGGAAGTGCAGACCTACGCCGGAAAAATTGAGAAGAATACATCATCCACTGAAGTGCCCATAAAAACGGAAGATGTGGCGGTGATCCTTTTCCGCTTTGAAAATGGAGCCCTGGGCAACGTCAGCCTCTCGCAAGTCAGCGCCGGGCGAAAGAACTTCTTGTGGTTCGAGATCGGCGGTTCCAAATCAGCCATGCGCTGGGAGCAGGAAAGCCCCAATGAATTATGGATCGGTTATCGCGACCAACCGAACCAATTGCTCGCCAAAGATCCATCTCTCTTCCATGCAGAAACCCGGGCGCTCACCGGCTTCCCTGGCGGTCACGCCGAGGGTTACCCCGACACCTTCTTGCAGGTCTTCAAACAGTTCTACGGCGCGATTCGAGCTGGAAAAATGCCTGAAACTGGTAAATTTGCCACATTTGAAGATGGTCACCACGAGATGGAACTTTGTGAAGCCATCCGTCTTTCTGCCGTTGAGAAACGCTGGGTCAAGGTTTCTGATATCGAAAAATAATCTGGATTCCTGGTAAAACGTAAAGGAGAAACCATGCGAGTTGGAGTCTTTTCGGTAATTTTTCAACAATTGCCATTTGAACAAGCGCTAGATAAAATCCTGTCTTACGGAGCCACCGCTGTGGAAATCGGTACCGGCGGGCTGCCAGGCGCCCATCATTGCCCGATTGATGAACTCCTCGAGAGCGCGGAAAAACGCAAAGCTTACCTAAAAGCAGTAGAATCGCGCGGCATGATCATCAGCGCTTTCAGCTGCCACTGGGACCCGATCGGGCCGGACAAGAAAATTGCCGTCGCATCGGATGAACTGTTGCGAAAATCCATCCGCCTGGCTGAAATGCTGGGCGTGCCTGCCGTAAACGGCATGGCTGGCCTGCCGGCCGGCTCCGCTACTGACAGTATGCCCAACTGGGTGACCTGCCCCTGGCCGCCGCATTTCCTTGAAATCCTCGATTACCAGTGGAACAAAGTAGCCATCCCCTATTGGCAGAGCGCCGCGAAATTTGCTGAAGATCACAAGGTGAAAATCGGTATCGAAATGCACCCCGGCATGTTGATTTACAATGTTGAAACCATGCTGCGTATGCGTGAGGCATGTGGACCGGCCCTTGGCTGTAATTTTGACCCGAGTCACCTCTTCTGGAACGGAGTGGATCCGGTAGCCGCCATCCGAAAACTGGGAGACGCCATCGTTCACGTGCATGGCAAGGATTGCTACGTCGACCCCTTCAATGTTGCGGTCAACGGCTGCAACGACCACAAGACCTACACAGAGATTCCGCATCGTTCGTGGACCTTCAGATCAATTGGTTATGGCCATGACCTTAAAGTGTGGAAAGACATCGTCTCCGCCCTGCGCATGGTCGGTTACGATCACGCCATCTCTTTGGAACACGAAGACGGAATGATGTCCTTCGATGAAGGCGTGCGCAAAGGGCTCGCCGCGCTCAATGAAGTGGTCACCGTGGAATCTCCTGGCGAGATGTTCTGGGCATAGTTGCAAAGAGTAAAGAATTGAGGAGGAGGTGAGAAATCACCTCCTCTTTTGGTAAAATTTAACCCTATGAAAAAAATCTTGATTGTTATTGTAATAGTCTTCGTGGTCGTCTGCTGCGCAACAATCGCACTGATCAAACCGATCGGTGATTTTTTGATGGTTCCAGACGAATTGGAAAAGTCGGATCTGATCGCTGCTGTCAGTGGCCCAGAGTACCGCATCGTCCACGCAGCGGAGTTGTACAAAAAAGGCCTGGGGGCGACGCTCTTTTTTACCGGAGGGTTTAGCGAAGAGAACCAACGCTTTGAGGCGGATTGGAGCAAGTATCTTTCCACGACCCTGGGTGTGCCCGAAGAAGCCATGGCGGTCAACAACGCCACTGTAATTTCGACGTATGAAGAAGCTGTGTTGCTTAACGATTACATCCTCGCGCATCCTGAACAGGTTAATTCGGTGATTATCGTTACCGATTATTATCATACCCGGCGCGCGCGCTGGATCTATCAAAAAGTGTTGGGGGATGACATCCGCGTTTTGATGGCGCCAGTGCCTTTCAGTCAGGCTGGCTACACAAGTCATTGGTGGGAGACTTCGGTCTCGCGAAAAATGGTTTGGAACGAATGGGTCAAGTATATTTTTTATCTGCTCCGATATGAATCATCGAGCGGTGAGTTCAGGCAATGGTTGACGCAATTCGACCAATTTTAGGTTTAACCCAAGCCTTCGTGCTCATCAAAAAAAGAATCCGCTTTTTGAGCGGATTCTTTTTTTCAGGTGCTTACCACTTGCCGCCATTCATGTGGCCGGCTAACTCTGCTTTCAAACGTTGTTTGATGATCCAGGCTTCGTCTTTGGTTAATTGGAAGGCGAACAGGCATTTGGGATCGAGATTATCTTCAATACCTTCCTGGCTTAACGCGATGATGCGATTAGCAAGGGTGATGATTTCCATGTGGATGCCGTTGGTTTTATCGGAGCGGTACACTTTTTCGGCCGCTTCGGGGGTCATTTCTTCGAATTTCTCGCCCAAATGTTGACATTTTGGGCATTTATCCGGGGGCGCGTCGCCTTCATGGATATATCCGCACACGCTGCAACGATACAATTTTTTCATTGTTTTTCTCCTGTCAATTTAGTTGGCAAATCAATAAGGTAAACTGTTTATGATTATACATAAAACCGTAGACTAGAGTTTGCAACCAACCGTTTTAGGAACTCTCGAATATATCATATTCAGCATGTAACTTTTTATGCTAGATGACGGTAACCTTTGATAGATCGAAGACCTGCTGACCTTTTAGCATGGCGTAGGTCAATTTGTCCATCATTGCGCCATCAAAACATACGGTTTTCAAAGCCAGGTAAGACTTGTTTGTTAAGGAAAAAGCAGGAGTGAAAGTTACGTCTTTGAGCGTCGCACCTCGAAACGATGCGTTATCCATGGCTGACTTGTCAAACTTGACACCGATAAAGGTCTGCCCGACAAAAAGCATCCCTCGCAGATCGCAAAGATTGAAATTGACACCAGTAAAGACGCAATTCTCGAAGGTGGTGGTCCGTAGGTCGGTCTTGGTTAGGTTGACGTCGATCAAGTTCACATCTATGAACTTTGCACCTTGCCCAGACATGTTCAGGGAAGTGCGAACGAGGATGGATTTACAGAAGCTCGCGTTCGCAAGATCAGTTATAGAAAAGTTACAATCGGTCAAATTCGCGCCATCGAAGTTGGCTTCACGCGCGTCACAAACCTCAAACGAGCTGCCGCTTAAATCGGCGCCAGAAAAATCCGAGCCGCTTAAATTGCTTACTTTAAATTTGCCTTCATGCGTAGTAACTCCTGCGAAATCACTCTTTTGCAAATCGATGGCGGAGAGGTTAATCCGCACCTGACGTTCCAGCGAGCGGGAGAGATTGGCAACCTCCTGGACTGTTTTTTCGATGTCACCAACGCTGTCTATGGTCATCTCAAAAGCGGTATCATCGTCCTTGCCTTCGGCTTTGAGTTCGCTAAACCGTTCTTGCAAATCGGAAAGCAAGTCAGCCTTCAATTCCCCGACACTTTTTACACCATCGTACAGCGCAAAAACTCCGTTTATATATTGGTTAAGTTTCTCGTTCATCACACTTTTCTCCTTACAATAAGTTGTCGAGCACACGTTTCGCGTACTCCCAATTGCGTTTATTGCTGGCGTAGAAGGATTTGCCTTTTTCAGTTATCCGAAAATACTTGCGCCTTCCGCCTTGGGTTTCATCACCCCAGTACCACTCGATATCACCGTCCGCCTCCAGCCGTCGGACGCTTGAGTACATTGTGGCTTCTTTTAATTCGTACTCTCCGCCGGAGTGCTCAGCGATCAATTTGACAATCTCGTATCCGTAACGGTCCGATTCGGACAGGAGCCTTAAGATCATTGTGTCAGTGTGCCCGCGCAGCAGATCGGATGTAATTTGGTTTTCGCTCATAGAATCACCTCCATGCGAACATTATATAGTAAATTACTATGACTGTCAAGGTAATATAATAATTGATATACACTTTATAGATTACTTCATGAATAACGAATGAGTATATAATTATCCAACTCAGTCAATTGACCTGAGATAACCAATTGTTCGCGAGATTATTCGCCAATCTTTTCTTAAATGAATCTTTGTTTGCATAAGAGTGTTAATAACAACGTCTTTTATAGCTTTAATCGCAATTCATTTTATTTCGAAGGAATTCACCCATGTCCATTGAGATTCGTGAGATTAGATCGACCGAGGAATTAAAGACTTTCATACGTTTTCCACTGGACTTGTATAAAGGCAATCCCTTCTACGTCCCGAGTCTCTTTGTGGATGAAATGAACACCTTGCGCGCGGATAAAAACCCTGCCTTCGCCGAAGCCCAAGCGAGGTATTGGATGGCTTATAAGGGAGATAAAATTGTAGGCCGTGTGGCAGCCATTGTCTTGCCAAAGCATGAGGTTAAGTGGGGGGCGCGCTACATGCGTTTTGGTTGGCTCGATTTCATTGATGATGCCGAAGTGGTGCAACGTTTGATGGACGCTGTGGAAGGGTGGGCGAAAGAACTTGATATGAAAGGCATTCACGGCCCTCTTGGTTTTACAGATCTGGATCGTGAGGGAATGCTGATCGAAGGGTTTGATGAATTGGCGACCTTGGCAACTTACTACAATTATCCATATTACCGCCAGCATCTCGAAGAATTAGGCTATGCCAAAGACGTTGATTGGGTGGAGTATGAGATCACTCTTTCTGACACCCACATGGAAAAGATTAAAAAAACCGCCGACATCGTTTCAAAGCGCTACAACTTGAAGATGTTCGTGGGTAGCAAGAAAGAGCTCTTGAAAATCGCCCCCCAAATCTTTGACGTTCTGGATGAAGCCTACCGCCGTCTTTACAGTACGGTGCCATTAAGTCAAAATCAGGTCAAAGGTTACATTGACAGTTATTTTGGCCTGGCAATCCCTGAGCTGATCCCGGTGGTTTTGGATGAAAACAATCGCGTCGTGGCGTTCGGCATCACCTTCCCGTCCTTTTCAAAGGCACTTCAAAAAAGTCGAGGAAACATCTTCCCGTTTGGATTTATTCACTTTCTGAAAGCCATGCGCCGCAATGAACGCGCCGACCTCTATCTCGTGGGGGTGCGTGACGAGTATCGGGGAAAAGGTGTCAACAGCATGATGATGTACCAGATCTACAATGGTTTCATCAAGCGTGGGGTCAAGTATGTGGAGAGCAATCCAAATCTTGAGCACAATAATAATGTTCAAACCATGTGGAAATATTTTGAGAACCGTCAGCATAAACGTCGACGCTGTTTTGTGAAACACTTGGAAACTGACCATCTCCCGAAATAATGGCTACCTAAAAAACGTAACTGCCCTGGAAAAAATACCAGGGCAGTTTTCTTTCACTCATCGAATTGGGAGATTCTTGGGTATTTGAGTTGATTAAGCGTGCCTTGTTCAGTTATACTCACCCCAACCATTCACACTAAATAATCGATTCTAAAGGGATTACTTTGAGTTCACCATTAAATGATTTTGATTGGTATCACGATGTGGTCGAAAACGCCCCTGATATTTTTGATGTCGTGGATCGTAACGGCACTTTTTTGCACACCAACGCAAGGGGGGCTTCCACCCAGGGAGATTCGTTTATCGGCACCACGATCTATGAATATTTTTTACCTGAGTATCATGAGATCGTAAAAAAAAGGATCGCTGAAGTTTTTGCAACCGGTGAGAACAACCAATACGAACTCGCTACGGATTATTCAGGCACCCGGCGTTATTACATGACCAACCTGGCGCCGATCAAGCGCGACGGAGAGGTGGTCGCTGCGGTACTTTATATCCGTGAGATTACCGAACTCAAGAAAACACAACATGCCCTTTCAGAATTGAACGACACGCTTGAAAACCATGTGCAACAGAGGACCCACCAATTGCAGGAGTTTGCTGAAAGGTTGCAGGTGACCGAAAGGCTTAGTATCGCGTTAAGGCGCTCAAAAGCGCAGTCTGAAGTGTTGCAAATTCTGGGCGAATTATTCTCCACTACATTTCAATTGGATGCAGCAGGGATCTATCGTGTCGAGGATAACCAACTCATTTTATCCACCCACTTTAGCGACCATTACGACCCACCACATTTTTTAACCGAGTCTGATGACAAGTATTTCTTTTCTCTGCTCCGAGAAAATAAAGTTCGAGTGCTTCAGGTTCCCAATAAGCACAAAGAAAATTGCCAATTTTGCGACTTCATTCACCAACAAAAAATGAAAACACTGGTGGTAATCCCATTATGGGCGGAAGCAACCATGGTTGGGGTGATCTACATGGCGAACACCCACACCAAGAAATTCTCAGAAGATGATATCAAACTGATGCGTTCATTCGTTGAAGCGACCGGAAACACACTCCATCGAATCCAGGTGATGAAACAGTTGGAAATGAATGTCGCAAACCGTGAAAACCAGCAGCAGATCCTTTATAACATCATGGCGATTGCCAGTGAAACTGTGGAGCTGGATGAGCTACTTAACAAGATCCTAGAGGAGATCCTTTCTGCGTTAAATTGTGGCATTGGGGTGATCCATCTTACTGAGGGTAATCAAATAACCAAAACCATCAGCTTGCCAGAAAGTCTACCGGCGGAGTATGCCGTTGACTTGAAATACACAGAAAAGATCGCTCTTGAATCGCCCACATTTTTCTCCATCAATAATTTTACATTCCTTAAAACCCCGGGATCTGGGTATAAGAATCTGCTTTCACCGATCCGGTCCAAAGGAAAATCGCTTGGAGTGATCAGTTTGATCGGCGAATGCCTTGACGAAACGGATCAGGAAATGGTGCGCTTACTCACCAGCATCGCGGATGAGATTGGCCTGGCAGTGGAAAGCGCGCGACATCGCAAACGTTCCGAAGAAACTTTATTGCTTGAAGAACGCCAGCGTCTTGCTCGCGACCTTCACGATGCGGTTTCTCAATCGCTTTATGGATTGGTGCTTTCTGCGGACATCAGCAAGAAATTACTGAAGATCAAGGAATTTGAAACGCTTGAAAACACTCTTCTAGACATAGAGACTTTTGCTCTGCAATCCTTGCGCGAAATGCGCTTGATGCTTTTCGAGTTGCGGCCGATAGCGTTTGAAACGGAGGGGTTGCTTGGCGCCCTGGAGTTGCGTTTGAATACGGTTGAGCGGCGGGCAGGCATTGAAACCAGCTTGGAAGTCATGGGGGCTGAGTTTCTCGCTTCTCCGCTTGACTTGGAGTTATACCGGGTTACCACGGAAGCCTTAAATAATGCCTTGAAACATTCAGGAGCAACCCAAATCCTGGTTAAACTACAGGTTGATCCCGAGTCGAACGTGTGTGATTTGAAAGTTATCGACAATGGGGCTGGCTTCGACATCCACAGTCAAAAAGCAGGGGGCATTGGCATCAGCAGCATGAAAGAGCGGGCGGGCAGGATGGGCGGACGATTAACTGTAACTTCCAACGCGGTTTCTGGAACGACCGTGCATTTTATCTGCCCAATTAAGGTTCAAAATGTGGAAGGTGGGATTTAATGGCTAAAGACCCAATAAAAGTCCTTGTTGTGGATGACCATCCCATCGTTCGCCGGGGATTGATCACCGAAATTAACCTTGACCGTGAAATGTTAGTGGTGGGGGAAGCCGTCGATGGGCTGGAAGCTGTCGCCCAATTTATTAACCTTCGACCCGACGTGATCTTGATGGATATCGTCATGCCAAACCTGGATGGCATCCAGGCAACCAGGCAGATCATGGAAAGCGACCCCGATGCCAGGGTTCTGATCCTGACCAGTTATATTGATGAAAACAAGATCCTTGAAGCGGTCAAAGCGGGCGCGATGGGTTACGTTTACAAAGACAAACATCCGGATGTCCTCCTGGCGGCGATCCGCGACGTGGCAAAAGACATCCCAGTTCTGGCAGCTTCGATCACCCGTAAATTGTTACGAGAAACCCGCGAAAAAGACCAACCCCAGGCAGGAAACGAACTCACCGAGCGCGAAACCGAAGTCTTAAAAAAGGTCGCCCAGGGGATTCCATACAAAGAGATCGCGCATGACATGAATGTGCGTGATGCGACCATCCGGGCACATGTGAGCAACATCCTTGGAAAGCTTTACCTTTCAAATCGTTCGCAATTGGTTTTGTACGCGGTTGAACATCATTTGATCGATATTCCAGATTAATTCTAAATTTCAAACAATCCTCTCTTCCAAAGCCTCAGAAATGCTTTGGAAGGTTAGGTTTAAACATTTGTTGATTTTCAGCGCAACATTTATCGTTAATAATTCCGTTTTTTGTCCAATGACAACTAACCCTGCATTCTCTAAAATGAAATGAAAGAAAGTCGGATTGCGTTTTATCCATTTTTATCAACCGAAAGGAAAGCGAAAATGACAGAAGAAAACAAATTGGTATCAAGGCGAGGATTTTTAAAAAAGACAGCGATGCTTGGAGCGGGTATCGCCGCCGCCGGCAGTCTGGCTGCTTGTAAACCCGCCGCCGAAGTGGCAACTGAGACCATCACCTGGGATAAAGAAGCAGACGTGGTTGTGGTTGGATCAGGAACTGCCGCTGTGGCCGCGCTCGTGGCCGCGAAAGAAGGCGCAAAGGTCATCATCCTTGAGAAATCGGTGGCATTCGGTGGAACGACCGCCTTGTCAGGTGGTGGTTTCTGGGTTCCTAACAACTATGCCATGCTAGCCAAGGGCATCGCGGACAGTCGTGAAGGCGCGATTGCTTACATGAAACGTGTCACCGAAGGCCAATCCAAGGACGAGTTGATCGAAACTTACGTGGATGCCGCTCCGAAAATGACCGAATACCTGCGCGATAACTTCGGATGGACTTTTGATGTCGGTGGCAATAAAAACTTCCAGGATTACTACGCAGGTGAAGGTTCCGTGGAATTTGGCCGCACGATCAATATGTACGTGGATGGCGCGAACGCTTATGGTTACGGCACGTATGTCGCTTTCAAAGCCGCTCTGGATGAGATAGGCGTTGAAACCCTCCTCGAAACTGCAGGCAAAAAATTGATCACCAACGCAGCCGGTGAAGTGATCGGTGTTGTCGCGGATTCTGCCGGAACCGAGATCAAGATCAAAGCCAATAAGGGCGTCATCCTTGGCACGGGTGGTTTCGATCACAATAAGACCTGGACCAAGAACTTCCTGCGCGGCCCCATCTTCTTCTCCAACGCGGTTCCTACCAACACTGGTGACGGTCACGTCATGGGCATGGAATTGGGCGCCTCATTGCGCAATATGAACGAGAGCTGGGGATTACCTGGTTTCGTTCTCGATGAAGAAAAGTTGATGGGCGAAGCCGACTGGCAGATGTATCGCGGCAAACCAGGTGCGATTGTTGTGAACAAGTACGGCGAACGCATCGGAAATGAAGCCTGCCCCTACGAGCAGTTCCAGCGCTCCTTCTGGTACTATGATTCTGGCAAGTTTGAATATCGCAACGCACCTTCCTTCTGGATCGCTGACAGTTCCTTCGCTCAGTACTACTTCTTCCCCGGTTCCAATTACCAGATGGGCGTGGTTCCTGAATGGATCACAAAAGCCGACACAATCGAAGAACTCTGTGAAAAACTGGGCATCGATGCGGCTGGCTTCCAGAAGACCCTCGATGTCTTCAACCCGAATGCTTTGGAAGGCATTGACCCCGTCTGGCATCGTGGTGAGAATCCCTTTGACGTCAACACCGCAGGCGACTATATGGGCCGCACAGACCTGAAAAATGTCTGCCTGGCTCCGATCGCCCAAGGTCCTTTCTACGGCGCTGCCTACTACCCTGGCACCTGCGGCACAAACGGTGGCCTTGAGATCAACGAGAATGGTCAAGTTTTACATGTCACCGGTAACCCTATTCCCCGACTTTACGCCGTGGGCAATACTTCCGGCAGTGTCATGGGCGCGGCCTATCCTGGTGGCGGCTCTACGCTCGGTGCTGGTTTCACCTTCGGTTACCTTGCAGCGCTGCACGCTGTTGCCAGCGAACCCGTTGCCTAATTGAACCACGCGCTCTTTGGCTCGATTAGAAAGGGAACCAATGGCAAAAACCAAAAATGAAATACCACACGCTGAAATACCGGATGGCACTGTAATTAAAAAGAAACCGAACTGGGTGAAGATAAGCATTATCGCGAATATCGTCCTCGTGGCTGGCATCCTGGTCGCTCTGGGCAGCATGGCCGTTCTTCACCAAAGCGACACGAATCCGGAGTTCTGCAAAACTTGCCATGTCATGGACCGTTATGTGGAATCCTACTTGACCAGCAATACGCTTGACCACGTTCACGCGCAAGCTGGTGTTCAATGCAAGGAATGTCACAGCGATTACGACATTCCCGCGGAGATCGAGTCGGGGATCAAATTCATCACGGGCAACTATGACAAGGATTTCCCGAGACGTAAGTTTGAAGACTCCGTCTGCACACAATGCCACATCAGCCTGGATTATGTCGCCGATCAGACGGATTACCTTGTTCGGAATCCGCACCGCAGCCACAATCCAGACCTGGCCTGTCGAACCTGTCATATCTCGCATGGCGAACAGAACGATTACTGCAGCACATGCCACGATAATGGCGGGCAGCGACTCGTGGGTGATGAGATCATCCCGCGGGCAGACAACCCTTATGATGGTTTCGAAGATTAGCTTTTGATCCATAAGCGTGGATCAAGTTTTCCCATCCATCGTCAATGAATCTCAAAAAGAACCAGGACGAGAATTTGGTCCTGGTTCTTTTCTAACGTATCACAAATAATTAAGAATGACCTTGATAACCAAACTCCAGAGCAACTTTGCGACAGTATTTTACTGTTTGGTCGATTACCGAAAAACTTGGTGTGCAAAATATCGATTTATATTGTTGGATGATTGTTCAACTGATACAATTCAACGATAATTTTGGATGGTCATTACTGTATGGAAGACACTTCACCTCAAATGTCATTATTGAGTCATATCAAGGAGTTGCGCACCCGGCTGCTCGTCTGCGTGATCGCCCTGGTCGTGACGACTGCTTTTAGCTTTGCATTCAGCCAGACGTTGGCTGAGTTTTTGGCCAAACCGATCGGCGGCCTGCAAGCCATGTCTTCCATTGATGTTACCGAAAATGTTTCAGCTTTTATGAAGATTTCGCTCTTAAGCGGTGTCATCCTGGCACTTCCGGTGATCCTCTTTGAAGTGATGGCCTTCCTCATGCCGGGGCTGCACCCCAAAGAGCGCACCTGGATATGGATGGTGGTGCCTTCCGCGACCATTTTCTTCAGCCTGGGTGTGGCATTCGCTTATTTCTTCATGCTCCCCACGGCGCTTCCTTTCTTGTTGAACTTTATGGGCATCGTCACATCCCCGCGGCCGAACAACTATTTCAGCTTCGTGACAAACCTGATGTTTTGGGTTGGAGTGAGCTTTGAATTACCTTTGGTGATGTATATCCTCGCCCGGTTGAAGATCATTTCGGCGAAGGGCTTGGTCAAGCAATGGCGCATCGCCCTGGTGGGTTCGGCTGTGTTAGCGGCATTGATTACACCCACGCCTGACCCGGTAAACATGGGTTTGATGATGCTACCGCTCTTCGGTTTATATTTATTGAGTATCATTTTCGCTGTGATCGCTCGCCATGAGCGCAAAGCGAAAGTCAAGAAAAAGATGAGTAAGCGCGCCAAAATCGTTTGGATCACTTTAAGCACAATCGTGGTGTTGGCGGTAGCATTCTTCGCCATTCGATACCCGGCTGAAACGCAAAACGTGGGCACGATCCTGTGGAATACCCTGCTTTCCGGATGGAACGCAGTTGCTACCTTTTTTCAGACGTTAAGCAAGTAAAATTGTTTTGCAAATCAATGAACAGAGGAGATTAAAATGCCATTCAGATTAGGAGTTCCGGAACTCATTCTCATCCTGGTGCTGGTGATCGTGATCTTTGGCGTCGGACGCCTGACCAAAATCAGTGGTGAAATCGGTAACGCTTTTCGCGCCTTCCGCAAAGGCATTAAGGGTGACGAGGAAGAACAAACCGACGAGAACAAGAAAGATCAATCCTAGGCTTAAACCCGCCTTACATTAAAGAATACTATGAACTTCTTGAATCTTGGCATTGGTGAGATCCTTTTTGTCTTGGTACTGGCTCTGATCATTTTTGGGCCTGGTAACCTGGTCAAGGCAGCCCGCGATATTGGTGGGTTTTTTCGCAAGGTCACCAAATCTCCATATTGGCAGGAGGTATGGGCTACCCGGCGCGAACTCTCCGAATTGCCCAAAATCATCGCCAAGGAAGCCCAGTTGAACGAAACATTCAGCGACCTGGACCGCGAAACGCGCGGTATGAAGAGTTCGCTTTCCGCTTCAGTGGCTGATTTCATCAAGGAAGTCGATCAACCCATTACGGGCACTCTTTTACCCAAGCAAGAACCCGAAGAAAAGAAACCTACCCAGGCACAAAGCGAATCAAAACAGGATTGAGCCTTTTTTCCTGGACTAATTTCGAAAAAAATATCCGTATGATCCATATTCCGAGAATCACAAAATGGTGAGCCGTGAACCCATCCAATATTGACATTGATGTTCATAAAACAAAATTTAAACCAAACAAGTTCATGGTCGGTGGACTGATCTTGGTGGCTGCGGTGATCGTACTTGTGGTCACGAGCATCAAGGGTTCAGCCCAGTATTATTACACGATCGACGAGCTGGTGTCTGACCAGGGCGGACGCCAAACAAATCTGCGCCTTTCTGGCGTTGTGTTAGGCGACACCATCGAATATGATCCCTCCACATTTGAACTGACTTTTACAATTGCCAACATCCCCGGAGACAACAAAGAGATCGAAGCCGCGGGTGGTTTGGCACAGGTGCTTCATGATGCTTCACTTGACATGAACGCGGCAAGGTTGGTGGTGGTCTACAACGGTGAAAGACCGGATTTGCTCACCAACGAAGCCCAGGCAATCGTCACTGGCTCGCTGGGTGAAGACGGGCGATTTTACGCGGATGAGCTTTTGCTCAAATGCCCGTCCCGATACGAAGACAGCGTTCCAAACCAGGTAGCCCCATGACGGGGATCGTTGCGCTGGGTGTGCTGGTCATCGCTTTTGTAGCGTTGGTCTCGGCGATTACCATGGCCATTAACGGGATGCGCGAGCGCAACGCGGCCTTGCTCGAATCTTCAAGGATGGCCGCATTAACCAGTTTTCCATTATTAAGCCTGTCGCTGGCGATTCTACTTTTCTTTCTCGTGACGGGCCGTTTTGAATTCGCTTATGTTTTTGAGACCACCGACGCGACCATGCCGCTTTATCTGAAGATCGCGGCACTGTGGGGCGGTCAGGCTGGATCGCTGCTCTTCTGGTGCTGGCTGCTTTCAGGTTTTGTTTTCTTTACTTTCCTAAATAAGAAAAAACTTGATCAACAACTCATGCCCTGGGTGATTCTTGTTACCTCGGTAACCCTGGGTTTCTTCATTTTAATGGTCGTGTTCTTCGAGAACCCCTTTTTAAGGTTTTTCCTCGATTTTAATGGGGACGTGTATAAAGCGATCATCCAACCGGCAGCAACCATCCAGGCCAGGCCGGAATATGGCATGGGGATGAACCCGTTGCTTTACCATCTTGGCATGGTTTTTCACCCGCCCATGCTTTATCTTGGTTTTGTCGGTTTCGTGGTTCCATTTGGTTACGCAATTGCCGCGCTTATTACCGGCCGTGAAGACGACCTTTGGATTCGCAAGTCGCAAAAGTGGGCACTCGCTTCATGGCTGTTCCTCACTATTGGGCTGGTGCTTGGCAGCCGATGGGCTTACGATGTTTTGGGTTGGGGCGGTTACTGGGGCTGGGACCCGGTAGAGGTTTCTGCGTTGATGCCCTGGCTCACCAGCACGGCTTACCTTCATTCGAGCCTGGTGCAAGAAAAACGCGGCATCTTTAAACATTGGTCCGCAGCGCTGATCATCCTCACTTTTTGCCTCGTCATCCTGGGAACCTTCCTGACGCGCTCCGGCTTGCTCTCTTCGGTGCATGCCTTTAACCAATCAGGTATCGGCCCTTGGTTTTTCATTTTTACGGCCATTATCTTAATCGTGTCGGTATTCCTTCTCGGTTTCCGTTGGTCTAGATTAAAAAAACCTTTTGAGATCAAATCCTATTTTTCGCGGGAATCGTTATTCCTGTTCAATAACCTACTCTTCCTCGCCATTTTTCTGATCTGCCTCGTGGGTGTGCTTTTTCCCATCTTTTCTGAACTGGTGACAGGTCAGCAGATTACGGTCGGCCCGCCTTTTTATAAGAAAGCCACAGGGCCGTTGTTCGCGGTGTTGCTCGGATTGATGGGCGTGGTTCCACTCTCGGCTTGGAGCGCCTCAACAGGCAAAGCCCTCGGCCGCAACCTATGGAAACCGCTGTTCATCTCGCTGATCGTTCCGATCGCGTGCTTGATCTTGAATGTCCACGATTTTGGAGCCATCCTCGCATTCTGGGTCGTGGCTTTGTCGATCCTGGTTACGGTTTATGATTTTATTCGGTCGGCGGGTATCAATGCCCGGGCCAACCAAAGTGTTTTTCTACGTTCCGCGTGGAGGTTGGTCAGTCGCAACCGGCGTAAATACGGCGCCTATCTGATCCATCTCGGTGTAGCGTTGATGGGGTTGGGAATTATCGGCATCGAGTTTTTCCAGAGCCAGACTCAGGTGACCCTCAAGCAAAATGAATCCGTGGAGTTTTCTGGCTACACTCTGACCTACCGCGGCCTGATCGTCGATGATCGTTTTGAAGAACGCGAGACCGCCACCTCAAAAATCTCAGTCACCACAAGTAATGGCAACGGGTTTGTGTTGTTGCCCGCTCGTGATTACTACTACCGTTCACAGCAGAGCGTCACCAAACCTGGATTGCGCAGCACAGTTGTGGATGATCTCTATGTCATCCTGGTGGATTGGCTGCCAGTCTCCTCTGACGGGGCCACGTTTAAGATCTACCGCAATCCCTTGGTGATCTGGCTCTGGATTGGCACTTATTTACTAGTAATTGGCTCCGTGGTGGCGTTGTGGCCGAAACGACGACAAGAAGAAAAACCAAATACCAAAGTTGAGGTAAAGCGGTGAAAAAGCGAACAATCACCGCGGCCACATTCCTAAGCCTGGTAATCATCGCTTTAGTAACAGTGGCAGCTTTTGCAGATGATGGACAACCAGTAAATGATGATGAAGTTAACAAGGTTGCCAGCCAACTTTACTGTCCCATTTGTGAAAACATTCCCTTGGATGTTTGCCCGACCCAGGCTTGTGCCGACTGGCGCGAATTGATCCGCGGATTCCTCGCGGAAGGGAAGAGCGAAGCAGAGATCCAGGATTATTTTTCAACCCAATACGGTTGGAACGTACTCGCGGTTCCACCGCGCGCGGGGTTGAACTGGTTGATCTACCTGTTACCCCCCGCGATCATCCTTGCCGGGGTGGTGACGGTGATAATTATCATTCGCAGAAGCAAACCCGCAGTAAAGAAAACAGTTGTTTCAAATGAAGTCGCGACCTCCAAAACAGCAACGAATTATCAAGCGATCATCGACCATGATCTCGAGAATGAGGAAAGAAATGGCTGAAAACCAGGATCCAAATCCAATCTCCTCCCGGGGAAAAACCAGCCAAGCATGGTTTATTTTGTTGGGAGCGGTAGTGCTCGGATTGATCGTGATGATGGGCGCCTGGATGAAAAAATCAGACACCAAGTTGCTCGAAATCGGGCAACCCCTTCCCGATTTCTCGTTGACCTCATTTGAAGGTGATACGTACACGCTGTCACAGTTGCGTGGCAAGGTGGTGTTAATTAACGTGTGGGCATCGTGGTGCTACACTTGTGATGATGAGAGTTTCATGCTTCAAGAAGTTTGGAGCGAAGTAGAGTCTTCCGGGGAGACGTTCTTCTTGGGTGTGGATTATGTTGATACCGAGAAACCTGCCCTTGAGTTTATCGCCGCCCATGGAATGACCTACCCAAACGGCCCTGACCTGGGTTCTGAGATCTCAAAGTTGCTTAAGATTCAGGGAGTTCCCGAGACCTTCCTCATCGCCGCGGATGGCACACTTCAAGCCATCCAGATCGGGCCATTCGCTTCGGCGGATGAGGTTCGTGAATTCCTATCACAAGCCACGGATTAGGGAGGTTGCCGATGACGATTATTGCCATTGTTGTACTCGTTGCGATATTAGGTTTGGTGATCGCCGTGATTATCCGTCCACTCACCGACCAAAAATCACAACCCATCCAGACTACACTTGACTCGGCAGATACGCTTCGAGCCGCTTATCAATTGGTGTTGATCCGCATTCGTGAACTCGACCAGGATCACCTCGAAGCCAAGATTGGTAACGAGGATTATCAATCCCGGCGTGATGTTTTGAACCAGGAAGCTGCGAGTTTCTTGCAGCAACTCGATGAACTTGCACGCTCAAAATAATACCCCCATAGAATTGATAATCTCGTTATGATCCAGGCGCAGCAGATCTCCAAGTCATTTGGCCGCAGAAAAGTGCTCCAGGAACTCGATTTTTCACTGGAGTCAGGCGAGATCGTGGCGCTAATCGGCTTGAATGGGGCTGGCAAGACCACTATGATTCGCACACTCGCCACCCTGGCAAGACCGGATTCCGGCAGGATTCAAATCGATACTGTTGTTACAAACCAAGATCCAGTCTCGGTCCGTTCAAAGCTCGGTGTGGTCTTGCACGCGACCATGCTCTATGCCAATCTGACATGTCGCGAAAATTTGCAGTTTTACGCCCGCTTGTATGGCCTGTATCGTCCATCTGAACGCGTCGACGAGCTTATTGCACAGATGGATTTGTCAGCCCGGGCAGACGACCGGGTGGCAACTTTTTCACGTGGGATGCAACAGCGCCTCTCAGTTGCCCGCGCGCTGCTTCACGGCCCAAAGTATTTGCTCATGGATGAAGTCTTTACCGGTCTTGACCAGCGTTTTATTTCTGGGCTGCCTGAATTGATGCGCCAAAAGGCGCTAGAAGGGACGGGTATTCTCTTCACTACCCATGATCTTGAACGAGTGTTCAGCGTGGCCTCCCGTGTAGATCTTTTGCACCATGGCCGAATTCTATATTCACGACCCATATCAGGCCTCACACCTAAAGGGTTGCTCGACGATTACCACGAGATCACCCTGGATTCAGCGTTAAAACTGGATGGATTGCGGGGGTTGGCATGAAATTTGTGAATGCCGTTCGCGCGATCGTGTGGAAGGATCTGTTGAGTGAAAAACGGACCATTTCTGCACTCGGCGCGATGGTCGTCTTTGCCCTGATCGTCACCTTGATCTTTGTTTTTGCTTTTGATCTGGCAGTGGATTTTCGCCGCACGGCCGCGCCTGGAGTGATCTGGGTGACCTTGTGCTTTGCCGGTACCCTCAGCTTGGACCGAACCCTGGCCATGGAACGAGAATCGGATGGCATGGACGGCCTGATGATGATGCCAACAGACCGGACGGCCATCTACACCGCCAAAGTGTTGGTCAACTGGCTCTACCTGTTCATCACAGCATTGATTGTGATTTGCGCGTATGCCATGTTTAATAATACTTGGTTTTTCTCGATTGGGTTTTTCACGATCATACTTTTCGGAACCCTGGGTTACATCTTGGTGGGCACCTTGATCGCCACCCTGACCCAGCAACTTAAAACCCGCGGAATCCTTTTACCCGTGCTGCTGTTTCCATTGCTCGTACCTTTGGTATTGGCTGCGGTAAACGCATCGCAACTGGTACTCAATGGCGGCGACCCAGGCGGTCTGCGCACCTGGTTGGGTGTGCTGATAACCTACGATTTGATCTTCCTGGCTGTGGGCGTGATGATCTACGATAAAATTCTGGATGAATAGGGTTAAATGAAAAAAATACCTTCACTCTTGGTTGTGTTTGACATCTTTGCCGGGCTTGGTTTGGTGGCGGCGTTGATCCTTGTGTTGGTTTTTACCCCCGTGGAACAAAGCATGGGCTTGGTGCAAAAAGTGTTTTATTTCCATGTGGCTTCCACGTGGATGGGTATGCTTGGCTTCCTGGTTTCCACGATCGCTTCGATCGCTTTCTTACGCACGAGAGATTTGAAGTGGGACGCCGCGGCCGTTGCCGGAATTGAGATCGGTATGGTCTTCGTGTTCTTGGGGATCGTCACCGGATCAATTTGGGCTCGCCCGATCTGGAACACCTGGTGGACATGGGACCCGCGTTTGACCACCACCTTGATTATGGAATTGATCTACGCAGCCTATTTCGTTTTACGGGGCAGTTTGGAAGAAGAAACGCAACGCGCCCGGTTGGCAGCTGTCTACGCCATTGCGGGTTTTGTGACAGTACCTCTCACTTTCCTTTCTATTCGCATCTTCCGTTCCATTCACCCTGTGGTGATTGGCGCCGGGGCTTCATCCACTGGCATGTTTTCGATGTCTGATAAAATGCTGTTCGCATTTTTCTTCACATTGGGAGTGTTTTCGCTGGGATTTGTGACGGTTTTTTGGCACCGTTACCGCCTTGAACGCGACTTGCGCCGGGTGGAACATTCTCGCACCGAGGAGGAATAACAAATGCCTGATACATTGAATTATATGATTGCCGGGTATGTTGTTGTGTTTTTGGGGATTGCCGGATATCTGGTTTCGTTGGCTGTCAGATCTGCGAAGGTAAAACGGGTAATTGAGAAATCCGCGAAAAAAGAAGATCTCGACCCATCCTAACCTCTAATGAGGTGGGGTCTACGTATTTGGCGTGGCCTCATTTGATCGAATTGCCTGTCCACCCAAATAACCGAGATAAGCTGGTACGAGTGGCAAGACGCAGGGTGACATAAAGGACAGCAATCCGGCCAGCACTGCCACCGCAAAGGTCGGAACACTCGCACCGCCGAGCGGAACATCCAGGAAGAGCCTATTTCGCAACGCCCATAGTGTGATCAAAGTCATCTGGTTGAAAAGCATCAGCACCCCCACAATAACGATCAAGAGCCCACTGACAATCTCCATCGTCCTCACATACTTTTTAAAACGCGAAAAGAAGAGCACGGCCTTTTCGGCGCCCAAGCCTAAAGCGAGGAAGGGCAGGGCCATCCCCAGCGCGTAACCCGCGGAGAGGATCATGGCTTGCGCGCTTGAATTTTGGCTCAGCCCAAGGGTCAAGATAGCGCCCAGTGTGGGACCAATGCAGGGAGTCCAGCCGGCGGCGAAGAATACCCCCATCATTAAGGATGACAGGGCAGCACCTCCCCGGCCAGGTTTCCAATAGGCGCGTTTTTCGTAATTCAACCAGGGGATGTTTAGCACCTTGAGCGTCACCAACCCTAACAAGATGATTACCAACCCACCGAGCCTGCCGATGAGTTCTTTGTTGGATCCAAAGATCTGCCCGAGTACGGTAGCCGCACCTCCCCAACCAATGACGAATACAAGGGAGAACCCGATCACGAAAAGGATGGCGTGGCTGAACACCGTAATAGGCCTTGTAGGGTTTAGTGATGTCTTCTTTTCCATAGTGGCTAATGATACCATCCCCCCTTTGGGGGTACCATCCCTGACATTACAATGCAACTCAGAACCCATAAAAAGGTTAAAATAGGTGTGTGTCACAGAAAGCCTGGAGGTAAGCGTGGTTGAAATGATTTCCGGATGGTTCATGAACAATCGTCCTTTGATCCAGTTTTTTTACGGGCAAGTGTTCTTTATCATGGGGATTTCTGTCCTATTTCAGACACGGCGTTACTCCAGGTTGAATTTGGCACGCAGCCTGCCCTGGTTGGCAACATTTGGTATTTTGCATGGGTTATACGAGTGGGGCGACATCTTCATCCCTATTCAGCTTGCGGCAGGGGGATCTGCCTTTGAGATCTTGTTGGATGGATTGCACCTTATCGTGCTGGCGTTGTCTTTTACTGCCCTCTTCCAGTTTGGCGTGGAACTCATCCGGCCATACTCAAACAAATGGCGGTTCTTAAGAATTCTACCGATAATATTTTTCTCCATTTGGGCGGTGCTGCCATTCGTGGCAGGTTTCATCTTTTTTAACAACATTGAGAAGTGGCATGAGTTTGCCAACACGCTTTCGCGTTATTTACTTTGTGTACCGGCTTTTATTCTCGCGGCTGTGGGCCTCACCTTGCAAGTCAACATTCAAATCAATCCATTAAAATACCCACAAATTGGTAAAATGTTAAAACTTTCCGCAGGAGCGATCGTGGCTTTTGGGGTGGTTGAAGCGCTGAGCGTTCCACCAGCGGATTTTTTCCCCGCTTCGTTCTTTAATGGCAGATCTTTTACAGAGTGGTTTGTCGCCCCTCCTTTTGTATTTAGAGCGGCTGCCGGGTTGGTGCTGCTTTTCGCAATGTTGCGGGCGTTAAAGGTGTTTAACTTCGAGACTGAGCGCAGGATCCACCAGATGGAAGTTGGCCAGGTAGTGGCGACCGAACGAGAGCGTATCGCCCGCGATTTGCACGACGGCGCCTTGCAGCAGGTTTACGCGTCTGGGCTTATGGCACAAACTTTAAGAAAACACGTGCATAAAGAAGCTCAGAGTGAAGTAGACCAATTGACCAACGTGATCGACCAGGCGATCGAAAAACTGCGCGCGTTCCTCACACAGGATCAACCGGTAGTCGATTCGGTCGATCTGGCTGGCGCGTTGACACCCATTATTGAAGAAGCGCGCCATTCCATCGCCATTGATACCTCGTGGAATACCAGGAAGATCCCTTCATTTCCACCTGACCAAACCCGTCATCTTACGGCCTTTGTCAGTGAAGCCTTGTCGAACGTCATCCGACACTCACAATCTGGCAAGGCAGAGGTTAGCGTTTTTTGTACTCAACACCATCTGAATATCGCTATTCGCGATTATGGCAAAGGGATTGCCGAATCCGCCGACCCTGGATTTGGGTTAAAGAATATGCGTGACCGGGCGCGTTTACTGGGCGCCACATTTAAAATTGACTCGAAAATAAACGGAGGCACGGTGGTGACACTGGACCTGCCCATGGAGGAAAATGATGAATCGCATTCGACTGCTCATCGTAGATGACCACGCGGTCGTTAGGGCAGGCTTGCGCTCGCTTCTCGCTGAGGAACCTGACCTTGAGGTGGTGGCGGATGTCGGTTCGTCTGAAGAGGCGATGATCCAGGTAAAGAATCACGCTCCTGATGTGGTGATCATGGATATTCAACTTCCTGGCCAGAGTGGGTTGGAGGCTTGCCGTGAGATCACAAAACAATTCCCCGAGACGCGCGTGGTAATGTTAACTTCTTACGCGGGCGGCAGTTTTCTCGACCAGGCTATCCGGGCGGGAGCCTCTGGATACGTACTCAAGAAAGTGGGCAACGAAGAATTGGTGCGGGCGATAAGAGCGGCTGTTAATGGGGAAATCGCGTTTGACGCGAAAACGACTTCACAAATGGTGTCACGGTTAAAGAAATTGGAAGCTATGGTTGAGGAAAACGCTTTTAAGGAACTCTCACAACGCGAAATGGAGATCATGGCACTGGTGGCCGAGGGAGACGGCAATAAGGAGATTGGTCAAAAACTTAACCTGACCGAGATTACCGTGCGTAATTATGTCAGTAACATTCTATCCAAACTCCAGTTACGAAACCGTATAGAGATCGCCACTTATGCGGTCAGCCACCACCTGAATGATCACCTGGAATAGAAAGAAGGGATCCCAACTGGGATCCCTTCTTTCTTACCGATAATACTTGCTTAGGCTATCTTTTTTTGAAACCAAACCCCAGGTTTCCAGAAAGTGCCGACAAAGTGAAGAAAAGCGCGGTTCAAGCCATAATACCCGGCGACTTTCCACGCGAACATGAGCAAGATGCCCAGAACGAGCAGGATTGGGCCGCTGCTGAGACTGCCAGCAAGGAGGAAATTCAAGTTCATCAAGGCGCTGAAGAAGGCTGCAACTCCGACGAAAAGACCCAGGATCAAAGCGGCTCCAACCAGGAATTCGCCGATCGCGATGAGCTTGCCAAACCAGACGTGGGATTGGCTGTCGAGCATGGACTGAATGAAGGCACGATACCAGTCGTAATTGATCGCGGCGCGGGCAGGGGCTTCAGGAATGATCACAGCACGGGTCCAATAACCTTTGATGGCTTCACCGGTCTGCATCCAGGCGGGGTCAGAAAGCTTGTGCAACCCGGCGGTCAACCATTGGTAACCAAGGTAAACCCGGACAATAAGCCAGAGCCAGGCAAATTTCGAGCTGTTGAACAAAGCCTTGAAGAAAGGTGCATCTTCCATGTTGATGGGGCCAAATAAAGCGTTTTTCATAGTTCTCCTATAGGATTGAAGTCTGAAGGTTTTTCCTTCCGGGCAGTAAGGTTTCTCTGCCACACCTAGCATACAAGGTTTACCCTTCACACCAAACAGACATTCGCACCTGATACCGGAATGCAAATGAACCCCAAATAAGGCGTAAAAAGGCTAATTTTGAAGAAAAATTTATGATTGCGGAGTGGATTTGTGGTCTGTGTTCTCTTGGAAAACGAGTCTGCCGAGTTGTTGTGCCGAATGCTCCAATACATCTTCATGCAGACTGTTACCATGCGCGTCCATTGTCACTACCACAGGTAAGTCCGCCACGCGGATCACCCACAGTGCCTCAGGCACGCCGAACTCTAACTTGTAAACTGCCAGCACCTCACGCACACTTTCAGCGATCAAAGCCGCAGCCCCACCAATGGCGTGGAAGTAAACCGCGGGTCCTTGCTGGCAGGCATCCAATGTGCGCTTGCCCATGCCTCCTTTGCCGATGATGCCCTTGAGGTTAAACAGCCGCATCACCCCGGCTTGGCTGGCTTCTTCCCGTTGGCTGGTAGTCGGACCGGCAGAAACGAATTGATACATTCCAGTTTCCAGCCCAGAAACCACCGGGCCGCAGTGGAAGATCACTCCTCTTTTAAGGTGGGTTTTCAGGCTTTCAAAAATGGACTGGTCTTCGAAGGAAGGCTCTGCCTCAGGGTGGATAAACTGTTCCGTGAGCCATTGATGTGCCGCGTCTCGGCCAGTCACCACAGTACCTGAAATCAGCACGTGGTCACCCACACGCAAGCGAATGATGGCCTCGTCGGAGATGGGGGTGTGAAGAGGAATCGACATGCCGAACCTCCTATTCGAAGCGAACTTCGTCTTTGTCTAGGATCAATCTGCGATGCCGGAAAGCCCAGCACATATATGAAATACTGACGAAATACGATGCCGGCAAGCGATGGAGCGCCGCGACCTTCGTCCCCAGGAGGGTGGTTCGACCGCCAAAGCCCATCGGCCCGATACCGAGTTGATTGGCCTCATTCGTGATCTGTTCTTCCAAACGAATGAGTGAAATGTCGATATCGTCCCTTAATAGGACTTCTTTGGCAGCCGCGAATGAAGTTTCCCGGTCACCGCCTATGGCCACACCCAGGAACCCTGGCGCGCAACCCTGACCCTGGGCTTGAAAAACCGCGTCCAGCACCACTTTGCGCACGCCGTCTAGGTCACGTCCGGCTTGTAACCGTGGATCGGGCAGGGAGTATTGGTCGCTGACGTTTTCGCATCCGCCGCCTTTGAGCAATAGATCGATCGTAATTATTTCGCCATCCCCCTCTGTGATATGGAAGGAAGGGAAATGGTCATCTCCCAGGTTGTTTCCGGTATTGTGACCGGTCAACGCATGCACCGCGTTGGGGCGCAGATAGTTTTTCTCAGTCGCCAGGGTGACGGCGTTTTGGATCTGTGATTTGAGACTGGAAATGTTGGTGTTTTGAGGGCAACGGATGTAAAAAGTGGGAATGCCTGTATCCTGGCAGATCGGAATTGATTTCTGCCTTGCGATGGTTGTGTTTTTAAGGATGGCCGCCAATGCTTCGTAGGCAGCCGTCCCCGGGCTTTCGTTGTCGAGCACCTCATGTAGTTTTTGCTCCACCGCGGCTGGCAGGTCAGTTGCCGTGCGCCGGATCAATTCCAGGATGACAGGGGTCAGGTCTCGCTCCACGAATCCTCCAACTCTTACTTCATCAACCGGGTTTCAAGTGTTGTGACGTAATCGTTCAGATCAAGTGCCAGGCGAGCTACGCCGCTTCGCATCGCGGCTTCGGCCACCGCCGGGGCTTCCCACAGGCAAACCCTGCGGTCGAGAGGTTTGGGAACGATGTAATCCTTGCCATACTCGAGATGTTCGAGTTGGTAGGCTTTTAAAACTTCCGTTGGCACGGGTTCCTTGGTCAAATCAGAGAGGGCGGTGCTGGCGGCGATCTTCATTTCCACATTGATCGCGCTTGCTCTCACGTCCAGTGCGCCGCGAAAGATGAATGGGAAACCGAGCAGGTTGTTGACCTGGTTGGGGAAATCCGACCTACCGGTGCCTAAGATAGCGTCAGGGCGGGCTTGTTTTGCCAGATCATATTTAATTTCAGGGTCTGGGTTGGCCATGGCAAAGATGATCGGGTCGCGCGTCATCCGCAAAAGCATTTCTGAGGTGACTATATTTGCCGCGGAAAGCCCCACCAACATATCAGCGCCTTCGAGGCACTCGGCAAGGGTTGCAGGTGTTTCGCCCTGGGCAAAAATCTCTTTTTCAGGAAACATTTCAGTTTTTCGGCTGTGATACACCAGACCTGCGATGTCGCACATCCAAATATTATCGCGAGGAACCCCAATACGGACGAGATGGTTGGCAGATGCCACAGCGGCAGCGCCTGCCCCTGAAAAAACGATCTTGATCTCGCCGATCTTTTTACCGGTGATCTCCAAACCGTTCAGCAGCGCCGCGCCTAGGATGATCGCCGTGCCGTGCTGGTCGTCGTGAAAAACCGGAATATCGAGCAGGGATTGCAGTTTTTGCTCAATATAAAAGCATTCCGGGGATTTTATGTCTTCGAGATTGATGCCACCAAAGGTTTGGGCGATTGCCGCGACCACATCCACGATTCGCTCTGGGTCGCGTGAGTCCAGCTCGATGTCGATGCTGTCGATGTCGGCAAACTTCTTGAAGAGCACGGATTTTCCTTCCATGACCGGTTTGCTGGCCAGGGAGCCGCGATCGCCCAAACCGAGGATCGCCGTACCGTTCGAGATCACCGCCACGAGATTGCCCTTATTCGTGTATTCATAGGCCAGTTCCGGGGAGTTGGCGATTTCGAGCACAGGCCAGGCTACACCGGGGGTGTAAGCCAAACCAAGGTCGGTTTGCGTCTCGAGCGGCTTGGTGGGGATGATCTCCAGTTTTCCAGGTCGGCCGTTCAGGTGATGGTATTCAAGCGCGCTTTCGCGGGTGATTGCGGTCATTGGCGGCTCCATTTTTGTTTATTTCAAATCTGATTCATTTCTACCATTTATACTTCCTTCGAGATTGGTGATTATGAGTCTAACATAACTCATGAAAAAGGATCGCGTCAGGGGAGGTTTTTAAGAGAATCTATGTTTGTTCAAGAATCCTTATTGACAGGCATAAAAAACGCTGTATAATCTAAATGCGCATGAGAGCGCTCCCATAATTCTTCATAGGAAATGACTGTGCCAGATCTGACTCTCGAAGACATCGCGAAACATGTAGGTGTATCCCGATCCACGGTATCGAGGGTTATTAACGATTCCCCTAACGTCAGCCCGGAAGTCAAGAAAAAAGTACTTAAAGCGATTCAGGCGACAGGTTACCATCCCAACGCCGCGGCAAGATCCCTGGCTTCTCAACGCTCGAACATGATTGGGTTGGTTTTACCTAGGAGTGTCAGCCACTTCTTTACCGACCCATTCTTTCCGCATCTAACCCAGGGTATCGCTTTTGGTTGCAACAACAACGATCTGACCTTATCCCTTTTCCTTGTGGGTAACAAGGAAGATGAAAAAAACATCTACCCTCGGATTTCTAGGCAGGGATTACTGGACGGAATTCTGGTGCAATCTGGCGAACCCAATGATTGGCTGGTTGAGCATCTCACTAAATCCAGTCTGCCCACCGTGATGATCGGTCGTCCATACGAGACCGGTTCGATCAATTACATCGATGTGGATAATGTTCAGGCGGCTGCCAACGCGACTATCCATCTGATTCGATTAGGACGCAAGCGAATCGCCACGATTACCGGCAAGAAGGGCAATACGGTGACACTCGACCGTTTCAATGGTTATAAAAGAGCGCTCGAAGAACACGGCATTCTTTTTTCAGATGCCTTGGTCGCGGAAGGCGAGTTTACCGAGCAAGGTGGTTACGAGGCAATGAAGTTGCTCCTCGCCGAAAAACCAGATGCGGTTTTTTCGGCTTCGGACATCATGGCGTCTGGGGCGATGCGGGCGGCTGAAGAAGCCGGGCTGCGCATTCCCTCTGATATCGCTTTTGTTGGTTTTGATGATATCCCATTAGCATCTTTCACCAAGGTTCCGCTCACTACCGTGCATCAACCGATTGCCAAGTTTGGGGTCAGGGCGGTGGAATTATTGATCGATGTGATCGCGAACGGTGTAAAACCCACCCGGCACATTATCCTGGATACCGAACTTAAAGTCCGAGATTCTTGCGGGGCAGGAAAACTGTAATCTCAACGCGCCCTTTTTTTTAATATTACATGGGAGCGCTCTCATTAATAAAAGGAGGTGATATCGAGAATTTTGTTGATTTTGGGTATGCATGTAGACTTAATTTATCTAGAAGGAGAAAAGGAAAATGAAATACGGAAAATTCTTGTTTTCAGTTTTGATCATCGCCATACTTGTATTGGCCGCTTGCGCGAAAGCCGCGCCTACTGAAGCTCCTGTCGTTGAAGCCCCTGTGGCCGAAGCCACTGAAGCCCCAGCCGCGGAAGAAGCCGAGATTGTCTTATGGATCATGCCCAATGGTGCCGATCCTCAAGGTGCAATTGACGCTGAACTCGCCGATTTCATGGCACAGAACCCCGGCATCACCGTGACCACGGAAGTGGTTGGTTGGGGCGATGCATATTCCCGCATTCAGACGGCTGTACAAGGTGGTGAAGGTCCTTGCGTTACCCAACTTGGAACCACCTGGATCCCCACTTTCGGCACCATGGGTGGCATGGTTCAATACACCCCGGAACAGGTTGAAGCCTTGGGCGGCGAAGCGAATTTCGTTCCCGCTTCCTGGTCAACCGCTGTTGTTGAAGGAAACGTAGACGCAATCCCCTGGTTCGCCGATGTGCGCGCCATCGCTTATCGCACCGACATTCTTGAAAAAATCGGCGTCTCTGCTGATGAAGCCTTTAAAGACATCGCTTCCTTCGAAGCCACCCTTGAAAAGGTCAAAGAGGCCGCTTTAGTCAACGAGACCGGCACCGCCATCGCTCCCTTCATTAATACGGGTCGCAACGACTGGAACGTCTGGCAGAATGCCTCCATGTGGATGTGGAATTATGGTGGAGACATCTTGAACGCTGATGGAACCAAGGCTGCCTTCAATACCGACGCTGCGATCGCTGGCGTGGTCGAATACTATGGCCTTTACGGCAAGGGTTTGACCTCTGCTGATACCCTCGAACTCAACTCCGCTTCCACTGATGGTCGTTTCGGTGCTGAAGCCGCGGCATTCGCTTACATGACCGGCCCCTGGATCATCAGTAACGCCCGCAACCAGGAAGTTTCTGGTTGGCCCGATGAATCAGCCAAGAACCTGGCTTTCGCTCCCATCCCAGCCGGCCCTGGTGGACAGTTCACCTTCGTGGGTGGATCAAACCTTGGCATCATGAACACCTGCGCATATCCCGAAGCCGCTTTTGAACTGGTCAAATTCCTCACCAGCAAGACTTCACAGATCCGTTACGCAAACGCCATCGGTATGCTCCCCTCCACCCTGGAAGGGCAGAACGACGCTTCCTTCACGGATGATCCCCTCTTCAGTGTCTTCATCGCAGCCGCCCTGAACGGCAAATCCGCTCCGGCCATCCCCGCGTGGGGACAGGTTGAGAACACGATCAACCCCGCCTTCCAGGCTCTATGGGAGACGGTTGCCGCCAATGGTGTCGGAACCCCGATCACTGTCGAACAGGTGAAAACCACCCTGGACGAAGCAGCCACAACCGTGGACACGCTCCTGGCACAATAGGTTACCATTTCAAAATAAAGAGGCGGGGGTTTCCTCCGCCTCTTTAAACCCTGAAACGAGAGCTTATGAACATAACGATCGCTAAATCCCATTCCGGTTTTCTACATAACGTGCGAAAGCACGGTATCGCATACCTGTTCATCGCGCCTGCCGTCCTTTTTATGCTGCTCGTGCATATCATCCCCACCGTCCAGGCGATTTACATGTCCTTTCTGGACTTAAACACGCGTACCTTGCTTCAATACCTCAACGCGCCGTGGGTCGGGCTCGAGCATTACACAAACATCATCGTTGGCTTGGTGACCAACACCGGGGATTCGCTAATCAAGGGTCTCGGCCAAGCGCTCAATAACTCACTCTGGTTCACAATTTTTGTCCAGGGCGGCACATTGCTGATAAGCCTCGTGCTGGCGCTTTTATTGAACCGGGAATTCAAGGGTCGGGGAATCGCCCGGACGATGGTGCTGCTCCCCTGGGTCGTCCCTACATTTGCGGTTGGCATTATTTTTCAATTTATTTGGATGCAACAAGGCGGACTGGCAAACCGAATCTTGTTTGATTGGTTCCACATCGTAGACAAACCGATCAGCTGGTTGATTGGACCGAACACTCGCGCAGCCTTGATCATTCCTGCCATCTGGAATGGGCTGCCATTTCAAACTATTATGCTGCTATCAGCTTTGCAGATCGTCCCCACCGACTTGTATGAGGCCGCTTCAATTGATGGTGCGTCCCTCTGGCAAAAATTTAAATTCATCACCATGCATTTCTTGAAACCGGTGATCTTCACCACCACCATGTTTGGGGTCATTTTTAACTTCTTTGGGTTTGGACCTTATAACATCGCTGTTTCACTATTTTCGAGTGACAACTTGGGAAAGTACAACAATCTTTTAACCATCGCGATCGTCCGGCAAACGTTTAATAACCAATTGTTTGGTTATGGTGCAGCAGCCTCTGTGCTGGTAATGTTGGCGGCACTCATTTTCGTGGCCATCTGGTATGCCATGTTCCGCAAGGCCCTAATTTCAGAATGAGCAGGATGACAATGGAAAACACCATGGAAAAAGTTCGTCCAAGCAAACGGCAGATCCGCAGAAAAGTAGCCAACGGGTTTTTGACCACACTGACCTGGGTGCTGATCGCGGTGATCATGATCCCGATTCTGTTCATGTTGTTGAACTCGTTTCGGCCTCGCACCGACATCATCAGCTCGTCCGCTCCGCTTTTCCCGGATGTATGGCACTGGGAAAATTACACGAACATGTGGAAAGCGTTTAAGTTTGGGCCGTTGTTCTTAAACAGCATGATCGTGGTCGGGGCAACCACCGTTGTTGCCACTTTGATCGCATCCATGGCCGGTTTTGCCTTGGCACGTTTCAGGTTCCCAGGGGCTGATACTTACAGTCTGGCGGTCAGCGGCACCCAACTGATCCCTGGCACGCTTTTCTTTATTCCACTTTACCTAACCTTCTTGTGGGTCAAGAAAACATTGGGCATTCCGCTGGTGGGCAACAACCTGGGGGCGATCATCCTTTATATCGGGTTTTACACGCCCATTTCGATCTGGATCTTGAGGGGATTCTTTGCTTCAATCCCGGTGGATCTGGAAGAGCAGGCTATGGTGGACGGCACCAACCGTTTTGGCGCATTCTTCAGGATCTCATTGCCGTTGGCCATGCCGGGTATCGTTTCAACTGCCATCTACATCTTCATGACCGCCTGGAACGAACTCTTCTTTGGATATACCTTGGGCGTTAAGACCGTGCCTGTGGGCATCCGCGCCTTTATACAGGGGGCGGCAGGGACGCAATTGCGCTATGACTATATGGCCGCGGCTTCGGTGGTGATCACCATCCCCATCACGATCATGTTTTTTGCCTTGCAAAAACAATTCATTAGTGGTCTTACCCAGGGAGCTGTGAAATCTTAATGGTGAATCCCCGGCGGAAAGCGAAAAATGGTTTTTTATTGGTGGCATGTGTTTTCCTCGGTGCCACTAACCTTTTTGCTTGCGCGCCGTTGACCATGGCGAACCCCGCTGCTTCAACCACAAAAACTGTGACCGAAATGATCGTAACCGGCACTACCCAAGAAAACGAGGTTCCCCTCTCAATTCCGACATTGACCCCCAGTCCAACCCCCGAACCAGGGAAGTTGGTGGTGGATGTAACTCAACGTGAAAATGTGATTAATCCTCTGGTTTTTGGCTCGAATGCCGGACCCTGGCAAACGATTACCAGCGCGGACATTAACTCGATCAAAGCCGCCGGCTTCACCATCCTGCGGTACCCTGGCGGTAATTATGTCGATGAAAATGCCCCTTCGCGCACAGATCTGGACGCGTTCATCGAAATGTGCAGAGAAGTCGGGGCAGAACCGATGGTGCAGGTCAAGTTGGTTAACGCCACAGCCAAATCCGCCGCGGAAATGGTGACCTACGCCAACATCACTCAAGGATATGGCATCCGTTACTGGTCGATCGGCAACGAACCTTCGCTCTACTTGCAAAACCGAGGAATCCAGGTCTATGACACGGAGCTATTTAACCAGCAATGGCGCGAATTTGCAGTGGCGATGAAAGCCGTTGATCCGTCGATCCTGCTCTTGGGCCCCGAGACGCATCAATACACTGGCAAGTCTAACGAAGCCATTCTTGACCTACATTCGAGGGATTGGATGCGAGAGTTCCTCATCGCCAACGGTGACCTCGTGGATATTGTTGCTTTTCACCGGTACCCGTTTGGCAGCTTCGATCCCTCAAAAACTGCGCTTCTGCGCTCCAGCGAGGAATGGGATTTCATCCTCCCGAACCTCAAACAGTTGATTATCGCGACAACCGGTCGAGAAATCCCCATCGCGGTAACAGAAGTGAACTCGAATTGGTCAAACCGGTCGCGCGGTGAAACGACGCCTGACGCGTTGGTCAACGCCATCTGGTGGGCTGATGCGCTCGGCCGCATGATGAAACATGATGTCTCTATCGTCAACCAGTTTGCCCTGGATGGGACGGGCGGTTGGGCACTTTTTAGCGCCCAGGAGCCACGGCCATCTTATTATGTTTACCTTCTTTATCGTGACTTTGGGAGTCAACTGGTGGCATCCACTTCGGGGATCGATCTGGTAAGCGTTATCGCTGCCCTCGATGATTCTGGCAACTTGACGTTGGTCATCGTGAATCGCAACCCCAAAGCGGTACCCATCCCCATGGAACTACGTGGGTTCAAAGCTGGTGGCTCGGATCGATGGGTGCTGTTGGATGAAGAGCATATGGCCGAGGAAATCCCTGGTGCTTTATTTGGCAATCTTTCAAGCTTAGAGCTTCCCGCACATTCGGCTGTTTTTATTCTCTTGGAACCTGGCGGGTAAGCCAGGGAGGAATTATTATGCGTTTTGGCTTCTTTGATGACGAACATCGCGAATACGTGATTACCCGCCCTGACACGCCATTGCCCTGGATCAATTACCTCGGTACGGAGTCTTATTTTGGATTGATCTCGAATACCGCAGGAGGCTATTCTTTTTACAAGGACGCCCGCCTGCGCCGTTTAACCCGTTATCGCTATAATAACGCCCCCCTCGATGAGGGTGGGAGGTATCTTTACATTAGGGACGACCTAGCGGCACAGCCTGATTATTGGTCACCCACCTGGCAGCCAACCAAATCAGAGTTGGATTTTTACGAATGCCGGCATGGGCTGGGTTACACAAAAATTACATCTCAACGCACGGGAATCCACAGCCAGGCAACTTACTTTGTTCCGCTCGGTCAGGATCTCGAAATTTGGGATTTGGTGATCTGCAACGAGAGGGTGGAAGACGCTGAACTCTCGCTGTTCTCCGGGATAGAATTTTGCCTGTGGGACGCAATGGATGATGCCACCAATTTCCAACGCAATTACTCAATTGGCGAGATTGAGGTGGAAGATGAAGTCATTTATCATAAAACGGAATATCGCGAACGACGCGACCATTTTGCCTATTTCGCCTGTTCTGAAAAATTGACTGGTTATGATACGCAGCGTGACAAATTCCTGGGCGCCTATCGCGGCTGGGATGCGCCAGTGGCGGTTGAAAAAGGCCAATCGGGCAACTCAACTGGCGTTGGCTGGCAACCGATCGGCTCTCATCATGTTCGTTTGTCGCTGAAACCCGGCGAATCAAGGCGGATCATTTTTATCCTCGGATATCACGAAAACCCTGCAGATAATAAGTTTTACCCTCCAACGAGCCAGACGATTAACAAGCAAACAATCAAACCCGTGATCGCCAAGTTCCTTTCTGGCGTGGCTGTGGACCAGGCTTTTGAAGCGCTTCGTCAACATTGGGCTGCGTTGTTGGCACGTTTTGAGGTGAACACTCCCAGCAACGACACAAATCGCATGGTTAATATTTGGAACGCTTACCAGGTTATGGTGACCTTTAATTTTTCCCGTTCTGCGTCTTATTTTGAATCTGGCACAGGTAGGGGCATGGGGTTCCGGGATTCCAATCAGGATTTATTGGGATTTGTGCATTTGATCCCTGATCGCGCGCGCGAGCGTTTGCTTGAATTGGCGGCCACTCAACTTCCCACGGGTGGCGCATACCACCAGTACCAGCCCTTGACCAAGTTGGGTAATAACAACATTGGTTCCGGTTTTAACGACGACCCCTTGTGGTTGGTGCTATCCACCACCGCTTTCATTAAAGAGACCGGGGATTTTTCTGTCCTGGACGAAAAAGTTCCGTTCGACAACCAGCCGGGTTCAGAAGTTGCTTTATATGAGCATCTTTCAAGGTCGATGCGCTACACCCTTGACCGTCTCGGGCCGCATGGCCTTCCGCTGATCGGCCGCGCAGACTGGAACGATTGCCTGAATCTCAATAGCTTTTCGACTACCCCGGGGGAATCCTTCCAGACCACCACGAACAAGGATGGTCTTGTGGCCGAAAGCGTTTTCATCGCCGGCTTGTTCGTCCTTGCGGCGCAAGAAATGGAGTCACTGACGCGAAGCATCGGGCGCGCCGCTGATGTAAGCCTTTATCAAACATCCGGTAAAAAAATTGAAACCGCTATTTTAAACGCTGGTTGGGATGGGGATTGGTTCCGCAGGGCTTACGATAACTTTGGCGACCCTGTAGGTTCGAAAATAAACCAGAACGGACAAATCTTCATCGAACCCCAGGGCATATGTGTGATGGCGGGGATCGGTCTGGAAGACGGCAAAGCGGTCAAAGCCCTCGATTCGGTCAAGAAGCACCTGCTCTCCGAGCATGGTATCGTTTTGCTTTCGCCAGCCTATCAACAATACCATTCCCACCTCGGGGAGATAACATCTTACCCACCCGGGTTTAAAGAAAATGGTTCCGTCTTTTGTCATACCAACCCGTGGATCATGATCGCTGAAGCCAGGTTGGGGAGGGGGAACCTGGCTTTGGATTACTACCTGCGTATTAACCCATCCAGACGGGAAGCGATAAGTGAAATACACCGGTGCGAACCTTACGTGTATGCCCAGACGATCTCGGGAAAAGAAGCGGCGAACCCTGGTGAGGCGAAGAATTCATGGTTGACCGGTACCGCGGCTTGGAATTACGTGGCGATCACGCAGTGGATTCTCGGCATCCGCCCCACTTACGAGGGGCTTTTGATCGATCCTGTGCTGCCTGACGATTGGATGGGTTTCACCGCAAAACGCTTTTTCAGGGGGGTGGTGTATGAGATTGAAGTGGTACGGGTAAGTTCAGGCAACGCCACACATTTAATATTGGATGATGTGGAAGTGGAGGGGAAAGTGCTTCCTCTTCCGCCGGAGGGAACCACAAAGCTCAAAGTGCTCGTTCGCGTTGGATAAGGGTGTAATCCGACTTGGTTTATTTATGGATTGGTCTTATTGGTTGAGCGAGTCGCGAAATCATTACTGTTTGGAGGAATTTGGTGGAGAACCTGGTTGAGATCAAAAACTATGCTGGTAACGGTTTTCAGTCCCTGGTTTCGTTTGAATCCTGGCGGGTGGCGGTTTTACGCTATCTCGATGATGTCGATCCCGCGAAAATTGGCACATTGGAACGGCACACGCAGACAGATGAAGTTTTCATCCTCCTGGAAGGTCGGGGGTTGCTCTTTACAGCTGGTAATGACGTCACCCCGGGGAAATTCGTATCTTACCCGATGAGATTTGGTGAGATCGTGAATATCAAAAAATGGACTTGGCATACGTTGGCATTAAGCACAAACGCCCACCTGGTGATCATCGAAAATGAGAATACATCGCCAGCGAATACAGAATACGCGAACATCCTCGAAACCGAATTAGTGGACGCCCGGTCGCAAGCACATGATGCCATCTTGAACTTTTAAACGCAATCATCTTTCATTTAGCTTTATCTCTCTCCTCTGTCCACCCTCCCGGCCACGCTAAGACCGGGAGGGTAAGAATGAGCGAAGGGAATCGCCGCTAAACAGCACTCTTTCGAAGGAAGTCTACTGGAGTTTGGAAAATGAAATTCGGATATTTTGACGACCAGGCCAAAGAATATATCATCACCCGACCTGACACCCCCCAATCCTGGAGTAATTACCTGGGCAGCACCGAGTATGGCGCGATCATCACCAACAACGCCGGTGGCTACGGGTTTTACAAATCAGGGGCAAGGGGGAGGTTTCTCCGACTACGCTTTAATAGTGTCCCCATGGATCAACCTGGGCGATATTTTTACTTGCGTGATCGTGAAAACACCGATTTTTGGAGCGCGTCCTGGCAGCCGGTGGGTAAACCGCTGGATCAATACGCTTCAGTTTGCCGGCATGGCACCGCTTACACGGTGATCGATTCGGAGTATGGTGGCATCGCCACCAATTCCACGTATTTTGTTCCCCTAGGACAAAGTTTTGAGTATTGGAAATTAAAAGTCACTAATTGTAGCGTCCGACGGCGTGCCTTGTCGGTTTTCACTTATTGTGAGTTGACGAATCGTTGGGACACAGCGCAAGACCAGGTGAACCTTCAGTATTCACTCTTCATTATTAAAGCGGAAATGCTTGAAAGCCAAATCTTGCGATTCGCGAGCCAGGATAATCTCACCGCCAATCAGACTACCGAAGCAGCATCTGATCTGGCGCAGCATACCTGGATGACGCTGCGCGGATCGCCGATCACAGGCTTCGATACCAGTCGTTCTGATTTCTTGGGAACTTACGGCGGCTACCATCGCCCGGAGGCGTTGGTCAAAGGTAAGTGCGCCAACAGCCTGGCTTATGGAGACAACGCCTGTGGAACGCTTCAGACCGAGATCGAACTGGAACCTGGCGAATCTCGAGAAATGCTTGTGATGCTCGGCATCGGGGATGCGCGGCACGTTGGAGAGCGGACGGTTAAGGAATTTGGCACACTCGATCGGGCGGAGATTGAACTCAAAAAACTTAAAAACTATTGGCATGGCCAACTGAGTTCATTCAGCGTCGAAACACCAGATGCAGATTTTAATCACTTTATCAACACCTGGTCGCCATACAACTGCCTGATTACTTTTAATTGGTCCAGATCGGCCAGCCTGGTCTACAACGGTGAACGGGATGGGCTTGGGTTTCGCGACTCGGTGCAAGATGTTTTAGGTGTGGTGGCATTGACGCCAAACCAGGCGCGTGATCGCTTGGAATTGATGCTTTCCGGGCAAGTATCCTGTGGGGGCGCGATCCCGGTGATCAAGCCGTTCGACCACCATCCCGGAAGCGAACAACCGCCAGCGGCTGAAGAGTTCCGGTCAGACGACTGCCTGTGGTTCTTTAACGCCATCCCCGCGTATGTTAATGAAACCGGCGACATGGGGTTTTATGAAAAGGTCATTCCCTACGCGGATGAAGGACAGGCTGATGTTTTTGGGCACCTTAAGAGGGCTTTGGAGTTCAACCTGGAACGCATGGGCGTCCATGGGTTGCCTTGTGGACTTTCAGCCGATTGGAACGACTGCCTGCGGCTGGGGTATTATGGCGAGAGCTTGTTTGTGGCTTTTCAACTCCGGCTGGGGTTGAGTGTCTATGCCAAAATAGCTGACCAAATCCATCGTCCCTGCGAAGCGGAATGGGCTTTGAAACAGCGAGCCACCCTGGATGAACACATCCAGCGTTGGGGGTGGGACGGAAACTGGTTCATCTGGGCGATCGATGAAAAAGGTGAAGTTTATGGCACTCGCGAACGGGAAGAGGGGCAGGTTTATCTCAATACGCAGGTCTGGTCGGTGATCAGTGGGGCGGCCACCCATGACCAAGCCGAGATGTGCATGACCGCGGTGTACGAGCGGCTGCACACACCCTACGGGTTGATGCTCGCCGCGCCACCGTTCGCGAAAACAACGGTGGATGTGATGCGGGCGGTCGTCTATAATGCCGGGATCAAGGAAAACGCTGGAATTTTTAACCACACCCAGGGGTGGGGGGTGATCGCGGAATGTTTGCTAGGCAACGGCGACCAAGCGTACGAATATTATCGGGCGACGCTTCCTTCCGCCTATAACGAACGCGCGGAAGTGCGGCAATGTGAACCTTACGTTCACGCTCAAACGACCTATTCATCCTTTTCGCCGCGTGCGGGAAACACCAGAACCTCCTGGCTGACCGGGGCCGCGGCGTGGAACTATTTCAGCGCCACGCAACACATTCTGGGCATCCGCCCCGAAGCGGAAGGGTTGCGCATTGACCCTTGCATCCCTGCCGAGTGGGACGAGTTTAAAGTAACGCGCCAATTCAGGGGCAAGACCTGGAGGATCACCATTCATAACCCGGAGCATCTGTGCCGAGGTGTGGCTAGAATGACCGTTGATGGTGTCGCAGTTTTGGGCAACCTTCTGCCTGCCGCATTGGATGGGGAAGAACACAAGGTTGAAGTTTGGTTGGGTGAAAACTGAGATCGCCTCCTACTTTTTTAGTTGCACTATAATTATGGCACGATGAAAAAAAGCAAACCAATATGGGCAGGATTAAATTATCTAGTTAAGGTCGTCGGGTTGGCGGTGGTTTACCACCTGGCTGCCAGGCTCGGGCTGTTGATGGCCAACGTCCAGCCCAATACCTCCCCTGTGTGGCCGCCGACAGGCATCGCCATCGCGGCGTTGTTGATCTTGGGGATCAAATATTGGCCGGGTGTCACACTCGGTGTCCTTTTTGGATACTTGTTTAACAACAATGCACTAAACATCACCTTGGGGTTGGCGGTGGGGAACACTCTGGAAACGGTGGTGGCAGTCTACCTCTTGCGCCGCGTTCTAAAATTCCAAAATACACTCGAAAGAATTCAAGATGTTGTCGGTCTGGCGGTTTTTGGAGCGGTTGCCACGACGATTTCGGCTACGATTGGGGTGATCACCCTTCTTATTTTTGTCAGCGATATCCAGCCCTTCTTATCGACCATCTGGTTCACCTGGTGGATCGGCGACTTATTGGGTGTGTTGGTCATTGCGCCAATGATCCTGGTTTGGACTACGCACTTTCCTGCTCGGCTGGGTTCAAAGAAACAGTTGGAAGGTCTCGTGGTCTTGTTGCTCCTCTTTCTGGTTACCGCTTACGTTTTCACCAATCAGACCTTGGGGCGTGTGGCTCATGAAGCCATGATCTATGTCATTTTTCCTTTTGTGATCTATGCCGCGTTACGATTTACCCAGCTGGGCGCGGTCAATTCGATGATCCTGGTTTCAGGCATCGCGATTTACGGTACTGTGGTGGGTTCAGGCCCCCTGGTGAGGCAGACCTTAAATGAATCTCTCATCCTGCTTCAAACCTTTATGGGTGTGGTCAGCCTGACGGCACTCACCCTGGCGGCCACGACCTCACAACGCCAGAAAGCGGAAGAAGCGTTGCGCCAACGCGTGGAAGACTTGGGCAAACTCAATGATTCTTCGCAAACTTTTTTAGGTATTTTTGATACCAAAACCATCTATCAGACTGTCAATCAATTCGCTGTGGAAAAATTCGGCCTTCAGGCATCCTGGATTGACCTCCTGGATTTTGGAGACCGCAACCCGATTGCCCCTTACGCCCTGAACCAGAAGGAGATTCGTGCGCTCGTTGGTAAAATGCCGAAACTGGAACGACCGAAAAAAGAAACCGGACTTGAAATTTTTAGTATTGCAATTGGTGATAAACCAGGTCACCTGGCATACCTTCCTTTGAAATTTGGCAGTCGACTGATCGGTCAATTGGCATTATTGACCTCTGACGGGCAAGGTTTTAGCGGAGACAGGGCGATATTATTGACTTCATACGCCAACCTGGCAGCCGTCGCCATTCAAAACACCTGGCTGCTCGACCAGGTGAAGAGTGGCAACGAGAGGTTGCACGCGCTCTCGCACCGTTTGATGGAAGTGCAGGAAACTGAGAAATTGAATCTGTCGCGTGAACTACACGACGAATCCGGGCAGGTGATCTCTGCCATGATGGTGCAACTCGGATTGTTGGAAAGGGATGCTGAAAAACCAGAAATGATTCGCAAACACGCCCAAGAGTTGAAACACATCGCCGCAGATGTTTTGAGTAATTTACATGATATCGCCGTTAGATTGCGCCCAGCCAGTCTGGATCATCTCGGGCTGGTTAAGACACTGGAGCAATATATCTCTGATTTCAGCAGGCAACACAATCTTGATGTCCAGTTTGAAGCGGTTGGGGGTATGCCCAAGCGCGTAGCCTCGGAGGTCGAAACCGCGATCTTCCGCATCGTGCAGGAATCGTTGACCAACGTATTGCTCCATGCCAATGCCAGTCGCGTGGATGTGATTTTGAACCAACAGAAAGATGTGTTGAATTTGATGATCGAGGACAATGGCGTAGGGTTCATCCCAGAAAACGTTTCTTCTGATTCACACCTGGGGTTGTTTGGCATGCGCGAACGAGTTGAAATGCTTGGGGGCAGGTTCTCGATCGAAAGTAATCTTGGTAAAGGAACCACGATCCAGGTTGAGGTAAATGATGCCCATTAATGTGTTGATTGCCGACGACCACGCCATCGTCCGGGCGGGTTTACGAACGCTGATCACGAGTGAGGTCGATCTAAAACTGCTCGGTGAGGCCACCGGTGGGCTCGAAGCCATTGAAAAACTAAAACAACTCAAACCGGATGTCCTGGTTTTGGATATCAGCATGCCCGATTTCGACGGGATCGAGGTCATCAGACAGCTCAAAATAGAAGGGTTAACAACCGCAATCTTGATTCTGACCGTTCATGAGGATGAGGCATTACTTAGAGAAGCCATCCGCTTGGGGGCTTCAGGCTATATTATCAAACACGCGGCTGAATCTGAACTGATCGCGGCCATTCGCTCGGTCTACCGGGGCGAACTTTATGTGCACCCCAAGATGATTCGTTCGCTCGTGGAAATCAAACCACCGGTTCCTCATGATCAAAAGGTTGAACCTGAAGGGATCACAGCCCGTGAAGTGGAGATCTTAAAGTTGATCATCCAGGGTTACACCAATAAGCAAGTCGCGGAATTGTTAACCCTTAGCATCCGCACTGTGGAAGGGCACCGCGCCAACCTGACCGACAAGCTTGGCATCCGCAGCCGGGTGGACTTGTTGCGTTACGCCAGGGATCACGGATTGATATAAACAAAATCTACGATTTTAAAAACAAATACCCCGTATTAACTACGGGGTATTTGTTTTTAAAAATAAGGATAAATTACCTGCTTTTCAATTGAAAAATGCGAAATTTATTCGCTGTCGCAATGGTTTTGAAAAACCTATGATTAAGAACAAGCCGCGTTTAGAAGGCGATCTTTGTTTATAGGATTTTGCAGACCATGCCCCCTCCAAATCAGAATCAGGGTCCGATTATTGAAATGCTAGGAATCACCAAGCGTTTTCCAGGTGTTCTGGCGAACGACCATATTGATCTTCAAATCCACCGCTCAGAAATTCACGCACTTTTGGGAGAGAACGGTGCCGGAAAAAGCACCTTAATGAAAATCTTGTATGGCTTTTACCGGTTGGATGAAGGCCGAATCTTGCATCAGGGCAGCGAAATTCAGATCCGCACACCGCATGACGCGATTCAGATCAACATTGGGATGGTCTTCCAGGTATTGAACTTGATCCCGGCGATGAGTGTCTTTGAGAATATCGCTTTGTTTTTAAAGGATTTACCTGCAGCCTACTCGCCGAAGAAAATCAAGACGCGCATTAAAACTTTTTCCGACCAATACGGCTTGGGCGTCAACCCTGATGACCTGGTAGCCCAATTATCCATCGGTGAGCAGCAAAAAGTTGAGATCCTCAAATTACTGTTGTCTGATTCAAAGATCCTGATCCTGGATGAACCCACCCGCGTGTTGGCTCCTCACGAGATCGAAGAATTTTTCAAGATCATTAAACGATTAAAACAAGATGGTTACGCCATCGTTCTCATCACCCACAAACTAAAAGAGGTGTTTGATTGCGCAGATCGGATCACCGTTTTACGTGGCGGTAAGGTTGCCGGGAGTATTCAACAACCCGGGGCTACCGAAGACGTGTTGATCCAACTTATGTTCGAAAAAACATTAACCACGCGTATCGTTCGCGAGGATGTTCAAAGGGCGCCTATCCCCGTGTTGGATTTGCAATCGCTTTCCACCCAGGCCGAAGGAACAGCGGTAAGCCTGGACCAAATTGACCTCAAGGTTTATTCTGGCGAGATCGTTGGCGTGGCAGGCGTATCGGGCAATGGCCAAAAGGAGTTATGCGATTGCATCCTGGGAACCGAAAGAATCACTTCGGGCAAAAGGGTTGTCAAAGGAAAGGACCTCACTCGCGCAAATACTGGAAAATTACGAAAGTTGGGCTTTGGCTTTATTCCAGAGAACCCACTCTCCATGGCCACTGTTCCGTTTATGTCGGTGCTCGAGAATATGGCCATCACACGCACGGCAGAGTATTCCAGGTATGGTGGGTTTGGCATGGACTGGAATTTGGTAAAAGAAGACACATCCAAATCCCTGGAAAAATTCGGTTTTACCTTTTCTTATTACACGCCGGTCAAATCTCTTTCCGGTGGCAACTTGCAACGTCTCATCATCGCGCGTGAAATTCAAAAAGACCCACAATTGATCGTGGCATCTTACCTGACCCGCGGCTTGGACGTGCAAAGCGCCATGATCGCCCGTAAAGAATTGATGGAAGCGCGTAATTCGGGTACGGCTGTCTTGCTCATCTCTGAAGATCTCGATGAGCTATTTTCACTTAGCGACCGCATCATTGTGCTGTATGAAGGCAAAGTTGTTGGGGAGTTCCGGCCAGACGAGACGAACGTTTACAAGGTAGGTTATCTGATGACAGGAACAAAGGAAAGCCATGAATAAAAACATAGCACCCCTCTGGTTCAAAAAAATTGGGTCATCAAAAATGATGCATGTTACTCTCCGTTACGCGCTCACCATTCTGTTGGCCATCTTATTGTTTGGTGTGATCCTATTGATTAGCGGCAAGGATCCGATCCGTTCCTATCAGGACCTTTTTAACGCCACTTTTGGAAGCGCCTACGGATTCAGCGAAGTGATCGTTGCCATGATCCCGATCTTGCTCACCGCGCTTGCCGTGGCATTGCCTTCTCGCATTGGCATGATCAATGTTGGCGGCGAAGGTCAGATGTACTTGGGGGCGATTTTCGCGACTTTTGGAGCCCTGGCGTTTAAGGAGTTGTCCATTTGGTTACTCCTTCCCATTATGGTGACTTTGGGTTTGCTGGGCGGGGCGTTGTGGGCATTCCTACCTGGATTCTTCAAATCCATCGGGTTGGTCAATGAAACCATCACCACGTTGCTCATGAACTCCATCGCGCCGAAAATTGCCGGCCTTCTTGTTTTTGGGTTTTGGCATTCGCCTCTCGAGACCAACATGACACCAAAATTTGTGGACGCCGCCCGACTGCCGACCTTCTTCAATTCACGCATTCACCTCGGCATTGTTTTTGGCTTGATCTTGTTGGCCGCGTTTGGCTTTTTTATGGCGAAGACTCGGTGGGGCTTGGAAATGCGTTCCATAGGCGGCAATGTTCAAGCCGCCCGGCGGAATGGTATCCCCGTGAAAACCTACATGGTGCTGGTGTTTTGCGTCAGCGGCGCAATCGCCGGGTTGGCCGGGATGGTTCAGGTGTCTGGATTTTACGGCCTCCTCATCCCCAATTTTTCACCAGGCTACGGCTTTATGGGGTTCTTGATCAGCTGGTTGGCTGGCGGTGACCCGCTTGGAATTTTGTTAATGGCTTTTGTGGTTTCGGTGATCGTTACCGGTGGGAACATGCTTCAAATCACAATTGGTTTGCCCTACGCGGTGATTAACTTGCTACTCGCATTCACCCTCTTTGTCGTCCTCGCCAAACCATCACTCCCGATGTTACGTAAAGGAAAAACAGCATGAGTTTATTGTCAATCCTAGGTGTACTCTCGAGCGCGATCTTCTCTGGAACCTCCTTGCTCTACATGACCCTCGGAGAAGTGGTCAATGAGCGGGCTGGAATTGTCAACCTCGGTCTTGAAGGCGTCTTGTTGGTGAGCGCCGCTTCTGGGTATGGAGTCACTTTTTTGACTGGGAATCCGTTTCTTGGAATCATCACCGCAATGCTCGCGGGAGGTTTGGTTAATATCCTTTTTGGTTACCTAGTTGTGAGTCGAAGAGCTAATCAATTGGCAAGCGGGCTCGCGATCATGTTTTTTGGATACGGCTTAAGCGCCTTGATCGGTAACCCATTCGTGGGCGAGAAGATCGTAAGCCTTCCCCGCTACATGTTACCCATCCTTGAAAAACTCCCACTACGCTACGCGTCCCTTTTTAAATTTGACCTGCTTATATATCTGGCGATTCCAGTTTCGATACTCCTATGGTGGGTCCTTTACCGAACCCGGTGGGGCTTGAGTTTGCGGGCTGTGGGTGAAAACGCAGAAACCGCGTACGCTTCTGGCAGGAACCCGGCGAAGATAAAATTCCAGGCATTGTTTGTGGGAGGTTTACTCGCGGGATTAGGTGCGGCGCACTTATCCATCGCGTTCACCATGAATTGGGCTCAATACATGACCGGCGGCCGTGGATTTATTGCCATCGCCCTGGTAATTTTCTCTAAATGGCATCCATTGCGCGCCATTGCCGGGGTGTTGGTCTTTAGTGGCGCCGTGGCTTTTCAATTACTAATGCAGGCGAGCGGCGTCGAGGTATCTCCTTTCTTACTTGACATGATTCCTTTTGTCTTAACACTTGTCGTTCTGCTCGTATGGGGAGGAACGCGTAAACATACCGCACCCGCCACCTTGGGAAGAGTCTACCAGGGGACGGAATAATTTTTTGAAGAAGTGAAAGGAGGAAACTGTTAATTTTTTCTCGGTTTCACATTTCAATTCAATATAAAAAAGGAGAAGGAAATGAAAAAATTGTATGGAATACTTGCCATCGTGCTGGTGACCTTGTTCATGGTCTCTGCATGCGCGCCCCAGGCGACAGAAGTTCCGGTTGTCGCCACCGAAATCCCCGCCACCGAAGTTGCGGCCACTGCGGCCCCAACCGAGGAACCCGTTTGCTTGATCGTTGGCGCTACCTATGGCGGCCCGATCAATGACGCCGGTTACAATCAATCTATGCATGAAGCGGTCATGACGATTAAAGAGGCTACCCCATGTGCTCAGATCATCGAGGCAGAAAACGTCTATGATGAAGCTGGCGCCAAGTCAACCATCGAAAACATGATCTCTGAAGGCGCGACCCTTATTTTTGCTACAGCTTACGCGCACCAGAACCCAGCCTATGAACTGTCTGAAAAATATCCTGATGTCACCTTTGAACACGTGGGTGGCTGGATGATGGGCGCCAATTTCGCCAACATATTCGGTCAACCCCCCGATGCCTGGTACATGATGGGTGTCGCCGCCGGAATGATGACCGAGACCAACAAGCTTGGTTTCGTTGCCGCCTTCCCGCTGGCTTGGACGGACGTATTCGTGAATGCTTACACCCTGGGCGCGCAATCCGTGAACCCGGATGTTCAAACTATTGTCGCTTACACCTTTGGCTGGGGTGACAGTGCCAAAGAAGCCGAAACGACTAACTCATTGATCAACCAGGACGTGGATGTGATCACCATGCACGTCGATTCACCCCAAACCGTGATCTCCACTGCGGAATCTCGTGGAGTTTACAGCATCGGATATCAGAACCTGGCTGCCCAGCAATTCGCACCTCAATACTGGATCTCGGGATCAGGTTTTACCCTGGGTGGTAAGTTTGCCTGGTTAGCCCAGAGCGTGATTGACAAAAGCTGGACCCCCATCTTCCTGCGCTGCGGCCTGGCTGATGGCTGTATGGAGATCGCACCCTTCGGTCCTGAAGTTCCTCAAGAAGTGAAAGACAAGGTTGCCGAAGTTCAGGCTGCTCTCGAAGCTAAAACCCTGGTTACCTTTGCCGGCCCGATCGTGGATCAGGATGGTAACGTGAAGGTTGCTGAAGGAGAAGTGCTCGCGGATGACGCCATGAGCAACGTGGACTGGTTTGTGAAGGGTGTTGTAGGTAACCCGAAGTAAAGCTAGCTTTCAATAAACATGAGCGGGGGCAGATTTGTTCCCGCTCACGGGGGGGTTTGAAAGCACATGCTGCATGTTGGGGATGGGTCGCCATCACCGGCAGGCGGGATGAAAATATGTGTTACTGGAGGAAACGATGGATATCAAACAAAAGATCGAGGAAGCTAATCAGACCGCCTTTAAAAGACTCGCTGAAGCCGACCCAGTGCTTGTGGATATCGCTCCTGCGATTGAAGTTATTTCAGGTCTCGAAGATAAAATGGTGTTGCATTCTGGTCCACCGATCACGTGGGATCGAATGTGCGGAGCCCAACGGGGAGCCGTTATTGGTGAGGTGCTCTTTGAAGGGTGGGCGAACACCGTGGATGAAGCGGATCACTTGCTGTCTTCAGGGAAGATCAAACTCGAGCCAAATCACCACCATCAAACGGTAGGTCCTATGGCAGGCACCATCTCCGCGAATTCATGGGTGTTCGTCGTAGAAAACAAGACCTTTGGAAACAAGGCGTTTTGCCGCCAGGTCGAGGGGATGCAACAATTTGGCGATTACAGCGACAAGGCCTTGGATGGATTGCGGTCATGGCGTGACCTTTTCGCGCCCTCCTTGCGTGCGGCGTTGAAAGCGGAGGGTGAGCTAGCCTTAAAGCCGATCATCACCCAGGCTCTTCAGATGGGCGACGAGTTACACAATCGACATAGCGCCTCCTCGGCTCTTTTCGGCAACGCCATGTCCATTGGGTTGGCGAAGGCGGGCTTGAGCGTTGATAAGCACATCCCAACTCTTTACCTGTTAAAAAACCATAATCTCATCTTTCTCGGTTTGGCAATGGCAGCCGGCAAAGCGATCGCGGACCCGGCTCGCGATATCGAATATTCCACGATGGTCACCGCGATGTGCCGCAATGGTACCGAATTTGGCATCCGGGTCAGTGGACTGGGGGATGAATGGTTCACGGCACCTTCTCCCTTTGTCAACGGTTTGTATGTTCCTGGATTTTCTGAAAAGGATGCCGGGCTCGACATGGGAGACTCCGCTATCACCGAGACAGTGGGCTGGGGCGGTTTTGTGTTAGCCGGCGCGACCGGGATCTTAAGCCTGGTTGGTGGCACCCCCGAAGAAGCTCTGGGCTATTCCAGGGAGATGAAGACAATCACAATTGGTACCCACCCGACTTATAAGATGCCTATATTTGGTTTCGAGGGCACACCGACGGGGATCGACATCCGGAAGGTGGTGCAAACCAATAGCACACCAATCATCGATACCGCCATCGCCCATAAAGATCCGGGGTATCCAAAAATCGGGGCAGGTTTGGTGCGAGCGCCAATCGATTGTTTCAAAAAAGCTTTGTTCGCCTACAGCAGAAAGTATCAACAATAAAGGCAGGTTCGATGCCCACAAAAATACTTGTACGCAAGAATGAATATTACGACTCGGTTTTCTTGATGGGTATCAACAACCGCATCATGAAATCGACGGGAATCCACCAGTCGGCTTTGCTGATGGGCTCGGATGCCAACAAAGAAGTTCTGACGGAACTTGGGTTTACCGAACCCATGGTAAAAACGGCATCTCCCAACGACCTAATCATCGCCGTCCAAGCCGACAATCAAACCAATCTGGATTTGGTGACCAACAACCTGGTTTCTTGGTTAACCGAAGTGGAATCGCAGAAACGTGATACAGAATATCACACATTAAATGAAGTGATCGGTCAAAACACGAGGGCGAACCTCGTATCCATTTCGTTGCCGGGAGAATACGCGGCCGCTGAAGCTCGAAAAAGCATCGTGGCAGGCTTACATGTTTTTCTTTTCAGCGACAACGTCAGCGTTGAGGATGAGAAGACGTTAAAGTTGTCTGCCCGTGAAAAAGGTCTACTCGTCATGGGCCCTGATTGCGGCACGAGCATTCTTAATGGTATCGGGCTCGGTTTCGCGAACAAGGTTCGCCGGGGTTCTATTGGGGTGATTGCCGCTGCAGGTACTGGCTTGCAAGAGTTCACCAGCATGGTGCATAACCTGGGTGGTGGCATCTCACAAGCCATCGGCACGGGTGGCCGTGACTTGAAAGATGAGATTGGTGGTTTGACTACCTTTGCCGCGCTAGAAATCCTCGCGAAGGATGAAGAAACGGAAGTGATCGCGATTGTGTCGAAACCTCCAGGTGAAAAAACACTTTGCGCCTTGGTTGAACAATTTAAGAACATTCAAAAACCAGTGATTGCTTGCTTCCTCGGGATTGAAGGTTCGATCCCCGGCGAATCGGAGATTTTCGAGCGCGCCAAGACGATCGACCAAGCCGTGTCTTTGGCACTCAAGAAGTCGCCCGGTTACTCAATATTGGAACAACCATCCCAAGCGCAATTAAAGCCTGAAAGAGTGCCTTTTAAACGGGAACAAAAATTCTTGCGCGGCATACTGGCCGGCGGCACGTTCTGTTATCAAAGCCAACAAATTTTTCGTGAAGCGGGGATAAAAGTTTATTCTAACAGCCCGATCGAAAAGCACCTCGCTCTAAAAGATCCGAATCAAAGTGAAAACCATTCGGTTGTGGATATGGGCGAGGAATACTTTATGGTTGGCCGGCCACACCCGATGATCGATGGAAGCCAAAGGGCGCGCCGAATTCTTCAGGAGGCGAGGGACCCTCAAGTAGCCTTAATCCTGCTGGACTTTATCCTGGGATTTAATGCCTCGAAAGATCCGGTGGGTGAAATCATTGATTCGATTCACGAAGCCAGGCATCTTTCGGCGAAGGACGGACGAGTGCTTGAATTTGTAGCTTCCATCTGCGGCACCTCGGATGATGCCCAGGATCTGGCGATGCAAACCGTCATCCTGGAGGAAGCCAACGTTAAGGTGTTCGCGAGCAACGCCGCGGCGGTTCAATATTGTGTATTTGCCTTAAAGGATATTGATCATGGATAATGAAAAAAATAAAAAATTGCCAGAACCTCTGGTGGTGATCAATCTTGGCCTTGAAAATTTTGCAGAATGCCTTGAAACCCAGGGTGTGGAGGTTATCCGTGTAAATTGGAAACCCCCTGCAGGGGGTGATCAAGAAATGATCGCCTTGTTGGACCAATTGTTGTAAGTTTTCATCGTAACTTCGATCGAAAAACAACCCGATCTAGAATTATGGGTTGTTTTTGATTAAACTGGATGATTAATTTATTCGAAATTTTCGTATAATATTGAAATCTATCCAGCAAGGATTTAAACTTATCCCCGTTTTGATCAAGGAGCCCGCATGTTACACGAGCCAGCCTCACCTAATGAGAAAGACCCGGCCGGACCATACAAATCCCGCCTTGGCATCAGGATGTTTATTTTTTACGCTCTATTTTATGGCGGATTCGTTGCACTAAACTTGATCGTCCCGGCGATTATGGGCAAAGTCGTGTTGGCAGGTCTCAACCTGGCAACCGTTTATGGTTTTGCTTTGATCGTGGTCGCGCTCATTGAAGCGCTCATATACGACGGGATGTGCCGCAAAAAGGAAGCCCAGTTAGAAGGGCATGACACTGAAGGAAAGGTTTAGATCATGGCAGTCACGGTTTTTTTTGTATTTGTTGCTTTTGTCATTGGGCTCTCTATTTTCTTGGGGCAGAAGGCGAAGACCTCAAGCGCGTATTACGCGGCGGGTGGCAAGATCCATTGGGGTGTAAACGGAATCGCGTTTGCCGGAGATTACCTTTCAGCGGCGTCATTCTTGGGTATTTGTGGTCTGATCGCTACTCTTGGTTTTGACGGGTTTCTTTACTCCATCGGTTACCTGGCAGGTTGGATCGTCGCTCTATTTGTCGTGGCGGAGCCCTTAAAAAAACTCGGGAAGTTTACCTTTACCGATGCAGTGGATGCCAATTACAACTCTCGCGGCATTAAACTTTTCGCGGCCATCAGTACCCTGGTGGTGTCGATCTGTTACCTGATCCCGCAGATGGTAGGCGCGGGTGTGTTAGTTGAACCCTTGTTGGGAATTCCTCATTATTGGGGTGTCATTATTGTTGGGGCGGTGGTAATCACAATCGTCGCGACCGCGGGTATGGCTTCAACCACCTATGTTCAATTTATCAAGGGCACCTTATTGATCATTTTCTCGACCATCCTGGTCGGCGCGGTGCTCGTCCGTGGACTTTCAACCAGCCCCGATCAGGGGGGAAAGGTTGAGCCTTACAATTATGCCCAAATTTCTGCGACGCTAACGGATGGCAAAATTGAAATCACTGACGGTGATTTGAAATTAGCCGAGCAGGTGGAGGTCAAAGGCGGCCTTGTCTTTGTGAAATTAATGCAGGGTGGTGTTGAATCCTGGTGGGTGGCATCTGAAAAAGACGGCACCACAACTCTAAAGGAAGCACAGTATTCAGCACTCAAACCAGACGGAAAATGGATCAACGGGGCGTTAGCTACCGAAGCGAATCAGTTGCGTCCTGTTGGCAACCTGGAAAAGATTCGGGGTGAAGGCGACACGCGGACAGAAAAACTAACCGTGTTTGAGTTTTTGTCCATCTTGACGGATAAAGAGACTATCGTTCGCACGTGGAAAAACGCGACGTTCACTGATAGTTACGGCGAAAAGGTGACTGTTTACTATCCCTACGATGTCAGCGGGGACCGATTGATGCGACCAGGTTTGAAATTCAAAGTGGAAGGCACGTTCATCGAGAGATTGGATTTCCTTTCCTTGATGATCGCTTTGTTCCTGGGCACCGCGGCGCTTCCGCACATCCTGATTCGGTATTACACCGTACCCAGCCCTGCGAGTGCGCGTAAGTCGACCATTGTCGCCATTGCCTCCATCGGGTTTTTCTACATCTTGACCCTCTTTATGGGGTTGGGCGCGATGGTTAATGGCAACATGAATCCTGCGGATAGCAACATGGCCGCGCCTTTGCTGGCACGTACTTTCGGTGAATTACTCTTCGCGATCATCTCCGCCATTGCGTTTGCAACAGTACTTGGCACGGTGAGTGGTTTAATCGTGGCAGCTTCAGGCGCCGTAGCCCATGACCTTTTTGACCGTTACTTCAAGTTCAAGATGGATGACCGGCAGAAAGTTCGTGCCGGAAAAATCACCGCCTTCGTCATTGGGGCTATCGCCATCGTTCTCGGAATCGTGTTTAAGGGCATGAACGTTTCGTTTTTGGTCGGGTTGGCTTTTGCGGTTGCCGCTTCAGCCAATTTACCGGCTATTATCATGCTCCTGTTCTGGAAGAAAACTACCGCCCGGGGCATCGCCGCATCCATTATTGTGGGTATTGTGACTTCGCTGGGGATGATCGCTTTCTCGCCAGAGCTTTTCACGCTTTACGGCTTAAACCCGCTTGACGCCCCCATCCCGTTAAACAATCCGGGCATCATCTCGATCCCATTAAGTTTTATTACCCTTGTGGTTGTATCACTCATTACTCAGAAGAAGAAGCTCCAAGAAGTTTAATGTTACTGAAACAGCGGGGTGTTCCCAGGGGACACTCCGCTGTTTTATTAGTTGTAAAATTAAGTAAGAAATCTTGAAGGAGATATTGGAGGATCTGAACCCTCCAGAGATTTATGACTTCAGCCGTGTGTGTGAACTTTCACTGCCATTCAATTTTTAGTGATGGCGATCAAACTCCCGAAGCATTGGCGGCTAATTTTTCACGCGCAGGTGTGCGTTTCGCGTCACTTACAGACCACGACACCCTGGAAGGCCTGCCCCGATTCGCGGAAGCTGCTCATAAATATGGAGTGGTCACTTTGCCGGGGCTTGAGCTTACAACGTGGCATGATGGGGCGGAAATTCACATTCTGGCTTACGGGTTCGATTCAGAAAATCTTGAATTGTTGTCCGTACTTCATGATTTGCGCCAAGGTCAAACACTCGAAGTTCATAGTATTGCCGGATCCTTAAGAAAAAAAGGGACGAATACTACAAATCATGAAGTCGAAGTTCAGGCTGATTATGGAAATACTCCAAAAAAGTTACCCACAGCAAAAGCGATCGAAATAATTCACCGTGCTGGTGGAAAAAGCTTCCTCGCTCACCCGTTAGCAAGCATCCCTGACCCAGAAAAGCTTGAATCGCTCGTCATTCAATTAAAATCTTGTGGTTTAGACGGTATCGAAGTTTTTTATGATCCTTTCACAGCAGAGCAACAAAAAGAACTCTACTCCCTCGCCGAAAAGCTCGATTTATTAACCAGCGCGGGTACCGATATTCATACCAACAATGGTGTGTTATCCATCGAGTTTCCCCATGCAGAGTGGAAAAAATTTCGAAATGCTGTATTGTCGGGGCAACATTCCTTGGGAAAATCCGAACCACTTTCTGGGAATCCAGGGAGTAAATCAGCCGCCGCCGTTTCGGAGACTATCAAAAAACAGCCCTTCCAAACGCGGACGTTTATCCTCAGGATCCTGCTTCCAACCTTGATTGCGATCGGCCTATTTATGGGCGCGATCTGGGTGATTTTGTTACCTTCTTTTGAACAAACTTTATTGGACCGAAAGCGTGAACTCATTCGAGAGTTGACCAACTCAGCATGGAGTATCTTGTCTTCATACGAGCAAGATGTGCAAAGCGGTGAATTGGAACTTGACGAAGCCCAAGGATTAGCTCTAGACCGGATTGAAGCGTTAAGGTATGGGCCAGAAGCCAAAGATTATTTTTGGGTGCAAGACCTGTTGCCCACGATGTTAATGCATCCTTATCGCCCAGATCTAAACGGGCAGGATGTTTCCAGTTTCAAGGACGCGCGCGGTGTGCCGATTTTTGTCGAATTCGCAAATCTCGTCCAGCGAGATGAACAAGGTTATATTAATTATGTCTGGCAATGGAAGGACGATCCGGCTCGTCTGGAACCCAAACAGTCTTACGTCAAAGGTTTTAAGCCTTGGGGTTGGGTGATCGGCACGGGTATTTATACCGATGATGTAAACCTTGAAATCACGAAGATCGAGCGAAGTATCGTCAATACATCCCTCATCATCTCTGGCGCGGTGATCTTGCTTTTACTTTACGTTGTTTCCCAGAGTATGAAAATTGATCGCGAACGCCAGGGAGTGGTAAATTCGCTACGAGAATCCACTGAAAAATATCATTCTTTGATCGAAGCCACCACAGAAGGCGCCTTGTTGGTGATGGATGGCCGTTGCCAATATGCCAACCCGATTTTTCAAATAATGACAGGCTACTCGTCCCGGCAAATGGATTTTCTTGAACTTGAAGATATGGTCCCAAAAGTGCCAGAAAATGTTGATTTTTGGAATAGGTACGATGGTTTGGCTCGCCAGGTGTTAAAGCCCACAGTTGAAAAATTGGAACCAGTGGGGATCGATGGCATTCTCCGTGACGCCTCCGGTGGATCGACCGCCTGCGTTTTTACTCTCAACGCGGTGGACTTCGCCGGGCAGAATGGGTTAATTTTGCTCGCGAAAGAAATCAGCCCGGTCAAGAATGCGTTGTCACAGGATCTGTTGGCTGGTGTCATGCAAGCTGTGCCCGTTGGCATCTTCCGCGCTCGAAATTCCAAGACGCTCAAAATTCTGGCGATGAACGCCTCCGCGCGCGAATACTTTTCGTCGCCAGAACCAAGTCTGGAGGATCTGTTTGTGGTGCAAGGGGAATTTGAGAAAGTGAAAGATCAACTCAATAAGGGTGAATCGATCCAGGATCATATCATCCAAACATTACGTGAGGATGGCCTTCTTCGTTACTTGTCTTTATCCGCGGTGGTCTCAGAGGTTGAGGAAGGCGAAACCAGAAATGTCATTGGAGCGCTGCGGGATGTGACCGCCGAAATACTTGAGAACCAACAACGTGAACAAATTCAGAAAGGCATGCAATCTTCATTATTATTCCTTCATCAATCGGTTGGCGTGTTGGAGAAGAAATATCTCAAGATAGATAGTCAATGTGAGGTATTCGCAGCCGCCAACCTGATGGCTGAGCGGGCTTCCTCGGTGGCGTTTGTCACTCGTGGAGAGCAAATTGTGGGCGTAGTTACGATCCGCGATTTGAGTGTTGCTCTGGCGAAACCGGGGTTCGCGAGCTCAACTTTGGTCGCCGATGTTATGAGGCTTGCAGACGAAAGAGTTGACGAATCCGTTTTAGTTTATGAAGCCTTGGGGCTGATGACAGAGAAAAAAGTCGAGCACCTGGTCGTAGAGGACTCTGAAGGCAAGATTGAAAATCTGATCGGTTTAGCAGACATGATTCACTATCAGAATTACAGTCCAATCCTTCTAAAGGATGAAATTTCAAAGTCCACCAGCCCTCAAGAGATCGCACGAAACACCTCACGCGTGGCTCTGATCGCCTCCATTTTGATGGAGAGTTCTTCCAGGCCTGGGCCAGTCACACGGTTGATCTCATCGATTAGCGACGCGGTAACTCAAAAATTGATTCAATTGGCTTTGGATGACCTTGGACCCGCGCCCACACCTTTTGTTTTTGTAGCAATGGGTAGTCAGGGAAGGATGGAGCAAACCTTGCTCACCGACCAGGACAATGGGATTATTTATCTCGAAGGGACAGACGCGAACGGTGCCTATGTCAGCGATTATTATCATAAATTAGGGCAACGGGTCTGCAAGGATCTGGCCGAATCGGGATATCCTTACTGTAATGGCGGGGTGATGGCCGACCATCCAAAATGGTGCCAAACATTGACCGGGTGGGTGGAAAGCTTTAAGAAGGGAGTGCGCGCCCCTGAACCACAGGAAGTGATCGACTTGAATATTTTTCTCGATTTTCGGCCTATTTTTGGCGACGTTTCGATCACGGAAACCCTCAGGCAAGAAGTACTTTCAATCGTTAAGAACGATTCGTCCGTTTTTCTGTTTTTGGCAAAAGGCGCGATAAACTTCAAGATACCCTCCAAAGTGTCAGGAGGAAGTTTGTTTAGTGTTGCTGGGATGGAGCGCGCGGATGAGATCAACCTTAAAGACGCCATGATGCCAATTGTAGCCTTTGCGAGGCTTTATGCCTTACGTGATCGAATCCAATCGACCCATACGCTCGAGCGCATCCAGGTTTTATCAGATCGGGGGGTCGTTACGCCCTCCAGCCGGGACGAAATTATTGCGGTTTATAATTTCTTGATGCAAACGCGCCTTGAGGTTCAAAGGAACGCAATTAAAAATCATAATCCGATTACGAACAATATCAAAGTCAACGAACTCGGTTATTTACAGCGGGAATTACTGAAACAATCTTTGGTCCAGATCGAAGCGATTCAAAAGAAAATCAACTTTGATTTCATGGGTGGAATGGGGTAGGGTGTTTGCAGGGTTCTTGTTCCATCTTTTTTGATCTCTTTAAGTAACGATTCCCCCAGGTAACTTAAATCTTCACGGTTTTCGTCCGTTCGTAATGACGGTGTGCTTTGGCGCGATTGCCGCAGGTTTTCATATCGCACCAACGCCGCATCCCGTTTCGGCTGGTGTCCATGAAGAGCCAATAACATCCACCACACTCTCTGAGGCGGTGAATAGGGCCGGAAGTCAAGAATTCAGCAGTTGCCTGCGCGATTGGCCACAGCACCCAGTCGAGGTTGGGTTCTTTGTCCGTCCAAACCCATTGGATACCGTTGTCGGATGTTTTCAGTAACCGGTGGCGGCTGCTCTCGATCACGGATTGATTCAGGATCTCAAGATCTTCACAGGCAGGTTGTTGCTGATGGACGAGAGCGGTGAAAGTGCGGTAATTGGCATCACGCAGGGTGATGATCTTCTTGAAAGCGATTTCCGCTTCTATTGGGTGATGGCTTGCCAATGTGAGGTGTTTTTCGACCTCCGCATCCGTGAGGAGATCGAGATGCCGAAACCAATGCACAACTGGTTCGAAGTCCGTAAAGAGGTCAATGTGTGGCTGCGCGCGCGTGATCCAGACTTTGCTGTTGACAAAGTCCAAACAAAGCTCCCCCGGTTTCACGAAAGCGTAAATATCTGTCATCGGTAATTGCCTAATTATAACCAATAATCCGACTTGACAGGTTATTGTTAATCAATTATAACCTGTAATACACTAATACTGGTTATAAGATTGACGATGAACGGTGGTGGTCAAGCAAGACCTAATTTACAAAATATAAAGGAGTTGCCAATATATGAAACCACTTTCCCGTCGTTCTTTTTTTAACCTGTCAGGAGTTGTGCTTGGCGCGGCGATTGTCGGAGGGTGCGCGCCGAAAACCCCACCCTCCACACCCACACCGGAGGTTAGCTCAATGACTCCATCCGAGCCGACACCCACGATCAGGCTGGTCAATCTTGAGAATCGCTACATCGCCTATTGCGGGCACGATTGCAAAAAATGTCCGCTCTATCAAAACGGATGCGAAGCGGGTTGCCTTGGCGAAACTTGCCATATTGCCTGCAAAGCATGCGGTGTGCGCAGCTGCGCGATTCAGAACAAAGTCGACAATTGCGCTTTGTGCGCCCAATATCCCTGCGACACCCTTAATACCCAATATGAGACCATGGATAATGATGGCTACGGCTCGTGGGCCCGGACGGCCAAGGCGGTGCTTGAGACGATCAGACTGTCGAGTTAATCCTCGTATTTTAAACAAAAACTGTTTGGATAACCAAATCCAGGTGGGAGGAGTTGTTTACCCGCCTGGATAATCTATATTCAGGTTCATTGGACTGGGGAGGTAATTGTCGTGAGGCAAGTTTGTTACAAATTAAGTTAGTGATAAGAACCCTGATCGAGAAACTCAAGAAGATCGTCAGCGAAAAACATAAACTAAGAGATCCGGAGCAAGTGCTTTCGGAAGAATGGAAACAATGGACCAAGGGGGGAGAGTTATTTTGGCAATGGCAGGTTGTTCTAAGAAGTGTTACGTTCAATAAAGAAACTAATCTGTGAGATTGAACTCTGAAAACTCGATTCCATTAATTTCATAATATGCAAGCAATTCGCTTGAAACAATGTAAATGACTTTTCTACCGCGCCTTCCTTCATTCGTAAGACGGATTAGCTAGAATTACGTGTTTCCTCCAAATAATATAGTAATCAAGCGGCAGTGATTCACATCTACCTTTACAGAAACTAATATGAAGGGGTTATTATTGATATAATTCAATAGTTTCAAATTCTCATTTCTCGAGGGGTTTTAATGATCAGAATACATCCAACCGCAGAAGTCTCTTCGGATGCGTTAATTGGCGAAAACACAAGTATTTGGCACCACGGCCAGATCAGACCGGGCGCGATGATCGGTGAGAATTGTATTTTTGGCAAGGGGGTTTATGTTGATAACGATGTTCATATCGGGAATAACGTAAAAATTCAAAATTATGTATCTGTTTTTCATGGGGTAACGATTGAAGACGGCGTTTTCATTGGCCCGCATGTCTGCTTTACCAATGACATGCGCCCGCGGGCGATCAACCCGGATGGGACGATCAAAAGCGCCACCGATTGGAAGGTGAGCGCTACCTTGGTTAAGAAAGGCGCCGCGATTGGCGCCAACGCCACCATCCGCTGCGGGGTGATGATTGGCGAATGGGCGATGATCGGCTCTGGTAGTGTCGTTACGAAGGATGTCCCAGACCATGGTTTGGTTTTAGGCAACCCGGCTCATCAGATTGGATATGTTTGTTCGTGCGGCGAGACAATGATTGTAAAGAAAGAACTCGATGCCAACACACGTTTGATGACTTGCCCTGTAGACCATTTTGACCTTGTTGTAAAAAATCCTTAATTGAACCGCGACCAATCTTAATGGACTCGAAAAAGTCTTTTTACTTTCCGAGCCGAAAAAAGGTGCGTGTTATGGATGCAAATGATATGAAAAAAACTTCTGAGGAGTAGACCATGATCCAAATATCAAAGCCCTTCATCGGTGACGAAGAAAAAAAAGCCGTCTTGGAAGTTTTAGACTCAGGTATGCTTGTGCAAGGTCCGCGTGTGGCAAAACTGGAGGAACAATTTGCCGGTTTATGTAAAACCAAATTCGCGGTGGCAACCTCAAGCGGCACAGCCGCGTTGCACATCGCCCTTTTAGCGCATGGGGTTGGGCGTGGAGATGAAGTTATCACCTCTCCCTTTACCTTTTTTGCCACTGTCAGCAGCATCCTTTACACAGGCGCTACCCCGGTGTTTGTGGATATCGAAGAAGACACCTTCAACATTGACCCCGCAAAGATCGAAGCGGCCATCACCTCAAAAACGAAAGCCATCTTGCCGGTTCACCTGTATGGGTATCCGTGCAACATGACAGAGATCATGAAGGTCGCCGAAAAACACCACCTGGCAGTGATCGAAGATGCTGCCCAGGCGGTTGGCGCGAGCCTTGACGGAAAAATGACCGGCAGTTTTGGCACTGGTTGTTTCAGCCTATACGCTACCAAAAACGTGATGAGCATTGAGGGCGGCATCATCAGCACGGACGACGAAGCCATCGCGAAAAGCTGCAAGCTCATCCGCAACCACGGTATGGAAAGGCGTTACTACCACGACACACTTGGATACAATCTGCGAATGACCGACCTGCATGCTTCCATTGGCCTGGCGCAGTTCGCGCGTCTTGAAGGGTTTAATCAAGCCCGTGAGAAAAACGCCACTTACCTGAACCAAAATATTACCAGCGTAGTCACACCCAAAGTCAAGCCCGGCTACAAGCATGTCTGGCATCAATACACCATCCGAGTGCAGGGTCGTGATCGTGATGAGGCGGTTAAATCCCTCAACGAAGCTGGTGTAGGTACGGGCATTTTTTACCCCGTGCCTGCTTACAACCAGAAACCCTTCCTTGATGCTGGTTTCAACCAAAAACCACTCGAGGTTACTGAGAAATTGGTCAAGGAAGTAATCTCGCTGCCCGTTCATCCCCAACTTTCACAAGCGGACCTAGAAACCATTGTCGAGGCGGTGAACAAGTTATGAAAACCAAAGTAGCCGTTATTGGAACGGGCTCGATGGGCAGAAATCATGCCCGTGTTTACTGGGAAATGCCCGAAGTCGATTTCGTTGGCATCGCGGATGCAGATGTTGAAAAAACTTCCGCCTTGGGTAAAAAATATGGCGTTCCAGTTTTCAATGATTATCGAGAACTTTTAGACAAACAAAAACCGGATGCGGTAACCATTGCCGTTCCAACGGTATTGCATCATGAAGTGGCGTTGGAGGCCATCCAGCGGGGAATTCATGTGTTGATTGAAAAACCCATCGCCTTGGAAGTTTCACAAGGGGAAGAGATCATCCGCAAGGCAGCTGAGAAAAATGTCAAGCTCCAAATTGGGCACATTGAACGCTTTAATCCCGCCATCATTACCTTGCAGCAAGAGATCGAGAAAAAAGTTCTTGGCAAGATTTACGCGCTTGAAGCTCACCGGGTGGGTCCTTTTCCAGCCCGGATCAACGATGTCGGCGTGATCATTGACCTTGCCGTCCATGAGCTGGATATCATGTGCCACCTCTGCCAGTCGGACGTGATCCGCGTGTATGCCGAGACCGAGCGAAAGATCCACACCGCGCATGAAGATGTGCTTAGCGCGACTTTACGTATGGAAAACGGCGTGATTGGAACAATCTCGATCAACTGGCTGACCCCCACCAAAACCCGTGAATTGATCGTCATCGGCGATTTGGGCATGTTCAAGGTCGATTACCTGACCCAGGACTTGTACTTCTACGAAAACTCGAGCGCCAAAGGTTCTGAATGGGAGGCCTTCCAAATATTGCGGGGGGTGAGCGAAGGCAAAGTGATCAAGTATTCCTTCAGCAAAAAGGAGCCATTGCGGGCTGAGCAGGAAGCTTTCCTGGCGGCTGTCAATGGCACCCAACCCGTGGCAGTCAGTGGACAAGATGGGTTGAAAGCCCTGTTTCTGGCCCAAAAAATGATCGAGGCTGGCCGATGCCACCAATCGATAGGGTGTAATTAGTAAAAATGAGTGAATTCAATTTGTTAAGTGGGATCAAAAATCGCGCCCTCGTGATTGGCGTGGTTGGATTAGGGTATGTCGGCTTGCCGGTTGCCTGCCTTTTAGCAAAAACAGGATTCCAGGTCATTGGTCTTGATGTGAAGAAAGACCGCGTGGATGAGATCAATCGGGGCATTTCTCCCATCAAGGGGATTGAGCCAGGTTTGCAAGAATTATTGGAAACGGTGGTCCTGCAAAAAACTTTTCATGCCACGACCAACGCAGAAGAACTCGCCTCTGCCGATATTATCACCATCAATGTTGAGACGCCTGTTGAGGAGGACCACAAACCCCGGTATGTGGCTTTACGGGCTGCCTGCTCCACCATCAGAAAATATTTAAAAAAAGGTGCGTTGGTGATCGTTGAATCCACCATCGCGCCAGGAACAACGCGTAATGTGATCCAGCCTGAAATTGAAAAGAAATCTGGGTTGGTCCTCAACCGTGATTATTTCCTGGGTGCCTGCCCCGAGCGGGTGATGCCTGGCAAATTGTTGCACAACCTGGTGAATATGAGCCGCGTGTGCGGCGGCAGCACACCTGAAACCGCCAATGTGATGAAGGCTTTGTACTCCACCTTTGTAACCGCGGATATCAACACCACGAACATCATCACCGCTGAACTTGTCAAGACGGCTGAGAATACATATCGTGATGTTCAAATCGCGTTTGCCAACGAGGTAGCTTTGATCTGTGAGGAATACGGTGCGGATGTCTATGAGGTTAGAGAGCTGGTCAATAAATCTCCTAACCGGCAAATGCACCTGCCAGGCGCCGGAGTGGGTGGTCACTGCATTCCCAAAGACCCCTGGTTGCTGGTTGCTGGTATGCCAGAATCGAAACCAACCCGGGTCATCCCCGCCGCGCGCGCGGTAAACTCTTCCATGCCATTCCATATGGTTTCAAAATTAAGCTCGATGCTCAATAACCATAACAAGTCAATTAGAGATGCCCAAATTGCCATATTGGGGATGGCCTACCTCGAAAACAGTGATGATACGCGGAACAGCCCAAGTGAAGTGGTGGCTGAAGAACTAAATAAAATGGGTGCCCATGTTGTCGTGAATGATCCGTATGTTAATGAATTTAAGAATGATATTTATGAGTTGGTAACCGATTGCGATGTCATCCTCCTTATGGTGGGGCACTCAGATTATCTAACTCTCAACTGGGTAACAATCCGCGCGAAGGTCGCGACACCCATACTTATAGATGGAAGGCACCTGCTCGATAGCCGCCGGATGATCGAAGCTGGTTTTGATTTCTATTGCGTGGGTATCGGCGATGATTTTAGCCCTCTTGGAAAGTAGAGCGCGGCAGACAGGATGCTAAATACACTTACGACTCTTTTTGCCATCTTGTTCGTCTTGGGGACTTCCATTTTGGCTGCTCACAAGACCGACTTGAAGAGCAAAGTATCCTTTTGGTTAAGCATCTACCTTTTTTCGTTTGCCAATATCATCCTGGTAACCCAGATCGCCAGTTTGCTCAAACAGCTTGATAACCGCTGGCTGGTGCTAACTCTCCACATTGTATTGTTCCTGATTACCATCCTGATTTGGAAGAAGGGAAAGCGCCAAGTCCCTTTGATAAACTTTCTCAAGAACATGGTCAAGTTGCCGGTAGAGTTGGTTGATTTGCTCAAAAAACATCCACTCTATTGGGCGCTGGGTGCGATTATTATTGGCGCCACCTTGTTTAATGCTTTTATCGCCATCAAGGTACCACCCAATACCAACGATGCCATGATCCAACATATGAGCCGGGTAGGTTACTGGCTGCAACATGGCTCAATGGCAGTCTGGAACACCCCGTTAGTCTTGCAGACGGTCTATCCGCCCAATGCTCAACTAAACATCCTGTGGACGATTCTCTTTGGCGGTAGTGATCGTTTTGCACCACTGATTCAATGGTTCGCCATCCCGGTTTCAGCTCTTTCGATTTATGGTCTATCTATAATAATTGGCTGGTCAAGAGAACGCTCGGTTTTGAGCGCCTTACTGTGGATGACGCTGCCGCAAATTGTGCTTCAATCCACGTCAACCCAGAATGATTTGGTAAGTACAGGTCTGGTCGCGATAAGTATTTATTTCCTCTACACGGGGTTCAGAAACCTATCCAAACCGGAAATGATTATCTCCGCTTTGGGCTTGGGTCTGGCAATAGGCACCAAACAAACGGTCTTTTTTATCCTACCCGCGATTTTAGTCATCCTGGCGCTTTTTTGGGTCAACTCCAACAGAGAGATGAGGCGCTCACTTTTTGTTTGGGCTTTTTCGGCAATTGGATTCTTTTTGCTTTTCGGTTCGTATATCTATATCCAGAACATGCTGACTTTTAAAACGCCATTTGGCCCTTCTGAAGTGGTCAGCGACACGATGACAAATGAGCAGACTGGATTCTTGCGGAACGCGGCGCTAAAAATCAGCCGGGTTACTTATCAAACCTTTGATCTGACAGAGATCCCATATCGAGATTTTGGTGCGGATTCCAAATCGATGTGGGTCTACAACCAGGCTGCGCAATTTAAATCCGTGGTTGGATCCAAAGTCTTCTCGTGGTTGGGCTACGAACTGGAATCAGGGGAAGGTATCGTTTATTACCCGCAAAATCGATTTTCTTATATCCCCCCATTACAAATCCAGGAAGACATCACCTGGTTTGGACCGATGGTCTTTTTCATGATCCCGGCAATGATCATCAGTCTTGTGGCCGCCGTTCGCAAGCGGGATAAGCTCTCCGTTGGTCTGGCACTGATCTGGCTGTGTTTATTTCTGTCGATCAATTTCTTTAAAAATGGATGGACACCAAACCAAAGCAGGTATTACGTTCTTTCAGTCACCCTCACCATGCCTTTGGTTTCATCGTTGTGGGTTGCAAGAAAGAAAAGATTCTTCAATTATCTCCTCCTGTTTTTTGGAATGGTATTCATGGTTTTCACGATGATGATGAATTTTGCTAAACCCCTGACCGGATCGCGCAACATCTGGAATAAATCGGACGCTGAGTTGAGAGGGCTTCAATCGGTGGGGATTCGAGATTCGATCGAAAAGATCAATCAGGCTTTGCCTGATGACAAACCGATTGGTGTTGTGCTGACCGGCGAAAGTTTTGACTACCCACTCTTTGGTACAAACATTACCCATATCCTGGTTCCAGCCTACCCGGGTGGGCAAGTTAATGACCAGTCTTGGTTGGAAGCAAACGGTATCTGTAATGTTTTGATCGCTGACCATGCCGAGGTAGAACCCAATGAAACAATCCTTCACCTGGTTGAAGACTCGCCAGGGTGGGCTCTCTATCAAGTGGCAGACGCTGAGACATGTGCGCCTTAAAAAAACGATGATCGGGGTTGAATATGTACAAAAATAATAAAATCGGTGTGGTTGTCCCATCTTATAACGTCCATCATTTGATTGGTCGTGTGATCGAAACGATGCCGGATTTTGTCGACAAGATCGTGATCGTTAATGACACCAGCAAAGACGAGACCAGGCAGGTGGTTGAATCGTTCCTGCCTAAAATCAAGACCATCGTTCTGATCAATCACGAGGTCAACCAGGGCGTGGGGGGCGCGATCGCTTCAGGGTATAAATGGTGCCGCGACAACCAGATCGATATCGCCGTGGTCATGGCCGGAGATGCACAAATGGACCCCGCCGACTTGCCCAATCTTCTTGACCCGGTTGTGGAGGGCAAGGCTGATTACACTAAAGGCAACCGCCTTTTCACCGGGGACGCGTGGAACATCATCCCCCGCGATCGTTACCTGGGGAACAGCGCCCTATCGTTTCTGACCAAGATCGCTTCGGGATACTGGCACGTGGCCGATTCTCAATGTGGATACACTGCGATCAATCAGAAAGCCTTGAAAATGATTAACTGGGACCAAATGTTTAAACGATACGGACAACCCAATGATCTTTTGGTCAGGCTGAACGTCTACGATTTTGTCGTTTTGGATGTGCCGGTTACGCCAGTTTATAACATCGGTGAAAAAAGCGGATTTAAACCTTTCAGGATGGTCACGAAGCTTTCATGGCTTTTAATGAAACTCTTTTTATTTCGCATGACACAAAAATATATCATTCGTGATTTTCACCCACTGGTGCTATTTTATTTGACCGGTTTTTTCCTCAGCCTGGTGGACCTGGTTTTTATCATCCGGTTCATTGTGCGTTGGATCTCGTTAAATTCAACTCCAGAAGTTACCCTCTTTGTGATCATCTTTTTGACCTTTTCGAGCCTGCAATGTTATTTGTTTGCGATGCTCTTCGATTTTGAACTCAATCGTAAATCGCGATCCTGATCTAAGTTTTGGCTTTGACGCTTGTGCCATGTTTTGAATACTCGGTAAAATTTATTTTTACAATTCGTATTACTTTTTTAGAAGCACCATTCGGGTAACTAGAGTTAATAGGTTTGGAGTTCTTAATAATGTGTGGAATCTACGGAATAATACTTAAACCACAGGCGAAAATTTCATGGAAAACCACCCATAGACTATTAACGTCCCTGGCACTACTCTCTACATCCCGTGGCAAGGAAGCGTCTGGAGCTGCTTTTTTATCTGATCAAAGCATTCATTTCATCAAAGAGCCAATTTCGGCGTCCAAATTAATGAAGGGCAAAAATTATTCAAAGTATATTGATCATGCAGGCTCAATATTTGGAGTGCAAAATGCCCAACCCATGGCTTTCATCGGGCACTCCCGTCTCGTGACCAATGGCACACAATACGCCCACCAAAACAATCAACCGGTGAAATCTCATGGAATGGTTGCCATTCATAACGGGATTGTCACCAACGTCGACCAAATATGGCAGGCAAATAAAGATTTGAAGCAAGAAACCGATCTGGATACCGAAGTGCTGCTTGCGTTGATCAGTAAGCATTTCAAACAAACTCGTAAACTAAAAACCAGCATCCGCGCGTCCTTCCAAGAAATGGAAGGAGCCGCATCTCTGGCACTCTTCTTTGCGGAACTGGACAGCATCGTATTGGTGACCAATACTGGTTCCCTCTATGTGGCGGAGTCCCCAGATTATGGAATCACCCTCTTCGCGTCAGAAAAGTATTTCTTGACCCAGATCGGCAAAAAAAAGGACTATCGAAAATTATTTCCTGATTTTCAAATCCAAAATCAGAAAGCTTTTACAGGCAGGGTCATCCGCCTGGACACCTTGGAGTCGGAGCAATTTGACCTCAGCACCCAAGATCCCTCTGAAGATGTTACCGTTACTCGCAAGCAACCTAGAGAAATTGATGATCTTACCGACCAGTCTTCTATCTCTATAGAGCGCGTTTTGGCATCGAGAGCCACACCATCCTTTGTGGACCAATTCCCTGAGAACAAGAGAAAAGTGGACGCACTACGGCGCTGCACAAAATGCGTTTTACCTGAAACCATGCCTTTTATCGAATTTGATGATGAGGGTGTGTGCAACTACTGCCGCGGGTACACCCCCCAGCAACCGTTGGGCATCGATGCCCTCAAACGTGACCTCGAACCCTATCTAAGCCACTCAGAGGATCCAGACCTGTTGGTTACTTTCAGTGGTGGCCGCGATTCAAGTTATTGCGTTCATTTTATTGCCAAAGAAATGGGGCTGCATCCGGTGACTTACACCTATGATTGGGGCATGATCACCGATCTGGGCAGGCGAAATCAGATGCGCATGTGTGGAAAACTTGGACTAGAGAATATCCTCGTCTCCGCCGATCTCGCCACCAAACGTGCGAATATCCGTAAAAATGTGGAAGCCTGGCTCAAGCGACCCGAATTGGGTACGATTCCGCTTTTTATGGCGGGAGACAAGCAATACTTCTACTACGCAAACAAGATCGGTCGTCAGACCGGATGTGAGATGGTGATGTTATGCGAAAACCCCTTTGAAGCCACCTTTTTTAAATATGGCTTCTGCGGAATCAAACCCAATTTCAATGGCGCGCACATCTACAGCTTATCACTTACGAATAAAGCAAAAATGGCCGGTTACTATCTTAATCAGTTTCTCCAAAATCCGGCTTATTTAAACTCGTCGATTCTAGACACAATGGGGGCTTTCATGTCCTATTATTTCATCCCCCACCGTTTTATTAATTTTTTCAATTATGTCTTGTGGAATGAAGAGACGATCAACAAGGCGTTAATTGATGAATACCATTGGGAAACCGCCGCGGACTCCAAATCCACATGGCGCATCGGGGATGGAACGGCATCTTTTTACAATTATATTTACTACACCATGGCTGGCCTGACCGAGAATGACACTTTCAGAAGTTACCAGGTGCGTGAAAATATGCTTTCACGTGATGATGCTCTTGCCTTCGTGCAGCGGGACAACCAACCACGGTTTGATTCTATCGCATGGTATTGTGACCTGGTTGGGATTGATTTCAACAGCACCATCCAGACCATAAACCGGGCTAAGAAACTTTACTAAAATGTCCATCGAAGCCGCGATCGAGCCGAGTCTAAGGTGGAGGAGAAATCGGTTGTCCTATTAAAGTATGGTCTGATAACCAAGGAAACAACCGATTTGTGTTGAACTGGTAATTTGGATGAAAATATAAGATTGAACGCTTTTAATAAAAGGTGAATTGGACTCTGAATGTTGGCTTTCGTTCAAAAATTCACAAAATGCAAGTTGAAAATTGACCTTACTGAAAAACTTACCAGTGATGTCCTCTGGAGTTTTTTCAGCTTTGGGCTGATTGCGATTAATGGGGTTATTCTAAACCTTCTGATCGTGTCTTTTTATGGATCTGCTGCGTTAGGTTTATTCAACCAGGTCTATGCCATTTTTATCATTATCTCTCAAATCACCGTGAATGGGATCCATTTTTCAGTCCTCAGGACTATCTCATTAGGCGGCCATCGTACCGAATTGACAAGACAATTAACCAGCGCCTTGGTGTTGACACTGTTTACTGCTGTCATCGTTGTCGGTTTGTCCATTCCCCTTGTCAACCAGGCAAGTAAAATTTTCAATAGTGAATTTATGACGGCCGGCATCAAACTCGTTCTGCCTGGGCTGGTTTTTTTCTCGTTAAACAAGGTTATCCTCGCCTTCTTAAACGGTCAGCGGAGGATGAAGCTTTTCGCCACTTATCAACTGATCAGATCGATCTTCCTGGTAGGTTTTTTATTATTACACGCATGGCTTGTCAAAGACCCAAATACCGTGGCAATAATTTTTTCTCTTTCTGAGGGGTTGTTGCTAATAACACTGCTCCCGGTAGTCGTTCGGAATATTCTAATCCGGTTCGACAGGTTGTTTTTTCAAAACATCTTTGAACATTTAAAATATGGAGTAAAAGCGACGGGGGGAAATATCCTTCTCGAATTAAACACCAAGATTGATATTCTCATACTCGGTTTATTTGTTTCAGACAGCCAGGTAGGGGTCTATAGTTTTGCCGCGTTATTCATTGAAGGCTTTATGCAACTTCCAGTGATCATCCGCAATAATATCAACCCTCTTCTCGCGGCCCATTATCAAGAAGAAAACTTTGAAAAATTCAAGATTTTTATTAGTTCTGTAACCCGCAATTCTTATAAATTTTTCGTGCCACTCGCTGTGATCGGCTTGTTAGCTTTCCCGTTGGTTGGGCTTGTGAAAACGGATATCAACATGCCCACAGCCTGGCTTTATTTCACGATCATGATGGTAGGTTTGCTAGCTGCCTCGGGGTACTTGCCTTTATTGATGACTTTTAACCAGGTGGGTAAGCCCGGAGCTCAAAGCCTGTTGTTGTTTTTCATCACACTTACATTTGGAGTAATCGTATTAGGGTGCACCGCGATCTGGGGGGCAATCGGAACCGCGGTTGGCGTTGGATTGAGCTATGCCTTTCAAGGTATCTTTATCGCATATTCTTTAAAATTACTAGGCAAAAAGGCCATATAGATTGTTTCATTTCTAATGCAACAAAGATCCCTCATTGATTGAATCTATTTACGAGAAGTACAAGCAGCAAGATTGCTGAGAAGAATCAATAATCAGTTCATAATAGTATTAATTCATATCGTTATTCGGCTGCCTTTTTATAAATTTGTGGAATTCCTTGTAACAGAGGTTCGGCACCACCGATCAATTCAGATAACTTATCCATACTGCTCGAAATGAGGGGTGTGGATTCCTCGCCCATGCCCGCCACTTTTTCGATAAGTTTTTCATGCCATTCCTTCAAATCAGAGATTTGAGCAGCCGCACTGTTTCGGTCGTGCCATCGGTCTGCACTTCATAACTTCCCCCGGCATAATAGTATGTTGTTAGTGTGCTTGTGCCTTCAGTGTATACCTGTTTAACTTTGGTTCCCCTCTCGCCGCAACACCATTCGCTCGGAAACCACTCGCTCAGGTGCGCACACTTCACGAGGGCTCGGGGGTGCATAGACCGCGACCATCGCCATCATACGTGAAAATCCAGGTTTTGAGCGTGTTACCCAGGGTGTCGCAGGAATACTTATCCCCTCAAGGGAGCAGGATTATCTACAAAGGATTATTAACATTCGGCATTATTAATTTTCAGTATTAACGAAAGTAAAAAAAGGAACTCTAACTCGATCAGAAACGAAAACCTTCTTTAAGCTGATAGCCTTTCTCCAGATCGCCAATTTAGGCGAAGTTGATGGCCAAAACCTATTACATTGATTTCTGTTGGATCGTATTCCGCTTGAACAAATGGATTATCATATCGGGGGTAATTATTCATTGCGATTTCTTTTCCATTTACTTGGAAAGCGTCATTCCAACCGAATTTGATTTCTCCTATCCCAGGTGATTGAAAGTTGACCGATAAACCTTTACAAACAACTTCGGCTGTGGAGCACTTCTCTATGAAATCTTTAAACCCGCCATCCTCAGCCTTTCGACCCATCTGACAAATCCAAATGTTTTGACTACCTTTCACGATCACTTCCCGTCCAATATCTTCGGGGTTTTTCCTGAATTTGAATTCATTTGATAGGGTATCGTCATCATTCCAGAAATATGGATTCTGTGAATAGAGCGCTAAATAGCCTTCACCTTTACGTGAGAAAACCCAGCCGTTTTTCTCTATCACTTCATCGAATTTATCTTTTGGAAGCCAGGCATGGGTGAAAAAGTGTTTGATGGGCACGTACAGAGCAGGGATTTTTTTGATGTTGTAAACAATAATTGAAACATTTTCATATTGAGCAGCGCGAGGAAGCAAACCATTCCCAGCCCAATAATTAGGTGTTACTCCATCAATTTTTGCAGGATGCGTTGTAAAACAAACTGCATCATGTCCAAGCGTTGCCTGCCAGATATGGTGCTGATCGCCACCAAAGCCCTTTCGATAATCTTGTGCTGTTGAAAGCATGTAATCAGGTGTTTTATAGGTGTAAATATTTACTTCCTGCCGCATATTTCGACAAACATCACGCTCAAGGATTTTTACTAAAAAGGGCATCAATTTCAATGCCTTCAATGTGTGGAGTAAAGCACTGTACGATGAAAAGTTATTCAGGAAACTGTTTTGCCACCAATTGAATGCATCGAACATATTTATCGTTAGCGAAGCATTTTTGGGGTGGATGTAGGCTTCGTTAGTTAAGAACAACATCCCTGATTCCAAATCATGCTCATTGTATGACAAGCCCCATTTTTTTGCATCTTCAATACGATGACCCATGCGTTGATGGTTTGAATAAATGATGTTCTGATCTTGAGCAATAGCATCGATCACCTTAGGGGTGCGATACCCACTTAAGGCAAACGCAATGCTTGACATATTATCAAACCCTGAAAAAATCCCCATACCAAACAATAATTTGCTTGTATCGGTGGTTCCTTCGTTGGACGCCCATTTTTTTGTGTTTTCGTAGGCTCGCCCATGTGTTGAGCCGAAAACTCCTTTAAACGAATTGAGTGAGATGTCAATCAGGATCAAGTCGATGACAATTTCTGCCCGCTTCTTAATTTCTTCGTCTTCAGCAATATCATACAACGAAAGGAGGGCGACCAGGTCTTCATCATAGTAAACATGTGAGAGCCATTCGCTAAATCCAGACCGGAATCGCATATCCAACCATTTTAAAATGCGTGTGCGGTTTTTCTCCATTTTCTGGCGGCCAGTTTCGCCAGAGTTAGTGAACACTTTATCTGGATACAATTGTCCGGCTAAATAAGCGGCTGATGTAAATAATATATAGTGATTTTCAGTCCATGTGCAAAGCGAATCAAGACCAGGCTCATCAGGGAAGTACTTAAAATTAAGGATCGTCTGAATTGTTCGGTCGAGTAATTCAGATGACAACACTTCGGTAGAAAGGAAATGGCTTTTCCCGGTTTTTTGTTGATGACTTTGCATCAATCTAATAAATCCATGGATGACGAAATCTGAACAATCTTTCCGCGCATCAATAAAATCCAAAGCAGAGTGCATGATACCCTCATGGGGTAAACCGCCCGCGGCGAGACGGGCAATTTCAAACCAGGCTGGTTTGGTGTTTTCGGGTGCCGGGTTTTTGAGTATGTGTGAAAAATAAGCCTGCCGGCGAGATTCGAAATCAGGTAAAAAAGGTTTTTCAGAAAAAGTATCGGACGTTGTGGCATTAGGATAATTATTTGGAGCAGAAGCTGCCGATCTGATCTGATACTCAGGTTGGGTGTGTACAGTCATGATTATCCTAAAAGACGCTTAGTAAGTTCTGTTTTTTCTACTTCATCCAAGGGTTCGTTTTTCCGTTGCTTGGCCAACAAGATATTTAAACGGCGATGCAGATCTGGAGTAAGTGGGAATCTCTTGGCAAAAATAAAGGCAAAAGCCAGTAAAACAACAGGTACCAGCATGAATATAAGCCGCAGAACGAGTAGGAAAGTTTCAGTCTGAGGTTGGTCGATGAGTTTTGTCGCGCCATCGATGGTTTGTTGAAGTGGAGGCAAATAACCTGCCCAACCGATTGCATTTGAGACCGCAAAAATTGCCAATGCTGAACTGAATTTCCGGATAAAAGTGACCAATGCAGAGTACATGCCTTCACGTCGCTCGCCGCTGCGCAATTCATCAACATCTGGAATATCAGGGAAGATTGCATAAATCATCACGACGATGCCGCCGGTTCCGAAGCCAACGATCGTGGCGAAAACATAAACCCAGGCGGGTCCATTGTCAGGGCTAAGCATAAAGCTGACGACCATGGCGGCTGCCCAGATGATCAAACCAATGATGTAACCACGGATTTTGCTGGTGCGTTTGCTCAGAGCAACATAAAACGGGAGTGAAACAACTTGTGCGATGAGTAACGTGCCATTGACAAAACTGACTTCACTGCTGCGAAGAAGGTAATATTTTACAAAATACGTCACGATAGTACTCACTGTATCAATAGCCACAAATGCAAACAGGTACATGGCGAGAGTGTAAAGGAAGGTTCGGTTTTTGAAAGGTTCGAGGATTGACTTTTTCCAATTGAATTTCACGGGCGGGCTTTGAAATTCTGGCCGTTCTTTCACTGCAGTTACTGTTGCGATAAAAGGCAGAGCAAAAAACACACCCATTGCCAATCCCATGACGATGTAGCCTGTGTGAACATCAGGGAAAGCTTTGACGATTTCGAGCGGGACTAATGCAGCCACTATCGAAGCCAGCGTTGAGAAAAAGATACGGATGGAGCTGAGTGAGGATCTTTCGTGATAATCAAGTGTAATTTCGGAGTGCAAAGCATTGTAATTTAACATCACAATACTTACTACAGTTGAGAAAAATAGATAACTAAGGATTACCATCACAAAACGAGTAGTTTCTGATTCCATGCTAAATGGATAAAAAAGTGCAACAAACGATAAAAATATCAACGGGATACCCGCTAACAAATATGGACGCCGACGTCCAAGCCGGGTACGTGTGCGATCAGCCAAAAGCCCTTCAAATGGGTCTGTAATGCTGTCATAGATTTTGCTTATTAAGATCACAGTTCCTGCCAATGCCGGGGCAATCCTGACGACATCGGTCAAAAAAATTAAGTAATAGAAACTAACCACAACTCCGGATCCCCCGCCATAAATATCGCCCAACCCGTACCCAATTTTCGTCCACCAACTCAGTTTTTCACTTTTCTCAGCCATGTTGTCTCCTTTATATGAGTAATTATTATTGCCCGAGTTGATTGCCGACTAGTGTTTTTTGGCCTGTTTTTGCTGACTGATAAATTGCTTCTACGACTGATAATACTAGTATTGACTCTCGTGCCGAACACAGATGAGGTTCTCCAGTTTGAACCCACAACCCAAAAGCTTCCAAGCTTCTTTGAAGGGCATGCACACCCCATATTTGCGGCGTTTGTCTGCGAATATTTAGGCCAATAAATTTGACATTTGGCCAGGGTTTATTTGAATAAATGGCCGTTGCTTTGTCGCCATAAACCTCTACGGTCACAGCTTGTTCACTTGCAGATGCCATTGTCGTAGAGATTTGTATCAAAGCCCCATCCGACATTTCCACAATTCCCTGCGCAAGATCTTCCACTTCGACACGCGTAAACTTAATTTGTTTTGTATATCCGACAGCTGAAATCGGCTGAGTGCCCAAAGCCCATAATGCAAGATCAAGAAAGTGGCTGCCCTGGGTGATCAATGTTCCGCCACCTGCCGTAGAAATTTTTTGATGCCAAATGGATTTTTCAAAATAGTCTTGTTTTCGATGCCATGGAACATTAATGCGTATGGCAAAAATTTTTCCAAGTTGACCATTTTGTACTGCGTGTGCCAGAGCATAGCATCCGTTGTCGTAGCGATATTGATAATTGACCGCAACTTTAACTCCGGCTGCTTCTGCCAAACGAGATATTTCCACCGCTTCCGCATACGTTCTCGTTACAGGCTTTTCGACAAAAACGGCTTTTTTTGCTTCAATCGCCGCCTTTATCATTTCAAAATGCATGTGATGAGGTACAGCCAGATAGACCGCGTCCACATTCGAAGCCAGTACATCTGCGAAATCGTGTTCTGTTTGTGAAATGGCAAAGCGTTTTGCAAATCTTTTAGCTCGTTCCAAATCCACATCACAAGCCACGGTCATTTTAATCCGTCTACTAAATCTCCCGAAAAGCGCTGTAAATTGAGCAATATCTCCGCAACCAACGATGGCAAGTTTTACTTTACCCATAAATTCTCCAATAAGAAACCAGGCAAACTTCTTCTCGGTTCATTTATTGCATACCCATTCCAAAGCACGTTGCAATACTTTTTTATATGTCGGGTTAAACATGCTCCCTGTCGTATGACCTGGTAGGGCATAACACACCTTTCCTTTTCCATAAAGAAATGTCCAAACGACAGGAATTACTTTTGAGTCAAGTTTTGCAGCGTAATGAACCATAATTTTTTCATTTAACTCATGAATGTACAATTCATCTCTAACAACAAAATTAGGTAGATCAGAAAATATGTGGCTGCTTTGATTAATGGCTTCGATCATTTCTATTTTTCCATGCTCAACAAAGCGCCCGCCGAGAATATTGAAGTAAGAAAATGTTTCCTTGAATGAAGCGGTTGCCGCATGAATTGCCAGTATTCCGCCACCAGAAAGTACAAAGTTATCAAGTTTAGAAAGTGCCATTGAAGAAATTGATTTATGGTGAAAATGAAGAACCAGGGAAGAATAAATTTCCAGGTTTGACGGTAATTTTTCTAAAGAATAGACATGATCAAAAGTAACCCCTTCCATTTGTCGGAGGGTAGCATCCAAAACCAACCGGCCGAGCAGCGGAGGGTGAAAAAAACCATCGGTGACAAGTAAGACTTTCAATGTTAAAACCTTTCTGATCGGTTTTCTGAAAATGAAACCTCCACAGATTTATAAAGTGTAACAAATCTATTTCAAAATTGATCTTAATAAAAACAGACCAGGAACTTAATTGATATGTAAATTTAAAAAGAGTCAAGCCTTGCAGTGAAATATTTGTAAATCTGGTATACCTTCTAGGTATAAAGTAAATGAGAATCGTCCAACCAATATTAAGAGTATGCCCAAGAATAAAACTAAAACAACTTAATTACTGATAAATTAAGGTTTACTAAAATATTGTAATGAATATATTGTATTCGTAAATTTGGATTGAGAGCTGTATTGAATATTCAATTTTCAAGAATAATTGTCTTGTGTGATGTATAAGTGATTAATTTATTCATCCAATAACTAGTATGAGAATTGAGGAACCCCGTGGTTTTATTGATTCGAGAACCTGAATGATATAATGCAAAAACTTAATTTGTAACCAGTCGGTATGATACCATTATAAATATCCTGAGGAGCCTGCTATGCCAGATAAGATTTTTATGGAAAGAATTGGCAATCATACTTTCCAGGTGCCAATTATTAAAGTTCATACGCTTGTTTTAGGTAGTGGTGCCGCGGGGTTAAATGCAGCAGCACAACTTCACCTTAATGGGGTTAAAGACCTGATGATCGTCACTGAAGGTCTTTCATTGGGAACTTCGATCAATACTGGCAGCGATAAACAAACGTACTATAAACTTTCAATGTGTGGTGCAGAAGCGGATTCGCCGAAAGATATGGCGGAAACATATTTTGCCAATGGTTCAATGCACGGAGATCTGGCACTGGTTGAATCCAGTTTATCGGCGAGAAGTTTCATCAATCTTGTAAACCTCGGGGTGCCGTTTCCGAGAGATCAATACGGACAATTTGTGGGTTATAAGACCGATCATGATCCTCGTCAAAGGGCAACTTCGATTGGACCTTATACGTCTAGAGAGATGTGTTTAAAGTTAATTGACCAGGTAAAAAGTTTGGGTATCGAAATCCGTGAAGGGCGCCATGCTGTCGAAATTGTTACGGTTAAAGGGGATGATTGCAGAGTGGCGGGGATTGTTACAGTCGATAACGTCGGAAATTTTGAAGCCTATCTTTGTGAGAACCTTATTTTCGCAGTAGGAGGGCCTGGAGGATTGTATAAAACCAGTGTTTACCCCCCTGTTCACTCGGGAGCGATTGGGCTTGGGCTAATGGCGGGAGCTTGTGCTTCCAACTTGCCTGAATCACAATATGGATTGGCTTCGACAAAATTCCGTTGGAATGTTTCTGGAACCTATATGCAGGTGATTCCACGTGTGATCAGTACTTCTGCCAATGGCGTTTCTGATGAACAAGAATTTTTACCCGGGTACTTCAAATCCTATGGGGAAATGAATGGAATGGTATTCCTCAAAGGATATCAATGGCCCTTTGATGCGAGGAAAGCAATTGGAGGTTCTTCAATTGTGGATATTTTGGTTTACATAGAAACGATGGTTAAAGGTCGGCGAGTGTTTTTGGATTTTCGAAGAAACCCAGACGGTTTTTCCTTTTCGGATCTACCTGACGAAGCCAGGAATTATCTTGAAAAATCAGGCGCTACCCAATCTGCCCCTATTGATCGTCTCAAGCACATGAACCCCGGTGCTATAGAATTGTATCAAAATCACAAGATCGATCTTTTTAATGAGCCTCTTGAAGTAGCAGTTTGTTCTCAGCATAATAATGGTGGTTTGGCTGGGAACCTTTGGTACGAATCTCTAAACCTCAGACATTTGTTCCCTGTAGGGGAAGTCAATGGGTCACATGGGGTAACCCGGCCTGGCGGATCTGCGTTAAATGCCGGTCAGGTTGCGGGTTTTCGGGCTGCTGAGTTTATTGCAAATCGTTATTCAGATTGGACCTTGGATGAAGAAATTTCAATACAATCATTAAAAAACTGTGTCCAGCGAGTGTTAAGTTATGCCCACATTTGTTTCACATCAGAAATCCCTTGGTTAGATGAATTAAAAGAAATTCAAGAAAGAATGTCAAAATCAGGTTCGCACATCCGTAGCCGAGAATCATTAAACGAGGATTCTCCTGAGGCATGGAAACAAGTTTACCGGCTGGCCGAAGCAGGTTGTAAGATTGAGAGTCAAGACCAGCTGAAATACGCATTCCGCGTTAGGCAATTATCTTTTGCCCAGGCGGTTTATCTCGATGCGATTAAATACACCATGGAGAGTTTCGTGGGTAGTCGAGGATCGTCCATCGTACTTGATCCAAAAGGGAGTAAGGTGCACGAATTACTCGATGAATCGTGGAAAATTGCGTCTGAAGATACATCCTTCAGGCAAAAGGTGCTTGAAACAGTGGTCAAAGAGAATGGTGAAGTAAAAAACCAATGGGTTGATTGCAGGCCAATTCCTGAAAATGACTCCTGGTTTGAGACGACTTGGGCTAAATATCGAAACGGCGAAATTTATAATTAAAAAGAATCTGTAACTTGCTGATGAACCCGACTTAACCAGAGTCGGGTTTTTAATTTATGACAAAAATCACTTGAAATCGGCAATAAAACATGCGATAATACCAACTATCATTCGGCATTATCGCATAGTTAATTAAAAATATCTAAATTCGTGAGGAATTGTTGATGGAAAAGAATTCCAAACCAACTTCCCGAAAACTAATCGCCTCCGTTCAACGTGCATTGGATATTTTGGATTTATTTAATAATGGGCAAGTTGAGCTTGGAAATGCTGAAATCGCCAGGCTTTTGGATTTACCTGTTGGTACAGCCTCAGGGTTGATATACACCCTCAAAGCCAATAATTATTTGGATCAGAACCCGTTGAATCGTAAATACAGGCTTGGATTAAAGCTGGCTGAAAGAGCTGCCGTATTGTTGGATCAACTTGATCTTCGAAAAGTTGCCGCCCCATATCTCGAAGAAATTCGTGATTGGTGTGGTGAAAGTGTAAATCTGGCTGTGCGAGATGGAAACGAAGTTGTCTATATTGAACGCATGTTTGGTGATCACTCGTTGGGGATTCGGTCGGAGTTAGGCCGCCGAGGCCCTTTGCATAGCACTTCGCTTGGCAAAGCGATTCTTTCATCATTACCAGAGACTGAAATAAAAACCATTCTCAAAGAATACATTTTTGTTCCAGTAACTCGGTTCACAATCGTTGATCCTGAGAAATTTTCTAATGAATTGATTAACGTCCAAAAGCGTGGCTATGCCATTGATGAACAGGAAAATGAATTGGGAGGGCGCTGTGTAGGCGCGCCGATTCTTGATCGATATGGGTATCCCATTGCAGCCATTAGTATTTCTGTTCCAATTCAAAGGTTTCCTGAAGAAGATGTAATTAAATATGGAAAAAAACTTGTGGCTACTGCCAGCATAATTTCTCAAAAAATGGGACATGCCAATTAATAAAAAAACGTCATTTTCGAATTTCTTGACCCAAAAATATCCACCAAGGAGGTGAAATTTCACGAGTTAAGATCTCCACCAGATGTTGCAGTAGATAATTTAATATCCAGACACATTCTATGAGGAGAAGAAAATGAAAAAAAGTATGTTCTTGATCATCGCGATCGTCATGATCGCCGCACTTGCGCTCAGCGCTTGCGCGAAACCAGCCGCTACAGAAGTTCCCGTCGCAACCGAAGTTGCTGTTGCTACAGAAGCCCCTGTCGCCACTCCCATCAAAATTGGAACTTCCTTGCCTTTGACTGGTGAATTCTCCATCACTGGTACAAAACATCGCGATGGTTATCAACTCTGTGTTGATCTGATCAATGACGCAGGTGGTCTCTTGGGTCGTCCTGTCGAATTGATTGTCAGCGACAACCAATCTGATGTCGACACCACTTTGGCTCAGATGGAACGCTTCATCAATGTTGATAAAGTAGACCTTATCTTTGGAACTTTCTCCAGCAAATTGACATTCCCCGCTTCAGCTATCACCGAACAGGCAGCAATGTTGCACCCGATTCCTTCGGCTGCTGCCTTGCGTGTTTATGAACGCGGATACAAATATCTGGTTTACTTCCAGCCAAATGCTGCTGAATACATTGGGGCTTCTCCTGTGATGATGATCAAAGACCTTATTGCAGAAGATCAACAACCCGCTACGATCGCTTTGGCTTGGGCTGATGATTTTTATGCCAATGCTTTGATCGCCGGCCTGAAGGGTGATGATGTTACCTTCACCAACAATGATGGAACTGACAAAACAGTCAGCCTTGCCCCAGGTGAACTTTCAAAACTGAATGCAGAAATTGTTTTTGAACAGCAATGGCCAGAAGGATTCTCTGACTGGACAACTTTAGCCGCTTCGTTAAAAGCTGCCAATGCTGATTTCGTATTTGCTCCAGTAACTTCTGCCGATGAAGCCATCAATTTGGTCAATGCTTTACAGCAGGTAGGCTACAATCCTAAAGGTTTATTCATGAGCCAGGGTGCGCAAGCCGAGTTCGGCGAAGCACTTGGAACCGCAGCCAATGGTATTACTATCCAAGCTTCATGGCACCCGCTTGCTAACTTCAGCGGTGTTCTAAATGGTGCAGAATTTACCAATCAGATGTTCCTGGATGCCTTCAAGGCAAAATACGGAATTGATGGTGGAGAAGATGAAGCCATTCCGTTTGCACTTTGCCAAGGTATCGAGCAGGCCGTTCGCGCGACTGAATCAACAGACAGCACTGTTCTCCGTGAATGGCTTGGAGCTCGCACCGCAGACGAACCTGTAAAAACCATCCTTGGTGATTTTTATTGGGACGAACGTGGTCTTCCCATCAACAAAGCATTCATCATGACCCAATGGCAGGATGGAAAGCTTGAGTTTGTTTACCCGACCGATGCATTCCCGGGTGTCAAACCCCTTCTTTACCCAAAACCTGAGTGGTAAATCGTAAATAATAAGACCCGTGTCTGGTGGAAACATCAGACACGGTGTTTTTCAGAAAATAATTGATTATTATATTTGACCTGAACTGGTGAAAAAATGGCATTATTAGAAATCAAAGGATTGAATAAACACTTTGGCGGAATTCAAGCAGTCTGCGACTGTACATTTTCTGTTGAAGAAGGGCGGATTGTCAGCCTTATTGGTCCGAATGGGGCTGGTAAAACGACAGTATTCAATTTGGTGACCGGATTACTTGCTCCTGATTCGGGTGAAGTGACTTTTCTAGGCAAGAAGCTCAATGGATTACAACCTCACGAGATTACACGGAGAGGGATTAGTCGCACATTTCAAATTACTCGTGATCTTCAAGAATTAACTGTTTTAGAAAATATGATTATTCAATCACAAGTTAAAGGCTTTTTTGACATATTTCGTTCCAGCATGTCAAAGCGCGAAACAGAACAAGCAATGGATTTATTATCTTTTGTTGGAATTTCGCATTTAGCACAAGAAAAAGCAAAAAACTTATCTTATGGACAAAAGAAATTGATGGAATTTGCCTCGGTATTAATGTCAGAGCCGAAGCTTATTATGCTAGACGAACCTGCTGGTGGGGTGAATCCCACCTTGCTTGAAAGCATCATTGATCGAATTTTAGAATTAAACAAGAAAGGTATTACCTTCTTGATTGTTGAACATAACATGGATCTCGTCATGAAAATCAGCGATCCAGTCATTTGCATGGCTTATGGGACCGTCTTGGCGGAGGGATGTCCGAAAGACATTCAGAATAACAACCAAGTCATGGAAGCATATCTAGGAGAATGATTTATGGGTACACTCGTAATTGATAATGTGGTTGCTGGTTACGGCAGTGGGCCAAATATTCTCAAGGGTTTAACACTTACCGTAGAATCTTGTAAAACTTACTGCATCATTGGCCCAAATGGTGCCGGAAAATCAACATTGATCAAAGTTATTGCAGGCTTGTTAAAACCTCGAGAAGGTCAGATAACCTTCAAAGGTGAAGTGATCAGCGGTTTGCGTGCAGATCAAGTATTACAACGCGGATTAAGTTATGTACCTTCTGATCGCAGTTTGTTTCCTGAAATGACAGTTAAAGAAAACTTACGGATGGGGGGGTTTGTCCTTCGGGATTCCCGTTTGGTAGGGCAAAGAATTGAAGAAATCTTCGAAATGTTCCCGATCCTTAGAGAAAAAAGCTCTCAAATGGCTCGAACCTTATCGGGTGGGCAGCAGCAGCTGTGTGCCATCGCCAGAGCACTGATATTAAAACCCGAAATGATCATGCTGGATGAACCTTCTTTAGGATTGTCGCCTAAAGTTGTGCAATTAATATTCTCAACCATAACTGAGTTGCGCAATAATGGAATAACAATTCTTCTTGTTGAACAAAATGCTCGAAAAGGTCTACAAATTGCAGACCAGGGCGTCGTGTTGGATCTGGGTACAAATAGCTTTGAAAGTCCCGCTTCTGAAGTGTTGAGTGATCCTCGCATTCAAGAGCTTTACCTTGGAAAACGGCGAAACCCGTTGGCTACGGAGAATTCTAAATGAATCAAATAATTCAAATCCTCATACTCGGTGTGGCATTGGGTGGAGTTTATGCCCTCATGTCCTCTGGCATGACTTTGATCTTTGGTGTTATGCGCATTGTCAATCTCGCACATTCGGCGTTTATTGTTTTGGCAGCATATCTTACCTTTTGGATGTTTAAAACATTTAATCTAGATCCTATCCTCTCATTAGTGTTTACCATGCCGGTGATGTTCCTCGTTGGAATGGTCTACTATAAAACACTATTTTCTTCGAGAGCCGATAATCCAAGATTTGCAGACATCACAGTATTGGTAACTTTTGCTACCGGACTTGTGATCGAAGGGGTTTTGGCATTCATCTTCACTGGGATTTATCGTTCAACCACACCCGATTATGCAAAACATTCTTTTAATTTTGGGCCATTCTTTATACCTCAAAGTCAATTGTATGCTTTGATCATTAGTATTGTCTTGATCTTGGGCTTGTGGTTATTCCTGCGGTACACAAGGATTGGCAATGCTGTTCGGGCAACCATGCAAAACCGAAATGCGGCACAAGTGGTTGGCGTAAATGTTAACTGGATCTCTACCTTGTCGTTTGGCATTGGATTGGCGATGGCAGGTGCAGCAGGTTCATTGCTTAGTTTTGTATTTACCTTTTATCCGGCAAAGCATGTTGCCTGGATTGGCATGATCATGTGTCTTGTCGTTCTTGGAGGGATGGGCAGTCTTGTGGGTGCTCTCGTTAGTTCATTGATATTAGCCACCGCTGCAGCATTTGTGAGTTTTTATATTGGTCCGGCCTATTCTCCAATCACTTTTTATCTGGCACTCTTCATAATCTTGTTGTTTCGGCCTCAAGGTTTATTTGGCAAAAAGGTGGAGGGGTAAATGTCAGCCTCCATACCTAATCATCCGATTGACGAGAGACCCTTAATGACTTCAACACGAAAATTTGGATTCAAAAAATTTATTCTCCCAACGATAGTTTTGTTATTGGTTGTAACCTGGGAGCTCGTTTATCATTCCATGGGAATTTTGGAACCACTTCCCTGGATGGAACAATGGGGCGAGGCTATGCTCATTCTTGGGCTTGGGCTTTGGTTCCTGTTTTTGTTAACCCCATATATCGCATCCTTTTCAAAAGCAAATAAATGGGTTAAAGCAGGCGTCCCTTTAATAATTGTCTTGGTACTAATATCAATTCCCCTAATCCACTTAAAAACCGGCACGCTAAATTACTGGTTATATATGCTTACCTTATGCTTCTTGTATATCATTTGGTCAAGTAGTTGGAATATCATTGGCGGTTTTGCCGGATATATTTCCCTTGGTCACAATGTATTTACTGCGTTTGGCGCATATTTTGCAGGTATGATTTTTGTATTTTGGAGAGTATCGCCATTAATTACTGCACCATTAGCAGGTCTTATGGCTATGGCCGGCGGTTTGCTCTTTGGATTGATCGCACTTCGCACCCGTGGAAGCACATTCATTATTTCAACAATTGCTTTGGTGTTATTGGTTGCAGAGACTCTTGATAATTGGGAATTAACAGGTGGAACCAATGGATTACCGATGTCCATGATTCCTCTTGACGGTGATGTTGCAAAAATTCCTTTTTACTACTATATGCTGGCCATCATGATCTTGTGTATTTTAATGACTTATTTCATTAAACATTCCAAGTTTGGCCTTGGCTTGCGTGCAATTTCACAAGATGAAACGAAAGCTGAAGTTGCAGGAATTCCCACTAGAAAGTACAAAATACTTGCATTTGGGTTAAGTGGATTATTCATTGGTATGGCTGGAGCAATTTATGGTTATTCTCTTACCTATTTGCGTCCATCCATTTTCTTGACCGTTGCCATTGGTACTGGCATCGTATTGAATGCGATTTTGGGCGGAAAAGGAACTGTCAGTGGTCCTGTAATTGGTGCTGCAATCATGCTGGCGGTCAATGAGTTTGTGGTTGCAAAATTAGGTGCCAGTGAACTCAACATTGTGGTTACAGGCGTTATCTTAATCTTTGTGCTTCTGTTTTTCCCAGATGGTATAGTGGGTACGTTGCGTAACAAAGGAAACCTCCCTACTTTTCTTGATTGGGATTAATGAGGGTTGATTAAAATTTCGTACCTTAGCGAGGAATTATGGAAGCGAAAAAAAAGGTAGCATTAATCACTGGCGCTGGCAGGGGCATCGGCCGCGGAATCGCAATTCAACTCGCGCGTGCCGGCTGGACGATCGTAATCAACGATATCGGAAATCCCGATCCTCCTGCTGAAACGCTCGATCTTGTGCGCAAGGAAGGTTCAGAAGGATTGGTTATTTTGGCGGACATTACGATCGCTGATGAGCGTCAAAGAATTTTGGATGAAACCATTGCTCAATTCGGACGCATGGATCTGTTGGTGAACAATGCCGGGATTGGACCACGTGTTCGGGTTGATATTCTGGAAACTACTGAAGAGAGTATGAATGAAGTTCTTGGCGTTAATACAATTGGACCGTTCTTCTTGACTCAAATCGTCTCAAAAAAGATGATCGAATTGATTTCACAGAAAAAAATGGACCAGGCAAAAATTGTGAATATTGGTTCCATGAGTGCTTACACAAGCAGTACGAGCCGGGCGGAGTATTGTATTTCTAAAGCAGCGGTATCGATGAACACGCTACTATTCGCAGATCGCCTTGCGGCTGAGGGAATCAATGTTTACGAAATTAGACCCGGGATTATTAAAACACCGTTAACCGAAATCGTTAAAGACAAATATGACAAATTGATTTCTGAAGGTCTTTTACCCATAAAAAGGTGGGGGTTGCCTGAAGATATTGCAAAAGCCATTGTTGCCATCGCCGAAGATTACCTTCCATATTCAACCGGGCAGGTCATCGACGTGGATGGTGGATATCACATTCACCGATTGTAGAGGTACCATGAAAAAAATTGTTGCCCTTGGTGAAATAATGCTTCGCCTCTCCCCTCCAGATCAATTAAGATTTGGCCAGGCCAGGACCTTTGATGTGACCTATGGCGGCGGTGAATCAAATGTTGCAGTCTCGCTTTCGAATTATGGAATTGAAACAGAGTTTGTAACCCGGCTTCCGGCAAATGATTTAGGAGAGTCTTGCTTGCAGTTTTTAAGGCAGTATGGTGTGGGGACACACCATGTTATAAGGGGAGGAAGCCGTTTAGGCATCTATTTCCTTGAAAATGGTGCTGTGATGCGCGGAAGCCAGGTCATTTACGATCGAGCTGATTCCGCGTTTGCAACCATCACCCCAGGTATGTTTAATTGGACAGAAATTTTTAAAGACGCGGGTTGGTTCCATTGGACGGGCATCGCTCCTGCTGTTTCTGAAGGCGCTGCTGCTGTTTGTCTCGAAGCTGTAAAGATCGCTCGCGAGATGGGCATAACGATTTCTTGTGATCTCAATTATCGAGCTAAATTGTGGAAATGGGGAAGACCAGCATCTGAAGTCATGGAAGAACTAGTTGCTTATTCTGATGTGGCGATTGGAAATGAAGAAGACGCGGAAAAAGTATTTGGAATTCAGGCGCTTGAAACCGATGTAACCCAGGGAAAGGTCTCGGCAGAAAAATACCAATTTGTGTGTGAGACTTTGTCCAAGAAGTTCCCTAACCTGAAAACGATCGCAATTACATTACGCAGCTCGTATTCTGCTTCACACAATACCTGGAGCGCAGTGCTCTGGCATTCTGGCAAAACAATAACCGGTCCAATTTATGACATTACTGATATTGTTGATCGTGTTGGAAGTGGAGACAGTTTTATGGGTGGTTTAATCTACGGGTTAAACACTTACCCTAACGATCCTCAACTAGCATTAAATTTCGCGATTGCGGCATCTGCTCTCAAACACACTATTTTTGGCGATTTCAACCTAGTCTCAAAAACAGAAGTTGAAAAATTAATGAAGGGTGATGGGTCTGGACGAGTTAGTCGGTGATCAACACATATTTTTGCTAGAAAATGAAAAAGAAACTCGTGTAACCTATTGGAAGTTATAAAAAGCAAATGCTGGAATATTCCCCATTGTTTAATAGGCGGTTTAAGTGAAAAACTCATATGCACATATTGCACGAATGAAAACGGTCGAAGAATTCAAAAACCACGTTGCCTCACAAAATGTTGAAATTCCGATTGATTCTGAGATAATGCCAGCCCCTTCCGGGGCCTTGGCACAGCCTTATGTTTTAAAAAGCGGGAAAAAAATTGGCAACCGCTTTTGCATTCAACCCATGGAAGGCTGGGATGCGACCACTGATGGTAAGCCCACCGACCTTGTGACGCGAAGGTGGAAGAACTTTGGTCTGAGCGGCGCAAAATTGATCTGGGGCGGCGAAGCCGCGGCAGTAAGACCTGATGGTCGGGCCAATCCGAACCAATTGATGATGCTGGAAGAAAACATGCGCGAGATCGAAACACTGCGCGTTGCATTGGTCGAGGAACACAAATCCCATTACGGCCAAATCGATGACTTGTTGGTTGGATTGCAACTTACTCATTCCGGTCGATTCTGTCGCCCGAATATTAAGACCAAACTAGAACCAAAAATTGTTTATCATCATCCTGTTCTAGATAAACAATTTGGTATTGCGTCGGATTATCCTATTCTTACCGATACCGAAATTGATGACTTGATCGGATTTTACATTCGTGCTGCCAAACGGGCTCAAACCATCGGCTTTGAATTTGTTGATGTAAAGCACTGCCACGGATATCTGGGTCACGAATTTCTGAGTGCGGTAGACCGACCTGGTAAGTATGGTGGAAGTTTTGAAAACCGCACTCGTTTCATGCGTGAAATTATCAAGGGGATTCAGATCGAATGTCCAGGCTTGATTATTGGCGTTCGCTTCAGTAGTTTCGATATGCCTCCTTTCAGACCCGATGATGAAAATGTAGGCTATATGGTAAAGTATCGTGATGAAAACGGACGCTATCCATACGCGTTTGGAGGAGATCCCGATCAGCCAGGTGTGATTAAGTTGGATGAACCGATTGCGTTGATGAAAATGATGGAAGAGATTGGGGTCGAATTGGTTAATTTTTCTGCTGCCAGTCCTTATTACAATCCTCACCTGACAAGGCCGGCTTATTATCCTCCCAGCGACGGATATTTACCTCCGGAAGATCCAATCGTGGGGGTTGCCAGACACATAAAAATAGCGGGTGAACTCAAGAAGGTTGCACCTAACCTTGCTTGTGTCGGTTCTGGTTATAGTTATTTACAAGACTGGACTGCTCATGTGGCTCAGGCAGTCGTGAAAGCCGGTTTAATTGATTTTGCTGGTTTGGGAAGGTCAACACTCTCTTATCCAGAACTTCCTGCGGATGTGTTGGCTGGTCGCCCGTTGGTCCGCAACCACATATGCCGAACCTTTAGTGATTGCACAACCGCACCGCGAAAGGGCTTGGTTTCAGGATGCTACCCATTGGATGATTTCTACAAAACACGCCCTGAAGCAGAAGAAGTTAAACGAATCAAAAAAGAAATGTTGAAGTAAATAAATTTTCTCTTGCCAAGGAGCAATAAATTGAAAGTTGTTTCTTTTGAAAAAGCGGTAAGTTATATTCATGACGGTGATACGGTAATGATCGGTGGGTCTGGTGGCGGCCACGCTATTCCTGAGGCACTGATTGTTGCATTAGAAAACCGTTTTCTCACAGAGAACAATCCAAAAAACCTGACCCTCCTTCACCCTGTTGGCGTGGGTGATAACGTAAGCCAGGGTGTGGGGCATTTGGCTCATCCGGGATTGGTGAAACGAATTGTAACTGGTGCTCTGGTCAACAGCCCTGCTTTTCAAGTGAGGGCTGAAGAAGAGACCGTCGAAGCTTATACCTTGCCTCAAGGCGCACTATCTGAGTTAATTCGAGAGATGGCAGCCGGTCGACCGGGCTTGTTTTCGCAAGTGGGTTTGCATACCTTTGTCGATCCACGGATGGGCGGCGGACGTCAAAGCAAGTGTGCCAAAGAGGAACTCGTAAAGCTCGTCAATTTGGAAGGTAAAGATTGGATCTTTTACAAACCCTACCAGGTTGATATTGCTTTCTTGCGGGGAACCACTGCTGATGAAGATGGCAATGTGACTATGGAGCGTGAAGCCGTCTTTGGCGAGATGCTTTCAATGGCCCAAGCTGTTCATCGAAATGGTGGAATCGTGATTGTGCAAGTCGCCCGATTGGCTCAGCGCGGAACATTACCCGCAAAACAAGTCAAAATTCCGGGCATGCTGGTTGATCTGCTCGTGGTTGATCCGACACAGCGGCAGACGTATGCCATGGATTACAGCCCTGCTTATGCGGGTGAAATTAAAGTGCCCATGGATGAGATATTCCCTCTTCCACTAGACCCAAGAAAAATTATTGCCCGGCGGGCAGCCCTTGAGCTAGCACCTGGCTCCATTTGTAATCTTGGGTCGGGTGTATCAACCGGTATTGCAACGATCGCTGCAGAAGAGGGGATTGTCGACAAAATTGTGTTGACAAACGAACAAGGCCTCATCGGAGGTGTACCATCTTCAGATGCTGGAGCAGCGGTCAATTACACTTCAATGGTTGATCAACCTTATCAGTTTGATTTTTATGACGGTGGTGGTTTGGATCTTGCTTTCTTATCTTTTGCAGAAGTGGATCAATCAGGTAATGTGAACGTCAGCCGTTTCAATGGAAGAATTATTGGTGTTGGTGGATTTATCAATATAAGTCAATGTGCAAAAAAAGTTATTTTCAGCGGTACCTTTACGGCTGGAAAACTAGAAATGAACTGGCCTGATGGCAAGACAGTGATTCAAAAAGAAGGGAAATTCAAAAAATTCCCCAAGAGTGTTGAACAGATTTCATATAATGGTTCTTTTGCCCAGGAACGTAATCAGGAAGCACTTTATATTACTGAACGAGCTGTCTTTAAACGCGGTGTTCAAGGACTAGAATTAATCGAAATCGCTCCCGGCATAGATCTTGATCGTGATATTTTGGCAAATATGGATTTTATTCCCGAAATATCCAAAGACTTAAAAATGATGGATGAACGATTGTTTCTCGATCAACCCATGGGTCTTGCGACAGATTTACAAGCCAAGCCAGTAGTAAATATTCCCAAACGCTTATTGGAATAGGACATTAAATGGATAAGAATAATAAAGCGGAACTGACTGAAGAATCCTCTTCGATTATTGTTTCCAGACCATGTGATGGGGTTGCGGTCATTACGATTGCCTCAGAACCTCTTTGTGTCTTGCGGCATTCTGTAAAGAGAGCCTTGATGACCACGTTATCTGAACTTGAAAATGATAAATCAGTACGTTGTGCGGTTTTGACTGGAACTGGAAAAGCCTTCTCGGTTGGCTCGGATATTAATGATTTCAGCCAGGAAGTTGGGTGGCTGCTCGAAAATGATTATTGGGAATCCACTCTAAACCAGATGATTGAGGATGCGCGTTTTCCGATCATCGCTGCTTGTAACGGTCATGCCTTGGGTGGGGGAGCGGTGTTGGCGTTGGCATGTGATTTCAGGGTTGCTTCTGAAAATGCAAAATTCGGTTTTCCTGAAGTAAAAGTTGGTGCCTTTGCATCCGGCAGCGGGACGCAACGACTACCTGAATTGGTGGGGCGCGGAAGAGCCATGGATCTTCTCTTGACGGGCAGGGTTATTGATGCCCATGAGGCACTTCAATATGGATTGATTGAATATCTTTTCCCGCAAGAGGGCTTTATGGACCAGGTTTTGGTTATTGCAAACACGATAGCTTCCTATTCAGGTTCAGTCACCGCAGCAACAAAAAAGTGCATAAATGTTGGAATTAATGAAGGCAAGGAATCGGGATTGGCTCTGGAAAGCGACTTAAGGGTAAAAACTGGGCGTGGTCCAGATTCAATTGAAGGAAGAGCTGCTTTCTTAGAAAAACGCGCCCCAAAATTCAACCAATAACTGGGAGAATTGATGCAACTATTCTCATATTTATCCAAAGGCCAAGTGCGATCAGCGCGATTGATCGATCAACTGGGTATTGATATAAATATTGCTTCCAAACTATATAGGCAATCGCAAGATTGCTCCAACCCACAACATTTTGAAATCCTTCCAGTTGAATTGTTAGATTTATTTCGATTGGGGGATGAAGGCCAACATGCTATCGCCATCGTAACTGATTGGGTGGATCAATGCCACAAGCAGAAGACCATCAGTAAAAATGATGATGTCATTATTGATTTCAATAAAGTGCATCTGAAGGCGCCAATCATTCGTCCAGGAAAAGTTATATGCATTGCAGGAAATTATCCTGCTTTAAATAAGATGGAATGTCCTGAATACCCAACGATCTTCCTCAAGCCTTCTGGTGGAGTAATCGGGCATCTTGAAACAATCCTGATTCCACCTATATGTGAAAGCGTCGCATATGAAGTTGAACTGGCTGTTGTGATTGGCCGGCAATGTAAAAACTTGAAAGTTGAAGAAGCTTTTTCTGTAATTGCAGGGTACTCTCTGGCAAATGATTTGGGAGACCGGTTATTAGAAAAAAGAACTTCTCAATGGACGAGTGGAAAAATGTTCGACACGTTTACCCCAATGGGGCCAATAGTGTTTACCAGGGATGAAATTGGAGATGCAGATAACCTGAAAGTGGTCACCAAAGTAAACGATCAAATAGTTCAAAAAAGCAATACATCACATATGTTCTTTGATGTTCCTCACCTCGTCGCTTATTTGTCTACCTTAACAACATTGGATTGTGGGGACGTCATCTTGACTGGAAGTCCTAAATTAATGGATGGTCAACCTAATCCGGTATGTGAACTCAAGTCAGGGGACCTTCTTGAAGTAAGTATTGAAGGAATGGGTTCACTGATAAATCCAATTACTGTCCAAAACCAGGTGGTTTGATGGCTAAATACAAAATGGCAATGATCCCGGAGCCGGGAAGAATTGAATTCTGTGAGAAGGAATTGCGCGATCCGCAGCCTGATGAGGTGTTGATTAAAATTCACACAACTGCGATTTGCGGAAGTGATTTACACCTCTTCAAAGGCAAGCATCCTTCGGTAACACTTCCATCCGCCGTTGGGCACGAGTTGGCCGGCGAAATTTATCAAATGGGAAAGGATGTGAATAGTTTCCAGGTTGGTGACCGTGTTACTGTTGAACCAGTCATCGCTTGTGGTCAATGCCATTATTGCCAACGAGGTGTATATCACCTCTGCGAAAATATTAGTTTTCAGTATCGAAAGGGACAGGGTGCCTTTTCAGAATACTTTTATGCACCTAAGCACCGGGTTTATAAACTTCCCGAGTCTCTCTCTTTTGAAGAGGGTACTCTAATTGAACCCTTGTCGGTGGCGTTACACGCGGTCAAGAAAAGCGGTATTTCTATTGGTCAAACAAGTGCAGTGATTGGTGGTGGGGCAATTGGATTGATAGTCTCCATGTTACTCAATAACCTCACGGGGATTAAGCCATTCATCGCAGATATTAATGATTTTCGGGTGCAAAAAGCAATTGATTTGGGAGCAAGAGGCGTTTTTTTACATAAAGGGGAAGATATCGTAAAGACAGTTATGGAACAGACTAAAGACTTGGGGGTGGATCATGCCTTTGAAGCAGTCGGCATGGAAGCCACCTTGACACAGGCATTACAGGCCATCCGCAAAGGTGGAAAAGTAACTCTTTTAGGTATTTTTGAAGAACAATTGCCAAAAATTCCTATTAATTTGTTCGTACAGCGCGAAATCAGCCTTTCTGGATCGCAAGGTTATGCCTGGGATTTTCAAGATTCGATTGACTTGGTAAGGGAAGGAAGAATAAAGTTGAGCGAGTTGGTGACCACCCGCTTGCCTTTGGATGAGCTTCAGCAGGGTTTTGATCTGTTATGTCAGCCTGGCAACAACCAGGTGAAGGTTTTATTTGAAAACCATTTCGAAAACTTATAGGAACAATTAACGTGATTTTATGATCTACGATACTCTAGAAAATTCCCAAGATTATTGCAACATACATCCAAGGCTTGATCGGGCATTCTCCTTCCTGCTTACTACCGATCTTGTTGCACTGAAGCCAGGTCGGATGGAGCTCGAGGGAGATTCCCTCTATGTGTTGGTGCAGGAGTACCTGACCAAACCTTTTTCCGAGGGAAAATGGGAAGCGCATCAACGCTATATAGATGTGCAGTACATTGTAAGTGGCGTTGAAGGATGTGGATTCGCCTCGCTGAAGTCCATGCAGGTGGGCGAATACGACCCACAAAAGGATTTTCAAGCGATGACAGGTCAAGGCCAAATTCTGCGATTATCTGCGGGCTATTTCGCAATATTCTTACCACAAGATGCGCATATGCCAGGATTGGAAGATGGTGATCGATCACAGGTTAAGAAAATAGTAGTCAAGTGTAAAATATAGATTGAATTGTGGGTTTTGCCCTAAACATAAAAATAGACATCTTTCACCTAAATCCAATTATCTAAATTGCCGGAATTTACAGGCACAACTAGAACAAAAAGCGATGATGCAGTCTCAATCATTTATGTTTCTGGCGCCTACAGTGGTGGAGAGAAGATATAACCCGATCATACTGTCTTTTGTGACCGCTTTTCTCAAAACGGACTACAACCTATGGAGGTGATTGGTGCGTCAATCCGAAAATTATTCCATCTTGTTTTTGATTTTTTGAAATCGGGTCGGCCTTTTGATCCCAATTTCCTCAATACTCTGCAAGCATCAACAAGACATACAAGAAAGCATTCATCAATCTGCTTCAGAGTTCAAAGTGCCAGTCGAGTCCGTCACACTCACTACTGTTCCCAGGTGATCGGTCAGGAAGAATGACCATTCAGCGGGCGTATCGTCATACGCCCCTACTTTCATGGCAATGCATGCCCTGAGCGAAGCGAGGGGTACTGTCATTCCCGCGATGGAGTAGTATTGCCGCGCGGTTTCGGTTGTGCCGTCGGTTTGCACTTCGTAACTTCCGCCGGCATAAAAGTATGTCGTCAACGTGCTCGTGCCATCAGTGTAAACCTGTTTAACTTTGGTTCCCTTCTCGCCGCAACGCCATTCGCTCGGAAACTACTCGCTCAGGTGCGCACACTTCGCGACGGCTCGGGGGTGCAAAGACCGCGAATAAGCCTTGAACAGGGGCAGGTTATGTTATTTTGATGGTGGGTAAAATGGACGAATCAAACATACGACTGAAGAATTTCATTTATCAGTAATTAATTTAAATAAAGAAGAGGCTCCTACAACCTCATTGGTGTCTTCATTTTTTCCATAGATACAAATATAAACTTCCGCATCTTTGGTCCCATATGAGATATCTGGAGCAAATCCCAAATGTCTCTTTGTTAGCGTTTTTTCGAATTCCCCGAAATCAATACCTGAATTGTTAATTTGTCGCCATTCATTTTTCGCCTTAAAATACAAAAATATTTTAATATCAAAGTTGCGGGTCGTAGAGATTCTATATTTGGAATTATTTTGCACTAATACAACAATGGATCGATGAATTTTATAAATTTCATCTATTTTTATAATCGAAATTTCATTATTCAGATGATCTTGACTGATACCGCAATCAGGATATTCGATATTTTTTGGGTTAGAACAACTAGTTAATAGAACCAAAACTAGAATCGTTATTTTTTTTATCATTATTTCCTCTATGGGTTAATATATTGAGTTGTCTGTGCTTTTTTATTATCAATAAAAAAACTAGTAATTATCTCTAGCGAATAAGTTTCAAGCACATTTACCGTGTTTTCAGGTAACTGTATTTCAATAATCGATTGAGGGGTAATACCTTCATTTACCCTAAAATTATCTGATGCCAATTCAATTCCATCTTCATCCAGAACTCGAAAATCTATAATCGCAAAATCGATCTGTGCATTAGTATTATTAACCAAGATTATTTTAGATAAATTTATGAAGGATTTATCAAATCGAGAAATCCCTGTTACTTTTTGATCATAATACAAGGCAGTGATTACTTCTGGTGGATTTTTCAAAAGGTTCTTTTGTACGAATTCTCTGTTATCATGAGCATTATTAAATAAAATAGCAAGTCCCATTACTAACATTAACCCATCTAACCAAGTTCCTGTTCTTGGTGTATTTATCCCGACTACATTGTTTAATTGTTGATTTCCAGAATCGTTGGCTGATTCTTCATCATAATTGATAAATGATGTCCCTGATGGAAAATAACCCCCTGCTATATCAGATGGATAATTATTAACTTGTGGAGATACAAATGGTTTTTTTGGTTTTGGATCACGATCGCAACCTCCAGTTTCTCCGTTCATTTCAACACATTTGTGCCCACTTGGGTCATTTGCATTAATTGGGTTATTCAAAACATACCCATACCGGTTATATGCCTGCGGATTCCCCGCACCGGGGACGATGGTGTCGGGTTGCATAAACCGACCCAAGGAGCTGTTATAAAAACGAGCTTTGTAATCCATCAACCCCATCTCGGGCAGGTTGCGCTGAAAAGTGTAGCCAAAATCGGTCTGGGCGATCGACCCTACCGAAAGGCGCACCTCGCCAACCCCACTCGCAAAAAACGCTCGGGGGCGCATAATTCGCGAGGGCAGGTATCTCGTTTCAGAGATCAATTTGCCAGTTGAGTCCGTGACACCCACCACTTGCACCTCTCGCTGCGCTCGGGTGTGCAAAGTTCGCAACCCCAGGTGATCCGTCAAGAAGTATCTGATTGACGTGCCATCGCGCATGGCAACCGTCATGCCCGCGATGGAGTAGTACCGGCGCACCGTTTCGGTTGTGCCGTCGGCCTGCACTTCGTAACTTCCCCCGGCGTAATAGTATGTCGTCAACGTGCTCGTGCCTTCAGTGTACCCTTGTTTGACCTTTTGACCATCCCCATCATACGTGAAGATCCAGGTTTTGAGCGTGTCGCCCAGGGTGTCACACATGGTCCTGGATGGTTTTCCAGGAATCCCCGCTGACCAGTAGTTTGCGAGCCACCTGTGCGAAGGTATTTAATCCACCCTTTTCATTCTACCGGCGATATTGCGGCATATCCATTATTGATATTAATTTATTGAATAGGCGTGTTCAAAATTTGAATACGTCCATTGAATAAATAATTATTCAAGTTTTGCTGGTGGGTACTTTTCTTGAAGAGAACCATAACCATTCCATGGTATGAAATGCTTCCTTGTTTCTTCACCAGTTAAGAATGATTGACTAAATAATTTTTCATCAATCATTTCATTAAATAATTCGGGGTCAAAAATAAATAAATTCGTAATAGGAATATCAGGTTGAATCTCAGCGCGTAATAGTTTAATAATATTTCTTGTATCATATGTATATGCCATACCTAAAGATGGATAAATTGCCGTAACCGCATAACTTGTTGAGGGTGATCCAGGTATTCCCCCTGATAAAGGAATATTTATTATGAGCTTTGGCTCTCCTAACACATCAACAAGTTGACCGAAGGTTGTTTCTAATTCTCCACTAAAATCGAGCAGAGCAATTCGATCATTATAAAAATACCCTACACCATATATTTCTTTCTTTATGTATTTAAAAAAGACTCTATCATTATAAATTGTCCATGATCCCCCATTTGTATATATAGATTCCAAGTCAATATTTGGAATTTGATTGATCATACTAATAAAATCAGTTTTACTGGTTACGCCTTGAGTTACATTGTTCCAACAAGGAAAAATGCATGAATTTGATTCAAGAAAATTTATGTCACTTTTTTTTTGGCACCCAGTTAATGCTAGTGTCAATAAAAAATAAACTAAAACAATCGAATATACTAATTTCATTTTCTACTCCATATTGTTGAATTCTATCGAGAAAGGAAATCATTCATCCACTGTTGAACATTTGTATTGGGAAGTTTAGAGGGATCAACAATGAACCAGAAAAAAGCTTCTGCAAAATATTCTGCTGAGGCTGTGTTTCCGTAACCTTGGTTTACTCGATTGCTCCAGAGATAATCCTCGGGAATCTGACTCTTTATATCTTTTTTCCATCTAATGCCACTTGTTGCAAATCCGATAGAGTTCAATAAGTCATCTCCAGCTCCACCCCCGCACCAAGTAGAGGAGCAAATTGAATCGGAATTGCTTGTATTGTCAGCAACATGACCTAATTCATGGATTATTGTTGTTGAATTTAAACCATATTTATTTAAATATATGGTTTGTTGATTTCCAATATTTGGAGTAATATCTGGTGTTACACCTTCTCCATCTCGGAAAAGATCAACAACCTGTAAAAAATCAATTGACGTTTCATTATAAACAAAAGTTGTTCCTTGCAGGTTTCGATTCATCCACCCTCTGCCGTTATTATGAGTTATAGATGAAATTGATTTTTCAATCGATATAGCAACATCAAGGAGGCTTCCAGATTTCCTTGTTGTCCAGTTACCAACTACATTCCAACGATACATATAGAAAAGTGCCTCGTTATAATCCTCAGAAGTGATCGATTTACATTCATCATCTAAATTATTACCATCACAATACTTATGCCCACTCGGATCGTTGAGGTTGATGGGTCGATTGTTTACATAACTGTACCGGTTAAGTGATTGAGGGTTTGAGAAATCAGGTACAATGGTGTCAGGCGAAATAAAACGCCCTAAATCCGGGGAATACGATCTGAAGCGATAATCAAGCAACT